>JACAAZ010000009.1:191676-220288 GCA_013376995.1 Bacteroidota bacterium | reverse complement strand
TATCGAATGACCACCGAATGACTATTGTATGACCACCGAATGACTATTGTATGACTATCGAATGACCACCGAATGACTATTGAATGACCACCTTACCCCACTACCACCAAATGACACAACACTACCTCCTGCTCCTGCTCCTCCTCCTCGCTGCCTGCGAAAAGGAGACGAAGTGGCCGTTACAGGAGAAGAAAACCCCGGTAGTGGTTGTTGATGGAATGATAACGGATGAAACGAAGAAACAATCCATCCACCTGACCGAATCCTTTGATACTTTGAACCAGGTGCCTCTCCCGTTGAGCGGGGCAGATGTGATAATAAGCAGTGATGGCAATGTTTATCATTTACGTGAAAAAGTATTGGATCCCGGCACATATGTATCCGAAACTGCATTTGCGGGCCAGGTAAATAGTGAGTATTCTCTTCTGGTCAACAGTTCAAATAAAGTGTATACTGCGAAAGCTAAAATAGCATCAGGAGTGGTTTCTTTTACTCCGGCTAAATTTGTATGGAATTCATCAAACGGATTGTATTCAGTAGAATCGGTAGCAGATGTCTATACACCGGACCCCCCCGCCATGTACGAACTTATCCTGGATTGGTCTCATCTGCCCGGCTATGCATCATCAGATTCGGTTTCAACACATGCCAGGTTAATTTACTACTCACTTCCTACCCTTGATGTAAGTGAGATCTTCGCCCCGGCAACTGAGAAAGTCTATTTCCCGGCTGGAACCATTTTGGTGGAAAGAAGGTATTCCCTTACTACTGAATATGCAGCTTTTCTCCGTGCTTTATTGCTGGAAACTACCTGGCATGGCGGTTATTTTACAACAGCATCGGCCAATGTGCCTACCAATTTAAGTAATGGAGCTGTCGGTTATTTTTCGGCCTGCTCAGTAAATTCTATGATCCTAACAGTAGGAGGGAAGTAGATAATCCCAATGCCTGAATTTAAGGTGATAATGATTTGACCTTCAACTTAAGCAGCGATAATAAATGAATTTAAATTGTTGATTTATAAACCGTTGGAATAAAATCAGAAAATATTTACAAAATAATTGATTAATCGATAAGGGTATAACTTGTTTGATGTGTATTATAGGTAACATGTTAATCCTGAAATCACCAAATAAATAATAATCTCAATCCGACCACGCTTATGAAAACTCGAACCATTTTCCCATTGGCAATTCTCTTCTTCACTGTGTCTGTCCTATCACTTACCGGATGCAAGAAAGATAAAATCGATGAAGGTAATTCTGATTCTTCATCCATGGAGCAGCTAAGTAATGATGAAAACAATGCTGAAGCTGTTATGGATGATGCTACACAGGATGTAGAAAACGTATTATCGTATCATTCTTTACTTAAGTCGACTGAGGGCCTGCCATGCAATGCTACGGTTGACTCGGTTGCTGTCAGCAATGATACAATCACAATTCTGATTACGTATAACGGATTAAACTGTAATGGTACCCGTAACAGGACCGGTCAGATCGAGATCAAGAAGAAAGTTGGGACTCATTGGGGACAGGCTGGGGCAACGATTAGATACAGGTATATCAACTTTTCGGTTACCCGCGTAGCAACAGGACGGTCCATTACCCTTAACGGTACCAAAACTTTTGTAAATGTTAACGGAGGATTTATATGGCAGGTAGGCAATCCGTTGGTGCCCTCAGTTACACATCAGCAAACCGGCAGTATGCAAATCACTTTTGATAATGGTGACACCCGAAACTGGAATATTGCCCGCCAACGCACGTATACCGGTACCCAGGGAAATTTGCTCATGACTGTCGATGGCCTGGGAACTGCCGGGGATTATTCTAACCTGGTAACCTGGGGATTAAATCGCAAGGGTGAACAATTCTATACACAGATTACCCAAAGCGTTGTGCTCAGGCAGCAGTGCGGATGGGACCCGGTTTTAGGTGTTAAAGTTCACCAAATCCCTTCCGATAACAAGAGTGCAACTATCACTTTTGGATACAATAACAACAATGAGCCGATCACTGGCGATGAGTGCCCTACACGCTTCCGTATCGACTGGCAGAAAGGAACTCACTCGGGGACTAAATATCTCCAACTACCATAACTAACGTAAACTCCATATACTCAAAAGGCTGTTCCTGAATGGACAGCCTTTTTTCATTTACTTTAAAAAAAGCTATAAAAATGGAACGCTGATCCGCCAGCTGGCAGACGCTGATCATCGCGGAATAATATTCTGTGTTCATCCGTGCATTTATCAGCGGACTCCGCGTTCTATTTTCCGGTATTGCGAAAAATTTCCTCCAATCCCAGGATCTCCCCATCCCTTTTTCCCAGCGTCCCCGGTCCCATCAATTTATCCCAGCAGTTCGCCCATCGCCTTCAAATTCTCCTCATTAAAGAAGTCTTTTCCTTCGGATGTATACAGTTTTTGGATCCTCTTCTGATAACGGTCTGTTATCTTGCCTCGCACCATTTTCATAGTGGAATTCATGAGGTGGTTTTCTTCAGTGAAAGATTCGCTCAGGATTCCTACTGCAGCAGGTAACCAGCGCTGGGGGAACATCTTATTGTAATGCCCGTGTCCCTTGTAATGCTGCAGCTCTTTTTCCAGCATATGCAAAGCCTCCCTAATACCCTCAGGACTTGTTGGACTGAGATGCTTATGGCTAAGATGCCTCTTAAGCGCTTCCCGGTTGGGAACCATAAGGCAAATAGTATAGGGACTTTGATTATTGTACAGCATGCACTGGTCGATGTACTCACTCTGCGCAATAAAAGCCTCTTCAATTCCTTCCGGGCTGTATTTCTCACCATCATCAGCGATCAAAAGGCTCTTGAACCGTCCCAGCACATAAAGAAATCCATCGGAATCCATATATCCCAGGTCACCTGTAAAGAGCCATCCATCCCTGAGGGATTCAGCAGATGCTTCAGGGTTTTCCCAATAGCCAAGCATCACATTTTCCCCCTTTATCACTATCTCTCCCTTTTCACCTACTGGCAGGGCATTGCCTTTATCATCACAAATCTTCAATTCCATATTTTTGACCAGTACCCCCGAAGAGCCAAGTTTGTGTTTTGCCTTGGAATTTGAGGATATCACAGGTGAAGCTTCTGTCAGGCCATAACCCTGGAACATTGGCATACCGATGGCATAGAAGAATCGCTGGAGTTCTATGTCAAGCAATGCACCACCTCCAATAAAAAATTCAAGCCTTCCACCGAAACCTTCCCTCACCTTGCTGAAAAGGATCTTATCGAAGAGATTCACCAGTGGTTTATAAAGGAATGAAAGTCCTTTACCCTTATCAAACCCTGTCCTGTTGTATTTGTAAGCTACTCTCAATGCATGATGGAAGAGCGTATTGATGACAGGGCCTTTTTCGCGAATACCTTTTTCGATGTTCTTCCTGAAGTTGGTTGCCAGCGCTGGCACACTCATCAATAGGTGAGGCTTGTTTTCCTTTATATTGACAGGGATATTACGGATGGTTTCCTGCCCGGTCTTACCTGACTGAACCGAAGCCAGCGAGGCACCTTTACCCATCATGCAATATATGCAGGCTGTATGGGCGAAGGCATGGTCCCAGGGAAGGATGGCGAGGGTTGTCCAGTAAGGGGGAATATCCATCAATGTATAGGACTGAAGTACATTCGCCACATAATTGTTATGGGAAAGTACAATACCCTTGGGAGCAGCGGTTGTACCTGAAGTATAGCAAATGTTGGCCGGATCATTCGGATGAATGGATTTTGTTGAATTTTCGATAACTCCCGGGTTAGAAGCCATGAAATTTGTTCCAAGTTCCAGCACTTTGACAAAGGCGATTTCTTTCCTTGATTCATCGGCCTTTCCATCTATAAGGATAAGATATTCCAAGGCCGGGAGGTCTTTCCATGCATCCCGGACCTTATCAGCCTGCTTTTCCGAAACAATTGCAAACCTGGATCCTGAATGGCTGATACGATACCTGATTTCTTCGGGTTCAGCTAGTTTAACTGACATGGGGACGTTGATAGCACCGCAATACAGGATACCCAGCTCACTGATGATCCACGCATTCCTGCCTTCGGATAATAAGGCAACACGGTCACCTTTTTTTAGCCCGAGAGAAAAAAGTCCAGCTGCAAACTGATTAACCAGCTTCAAAGTCTCACGATAGGAAGTCCCCTGGTATTCACTGCCTGACTTCTCAAGCATATAGATATTGTCAGGGAATGAGAGTACACTCTGTTCAAAGAAATCGGGAATAGTTTGCATAAAATGGGTTTTTGGAAGGATTCACATGAGAATTTCTGTGATCCCAAAGACTACTGATATTACAAATATGCGATAAAAATGAAGAAGATGAAACAACCCTTAAGCTGAAATTTCAGAATTAGCTCCTAACACCTCATGCGCAATCAATTCCAGGAACCGGCATCCTGCATTTCATCTGAATTCAGTATCCGGATGCTCCCGGTATTTGCCTTTGCTGCTGCAACCATGGCTGATGCTACCTTTCCGGCTTGAATGGGTTTATATTTCTTCAATCCGCCCATAAAAAGAAAACCGCTGGCACCGATGACAGCCTGGGCAAAGCGTTCCCCCAGCCTGAATTCCTTTCGTTTGCCCATGAGAAGGGAAGGGCGGAGGATCACCACAGAAGGAAGATCAATCTGCTGAATGGCATTCTCGATATCCCCCTTTACCCTGTTGTAATAGATCCCTGAATTAGAGTCAGCTCCCATAGCACTTACCAGGAGGAACTTTGAAACCCGGTTCCTCTTGCAACAATTTCCAAATGCCATTACATAGTCGTAATCAACTTTTCTGAAAGCTTCCCTGGAACCAGCCTTTTTTATGGTCGTGCCCAATGTGCAGAATGCATCCTGCACAGGAAATGGCAGTATTTGAGCAGCAATGTTGTCAAAATTTATTTCGAGTTGGGTAAGCTTTGGATGCTCAAGTGGTAGTTTCTTCCTTACAAGAATTAAAACATTGGAATATTTTGGATCATCAAGCAGTTGCCTGAGCAATTCATTTCCGACCAGCCCGCTGGCCCCGGCTATTATCGCATTTCTTTCGCTCATATCTTATAGAATAGTGAATTGAATTAAAACATGCCTTCCTGATATAGTTTCAGTTTTCAGAAATCAAGGTGAACCGAAGCCCCTCCGGGGAAGGCACTGACGTACCATTTTAATTTATTCAAATGGGAAAGAGGTTTAAGTTCTTTATTGCTTTTTATATAGTACTTATAATCTCTCAGGGCCCTCGTAGGCATGCTCCAGATCTGTGCTTCCGAAATCGCTGTATTGAGTGCAAAATTACCCAGGCCGGCCCATATAGAGCGTTTAAATCCGATCCAGGTAATCACGCCACTCCCGAGGTTGACCACACTGCATATGGCATGAGTCTTCCAGGAGCGGCCTTCTTTTTCCCGTTCGGCGCTCTGTCGAAAAAGTTCTTCCGCTACAAATAGCTTATCCTCCCTTTCTGAGGGAGTAAGTTCAGAGAGATTTGATATTTTTCCCGGGGCCTTTCCTGCAGTCATCGGAGTTAGAAGTTGTCCTGCAGCCCCCAGGAAAGTAGTCCCGGCGCCCAGGTACATATCCTGTCGGGTTCCAAGGTTTTTGCTGGTTATAGCGATTCCGGACTGAACCACAGTTGCAGCGGTATATCCCCAAAACCATCCATACCACCAGGTGTTTGCAGCAGGTTTGCCCTTTTCCAGCATCCGGCTGATCTCTTTCAGTTGTCTATAGTTTATGGAGTCCTGGAGTTGCTGTTGAGCATATACCCAGGTTGTGATCAGTAATGCCATGACCAATAGGAAATGCCTGATATTTGCCATTATTATCCTATGCTTCACAATGACCACAATTCTAAATTTCTGTTCTGCAAATTGAGATAAATTTCCGGAATCCTGATTTGACGTTATTTCGGTTACTCCGTCATATTGGTAGATTCCCGCATCAGCATGGGTGATTCCTTTAGCCTGAAAGCCAGAATGAAACTAAGGACCATCAATCCAATTAGCACCAAAAGCGGTAGCGTCATGGACCCATTTGTGGGACTTTTAAAAAAATCCATGCTAAATATAAAGGCAATTCCGGACACCTGTCCTACCAGCAGGAGCAGCCCGTTGGATGTGCCTTCAGAAGCAGGGTAAGTGATTTCAGCACCATACTGGAATCCTATGGGCCCGGAACTGAGGAGGAAAAAGCCAAGAACAGCACCGGAGGTTAAAAGCAGCCAATACTGTGTTGCAAAAGTGATCCCGGTAAGACCCAGGCTCGCTCCGGCCAGGGCAATCAGTATAAAGGGAGTCCTGCGCCTGAAATGATCAGAAAGCAACGGTATTATCAGAGCACCCAGAATGCCACCAACTATCATCAGTCCGCCGGTTATTCCTGCCTGCGTTGCAGTGAAACCTCTTGGCCCAAGTATATTTTCAATCCAGGTTGTTACGGCATTAAAAACACCCAGGCCGATAAAAAAGATGATCAACAGCCAAATGAAACCTTTGTTATTCAAGGATTGCTTAAGGCCATCATAAACCAAAGCCCGTTCTTCCTGACCCGGAAGGCAGGGAGCAGTGGGCGGGTATTCTTTCGCAAAGAAGATAAAGAGGGTAGCAGCAAACACCGCAACAATACCATATAATCTGAGCATGCCTTCGATGCCATAACTATTAGCTAAATAGGGTGTTAGGGCAATCCCTGCCAGGATACCGATATACATTGAAAGAGTTCCCAGGCCAGATGCAGTTGCTCGCTCACGAATCGGGAACCAACGTGCGGCCAGTTTGGTAATGGCATTCAGGATAAAGGGTTGTCCCACAGCAATCCCAACCTGACATATGAGCAGCATATGGAAATCGGCTTTCACAAACCCCCTCGATAGCCCGAAGATGCCAGTCAGTAAAGCGCCAATTCCAACACCAGTTTTTATTCCGTAAGTATCAATGATCCATGAAGCCGGTATTGAAACGAGAATGAATACGATCATAAAACTCATGGACAGGATGCCAATCCATATGTCAGATACATGGTAAAATTGTGTAGCTTCGCTGGTAATGGGTGCAAACGTGATCCAAAGCAACTGGTTCAGTGCTACAATCAGCATAAAAACAATCAATACAACCCAACGATACCTGTATACCTTAAAAGTTGGTTGTTCCATTAGTGAGTATATTGTAGTTCATACTAAATCCACATAATTTTATATTTACAATAGTAAGGAAAAATCCTGATTATCGGTACGCAACCGCATCATAACCTCTAAATATCGAGCTTTTGGATAAAAGGCTACAATTTAAAAATTCCTATCTTTGAAAATCAGTTAATAAAACTATGCCTCTTCTTAATTCTGTTATTTCCTGGTTTATCAGAAAACGTATCCACCAGATAGAACTGTTTATGAAATATCCCCAGGAAGTCCAGGAAGAATGGTTTGACAAATTGGTTACTGAAGCCCGCGATACTGAATGGGGTAAAAAATACGATTACAGGTCAATCCATACAGAGGCAGATTTCAGGAACAGGGTACCCGTTAGTGAATACAATGATCTGAAACCCTATATTGACCGTTTACGTAAGGGAGAACAGAATATCCTCTGGCCATCGGATGTAAGGTGGTTTGCTAAAAGTTCAGGAACAACAGGGGATAAAAGCAAATTCATACCTGTAACCCAGGAGGCATTGGACGAATGCCATTTTAAGGGGGGCAAGGATCTTTTGTCAATCTATTGCAACAATAATCCAAATACGCTTATTTTCAGTGGGAAATGGCTTGGCCTGGGTGGTAGTTTCAACCTGGATGATGCTCATGCAGATACCTATCATGGAGATGTTTCTGCCATCATCATGGAGAACCTTCCCTTTTGGATACAATTGATCCGCACTCCTGATCTGAGCGTTGCCCTTATGGATGAGTGGGAGGCAAAAATTGAGCGCATTGCCAATATAACCATGGAGGAAGATGTCACCAATATCACGGGTGTCCCCTCCTGGATGCTTGTTCTGCTTAACAGGATTCTAGAGCTCAAGGGGATTAAGAATGTTTCCGAAATTTGGCCAAACCTGGAACTGTTCGTCCATGGAGGAGTCAGTTTTGTCCCATACCGCGATCAATATCGCAGGATATGCCCTCCTGAAATGAATTACCTGGAAACGTACAATGCCAGCGAAGGATTTTTTGGAATACAGGACAGGCTTGTTGGTGACGATATGCTTCTCATGCTTGATTACGGGATATACTATGAATTTATGCCCGTTAGCGAGATTGGAAATCCACATCCTCACACCCTGGGTCTCGACCAGGTGGAAACAGATGTGAATTATGCCATGATCATCAGTACCAATGCCGGTTTATGGCGTTACCTTATTGGTGATACACTTGTATTTACTTCTACAGATCCTTACCGAATCCGCATTACCGGGAGGACACGCAATTTCATTAATGCTTTTGGAGAAGAACTGATGATCGAAAATGCAGATAAGGCACTCGCTATTGCCTGCGAAAAGTCCCATGCAATGATCAAGGATTATACTGCAGCTCCAATCTACCTGGATGATAAGCAGTTTGCTGCCCATGAATGGCTTGTTGAATTTGAAACACAACCCGAAAGCCTTGAGTATTTTACTGAGATATTAGATAATGCCCTTAAGTCATTAAATTCTGATTATGAAGCTAAGCGTTATCATAATATGATTCTTAAGCCACCTATCGTACACTCCTTAAAATCTGGCACTTTCTATAACTGGCTAAGGGAAAAAGGGAAATTGGGAGGACAGCATAAGGTGCCCCGCCTCTCAAATGATAGGAAGTATGTAGAAGAAATTTTGCAAATTGATAGCTAGGTCGTAATTTCGATTCGTCAACGTTTGATTCCTGGATTTGATTTTTATTGTGGAATGGTAACGTTATGGTGTTGATATTTAGCGATATCCTTCAGACAAACAAAAACTTCGTAGTACTCATAGTATTCTTGTAAGCGCTGAACGAATAGCTGATCATACTCTCCGGTCAGCATCAGAACATTGATAGCCACCTTAAACAAGTATTAACAAGAAATTCCAATAAATCTTTCATATGCATATAGCGATAGCAGGAAACATCGGATCAGGAAAAACTACGCTTTCTTCTTTACTGGCCAAAAATTTTGGTTGGCAGGCCCATTTCGAAGATGTAGATACAAATCCTTATCTGTCAAGCTTTTATGAAGACATGCAGCGCTGGTCTTTCAACCTCCAGATCTATTTCCTGAACAGCCGCTTTCGACAAATTGTCGATATAAGGAAGAGTGGTAAGAATGTAATACAGGATCGCACAATATATGAAGATGCATTCATATTTGCACCCAACCTGCACGATATGAACCTGATGACAACCAGGGATTTCGATAATTATAAGTCACTGTTCGAACTGATGACTTCTTTTCTTCAGCCGCCCGATCTGCTTATTTATCTTCGTGCAGAAGTCCCGACCCTGGTAAGAAACATCCAGAAGCGTGGCCGAGATTATGAAGCCTCCATCCGCCTCGATTACCTGAAGAGCCTGAGTGAGCGCTACGAAAACTGGATCAATGCCTATACTGAAGGTAAACTTCTGATCTTCGATGTTGACAATATGAACTTCCAGGATAATCCGGAAGACCTGGGATACATTATCGAACGCGTCCAGGCAAATCTGCACGGATTGTTTTAATCGGCCTTATCGGTTTCTTCTCATTTAAACTTGATTGTAATATCGGTAGATATATTTATATAAGTACCTATTTATTATTGAAATCTGTATCCTCGTATGTTATCATCAAGATATTTTAGTTTAAAATTTTTATTTCTACTGCTATTTATCATATCTGTCATCCTGCTGCTGGTGTCATTCTTCACTCTTTCAGTAAACGGTGACGAAAGTATTATTGCGGAACATTCGCTTTGGATCACAAAAGTGAATTATGTTAAATCACCGATATTCGACGGAATGGGAGCTGGCTGGGAAACAAGGCAATACCATTTTCACAAGCTTTTTGTCTATGTAGGGGCAATTGTTATCAAGATCTTTGGAATATCGTTGCATGCATTACGCTCCATCAGCCTTATATGCCTTCTTGTAACCCTTTTTCTCATTTTCAAGTATTCAGGTAAAATCAAGGAAACCAAGTACTTCTGGGAAAGTTTGATTGTAACTTCATTGGTTTTGATTGCGAACAACAATTTTATTGAAAATGGGCTCATTTTCAGACCGGAAACGATGGTGATGACCTTTGGATTTGCCAGTTTTTACTTCCTGGATCGTGGAATCAGGGAATCTAATCAAAAGTTATTGTTGATTTCTGCCGGTATGGCGGGATTGTCAATGTTCACTCATTTAAATGGTATCTGTTACATTTTTGCTGGGTTCATTCTTTTAATTATTCACAGGAAGTACTCAGTAGCATTGCTGTTTGGAGTTATCAGCTCTATTGTTTTCAGCTTTTACTTTCTGGATATTTTATCGATAAGTGAGTTGAAGGCATTTTGGAATCAGTTTACTCACGATCCTAACCTGAATGACTCTGAGTTGCTGAATCCTGTCTTAAAATTACTGAATGAGCATCTCCGGTTCTTCTGTAATGTGAGCATTGCTTTGTTCTCCGTGTTGACTCTGACATGTTTACTGATGAATTACAAAGTATTGCGGCTACGATATTCAAACCTGTTGTTGTATTTTCTTTTACTCATCATAGCTCTGGCTCTATTTACTCATGGAAAGACCTTGAAGTATGCACTTATTGTCTTCCCTTACATGGCTTTGATAATAGGGTTATCAATACCAGAATTACTCAGGTCTGTACCTTTGAAGAAACTCTTGGTTTCATTGGTGTTTGCAGCCTTTCTGGGCATGAACCTGGTTGCTGAAACCAATGGCATTGCTTTGTCTGAAAACACTGTCAAAAGGAATCAGTGGAAAAGTAGCTTTATGCCTCAAAAGCAATCTAACGTGCTTGCAAACGAAAATTTCTTTTTTAATGAAAATGAGCATTATCACATTCATAGCCGGCTTGCATTTACATTGCTTTATGAGAAATCCCTCAAGAAGAAACCGGTTGATCGAGATTTCTACCTTTTTGCAGAAAATAGGAATAACCAATATATTATCATTGATAGCGTTGAGGATTCCGAAGAATTTTTGGACCTTGTAGGCTATAAAATGTTCTGGCCCGGTAAGAAAGTTTTCAATTACTGTGTTATTACAAAAACAGGAGGTTTCGCGATTCTTGAATTGAACAGGCAAAAATAATGGACTTAGTAGAATCAAATATTCATTTTGAAGAACTTACCTCGCGACATCCTTGGGAATTAAGTCGTCTTAAGGTAATTTCATCAATTGTCAGGAAGTGTTACCAGGATAAAAAGCAGGATAACCTGGTTGTTTTTGATATTGGTTGTGGAGATACCTTCATTGCCGAAAATCTAAGTCTGCAATATCCCCAAATTACTTTCTATGCGATTGACACACAATTTACTGATGAACAACTGGCTGGCTACAGGAAGAAATACGACCGGTTAGGACAGAAAATTCATATCTACAGGACCATTGAGGAATCTTCACTGAATTGTCCTCAGGAAGTTTCAATGGTACTATTGCTGGATGTTGTGGAACATATTGAAAATGATGAAGGATTCCTCAGGGATCTGAGCGAGCAACAAATTGTTGGTAAAGACACATTGCTGCTATTAACAGTTCCGGCATTTCAAAGCTTATTTTGCTCGCACGATGTATTTCTCAAACATTTTAGGAGATATAACCTTTCCAGATTTTCAGCTTTACTCAGCAGATCAGGATACTGCGTTGAAACTAAGGGTTACTTTTTCAGCACTTTGCTTGTAATCAGGATGTTGAAAGTCATAAAAGAGAAACTTTTCAAGCCTGAAGCATCTTATGGTGTCGGTAATTGGAATGGCAATAAAATAATTGGAAAAGTAATTGCTGAGATGTTATCAATAGATTATTTCCTCACTTCTCAACTCCGAAAGATGCGGATATATTTTCCGGGGTTGTCAATATATAGTGTATGCAAAAAACGTGTATAGTAATTCCTTGTTATAATGAAGAAAAACGTTTGCCTGTAGAGGAATTCGTTGATTTCTTTCACATGCATGATGATTTCGATTTTTGTTTCGTTAATGATGGAAGCAAGGATAATACACTTGGAGTTATTGAGAAGTTACTTCATCTTGATCCAGACAGGATATTTGTTGTCGATTTAAAGCAGAATGTTGGTAAGGCCGAAGCGGTCAGGAAAGGTATCCTCTATTCATTACAGAATGACAAATACAGCTATTTCGGTTATTTTGATGCAGATTTTGCGACTCCGCTATCAGAATTGGACACATTGATGGATGCCTTTATTAGAAATGAGGAATGCCTCTTTGTGGTAGGGTCCAGGATTAAAAGGCTGGGTGCCAATATCAACAGGAAAACCCATCGGCATTATACAGGCAGAATTTTTGCAACAGCAGCAAGCATGATTTTACGACTGCCTGTTTACGATACCCAATGTGGAGCAAAACTGTTAAAAAGATCAGTGGTGGAAGTAATGTTTGCGGAGCAATTTATCAGCCGCTGGCTTTTCGATGTGGAAATTTTTGCCAGGCTCACGGCTAATATCGGGTACAAAAATATACTTGATCATATTTATGAAGTCCCTTTGAACTGCTGGATTGAAAAAGGCGGATCCAGCCTGCAGTTTTCATATATGTATAAAGTCCCCGTTGAGTTGTTCAGAATATCCAGGAAATATCACTTAGGCCTGACCTCAAAGGGTATTCAGTCACCATCTTAGGTGATTAACATAATTGTTGATCTATAATAGTATTATCGCTTCCTTTTCACAAAGGATCTACATCTATTATCACTCTTACCTGCCGGAAATCCGGCTGGCTGTTCATTTTAGATATAGCAGAAAGAATCAGTTCCTTGGTTTTGAGGAGGTTAACTCCTTTTTCCAGCTTTATTAGGATGTTTTTAAGGTAAAGATTCCGGATGCGGCTAACCTGTGGAAATTCGGGCCCAAGAACGCGTTTCCCGAAAGCATTTCTCAAAGTTTTTGCCAGTTCAGCGGAGGCTTTATTTAATTCTTCCTGGTGTACATTTTTTAAGGTTAACTGAATGAGGCGATAATAGGGGGGATATTTGAATTTTTCGCGTTCTGAAAGCTGTTGATTGTACATTCCTTGGTAATCGTTATGGATCACAAATTTGATGATCTCATGTTTTGGATTAAATGCTTGTATCATCACTTTCCCCTGCTTATTTTTCCGTCCGGAGCGGCCTGCCACCTGGGCCATCAGCTGGTAGCTGCGTTCGTATGCCCTGAAGTCAGGGTAGGAGAGTAGACTGTCAGCATTCAGGATTCCAACCAGGCTCACATGGTCAAAATCCAGCCCCTTAGTTACCATTTGGGTTCCTGCTAGTATATCGATCCGCTGCTCCTCAAAATCAGAAATGATCCTGTGCATTGCATTCCTGGTGCGCGTAGAATCCAGGTCCATCCTGGCTATCCTAGCGTTGGGGAAAAATATGGAAAGTTCTTCTTCAATCTTTTCTGTACCGAATCCTTTCATCATGAGGCCGGTATAACCGCAATCAGGGCATTTGTCAGGAATACGCGTGGAGTACCCGCAATAATGGCAACGAAGCAGGTTGTCTTTTTTATGGTAAACCAGCGAAACATCACATTGTATGCACTGTGGGACCCAATTGCAGTTATCACAATCAATATGAAGGGAAAAACCGCGTCGGTTCTGGAAGAGGATCACCTGCTCACCCTGGGCCAATGTTTTATCTATATTTTCGAGTAATGGAAGGGAAAATATGGATTTCATTCTCTTCTTTTTATGCTCTTCCCTCAGATCAACAACTTCAATAGCAGGCATCTGCATACCTCCAAAACGTTCGGATACATTTACAAGCCCATACTTGCCGGCCTGTGCATTGAAATAAGATTCAATGGAAGGAGTAGCAGTGCCAAGAAGTACTCTGCATTGATGCAGGGATGCAAGAAAAATGGCTGCATCGCGGGCATTGTAGCGAGGTGCCGGGTCATACTGTTTAAAGGAGCTGTCGTGTTCTTCATCAACAATGATAAGCCCCAGGTTACAATATGGCAGGAACAGGGCTGAGCGTGCCCCCAGGATCACCTGGTAGGAGCCTTGTAGGGATGTCCCATCCATCCCGCTCTCAATAACCGTTTTTGGAGTAAAAAACATGGAATTAGCAACCTTCTGCCATATCTCTACCCTTTCATTTTCATCATAACGCGAATGATAGATGCCTGCTTCACTGCCAAAATATTTTGTAAGGCGGTTTATGATCTGGGTGGTGAGAGCTATTTCGGGCAAAAGGTAAAGCACCTGTTTGCCGGCATCCAGAGTTTCACGGATGAGTTTGATATACATTTCTGTCTTGCCGCTGGATGTAACCCCATGTAACAAAACCACATTTTTCGATTTAAATTGATGTTGAATTTCCGAATAAGCTTTTGACTGGAAAGAGGTCAATTCGATAGAAGAAACTTCGTCAGTTGCAGTTCCTGCTTTAAGCCTGCTAACTTCCTTTTCGTACTGTTCAAATATGCCTTTCTTAAGCATCGCTGACAATCGTGAAGTTCCGTCACTGGTGCGATGCAACAATGCTGTCCGGGTAACTTCCAGCATATGCTCAGTTAAACAATGTGATTGCTGGACATATTCGATCAGGATTTCCAACCGCTTTGGCGCTTTCTTTTCAAGCTGGCCATACAAAGCCTGAAGTTCCTTCTCATCTTCATATTCCGGTGCTAGCTTAATATAGACTTCCATGCGGGGCTTGAATTTCTCGCCGAGTTCTTCTTCGGTAAGAATATAGCCTTTCTCAATAAGTGTATGGATGATCGGGATTACCTTGACGAGTTCAAGAGTGCGTGAAACTTCAGATAATGAAAGCTTGCCATTCTCCTGTAGGGCAATAAGCAGGGTATACTCTTTCTCATTCAGGTTCTCAGGGTCAATTACAGCATCGGGATTGAGAAGCACCTTCGATTCACTCGCAAGTTTAAATGCTGATGGCAGGGCTGCATTCATTACTTCTCCCTGGTAGCAGCAGTAATAATCTGCCATCCATTCCCAAAATCGGAATTGAATGTCATTTACAATAGGTTTCAGGTCCAGTACAGAAAGAATATATTTTGCCTGGACAGGAGGAGGCTTTTCAGTGATGGAGTGAATAAGCCCGGTGTATACCTTTTTTTGCCCAAACTGCACAACAACCCTTTTACCGGTCTCCACCGACTCATTCAGGTCGAAAGGTACACGATAGGTGAATAAACCTGCAACCGGCAGAGGTAGCAAGACATTTACAAACAGGGTTTTGCGCATGGAATGTAATAAATGCGAATGTTATTTCGAAAATACTAAAAAAAATAAGGCAATCCTGAGTCTTAGACTCAGGATTGCCTTTTAAATAGGCACGATGTCTAAAAGTCCTTTACTTCTTCCTGAATAATCTCTGGCACTACTATAAATGTATTCATCTGCCCTATCAACAAGATTTGCTTTAACAGGATTATTATGTAAGTAATTCATCCTCTGTAAAATGAACTTCCTTGAAAACAACTCTACCGGATGATTGTCCTGGATCCAGAATTGAAAAAACTTATTCCTGCTATTCTCCTGACCTTTTGCTTCAAATATCTTTATCATCCATTCTTTCCTGCTTTCTTTTGAGTTTTCTATAATGGCTTTAATGATTTTTTTGCTGGTGAATTTCTTAAAATCTCTCAGTATATCACTTGTATCAGAATTCTTGGCGGAAATTATCATATGCAAATGATTGCTCATAATACACCAGGCATGTATCTCAAGCCCTTTCTCTTTCTGGCAATATTTTAAACTATCTAAAAGTAGATCACGATACTCCTGGCGTGTAAAAACGCCTATCCACTCAACGATGGTGAGTGTTACAAAGTGAATACCATCAATGTTCCTGATTTTGTAACCGCCAATTAGCATGACAAAATGAAAAATAAAAAGTGAATAATAAAAACAGGATAATATGAAATATAAAATTACTCAAATATTCGGAATCGTTATTATGAGTCGTTATTATAAGTCGTTATTATGAGTCTTAGACTCATAATAACGAACTTATAATAACGATAACGAACTATTTTGAATTCCTAATCTTCGTCATTCCTCGGTTTTCTTGGCCTGCCCGGTTTCTTGGGTTTAAGCCTACTTCCTGATGGATCTCCTTCATTTACTTTCCCATCTTCGCGACGGAATGCTTTTTCAGGCTTTTCAAATCGATTCTGGGGTTGGTAGACTTCAATGGGTTTACTTTCCTTTTTGTCCGCGCCGGAAGGCCTGTCTGAATGATCACTTCTCCTTGCAGGGCGCTCTCCCCCTTCATCCTTGTTGAACCGGCTATAAGGTCTGTCGGAACTGTCTTTTTTGTAGAATGGCTTGTCTGTACGGTCATCTCTCTTAAACGGACGGTCAGTGCGATCATCTTTTTTATCCCTGCTGAAAGGCCTGTCTGATGAATCACTTTTCCTGAAAGGCCTGTCAGTGCGGTCATCTCTTTTGAATGGGCGATCCGAACGATCATCTTTTTTATCCCTGCTGAAAGGCCGGTCACCCGAATCACTTTTCCTGAAAGGCCTGTCGGTGCGTTCATCTCTCTTGAAAGGGCGCTCGGTACGATCATCTTTTTTATCCCTGCTGAATGGCCGGTCATCCGAATCACTTTTCCTGAAAGGCCTGTCGGTGCGGTCATCTCTCTTGAAAGGGCGATCGGTACGATCATCTTTTCTTTCCCTGTTGAATGGCCGGTCACCCGAATCACTTTTCCTGAAAGGCCTGTCGGTGCGGTCATCTCTTTTGAAAGGGCGATCAGTACGATCATCTTTTCTTTCCCTGTTGAATGGCCGGTCACCCGAATCACTTTTCCTGAAAGGCTTGTCGGTGCGGTCATCTCTTTTGAAAGGGCGATCACCGCGATCATCTTTTCTTTCCCTGCTGAATGGACGGTCTACAGGGCCTTCTTTATGAAATGGCTTGCTACTCCTGCTTTCCCGCTTGAAAGGACGATCGGTGCCTTCATCTTTCCTTTCACGTCTGTATGGGCGATCTTCCAGGTTATCCCTACGAGTAGGCCTGTCATTGCTTCTTTCAGCCCTGTTACCATAAGCGGGCCCCTCTTTCCCAAGAGTTTCGGAAATTATTCCATCTCCTTTTTCCTGGCCTTCAACCTCGCCGGAAGCGGTTTCATCAGCTTCACCAGATTCGGATTTTTCGCTGCTTCCTTTTTTAAGATCATAATCGACCCACTCCTTCTGTTTCCGGGTGCCTTCATACAGGTCGAAACCAGCAAAACGGCATTCAAGCGGGCCATTCCAAATGATATCTTTCCTTGATGCTTTCAAGCCTACCGATTTCAAAGCATATTGATCCGAACTGATAACCCAGGCTTTGTATCCGGAGAAATTCTTTTTAAGCGTATCGCCGATTTCCTTGTACAGTCCAATAATGTCGTTTGTCCTGATTCTCTCGCCGTAAGGTGGATTTATGATGATCATGCCTGGTTCGCCTTCCGGTCTTGCCATTTCAGAGAAAGGCCCTACCTGCAGGTGTATATCCTTATGAAGCCGTGCTGATTTTACATTCACCCTGGCGGCAGCAAGGTTCTTAGCAGCTATATCATTACCTATGATTTGAAATTCAAACTCAGTTTGCTGATCCTCAGCTTCAGCTATAACCTCATCCCAAATCTGCTGGTCGAAATCTTTCCAGCGCATGAAACCAAAGGATTTGCGGTATAAGCCTGGAGGAAAATTATTGGCAATAAGTGCCGCCTCAATAAGCAGTGTTCCAGAACCACACATGGGATCAATGAAATGTGATTTCTTGTTCCATCCGCTAAGAAGTATCAAGCCTGCTGCAAGGACCTCACTCATTGGGGCTTCTGCATTCGAAACACGATACCCGCGTTTATGAAGTGAAGTTCCGGAACTGTCGAGCGAAACATCGCATACGTTTCCAAAAATATGAATGTTGATGCGGAAATCCGGGTCATCAATATCAACGGAAGGCCTTCTTCCATTGAATTTTTCCCTGAACCTGTCCACAACAGCATCTTTTGAGCGCAGGGCAACGTAATGCGAATGTGTAAGTTCAGAATCACTTACCACAGAATCGATCGCAAGGGTCTGTGTTACGCCCATCAGTTCTTCCCATGGGTACTCAAACAGGTTGGTATACAGATCATCTTCATCTGCCATCTGGAAACTAAAGAGGGGTGACAGTATGCGAAGTGCGGTGCGGGAGCAGTAATTGGATTTGTAAAGCAGTCGCTTGTCCCCATAAAATCCCACTGCACGATTCAGAATCTCTACTCCGGTTCCTCCGAGTGAAGTTAGTTCCTGTGCCAGCACTTCCTCGAGTCCGGCTATGGTTTTTGCAATAAATCGGGTTCCTTCCGGAATAGGTTGTTCTTCTGTCAAGGTTTTGAGAATATTGACTGCAAGCAGCCGGTTTGTGATTATAAGTTCTGGATATTGATTTTCAGTCAGCTATATGAATAATAGTTAAAGACTGTAGATATAGTTTTTGGACTGCAAAATTGGGTCTATTAATCCACAAATAACATCTAACCGGTATCAAAATTTCCATATACAGGCAGTCATTTTGTAAGTCTATGGAAAATAGCGGCTTATGTAGATGGAAAATTGAGTGGACAATTTCAGAAATTGAAGATGTATGTTTGCTTCACATCTGTGTGCAGGCTCTTGTTTACCGGGCAGGTTTCTGCAGTGCGCCTGATGATTTCTTTCTCTTTTTCGGTGTAACCGTTTGCCGGAAAGTTCATTTCCACTATTACTTCCCCAACCCGCCTCGGATCAGATACCATGATCTTAGTAACTTTAACAATAGCTCCGTCAATACTGAAACCATGTGTTCTTGCGGCTATCCCAACAGTTGTAATAGCGCAGGTCCCCAGTGAAGTTGCCAGCAGGTCAGTCGGAGAAAAGGCTTCCCCTTTACCCTGGTTGTCAACAGGTGCATCTGTAATTAACTCATCACCTGATCTCAGATGTTTTGCTTTGGTGCGAAGTTCGCCAATGTATTCAATTCGAACAGTTTCCATGTAAGTCATTGATTTTTGCAAAGATACAATTTTCTATCCAAGTAAAAGGATATTCAAGCTAATCAGCTGATTATGTTACTTAATTGAATAGGTCAATTTGGATTTTCAGAGTTCAATTGTTAACGACTTGTTAATCAGGTAGAGTGTAAACGGAATCCTTTTACCTTTGGCTAATGAACAAGCGCACTTTCCTGTTGATTGTCATTCTAACCGGTATCGCTTTAGGAGGGATCATCTTTATCCAGTTTTTCTGGATTAGGAATGCCATTGAATTGCAGGAGGAACAGTTTGATAAATGCGTTCTGCTGAGTTTGAAGAGTTCTGTAAATGAGATGTATGAGTGCAAGAATGACACCTGTGAGGGAAGTCTTTTTTGCAATGAAGAATGCGGCAAGATGATGATGCATCCTCAGCAGATGATCAATAAACACTTCATTGACTCTTTGGTTCGGGCTGAATTTAGAAGTATGGGACTAAAGGAGCCTTATGTATTTGGAATTTTTAACCCTGAATCTCATAAAGTAAGCTGGATTTCAGACCAGTCATTTGAACATGAACTACTTGCGACAGATCACGCAGTTTCACTATCTTGTATCTACCGTTCCAGTGCTACCCAACTAGGAGCATTTTTCCCGGATGAAAATAGCCGTGCCTGGATTAATATCCTTTGGTGGCTCGTACTTTGTTTTCTGCTTATTGCAATTCTAGTCTTTGGGTTATCCTACACAATCTATTCTTTTCTGAAGCAAAAGAAGTTATCCGAAATCAAAAGCGACTTCGTAAATAACATGACCCACGAATTCAAAACGCCGATCGCAACCATTTCACTGGCCAGCGAAATGTTGCTGAAACCTTCGATTCTTGCAGCACAGGACAAGGCAAGGAAATATGCCGGAATTATTTTCGATGAGAATCAGCGCCTCAGAAACCAGGTGGAGCATATTTTACAGATCGCTGTGCTGGATCGTGAGGAATTCAAGATGCGTAGAAGCGAGACAGATGTGCATGAACTGATAGAACAGCTAGCAGAACAATATAACCTCTTGCTTAAAGAAAGGGAAGGTCGGATAACATTGGATCTTGATGCCACTTATTCAGTTATCCTTGCTGATCCCATGCATCTCAGGAATATCCTTTCCAACCTGGTCGATAATGCTTGCAAATATTCACCCGGGCAACCGGAAATAAAGATAAATACTGATAACCTCTCCAGCGGGATTGTCATTTCTGTTGAGGACAAGGGTATTGGTATCAGCCATGAAAACCAGAAACAGGTATTTAAGAAACTGTATCGTGTCCCAACTGGGAATGTCCATGATGTTAAGGGATTCGGATTAGGCTTGTTCTATGTTAAAACTATGGTTGAAGCACACCAGGGATGGATAAAGCTAAAGAGTGAGTTGAACAAAGGCAGTCGTTTCGAGGTTTTTTTACCCTTTGGTAACCCACGAAAGAATATTGGGAACAATGGAAACTAAATTATCCATTCTGCTGGTCGAAGATGATCCGAACCTGAGCAATGTGCTTAAGGATTATCTGGAAATGACCGGTTACAATGTGAATCATGCTGCAGATGGCGCGTTGGGTTTATCCTATTTTAAAAAATACAAGGTCGACCTTTGTATTCTTGATGTAATGCTTCCTAAAAAAGATGGGTTTACACTTGCCAGGGAAATCAGGGAGCAAAATGCGCAGGTACCCATAATTTTTCTTACTGCCCGTGGACTGATGGAAGACCGGGTTACTGGATTCAAAGCCGGATGCGACGATTATATAACCAAGCCATTTAGCAGTGAGGAACTAAGCCTTAGGATCGAAGCTATTATGCGCCGTTGTGGTGTGAACCAATCTGAAGAGAAAGAAATGATTCAGATAGGCAATTACCTGTTTGATGTAGCCAATTTTGAATTGATTCATAAGCAGGTCAGGCATAGCTTAACTCCCAAGGAGGCAGCTATTCTTAGGGTGCTTTGCAAACACAAGAATACATTGCTTACCCGCGAAAAAGCCCTCAAGGAAGTATGGGGCGACGATGACTATTTCATTGGCCGAAGTATGGATGTATTCATCACCAAGCTTCGCAAATACCTTAAGGATGATCCGAATGTTGCAATTATGAATGTTCACGGAACGGGATTCAGGCTTGAGGTGAACGAGTAATTTTAGAAGAATAAATATTCGGGGAGAATAAGAGAGGGCGAGAATAGGCGAGGGCGAGACTTGGAGATGGCGAGATTAAGAGAATCCTGGATTAGGTATGTGCTTAAAAACAGGAGGTTTGAATACATCCCGCCCTCTCCCCCTCCCGCTATCTCCCCATTCCCCCGTCCCTTAACCCCCTAGTCCCCAAACCCCATGACCCTCACCCAAGCCCAGCAAACAATCGACCAGTGGATAAATTCCACTGGCGTTCGCTATTTTAACGAACTCACAAACACTGCAGTTCTAATGGAAGAAGTGGGTGAAGTGGCCAGGATTATGGCCCGCAGGTATGGTGAACAATCGGAAAAGGAATCAGATAAAAATGCAGACCTGGGTGATGAAATGGCCGATGTCCTTTTTGTTTTGATTTGCCTGGCCAATCAAACAGGAGTCGACCTGGAACAGGCACTGGTCAAAAACCTGGAAAAGAAAACAATCCGGGATAGCGAAAGGCATAAGAATAATGCCAAACTTAGGTAATGGCGTTTTTTTATCCACTATATTTCATATTCTTAATTCCCTCCTTACCTTTACATCTTAGATTCAATCCTACGATGGAGTTTCTCTTTTTTATCAATTCATCTAATTATTCATTTTTAAATTATTCATTATGAACACAATCCAAAAGTTTCGGCTTATCATTTTGCTATTTCTTGTTTATTGTTCTTCGGGACTTAGTGCCCAGGGATTTGTTATCAGGGGCCATGTTTTTGATGCAACAACTCATGAAGCATTAGCTTTCGTGAATATCCTGGCCAATAATGGCCCAAATGGAGCATCCACTGATATTGACGGCAAGTTTATACTTAAATCAGCCGTGCCTGTCAATAGTTTGAAATTGAGTTATGTGGGATATGAGTCACAGGTCTATAATGTAAATACCAAACTCAAAGATCAGCAGATCCGGCTGGTAAAGAAAGAGATGGAACTGCCTGAGGTTGTTATTAAACCAGGCATAAACCCTGCCCATCGTATCATCCGACATGTCCTTGAAAACAGGCTTATCAACGACCACGAGAAGATGGAGGGCTTTACTTACAGGACATATGAGAAAACCATATTCGGACCAGAGCATGATTCTATCCCTTTTGCCGAATTCATGAAAGCTGACACCAACTTCATGGAAATGAAGAAGTTCTTCGACAAGCAACACCTCTTTCTGATGGAGAGTGTGACTGAGCGTAAGTTCAAGGCTCCTGACAAAAACTACAATAACGTTATAGCTTCAAGAGTTTCAGGGTTCGGTGACCCGCTTTTTGTATTTCTGATGGGGCAACTCCAGTCTACATCTTTTTATAAGGAAACTATTAAGATTGTTGACAAGGAATATATCAACCCGATCAGCGTCGGCACTTTCTCCAAGTATTATTTCGAGATTCAGGATACCCTGGTGGAACCTTATCCTTATGATACTACCTATATCATTTCATTCCGTCCCTTCATGAAGACCAATTTCGACGGTTTGAAAGGGGTGATCTCCATCAGCACCAACAATTTTGCTATCCGCAATGTAATTGCTGAACCAAACCAGGTGAATACCTCCATGACAATCAAGATCCAGCAGCTCTATGATTTCGTTCAGAATGAACATTGGTTCCCGCTGCAGTTGAATACGGATATCATTTTTAAAGGTGCTATTGGTAAAGGGACCATATCAGTTGGAGTTGGTTCAGGTGCTGCAGATTCTGCCAAGCAGGATCTCATTGGTCGCGGCAAGAGCTATATTTCAAACATCAACCTCAATCCTAATTTAAAAAGAAGTGAATTCGGATTCGTTGAGGTGGATGTTCAGCCAGATGCTTACCATAAGCCACAGGAGGTTTGGAACCAATACAGGGTGGATAGCCTTACAACAAAGGATCTCAATACCTATCATGTGATCGATAGCCTTGGAAAAGCAAGCAACTTCGATAAACTTGGGAGGAACCTGGATGCCATGCTTAACAGTAAGGTCCCCATTGGGCCATTTGACCTGGAACTTGATAAGATCGTGAGTTATAACCATTATGAAGGTTTTAGGCTGGGCGCCGGTATACATACCAATTATAAGTTCTCAAATGTTTTGGTCCTTGGAGGCTATGGTGCCTACGGTTTTAAAGAGAAGAATGTTAATTATGGCGGAAACCTTAACCTTGTACTGGATCGTTTTCATGAAACCAGTCTTGGCTTGTTTCTTCAGGATGATGTTAAAGAAGCCGGGGGGAATGATCCTTTTGAGAAATCTACCAACCTTATCAGTTCCAGCCGTTACAGGCAGTTGCTGATCCGCCGCATGGACCAGGTGAATATGCAGCAGGTTACCATCGGTAGCAGGGTTCTTAATTATGCCAAAGCAGAGTTGGGATTTAAAACTTCAGTATATGACCCTAAATACGATTACAAATTTGTATCAGTCTCCTCTGAAGGATTGAGTGACACAGCCACACGTTTTAAAACTACAGGGATTACCCTGGCTGTCCGTTATGCATATGGAGAAAAGTTCATTAAAGGGACGCATTCACTGGTTTCCCTGGGAACTACTTATCCTGTTCTAAGTTTATATATTGAACATAATATGAAGGGTATTGCCTCAGGCCAATATGATTTCAACCGGTACATTTTTAATGTTACTAAGACGCTATCCTTCAAATATCTTGGCAAGACCGCAATAAGCCTATGGGCTGGTTATGTGGATAAGGATGTCCCATACCCTTTCCTGTTCACCGGGATAAGCAGTTATGCGGGTTTTTCTCTGTATTCACCGGGTAGTTTCTCTACGATGCGCATGGGTGAATTCGTTTCAGATGAATATGCTGCACTTTTCCTCTCACACAGCTTTGGGAAATTGCTATACCGTTCGAAGCATTTCAACCCTCAGCCTGAATTGGTAACCAATATTGGCTATGGCTCCTTAAGAAAAAAGGTGAACGTTGAAGGCAATGAGATCAAGACTATGGAAAAAGGTTACTTTGAATCAGGGCTTGTAATCAATGGCCTGCTCAATTTATACCTTTCAAAGATTGGGGTAGGAGCTTTCTACAGGTACGGACCTTATGCATTTCCTGATTGGAAGGATAACGTTGCTTTAAAGATGACGCTTACATTCATACTCAATTAAACTACTACATTTTGTCTTTAAGAATTCAAGACCTTTCTGGTTTTGAGAATGGTCTTTTATGTCGGGAGATGTGCTGCTGCATAGAATCCCTCTAAATATGTACTGAGTTTGAATGCTTCCTAAGGTTGTAAAAAAAATCCATCTACATTTGCTGCACATTATACTGATTAATGTTGCAATATTTACGTATTGTTGCTGCATTTACTACGTATAACACTGAGTTATCAGGAGCAATACTGAAATTTTGATGTCACTTAAAATATTAACACAATCTCTCTTGCGTATGAAAAAAACCTTACGACCGGGCAGGCTTCTGCTATCGCTGGTATTGCTTTTGGCTGCTTCAATCCCTTCATTTGCCCAGGCACCTGAAAACACGCTTAACAGTATACTTGAAATTCAGCAATATGAACGCGCAATTCATATTATGGCCATGTTATTGCTTGGGTTCGGATTCTTGATGGTATTCGTCAGGAAATATGGGCGCTCAGCTTTGACAGCCACATTTCTGCTTGTTAGTACATCATTGCCTTTTTACTTTGTCATGAGTGACTTTGGTTTCCTTGGCGGAGCAGATGGTGAGATTAAAAAACTCATTCTTGCAGAATTTGCAGCTGCAAGTTTACTTATAGCAGCAGGAGCTTTACTAGGAAGGTTGAAAATGCATCAATACATTATTCTGGGTTTATTATTCGTTCCATTTTATAAACTTAATGAATGGATCGTTGTCGAAAACGCTTTGGGAATTTTGAAACAGGGAGTAACTGATACGGGCGGCTCTATTGTGATACATGCTTTTGGCGCATTATTTGGCTTAGGTGCTGCTATTGCAATGACCAATCGCAAGGAAATAGAAAAACCCATTGAATCTGATGCTACCAGCGACCGTTATTCTGTCCTTGGAAGTATGGTACTATGGGTGTTCTGGCCCAGTTTCTGCGCTGCTCTGGTCCCTGTTGAAGCCATTCCGCACACCGTTGTGAATGTGTTCCTGGCTCTTAGCGGATCAACACTCATTACCTACGTACTTTCCATGACTATCCGAGGTAAAATACATATTGCAGATATCGCTAACGCAGCACTTGCCGGTGGCGTTGCCATTGGGTCTACATGCGATCATGCCGGCCATGGAGGTGCAATGTTAATCGGTTTATTGGCTGGAGCAGTCTCAACAGTTGGATTCGCATTGGTTCAGGATCGCCAGAAGTACTTCCTTAAAGCTGTTGATACATGTGGAGTTACAAACCTGCATGGACTTCCTGGTATTTTGGGTGGATTGGCTGCAATTATCGTAGTAAAAGGAATAGATACTGCTAGCCAGCTGTCGGGAATGTTTATCACGGTTGTTATTTCGCTTGTGGTTGGATTTGTCACCGGTAAGATTCTATCATTATTTGGAAGGAAAGAAATTGCATATGAAGATGTAGAAGAGTTTGTCGATGCCGAAGAAATTGTCATGGAAACAACCATGGTAAACTAATTTTTGCCGGGAGGTTCAGGATTAGTTGTTGGTTGTAAGCCTTTGGCTTTACAGCAGTAATTCCCTGATTATCGTATCAACTTAACGCCAATCATTAATCCACAAATTCAGTCCTCACCCGAAACGCCCCGAAAGGGAGGACTCCTGTAAAGACAAACTTCATTCTTACGAAACGCCCCTCCCTCCCCCTTGGGGGAGGGCTCGGGGAGGGGGCCTCTTTCTTCTCTAATCTTCTTCAACCTCTTCTTCCAAATAAAATTCCTCTTAACTTCGGCCACTGATTTCAGGACTCTATATTTTTAATACAATAATGATGTCTAATCCCTCTCCGATAGCTTTTCACAATGCCATTATTGAAGGCATTCCTTCAGAACTTCCACCTCTCCGGCCATATGAACCAGAAGTAAATCATGCACCGGTCAGAAAAGATATACTCGCTAATAAAGAGAAGAAGTTAGCAATCCGGAACGCACTCCGGTATTTTGACCCCCGGCATCATAAAACCCTTGCGCTTGAGTTCGCTAAGGAATTAAAACAATATGGCCGTATATATATGTACAGGTTTCGTCCTGCATATGCAATGTATGCCCGCCCGTTAGATCAATATCCTGCCAAATGCAAACAGGCCGCAGCAATAATGCTTATGATCCAGAATAACCTTGATCCGGCTGTCGCCCAGCATCCGCACGAATTGATAACCTACGGAGGCAACGGAGCGGTTTTTCAAAATTGGGCCCAATACCTGCTAGCAATGAAGTACCTCTCGGAAATGACTGAGGAACAAACCCTGGTCATGTATTCCGGCCATCCCATGGGGCTCTTCCCATCCCACAAAGATGCCCCAAGGGTTGTAGTGACCAATGGCATGGTAATACCTAATTATTCCAAACCGGACGACTGGGAACGTTTCAATGCCCTGGGTGTTTCACAATATGGACAGATGACAGCTGGCTCCTATATGTATATAGGACCACAGGGAATCGTGCATGGAACAACCATTACTGTGCTCAATGCAGGCCGAAAGATCCAGGAAACGGATGAAGGACTTGCGGGTAAACTCTTTGTAAGTTCAGGGCTTGGTGGGATGTCAGGAGCTCAACCAAAAGCAGCTGTTATAGCAGGGGCAATCGGTGTAATAGCTGAAATCAATCCCAAAGCCGTCCAAACCCGCTATTCCCAAGGTTGGGTCGATGAGGTATACCTCGATATGGACCAACTTATAAATCGTATCCGGAATGCTAAAAAAAGAAAGGAAGCAGTATCTATAGCATACCAGGGTAATATCGTTGACCTATGGGAACGGCTTGCCACAGAAGACCTGCATGTTGAACTTGGTTCAGATCAGACTTCCCTCCATAATCCCTGGGCAGGTGGTTATTATCCTGCAGGTTTGGGGCTTGAAGAAGCAAAACAAATGATGGCTTCAGAGCCAGATAAATTCAGGGAAAAAGTAAAAGAATCCCTGAGAAGGCAGGTTGAAGCTATCAATAAGCTTACTGCAAAGGGGATGTATTTCTTCGATTATGGAAATGCTTTCCTGCTGGAAGCCTCACGCGCCGGGGCTGATATTATGAGCCCTGACGGCAATTTCAGGTATCCTTCCTATGTACAGGATATCATGGGCCCCATGTGTTTTGACTTTGGATTCGGGCCTTTCCGCTGGGTGTGTACTTCGGGAACACCTGAAGACCTCGATAAAACTGATAAAATCGCAATGGAGGTGCTCGAAAACTTATCAAAGGAATCTCCGGTTGAGATCATGCAACAGATGCAGGACAATATCCGGTGGATCCGCGAAGCAAAACAAAATAAACTCGTAGTTGGATCGCAGGCCAGGATACTTTATGCCGATTGCCAGGGTAGAACAAACATTGCCGCAGCATTCAACGAGGCTATAAAAGATCGAAGGATCTCTGCTCCCGTTGTCCTGGGCCGTGATCATCACGATGTATCGGGTACAGATTCTCCTTATCGCGAAACTTCAAATATTTACGATGGATCTAGTTTTACCGCCGATATGGCGATACAAAACGTAATTGGAGATGGTTTCCGGGGTGCAACCTGGGTAAGCATACACAATGGAGGAGGAGTAGGTTGGGGAGAGGTAATTAACGGTGGATTCGGAATGCTGCTTGATGGAAGCCCTGACGCTGACCGGAGGCTTAGAAATATGCTTCACTGGGATGTGAACAATGGCATTGCACGTCGAAGCTGGGCTCGCAATAAAGGGGCTATGTTCGCCATTCAGCGTGCCATGCAGGAAGAACCAAGACTAAAAGTCACTATTCCTAACCTGGTAAATGACGATTTGCTGGAAGATCTTTTTTAACATCTGTCCCCCTTTCCCAAAGGGGGTGTCAGCGATAGCTGACGGGGGATTTGCCACATATTAAGCGAAAGTCGATTTTTTCAAAGTGCTATTTTAATTTATGTCCCCCTTTCCCAAAGGGGGTGTCAGCTCTGCTGACGGGGGATTTGCCACTATATTAAGCGAAAGACGATTTTTTCAAAGTGCTATTTTAACTCATGTCCCCCTTTCCCAAAGGGGGTGTCAGCGATAGCTGACGGGGGATTTGCCAGAATACTAGGAAGGATACGATTTTGCGGAAGTACTATTATATTTCATGTCCCCCTTTCCCAAAGGGGGTGTCAGCGATAGCTGACGGGGGATTTGCCA
>JACAAZ010000009.1:128812-191576 GCA_013376995.1 Bacteroidota bacterium | reverse complement strand
TCATGTCCCCCTTTCCCAAAGGGGGTGTCAGCGATAGCTGACGGGGGATTTGCCACATATTAAGCGAAAGACGATTTTTTCAAAGTGCTATTTTAATTCATGTCCCCCTTTCCCAAAGGGGGTGTCAGCAGAACCGACAGGGAATTTACTATCCATAATTTTATATAAAACTTTATGCCCACATTACATCATCATTATAATAAGAACTTAAAACTCCTGGCACGGGAGTTAAGAAAGAATGGCACAAAAGGAGAGGCTCTTCTTTGGAAAAAGGCACTCAAAGCCAGGAATATCGAAGGTTACCAGTTCAACAGGCAATTTCCTATTGATGAGTATATAGTTGATTTCTTATGTCGTAAATTGTATCTTATCATCGAAATTGATGGCAGCAGTCATATTTCGAAAGGTGCCTATGATCGCCATAGGCAGGAATACCTGGAGAATCTTGGTTACACTATAATTCGCTTTTCGGAAGATCAAGTGATATACAGGATGGATGATGTTATAAGTGAAATTGTTACAATGATCAAAAGTAAGGAGGGCAATGAGTAAGGAATCCCCCTTAATCCCCCTTTTCCAAAGGGGGAGTCTGTAGAGTTGACGTGGGATTTGCAGCCATACCTTCTGGAAGGCAATTTTTTTGAAGCGCTATTTTAATTCATGTCCCCTTTTCCCAAAGGGGGTGTCAGCGATAGCTGACGGGGGATTTGTTACCCAACTAAGAGGAAGGCAATTTTTTTGAAGCGCTATTTTAATTCATGTCCCCCTTTCCCAAAGGGGGTGTCAGCGCAGCTGACGGGGGATTCCTTACTTGTTGGATGCCCTGTTATTCCAGTATCGAAATCCTATTCAGCACTCTTAATCCCCTTAAAAAGAGCATAAATCGCCATGGCATGTCCGTGACCTAGCTGAAAGTCATCTTTGAGCCATTGAACTATTTGTCCTGCCTTGATTTCAGGCTTTAGCTTTCCATTTTCCAGGAATCCTTTTTCAGTTGCGAGTTTTCTTAAGTCGTCAGGACTTTTTCCTGTTTTAGTTTGAATGTTATCCAAATATGCTTGAAAAGACATACTCTATCAAGATTTACCGGTTAATAATTTCAAAGAATTTTCATGCCTGAGTGCCTGCCCGACCCACACCAGAATCCCAAAATATACCGGGAATAGCATATGTGTAAATAATGGATTTCCAACTCTTAAATGAGTAGCTACGGCACCACCTAGATAAGCAGTCAGCAAAATTGCACCAAATATTGATGTCCTGGGAATAGCATATAAAATTGTTGAAATTAAAAGCACAATACCTATGGGTACAATTGTCACTACTGGATAACCTAATTCAGTAGTTGCTTTAACCACTTCATCAATCCTAATTAATTTTCCAATGCTGTCAAATAGAAAAAATGCTATCAAAAGTGAGCTGATAGTCCAACCAATTGTTTTCTTAGTTTTTGTTGTCATTTCTTATTTATGTTTATATACTTCATTCTTGCATTAAGCATTTTGTATAGAATCAATAATTAACAATGATATTAAACATTTTGTTTTGAAGGTTCCTGGCTTGCCTCCAACCACGTAAAAATGTTCACCCGAGTCAGGCATGATTAATCAGTTTCATTTTTAGTGAAACATATCCACCCCGGAACAATCTCCAATTTTGTCCGGGAATTCTTGTAAATCGGGTGTCCTGGCGCGCTGATCGCATTTAATTTATCACGCTTAACTATTAATATATTTCTATAATTTAGAGGGGAACTTCCATCAATATCCCTCCAATGAAAAAAAGTCTGCACACTTATCTGTTTTTGCTCTTGTTACTTGCATTTTCCGGGTTTCTTCATGCTCAGGGTTCTACAAAATCAAGCCAGGGCTGGGGAATAGTCGCATCCTATACAATACCGGGTAAAGCATCAGGCCTTGCCTGGGATGGCACCTATATCTATTTTGGGATATATGGCGTGAATGGTAGCAAGATTTATAAATTCAATCCCTCCACAGGAAATAATAGCCTCCAGTGTACTGGTGCATTCGAAGATGCTTTTGGCCTTACCTACAAAAGTCCTGATCTTATCACTGTTAATCAACCGTCCAATTCCAACGATCCTTCCGAGCTCCTTGAGTTTAGCATGTCGGGATCAACAGTTACAACGCTCACCCTACCCGACCATTATATGTCAGGTTGTGCATGGGACAATGGCTCCTGGTGGGTTTGTACCTATTACCCTGACCCGGGAACTGTCTATAATGTTTCCACAAGCGGAACAGTTATCTCCCAGTTCACTCCCCCGGCAAACCAGCCCTGGGATATCTGCAAGCAAGGGAATGATTTGTGGATTGCTGATTATAACTCCAATAACCTTTATAAAGTTACTACTTCGGGAAGCCTGATCGAAACCCATGCTTCTGCAGGAGGAAAACCTTCAGGAGTTGTCTTTGATGGAACCTATCTCTGGTATTGCGACGGGGAACTTGGATCAAACAGTACGCTTTACAAAGTCGATCTGTCAGCAAGCGGAACAGCAGTGATCAATGTTCCAGTTACTTCTCACAATTATGGCTCAGTGGCTATTGGATCTTCTTCTACCTGGAATTGCCAGGTTCAGAATACAGGTACGGCTAATCTTACCATCAATAGCCTGTCAATTCCTTCAGGGCAGCCAATATCGAGCCCGCTATCATTCCCCCAGACAATCACTCCAGGGAATACCCTGAGTATTCCTATCAAATATATGCCTGCTGCAGCAACAGCATTGAATACCCAGGTTGTAATTCATTCCAGTGATCCGGTAACGCCCGCAGTAAATGTTACACTTACCGGTATGGGTGTTTATTCCGGGGCGCACATAGACCTGACATATTCTTCCCATACCTGGGGAACGCGCAGGGCAGGTGCCTATTCACGCTGGTACCTCCCTGTAACCAACGATGGGAGTCAGAACCTCATAATAAGCTCCCTTTCCATCAATGATCAGCACTTTATTCTGGATGACTCCATCAACCTCCCGATCACAATTTCATCCCTGCATACCGCTATGCTTGGGGTATGGTTCCATCCAACTGAAACAAATAGCTATAGCGGGTCTTTAATCATTGGGTCTAACTCCGTTGGCGGCGGTTCTGATATCATTGACCTGGCCGGTTCCGGGTTACAAACGGATTATCCACTGGGTACCGAACTATGGAGATACAAAATTAGCGGGGGATTTGATAATAGTCCTAAATCCATTATGCCCCTGGCAGACATAACTGGTGATGGCGTAGTTGATGTAATCGTCGGTTCAGAAGATGATTTTGTGCGATGCTTTAACGGGAATGCTTCTGTTGATGGAGATGTCCTTTGGTCTCATGAGATCAGCGGGGGATCTGTGTATAATCAGAATAGCATCTGTACGATTGATGATATTAACCTCGATGGATATAGGGATGTTATTATCGGCACGGCATGGGGCGATCGCTCTATAGTCGCTCTGTCCGGTAAAACAGGCCAGCAGCTATGGAAACATGATACGCATGAATATGGTGATGGTGGATGGGTGTACCAGGTTGACAGCAAATATGATTATAATTCTGATGGATTCCCTGATGTAGTTGCTGCGACCGGCGATGATGGTAATGGTACCGGCCCTAAGCGTGTTTACTGCCTCAATGGACGGACCGGCAATGTGATCTGGCAGAAATCGATTGGTGGGCCTGTTTTTTCAGTTATCGAAGTAGAAGATATAACTGGTGATGGGAAGCCGGATGTTGTCGCCGGGGCTTCAAATGCTCAGGAGACCATTGGAAAAGCCTTGGCGCTGGATGGAACAAACGGTACCATCAAATGGTCATACAATACACCAGGTAGTTCTGTATGGGGCCTTTTACAACTTGACGATATCAACGGCGACGGGAAAAAAGATATAGCTGTTGGCGACTTTGATGGCACTGTTACTATTTTGAATGCTGCAAACGGGGCCAAAATCCATGAACTTGGATTGGGTGCAGTTAGCATAGTGAGGTTCCAGGATATCGGTGATATGAATAAAAATGGATTTCGTGATATACTCGTAGCTCATAGTGGGAGCGACGGGATTATTATCGATGGCAAAGACTGCAACAAAATATGGGATCAACCCTTAGCTGATGATTCCTGGTGCGTTGCAAATATCCATGATATAACGTTCGATGGCTATAATGATGTAATCATAGGCACCCTTTACACAAATAACTATTCCTATTTCCTTGATGGAACCAATGGAAATATTCTGGGTTCCTATCCTACTGCGGATGCAGTCGATGCAATCAATGCAATCCCCGATATTGTAGGCGACAGCACTATGGAAATGCTTGTAGGAGACAGGCAGGGATTACTGATTTGCAGATCGGGTGGGTATGACACCACTACCATGCCTCCGGTTGGGATAAGTCACTCGCTTGCAAATGATCTTTCAGCAAGTGTTTTCCCCAATCCATCTGACGGGAAGTTCCAGCTTAAAGTTTCAGCAAATGCCGAAACAGAGGCAAATATCCGGATTATTGATTTGCAGGGGCAGACTCTGACCAAAATCGAAGAAAGCCTTCATTACGGGGATAATCTTATCCCGATCGACCTTTCAAACAGGGTGATGAAGGGAGCCTATTTTCTTCAGATTAATGCCAGGAACAGGAGCAGTTGGCATAAGATCATCATTAAATAGCCGGAAGGAAGCCGCTTACAGTTCACATTATGCTGTAATCCTGTTATCATGCATTTCATTTAAATCATTCCTGCTCATTCGTGCATTCGTGGCACAAGATTACCGGAAAATCAAAACGCTTCTTAAAAGAAAACCCCAGCTAATGTGCCGGGGTTTTTTATTCATTAAATGAAATTCTTCTCTACATGCAAACCTATCTTGAGATCGTAATCTTTTGATTCATGATCCTTTCACCGGTATTAAGCTGGACATTATAAATGCCCGGGCTGAGTTTACTGCAATCAATCATCTCTTCGTGCGAGCCAACCTCATATGAGTTGCTGCTTCTCTTTGCGACCAATTTACCTTCCAGGTTGAAAATTGAAATGGAAATTGATTCCGGTTTGGTATTTTCAAACATAACCCTGGCTAAGCTTGAAACTGGATTTGGTGTAACAGAAAAGGATAATGCATTTGGGTTTTCAGGCAAACCAACACCTGAAGGTGAATAGAATTGAGTTGATTCTGATGCGCCGAAATCTGTACCACTCCTGATAGTTGTTGCCCCGCTCTTCAGGGAATAATAGCCGTACCCGCTTGAAGCGCCACAGCACACGCCATTTCCACCGGCATCAAAAATGGTAAATTGATAACAAATTCCAAATCCCAGGGGAATGGTTTCATTATAAATATGTGCAGCCTGGGTATATGGGCCGCCAGAAGCTATGGTTGCACCAGTATTATCCTGTACTATCCAGGTTGTTTCTTCCGGGCTGTTGTCAGTTTTAATGGATAAATTGACAGTAGATCCTGCCTGGATGGCTGCGTTGAAATTATAACGGATGGTGTCATTTCTTGGATAATCATCACCGGCTGCATTTGTCCCGTCTGCATAAACAAGAAGTTGATTGCTGTTCTCAAGCCCGTAACTGATGGTAGGTAACTGTACATTCACTGTTCCAAGAGTAGGCAGGTTGCCTGTCCACTGGAAATTATTTAAATCGCCCGAATTAACTTTATAATGGAAGGAAACGGAAGTTAAAGGATTTGAGCCATTGTTGCGGATCTGGATAGTAGGTGTAAATGTATTTGTACAGTAGGTAGGCAATGCATCCACCATCGACATTAACTCGACATCATTCGGATATACACCTGTTATTGGGGTTGCAGAGGTATTGGCAGCCTGCTCAACATTCTTATTTGCATTATTCTGAATATAACCGACGACACTCAACTGGGTTTTGTCATAAACATTGGCAAGCTTCCAGGAAGCCTGTATAATAAAATATTCACCGGGTTGGAAAGAAGTCGGAAGTATCGTTCCGGAATAGGTAGGCAGCAATTTCTTTAAAACGTTATAAAAATCCTTTTCACCATTACTACCAGGGGCAGAAGTAAAATGTATATGCTTTTCAATAACCGCTATGTGGGCAACCAAGGTACCGCTGACCGCCTGGGTGCACTTACCAAGCATGGTAACATAAATGCTGTCCTGACCTGCTGAAAGGTACTGATTGATATACAACTCAAATGGTGAAGGAACAGCATATTCAGTATTGATCATGGTTTGTGTAACATTTGCGGGAGCACCAGAATAAGATCCGCCATTCGTTGCAGCACCGTCCATAGCAGCCCATGGAACTCCCGTTACGCTATAGTAGGCAACCCTCTTTCCAACATCAGTTGGGTTTTGAGCATTCATGGGATCAACACCAGGCCAATTGGTGTGAAATTTTACCGAAGTGCATTTTGTAGCATTGGATGTCAGCAGAGCATCAAACGCAGGATTCTGAGCTGCACAAGGGCCACAACTGGCATTTGTGAACTCTTCAAATAGCACAAAGCGCTGCGATTGCGAATATCCGGCAGCTGCTATGAATCCAAAAAGACAAAGGAGTAAGACGTTTTTCATCGGATTTTTTTTTATGTTTAAATGAATTGTCCCGGGATAATAAGCCAGGCTTGTCAATAATGCCAGCGTATTCACATTAAGTGATTTTACAGGCTGTGTCAAGGATGGAAATATTGAGCATTATTAATGCAAATATCAGTTTTTATATGATAGGTTCTTTCAAAATTACTAATCCATTCCAAACTTTTTAAAAAATATTTAGAAGTGAATCTCGTATTTGTTTTGATGCTATCTTTGCCATGATTTACTGCAGATAGCTGCTTGTAAACCAAGATTGAAGCTGAATAGTTCAATTCCTGTCCAACTTTTTCAAGGCTACCTATTATCATCAGATCATTAATGACTAATTAATCTTCCAACGATGAAACAACTCTTACTTTCCCTCGTATTTTTATTTAGTATTGCATGGGCCTCAGCTGAGTCATCCCTGCAGATTCTTGATCATAATAACAAAAATGTTACCGGTAAGACCATTACAATTTCGAGCAATGTAGATGCAGAAATTCTGCTTAGCCTTCAACTAAAGGTGAAAAATACAGGCAGTAATAACCTCGATGTCTTTGTTGCCAGGATACGTAACCTGGAACCCCTTGGATCAGACAATTCGTTCTGCTTTGGTGTAAACTGCTACCCTCCATTCATTGATACCTCACAGATTGTCACACCAATTGTGGCTGGCGCAACTGATACTTCATTTGTAGGTGATTATTATCCATATGGTAACCTTGGTGTTTCTTCTGTTACTTACATCTTTTATGATAATACAACTTCCGGGACTACGGTTTCTGCCAGTGTTACAGTAAATTATTCAGTTTCGTCACTTAAATTATTTGATGCCACCGGGAATTGCATCAACGGTTCCGCTGTTGAAGTTCTTAGCACCGATACCAGTTCAGCGGCTGTATTAAGCACTATTGTCAAAATTCAGAATAATTCAGGGCAGAATTTGGAAATGTTCGTGCACCGTATCACTAATTCAGCAGTTCCCGGCACACTCAATTCATTTTGTTACGGAATCTGCTATCAGCCTGAAACAGATACATCCTTTGTATCAGTGTTTATTCACAATGGCACTGTTGATTCCGGTTTCGTTGCAGATTACTACCCTGATAAGCATGGAGGTACTACCTCTCTAACCTATGAATTCTTTGATAACAGTATTTTTGGAATTCCGTTGGTAGCTGACTTTACTATAAATTTCATTCTTAGAGGTGTAGGTATGCCAGATCTTGAAGGCCTTACTTTCAACGGTCCCTATCCCAATCCTGCCGGTGCTAATGCTTTCATTGATTATAGCTTCGCTAAACCGGTAAATAATTCATACCTCAGCGTTCGAAACATATTGGGCTCAGAGGTAGAGCGGGTGATGATGAACTCAGAATCCGGTAAAGCTATGCTTCTGACTTCAGATCTTGCCAATGGCATTTATTCTTGTTCATTGGTCATAGATGGTAAAAACATGCTCAGCAGAAAACTCATCGTAAGCCACTAACAAACAAGAAGTTTTGAATAGAATGCAGGCTGCCATCGGTGGTCTGCATTTTTTCAGGTCAAACACATTCAACTTTCAATATATGTTTAAGCATTTCCCGGTACTTGTTCTAAAAACATTTTTCCTGATCCCAGGTTTCTTGTTTTTACTCAATTCATCCCAGGCTCAGAAGCTGGTCCTCATGGATTATAATCATGGGAACAAGGTCGTTAATGATGATCTGATAACCATAGATACCACCGACCTGAATGCATTGGAACTAAATGCACATCTAAGAATTCAAAACAATACCGACAAACCGCTGGCGCTTTTTATGAAGAAGATAATCAACCAGATGGTCGACAGCACTTCCAATTACTTCTGTCTCTATCCGAAGTGTTGGCCTGATGCTGATTCTACCGATGTTGCTGATTCCATCCCTGCCGGCCTTTCAGATAGCAGTTTTGTAACACACTATGACCATTTTTTCAGGTATGAACGCCCGGTTCCTCCCGGATTAACCTCTATCACCTATTTCTTCTACGATCATACTACATTTCCTGAGCCTGTGGAAGCAAGAGTTACTGTAAATTACAGGATTTCAGGTGTGGGAATCGGAGAGCAGCCAACTAAAAAAATCAGCGTTTATCCCATCCCGGCCAATAAGGAAACTTTCATAAGTATTGATCGCCCGATTACTGGAATAGCGGTAATTGATATGGATGGAAGGGAAATCAGGGATGTGCAGTGGACAAAAAAATCAGACAAGATTATCCTTCAGCTTGACTCATTTACAAACGGCATCTACCTCGCCAGGCTTTTTGACCATGAATTACTTGTTCAAACGGTCAAACTAATCGTCTGTCACTAACTAAGAGACATTGAGAAACAAAAAAGCCGGGTTCTTCGCCCGGCTTTCTATTTAATATTCGAATGGAATTACAATCCGAATTCCTTCTTGATCTGATCTATATGGTCCAGTTTTTCCCAGCCAAAGAATTGAACTTCCTTGAAGTACTTTTCTGTTCCATTTACTTTTTCAGTGCGGGTTGAACCGTTCTTAAAATAAACTTCTACTTCTGCCTTATAATGATCGCGCCCGAAATGTCCGTAAGAAGCAGTGCGTTCAAAGATGGGGTTCTTCAGCCCAAATCGTTGAACGATAGCATAAGGGCGAAGGTCAAATACATTCTTAACTTTCTCTGCGATCTGCCCGTCAGAAAGCTTCTTGCCATCAGCACCTTTAACTTTACCAGTTTTGTAGGTGTTAACATATACACCAACTGGTTCTGCAATACCGATGGCATAGGCTACCTGTACCAGGACTTCGTCAGCTACACCTGCAGCAACTAGGTTCTTGGCAATATGGCGGGCAGCATAGGCAGCTGAACGGTCAACCTTGGAAGAGTCTTTTCCGGAGAAAGCGCCACCGCCGTGTGCACCCTTGCCACCATAGGTGTCAACGATGATTTTACGGCCAGTTAAACCGGTATCTCCATGAGGTCCGCCAATAACAAACTTACCGGTTGGGTTCACGAATAGCTTGAAATCGCCCTTAAAGAGTTTCTTGATACGTGGAGGCAATGTGCGTTTTACCTGTGGGATGAGGATCTTTTCAACATCCTCGCGGATCTTATCCTGCATTGCAGTTTCAGCTGCCTTCACATCCTTTTCAGTATGGCTCTTTGGAAGGACAAATTCGTCATGCTGGGTTGAGATTACAATTGTATCGATGCGAATTGGTTTGTTATGATCGTCATATTCAACTGTGACCTGCGATTTGCTATCAGGCCTCAGGTACTTCATTTTCTTGCCTTCCTTACGGATAGCGGCAAGTTCCTGGAGGAGAATATGTGAAAGCTCGATAGGTAATGGCATCAGGTTATCCATTTCATTGCTGGCATAACCGAACATCATACCCTGGTCACCCGCACCCTGATCTTCTGGCTTTTTCTGGTCAACTCCCTGGTAGATATCATCCGATTGTTCGTGGATGGTTGAAATCACACCGCAGGAATTATTGTCAAAGCGGTATTCAGCCTGGGTATAGCCAATCTTTTCAATGGTGGCGCGGACAACTTTTTGGATATCGACATATCCGTTGGTCCTGACTTCACCACTGCAAACTGCCAGCCCGGTAGTTACAAGCGTTTCGCAAGCAACCTTCGAATTAGGGTCAAATCTTAAAAATTCATCAAGTAAAGCGTCCGATATCTGGTCAGCGACTTTATCGGGGTGCCCTTCCGAAACAGATTCGGATGTAAATAAATATGCCATCTCTTTCTTTTTAAGAGGTTAATAACTGAAATCCGGAAAAGTAATGATTGTGCTTGAGAAATGTTGCTTTAGCATTTTTTTCTGTGGTTGCAATCAATCAAATCTTTCCACGAAGTGTGCGACAAAATTAAGTAAAAAAGAAATACTTGTAATATATATATGATTCATTTAGTGTAAAGGCGAACCTTCGGCTCTGTGTCCTGCCTCTAATCATCTTTCAGTTAATTTCCTGTTCCTCCATTAACAAATTTCCCGTTTATCTTTTCTACCAGATGCGGATTCTCCTTTTGTCTTTTACTTTTATCTTTTTACTTTTATCTTTTATCTTTTTACATTTATCTTTTATCTTTTTACTTTTATCTTTCACCGCTTCCAGTCTACTTTTCCCCATCAACATTCCTCGTCAACTGCTGAAAAACTTCTTCCAATCGCTGCTCTTCCTTGTGCAAACCCAGGAGCGTCAACTCATTCTGGACAGCCATTTTATTGATTAGCGGACGAATATCCTCTCCGGGTTTAGCAGTTAGCTTCCAGGTGGTGTCATTGATTTTTACACAATTCAATACCCCGGGAATTCCTTTCAGGAGCTTTTCCTGAACTGGCTTGCTGAATTCAACAGTAACGATGTCCTGCGATTGTTTAGAGGAAATGTTTGCAGTAAGGTCATCAGCAACAATTTTTCCAAAATTTATGATAATAACCCGGTTGCAGATTGCTTCTACCTCCTGCATAATATGTGTTGAAAGGAGAACAGTCTTTTGCTTCCCGATTTCTTTGATCAGGTTCCGGATCTCCAATAATTGGTTTGGATCAAGTCCTGAAGTAGGCTCATCCAGGATGAGTACCTCCGGGTCGTGGATCATGGCCTGGGCAAGGCCAACACGTTGACGGTATCCCCTTGAAAGTGTGCCTATCTTCTTGTGTTGTTCCGGTCCTAGCCCGGTGATGTCAACTATTTCATTGACTTTCCTGCGACTGTTGCTGCCAAGTTTATGGATACCTGCTATGAACTCGAGGTATTCCCTGATGTACATATCGAGGTACAGCGGATTATTTTCAGGTAAGTAGCCGACCCTTTTCTTGATCTCTTCCGGTGAAACTGCAACATCAAAGTCTTCAACAAATGCATCCCCTGAAGTGGGAGGGAGGAAACAGGTGATGATCTTCATAAGCGTTGATTTCCCGGCACCATTAGGTCCAAGCAAACCAACCACTTCTCCTTTATTAATGTTGATATTGATGTTGTCAAGCACCAGCTGGGTGCCGTAATACTTGGTAATGTTGATAGTTTTGATCGACATGGTTCTTAAGGCCTCCGTTAAGGCTGCAAAGGTAGGAATAAGCTGGATTGATTGCAGAATGCAGCTACTGATTGCAATTATATTTCAATTACCTGCTTTTAGTATGAGCTTGGATGACATGAATTTCAGCATCTGGTGCTTTAAGGTTCAATAACAAACAGTCTGGTTACGTAGTTGGATATGGAAACACAATCCGCCTCAGGCAGACATAGTCACAATAGAAATCACAATAGAAAACCTAATGTGCCCTACTGTGCCTATTGTGTTTCAACATTGAAATTTTAACCGGTAGTTCATTTCTTGCTCAAGGCTGAAGATAAGATTGCAAGCCAATGCAACGATACCCCTGAAAAGAACAAAATCCAGTTGAAATTCCCAGGGACAAATGTGGATGCATGTTTCATTACTATAGATGCATTTGAAGCTAAGAACATTTCATGCATTGAGAACCTGCTAAGCATATAGGAAGCATATTCCCGGGTATAGGAAATGATAACAACCAGGGAACCTGTAATAAGCAGGAACCATTCGAAACGCTTAAGTCCGGCAATTTTACCCTCAATTATGAGATAAGCCAGGACAACCATCGTTATGGAATTGATAACGGGTGCAATTACAGGGCCTACCCAGGTAATGGGTATAAGAAACAAAATATCCCAGGTAAACAAGGATTCCGGCCAGTCCAGGAGCAGTTTAAGAAAAACATAATAGAAAATATCCCAGGCTGCGAAAGCATAAATGAACCAGGCAAAACGGCTGAGCTTGTTTCTTCCGGCCAGCATCCCGGCCGTGATCAGCATCACAATCGTTGCTAACTCACGTAAAAGCTCAGTAGAAAAAATCCCGGGTTTCATTGCCTTAAGAGGAAAGGAAAAGCCTTCAGGGTAATACAATTCGCGCAGGTAGACAACTACAATTGCTTCCAATAGACCCATTGCAATTGCGAAGATGGATATCCTTAACCAGGTGGATTGGTTTGGCAATTTGAGCGGTTTTATCATCTTTCAAAATTATAACATAGGATCATCTGATTGCAATTATTTATGGAAGTGAAGGTATGCCAGCCTGTCACTGAGGCTCCAGGATTGCCAGCTTAGACTATTATTCCAGTCCATATAATCTTCAATCCGTTCATTCAATGACTTTTCTATGGATTCTTTTCTTTCCGGCGCCGCTTTGAAAAGCAGCTCTTTTCTTTCATCCAGAAGGTATAAGGTTCTTGGCGAGAGTTCCAGCAGGTTCTGAACATCAACCGATGGCGCATTTTTGCGGAGGTTGTAGGTTACCATGATTGATTCCCATGGAATGAGGCTGAGCAACACAAACAGAACATAAAAACTCCAGGAGTTCGATTTGATAAGGTACCAAATGGTTTTCTTTCTGCTGATCTTGATCCAAAGTAAAGCCAACCCGGTCAAAACCAGTAACAGGAAGAAGAATACCCCAATTCTCTTATAGGTCAGTCCGTACTGGCTGATATAGAACCAGTTCTGTATTCCAACCTGTAGTCCAAGAATTCCATTCAGTAATATCCATATCCCGGAACCAGAGATGAGTTTCTTTTTACCCGGGTAAAAGTTCAGGTTTTTCCTGAACAGAAAGAGCATAATCACCATGGAGAGAAAGATGCTAAGTATAAGCAGGCCTGTACCTTCATGCACTTGTTTCGACATCTCGTGTGCGGAGCGATCCAGGTAGGAGCCACTTATCCAGACAATCTCAGATATATTAACAAGGAACAGTAATCCGCTCATCAGGAAAAGCAGCATAATCCCAATCCGGTATTCATCCTTAAGAGCAGTCATCCTTAAAGTATACGAACCAAACCTCGCTCTTTTCTTTCGCCATCTTGTTAATTCATCTGTTTGAGGTTCCTCAATCATCCGGCCGGTAGTATGGCGCCCCCTGTAGATAATACCTGATATCAGCCCGGCTGTGAATAGCAGGAAGATGATGTGCGGTATCTCCAGGTATTTCTCCAGCCACTCAAGTATTGAACGGAAGAAAAGATCCAGGTAATAAAACCAGTGATCAAAAACCGGGTTGGCAAAGCGATAAATGGTAGTGAACAGGAATAGTAAAATCAGGGGAATGAGCAACAATTTCATGACCTTCCAGGCTGTGGGTGCCATTTTTTTAATCTTCAGAATCTCTGACAATTCTGATCCAAATACCGGGATAGCCATAAAAAAGTTAAGACCGGATTGAAACATGGTTGCAAGGATAGATTTCAGTTCCGGCTCCAGGCTAAACCCAAGAAAAATGACAAAGGTGCCAAAGTAGGCTAGTATACTGGTAGCCGAAGAATAAAGGCTGACTGCAATTCCGGCTAACAGTAGCCCGGCTGATGAAATTATGAGAAACCTGTTCCCAAAGGGATTTCTTCCTGATAGCCTGACAAGGGTTAAGATCACCGGTACAAGAAGCAGGGCATTTAACCCCGGTGCCTCCAGGTAAAACAAGAAGTCAAAAATGGCTATTCCTGCAACAAGGGCGAGTAATCTGAGATGTGTAGTTTTCATATTCGCTGATTTATTTACATCTGGGTGTTAACTTTTATCTGATTTGCACAAGTCTTATTTGCGTATTCGAGGCATTGTTTTTCAAAAGAACTTTGTAAAACAAAGTAAAAAGGTAAAAAAAAGAGACTAGGTGTCTTTACGGATCAGTTGTTCCAATCCGTCAATATGTTTTTTGAAAGCTTCCCTGCCTGCAACTGTAGCGGAATAAGTAGTATTTGGTTTTTTCCCTATGAATTGTTTCTGTACCAGGACGAAGCTGAGCTGTTCGAGAGCGTTCAGGTGGCTTGCCAGGTTACCATCAGTTAATTCAAGCGTAGTCTTAAGGGTATTGAAGTCTAACTTGTCATTCACCATTAGTAAAGCCATAATGCCAAGGCGAATCCTGCTGTCGAAGGCTTTGTTCAGTCTATGGATCGGGTTTGGCATGGGGGACTATGTGTATGTTATTTTTACTATGTTGGTATTCTATTTAAAGGCTAAGCGCAAAGGGCGAAGCGCAAAGAATTATTGACTTTCTTTCAAGGCTAAGCGCTTAGTGCGAAGCGCATAACGATATTAATGATTCTGCTTTTTATCCACTTTCTTGTTTAATCTGATTATATGACTACCGAATGATCCGTCAGCTGACGGAAATGACTACTGAATGACTACTGAATGACTTAATTCCTACTTCCAACTTCATACCTCCTATATACCAGCGCCCCAAAAACCACATTCATCACCCCAAATCCCATTGCCCAGCAAATCAAGCTATATTTCCAAAGAAAGAAGCCTGTGATTCCCAAAATTAACTGGATCAGCCCCAGCCAGAACAATTCATTGAGGCTGAACCTGCTGGCACTGATGAGAGCCAGGCCGTAAAAAACCAGTGAAAGCGCTATTGCACTTGGAAAGAGTATCGGTCCGCTACCACTAAAATAGGGGAGAAGTATGATTCCGCCGGCTATCATAGGTAATACCCAGTAAAGCAATACCCGTTTGGAGAGCTTTGTCCAGGTTTTCTCTCCATTCTTTTTTGCATTCCTGTAAGTAAAGAATAGTGCAAAAACGATGGAAAGTAACAGGACCACCAGCCCGTCAACCATCAGGAAAGGTACAGTAAGGTAGTTGACAAAGAGGAAAGGATCAAACAGTCCAAATCCAAAATGAACGTAGAAGACCGCTATTCCCAGCAAAGCTGCAATGCCGCTGCTGATCCCTGACAAACCGCTGACAGAATGGAACCTGGAGGAGGTATCCATGAGGTTGCGGATGTCAGATAAGGTTTTTCTGTAATCTTCCTGCTGATCCATATTTGTAAATTTAGAAGTACTTTGAAATGCAAAGTTAATACAATTTTTGACGTTATGACGATGGACCTTAATTTTTTTTAAGACCAGGAACTATGGAAGTAATCAACAAAATATTGTTAGCAAATTTTGTTTAATGCAAAAAATCGTTTTACCTTTGCACCCCTTTTAGGACAAAAAGGGATTTTTTGATTAACAGCATATTACAATCAACATGAATACACTTAGTTACAGGACGCTGACTCCGAAAGCCGGTGACATCAACAAGGAATGGCTTCTGGTGGATGCCGAGAATGAAGTTGTAGGACGCCTTGCTACCAAGGTAGCAGCCCTGCTTCGTGGCAAATACAAAACCAATTATACTCCTCACCTCGACTGCGGAGATAATGTAATTGTCATCAACGCTGAGAAAATCCGCTTCACCGGAGCAAAAATGGGAGATAAGGAATATATTCATTATTCAGGTTATCCCGGTGGACAGAAGAAAGCTACCCCAGCCGAAATCCTGAGGAAAAAACCTCAGTATATTGTTGAGGAAGCTATCAGGGGTATGCTCCCTAAAAACCGCCTCGGTGCTGAACTGTTCCGCAACCTGCGTGTATTCGTTGGTAGCGGGCACGATCACGAAGCTCAGAAACCAAGATTGATCAACATTCACGAAATCAAATAATTAACATGGATATCATTAATGCCGTTGGCCGTCGTAAGACTGCAATCGCCAGGGTTTATCTTAAGGAAGGAAGCGGAATCATTACCGTAAACGGAAGAGACTATAAGGAATATTTCCCTATGGCTATTCTCCAGGCAACTATTGTACAGCCTTTCGAAGTAACCGACACTGTTGGAAAATATGACGTTACCGTGAATATGGAAGGTGGCGGAGTTAAAGGCCAGGCAGAAGCCCTGCGTCTTGGAATTTCACGCATCCTTTGCGAAATAGATCCTGAAATGCGTCCGCCGCTGAAAGCTAAAGGCTTTATGCGCCGCGACCCACGTATGGTCGAACGTAAGAAATTCGGACAGAAGAAAGCCCGTAAACGCTTCCAGTTCAGCAAGCGATAGTAATGAACGTGAAGGTAGTTTAGTATCTAAATTGCCAGGACTTCGCCTGAGGCGGACTACCTGGCAATTGCTTAATAACAGGAATGTAAACTAAAACAGGAATAAAATAAAATGGCAAGAACAACTTTTGAAGAATTACTCGATGCTGGTGCGCATTTTGGCCACCTTCGCCGCAAATGGAATCCAAACATGGCTCCTTATATCTTTATGGAGCGCAACGGGATCCACATCATTGACCTTTACAAGACCATAGCTAAGATTGACGAAGCTTCCGCAGCTCTCAAACAGATTGCTAAATCTGGAAAGAAAGTCCTTTTCGTTGCTACAAAGAAACAAGCCAAGGCGCTGGTTTCAGAAATTGTAAAGCCTGTCAACATGCCTTACGTTACTGAACGCTGGCCTGGTGGAATGCTTACCAACTTCGCAACTATCCGTAAAGCCGTTAAGAAAATGACTTCACTGGATAAATTGATGACCAGCCCTTCCTTTACCAATATATCAAAACGCGAACGTCTCCAGATCACCCGCGAACGTGCCAAGCTTGAGAAGAACCTTGGTTCCATCGCTGACCTGAATAAACTTCCTGCAGCTATTTTCGTGGTAGATATCATGAAAGAACACATTGCTGTTGCTGAAGCCCGCAAACTTAACATCCCCACTTTCGCCATTGTTGATACCAACAGCGATCCAAACCAGGTGGACTTCCCAATCCCTGCAAATGATGACGCTTCAAAATCAATCGCCCTCGTTGTCAAGAAAGTAGTTGATGCTATTGAAGAAGGCCTCGCAGAACGCAAATTCGATCGTGAAAAACGTTCAGCTGATGAGGATCATGATGAGTTTGATGAAAACGGTGTAAGGATCAGTATCGAGGATATGGATGATGAAGATACCGAATCATCACGCGAAACCGCCCGCAAAAAACGTCTGGCTGAAGGTGAAGAATCAAGTGAAGAGCGTTCAAAACGCCCACGTAAGGTTGTTACCCGCAAACCAGGTGGAAGCGGACCTCCAAGGAAACCAAGGCCCTAATAAGCCTCATCCCAATAAAAGAATTAGTTTTAGAAAACAGGAATTACTCACGATTCCTGTTTTCAGATTTAAGAAACCTCCATAATTGAAATAAGAAATGGCAAATATTACTGCTTCAGAAGTTAACAAATTGCGCCAGCAAACAGGTGCAGGAATGATGGATTGTAAAAATGCCCTCGTTGAAGCCGATGGCGATATTGAAAAGGCAATTGACATTCTCCGTAAAAAAGGTCAGAAATTGGCTCTTAAACGCGCTGACCGCGATGCCAACCAGGGTATCGTTATTTCCAAGACTACCGATGACAGGAAGTTCGCAGGCATCCTCATGCTGAATTGCGAAACTGACTTCGTAGCAAAGAATGTTGAATTCATTGAATTCGCTCAGAAAGCTCTTGATCTTGCTGTAGCATCTAAAGTAAAATCACTTGATGAACTGAAAGCCATGACTATTGACGGACGTTCAATCTCTGAAGGTGTTACCGATCTTACCGGCAAAACCGGCGAGAAAATGGAACTTGCACATTATGAATATGTAGAAGCACCGCGCGTTGTGGCATACAATCACTTTGGAAACCGTTTAGCCGCTATCTTAGGTTTCAACATGGATAATGTTGAAGGCCTGGATGAAATCGGAAAATTTGTTTCTATGCAGGTTGCTGCTATGAGCCCTGTTGCTGTTGATAAGGATGATGTTTCGAAAGAGATCATTGAGCGCGAGATTGAAATTGGTAAGGACCAGGCTCGCCAGGAAGGCAAACCTGAAGAAATGGTTGAAAAGATCGCTCTTGGTAAACTGAATAAATTCTACAAGGAGAGCACTCTCCTGAACCAGGAATTTATCAACGATAACAAGCTTTCTATCCGCGATTATATTACAAAGGCTAATAAAGACCTTACAGTAACCAAATTCCACCGCCTGCAGTTAGGTGCATAATTTACGTTTATAATATAAAACAGAAGAGGCTGCTCCATAAGGGCAGCCTCTTTTTCAATATAATGAGTGACCTAGTTAAGCTCCAAGTATCTGTTTTATAATATCAGCGACAGCCTTGTTGTCAGCTTTTCCAGCCAATTCTTTGGAAGCCATTCCCATAACCTTTCCCATGTCTTTGATACTTTGGGCCCCAGTTTTGGTAATGATCCCCTGGATAATCCCTTTAAGTTCTTCTTCACTCATTTGTTCAGGCAGATACTTTTCGATGATGGAAGCCTGGAATATCTCAACTTCGGCAAGGTCAGGACGGTTCTGAGATTTGTATACCTCAGCGCTTTCGCGGCGTTGTTTTACGAGTTTCTGCAGCAATTTCAATTCAACCTCATCAGGGATCTCTCCGCTGGTGACATCTTTACCTGTTTTTTCGAGGAGGAGCGCGGCTTTGATGGCACGGAGAGCTTCAAGCTTAGACTTGTCCTTATTGAGCATGGCCTGCTTGATATCGTCGTTGATGAGCTTTTCCAGTTCCATGAATTAATATTTGATGCAGTTAAATGGTATACTTTGCTATTGAGGCTTCAATTAATCTACGTTATCATGAAGGTAGGGGTTGTTTTCGCGGAGCCCTGGTTTGGCATTTTCTTCGGTTCCGAGGGTATAGCGTGAAATAGTACTTTCGGAGGAGGAATTCAGCTCACTCAGTTCAACATTCCTGCGCATGTATGCAGGTTGTTTTTCAAGCTCTTCAATAGAACCGGTTGGTTTTACCTTAATGCTCAGGTCCTTCAGCTTGCTTTTGCGCTCCATGCGCTGTGATTCAAGGTCCTGCTGGTTAGGGAATATCACAGGCCTGCTGGTAAAAGTCCTTTCATGGGCTGGCTCCGGGATTGGCCTGTTAACGATTTCAAAGTCAGGGTTTGTCCTGATGCTTGGCCTCACTTCGAGAGGTTCGGGTGTAGTGATTTGTTTCTCAGTTGTTGGTTCTTCGAAATGGAGCACCCGGGGGGTATCTTCAGTGAATGCTGAAGGCTGTTCAGGAGCAGCTTCGGGGAAAATAAAGGTAGGTTCTTCAATACGTTCTGGTACCTGAATAGCTGGTTTCTCAACCAGCATCACCTCCTTTATGGGTTCAGGCATTATTTCCGATATAGGGGTTTGATAGGTATTATGAAAGGATTCATCCATTTGGTGGATGATTTTATTCCTCTTGTCAAAGCCTGTAGCAATCAAGGTTATGGCAATTTCGTCTTCCAGGTTGTCATCAATTCCATCTCCCCAGAAAACATTGGCGTTTTCACCTGCCTGGGTAGTAATATAGGCGGTAATTTCGTTAAGTTCTTCAAGGGAAATCTCATTCTTTCCTGAAGTAATATAAAGAAGAACATGGTCGGCTCCCTTAATATCGGTGTCATCGAGGAGGGGAGAAGCAAGAGCATGCTGTACGGCTTCGATGGCCCTGTTAGGACCGCTGGCAATACCTGCACCCATGATCGCTTTTCCGCTTTTGCTCATTACGGTCTTTACATCTTCAAAGTCGACATTGATACGGCCGGTAACGGTGATGATTTCTGCAATGCCCTTGGCAGCAATGGTAAGAACGTCATCAGCTTTTCCAAAAGCCTGGCTAAGTTTCAGGTCGCCCTGTAAGTCGAGCAGTTTATCATTACAAATTACCAGGATGGTATCAACGGATTTCTTGAGTTCCTCGATACCTGCATCGGCCTGCTGGAGTCGTTTCCGGCCTTCAAAATTAAAAGGCTTGGTAACGATACCTACGGTAAGGATTCCCAGTTCCCTGGCAATCTTTGCAATAACAGGTGCAGCACCTGTACCTGTACCACCACCCATTCCGGCAGTGATGAAAAGCATGGAGGTATTATGCTCAAGGATGCTGCGGATATCAGCTTCCCTTTGCAGGGCGGCGTCCCTTCCAACGGAAGGAATAGAACCGGCACCTAAACCAGTGGCTCCGAGTGATATTTTGTTGGGAACAGGACTCAGTGAGAGGGATTGCACATCTGTATTGCAGATATAGAAGTCAACACCCTTTATGCCTTGCTTAAACATGTGAGTAACGGCATTACTGCCACCACCACCTACACCGATAACCTTGATTATGGAAGCCTGTTCTTTCGGCAGGTCGAATTTCAGCATTTCTAACATTTTTCTCCTCCTAAAATTATATGATTATTATTGCTGTATGGATTGATGCTATTGAAATTTACTAACAAAAACCTTGTTAATTATTAACTATTTAATGCCTTCCTGGAAGAATCTGTCGAACCAATCGCGTATACCTTTTCCCTTTTGTGAAGGCTTAACTACAGGAGTTGGTGTGCTACCTTCCTCAGCAGCAGTACTGTTGGACTCGTTGGTAAAACTGCTTTGGTTTTCGGCACGTTTGAGACCCATCATTACAAGGCCAATCCCTGTTGAATACATTGGGCTTGTAATCTCTTCAGTCACCGTGCTGGCAAGGTGTTCATTTGGGTAACCTATACGGGTATCCATCCCGGTCATAAATTGTGTCAGCTGCTTGATGTGCTTGAGCATGGCTCCTCCTCCGGTTAGAACTATCCCCCCGATAAGGCGTTTTTCGAGGCCTGTGGATTTAATCTCCTGGTAGATATATTCAATGATCTCTTCCATCCTGGCCTGGATGATATTGGCAAGGTTTTTCAGGGTGATTTCTTTAGGATCGCGTCCGCGCAAACCTGGAATTGCTACAACTTCTTCGTTTTTATTCTCCCTGGCCAGGGCTGATCCGAACTTCACTTTCAGATCTTCAGCATGCTTTTTGATAATGCTGCATCCCGTCTTTATATCTTCCGTTATGATATCTCCGCCGAAGGGAATTACAGCCGTATGACGGATTATACCATCCAGGAAAATAGCTATGTCTGTTGTGCCACCTCCAATGTCTACCAGCACCACACCTGCTTCCTTTTCTTCTTCGCTCAGTACGGATTCAGAAGAAGCCAGCGGCTCCAGAATCATGTTTTCCACGTTATATCCTGCCTTCTGGACACATTTCAGAATATTCATGGCTGCAGAAGTCTGGCCGGTAATAATATGAAAATTAGCTTCGATCTGGTGGCCGGTCATCCCCCTGGGCTTTGGAACGCCACTTTCACCATCGATGGTATATTCCTGTGGAATAACGTCGATGATCTTTTCACCCGGGCTCATTGCCAGGTTATACATACTGGAAGTAAGTGTATCCAGGTCATCCTGGCTGATTTCTGATTCAGGATTTCTCCTGATCATATTTCCCTTATGCTGCAGGCTGCGGATATGCTGGCCGGCAATCCCAACATTAACCGTTCGTATGTTGACCCCGGAACGGGTTTCCGCTTCTTTAACCGCAGCTTGAATAGACTGCACAGTGTTTTCAATATTGGTGATCACACCCCTGCGGACCCCTATGGATTCGCTGCGACCATATCCGAGAACTTCAATTTTTCCAAGTTCGTTGCGGCTGCCAACGATGGCTGCTATCTTGGTGGTGCCAATGTCAAGCCCGACAATGATTTCCGTTTCCATAGTATTTTATTTTGTGCAGACTATTTGATTTTTGTAAGTGAGGTTAATTAAGCGGTATTTTTTCCAGCCTGTCTTGGTAAGACCATATTTATAAAAGGCTTTCAGGTTATCAATTTTCTCTTTGGTATCTGTGGTGTCCCCGAATTCAACAAGGTGAGAACCCGCCTTGGTTGCCAGGAGCATTTTCCCGTTAGGCCTGACATAAATCTGTTCCACCAGCGCATTCATAACACTGTCATATTTCATCCTGTTGGCTAAGGCTTGAATATTGAACAGTACCTGCATTTTTTCACTTGCATCGGTATTCTTTTTGAGTTTGTCGAAGATGGTCTTCCCGATACCTTGCGGAATTTCAATATTGCCACTAGCTACAACAACCCTTACCGGATAATCTGGATTTGCCGGAATCAGCCGGCCATTTTCATCAAGGTAAAAGTTCTGGCCATCAAGAGTAATAATCCTAACTACAGGTTTGCATTGCCTGATATCAATTACCAGTTTTCCTTCAATTGAAGTATGTGCATTTGCTATGTCTACATATGGATTTTTGCGGATAAACGACTGTATCCGTTCCAGGTCAAGTTCCATAAGTTTATGTGTTTCCATCTTTCCGAAAGATGAAAACAACTGTTGCTTGATGTCGCTAACCGTTAACATCGGCTCAGATCCAGCATAGTCTAAGATTACATCTACTCCCGTGCAGTTTTTTGAATCGTGGTTCTGGTTCGCAAAACTCATGAGTACAATTGCGCCGGCTGCAAGGCTAACCCACAGGACGATCAAGAGTATCTTCAGGAATAGTTTCATTCGGTTTCGATTATTAATTTGTTCAGGTAAGTTTCAATTGGTTCCACCAGGGTGTCTATATCACCAGCACCCAGGGTCATTAGGATTTCAATATTTGTTTTGTGCAGATGGTCAATAAGCTCTGACTTGCTAACCAGGTACTTCTGCCTGCCCTGGATCTTTGACAACAGCATTTCAGAATCAACACCAGGAATCGGCAGTTCACGTGCCGGGTAGATTGGCAGGAGGATAATTTCATCAAGCAATTCCAGGCTTCGAGCGAATTCATCGGCGAAGTCCCTTGTGCGGCTGTATAAATGTGGCTGGAAGATGCCGGTCAGTTTCTTACCCTGAAAGAGGTTCCTGGCTGCAGTAATACTGGCGGTGAGTTCAGCAGGGTGATGAGCATAATCATCAATATATACCAGGCCTTTCCGCCGGATCCGGATATCAAACCTGCGTCTTACCCCCTGGAAGCTTGCCAATGCAGGCCTCAATTCATCTTCTCCAGTTCCGGCTAAGCAGGCAGAAGCTAAGGCAGCTACTGCATTCTCAATATTATAGAGCCCGGGTAATCCCAATACAAGGTCCTTCATGGTACCTCCGGGAAAATGGAAGTTAAAATGATACAAACCATCCACCAGCCTAATGGATGAAGCATAAAAATCAGCAGCTTCAATCATCGAATAAGAGTATATTTCAGTACCCTGATTGAGCTGTAGTTCCAGGTTCAACCCCTTTTTAAGGATCAATGATCCTCCTGCTTGTATGTTTCCGGTAAAAGTGCTAAACGTTTGAACCAAGCTGTTGTGATCTCCGTAAATGTCAAGATGGTCGGCATCAATACTTGTAATTACGGCAATTTTGGGGTGAAGCTGCAGGAAAGAGCGATCGAATTCATCTGCTTCAGCTACAAGAAATTTTGATTCAGCTGATAGCAACAAATTGCTTTCATAATTCTTACTGATTCCTCCCAGGAATGCCTGGCAGCCAAGCTTTGACTGTGTTAGCAGGTGAGCACAAAGTGTAGTAGTTGTTGTTTTTCCATGAGTGCCGGCAATTGCGATGGTTTTGAAGCCATCAGAGATGGCACCGAGAACTTCAGCCCTTTTCATGAATGGAATTCCGGCATCTTTGAGATGGTTGAATTCCTTGTGATCAATTGGTATTGCTGGTGTATATACTACCAGATCCAGTTGTTCAGGGATCTGAGTTACATCATCTTCGAAGTGTATATTCATCCCTTCTTCAGCCAATTTGTAGGTAAGCGAAGAAGGTGTTTTGTCATATCCTGAAACATTCCAACCCCTTGAAAGGAAATACCTCGCCAGGGCACTCATGCCTATACCTCCTATTCCAAGGAAGTAAACGTTGCCTATGTTGGGTAAAGTTGGCATGCGGGATTGGTTATGTGTTATTGGTTATTAGGTTATTGGTTGAAGGTTAGAAGTGTTTGGCGTTATAAGGGTTTGGCGTTTAATTCTTTTGTAATCTCTATGTTCTGATTTCCATTTTCCGACTTCGATCTTCCGGCTTCTGACTTCCGGCTTCCGGCTTCTGTCTTCAATACTGCTTCCCCAGCAGCCCGAGCGCTTCCTCCGCTATGTCCGCAGCAGCATCCGGGTGTGCAAGTTTCATGATATTGGTCTTCAATTCTTCCTGCAATGTTATATCGCCGGCTAGTTTAATCACTTCTTCAACAAGCTTTTGTGATGCTTCTGCATCTTTCACCATGATCGCAGCATTTTTGGCGGTAAGTGCTAATGTATTTTTAGTCTGATGATCTTCAGTAACATTGGGTGAGGGTACCAGGATCACTGGTTTACCCACAGCACAGAGTTCAGAGATAGCAATTGCACCGGACCTTGAGATGACAATATCAGCAGCTGCATAAGCCTGGTCCATCCTGCTGATGAATGGCATAGTAACGATTCCTTTGCCAGTGTAAGGCTTTACTGCTTCAGCTGCTGTTTCAGCAAAGCTTTTACCTGTTTGCCATAGTACCTGCAGCTTGTTTATTGATAGCTCTTCAAGGCCTTTCAATATACTTTGGTTGATAGTCCTTGCACCGAGGCTTCCTCCAACTACCAGAAGAGTTGCAGGGCCTTCTTTCAATCCGAATGCCTTGAGTGCCTCATTCTTACTTCCGGTGAAACTCAAAATATCCTGTCTGATGGGATTCCCTGTTAGTTTTATTTTATCTGCAGGAAAAAACTTCTCCATTCCTTCATAGGCAACGCATATCCTTTGCACTTTCTTTGCCAGTAGCTTATTGGTGATCCCGGGGAAAGAGTTCTGTTCCTGAATAAGGGTTGGTATTCCCATGGATGCAGCAGCTCTTAGAGTCGGACCTGAAGCATAGCCTCCAGTGCCAATTACCAGGTCAGGACGGAAGTTTTTGATAATACTCCTTGCTTTTACAAGGCTTGATACTACCTTAAAAGGGAATGACAAATTGTCAAGAGTGAGTTTCCGCTGGAAGCCGCTTATCCAGAGTCCCTGGATTGCATAGCCTGCAGCAGGCACTTTCTCCATTTCCATTCGGCCTTTGGCCCCAACGAAAAGAAATTCAGACCCGGGTATCCTGGCTTTGATAGCATTGGCAATGGCAATGGCAGGGAAGATATGTCCCCCTGTGCCTCCTCCGCTAAGGATAACTCGAATATGATCAGGTTGTGGCATCTGCAGTTTCAGCTTCTGTGGGTTCGGACTCTAATTCTTTACTTACACTAAGGATAATACCCAGGGCTATACTTGTAAACCAGATACTGGTTCCACCCATACTTACGAGCGGCAAAGGCTGGCCTGTTACAGGCAGTAAGTTTACTGCAACAGCCATGTTTATCATTGCCTGGAATACCAGGCTAAATGTGACCCCGATCGCCAGGAATGCCCCGTAGTTCCCGGGAGATCGCCCCACTATCAGTATCCCCCTGTAAAGGAGAATAAGGTACATGAGTAAAACGATTATTGCTCCGATCAATCCATACTCTTCTACGATAATTGCATAGATGAAATCGTTGAAGGGATTGGGTAAAAAGTTCTTTTGGGTACTGTTACCCGGTAACTGACCAAAAACACCACCTCTGGCGATAGCAATTTTTCCTTGTTCTACCTGGAAGTTCTCCTCACTGTCACCGCTCGAAAAATGAGTGATACGGTTCTGCCAGGTGCCAACACGTCCGCTGGATTTTGGAGAGATCAGGAGGAATGTTACGAAAATGACCAGCAGCGCGGCACCAATTCCGGCCATTCCCAAGAGGTACTTCATATTAACCCTGCCAATGAACATCAGGACAACACAGGTTACAAAAAGTATGGCTGCAGTTGAGAAGTTAGCTGGAAGGATAAGGAAACATATGATGATGATCGGACTGATAATAGGGATAAAGGCGTTATTGAATTCCTTGATGTTTTCCTGCTTCTTGGCCAGCATCCTGGCTACAAACATTATAAGGGCCAGCTTTGCGAAATCAGAAGGCTGAAACATAATATTTACCCCCGGAAGGGTTGTCCATCGTGATGCTTCGTTGATAGAAGCGCCAAAAACAAGAGTATAGAGCAAAAGCGGTATGCTGATGATTACTGCAACCTGGGAGATACGGGCATAATAAACATACTTGATCTTGTGGGCAGCATACATCAGGGCAAATCCCAAAACCAGGATGCTGAGATGTTTAATCAGGTAATATTCCGTATTGCCCTGCTTAAACCTATAGGCCAGTGTTGTTGTTGAGCTATATACTGCCAGCACGGAGAATACGGAAAGTATGATAATTACTCCCCATATTACCTTGTCGCCTTTTATTTTTGGAAGGACCTGCACCATTGCTGTTTGCTTGTTTACGAGATTGTTTTCCTGGCAGTGTAAAACCCTGCTATAGGCTCCTAACTGCTTTTTTAAATTGATTTCCCCTGTCCTCGAAGTTTTCGAACAGGTCGAAGCTGGCGCAAGCAGGGGATAAGAGGACAATATCTCCGGGTTTTCCTATCGAATACGAAAGAAGGACAGCCTGGTGAGCGGATTGTGTTTCATACATAGCTTCAACCTTGTCTCCGAAAGCCTCAATAATGGCTGAATTATCAGTCCCAAGGCAGATGATAGCTTTCACTTTATCCTTTACCATTTCGAAGAGACGTGTATAATCGTTCCCTTTATCAACACCACCTGCAATCCAGATGATAGGTTTATCAATGCTTTCAAGCGCAAACCAGGTGCTGTTGACATTGGTTGCCTTGGAGTCATTGATAAATTCAATACCATGCACACGTGCCACGTATTCAAGGCGATGCTCTATATTCTGGAAATCGCTCATGGACTGACGAATATTCTCTTTGCGAATATCCAGTAACCTGCCGGCGATTCCCGCAGCCATCGTATTGTAAAGGTTGTGGCGGCCTTGTAATGCTAGTTCTTCCAATGTCATGATAAATGGGTCGTTATGTAGGTGGATATTAAGTTCTGTCCCTTTGATAAATGCAGCTGGTTGTTGAAGGCTTTGGTATGCGGTGAATGGGTAGATTGTTGCCCGGATATTCCTTTTTTCTACTTCTGCAGCGCTCACTTCATCATCCAGGCAATAGATAAAAGCGTCCTTGTTCGTCTGGTTTCTTGTTATCCTGAATTTTGAGTCGATATAGTTCTCAAACCTGTAATTGTAGCGGTCCAGGTGATCCGGGGTGATGTTGGTAAGTATGGCAATATCAGCTTTGAAATCATACATATTATCCAACTGAAATGAGCTGATTTCCAGTACATACCAGTCGAAATCCTGTTCTGCTACCTGCCAGGCAAAACTTCTGCCTACATTCCCTGCCAGACCGGCATTAATACCGGCCTTGTTAAGGATATGCCAGGTTAGGAGCGTTGTAGTAGTCTTGCCGTTACTACCTGTTATACAGATGTTTTTAGCCCTGGAATACCTGCCGGCAAATTCTATTTCCGACAAAATAGGTATCCCTTTTTTCAGCAAATCCTGAATTAGGGGCGCTGAATCCGGGATCCCCGGGCTCTTGATAATTTCATCTGCATCCAGGATACGTCTTTCCGTATGCCTGCCTTCTTCAAATGCAATTCCAGCCTGTGAAAGAACGTTGCTATATTTTTCCTTTATTTTTCCTTTGTCCGAGACAAAAACTTCGTATCCTTTTTGTTTTGCCAGGATAGCTGCCCCTGTTCCGCTTTCGCCTGCACCGAGAATAGCTATTTTCTGACCCATATTTATGCAATTACCTGATCTTAAGTGTAATGATGGTCAGTACGGCTAGTGCTATCCCGATAATCAGGAAGCGCATTACGATCTTAGGTTCAGGGTATCCTTTCTTTTGAAAATGGTGATGAAGAGGAGCCATCAGGAAGATCCTCCTGCCTTCACCGTATTTCTTCCTTGTTCTCTTGAAATATGCGACCTGCATTACTACAGAGAGATTCTCGATGAGAAAAATCCCGCATAATACAGGGATTAAAAGTTCTTTGCGGATCATGATGGCAAATGCCGCAATAGCTCCACCAAGGGCAAGGCTACCTGTATCTCCCATGAAAACCTGGGCAGGGTAAGAGTTGTACCAGAAAAATCCCACACAGGCTCCAACAAAAGCACTGATGTAGACAACCAGTTCCCCTGTATTCGGGATATACATGATCTTCAGGTAGTCAGCAAATACGATGTTACCGCTGACCCATGCGAGTATACCAAGGGTCAAGCCTATAATTGCTGAAGTCCCTGTCGCCAACCCGTCCATTCCGTCTGTGAGGTTGGAGCCGTTCGAGACTGCCGTGATAATGACAATGACGATGATTGTAAATATTATCCAGGTCAGCTTCTGGTAACCATCACCAAGCCAGGAAATCAGGAAAGTATAGTTGAATTCATTGTTTTTGAAAAAAGGAATGGTAGTCTTGGTTGATTTGATCGGATGCTGGTAAAACTTAAGGTTATGGTCTTTAACCTGTTCAAAAGCCGTAAGTTGGCCTGTCCTTACAACTATCTTTTTTTCAGGAACCCTTTCCCTGATTACTACGTTCTGATTGAAATAAAGGGTTAGTCCGATAACCAGGCCAGCAATTACCTGCCCAATGATCTTAAACCTTCCGGCAAGTCCTTCCTTGTTCTTCTTGAAGACTTTGATGTAATCATCCAGGAAACCGATAAAGCCGAGCCACACGGTTACGAACAGCATCAGTAGGATATAGATGTTGTTCAATTGTGCAAAGAGCAGGGTAGGGATGAGTATTGCCCCAAGAATGATCAGTCCACCCATTGTAGGCGTACCGGCTTTTTCATTCTGCCCCTGTAAACCAAGGTCTCTTACCGTCTCACCAATCTGTTTCTTGCGAAGGATATTAATGATTCTCTTCCCGTAGATAAGGGAAATGAAAAGTGAAAGAATGATGGATAAGGCTGCGCGAAATGAAATGAACTGGAACAATCCTGCTCCTGGAACATCATATGCTTTATCAAGAAAACTGAAAAGATAGTAAAGCATTGTATTGTGATATGTTTATGTGGGAAAGTTGTCTCCCCTGTTATTTCTTAGTTTATCAGCTCTGTGAGCACTTTTTTGTCATCAAATGCGTGTTTCACCCCGGCTATATCCTGGTATTTCTCATGCCCTTTTCCGGCAACAAGGATTACATCACCGGGCCTGGCAACCATGCATGCGGTTCTAATAGCTTCATGCCTGTCAGTAATCGCCAATACTTTATTTTTCTGATCAGCCTTTACACCTGTCATCATTTCAGAAATAATGGCTTCCGGGTTTTCTGAACGCGGATTATCAGAGGTCAGGATCACTTTGTCGCTCATGTTACAGGCAATTTGTGCCATTACCGGGCGCTTGGTCCTGTCCCGATCGCCACCACATCCTACTACCGTTATAAGTACTTCATTCCCTGTCCGTAGCTCAGAAATGGTATCCAATACATTCTGAAGCGCATCGGGTGTATGTGCGTAATCAACTATTCCAATAGTGCCTTCTGAGGATTTGATGTAATCGAACCTGCCTTCAACTGAACCCAGCCCACTCAAAACCATCAGCACTTCATCCGAAGGTTCACCTAGCAGAACAGCTGCTGCATACACAGCCATCAGGTTATACCCATTAAACTTGCCAACCAGCCTGCACCAGGTATCATTGCCATCAATATCCAGGTGAAGCCCGTCGAGAGGTGTTTCGAGAATCTTACCCTTGAAATCGGCCAGGCTTCTCAGGCTATAGGTTTTTTTGATTGCCCGGGTATTCTGGATCATCACCCTGCCATTCCTGTCATCAATATTGGTGAGTGCAAAGGATTCAGCCGGAAGTTCATCAAAGAATCGCTTCTTGGCTTTCAGGTATTCATCAAAGGTTTTATGGAAATCCAGGTGGTCATGGGTGAGGTTTGAGAAAATTCCTCCTGTGAATCGTAATCCTGCAATCCTGTTCTGTACTACCGAATGTGAACTTACTTCCATGAAGCAATGGGTGCATCCCATTTCAACCATCCGGTGCAATAACTCATTAAGTTGGATTGCATCCGGGGTTGTATGTGTTGATGGGATTTCTTCTTCATCAATCTTATTCTTGATGGTTGAAAGCACTCCAACATGATATCCCAGCTTCCTGAATAGCTGATGAAGCAGGGTTACAGTAGTGGTCTTGCCATTGGTGCCGGTAATTCCAACCAGTTTTAGCCTTGAAGAAGGATTGTCAAACCAGTTTGATGCCATAATTCCTAATACCTGGCTGCTGTCGGCAACCTGTATGTAGGTTATGTTCGAAACTGGTTTTTCCGGGATCTGTTCACAAACGATGGTCGTAGCACCGGATTGAATAGTCTGATCAATATACTTGTGCCCATCCTGCATTGTACCCTTTACAGCAACGAACATACAATCCTGTTCAATGACCCTTGAATCGAATACGATCCGGCTCACCTGGCGCGGGGCCGGGCCTACCTGATTGAGGATCTTTATTCCCCGGAGTATGTCGTTCAATGGTTTCATTTTGTACCTAGGCTATTATTCTGATTCTTTAAACTCCTAGTTCGAGAAGTATTGTATTTCCTTCAGTTGCAGTACTTCCGGGGGCAAGAGATTGTTTCCGCACCAGCCCGATGCCGGTCATTCGTACATGTAATCCTAATTTTTCTAACAGGTAAATGGCATCACGTGCACCCATTCCTGTCACATTAGGAATGGAATGTGCTGATGCGTCAAGACTTGTGAATTTTTGACCGGTACTGTCGGATTTCATAGTAACCCAATCAGCAATGGGGACGGACTGGCCTGCTATCCCCAGCCATAAGTTCAGGTACTTAATATCCTTTCCTAGCCCATTCTGAACGGGCATTGGGAACGTGCTCTTAACAGAATCTGCCCAGTTAAGTCCCATCTCAGCGTCTGTTGCATAAACCCTGTCCGCAATTTCCCTGAAAACGGGCGCAGATATTGCACCACCGTAATAAACGCCCTTTGATGGGTTATTAATGACTACGATACAGGAATATTTCGGATGATCTGCAGGGAAATATCCAACAAAGGATGCCTTGTAATCCGACTTATTATATCCCCCTGCATTTTGTGCAATCTGAGCAGTGCCTGTTTTCCCGGCTACTTTGTATATCGGGTTTTTAAGAGCTGAGCCTGTTCCATGTTCAACAACCCCTTCGAGGAGTATTTTTGCCTGTTGTATGGCTTCCTTTGAGGCAATATGAGGGTTGATTATTTCAGGTTCAATGGTTTTAACCGGAACGCCCAGCTGTCGGATTTCCTTAACAAAATGGGGCTTAACCATAACTCCATCATTTGCAATGGCATTATAGAAAGTAAGCAGCTGGATAGGAGTGAGGGCAACTTCATATCCAATCGATTTCCAGGGCAGGGATACTTTCGACCAGGTCTTGGATTGTGTGCCGCTTATTCTTGGCATACCCTCACCCGGGATTTCAAGGTGCAGGGGTTTGTTCACCGAGAAACTCCATATCCTGTCAATGAATGCCTGGGGAGTATCTACATAACTCCTGTAGATCACTTTAGAGATCCCTACATTTGATGATTTCTCAAAAGCTTGCTGAACAGTCATTACTCCTCCTCCAAGGTGGGAGTCGCGCATGGTTCTGTTGGCATATTGTGTTGTGCCGCCGGTAACATCAACAATGTCGGTAAGTTTGACCTTATGGTCTTCCAGGGCTGCCAGCAAAGAGAACATCTTGAATGTGGAACCTGGCTCAGTGCTTTCACCGATAGCATAGTTGTATTTCTCTTCAAAGAATCCTTCCTTGTTCAGCCCAAGGTTTGCTATCGCTTTAACAGCCCCTGTTTTAACTTCCATAAGGATGGCGCAACCGTGGTTGGCATCATTGGCTATAAGCTGGCGTAATAATGCTTCTTCGGCAACATCCTGCAGGTGTATATCTATGGTACTTATAAGATCATTGCCATTTTGCGGGTCTATTTCATTTTCAGAGTGAAGAGGGCGCCAGTTGCCGTTTGCAATGCGCTGGTACAGCCTCTGTCCGCTTATCCCTTCAAGCGATTTGCTGAAAGCACCTTCTAATCCCAGATCGTTCTTTGTTCCTTCTTTATCCCAGCCAATAGTTCTGAAAGCAAGCTGCTGATAGGGAAGTACCCTGTAATTTCTTCCAAGAGCTATAAGTCCGCCTGCGTTATTCCCGAGTCTGAAAATTGGGAATTTTCGGAGCTTCTTAACCTGGTCGTAGTTGGCGGAGCGCTTCAACAGCAGGTAGCGGTTTTTCTCATGCCTGCCTGTTAGCAAGAGGGTTTTATATTCTTTCCGGCTCCTATCTTTAAAATAATCAGCAAGACAAATTGCCAGTGAGTCTACATTGTTATTGAAAACACTGTCAGAGATCTGAGGAGATCCTGCATCCATGCGAATTTCAAAAATAGGGATCGATGTGGCAAGGAATTCTCCGTTTGCATCATATACATTTCCCCGCGTTGCCTCTATATTGAAGAACCTGAGGGATAGCTTCTTGGCTTTCTCTTTCCACATATCACCCTGCACAAACTGGAGGAATATGATCCTGGCAATAATCGCCAGTGCAAAAAGGAACATAAAGGAGTATACCAGGTATACACGCCATAATATGTCTCTTCGGTTTTCCATGAATAGCTGGTGATTTCTTGGTTAGTTCGTGGGTTCAGGGATAATTATTTTCCGGGGTGGCACCATGGACTCTTTTACTCCCCTTGCTTCAAGACGGTGTACAAGTTCTGACTGGCGGGTTCCCTGCATCAATTTTGATTTGGTGTTTATGTAGTTGAACCGCAATTCTTCCAGTTCATTTTTTGTCCTGCTTATCTGGATAATCGTCTTGTCTGTGTAGTTTGAGTTAAAAATATAGATGAGGCCAATGAGTGTGATTACTAGCAGGAAGGGTAACTGACGGATTACATAATCCCTGGAAAGGAAGGTGCCATCAAGTACCCAGCGAAGCCTGTTTTTACCCTTGTTTTTCTTTTCAGGGGCTTTTTCAGGAGTGGGTTCCGCTGCTGCAGGTTCTTCCTGCATTTTAAATGTGTTGTGTTTCTCGTCCATTTCAATTCTTTATGGCAATCCGAAGTTTAGCTGAACGGGAGCGCGGGTTTCGCTCCATTTCTTCAGCAGTCGGTACAATAGCTTTCCTGTTGACAGCTTCCATGGAAGAGATTTTATTTCCAAAGAAATCCTTTTCAATCTTCCCTTCAATATTTCCACTCCTGATGAAATTCTTTACTATCCTGTCTTCCAGCGAATGGTAAGAAATTACAACCAGCCTTCCGTCTTTTGAAAGCACTTCCGGTACCTGTTTTAATACAGCTTTAAGGGCTCCCAATTCATCATTTACTTCTATCCGTAATGCCTGGAAAACCTGGGCCAGGTATTTGTTTTCATATTTCTTTGGAACCAGCTGACGAATAACATTTTTAAATTCTTCAACTGTTTCGATCTGTTCGGAACGATTTTTCACAATTGTAAATGCAAGCTGTTTCGAATTATCCAGCTCACCGTATAAATTAAAGATGTACCTAAGCTGATCTTCAGTGTATGTGTTTACAATTTCCGCCGCCGTGAGGCTCTGCTGACGGTTCATCCTCATGTCGAGAGGGCCGTCGAAACGTGTGGCAAATCCGCGTTCCGGATCATCGATGTGGTGCGATGAAATTCCAAGATCTGCCAGAATACCATCTACTGGAATAGCTTTGTAAAACCTCAGGAAGTTTTTCATATACCTGAAGTTTTGGTTTACAAGTGTGAACCTTGTATCCTGTATTGTGTTCGTAATGGTGTCCTCATCCTGGTCAAATGCTATTAGGCGCCCCTTCTGGTCAAGGTGCTGCATGATCTCACGCGAATGGCCGCTTCCCCCGAATGTAAGGTCTACATATACCCCACCCTGCTTGATCGACAAACCTTCGATACATTCGGACAGCATGACAGGGTTATGGTACATAAGCAGTTAGCTTGTTTATGCAGATTGTTTGATTGTCGGCTTTCAGGTAACAGCTTATGCTGTAATGAAACTTAATATTGATAAATCAGGATGCTCCAATTCAATCGTCTTCCACAGGTATGTTGCCCATAACATCTTGAGCAAGTTGTTCTTTGTCGATGTCTTCACTGGAACTATTTAAGGCTTCATACTTAACCTTATCCCAGATCTCGATTATCTCGGTTTGGGAAGAAAGTACAATATCAGCCTTCAACTCAGCAAACAAAACAAGGTCCCGGGGAATCTGAAGCCTTCCTGCACCGTCCAACTCAACCTGGTGTACACCAGCCATAAAGAGTCGGATGAAATCGATGTTCTTCTTGATGAACCTGTTTAGCTTGTTTATTTGCCTCATCTGCTTGTTCCAAACCGGCATAGGATACAGCTCAAGGCATTGCTGAAACATGCTGCGCTTTATGATAAACCCCTCATTCAGAATAGGCGTGAGTTGCTTCTTCAATGCCCCGGGAATCAATACCCTTCCCTTGGCATCTAAAGTGCAATCATGACCACCAAATAGAGTTAACATCCTTTAAATATTAGACCCTGTAAAAATAGTCCAAGATTCCCACTTATTTACACATTTTCCCACAAATATTTTTCAACAATACACAGAACTATTGTTAATTAAGGATTTTTATAAGGAAGTCGCGCTGTGATATGTATAAATAAAAGAAAAAATCCCAAATATCCTTTATTAATAGCGGTTTCACGATATACAAAAATGAAAACCCGGAGAGTTAGCCTGACGATTCCCTTAACGCAAATTAGTGAACGAGACAGATTTTTATTAATTTTGCATTAAGGAGTCTGATTGGACTGCTCAATCACTTTGTTACTGCATATGGACGAGCTAACTTTACCAGGAGAAAAACCCCGGAACTTTATTGACCTGGAAAAAGTTATTGCCGGAAAAAATCCACGATTGCTTAAAGTCCTTCCTGGTTTCATAATTGATTATTTAAAGAGGATCATTCACCAGGATGAGGTTAACCGGATGATTCGTGAAAATCAGCACCTGTTTGGCCTGGATTTCCTGGAAGTAGTACTGAAAGAAATGGGAGCCAGGATACATGTGGATGGAATTGAGAATCTCTCAAAAAGTAACAGGTGGACAGTTGTAGCTAATCATCCGCTTGGAGGACTTGATGGAATGGCACTGATGGGAGTGATAGGAAAAATCAGACCTGACATTGTTTTTCCGGTTAACGATATCCTGATGAACCTTGAGAACCTGAAAGTGCTCTTCATTCCGATCAACAAGCACGGAAGCAATTCCGGCAACGTCAGGATCATTGATGAGACCTATTCATCCGATAAGGCAGTGCTTTATTTCCCTGCTGGTCTTTGCTCAAGGAAGATCCACGGCAAGATATGTGACCTGGAATGGAAGAAGAGTTTTATCACGAAAACAAAATTGCACAAGCGCGATATCGTACCTGCACATATAGACGGGAGAAATTCGAACTGGTTCTATAACCTGGCCTGGCTCAGAGCAAAATTGGGAATCAAAGCGAACATTGAAATGCTTTATCTTGTTGATGAGATGTTCAAGCAGAAAAATAAGGATATTCGTATCGTTTTTGGCGAACCTATTCCTTATACTACCTTCGATAAACGATACACTGATCTGGCCTGGGCCCAGAAACTTAAAGATCATGTATACCAGTTATCATCGAATCCCAATGCAAAATTCATTGTTTAAATTCACTAGGTAACTTTCTATGGAACAAGAAATTATTCCTCCAATTGATAAAAATATTCTTGCATCTGAATTGACCAGGGATAAGTTCGTTAAGGTTACCAATAGTGGCAATAATGAAATCTATATTGTTACCTGGAAAGATTCACCAAATATCACCCGTGAAATAGGCCGCCTTAGAGAAATAACATTCAGGGATGCCGGAGGCGGGACTGGTAAAGACTGTGACCTGGATGAATTTGATATAGGTGATGGCGTATTATTCAAGCAACTTCTGGTATGGAATCCCAGGGAGATGGAGGTCATAGGGGGATATAGGTTTATTCACGGAAAGGATCTTCAGCTTCTTCCTGATGGCCAGGTGGATACTCCCACCACCGAGCTCTTTACCCTCTCCAAAAGGTTTGTTGAAGAATTCCTTCCTACAACCATAGAACTCGGACGCTCTTTTGTCCAGCCTGCCTACCAGCCTACAGTTGATCTCCGAAAAGGGATGTATGCACTTGATAATATCTGGAACGGCCTGGGAGCCATTGTAGTTCAAAATCCGGATGTAAAGTATTTCTTCGGTAAGATCACCATGTATCCCCAGTTCAACTTCCACGCGCGTGACCTGATCCTTTTCTTCATGGAAAAGTATTTTGGCGACAAAGACAAGCTTGTTTTTCCTAAAGTGCCACTAAAAATTAAAACTTCCCGCGAGAAGCTGGTTACATTCTTTTCAGGTGGTTCATTTGAAAAGGATTATAAACTGCTTGTACAGGGAGTGAGGCAATATAAGGAGAACATTCCCCCTTTGGTTAATGCATATATGAACCTGTCAGCAACTATGTTGAGTTTTGGTACCTCCCTCAACCATCATTTCGGAGATGTGGAAGAGACAGGCATTCTTGTTACGATCGATGATATTTATGATTTCAAAAAGGATCGGCACATCAATACCCCGAAATCGAAAGATTAGGTATCGATCCTTTGTTTGCTATTACCGGATCATCTTTGATGCCGGTATCAGATTTTCTACTATGATAATGCAAGTCAAAAAGGCCATGTTTACTATGAGTTCCCCCAACCTTGCCGGTTGCCCGGAGGAACGTTTTCCCGAATATGCTTTTGTTGGCCGGTCGAATGTGGGTAAATCATCACTCATCAATATGCTTACGGGTATAAAAAACCTGGCACGGACATCCTCTGATCCGGGGAAAACACGCCTGATCAATTATTTCCTTGTTGATGATCTCTGGTACCTCGTTGACTTGCCTGGTTATGGTTATGCAAGGATAGCAAAGGGGAAACGGAAAGGCTGGGATGCCATGGTCCGTGAATATATCGAAGGCAGAAGCTCTCTTTTCTATACCTTTCTGCTTATTGATTCGAGGCTGGAACCCCAGGAGAGTGACTTACGCTTTATTGGCTGGCTGGGTGAGAAGGGCTTGCCCTGTTGCCTTGTTTTTACCAAAGCTGATAAATTATCAAAGAGCAAAGTCCAGTTTACAATTCAGGCTTTCAAGGATGAAATGCAAAAAAAATGGGAGGAACTTCCTCCCATCTTCATAACTTCTTCGCATTCAGGTGCCGGTAAGGCTGAGATCCTGAGCTTTATTTCCCATTCAAATGAAGAGTATTCCCATCTGTTGGAGCAGGATAAAAAATAGCCCTATTTAAACTGGATCAATACCTGGTTTTTTGATACGGATTCACCTGTCCTGACTGGAATATCCAATATAACGGCATCGAATTCCGCAAAAATGGTATTGACCATTTTCATAGCTTCCAGTTCAATCATTTTTTGTCCGGTTTTTACTTTTTTTCCTTTTTTTATGAAAATATTTCCGATGGTTCCGGGTATAAAAGCTTGCACTTTCTTGGGGTCGACCGGTTCATAAGGCTTGCGTGTAAGAAACTTCTTATTCAGCCTGGTTTTGTATTTTACATCTTCAACGATGAGTGTTTGAAAGATTTCATTCTCTTTCTCTTCTGCACCGTTTTTAGCATATGTTTGCTCTTTCGTACTTTCTTCCATAACCTTGATGTTAGGTGGGATTAATAACTTACAGCTAAGTCAAACAAATAATCTTTCATCATCGAATCTGCCAATGAATAGTATTTCAAACGAAAACTTTCCGTTAGAATGGTATCATGACTTATGAATCCATCAGAATGGAGGAATTCCGTGTTTCTTGGAAGGAGTGGTGATGATCTTATCAGCGGAGATATGAAGAGCATGAATAACCATATCGCGGGTTTCATCCGGCTCAATTACGGCATCAATGTATCCGTAGGCAGCAGCAACATAAGGATTAGCGAACTTGTCCTTATATTCCTTAACCTTGAGTTTGCGCATCTCTTCAGGATTATCGGCAGATTTGATTTCATTCCTGAAGATGATATTGGCGGCACCTTCCGGACCCATAACAGCGATCTCTGCAGTAGGCCATGCAAATACAAAGTCTGCTCTCAGGTGGCTTGAGCACATTGCTATGTATCCTCCGCCATAGGCTTTACGAGTAATGACAGTAATTTTGGGAACTGTGGCTTCACTATATGCGTACAATACTTTCGCACCATGTCTGATAACCCCGGCATGCTCCTGGTCAACCCCTGGAAGGTATCCTGGAAGGTCGACCAACGTAACTAACGGGATGTTGAATGCATCGCAGTATCGAATGAACCTGGCAGCTTTATCGGAAGAGTCAACATCCAATACACCGGCAAGAACGAGTGGTTGGTTGGCAACAAAACCCACTGTATTTCCACTCATCCTGGCAAAACCGATAACGATATTTTCTGCCCAGAATTCATGAACTTCAAAGAATTCGGAATCATCACTGATAGCGCGGATAATGTCTTTTACATCATAAGGCTGCCGTGAATTAGTCGGGAACAGTTTATCAATGCTGTACTGCCTTGTACGAGGGGGTTTCTTTGGGAACGAATCAGCTTTCTTGGTATTGTTCCATGGGATATAGCTGCAAAGCTGCTTGATCTGTTCAAAACAGTCAATCTCATTTTCGGCAAAGAAATGTGCATTTCCGGTAATTTCAGCCTGAACCCTTGCTCCACCAAGTTCTTCCATCGATATCTCTTCACCAAGTACAGTCTTTATAACTTCAGGACCGGTGATGAACATCTTGGAAATCTTATCCACCACAAAAACAAAATCTGTCAGTGCTGGTGAATATACTGCTCCTCCGGCACAGGGTCCGAGGATTACGGATATTTGAGGAATAACACCCGATGCCTGGGTGTTCCTGAAAAAGATCTCACCATAACCAGCAAGGGAGTTAACCCCTTCCTGTATACGTGCACCCCCGGAATCGTTGATCCCGATAAGGGGAACCTTCAGTTTCATAGCGTGATCCATGATCTTGGTGATCTTCTTGGCATGCATATAGCCAAGGGAACCTCCGGCAACAGTAAAGTCCTGGGCGAATACACAAACAGCGTAACCATTGATGGTACCGGTTCCTGTAACAACCCCGTCACCGGGCAAATACTTTTCGCTCATGTCAAAATCGCGACCGGCATGCTCTACAAATAGGTCATACTCATGGAAGGATTTCGGGTCAAGAAGGGCAATAATACGTTCTCTCGCAGTTAGCTTGCCGGTTGCCTTTTGTTTTTCGATGGCTTGTTCTCCACCACCTCGCAACGCCTCGCGCATTCTACGTTTCAGATCAATTGATTTATGGCTTAACGACATAATAAGATGTTTGGTTAACTATCGTATTGATTCTAGATTCAGCTTTTCATGAACCAGCTAAAGTACAAATATATTCACTATTGGAAAATTATTCCTTGGTCCTGGGAAGGGAGAATCGGAAGGCACTGCCTTTATTGACTTCGCTTTCAACCCATATGGTACCTTGGTTGCGCTCAACAAAATCCTTACAAAGGATCAGGCCAATTCCGGTTCCGGCTTCGCCGGTTGTTCCATTAGCACGGAATGATTGATCTATGCGGAATAGTTTAGCCTGATTCTCTGCCGAAATTCCCACCCCCTGGTCAATTACGGAAACCCCGCATTGGTCTTCGTGCATCCCTGTCCTTACGATAATCTGTCCTCCCCTGTGCGAGAACTTGATGGCATTGACAACAAGGTTATGCATTACTGACATGATCATATTATCGTCAGCATAAACAAGGGTATCTGGTTCTGTTTCGTCGACAAGGATGATATCTTTCAACTTGGCAATTGGATGAAGTTTAGCAAGAGAATTCTGGCAAAGGGCTGTTAAATTGAAGTTCTTCGGCTGGTAGGCAATTAACCCGTTCTGAGAAATTGACCAGTTAAGCAAAGTGTTTACTATTTCGAACAGGTTATTGGATGATGTGTGGATATCCTGGATGAATCCTTTCTTTTCTTCTTCTGAAAGATCCTTGTAATCTGTCATTAGGATATCACTAATCCCAAGGATTGCACTCAGCGGATTCTTGATGTCATGAGCCAGAATGGACAGGAAGCGGTCCTTGGAAGCATTCAGTTTAACGAGTTCATCTTTCTGAGACCCGATAAGCTTGTTTTTAGCTTCCAGCAGAAGGTTAGCCTTATGCTTTAGCCGGTTACGTGAAAACAAAAGAATAACTACTACGGCGATGAAAAGAAGGAGTGCAGCCATAATGTAAACCAGCTTAGTGCGCTGGGAAAGCTTCAACTCCTTTTGAAGGTTATCTTTTACAAGGGTGGTTTTCTCAGCTTCCCTTCTTACAATTTCGTAGTGGTACTGCAGATCAGACACTTTCTTTATAGTGCTTGCATTAAGGATGCTGTCGTTGATCTCTTTTGATTTTTCAAGATATTCGTAAGCGGGCTTGAAATTTTTTGTTTTTACATAATAATCGGACAGGAATTCATAGGATCTTGCCATCAGTTCGGCAACTCCTGATTCCTGAGCGATTGATCTGGCTATGTCAAGATGTGGTTTCGCCTCTTCAGGTTTGTTCATCTGCAGAAGAAGTTCTCCCATGTTCACATGATAATATCCAATATGATACTTATCATCGTCTTTCTTATAGATTTCATAGGATTTATTGTGATATTCCATCGCCAGGTCATACTTTTTCTGGTTCTTGTAGGCCAGTCCCAGGTTAATATAACAGGCCGCTAAATAGGAAATATTATTTTCCTTCTTATAAATCTCAGCAGCTGCCAGGAAGTTATCACAGGCTTCTTTGTATTTTTTTTGCTTGGTTTGAATAATTGCGATGTTTAGCTTGCAGTTTGCAAGGCCAAAATCAAACTTAATCTGTTGAAACATTGCCTGGGATTGGGCATAATACTCCAGTGCTTTCGCCTGATCACCAATAAAATCATAATCAGTACCTATGTTCATGAGTGTGGTAGCAGCCTTGGCTGAATCTCCAATATCATCATATAAATGGTGTGCTTGCATCAGGTATTTGAGGGACTCCTCATACCACGACATTCCCATTGTTACCAGTCCAATATGCCTGAATGCCTTGGCAGAATCAGACTTAGTCCCATATTTTGAAACGTAGTCGATCAGTTTGCGGTCCGATTCGAGAGCCATCCTGTAATCGGATTTTGAAACGTAAGCAGCTCCAAGTTCAAGCATGGTTGATATCTTGTCAGATGCTTTTTCATGGCTTTTAAGTGCAGCCTGAAGACTATCGATTTTGCTTGTTGCAAATGCATTCAATAACAAAAAGGACAGGAGGCTCAGAAGGGTTAACCTGTAAGAAAAGCCCCTGGCCTGATGAAAAGTGCTTTCGGCTGGATATGCTGATGGTAAACAATCAGAGATTTGTAAACTCATTTTTTGATTATTGATTTCAGGATTGTTATAGATCCTTGAAGGTTCAATTTTAGATCATTTTATTAATAAAAATAAGCACTTAGGTATGAGATGGAAAAAGCAACACTCAATAAAGAGGAACAGGTTGTTCTGAAAAACTATTAAATTTGTTCTTGAACAGGATTTTCAAGCTTTATTAGTGATGCTTAATGTTTTGTTTGTATACGAGCCGTCAATAGAACAATCAACGCAAAGATATCTAAAATAGACCAATGGACATAGAGGGCATACGTGAATATTGTTTGATGAAGAAAGGGGTAACTGAAAGTTTTCCTTTTGATGAAAACACACTTGTTTTCAAAGTGTCCGGTAAGATGTTCCTGCTTACTGATTTGATGGATGAGCTTAGTATCAATGTAAAATGCGAACCCGAAAAAGCATTGGAATTACGTGCCCATTTTCCAACTGTTCTCCCGGGTTACCATATGAATAAGAAACACTGGAATACGGTGAAGATTGACGGAACTGTCAGTGATAACCTGCTTCAGGAATGGATAGACATGTCTTATCAACTTGTAGTAGATTCCTTAACTAAAAGTGACCAGCAGGCCTTAGCTACTTTATAAAAATTCTCGAAGCCTCAAATAATAAGAAGACTTTCATACATTCTACAATTCAATATATTTACCAAGCAACTTCACAAGGTCCTCCTTCGACTGAATTCCAACCAGGTTCTCAACGGGTACTCCATCCTTGAATATTATGAAATTGGGGATACTCTGCACATTGAATTGATTGGCAAGGCCCCCTTCTTCATCAATATTTACTTTCCCGACCCTGATTTTGCCTTCCAGGTCATCAGCTATTTCATCAATTACCGGGCTCATCATCTTACAAGGTTTGCACCAGGAGGCCCAAAAATCAACAAGTACTATACCCTTCACTGATAGTTCAGCCTGGAAATTATCTGCTTTCAATGAAATAACGTTATGGTTATTGGATTGGACATTTGGTCCTTTGCAGGAAGAAATGAACGCAAAAGACACTAAAATGAGCAATAGAGTAGATACATGCTTTATCATTGCAGTAAGGAGTTGATGAGTAAGGTTACCTGAATTTTACCAGCGTTATTCCGGCTCCTCCGGCTTCCAACTTCTCATCCGCAAACTGCTTGACTTCAGGCACAGATTGAAGGTAATTCCGGATAATTTGCCTTAGAATACCGTTCCCTTTTCCATGCAATATACTCACTTCTGGTACACGAAGCATTACAGACTCATCAATATATTTTTGAATGATCCCTAAAGCCTCTTCAGCCCGGTATCCTCTCACATCGATTGAAAGCCTGAAATTGGACATGCGGGCATTCATGTCATTGATCATATTATTGTAAGAGATATTTCTCCTGGATCCCGATTCTGCCTTGATAACCGGGTTAGATATTAGCTCCAGAAATTCAGGTTTTACATGCAACTTTATTGTCCTGAAAGCAACCACAACCTCATGAGAAGTAATTTCCAGGATTTCTCCTGCTTCATACTGTCCTTCCATGGTAACTTTATCACCTACTTTAAATTGATCAGGCTTAATTTTAACTGTAACCGGTTTTTGTGGTTCCCGTGGTTTTGGTAGAGGAAGAGGCTCAGCTATGGGCGTTTCAATCTCTTCTATGAAAGCTTTGAGATCTTTCCTCAGCAAATTGGTTTTTTCTTTGTCTGCCTGCGATTGTTTTATATCCCTAACCGTTTTTTCGATGATCTGGTTTGATTTCTCCAAAAGTGTTTTAGCCTCCTGTCTTGCATTTTCAATAATATCCTTTTTTTTACTCTCTAATTCTTCAGTAAGCTTTTCGTATTTCGACATTAGAACCGAAAGCATTTCATCTGCCTGGTGAAGTTGTTTTTCTTTCAAAATGATCTCAGATCTCTCGGTTTCCAGTTCCTGGACCTGCTTTTCAAAGTCCAGTTGAGCATGCCCCAGTTTTTCGCCAGCCTTTTCAAGGATATCTTTAGGGAATGCAATATTTCCGGCTATCTCAAATGCGAAGGAACTGCCGGGCTTCCCGATTTTTAGTTGGAATAAGGGGATCATTTTCCTGGTATCGAACAACATTGCACCATTTGCAAATCCATTCCCTTGCCTGGCCAGTAATTTGAGGTTTGCATAATGAGTGGTTACGACACCGAAACATTTACGTTCGTTCAGGGCTTCAAGGACAGCCTCGGCAATGGCGCCGCCTGACTGAGGTTCAGTGCCTGCTCCGAACTCATCGATTAGGAAAAGTGTTTCACCACCGGCAGTTTCCAGCAGTTTTTTTATATTAAAAAGATGGCTGCTATAAGTACTCAGGTCATCCTCTATTGATTGCTGGTCACCAATATCGATGAAGATATTGGAGAAAATTCCCACTTCGGAAGTTTCACGTAACGGGATGAGCAATCCGCATTGCAGCATATATTGTAATAAACCGACAGTCTTAAGACAAACAGATTTCCCACCTGCATTGGGGCCTGAAATGATCAGTATCCTGTTGGTTGTATTTAATTCGATGGATAGTGGAATGATAGGTTTGTTCTGTTTGGAATGTGAAAGAAACAGCAATGGGTGCCTGGCTTCAATCCATGAGATACCCGGATATTCTGACATTAAGGGCATGGCAGCTCCAATACTCAAAGAAAACAGGGTTTTTGCCCTGATAAAATCAATGCGCCCCAGTAGTTTGTAAATATTGATAATCTCATCCAATTGTGGCCTGATAAAATCTGCAAATTGAGTAAGGATTCGTATTATTTCCCTGTTCTCAGCGAGTTCCAGTTCACGGATCTCATTATTCAGCTCAAATACTTCAGTGGGCTCAATATATACAGTATGGCCGGTGGCGGATTCGTCATGAACAACACCTTTCAGCTTGCGCTTATTTGCAGCGGGAACAGGGATAACAAGACGGCCGTTTCTTATGGCAATCTCAACATCAGAATTTACCCATTTTTCTCTTTTTGCCTGCACAAGCATATTGGCAATTCGTTTATCCACCATTGCCATCTGCGCAGAAATGGCCTTACGGATCTTTAACAGTTCTGCAGATGCATTGTCACGGATTTCCCCCTTTTCATCCAGGATGCGGTGAATCTCAGAATTAATATGCGGATCAGGGTAGAAGCCTTCTATAAGTTGGTAGAGACTTGGAAATGCCGGAGCCGGGGCTGCACTTATAAAATTGATAACATCCGTAAAGAAATTATAGGAATATTTTAGTTTCAACATATCCTCTACCGGAAGGAAAGTACCGGGAATTCTCAGCCTGACCAGGTCTTGCCTGAGGTCCGTATATTCCTCTGATGGGAAGCCGGGAATGGTAATCATCAAAGTCTTGAACTCATCATTAAGTATGAGTTCGTTCTTGATGCTTCTATAATCGGAAGAGAAGTGAATACCTGATACAAGTTCTCTCCCCGGATCACCCAGGCAGTAACTTTCAAGCAGATTTCGTATTTGTTTAAATCCTAACTTTTCCTCAAGGAGGGAATGGTTGAGCACAGTTCAGTTTTTTTACAAAAGTAATAAATTGGGGGGATGGAGGGTTTTGGCAGCCTACTTGCCAAAGCGATGTTCCTTCTTCCAGAAATAGAGGAATCCACCTGCCAGGACCAGGAACCCGGCTATGCTGAAAATAAAGATGAGATAGACTGGCGTAGGAGATTTCAGGTTTTGGATAGGACTGATATCGCCGATATTCATATATGCCGCCCAGAAATGAGGATGCGATTTTAATTGGTCTGAGTTTTCAAGGTAATCAAGTTTTGCTAGCCTTAAAGCTTCATTCTTTGCTTTGCCTTCAGCAAGGTATTTGTAAAATGAAGTCATCAGATCAACTCCGGAATTATCCTCCACAGCCCAGGAAGTCATGATAATGCTGGGTACACCTGCATAAAAGAATCCCCTGGCCAAACTCATAATACCTTCACCTCTTTCAAGTTTACCGGTCCCGGTATTACAGGCACTCAGAACTGCCAGGTCGGCATTTAACTGCATACTGAATAATTCAGAAGTATTAAGAAGCCCATCCTCAAGCGTGTCACCGTTGCGATAGAATACCAGCTTTGAATATAGAGGATTATTATTGTTAATTATGGTGTGCATGGCCAGATGCAGGATGGAGTAATTTCCAGCATACTTCTTAAAATTAGATTCTGTAGCATCACTTCCATCAAAAACCTTGCTGCTGAATATTTTCTTGAGGTTTTTTACTTCAATCTGGGCACCAGGGATAGGCATCAGGTAATCAGGATAAGAGGTCTTACCTCTCAACAATTCTTTTATCTTGACATTCCTGACATTCTCATAGGAAGGAGCAAATGCCAGCACTTTATGGTTTTTAGGAGCAATAGGATTTTTGAATCCTTCAAATAAAGCTGTTGCTGAAGGGGCATAACTGATGGGTGCTTCCTTGATCAGGTAGGGCAGTCCCCTATAACCTTTTGCCTTAGGACCGGGTTTATGTGTGAGCAGGATATCAAATGACAGGTACCCCAGTTCGGCATCCGGGATGATGATAAGTTCCTTGTTTTGGATTAGGCTCTGAACAGGCTCCAGCAGAACCTTATATAGGGAGTAGGAAGCATCAGTAAAAGAGTGAAAATCTTCAGGGGAGTAGTTGTTGAAGGACTTCCCGGTGAGCATTTCGCGCAAGGTTGCAATATTGGTAAGGAACCCGGTATCAACGGGAGTGACAAACAATTTAGCATCATTTTTTACTATAAGGAAAAGATACAGGGTTGTGTCTGCAAGCGTGTATTCAAGGATTGCCTGGTTTGGTGCAATTCTTTCCTTTAGTGATTTCAGTGTAATGACTGAATTGTCATATTTTAAGTTGTAGTATGCAGGATAGCTTTTTTCAATTACCGAAATAAGGCTGTCGTGTTTCCGGCTTAGCTCAAATACAGTGTTATTCCAGAGGTTGATCTTTGATTGATTGGCATCTTTCCTGGAAGTTTCATCAAAGATTAATTTGTTGTAAAAAGATATCTCCGTTTTTAGTTGGTTATCCAGCTTTTGTAATTTGTCAGGGATTTTCCCGAGGTCCTTGGCTTCCATATCCCTCAGGTATGACATGAGAACAGACGATTTACCCTTTTCAGCATACATAAAGGCTTTTTCAAAAGCGTCGTTCTGTTGAGCATTCCTGTATAAGTCAACCTGAGTGCGGATTGCATTCAGGACAGTGTTTTTTTCACTTCCGGCTATCATCAGTTTGCTATCTTCTTCCTGGTAAGTTGAACGCAATAATTCCATGAAAGTGATGGCTTCTGTATATGTATCTGCACTGGCCTGCAGGAATTCCTTTTTTGAAGGATCATGCTGGTATAATGAGTAAAATGCGAATGCTTTCTCCGTTAATATGTTTAGTTGATAATAGCTTAAGTCACCCATATCAGGTTTGGGATTCTTCAGGATGTTAACATCATTGAAGTTCTGGAATGTAGCTATCAGTGCCTTCTGATATTCTGGAAGCGCTTTGGAATATTCGTGTATTCTCGAAAAGTAATTTGCAAGCTGTAAATATGCGTATCCAAGATCCCGGCTCTTTTCTCCATAGGCAAGCTTGTAGATATCTATGCCTTTGTGGAGGAAATCAATAGCTCTTTGTTTTTCATTATTGATTGAACAAAATTCCCCATACTTTAAATATGTCAGGCCTGTTTCAGGATGATTGGGCCCACAGAGTTCTATGCTCTGTTTAACAGAAAGGTCATAATAAGCAGTTGCTTCAGTTTTCTTGCCCAGAATCGTGTTTATATTTGCAAGTCCTCTCAGAACCTTGACTGAGTTTGGGAATTTATCTCCTTTTTGAAGGCCTTCCTGGTAGTATTTATTTGCAGCTGCAAAATCTCCTTTTTTCTCGTAAATGAATCCAAGGTTAAGCAGAACGGTCAGCAAATCGGATGGATTTCCGTTAGTATTGGCTTGCATCAAAGCCAGAGCTTTGTTGTAATAGGACAATGCTTTTTCATAATTGGCTTTATTCACATATATTGATCCTATATTAAGGTATAAAGAAGCCAATTTAGAGGATTTTCGATCCTTCAGTTTGAAAATATCTTCCGACTGAGTAAGCAATTCCAGCGCTTTCTCATCATTTCCTGTCATGCTGAAGAATCTGCCCAGGTTGAGATAGACTAGAGCTAGTTTAGGGTCGTTCTTATCAAGAATAGCTTTGTTAATTGAAAGGGAAAGATCAAAGTGTAATTGTGCCTTAGGATAATCCCCTCTAATAGCATGAATAATACCAGCATTTAGATTGAACATCGCATAATCAGCAGTCTTGGTCAGGCCCAGTTTTTCATAATTATTAATCGCTTTTTCATAATAGTCGTAGGCTTCATCATATTTTCCCAGGTAGAGAAAATTGGTGCCTAAACCATTATACGATAATGCAAGAGTTGTATCCCTGGAGAGTTTCAGATTATCTCTCAGGCTTATGGTTTGGAGGAAATACTCATTCGACCGTTCATATTCTCCTTTTTCAGAAAACAGTATAGCTTTCTTGTGAATTAAACTAGCGAATAGTTCACTTCTGACACTTATGCTATTCCTGGCAAGGCTGTCGGATTTATTCAGAAGATTTATAGCAGAAGAAAGATCTCCTTTCGACCTGTAACAGTCGATCATGCCATTTATACCCTTACCCCAGTTATCCCAGGATTTGGTTTTATAGCATTGATCACTGAAGTGATGGTAATAAGCGATGGCGCTGTCGTAAGAGTCGCGGAGTTTGCATGATTCAGCAAGTTCCAGATCGCCGGGGGTCTTTCCAATTGTTTTCTTCTGGTCTCGAGAACTGCAGTGAGTAAAGAGGAGTAGGGGGAGTGTTACTAAAGCCAGGCTTAAAATATGCACCAGGTTGATCAAGAAATTACTGGCAATATTTTTGTGCCGGTATTGCACTTGTAAAATGTTTACCTGTTAAGTTTATCTGTATTCTCAGTATTAACAAATTATACGTTGTATAAACACGTATAATAATCTATAAACATTGGCACCAAAAGTAATATTCTCGGCGGGTTGGATTTACGCAAAGATACCTTAATTTGTCAGGTTATTGAAAAAAAAAGGGGACAATTAGTCCCCTTTTTTTTTATTCATTTTAGATTTTTAAAGCGATTTTAACAATCTGATAGTTTGAGTCTCGCTACCTGACAGGGAGATCTTGCAGAAATAGCTACCCGGGGTCAATCCGCTTCCTTCTACTAACATTGAATGATATCCTTCGGTTTGTTCACCCTGGTTGTATTCTCTCACGACCTGGCCGCTTTGATCATACAAGGTTAAGGTAACAGACCCATTCCTTGGCAGGTAATATGCCAGAGTTGTGCTGGCACCGAAAGGGTTGGGGTAATTGCTTAGCCTTAATGAAGGCTTAGTGTATTCAATTGTAGGTGCCTGTAAACCGGCATCTGTAATTTCTGTGTAAGTGTTGCTTACGATACTTGTGTTACCGTCAAGAGTAAAGCTTGCTTTCATTCCCTCGGTAAAGTTGCCATTGGCTGTGCAATGGATAGTAATGAGTTCTGATCCGGGTTTCAGGTTCAGGTTTGATCCTTCCGGGTCATTCCAGATGAGACGGATTTGATCTCCATCAATTACATATTCAAAGTTGGACATTGGGAATTCTACTGATTGAATTGTCACAATGTCAGAAGGATAATTGATTATAAGCCCTGTGCCACTTATTGACATTGGCTGAGTAGCTTTGATGGAAACATTGAACGGCTCTTCTGAAGAAACCTTGATGGTTCCGGCATTTGTCATCGGGTAAGCAGGCAGATTCCTGGTACCGGGTACAAATACACCTCCTACGTCACCGGCTGATGAACCAGTCAGACCACCGGGATGAGAATCTTTAAGATCTGTTACTGTAAAAGTTTCAGTAAGGAATACCCATTCACCTACTGGAAATGGAGAATGCCTCAATACATGGTACATGATCATAGAATAGTCCGTAAGTGTAATGGTTCCGGAGCCGTTTACGTCAGCTGCCAGGCTTTGGATTGCATCAAACGGATAAAATCCCAGGATATGAAGGAATACTAATGTAGCATCCAGCATTGTGACACCACCGCCCGGCAATGTCTTAACGCCGCGAAGAGTATACGATCCGGCGGGTACATCATTGAATACGTAAACACCATCAGGTCCGGTAAGATAAGTTGCGATCGTTGAATTATCAATACCCTTCAAGGCTACAGTAACACTATTAATGGGTCGTGTTGAATCCCCCTGATAAAGAACTACTCCAGATACTGTTCCGGCAGATACTATCTGTCCAAAAATGACTGCAAGTAAAATTGTAAATAACGTTTTCATGTTTTTTTTTGTTAGGACCACTTAATTTAATTGCCTGTTGCTTGTTATTGTTTTGCTTGTTTGTGTTCGGAAAAAACCTTTTGCTTGTTTTGGCTAAGTGCTTTATTTATTGATTATTGCAATTTTATTTCATTCGAAAGCTTGTTGAATTTTCAATACTATTTATTACTTTTATCCAGATTATTCAAAAAGGTAATACGTAATTTGTTGTTTTTTTTAGTAAGCGTATCTGTATTGTCAATTGTGAATTCAATTGATCAACTTCAAAAATTTTATAGGTGCAGATGAAAAAAATGCTCAAGAGTTTATGTCCTTTTGTACTAAAAGTTATTAACAAATGGTTGTGAACTTCAACTTCACAAGCAGTTCTAGACATAATAACCTAAAAAACAGACAACTACGAGTTAATCGATTGTGAACTAAATAAGTTGATAATCCGTATTACCTTTTTTGATAATCTGGATAATAATACGTTCTGATGATCCACTACTCTGATGAAGCAATAGTTGAAGGACTAAGACTGCGTAGCGACTACATTATCAGTTTCGTTTACAGGGAGTTTTTTCCATTGATAAAATACCTTGTAAATGAAAATACTGGTTCTGATGAAGATGCGGAGGACGTTTTTCAGGACGGCCTTATCATTGTGTACAAGAAAATCAGTGAAAATCAACTTACACTTACAAGTTCTTTTAAAACATTTCTGTATTCAATATGCAGGAACCTATGGCTGCAAAAGTTAAATAAACGGAAAGCTATTTTCGATAAACTTACTGATGTGGAGGAATATCTTGACCTACCGGCTGATATCCTGAAAGAGGTTTCAAATGAGCAAATTGAAATGCAAAGGCTGGTGCAGATGCATTTTTTGTCCCTTCATGAAGATTGTCAAAAAGTTTTGCGGTTATTCATGAAAGACGTACCATTGCGGGAGATTGCAACAATCATGGGATTTAAGACTGAAAAGTATGCAAAAACCCGCAAGTACCTTTGCAAGGAAGAGTTGAAGAAAAGAATTGCAAATGACCCCAGGTGTCAAAAATTTTTTAGGTATGAAGAATAGTTTCAAACACTCTGCCAGCATTGAGCAGTTCCTTTCAGGCGAGATGCTTCCCGCCGAAAGGCTCAGTTTTGAACGAGAGGTAGCCCGGAATCCGGAATTAGCCGGAGAATTAAACCTTTCCAGAACTATAGATGAAGCTCTGCGCAGGGATGATATCATCGATTTCAGGAAGAAACTCCTGGTGGCTTTCAAGGACAATAAGAAAGCCCCCCAGGAAACCCCGGTAATACAACTTAACATAAGAAGGCTATGGTATGCTGCAGCCTCATTCCTCCTGCTTGCAGGCCTGGGAGCTACCTTATATTTCAGTGTTCCGCGCGGAAATCCTAATGATACCATATTTAAGGAATACTATTCTGCAGATAACCTTGTAGATGTTACGAGGGCCGGAGATGTTAATATTGTTGAAGCCGTTATCAAGTTCCAGGAAAAGGACTATGTTATGGCAGCTAAACTCTTTCATAATATAGTTGAAAGGGATAATGGGAATATCGCCTGCTGGTTTTATTACGGCATCTCTAGTATAGAAAATGAGAATTATGACCAGGCAGAAAAAGCGTTTAACTACATTATCACTAACGATCAGAATCTATATGTAGAGCATGCCCAATGGTACCTGGGCCTTTGTTTCCTGAAACATAACCAGGTGAAAAAAGCTACTGAACAGTTCAAATCAATAGCAGCCGATCCAGATAACTATCATCAGAAAGACGCTATACGAATACTCAGGAAACTGGATTAGCATATTTTTTTGCTGAAAATCAAAATACTAAGGCTGTCATTTATCGACAGCCTTATTTTTTTTCATTTTTTTTCAAAAACCCGTATTACCTTTTTCTTATTTATGGATTATATACGTTCTGATGATCATGATTACTCATCGGAAAGAGCCCAAAACCCTTTATTACCTAAGTAAATAAGTATTTTGAGTTAAACAACGCTCCGGATTTAGGGGATTAAAAAGTAAGGTTTATGAAGACAAGTTTCAAACATTCAGCTAGTATCGAGCAGTTTCTTTCGGGGGAGATGTTATCTGCCGAGCGGGAAAATTTTCAAAGAGATGTTTCCTCCAATCCTGAATTGGCAGGTGAACTAGAATTTTCCCATAGCATTGATGCTGCCCTCAAAAGGGATGACATCATCGATTTCAGGAAAAAATTGCTCGTTGCCTACAGGGAAAACAGGGCTGTACAACAAGAAGTAAAGGTTGTCCATATGACTTTCAAGAAGTTCTGGTATGCTGCTGCATCCTTTGTCCTTCTTGCTGCTCTTGGTTCAACACTATATTTCAGCGTGCCACGGGGTAGTTCCAATGACACTTTGTTCAAGGAATACTACTCAGCCGATAACCTTGTAAACGTAACCCGTGCCGGTGATGGAAACATCGTCGAAGCGGTGATCAAGTTCCAGGCTAAGGATTACCTAATGGCCGCAAAATTATTCAACACTATCCTTTCAAAGGATAATGGAAACATTGCATGCTGGTTCTACTATGGGATCTCAAATATCGAAAATGAGAATTATGCCCAGGCAGAAAAGGCTTTCAACCACATTATTGCAGACGACCAAAACCTTTATGTTGAGCATGCTCAATGGTACCTTGGCCTCTGCTTCCTGAAAGACAACAAGATCAGCACAGCTAAAGCTCAGTTCGAAAAGATCGCTGCAGATGATGAAAACATCCATCAGAAAGATGCAGTCAAAATCTTGAAGAAACTGAAATAAAGAAAATTCTCCTCCATCACTCTGCTTAAAGATCGGCTAGTAATAGCCGGTCTTTTTTTTTCCAGTTGGGAGGAAATCGGGTAATTAGAATGAAGTTTTTCGTAAAGCGGGTCTCAATGATAATTAGCGCAGAACTTAGAAATAATATCTTCTGGAACTTATGTGGTTAAGGTTTTCAAAGTATGGATTATTGATCCAATAGTTCATCATCAGTTTTTCACTCATTCATTCCAGCCCGAAGATATGTCTGAAAGGTGAATCACCTTTTGAAGTTCAGGCATTCCATGGGAATTATAAAGTAACCAAGGGGATCGTTTGATCCCCCATGTATTTATTGCGTCTAATCTATTAAGGTGGGAGATGGTTTGATTCGGCTGCATTCCCGGATGAAACTCAATTCGAAAGTTCAGGCATATTTTATCCTTAATGCTAAATGGGTTAACTGCATAACATAGAAACAAGCCTGGATCCCATCAACGGCTTACCTGCTCCCTGGTTGGATTATGGTTACATCGTAGTTGTAACTCCTTGCAATACCATCAACAAGCACATTAGCGACATTAATATGATAAACCTCATCTGATGCACTATTGGTTTTCATCCCGCTTGGCTCCCAGGCGATAGTATTATCACCGTAAATGGTAACTGTATTGGAAATTATTTTACATGTTACCGATGCACCGGAGCCATCGGTCATACCGAGGGTGGCAGTTGAGAAATCAGCATTGGGAATTGCAAACGACCAGCGGCTATAGATTAGAGGGGCAGGGACAAATCCTTTGGGGGGCCAGGCAATGAACTCTGGCAATGTATCGGGTGTCCTGTTGCCTCCTATTACCCATAAACATTGGGATGCACTGGTAGAACCGGCCCCTAGCACACCGGCCCTTGAATAGAGCAACCATCTTCTGTGCCCCAGGTCAACATTTGACGAACCCGGATCCTGCATGTATAGGCTGATGGCATCAGTCGAGTTGGCACCAAGAGCAAGGTTTGACTTCCCGGCAGCTTCAGCACCATCAGCTGAATAGCACGACCAGGTGGTTGGCGGATGATGATTCAGCGTATTATTTGCCAGCATCATAAGTGCTGCTTTCTGACATTTTGTACTCTTAACCGGATCAAAGGTTATGCTATCCCATACACCGGCCATTCTTCTGAAATAATTTATCCGTTGAAGTGTCTTGCTTTCAGCATCTGCCGAATAGCCACCTTCATCACAGGATGCAGTACTGCCAGTCCAGACAGCATCCGTAACATCAGAACCCAGGAAGTTGGCAGTATATTCATTAAGGACTTTATCCCGAGCTGAAACTTGATTGCCGGTGGATTCATCTTTTTTGCAGGAATTATAAATAACTGATATTGTGATCAGTAATAAATAAGATAAGTGTTTTCTCATACTTGTAAGCTTGAGGTATGTGTTCATAACTAACAGATAATTTGTGATTAGGGTCATTATTGTTCTGAGTGCTAGTAAATTATACAGCAATTTACATTTTTTTGTTGCAGTCCACTTTTCCTCCCCCTGAAATTAAAGCTAATTTAATACCTTATCAACTTTGCTGAAACCGCACCATTATCACTAACATACCTGATAATGTAAGCTCCGGCCGGAACTTTATTACCCTGATCATCCATGCCATCCCAACCGATCTCCTTTATTGCTTCAATGCCATTTCCAGGGATTCTTATAGATTTAACAAGTATCTGGAATGAATTATAGATATTCAATGATCCTCTCGAATTCGCGGGAAGTGAAATATGGGAAACTTCTGATGATGGGTTTGGAGAAATCTCTAACGATTTACCAGACAGATCATTCTGCAAGCCGATAGTCATATCGTAATGTGAGTAGAATATCGTCCAATGGCCATCCCTGAGCGACTCCCAAAGAAGGTTTGCCTGGAATATATACGCACTGACTGTCCCGAAAAATTGTGGATTCCGGTCAGGCCCTTCATAATTTGAAAGGTTTGTAGGATTATCTAATCCAAAACTATATCCTGAGTTAACCATTACCTCGTCATTTCCCAGAGAATCGGTCACAAAAGCAAGGAATGTCGGCATTTTGATAATCATGGGGAAATCCATGACATCAGGAGATGAATAGTTAAAGTTCGGAGAACCAAGATCCAATACTTCATGAATGGGTGAATTGTTAAAGGCAAACCTGATCTGCGTTGGAGATAGGCTTTGGGTATTCTGCCATACTGTATAGTCCTGGCTCCCAAACATGAAAAAGCCTTTACAGGCTTCGAGGTTTGAATTTGTACCTTCGTTTTCCAGGTCATAGGGGCCTGTATAAATCCAATTCCCCGATATATATTCCCGTTTCAGATAGACTACTTTACTGCCGCTAAGAGTATCCTTTATCCAGTAAATATTCATTTCAGAGCCGGTTGGGTCATGTGAGCCTTCTGTCGACATGATCTCCGGAGCTGAGAATGAATTCTGCATATAATCCCAGTCAGACTTCAGTATCCTGCCTTGGTTTTCCCAGACTGCAAAAATTGAATATCCCCAAACCAAAGTCAGGTTTTTGTCATCGCCAGGAAGACCGGAAAACAGCTGAGGCGCTGTAAAGCTGCCATTGTTGTAATACTTCATTGAGTACAGATCCTTGTCTCCATTTACATCGCTTTCAAAAAACAGCATGAATGAACTATCCGCTGCAGGTATAGAATTGGATAATACTACAACCTTTGGATTTGTAAAGTGAACACCAGGCGATGCAATAAGTTCTGTCGGTTCCTGCGGGTTTCCACCATCGAGGCATTTGTACCAGATAGAAGTACTCGTTAGGTCTGTGGATCGTTCCCAGAATAATATGCTATGTTCCAGGTTATCGCTGCCATAGTAAAATGCAATAGTTGGATTGATGTTATCAGCAGCGGAGTCGGTAAGCGCTTTCTGCGGGTTCCACATATAGAACTGGCATTTCGCAGGAGTGGAATTAAAAATTAGAATTAGAAGGAATGCAACTGAAACTTTACAAAAAAGATAGCCTGCCTTTTTCATGGTATATTTTTATTGGATAATAAAAAACAGAATTACCCAAAGTTACCAAAAAAGGCAGGCTACAATTATTTCAAATAAAATTATTTAACCAGTTGATCTGAACCAAGCAACAGGTCAATATATTGAGCTCTTTTATAAATGAACGGATCTTTAACACTGGCTTTTGATAATTTTCCCCTGAATTCACCAATGGAATTAAATCCCTTGCTGCTCATCCAGTCTTCCATGTCAGCTAGCATAGTTGCAATATACTCCGGCTTATGTTTATAGAGTGTACTTACAATCTGCACGCAGTCAGCTCCAGCAATAAGGACTTTGATAACGTCATTGCCATTGTAAATACCAGTACTTGCACAGATCGATCCCTTGATTTGTTTATAAAGCAATCCCGAATAACGAAGTACCAGCCGGTAGTCACCTTCATGGCTGAGGTTAAATGGGGCAATGTGTTTCATGTCATCTGTATTGATTTCCGGTTCGAAAAGCCTGTTGAACAGGATTACTGCATTAGCCCCTGATTTATCTAAACGGGAGATGATATTGAGCGGATTTGAATAAAATGAACTTAGTTTGACGCTAACTGGTATGGTAACCTTGCTTTTTACCAGACGAAGGAGATCCAGTTGATGTTCTTCAATGCTGTGGCCGTCGAGCTCAAAATCACGTGGAACATAAAAGAAGTTAAGTTCTAAGCCGTCAGCTCCTGCTTTTTCCAGCAAGCGTGCATACTCCATCCATGTTTCATCTTCGAGGCAGTTAAGACTTGCAATAAGTGGAATTGACAGTGTATCTTTAGCTTTACGGAAACCGGCAAGATGAACTTCTGCACCTGCGTGTTGCAATTTCGGATGGAGGCTGATCATTTCAGCATTCATTTCACCAAAAGAACTCATTTCATCATCCATTTGAGCGCTCTCAAGGTGGATTTGCTCTTCAAACAGGGTTTTGTAAACAATTGCTGCAGCACCAGCCTGCTCAAGACGTTTTAGCATTGTAAGATCAGAGGACATGCTGCTAGCGCCGACAATAATTGGGTTTTTCAGCTGTAGCCCCATGTAGGTTGTTGAAAGATCAGTCATTTTCTATTCTCCTGTTAATTAGATAGTTATAATTAATTTATTTTATTTTAGGCTGAAGACATTCATGGAGCGAAAGGTAGCACTATTTTCAAAATTCGATACCCGGATTCCTTACTATTTAACAATTTTTTGGCAATTTGGTTGGGATAAATGCCTGAAAAAAACTATTCCGGAGACTATTGTAATTAATTAAACAGATTAGGTACCCGGTTAAGGTACTCATAATCTATAATGAATTTAAATTGCAGTGTAATAGGGTAATTACTTTGCGAATTCAGGATTGATTTTCATTAAATAAGTAATTTTGCACCGCCTAAGAAAGGACTTTTTAAAAATTTTTCTGAAGTAAACTTAAACTCTATACAATGACGAGTAAAAACAAATTCCTGACCTGCGACGGTAATTATGCTGCCGCGCATATCGCTTATATGTTCAGTGAAGTAGCAGCCATATATCCTATCACACCTTCTTCTACAATGGCTGAATACGTTGATGAATGGGCTGCCAACGGGAAAAAGAACATTTTCGGTGAAACTGTCAGGGTAGTTGAAATGCAAAGTGAAGGTGGAGCATCTGGTGCTGTCCATGGTTCCCTGCAAGCAGGAGCCCTCACCACCACATACACGGCCTCACAGGGATTGCTGTTAATGATACCAAACATGTACAAGATTGCCGGTGAATTATTACCCGGAGTTTTCCATGTTTCTGCCAGAAGCCTTGCAGCACAGGCTCTTTCTATTTTTGGAGATCATTCTGATGTTTATTCAACACGCCAGACTGGTTTCGCAATGCTTGCCACGGGCAGTGTCCAGGAGATCATGGATATTGCCGGTATTGCTCACTTAGCTGCTATCAAGTCAAGGGTTCCTTTCCTTCATTTCTTCGATGGATTCCGCACTTCCCATGAGATACAGAAAGTAGAATATCCTTCAACCGAGGATATGGCTAAACTCATTGACTGGGATTCCTTGCAACAATTTCGTGATAAGGCCTTAAATCCTGAGCATCCTGTTACCAGGGGTACTGCTCAAAATCCGGATATATATTTCCAGAGCCGTGAAGCTGCCAATCCTTTCTATAACAATGTTCCTGACATTGTTGAAGGGTATATGCAGCAGATTTCAAAAACTACAGGCCGTGAATACCATCCATTTACTTATTATGGTGCAGCTGATGCTGAAAATATTGTAATTGCAATGGGGTCGATCACTGAAACATTGAAAGAAGTGATTGATTACAAGAATGCCCAGGGTGACAAACTGGGACTTGTTGCGGTTCACCTTTATCGCCCTTTCTCTCCTAAATATTTCCTCAAGGTTATCCCAAAGAGCGTAAAACGTATCTGTGTCCTTGACCGTACCAAGGAACCCGGAGCTAATGGTGATCCTTTATACCTGGACGTAAAGGAAATTTTCTACGAACAGGAAAATCGCCCGTTAATCATCAATGGACGTTATGGACTGAGTTCAAAGGATACTACACCGGCCATGATCATTTCAGTGTTTGACAACCTGAAAATGAATGAGCCTAAAAACCATTTTACCGTTGGTATTGTTGACGATGTTACTTTCACCTCCCTGCCATTGTTACCTGAAATCGACCTAGCCGATAAAGGAACTTTCCAGGCTAAATTTTATGGAATAGGTTCTGATGGTACAGTCGGAGCTAACAAAAATTCCATCAAAATTATCGGTGATACAACTGATAAATATGCTCAGGCTTATTTTGCATATGATTCAAAGAAATCCGGAGGTGTAACTACTTCCCACCTGCGCTTCGGTGATAAACCTATCCGCTCACCTTACCTCGTTAATACTCCTGATTTCGTTGCATGCCATGTTCCTGCTTATCTTACAAAATACGACCTTTTAAAAGGGTTGAAGAAAAATGGCACTTTCCTTCTTAATAGCATCTGGGATGCTGAAGAAACAAAGAAACGTCTTCCAGACTCAATGAAGAAATACCTGGCTGAAAAAGAAATCAACTTCTATATCATCAATGCAACCCGCATTGCTGAAGAAATCGGGCTTGGAAATCGTACCAACACCATTACTCAGGCTGCTTTCTTTAAAATCTCCGGCGTCATCCCATATGAACTGGCCCTTACTGAGATGAAAAATGCTGTTAAGAAGTCATTTGGCCGTAAGGGTGAAGAGGTGGTCAATATGAATATAGAAGCCATTAATAAAGGAACAGAAGTAGAAAAGGTTGAGATCCCTTCCGAATGGAAGAATATTACTGTTGGCAAGGAAAAGGACTCCCGCAATATTCCTGACTTCATCAAAAATGTTGTTGAGCCTATCAATGCCATGCGCGGTGATGATCTTCCTGTCAGCGCTTTCCAAGGCCGGGAAGATGGAACTTTCCCTGCTGGTACTACCGCTTATGAAAAGCGTGGTATAGCCGTTAACGTTCCTGAATGGCAATCTGAAAATTGTATCCAATGTAATCAATGTGCTTTTGTTTGTCCTCACGCTGCTATCCGTCCATTCCTTCTTAACGAAACGGAAATGAAGGGATTCTCAGCTGATACGGCAACATTGAAAGCGATTCCCAAGACCTTCGAAGGTCTTCAGTTCCGTATACAGTTAAGCCCGCTTGATTGCACTGGTTGCGGGAACTGCGCCGATGTTTGTCCTTCCAAAGTAAAAGCCCTGGTTATGAAACCTCTTGACTCACAGGAAAAAGAGATCAAGAATTGGGAATATGTGGCAGCTAATGTTACCTATAAAGATACGCTTGCGCCAAAGGAACAAAATATCAAGAATAGCCAGTTTGCTCAGCCTTTATTTGAGTTTTCAGGTGCATGTGCAGGCTGTGGAGAAACTCCTTACATTAAACTTATCACCCAGCTTTACGGTGATCGAATGATGGTTGCGAATGCTACGGGTTGTTCTTCCATCTATGGTGGATCAGCTCCTTCCACGCCTTATACTGTGAATGCAGAGGGTTGTGGCCCGGCTTGGGCAAACTCACTCTTCGAAGACAATGCTGAGTATGGGCTAGGCATGGCCCTTGGCGTTGGAAAACTTCGTTCGCGCCTTGCAGAAAGGATTCAGGGTATAGTCAATGGGTCTTATTCTGATGAGTTGAAAGTAGCTTGCAACGATTGGCTCGCTGGTAAGGAAAATGCACAGCAGTCAAAAACTGCCAGTGATAAATTGATCCCCTTGCTTGAGAAATGCGGCGATAATCTTTGCAAGGAATTATTGGCCCTGAAGCAGTATTTCATTAAGAAATCGGTATGGATGTTCGGTGGAGATGGCTGGGCTTATGATATTGGTTACGGTGGATTGGATCACGTCCTGGCTTCGGGAGAAGATGTAAATGTGCTGGTTCTCGATACTGAAGTATATTCAAATACCGGCGGACAGGCTTCCAAGTCTACTCCAGTAGGTGCTGTGGCTAAATTTGCTGCTTCCGGAAAGCGAGTAAGGAAAAAAGACCTGGGCATGATGGCCATGAGCTATGGTTATGTTTATGTTGCACAGGTCGCTATGGGAGCCAATCAGACTCAATTCCTCAAAGCATTGCGTGAAGCTGAAGCTTATCATGGACCATCGATCATTATTGCTTATTCAACTTGTATCAATCATGGTTTGCATGCAGGCATGGAAAAAGCACAGGATCAGCAGGCAAAGGCTGTTGAAGCAGGTTATTGGGCTAATTACCGGTTCAATCCTATGTTGGAAGTGGAAGGCAAAAACCCCTTCCAGTTGGATTCAAAAGAACCCGATTTCGGCAAGTTCCAGGATTTCCTCAAATCAGAGGTTCGCTATACTTCCCTCATGAAATCATTCCCGGCCGAAGCAATTGAATTGTTTGAAGCCGCTGAAGCAAATGCCAAATGGAGATACAATTCTTACAAAAGGCTAGCTGACCTCGATTATTCGAAATAAGCAAATAGGTTGTTATGAGGACCGGGTTTGACAACAAGCCCGGTCTTTTTATTTGTAATGGTTCGGGGAGAATGAGCTGCCCTTTCAGGGCGGTTTGGTATGTCGTTTCATTAGGCCAAGGCGGTGCCCTGGCCAATAGGTTAGTTGGGCCGTTGGCCCGGGAATGTTTTCGGGATTTGAAAACTAATTGTTTGATATTGTAAAAGGCGGTGCCCTTGCCAATTTGTTAGTTGGGCCGTTGGCCCGGGAATATTTTCAGGATTCGAACACTAATTGTTTGATATTTTAAAAGGTGGTGCCCTGGCCAATTTGTTAGTTGGGCCGTTGGCCCGGGAATGTTTTCGGGATTCTGACACTAATTGTTTGATATTTTAAAAGGCGGTGCCTTGGCCAATAGGTTAGTTGGGCCGTTGGCCCGGGAATGTTTTCAGGATTCGAAAACTAATTGTTTGATATTTTAAAGGCGATGCCCTGGCCAATAGGTAAGTTGGGCCGTTGGCCCGGGAATGTTTTCGGGATTCGGAAACTAATTGTTTGATATTATAAAGGGTGGTGCCTGGACAATAGGTAAGTTGGGCCGTTGGCCCGGGAATGTTTTCAGGATTCTAACACTAATTGTTTGATATTTTTAAAGGTGGTGCCTTGGCCAATAGGTAAATTGGGCCGTTGGCCCGGGAATGTTTTCGGGATTCGAACAATAATTGTTTGATATTTTAAAAGGTGGTGCCTTTGCCAATAGGTAAATTGGGCCGTTGGCCCGGGAATGTTTTCCGGGATTTGAACACTAATTGTTTGATATTTTAAAAGGTGGTGCCTGGACAATAGGTAATTTGGACCGTTGGCCCGGGAATGTTTTCGGGATTTGAACACTAATTGTTTGATATTTTAAAGGTGATGCCCTGGCCAATGGTTAAGTTGAGTTGTATTTATTAACATTTAGATCCTATTAATATAACTAGATCCGGTATCTTAATCTTCAGGTATATTAGTTATTTACAGGATCTGATTAAGGAAAATTTCAAGCTAATTTTGATTGAGTTTATTCTATGTTATCGTCCTGAAAGGACAATTCATTTTAGTACAGGCAGCGCCTGGTATTATATAATATTATTTGTAAATCGCCCTGCAAGGGCAGTTAATATTTTCAGTTATGTCACATTCATTATCAAAACTCTATGTTCATCTTATTTTTCACATCAAAAAGAACCGTTTTACTCCAATTCGGGATCAGGACAAAGTTGCTCTCTACGCTTTCATGGGAGCTATTATAAAGGATAATGACTCAATTCCTGTCCTGATCAATGGAACCAATAATCATGTACATATTCTGTTCATAATGTCGAAGAATGTTTCATTGGCTGGAATCACTGAAGAAATTAAGCGACATAGCAGCAGATGGATTAAGACATTGGATTCCTATTATAGCAATTTTTTCTGGCAGACGGGTTATGCAGGATTTTCTGTAAGCCAATCGGTTGTTGAGAGGACGAGAAGATATATTGCAAGCCAGGTAGAACATCACAGGAAGAAGGATATGCGTGTTGAATTGGAAGAATTTCTAAAGGAATATGGAATTGAATATGACGATACATATCTTTTAACAGATTGAGCTGCCCTTTCAGGGCGTTTTGGTTTTACATTTCAAATGCCAAGGCACCGCTTTGGCCAATTTGTTAGTTGGGCCGTTGGCCCGGGAATGTTTTCGGGATTTGAAAACTAATTGTTTGATATTGTAAAAGGCGGTGCCCTTGCCAATTTGTTAGTTGGGCCGTTGGCCCGGGAATATTTTCAGGATTCGAACACTAATTGTTTGATATTTTAAAAGGTGGTGCCCTGGCCAATAGGTTAGTTGGGCCGTTGGCCCGGGAATGTTTTCGGGATTTGAAAACTAATTGTTTG
>JACAAZ010000009.1:0-128712 GCA_013376995.1 Bacteroidota bacterium | reverse complement strand
GGTGCCCTGGCCAATTTGTTAGTTGGGCCGTTGGCCCGGGAATGTTTTCGGGATTTGAACACTAATTGTTTGATATTTTAAAAGGCGGAGCCTTGGCCAATTTGTTAGTTGAGTTGGGCCGTTGGCCCGGAATCAAAGCATTTTTTAAGCAATGGGCATCTGTTTTGCATTAAATAGGGCGGAGCCTTTGCCAATGGCTTGGTCGGGCCGGTGGCTTGGAGATTTTGGCCTGGGCTCTGAGGGGTTAATTAATTTATATCTCCTGAAACTAAGCTTCAGCTCTGGTTGATGATGAAAGGTAGGAAAGAGTCAATTCCTGATATTCAATAATATCAATTTAACATAATTCGTAATTCAGATATAAATTTCGAATTGACAAACAATATTGTATCTTTAATGTTAAATCTTGTTGATTGAAATTATTTAGATTCTTGATTGTTGTCAATTGAAATCTAGCTTAATCAGGAAACCACGATCCTTTAAACAGTAATAACATGTTGCTGCTTTGCAGTTTTATAAGACTGCCTCATATGTGAAAAGGTCCCGGATTTTTCAGTTGATCATGTTGCTTTCTAAATATCCAGTGTAAAACATAAGAATAGAACCAGAAACCCTTAACCTCCTGTTTAAATATGAAAAAATCGATCTTACTCTTTTTCGTTGTCGCTCTGGTATCGGCAACCAACATGGTATACGCACAAACTATCGCTCCAGATAAGTCTTTCCAGGATACGCCGAAAACACACAATATGCATATTGCCAGTGATGGGAAATTCCTGTATACATGCAATGGAGGCAAACCCGAAGAAGGGCAGATCTCAAAATACACGCTTGAAGGCGAATTAGTTGGCTCTTACAAGATTGAACTGGATATGCGTAGTATACTGTTCAACCCCTCTGATAAAAAACTATATGTGAGTACTTATGATAAAGACGTATACAAAATAAGTGATCTTGTTATGGGAGTCTATAAACAAGTACTCCATATCGAAGACCGTGATGGACAAAGTACTCCAGCATTTTCTGCGGATGGGAAACACATATGTTATCTTGAAAATGATACATTATTCATGTACAATCTAAAAACTGGCGACCTTGACAGTCGCATAGCAGGATTTACGAATGCTGATGTCGCCCCTTATGATTGCATTGCCGTTGCCATTTACAATAATCATATTTTCACCTGGAATTCAGAAGAATTCACTGTTCTTGCCTTTGATATGGATGGTAACTTCATTGACTCTTTTGAATTAGAACACGGAAGCTACGCATTCTCATTATCTGTGGCTAATGGATTGATTTGGGTTTCAGAAGATGGAAATTATGATATCGGTACCTGGTATGGATATGACCTGGATAAACTTCTGAATTAGTCTCTTGATAGGAATATTTCAGAATAACTACTGACAAAAGAAAAGGCCCGTGCAGATTCAAGTTCTGCAGCGGGCTTTCTTATTGGAATTTAGAAATTATCTTACCTCAATATCATAAGGCATTAATGCCTGCACCCCATTTAACTGGCTCATATTCTTCAGGTATTGATAAATTCCATAGCTGGGGCCCAATTCTTTTTTAAGTAGAATTGAAGTGTTATCACCGCTTAACGCTTCAAAGATCTGGGTAAAAGGATCTTTCTGAACAGGGAGTTCCATTAATCGGTAGTTTTTCAGATTAGCAAGCTTTGCTGCTTCTTTTACTGCATCCGGAAGCCCTCCAAACTCATCGATGAGCCCAATTTTCTTTGCATCCGTGCCACTCCATACGCGACCTTGCCCTATGCTGTCAATACTTGCTACCGGCATTTTCCTTCCTTCTGAAACATGAGTAATGAAAGTAGTGTATATATTCTCAATATCCCTAGTCAAAAATCCTTTTTCTTCAGCACTCATTGGACGGGTGACAGGAATATAATCCGCATAAGTGTTTGTCTTAACACCGTCGAAAGTAATACCCAACTTCTGGTTGAAGAATTGCTGCATATTGGGAACAATGCCGAAAACCCCAATGGAGCCTGTAATTGTATTAGGAGATGCGTAAATTTTATTGGCAGCGCAAGAAATGTAATATCCTCCGGAAGCTGCAACATCACCCATTGAGGCAACTACGGGTTTAGCTTTTTTAGCCAATACCACTTCGCGCCAGATTACATCTGATGCCAATGCAGATCCACCAGGCGAATTAACACGCAACACAATAGCTTTAACACTTTCATCCAGCCTTGCCTTCCTTATAGCCTTTGATATCCTTTCTGACCCTATGGAGTTATCATCGCCTTCACCGCTGACAATATTTCCGGTAGCAAAAATAACAGCGATCTTGCCGCTACTGGCTGGTGAATCATTTTTGGATGGGGCATCAGCGTACTTTCCAAATTTCATGATTTTCAGATCATTGGCGTCTGAAATGCCCACCCTGGTCTTTAATTCTTCTATCAATTCATCCTTATACATCAATTTATCTACCAACTTTAAATCAACTGCATCCTGTGGTGTATGAACCATCAATTTGTCTGCTATCTGGGTAAGTTGTTCACGAGAAATCTTCCGGCTTTCCGAAATACCTTTTAGTACCTGGTCCCAAATAGCAGTAACATACGACAACGTTTGCACCTTGCTGGCCTCGCTCATTTTATCAAGGAGGAATGGCTCTACGGCACTCTTGAACTTGCCGTGCCTGATCACCTGGGCTTCAATATCCAATTTGTCAAGCATGCCCTTGAAAAAGACCACTTCGCCTGAAATCCCCTTGAATTCCATGCTGCCGGCAGGATTAAGGCAGATCTTATCAGCGACCGATGCCAGGTAATATGATTTTTGAGTATACGTTTCTGAATAACTGACGATGAATTTTCCGGATTTCTTAAATTCCAGAAGCCCGTTCCTGATTTCTTCAACTGTTGCAATACCAGCCGGAATTACAGAAAGATCAAGGTAAATGCCTTTTACTTTATCATCTTTGGCTGCATTTTTCAATGTACTGAGGATTTCATCCAACCCTAGCTGACGGGACGCACTCATGTCGTTGAAGTTAAACGTTGAAAAAGGACTTTCTGGCGCCCGGTCGTTAACTGGCGTATCAAGGGATAGCATCAGGATGGTTTTATCCGGTACTATCACAGTTTCCTTTTTGGTGAAAGAAATCAATGATGCCACAATAGCAAAGAAAATAACAAACACAACCAGGCTGGCAAGAATAAACCCTAGCATGGATGCGAACATGAATTTGAAGAATTCTCTCATATAAACAGGTATTTAAGGTTAAGCAAACAGACGCTTTCTTTTTTACGAAGTTACAACTTTATGGAAGTAAATGATTGACATTGCAATGAATTGCTTGTTGAAAACTTCCTTTTCATATTTGATAAATCTTTGTCAGGTCATAGCATGGCATATCGTACTTTTGATTTACCAACATGAACAAATGCCTTCAGTCTTTTTATCAATAGGAAGTAATAAGGGTGACAGGCTAAAAGCTTTGGCTGATGCTTTTGTTGCATTACAATCCAGGGCAGGGATCATTCAAGAGTATTCATCAGTTTATGAAACCGAGCCCTGGGGTTTTGAGGCCGATCAGCAGTTTTATAACCAGGTACTGCTGCTGAAGGCGGAAATGGCTCCTCACAAACTTTTAAGCACTTTGCTTGATATTGAAATTTCAATGGGAAGAGTCAGGCAAAGGGGAACCTACCAATCGAGAGAAATCGATATTGATATTCTTTTGTATGATGACAGGATAATTAATTCAGAAGAGTTGAGAATTCCTCATCCACGGATGCAGGACCGGAAATTTGTACTGGTCCCTCTTGCTGAGATTGCTGCGGGTTACATTCATCCTGTTAGTGGCAGGAGCATTCAGCAACTCCTTGATGAGTGTAAGGATCGAACAAAGGTTGTAATGTGTTGTGAAAGAGACAGTTTGCCATTGATTTAACCTTTAGCAACCTCCGGTTAAGGATGAATAAAACCGGCTCATCACGAATGATTAAGGACTAACAGAATATTGGAAGATCAACAATCATAAATTATCAGGACCTACCCGACTTATTATCAAGTAATTGATTCATGACACTAGCCTATAATTACATTGCTATTGAAGGTAACATTGGCGCAGGCAAGACCACCCTGTCAACCCGACTTGCCGCACAATTCAGTGCGCGACTTATACTTGAGCAATTTGAGGATAATTCTTTCCTGCCTAAATTTTATGAAGACCCTGAACGATATGCTTTTCCGCTGGAATTATCCTTCCTGGCTGACAGGTACCAGCAATTGAAAACCCAGCTAGCAACCCAGGATATGTTTCATCCTGTCACCATTGCAGACTATTTTATTCACAAATCACTGATCTTTGCCCGCAAAACTTTGAATGATGCCGAGTTTACACTATATTCAAGGTTATTCGCGATCATTGATAATGTGCTACCCAAACCAGATCTGCTGGTGTATCTTTACTTACATGTAGACCGCCTTCAGCAAAACATACGAAGCAGGGGCAGATCTTACGAACAGAATATCCAGGATGAATATCTGCTTAAGATCCAGGAAGGATATTTTGACTATATCCGTCAGCAACAAGGGATGCGAATATTACTGATTGATACTAACAAGCTTGATTTTGTTGCAAATCCCGGGGATTATGACAGGTTGGTTTCACTCATTACGAAAGAATATCCTGTTGGAATTCACAGGATTGAAGGCTGATAAATTGGTTAATATTTAGGTATTATGATCAGACTAGTTTAATTTTGTACCTTTCTCTACGGAAAAATCACCTGCAGAATAGGAAACGCTTTGTATGGAAACTACCTCTCTTATAAACTGGGTACTGCTTATCCTGATATTGATCATGGTTGTGGTTGCTGTATTATCATACCACAAGATATTGACAATCAAGAAAGAAACCTTGCGACTGTCAACAGAAAATGATAGCCTTGTTGATGAACTTGAGAGGGTGAAAAATGAATTACACATCAATCGTGAAAAAGCCGGGGAATCAGACCGACTGAAGTCAGCATTTCTCTGCAATATGTCTCACGAAATCCGCACTCCGCTTCATGCTATCATGGGATTTTGCGGTCTAATAGCCAACAGTGCCATTTCGGATAGCGAAAAGGTGAAATATGCAAATGTCATCAACCGCAATGTTGATTCGATGCTGGAACTTGTGAATGATATTTTTGATATATCACAGGCTGAGGCAGGGATAACCCATGTTGAAGATGAACCTGTCAAAGTGAATGACCTCCTGGGTGCTGTAACAACCTGGCTCAACCTGGAGAAGGCTCATGCCGGCAAAGAATACATGCAGGTAAAAGTAGTTAAGGGCAATAAAGATGCGGATTTTACCATCTTTTCCGACGGATATAAACTTCGTAGAACATTGAACAACCTTGCTGGCAATGCCCTGAAATACAGCACAGAAGGGTTTGTCGAACTCGGATATCGCTTTGGAAACAACAATATGGTTGAATTCTATGTGAAAGATGAAGGTATTGGGTTCTCAAAAGATAAACTTGATGTAATTTTCAAGAATTTCAGGCAATTGGACGAAAGCCAGACTCGCCAGTATGGAGGACTTGGCCTGGGTCTAAGTGTAGCCCAGAAATTTGTTGAATTGTTAGGCGGAACCATGTGGGCTGAAAGTGAACCTGGAAAAGGATCGACATTCTGGTTTGCAATACCATATCGCAAAGCACCTTTAACTCCAATAAACGTTGACGCTCTTGTTTCAGGAGTTGAAGGGTAAAACAGCATTACAATACTACTAGCTGATCATCACCTTCCTGTGTAGTATACTTCCATTTTTCATCTCCAGCCTGAGTGTATAATATCCCGGTGTCAAGTGGTTGACATCCAGGATTATCATGTTGTCTGTAGCTGCATTCCAGTTTGACTGCGAAACTACTTTCTTGCCAGAGGAAGAGTAGAGAGAAATCTCCCGGCATTCGGCTCCCACCTGGTTCATGATGATGCAGATCCTCTCTTTTGCAGGATTCGGGTAGACAAATAAAGAATTGTTATCTGTTTCAGGAAGACCTGTGCAAACCTGGATTGCAACAGTTGTTGCCTGACCGGATCCTGTACACTGATCTGTATTGGTTTCTGTGACATAAATGGAACCTGCTCCTGCATTTCCCCATAAAACAGTGACCTCATCAGTTCCCTGCCCGCTTACCAACGAGCCACCTGATACTCCCCATGTATAAGTTGACCCGGTATTATTACTTGTTGTATAATCTTCATTTTCGTTAGCACACACATTCAGAGAACCGCTAACAACAGGATAAGGAGCCGGGTTTACAGTAATGGAAAGGGGGGCCGAGGTTATTCCTGCTCCACATTCGTTTTCACCTGCTACCGATAAAGAGGCTACGCCTGTAAATGAAGGGGACCAGCTAACAGTGGCCTGAAGATTACTGAGGGAAACAGTGCCGGCATCAGCCGGATTTAATGACCACGATAATGATGTGGCATCAACAGGCAATGTTGCTGAGTAGGTTCCGCTGCTGTTATTGCAGGCTTCACCAGGGCCCGTTGGGACAGATGCAGATCCTGGCAGGTTTTGCTGGTAGATTATACAGGATCCATTCATATTGGCTGTACACTGGCCGGCAGTGCCCACAATAGTATAGCTGCCGGTGACCTGGGGGCCGAAATTCAACTCATTCCCGGTGCCAGCAAGAGTTGTGCCGGTTGAAATTCCATCCCTGAACAATTCATAAGTTACTCCCAGGTCTGAATCCTCAAGTTTTACGTCATACCCGCTTTCCCCCGGGCAATAGCCACCCCCTGAAAAGAGGAAGTAAGCATTAGGCTGAAAATGGAGATTCCCTGCTAAAGTTGCCGACCAGGGTCCTGTCCCGCAGGCACTAACTCCTGCTACCTTAATTGTAAATGCTCCTGACCAGGTATTGCTTGCAGTTAGTGTTCCCGTAAGGCTATTTCCGGTAAACGCTCCGGCAGAAGAAGGGTTGACATTCCAGTTATAGGATATCGCATTGGCAACGGAAGTTGTTGTGTAGTTGTTTGTTGACAGACCACAAATTTCGGAAGATCCGGCAGGCTGAGTTGGAGCTATTGTAACCGGCGAATCAACATGAATCATGTCAGGATTGGATTGGGTGCTGCTTGCCGGACCTCTTGTAACGGTAAGGCTTACATCGAATACTCCGGGATTTTGGTAGGTTACAATTGGGTTCTGAAGGGTGGATGTTGATGGTGTCCCTCCTGCAAAGGTCCAATTCCAGGATGTGGGAGAACCGGTTGACTGATCCGTGAATTGAACGGTTCCACCAGCACATATGTTGGCGTTTCCTGAAGTAAATTGAGCAGTTACCTGTGGTGCTTTCCTGTAGAACCAACCTTGTGAACCGCAAACATAGCCTATTCCATCAGCGGTAAATAGTATTTCATAAAGGGCCGGGTCATACGTACTTTGTGGGTAATCGTCATTCCAGGTTGTGCCTCCGTCGGATGATTTATAGATGAATTCGGGAGTGCCGGCGGCATAAACATTATTTTGAGTTTCCCAGGCAAAATCGTGCCAGAGAGGCTGCCCAAAAGCAATTTGCTGGGATTGCCAGGTTGTTCCTCCATCATAAGTCTTATAGATCCAACCGTCTTCCCCGGCTGCAATTCCAATATTGTCATTAAAAAAGTCGATGCCAAGCAATAGCCCTCCTGCTGAATAAACAGTTGTCCAGCTGGCCCCGTCATTCGTTGAGCGTTGTATATCTCCCCCATTGGTAACCAGGTAGTAAGTGCTTCCTGTTACATGGCATGCTCCGTAAGGGACACCACTGACGCCGGTAGCAGTAGCCCATGTTGTACCTCCATTACCTGTATAATACACACCTGCGCCTGAATTGGTCTGAGCTGTCACAATACCATGATCGGTATCCTTAAAAACTACATCCGTATAATAATAGATGTCACTTCCAGGAGATTGCGGGGTCCAGGAGGTTCCGCCATTGGTTGTTTTGGCAAAATAACCACTCCAGCCCCCGATATAGCCCGTATTCAGATCCGGGAAGCTAATGCCTTCAATGCCTTGCTGTGAACCTGTCCAGAGTTGTGTCCAGGTTGTACCTCCATTGGTAGTTTTAATGACGATGCCATCACCCATATAGGTTAATGATTCTCCGCCCGCAAACCCGATCTGGCTTTGTCCCCCCGGGAATTCAATCCCCATAAGGATGTAATTAAAGCCTGTATTGATCTTCTCCCAGGATTGGGCTTTTGTATTTAGGAAATTGCTGCTAATAAGTATTGCAAGCAGGGTGATTGCGAGCTTGGTTCTCATATTGAATGGTATTAAAATAGACTTGCGGATTGTTCTATGAAATTAACAAAATCTGAGTTGGATTGATCAATCTATCACTACTAATTTACAGGTTTCGGTTAAATTGGGTTTGCAGGATATTCTTAGGTTATATATTCCAGCATTGATTACCCCGGGCAACTTGACCTTAACTTGTTTGGTTCCATTCATGTTTATGAAGATAGGCTTTAAAACTGTAGTATTTCCTTTCATATCAATCAAATTGATCCTTATGCCCCTGTCAATATCATCATTAAGTTCCAGGATGAAGCTGCTGTTTCTTTTAACTGGATTGGGTGAAATAGAGAAGTTGTTGACTCGCAACTTGTCAGGAACGGAAAGGTGGTATTCTGTATCATTTGTGTAACGGGCAATGGCGAAATCAAGGTAATTGGTGGCATTTCTTGTTTTGCCTGCAAGAATAATCTTATCATTATAAAGTGCGATCCCTAATGCTTCATCTGCGTTTCCGAAAAATTCTGTTGTTGTAAGGCCCAGTGTTCCGAAGGATTCGTCGGGACTGCCATCCGGATTAAAGCGCCACAATGCCCAGTCATTGTTTCCTGGCAGAAGTTCACCAGTACAGCCTGCGACCAGGATTTTACCATCCGTTTGGAGCATCATTGCATCCCCAAATGTATAAGGTACATTGCCCATGATAACTTTTCCGGCATCACCAAATGATGCCACCGGTTTGCCTGTTGTATCGAATTTCATTACCAGGAGGTGGTAGTAATAATCTGTCTGGCTAACAGTGAAACCAGTCAGAATAGCTTCACCGGTTTCGGTGATGTTCATATCAAAAAATTCATCATCCACATTGTTCAGATTCATATTCACAATGCCATCTGAACCATAAGCAGTATCCAGGTTCCCATCCTGGTCAAATCGAGCTATCAGCAAGGAGAACCAACTGGTGCCATTTGAAATGTGACCTGCTGCAACGATTTTACCATCGGGCTGGATACAAAGGGCGGAGAATTCATTATCAATCTCAGTAACAGGGATCTGGGCAATGCCGGCAGTGCCAAATGCAGTATCCAGGCTTCCTGTTTCTGTTAACCTGGCAACAACCGGAACTTTCTTAAATTCATTATTCTCAGAATAGCCGGCTATAAGTACCTTCCCGTCTTCCAAAAGCTGCATAGCTGATACCATGTCTTCACCAGGGCCAAGATCGATATAGGACACTCCGAAATTGCCAAATGTTGGGTCAGGGGTTCCATCCGGATTCAATTGAAGTATTAGTGCACCCCAGTTGGTATAATTGGTAGAATATCCGCCAATAAGAATTTTGCCATTGTCCCGGATAAGGCATTTGTAGGCTCCGTCTTCGATAAGGGCTGAATAAGAATAGTGGCCTTCCACACCGAACGCGGTATCGAAATTGCCATTCTCGAGGTACCGGGTAACCATAATATAAGGGATATAGTCTAATCCCATAGAACTGCCGACAGCCACTATTTTACCATCGGGCTGAACCTTAACATCCTGGTAAACATCAAATTGGTCTTTGTCATAAATTGCTTTTCCGTTTGATTGAAAGGTTAGATCAAGGGTTCCGGCTATATTCTGGCTGCTGAGCCTGTTACTGAAAATAAAGAGAACAAGAACTATTATTGTAAATGGATTGCTCATATAGGTTGTTTTTAGCATAATGGATCAGTTTTATTATTGAGTAAAGAAATGGATTTCTGTTATTCGAGAGCCATTTGCAACTATTATCATATAAACAGAGTAGCGTTTAAGAGGTTGCTAGTATAAGGTTTTTTAATTAATAAACTCAAAACGATCTCAACAATTACTTTGGGACTGTTTGATGTCTAATTTTAATGACTAACTTATGTTAAAAGTTTCGATATTTACATCCTTATAACACAATCAGGGTTCTTTCAATTACAAGAATCAAAACTATTAAGTTTTAAGTGAACTTCTTGTTTTCAAAGGAATATTGAATTCCGGAGGTATCATTATTCACAAACCAAACTGCTAATCTGCTTTCAAACAGCAATGAAAAAAGCATTATTTTCTCTTCTGACTCTTTGTATTCTGCTGTTTTCATGTACCCGTAATAACGAGCATAACAAGGATTTAACTGAGAATCGTAAATCCTATTCTAATGATACCATGCGCATTAATACCATATTGCGGAATTTAAAGGACGATCCCTCGGTTTCTAATGATAGTCTTATAAAATCCTTAAATGAAGCGGGTGAACTCTCAAGGAGATCAGGGTACGAAAATGGAATGGCCAATGTTTTGTTTCAGTTGGGGAATATAGCTTACTACAAGAACACTTATAGCTCAGCACTTAATAAATTTTCTGAAGCACTCAAAATCGCTGAAACAATTGGTGATAAGGAGCTTCAATCATGTTGCATTGAAAGAATAGGCTCGGTCCACCTGGCAACCGATGATTCGCATTTAGCATTACAACTGTATTATAAAAGTTTGGCCATTAGTGAAGGAATTGGCGATAGTAATGGAATTGCCAAGGTTTATAACATCCTTGGGTTTTACAAGGGGCAATCAGAACAGTATGATACAGGTGTTGCATACCTAAAAAAGGCGGTTGCTTTGAATGAGAAGTTGAATAATAAATTGAATAAGCTGGAGAACCTTGGCAACCTTGCTTATTTATATCAAACCCATGGGAAAGTCAATGAAGCGAAGAAGATTTATAGTTATGTGATACCTGAGTTGAAATCGTCGAAAGAGATGGTAAATCTTCCGGTGATCTATTATAACCTGGCTTCGTTACACCAGGAGTTAAATCAAATTGATTCTTCCTACTATTATTTAAGAACTGCTGCGAAAGTTGCGGAGCAAACCGGTGATACTGCATTGCTATCAACAATATATGGAAACACCGGTGAGCTCAAGATCAAAGACAGGCAACTTGATTCTGCCAGGATTTACCTGGCAAAGAGTATTGAGTATTCCAAGCTTACAGACGATGTGGAAACCCAACTGCAGGCAATATCATTCCTGATCAGGGTGGATACCTTGACTGGCAATACCTCAGATGCAATTAAGCGGTACAATCAATCATTAATATTACAGGATTCTGTTTATCAACGTAAAATAAGGCATAGTAAGGAGTCAACAGAACTTCAGTACCAAAATGATAAAAAGTCCACCCTTATTGAATTACAAGGATTAGCTTTACATTCAGCAAAAAAGGAACGCTATCTTTACATTGGGTTATTATTAGTATCAGCCTCTGTAATTGGCCTCATCACACTTATCCTGGTGCTCCAGAGGCGGAATCACAGAAAAGATAAAGTGTTGTATAGTAATAGGTTGTTGCTCAATGAAATGGAGATAGATCGGTTTCAGAAAACTGAGGAGATTAACAAGCTGAAAATTGAGAAGATTGAAGAGGAGTTGAAGGTAAAAGAACGAGAACTTACGAGTATTGCAATTGGGATTGAACAGAAGAATGAATTGTTGAACCTTAATTCTACAAAGCTTAAAGACTTAACAGGTCATAGGAATGAACCAGTCTCCGGTGTAACCCTTAACAAGCTTATCAGCAGTATCAAACTGCAGTCTGCAAATTTTGATGAATCTGACCTGTTTAATCAGCGATTCTCGATGATCCACCAGGGCTTCTTCCCAAATCTTAAGAACATTCATCCTGAATTGACCAAAACAGAATTGAAATTCTGCGCTTACCTTAAAGTAAATCTATCCGGAAGTCAGATTGCAAACATTCTGAATGTGACCCAGGAAGCTATCCGGAAAACAAGGTACAGGATAAGAAAAAAGATGAACCTGCCATCGGAAAGTTCCCTTGAGGATTATATCAGCCGGTTCTAAGCCTATGGTGAGAATAATAATGTCTTCACCAGATTTCAAAAAAGTAAAATCATGAAAAGAATCAATTTGGTTATCTCATCAATCCTTGGAAATAAAACTGAAGTAGAGCAGGACAGGTATTTCATGACTATGACCTGTTTTGTTGCTGCTATATTCCTTCTGATGCTCTGCCTCTTTCATTTGATTTTGAATCTAGCTATTTTACCAGTTTATTTTGCCGGAGGTAGCAGTATTATCTTGTTCGGCATTTATTTCCTGATCAGGTTCTCTAATTACTTATTCATTCCTAAGGTCATTGTGACAGTTGTAGGTTTGATCTTACTCGATTTAACCTGGTATTCCAAATTTCTGTCATTTGGTCCTGTCCTCTATTTTATTTTTGCGTTTGGAGCCCTGGTTATCTGGGTTTGGGAGGGAAGAGCGCTTATTATAATGCTATTCACGTACTTTCTAAATATTGCCATACTTTTTTTAATTGAGAAGCACACTATTGCTAAACTTCTTAGTTACCCGGATAATTCTATTCGATCACTAGATATTTACCTTAGCTTTCTATTGTATTCATTGTTGATGATCTTCATTTTGTCAAGGATTAAGAAGGATTTTATATTTCAGAAAGAGAAGGCTATCAGATCAGATAAACTTAAGTCCGCTTTCCTGGCTAATATGTCTCATGAAATTAGGACTCCTGTTAATTCAATTATAGGTTTTTCAGGGTTATTGGATAAGGATCTTAATCCAGCGAAACGCGAAGAGTATATCCGTATTATTCAATCAAGCAGTTCGAGCCTTATGAACCTCGTTAATGACCTGATTGATCTTTCGAGGATTGAAGCAGGGGAAATGGGTGTGAGTTTTTCGGCTTTCAGAGCCAGGGATTTGTTTGATGAAATTAAAGCCGTAACCTCACTTGAAATGAAGAAGAGGGGAAAGGCGGAAGTTGATTTGAATTACTTTCTGACGGATGAAAGCCTGGTAATTTATTCAGATCAATTGCGGTTAAGACAGGTACTGATCAACCTGATCCGAAATGCTGTCAAGTTCACATCAAAAGGATTGATTACATTCAGTTGCAGCAAGATAGACAGCCAGTTAATATTTTCTGTAGTTGATACAGGAACCGGGATACCTGAAGAAGATCAGCATGCAATTTTTAATCGGTTCACCCGGTTCAATTATGAAGGCCTGAATACTGATGGCACCGGGATTGGATTGGCAATAACTCAGAAGATCGTCGAAATGCTCAAAGGCAAGATATGGCTAACCAGCACTCTTGGGCAGGGGAGCAGTTTCTTCTTTTCAATTCCTATTTCTGAAATTCCTTTTGATTTCGTAATTGCTGAGAAACAAGATATCCCGCCAGTATTCATTAACAAACATTCCGGGAAAGTTATCCTTGTTGTAGAGGATGACTTGGCGAGCTTCCTTTTAATCGATGAGATTTTGAAGCTTATGAACCTGAACGTCCATCATGTGACAGATGGAAGGCAGGCGATCGATTTTATGAAAGATAATCCCTATGTCCAATTGATCCTGATGGACATAAAATTGCCCTTTATGAATGGGTACGATGCTACCAGTGCAATCAAAAGACTTTACCCGGAAATTCCAATTATTGCCCAAACTGCATTTGCGATGACAGGTGATAAAGAGAAAGCACTGGAAGCTGGTTGTGACGATTATCTCATAAAACCAATCGATCCTAATCATCTTCAGGAGGTAATAAGGCGATTCCTCTGATTTTGTCCGCAATTTGTCCGCACTCTGCTTTTTCTGAAATTATCATTACTTTGATAATTTTGATTCCTGGTTCCAGCCATTGATTACTTCTGCATTTCATGAAGTAATAATGTACTCTTTTCTTTTAATTATGAAATCTTTCAAGACCATCTTATTTATGAAAGCCAACCGACTCATCCTGCCCTTTACTTTACTGTTTTTAGCCACTTTCTTCATTCAGCATATCCAAGCACAGGTAAATGCACTAGCTGGTAAGACTGAAACAAAATATCACTGGTATGATCTCATGCAAGATCCAAATTCAAAATTCCAGGATGTGCAAAACGCCTTTTATAGCTATTGGAACAATCATCAGGTTGTAGAAGAAAGAAAATCTGAAAGGGATGAGGAAGAAGCAGGTGAAAATGAGTTATATGAAGGTAATGGATACTATATTTTCAAAAGATGGGAGTATATCAACGAATCTCGCGTACTTCCGGATGGTAAGCTGCAGTCTTTCGGTTTTGTAAAAGATCAGTATGAAAAGTACATGAGTGAGATTGATGCTTCTACTTCTACTTCAGGAAACTGGGCTTTACAGGGCCCGATTGCTTACCCAGTGAATAACACGGGTCAGCCTACAGGGATGGGGCGAATTAATGCCATTGCTTTTCATCCAACTGATGCCAATACGATTTATATTGGTGCTCCTTCCGGAGGATTCTGGAAAACTACTGATGCAGGCACTACATGGACCAATCTGGCATCTAACCTGCCCAAATTAGGCGTGTCATCCATACTGGTTAATCCTGTTAATCCTAATATAATCTATATTGGAACAGGTGATCGTGATGCCGGTGATGCTCCTGGAATTGGGGTTTTTAAAAGTATAGATGGAGGGACTTCCTGGAACCAGTTAAGCAATACCATGGGAAATGTTGTTGTTGGTGCAATGGTCATGCATCCATCTGATCCTAACACTATTATTGCAGCCACCAGTGCAGGCATTTACAAGACCACTGATGGCGGCTCTACCTGGGTCCTGAAATCATCGAACACAAGTAACTATAAAGACATTAAGTTCAATTCCGGAGACCCAACAGTAGTCTATGCTACTGAAGGCGGGAGATTTTATCGGTCATCCAATACCGGAGAAAGCTGGACACAAATATCTGCTGCAAATGGAGTCCCATCTGCCGGTTCAAGGATGGTAATCGGTATTACGCCAGCAAATTCATCTTATGTTTATCTTGTTCAGATCAAATCTACAGACAATACATTTGGTGGAATACTTCGTTCGACAGACAACGGGCAGAATTTTACAATACAGTCTTCCAGTCCTAACATCTTTGACTATTCCTGCGATGGCAGTGGAACAAGTACTCAATCCACTTATGATCTTTGCGTTACTGTTGATCCCAATAACGCCAATATTGTCTACGTTGGAAGCATTAACAACTGGAAGAGCTCAAATGGAGGTGTTACCTGGACAATAACCAGTCATTGGGTTGGGAATTCTTATGGAACCTCGTGTGCAGCTTCCGTTCATGCAGATCAGCATTGTTATGGTTGGTCGCCACTTAATGGTAAACTTTACGTTGGCTGTGACGGTGGAATCTACTGGACCAGCAATGGAGGAACCAATTGGACACAAATTTCAGGTGGGCTTTCTATTTCCCAGGTTTATAAATTGGGCCAAAGCGCAACGAACCCGAATTATACCCTGGTTGGATTCCAGGATAATGGATCTGCTGCAACCCTGAATTCAAGTTCATTTTATACTACAAGAGGAGGTGATGGAACGGAGTGCCTTATTGATTATAGCAATACAAATTATTGCTACAATACTTATGTTCAGGGGGCTATAAGCCGTTCCAGCGGGGGGCCGACAGGTTCCTATTCAAATATTGCTTCTACCGGGACCAATGGAATCAGCATCGACGAATCAGGATCCTGGGTTACACCTTATATGCTGCATAGAACAAATCCCAGCATTATGTTCGCAGGATATGAAAACGTATTCCGTTGCGATAATGTAAAAGCAACACCTTCCTCTTCTGTTAGCTGGACAGCTATTTCAAGTGGTGAAACCTCGGTCTGCAAAGTGCTTGAACAGTCTGCTGCAGATGTTAATGTTCTGTATGTTGTCAGGTCCGGGGCTATGAAAAGATCGGATAATGCAACCGCAGCAGCAGCTTCTGTTACATGGACTTCATGTGCTTTGCCCGGTGGAAGTACGCCTACAGATGTCAAAGCCCATCCTACAGATGCCAATATTGTATATGCCACTGCAGGCTATAAAATTTACAAGTCAATTGATAAAGGAGCCAGTTGGACTGATATTTCAGGCAATCTTCCTTCATTATTTATTAACTGCCTGGTATATGATAAGAACACAAATGAAGGCATCTATATCGGAAATCAAACAGGGGTATGGTTTAAGAATTCAGCAATGCCTTATTGGGTATTGTTTAGCAATGGGTTGCCACCAGTTGATGTCAGGGAAATGGAGATCTATTATGATGCCACTCCTGCCAATTCTAAGATTAAAGCTGCCACATATGGACGCGGACTTTGGCAAAGTGACCTTATCAATGTAAACGTGATTGATCCTTCAAATCTTATAGCTTCATCTGCAGGCCCTACCCAAATCAACCTTACCTGGACCAAAAATGTGAATGACGACAATGTGATGGTTGCTGTGTCTGCTTCACCTGTATTTGGCTCTCCTATGGATGGTACAATATATACCGCAGGAAATACCCTTGCAGGAGGTGGTCTGATCATCTTCAACGGGAATGCCAGTTCTTTCAATCATTCGTTATTGTCGCCTGCAACAACTTATTATTACAAAATCTGGTCAGTTAATGGCAGCAATCAATATTCTGCCGGGGTAAGCACCAATGAGACCACAGATTGCAATCCATTCAGCCTTCCTTTCGTTGAGAACTTCAGTACTACCTCGCTTCCAGGTTGCTGGAAGATCAAAGATTATGTTGGCAATGGACAAGTATGGAAATTTGGAACCATCTCAGGTCCAACTTTAAATGGAAGTTATGCATACCTGAACAGCGATGGATATGGTAGTGGAAACACACAAAATTCCGACCTGATAACTCCAACTATAAATTGTTCCGGCTATTCTTCAGTTGTACTGCAGTTTAATCACTATTTCATGCAATATTCCAATAGTGCCGGCAAAGTATATTATTCAATTGACAATGGAAGCACCTGGGTATTACTGCAAACCTATACATCAACTACTGCCAATCCTGCATCAGCTGTATTTGTTATCAATGCTGCTGGAGGCCAGTCGCAGGTAAAATTTAAATGGAATTATACAGGCAGCTGGGAATACTACTGGGCAATTGATGATGTTCAGGTTACAGATTGTCAGGGTTTCTGGACAGGGACAACAAATACCGACTGGCATACTGCATCCAACTGGTGCAGCAATGCTATCCCATCTGCCACAACGAATGTATTGATCCCTACCGGAGTAACAAATATGCCGTATATCAGCAGTGTAACAATAGCCAACTGTAAGGATATTACTATTCAGTCCGGGGCTACCTTAAAAATGGCATCCGGTACTGAACTCGATGTAAAAGGAAACTGGGTTTGCAATGGAGGCTTCGACTACAGCAATTCCGGCACGACGGCACTTGTTAAATTCAACGGTTCAGTACAACAATTTGTAGGTGGCAGCAGTAACACGCTGCTTAAGAAGCTTGCCATCGATAACCCTTCTGGTATTCTGTGCACAGCTTCAGGGAAACAATTCAGGGCTGATAACATTTTCCTGACTAACGGAGTTGTGACCACAGGAACCAATACAGTTTATGTTTTCGGAGGAAGCCTGACGCGAACTAATGGCTATGTAAACGGAAACCTCGCCAAGTATATTTGGACAAATGCCTCAGCAGTATCCAATATAACCTATGAAGTAGGTGATGCCATGGTTTACGCCCCGGTAAACCTGAATTTCCCAACTGGTAGTATTACTTCTGCTAATTCTCTGACAATCAAAACGGTGCCTGGTGATCATCCGAGTGTTTCGGCTTCATCGCTGAATCCTTACAGGTCTGTTAACAGGTATTGGTCTATTACAAATGGAGGGGCTGTTTTTTCAGCGTTGAATGCTATATTTAACTTTACCGCTGGAGACCTTGATGCATCCACTACGCCTGCCAGCCTTGTTGCGGGCAGGTATTCAGCTTCAGTCTGGAGCTATCCGGTAATAGGTACAAGGACAAGCACAAGCACGCAAATAACAGGGCTATCTTCATCTGGCCTCGGAGAATTCCAGCTTGCTGAAACCTGCATGAATCCTGATCTGCCAACAATAGCAGTGACAAAGAATCCAATTTGTGCCGGCGAGAGCACAGTTCTTAGTATTTCATCTGGTAACCTCAACAGCGCCACCAACTGGCTGTGGTATTCAGGTTCCTGCGGGGGTACTTTTGTCGGCAGCGGAACCTCAATTACGGTATCTCCCTTATCAACGACTGCATATTATGTGAGGGGAGAAGGAGGATGTATTTCACCGGGAAGTTGTGCAACTTCAGCTTTGGCAACAATTGCTGTCAATCCTGTTATTCCTGCCAGCATCAATATTGTTGAATCCGATAACCAGGTGTGTGCCGGGACTGTGATTACATTCACATCTACGGCTGTAAATGGTGGGGTTTCACCATCCTACCAGTGGAAAGTGAATAATGTTGCCACAGGAACAAATAGCAGCAGTTTCAGCTATACACCCATTGATAATGATATTGTTACCTGTATCCTTACATCAAACCTGGCTTGCGCAAGTGGAAACCCGGCAATATCAAATGCTGTAACCATGCATGTGAATCCTGTGCAGGATGTCAGCATTGGAATTTCAGCAACCGCTACCCAGGTATGTTCGGGCACGGAAGTGACTTTTGCATCGGCAGCGATCAATGGGGGAACATCACCATCTTACCAATGGCAGGTTAACGGCTCAAACACCGGAACAGGAACTTCTACTTTTACTTATATTCCTTTAAATGGTGATGTTGTTAGCTGCATTCTCACATCCAATATTTCATGTGCCAATGGCAGCCCGGCATCTTCAAATTATATTGCAATGCAGGTTAGCCCTGTTAGTGAGGTAAGTGTTGGAATTACAGTATCAGCAAATCAGGTGTGTGATGGAGCGATGGTTACCTTCACAGCAAACGCGGTAAATGGAGGTCCAACTCCGGCTTACCAATGGCAGGTAAATGGAATAAATTCAGGAACAGGAAGCTCGGGCTTTACCTATATGCCCGCGGATGGGGATGTCGTAAGATGTGTGCTTTCATCCAGCATCATCTGTTCCAATGGGAGTCCTGCAATTTCCAATGCCATTTCCATGCAGGTTAACCCACTGCAGGTAGTAAGCGTTGGAGTGTCTGCATCTGCGTCGGAAGTATGCGCCGGAACAGAGGTTACATTTATAGCAACACCAATTAATGGAGGCGAAACTCCTTCTTTTGCCTGGCAAGTCAATGGCCTTGAGGTGGCTAGCGGGACCTCAACATACAGCTATGTACCGGCAAATTCAGATGTTGTGAAATGTTTCCTTACCTCCAGTGTCAGTTGTGCAAGTAGCAACCCTGCCGAATCAAACTCCATTACACTGGCTGTTAACCCTGTTTCTGCGGTAGGAATCAGTATTTCTGCATCTTCTAACCCTGTTGCCAGTGGGAATGTTGTGACATTTTCGGCTGTGCCGGAAAATGGCGGCAATAATCCAACCTATTTGTGGCAAGTAAACGGATTGCCTGTTGGAGATAATAGTGATTTGTATGCCTATATTCCTGCTGACAACGATCAGGTAAATTGTATTCTTACTTCCAGCGCATTGTGTTCCCAGGGAAACCCGGCAAGTTCAAACCTGTTAACCATGGTCGTGCAAAGTGGTAAGGCCTTGAACCTTAAAGTCCTGCTCCAGGGACTATACTCTGGAAATGGCATAATGAATAAGGCCAGGGGAGAAGCCGGTGATCAATTTACCGGGAACATTGCAGATAAGGTTAATGTTGAATTACATGAATCATTAGCACCATTTTCATTGGCCTATACATTCAGTAACCTTAATTTGAGTACCGATGGAGCAATTACTGCCAATATTCCTCAAAGTGTTGAAGGTTCTTATTATATTGTTGTGAGACACAGGAATAGCATTGAAACCTGGAGTGCAAATCCATTGTATTTCAGCAGCAACGGTATTGTAAATTTTGATTTCACTACTTCAGTTTCACAAGCTTATGGTAACAACTTGCGGGTTACTGGATTGTATTCGCTGATTTATGGCGGGGATGTTAACCAGGACGGAGTTGTAGATGGTTCGGATATGGCAATGGTTGAAAATGCCAGTACTGCTATTTTACGCGGGTATTTCGATACTGATGTTAATGGAGATGGCCAGGTGGATTCTTCAGATATGGCGCTCGTGGATAATAATTCTACCGGTATAATACAAGTAATCAAACCCTGATAGATATTAAGTTAAAAGTGGAGGAGCTGTCGAAACGAAAGTTTTGGCAGCTCCTCTTACTTTTTGTGCAGGAATAATGCTCAATTGTGTCAAATCAGCTTGATAAATATACTACTGCGGTTTATTTAGTTTGAGTAATTTAATAATCAGGCAGGCTTTAAACTATTGTGCCCTAAAGAGCCTGAAAGTATTTTTACAGGCGCATCAGGGCACATTAGCAAAATCATAACAAGGAGAGTTAATCTCCTGTCATATTCATAATTATGGACGTTTTACAGAAATAACACTAGTGGCATTATTGTCGATCAAGGCCATATCTGAACCATCAACAACGCCATCACCATTCACATCTTCAACAACGTATCCTGTAAGAATGGAGGTTGAAGCATTATCAATGGCAGCCATATCAGAACCATCAACTATTCCATCCTGGGTGGCATCACCTCCAAATATGGAATAAATTGTACCCATAGACTTGAGGTTATCACCGTAGGCTTGCGAAATACCGGTAGTGAAATCATAGCTTACAGGACTTGGCACGCCGAATGATACAGGTGCTGCACTCCAGGTTTCGATGCTGTTCCTGTGCTTAATAACTACATAATAAGAACCGGATATTGAACCTGGAACAGTTGTAACTGACAAAGTACCATTAGTCATCAGGTTTACATTACTGAAGGTATGAGCAAGGTCGAAAGGAGAGGCCTGGTTGTGCAACTCAACGGTCACGACATCTGCTATTCCACTGCCAAATTCAGGTGCGGATCCAGCTCCTAAAGCCTGGTTCATAAAGCCTGTACCAACATTGTACAAGCTCTCCAGGTAAACCTTCAGATTTAAGGTCTTTGTAGTTACAGCAGAAATAGTTAAGACACCAGAGATGTTGTTGGTTCCATCCCAGAATCCACCATTCGTTCCACTGAATCCACCATAGAGGAAAGGTTGACTCCCAAATTGGAAACGGCTTGCATAATAATAGGTTCCGACAGGTAATGTGCTTCCAAGATCAACTTTGAATTCATCATTATCATAGGCTTGCCCGAAGAACGGTGCAGGGATCCAGTTGGTCCAGGTGCTTGGATCTGTATTACTGGTACTGTAGCCAATCCAGGCCTGCAAGCCGTAGGTAGCTCCTGCAACTGATGTTACGCCTGCAATATAAGCCTGTGCGTATACATCATACGCACCGCCGACAGTAATGGAACCGGTTCCCGGCCATTGCAGGTTCGCCCAATTGATTGAGCCTCCCCATGTATTGTTGACTGTAGTTGTAGTAGTAACCGTTATTGATCTGTTGGCTCCACCGGCATACTCGCCACCGCTCCAACCGGAGTTCTTGAAATATTTGTATTCATATGTTCCAGGTGCTAATGCCAGGGTGCGGGTATAGATGAGTGATGAACCAACCTGCGACATAACCATGCTTCCTGGATCGCCGGGTGTGATCCAGGTTGCGCCCGGGAAGTTCCCTGTCAGGTAAACTACATCAGTGCCAGGTGTAAAACCTGCTGCAGTTGACATATCTACATTAAAAGTGGTTGTAGCCTCTTTAATTTTAATATTATCTAAGAAGAGGTTATTTCCAAAATCGCTTATTGCACGGAATTCAACCTTATTTGTTCCGGCAGGTAAGGGCAAAGCTTTTGTAGCCCATTGTGAAGCAGTCGGTACAAATTGTGAAGTGGTAGTTCCGCCTGTATTAAGTATTCCCGTAGCACCGCCCGGCATAGCCAGCAACAATGAATAGGTCAGTCCCCCGTTAGTCGAATAGTAAACATCCATTTCATCTAACTCACCACTATAAGTTGCATATGCATAATCAAATTCCAGGGTGGGATTTGATAATGTGCCAGAATTAAATTCAGGTGTATAGAGTTGAAATTGGCTACCGCTGCTGATATTAAAGAAATTGGCATAGAAGGCACGGCTACCATTGCCATATCCACTTAATCCTGTTCCTGAAACTAGCTGCCAATTATAGGTTCCTCCGCTTATTGTCCAGCAGGGATGCATTTCGCCAACTTCAAAAGTTTCAATGAATGGAGTTGTAGCAGTTGCACAAAGAGTTGTGAAGGATGATGGACCTGCCCATGCACTGAAGCTCCCGCTGCCACAATTTGACCGAACATATAAAGAATAACTTGTTGCAGCTGTTAAACCAGTAAGGTTAGCTGTTACAACTCCTGCCGGGGTAGTGCCGGAAAGTACAAGACCCGTAGTTCCACTTCCTCCGGCTCCACTTGTACGAACTTCATATTGATAACCACCTGAAGGATTGGATGATGAAGCTGTCCATGAAATGGTCGCAGTGGTTTGTGTTACAGCACTTGTGTTAAGAGCAGTGGGCACATTACACAGAGGAGCTTCCTGCACGGAAACATTATCCAGGTAGAGGTTATTTCCATAAGCGCTGGTAGCAGTAAACTTAATGTAATTGGTTCCTGCAGGCAAAGCTAATGTCTGTGAAGCCCATTGAGCAGAAGTTGGCACAAAAGCGGTAGCCAATGAGGTAGGCCCGTAAGTGTTAAGTATACCGGTAAGCCCACCTGGCATATCTAATAATAAGGTATAGCTTACACCATTGTTGGTGGAATAATATATATCCAGCTTATCAATATAGGGTCCGCCTGTATCATCATAACCAGCATAAGCATAATCAAATTTCAGGATAGGACTGACCAGCGAACCGGAAGTATAGGGTAAAGAAACCAGGTCGAATGGAACCGCGCTTGAAATATTAAAGAAATCTGCTTTTGCTGAAGCGGTTCCAACTCCGTAACCACTACATGCTGAAGACCTCAACCATGTTGGTGATGCGCTTTTCGTCCAGCAACTTGGAGGGAAGGTAGCCAGCTCAAAATTTTCTGTCCATGGCGCAGCTGAAGAATTGCAGATGGTAAATGCATTTCCGGCTACACCTGATGAAAAAGCGGTTCCGTTGCCTGACCATATCTTGTAATAATAATGTGTGCCGGGAGCTAATCCGGTATGGCTGAAAGATGTGCTATTATTGTATTGCAGAACAGTTCCTCCACCAACAATCGTATTGCCGGCAACATAAGCTGTTCCATTTACAGGAGTTCCGAAAACACCATCCGTACTCCATGCCAGCAATACATTCTCATTGCTTGGATTAAGGCTCCAACCAAGATTGATCTGGGTTGTACTTACCGGGGTAACAGACAATGCTCCTGGATTTACTACACCAGCAACAGGAGCAACCTGAGCTTCAATTCCATACCGGTAATTGAATACAGTTTCAGTTGGTGTACCACCTGTAGCAGGGAATGTATAATTTATACCACCCCTTGAAGGAATTTCATTGAACATACCCATAGGATAGTATGTAGTAGCAGCGGAAGAAGTGAGCATTCCGACATAAAACACTTCATTGGTAAAGGCAGGAGGAGTGGGGAAAGTAAAGTTTTTAGTAAGCCCGACATCAGTAGCAAGAAGTGTATAACTAGCAGAAGTTGCAACAATCACCCCTGCACTGTTAAGCACTACTGCTGATATACTGTTCCCTGTTATCGTTGAACTATTTGCGATAACTAAGTTCGCACCTGGTATTTGCCCAGCCCCATTCATGGTAAATTTGGACGCAAATATTGCATATCCCGGAGCTGTGAATCCATAACCTGTCGGTGGCGAAGCTGTACTATAGTTATATGAGAAAAGATTTGTATTCACATTACACGAATACGTTAAAGAGGAGTTATTAAGTGTATAAGTCTCACCCGCTGCAGGTGTAGCAGTTGCAAAAATTATTACATTTTCTGAAATCGTTGGGGTCCATCCGTTAAAAGTAGTGGTACCAACAGTGCCAGCAGCTAACGTAATACCTGATTGAGTAGAAGTGTACCTGGTTACATAGGTAACAGCATCCTGAACAGTAACAGTCAGATCATAGGTGGCAGATGAAACATCTGATACATTTGCAACCCTTACACTGATAGGAGATGGTGTTCCGAAAGGAGTTGGAACTTTACCTGCAGGATAAAGGTTCGTAATATTAATGATATCTGTCTCAGGAACAGTACTGAAGAAAGTAGCTGGCCTAAAAGAGCTTGCTGCTAAAGTAGTAGGCATTGAAGTACCTCTGCCTCCATAAAGTCCGTTTACAAGACCAGTTGAATTGCAATAATGTGTTACAGGGGTTGACCCAATTGTTCCGCTGGGAGAACTATATTCCCATGCTACATATACGCCACCTCCGGTATAAGTAAAAGTAGAGCCGCCTGTAAACGGGATGAGAAAATAATTTGCATTAATGGGGATTGTATAGGTGGCATTCGTACTAACCTGTGTGAAACCGGTAGTGGTCCAGGTAGAGCCTAAAGTATACGTAGCATCTGACGTGTTTTTCAGGTAAATATTCAGAGTTCCGCTCAGTGTGCCAACACCAGCTGCCTGCACCAGGAAACCGATTGCATCGATAGCCGTACTTGTCACCAGGCCACTTGTTGCCATTTCGGCAGGAGTAATCAGGTATTCAGTGCGCTGGTATTTAAAGTAATTGCTAGGAGCACGGCTGTTTTGTGACGTGCCTCCGTCAGTTGGCAATACAATTGCTGATGTACTGGCCATAGGAGCATCATTAGGTGTAACACCTAAAAGCCCGACTGATGAGTTACCACCAGTAGATTCGACGCTCTCACTGAGAGCAGTAAGAATCTTTGTTTTCTGCGCCATGCTGACTCCGCATAAGAGAAGTAGCATGAAACTTAATTGTAACAACTTTTTCATAATGTTTGGGTTTTGGTTATAAAAAGGGAATTGTAAAGAATTTTTTAATAAAGGATTAAACTAGCATTCCAAGCAAAAATATAGAAGTGATTAATAATGAGGTAGAAAGCCAAGAAGTATAATCAGCAGAAAGTTTGCGGGCAGTTGCAGAGCCGGTTAAATAATAGTATCCCATACCCATAAATGGAGTCGCCATTTATGCGTATGGAATTAATAACAGCAGACAAGCGAACGATAGTTAACAATGCAATCCATTCAAAAGTAAGCTTTTAGAGGGTGTTCTTCTAACTGGATATATCGTCTTGAATAAAGATGACTTTATTCAAGGATTATTTGTTCATTAACGTTTAAAAACAAGAAATTAATTACAAAAAATGAATCTAATACTTCTACTAAGCTATAATGAATTACTGATTGAGGAACAATACAATATCATTATTCTCCCTTTCAAGCCGAAAGATAATGAAAAAATTACAAATTGTTCATTTTTTTTTAAATATTTTGACAGGGTTATGGATTCATGGTTGAGTTCATGCTGAGAAATAGTATTCTTTCTCAGAGAGAAAACAATTCAAGAGCCTTTTTTCTAAAAAGCGAAACTGTCTTAAAGACAGGTGTTTATACCTTGTTTAAGACAGTTTCACTCAAAATCATTAATCAAGCCGGATCAATAAAATCCGTATTAAAGTAATCAGGGCTTTTTGACAGAAACAATACTTGTTGCATTATTGTCGATCACAGCCATATCTGATCCGTCAACAATACCATCGCCGTTTACATCCTCGCTGAAATACCCGACCAGCAGGGATGTACTGGCATTGTCAATCGAAGCCATATCTGAGCCGTCTACAACACCGTCCTGGGTTGCATCACCAGCATAAATGACGAATACTGAGCCAACTGGTTTCAGATTGTCGCCATAAGCCTTTGAAATGGAAGTGCTGAAGTCATAATTAACAACTGAACCGGCAAATGAAATGGCCGAGGTACTCCAGGTCTCAATGCTGTTCCTGTTTTTAACAACAACATAGTAGGTCCCGTTAAGTGTAACAGGCAGAGATGTGATAGTCGCTGTCCCGTTGGTAAGAAGGTTAATATTCGGAAAGTCGTAGACAAGAGAATATGGGGAGGCATCACTATGAAGTTCGACAGTAATTTTGTCTGCTATTCCGCTGCCAAATTCCGGACCGGCTGTTCCCAAAGCCTGGTTCATAGAAATTCCACCAGAATATAAGCTTTCTAGGAAAAGCTTAAGTATAAGGATTTTTGATCCACTGCCTACAGTTGTAAATGTCACCTCATTACCATAAGCTGTGCCTCCTGAATTTGTGGCATAAGCCCTGATGTAATAAGGTGTGCCCGGAGTTAATCCACCCAGGTTGCTGGTGAAGATTCCTGATCCCGTGCCATTGGTGGTGATGAAGTCAGCAATGGAAGGGTTGCCGGTAGTATTCCAGCAGACACCGCGGGCGGTAATGGCATCCCCTCCGTCGGATGTAATATTCCCACCGCTGACTGCTGAGTTGGAAGTAATACCTGTAACTGCATCAGTAGTGAGTATTGGAAGTTGGGGAGCAATGGTAAGAACACCGGAAACATTGGTGGTACCGTTCCAGTATCCTCCATTGAATCCACCATAAAGGTAAGGTTGGTTTCCAAACTTGAAACGTGATGCATAATAGTAGGTTCCTACGCTGGTAAGCGCAGTGCCGAGATCGGCTTTGAATTCGTCATTATCAAAGGCTTGGCCATTGAATGGAGCTGGAATCCAGTTCGTCCATGTACTTGGATCATCATTGACAGTACTGAATCCTATCCATGCCTGCAAACCATAGGTTGCTCCTGTTGCAGCAGTAATCCCGTTTGGGATATAAGCCTGGGCGTAAACATCAAAAGCTCCACCAAGACTGATGTTGCCGACAGCAGGCCACTGAAGGTTCGCCCAGTTTATTGCTCCTCCCCATGTATCATTATAGGTTGTTCCGCTAGTAAAGCTAACAGAACGATCTGAACCTCCGTTCCATTCACCACCGGTCCATCCTGCATTTTTGAAATATTTGTACTGGTATGTACCAGGTGCCAGGACTACGTTGGCAGTATAAATAAGTGTGCTTCCTACCTGGGTCATCAGGATGCTTCCGGGATCTCCCGGTTGAACCCAACCAGTCAAAGTACCTGTCAGGTAAACTACATCTGAACCAGGGATGAAGCCTTGTGCGGTACTCATATCAACATTAAAGATTACATGTACGAAAGGAACACCGTCAAATTCATCAGCTCCCATATCAGGTGCAGTAGCTCCGCCATTTACAGAACCTGCAGGACCTGGCCTTACATCACCATCATAATCATTTGAAAATCCCGAAATAGCAACACCGCCTGATTCAATATAAGTGGCAGTTGAGCCCATATTCATATGCAGGTCTCCTGTTGCCGTATTATTAAAGGTTGCAGTAACTCCAGAAAGGCTGTTGCCATCACAAGCTGAAGCAGTCTTCCAGTCTGCAATGTTCTTGTCTGCCGACCAGTAACCGATTGTTGCAGCATTTCCATTCAGTACATTGTAGTTGGACGCATTTGCAGGCCAACCGGTTGCTGAACTTGCTACAGACGGATAGTTGTTGGAGAGGGTGTAATGTTTACCGGTTCCCCCTGCACGCGTATTGCTGAATATATTGTTCTTTGCGTCTATGGTATAAACGGTATAGGCAGTGGTGGTTGAAATATCACCTCTCTGAAGGCAGAATGTGGGAGCAGCCCCGGAAATAACCGTTCCTTCAATGTTGATGGTATTATAATAGAGCTTAAGTGTGGTTGGAGTTGAAGTATTATATTGGGGCCAGATTCCAATAAACGAAGTATTAGAAGATTGGCCATTCCCAAGCGAGATCATATTATTATCGATACTAGTATTTACACCACCTCCGTCACGGATATATATTCCAATGGCGGTTGCAGGAGCAGTTGCTGAAACAGAAGTACTTCCATTGCTTAGTCCCCAGATTTTGTTTTTTGAAACTGTTATTGCTGTTACAGGAGCTGTATAGACAATCCCAGCCAGTGTATAACCAGATGCACCCGTGTTGGTTATGCTGATGTTGCTGATCAAATTTTTGGAGATTGAGGATGAAATTCCGGCACTACTAAGAATTCCAACAGTGGAAAGCGCAGTCAAACTGTAACTGGCACCTGATGTTGCTGAGCTCAGATTTGTTATTGTATTGTAGGAGATGTTATTACTACCTCCAGCAGAATAAATTCCCCTTGTATAGGCTCCTGTTGCAGAGGAATTTAAACTTAGATTTTGGATAACATTAGGAGATACCTGTGTGCCAATTGTCACTGTGCCTGTTTGTGCATTCCTGATACCCTGGAATGTAGCGGAACCTGTTGCCGTACTGAAGGTTGTTCCGACATTGGAAAGGTTCGTGCCACTCAGAAGATTTCCCATCCTGAGATTCGAATTCGTGGAATTTCCGATGGTGTTTCCTGAAACAATTACAGTACCTCCTGATCCTTCAACGTTAATACCATTGATAGAGCCACAGGTTGTGCTAAGAGCACCCATGGCATCAAGGTTCTGAATGAGATTATTCTGAATGACTGCTGTATTGTTGGTATTTACATAGATGCCGGCAATTGCACCGCCAGAAGCTGTGCAGGCTATATAAATCGTACTTGCAGGTGTCCCGATCGTATTCCCGGTAACAGTTCCGACATTAACATTTCCGGAAGCAACACCGATTCCACAGAATGCCCCATAAGAGGTAGAAGTGCTAACTGAAGTGTAAAGTGCAAATCCAGCAATTGTATTGTTTTGAATAGACGAAACCGCTCCAGCGGCAGTAAAGGATCCATAAATTGCCACATACTTGGTTTGATTGGCTGCGCCTCCAACAGTATAGGCGCTTGGGAATGTTCCTCCAAGCGAACCTGAGGTAAGACCGATCATGTTGGTTGTACCAGTCCCATTCGCATTTGCATAGCCAATCACATTATCCGTGACGATATACCCTGAACCGGACATAATATTTATACCGTAATGACTGCTGGCTGTCGTATATACCCGGTTAGCCGTTTGGAATAATCTGTTTCCGCTGATTGTCCAGCCTGAATTGAATGAATTTAGCTGAATTCCATAGCTGGAAGCGGATGTGTTGAAGTAATCGTAAATGTTGTTATTGCTGATAACATTGCCGCTATTGTCAATGATAGTACTGTTGCCCAAAGAATATATACCGTTTGTGGGATTATTTGCCCCTGCAGGCCCTATATTACAGTTACTAACTGCGTTGTTATCGTTTCCTGTGGAAATGCCTGAGCCAAAGTAAACAACACCAAACAATTGCGCAGAACCAAGTATCGTGCAATTTGTAACAAGGTTGTTCATTGCGTCATTCCATAACCGGATGGTACTGGAATTGATGATGCTTGTATTGGTGATTACCAGTGAGTTTCCATTAGCATTCAGACCATTGATTACTACATTATCGGCCCCATTTAGATCAATAAGATGTCCATTGATAGCACCTGTAATACTGGATGTGCCCGAAGGTTGGATAAGGACGCTTGAATAGTTGGAAGAACCTGTTCCGCTTGAATTTAACATTGCAGAAGCAGTTTCGGTAGTAGCACCGGTAATCGTAATCGTTATGTTCCCGGTGTGCAAGCCACTATTGATATCATCAAAAGCAGCTTTTAGAGTAGAATACGTCCCTGAAGAAGGCCCTCCTGAAGCAGACAGGCTAACCTGGGAATAACTGGCTGAAGCAAACAAAAGCGTCAGCAACAGCATGAATGATGGTAAGAAATGTTTCATTTTATTTTGGGTTTTGGTTATTGATTTGAGTAGGGTATGGCCTATCCATGATTATGGATCACATTCTTCTTCAAAATTACCTGTAAGAGCTTTCCCGGAGGGTACACAGGAAGGACTGAAGGCATGGCTTCTCTTTTCCAGTCGTAAATTTATACAGACTTTTTCTGAAATTTTAAAAAAAGAAGTTTGAATTCAGAAATCCGGACTACATTTTTTCACATTTCTATCTTATGATACATGAAGGCTACAACAAAGAACAAAGGCTGCCTGTTGCTGACAGCCTTTGTTCTTATTAAATTGACTTATGAATCAAGCACTTAAGACACCACTACTTTTTTGAGAGAAGTATTATCCTGGCATTCTGATAAGATTAGAGCAGTTCATATCATTCAGGATTTACATCAGAGATTGAATTATGGTTTCAGTACCTGCACGATAGCCGTAGAATTGTTATCGATCAATGCCATATCAGAACCATCAACCACTCCATCTCCATTAACATCTTCAACAAAATAACCGGTAAGAATAGCTGTGCTGGCATTGTCAATTGCTGCCATATCTGATCCGTCAACAACTCCATCCTGGGTGGCATCACCGCCATATATGGCGAAGATTGGGCCCAGGGATTTAAGGTTATTTCCATAGGCTTTTGAAGCGGAGGTTGAGAAATCATAGGTGACAGGGCTACTGCCAAATGAAACCGCTGAGTTACTCCATGTTTCCAGGCTATTCCTGTGTTTTACAACAAGATAGTATGAGCCTGTTATTCCGGCAGGAACATTTGTAACAGAGAGTGTTCCATCTGTCATAAGGGTGCAGTTGTTCAAGGTGTATTCAGTGGCATAGGGTGACACGGCGTTATGCAGTTCAATATTTACCTTGTCAGCGACTCCACTGCCAAACTGAGGTCCGGAAGTTCCTAGTGCCTCCATCATTGCACCAGTTCCGGAATTGTACAAACCTTCAAGATAAAGTTTAAGGTGCAGTGTTTTGAATAAGGATGAGGTTACAGTAAGGACTCCCGCACTATAAGAAGTACCATTCCAGAATCCTCCTCCTCCTGCAGAATATCCTCCATAGTAATAGCTGCCTGAGTTAAGCCTGTACCTGAATGCATAGTAATAAGTCCCTGCCGAAGTGATGAGTGGCCCGAGATTCAGCTGAAACTCATCATTGTTTCCTACTGCTACATTATACGATGCGGGTACCCAGGTAGTCCATGTTGAAGGATCAGAGTTCAGGGTGCTATATCCTACCCATGCCTGCAATCCTGCCAATTGCGCAGGCTGGCCTGTGAAACCAGCAACGTAAACCTGGCCATACACGCTGAAATCTCCTCCACCGGCAATGGTTCCATCACCAGGCCATTGAAGGTTAGCCCAATTTATTACACTCTGTGCGCTGTTCGAAATTGTCAGTACCCCGTTAGTATTTGATGCTCCGTCCCAGAATCCCCCGGTTGTTGCCGAATATCCTCCGTAAACATAGTTACCTGTGTTGTACTTGAAACGGCTGGCATAATAATATGTGCCGGCAGGTAAGGACAATGTTCCGAGATTAGCTGTGAACTCGTCATTATTTCCAACTGCTGAGCTGTATGTAGCCGGAACCCAGTTGGTCCAGGTGGCAGGATTCGTATTTGTTGTACTGTATCCTATCCATGCCTGTAAGCCGGGAGTTGCAGTTGCCTGCCCCGTGATATTTTCAATCCAGGCCTGGGCATAAACATTATAATCCTGTCCGGGTGTAATAGATCCTGTGCCCGGATGCTGAAGGTTTGCCCATCCGATTATAGGTTGAGGGATATTATGAACTCCCAGCACTCCTGATACATTGGTCGTTCCATTCCAGAACCCACCAACTCCGCCTGCAAAGCCACCATAAGCATAAGGGCTGCTCCCTTTCCTGAAACGGCTGGCATAATAGTAGGTGCCCTCTGTCATGATCAGGCTACCGATATTGGCAGAGTATTCATCATTGTTACCTGCAGCTGCGTGATAGGTTGCAGGAACCCAGTTGGTCCATGTTGAAGGATCCGAATTGGTGGTGCTATATCCTATCCATGCATGAACCGAAGTGTCAGCAGTTGCCTGTGTCGTTACTCCATCTATCCAAACCTGGGCATACACGTTGAAATCATTCCCTGGCTGAATACTACCTGTACCCGGAGCCTGGAGATTTACCCAGCCCATGGCAGGATCCCAGCCTTGTTGCAGGGTTATCGTGAGGTTTGTGTTGGCACCGATAAGTGTATCAACTGTCTGTGTATGCCAGCCAAATTTTTGCGCTGTTATATAGTCTCTTTTTGGTAAGGCAGTGAAACTTGCCAGCCCATTAGCCCCTGTTATCCTGCTTCCTGAATTGCTCAGCCGGACATTTACATCCTGCATAGGATTACTTGCCTGTCCGTCAACAACAGTCACATTCAGGTCGAAAAATGGCTTAGGCATCGGCTGGCTGGTAAAAACCCTGTAATCGCCAGGGTTGTAATAGAAATAATGCCCTCCGGGATCTGTAACAGTGAAAGGCTGCCCGGTGAAATAGTCGTACCAGGTTCCTGCATGGGTAAACCCGGGTGCCATGATAAATCCTCCAACACCCATATTGACGGTGATTATAACATCCATGCTGCTATGAGTTATCCAGATCTTTTTTCCGTCCAGTGCCAGGTCAGAGCTAAAATTACCATAGCGGAAAGCATCGGTCTTTCGCAATGCAGCCATTGCAGAAACCACCCTGTTCAGCTTTTCCCTGCCAGGTACATCAAGATAATCCCATCTGGGTGGTTTTGCTGCAACATTGGATCCACCGTAAAACTTGCTGTAATCGTAACCCATCTCCTGGAATTCATAAAGCATTTTAGGGCCCGGGATACCCATGAAGAGTACAATTCCCTGTTCCTGGTGATGCAATCCGTTGGCAAAGTATTTTATATCGTAGGCTGGATTGCTTGAATTTCCATTGTTCAGGGCTTCGTAAAGCATCCTCTCTTCATCATGGGTTTCCATATAGTCAACCAGGTTTGGATAGGACCATCCGCGGTTTCCATGGTAAGCCCATGAAACATTTGAATTGGTTTGCCATCCCATGGCCACCTGCTTGTAATTGTTATGCATTGCACTCCAAAGCAGGAAACCTGAATTGGCCAGAACTGTTTCTTCGTCATTGTTGGCGAAATGCTCGAGGATAACATAAGCATTAGGATTTACCCATTTTATGTGCGCCTTGTAGTCATTCAGGATGTTAATCCGGCTTTGATCATAGGAGTTCCAGATTCCCAGGTCATTGCCGGAGTATGTCTGTGTTAGTCCCTTTGATAGATCCAGCCTGAAGCCATCCACCTTGTATTCTGTAAGCCAGTATTGAAATACATCCTTGAAGAATTGCCTCGTATGCCCGCTTTCGTGGTTAAAGTCATATCCTACACTGTAAGGATGAGGTGATTGCTGGTTGAACCATGGGTTATCTGCTGAAGGCTGATTTGTAGTAGAATTCCAGTACATCTTAACCATGGGATTTAATCCAAAGGCATGATTCACAACCATATCAAGCACCACTGATATTCCACGCTGATGTGCAGCGTCAACGAATGCTTTCAGGTCTTCGCGGGTACCGTATGCTTTATCTGCGGCAAAAAAGAAATTGGTTGAATACCCCCAGCTGTCGTTGCCATCGAATTCTGCTACGGGCATTAGTTCGACCGTGTTTACGCCCAGTTCCTTGAGATAATCCAGTTTTTGTTTTGCAGCTGCAAGCGTATGTTCAGCAGTAAAATCGCGGAGGAGCAATTCATAAACCACCATATCCGACTGGCTGTTGTTAAGAGCTGCGGGGGTGAAATTGGTAACCTGCCAGTTGTATTGCGGACGCGCAGTTTGCAATACTGAGACAACTCCGTCAGTTAAACCTGTAGGATAAGGTTTGAGATTTGGATAGATGGAAGGAGAAATCCATTGATCATTCCAGGGATCCAGAACCTTTTCAGCATAAGGATCTGCCAATTTCAAATCGCCGTCAACCAGGTACTGGTAAGCATATTCATGACCAGGTTGCAGGTGGGTCAGGGTAAGCCAGTAGCGTTTTCCATCCGGTGTCCGGTTCATGTAATTATTGTTGCTAAGCTGCCAGTTGCCATATTCACCAATTACATAAACATATTGTTTGAAGCCTGTAGGATCATGAAGTACCAGTGTTACTGTGCTGTCATTAACATAGTTGATCCCGTTCTTTGCTCCAGATGGAAGATCAGCGATAACCACCGGGCCGCGGAGATAAATCTCAATGGAATCGCGTGATTGAATGCTGCCATTGGAAGCAACTGCTTTCAACCAGTTCTGACCGGATTGCAATTGCGTCATCAGGAGCATGTAAGAGAGCGAGGCAGATGACTGTTGTTTTAGGAGAGTATTATTTGCATACAATGATATGCTTGTATTTCCAATGGCAGAAACGCATACAGGTATAGTGGTGGCAGGATTCAGGATTACCTGTTTGGAAAGTGGGTTATTGAACCTCACCTTTACGCTATTATCATAAACCCTTATACTTATATCAGATCCGTCGGAATTTCTTTGCTCAAGGTAGGAGCCACCTGCTTGAGGCAGATCGCTCCTGAAGACAAATACCATTTTCTGGATGGTTTCACCGGCAGGGACATTGTAATAACTCCTGGGAGTGTTAATAGTAAGTTTATATAAATTCTGGGAGATACGGGTTAGTTTGGTATCAGGAGTATTCACGCCCCAGTTTGATTTTACATAACGCCAGTCAGAAGGGCCGCTGCTCAGATTGGTCAGGACAGCAGTATGGGCATATACATCACCGGCATAATTCAGCAAGGCTGCATTGCCTTTTGTAGCATCAAAATAGAGTGTAACCGAGTCATTGTCGTGAGGCATTGGCGGGGTGCAGTATGCTGCACCATTATATGCATTGCAGTCTATATTGATGCCAACGGTAAGCACTCCGTTAATATTAGTAGTTCCGTTCCAGAAACCACCGCCACTATCAGAAAATCCTCCGTAAACATAAGCCTGGTTATATACTTTGAAGCGGGTTGCATAATAATACGTTCCGTTTGTATTCATAACTGCACCCAGGTTAGCCAGGAATTCATCGTTATTGCCGCTTGCCCCGTTGTAACCTGCACTTATCCAGTTTGTCCAGGTACTGGGATCCGTGTTGGTAGTACTATAACCAATCCATGCCTGTAGTGTAGGGAATTGTGTGGATCCACCGCTGTATCCTTGTATCCATGCCCTTCCATAAACATTAAATAACTGGGAAGGCTCTATAGATTGGCTTCCTGGCCACTGGAGGTTTACCCAGGTAATAGAAGGAGAAGTAACAGTTACTGTGCCATTGATGTAAGTGGTACCATTCCAGAAACCACCGCCCGTGGCTGAATATCCCCCATATACATAGCTGCCGCCGTTTAGTTTGTAACGGGTTGCATAGTAGTAAGTACCATTCGAAGGTAGTGAGGTGCCGATATTCGCTTTAAATTCATCGTTGGGGCCGGCAGCTCCCTTGTATCCGGCTGAGATCCAGTTTGTCCAGGTGCTGGGATCCGTGTTGGTAGTACTATAACCCACCCATGCCTGCAGGCCGGGAACTTGTGTTGGTTGCCCTGAAACACCGCTGACCAGAACCTGTCCATACACATCAAAATTCTGGCCCAGGGCAATATTGGCTGTACCGGGGAATTGCAGGTTTGCCCAAGAAATTGCAGTTGATGCAACAGTAATGGTTGCAGTCCAGGTTTTGGTTGTGGTGCCATTCTCAGCAGTAACCAGGTAGGTTTTGGGTGTGGTAAAGTCGCGGGCAACTCCGCTGGCAGGTGTCATGGTCGCCCCAGGTGAAACAGCAATGGCCGGCGCCAGGTTTGTTAATGAAGTCCCGTAAACTACCTGCATATTAACAGTGCCGGCAGCTGAAGTGATTGTTGCTGGTGAAGCTTGTTGCGGCAGACTGAAAGAAACGATCTCTGCCAGGCTGCTAAACTGTTCATAGGTGAATGTGGCGGTATAAGCTCCATCGGTTGTGGTTCCGGCGACCCCCGTTCCGGTTATGCTGAAAAGGATTTTAAGGTTGTAGTTTCCAGATGTAAGGCCATTCGTAATTCCTATTTCAGCCCCGAATGCTGACCAGGTTTGGTTTCCACTTCCGTCATCACTGGTCCAGGCAACCGCCCGTTCGGTATAAGTTGCAGGTTCTGTTCCTCCTACTGCCCAGACTTTATATTTGAACTGGGCCCCTGAAACGTCACCACCAGTTGTTTTCCAGGATTTTATTGTCGACCCTTTTAAATAGAGCGCATTTAAAGAACCAAGATTTTTATTGTTGAACTGTGACCCCTTTTCCGTGATATCCGTTAACTGGCCGGTGTACCAATAAGTGAGAGTAGGAAGATTAACTCCAGCGTCATCACGCAACCCATACTGGGCTGCAGGTGGTGCAGCGGTGGTTACAGTGATGGTCCAGGTTTTGGTTGTAGTCCCATTCTGGGCAGTAACAATATAATTAAATGGTGAAGAGAAGTTTTGTGCAACGCCACTGAGGGGATTTATAGTTGCACCCGGAGATACGGTGATGGTAGGAGTGAGGCTTGTAAGTACCGTCCCATAGGCAACTTCAATGCTTACGGTTCCGGAAGTGGAATTGATTGTTGCAGAGGTAGTTTGCTGAGGGAATGAAAAGGTTAGGATATTCGCTAAATTACTCAACCCAGCTACGGTATAGCTGAAATTTGTTCCTGAATTATTATTGAATTTAAGCGTATACATGTCATAATTGCTGCTTATGCCTGCAACTGTTGAAGAGAAAGCATAATATTGAACTGTAATACCTGATGCCTGGGCAGGAATGACAGCAGTGCCGGAACTCCCGCTCATCGAAAAAGTGACCACGGAAGATGTTGCCCAGTTATCGATTGAGTAGCGCAGGTAGAATTTTTCCTCAGTTGAAGGTGAGGCAGCAGTTGTGAGAGTAATAGTTGCTGTTTGGCCCTGCAGGATGCCGGATGGAACAGAAAGCGACGAAAGTGTAACCGGTTGTGCAGAGGTTTCCATGAATATGCCTTCAGTATTTGCATAACCATTGTCTTTCCAGTTCATGGTATACCATTTACCATTAACCAGGGTGATAGAGTTGTTGGTTGACCCTTCCTTGACATAGGTCTGCACAGTATTCATGGTAACATTTACATTGGCCCATTTATTGGCAAAAGCATTGGCGGACGGACCACTGGTAAACAACCAGGAATAGGTTCCTGCCGTGAAATCGCCACCGGTGGCTGCGACACTGAAAATGGTTTGCCATCGGCTTGTTCCTGATGTAATTTTAGTAAGTCTTCCTCCGGATACCTGGCTATTATTTGCTATGGCCAAATTGCTGGGAGGATTTATCCAGGAATTCCAGCTGCCGGGCATGTTTAACCCTTCTGGTTGATAAATATCTGCCCTGGATAAGGTAGGAGTAAGAATTCCGCAAATAAGAAAAAGTACAAATAGCAATAGAAACGCTGATTTGCGTTGGAGTAAAAAAGTTTTCATTTAATTAAGAGATAAGGTTTTGGTAAATCTGGTTTGGGTTAATAAAGCAAATATAGGTTAGAAAAAATACCGCAAACGATTGCAGATTTTCAGGGAGTTAAATTTTTTTTTTGCTGACCAGGAAATCAGAATCAAAATCAATCAATACTATGTATCGGCGAAAAGCTGATTCCGAGGAATTGAAGCGCGGGAAAGTGCTGAATATTTATGATTAATTCCGCAGTGATCTGCGGGCAAAACCGCGTCAGCCGCGTTCCCGGTTAATCTTTCAGTCTGAAAGAATCACTCTAATGAAAAATTAAATTTATCTATCTGATAATACTTTTCTCCGTATAACTGTCTTCTAGCTCTTCATTGATGCCATCTCACTCTGCATTGATGCCATCTCACTCTTCATTGATGCCATCTAGCTCTGCATTGATGCCATCTCACTCTTCATTGATGCCATCTTACACTTCATTGATTTCATTATTACTCTTCATTTATCTCAGATTACTCTCGATTGTTAAGCTGTTACCCGGCATTGTTTCCCAATTACTATGCATTGATATCATCTTACTCTGCATTGTCAATCCTGTTATCTGGCATTGAACATAGATTATTATTCGTTGAACTCAGGTTCTTCATCGTTGATTTAATTCATTACAAAAAGTGCTAAGAGGATTAATAATAACCCAATATTCTTTAATCGGCATATAAAAAAACGATTCCAACATGATTGTTGGAACCGTTTCATATCAATCCTATAACGGTTTTTGACCCAAACCCAAACAAGTATTGATAGTGTTTTAACATTAGGGCAGGCTTTTAAGCCCGCCCCTTTGATTCTTGAATATTAAAATGGATACTTGGTTCAAATAGATTAAATTCCTTCTAAGGTTTCATTACCTGTACAATCGAAGTAGCATTGTTATCAATGATCGCCATATCAGAACCGTCTACAACACCATCTCCATTTACGTCCTCTGTCTGGTACCCGATCAGGATCGATGTGCTGGCATTGTCAATGGCGGCCATATCCGATCCGTCAACCACACCATCCAGGTTTGCATCTCCGGCATAAATAGCATATATAGTCCCCATCAACTTCAGGTTGTTTCCAAATGCCTGGGCAGAGGAAGAGCTAAAATCATAGCTTACCGGGCTGGTCATGCCAATAACGATTGGTGCTGCACTCCAGGTTTCAATACTATTGCGATGTTTGATTACGATGTAGAAAGATCCTGACAATGCTCCGGGAACACTATTTACCGAGAGGTTTCCAGTAGTAAGAAGATTTACATTATTTGAGGAATAAGCCACTCCATATGGGGCAACAGCATTATGAAGTTCAACAGTCACCTGGTCAGCGATACCAGAACCAAATTGTGGCCCTGATATACTTTGTGCCTGGTTCATTAAAGAAGTAGAAGTGTTATACAATCCTTCAAGGAAGAGCTTAACATTCAGGGTCTTTGTCGGAGGGGCTGCAATATTCAATACTCCTGAAATGTTCGAAGTTCCATTCCAGTATCCGCCATTGAATCCTCCATACACATATGGGTTATTGCCATACTGGAACCTGCTTGCATAATAATAGGTTCCTGATCCTGTAATTGCAGAGCCAAGGTCGGCTTTGAACTCATCATTGTCATATGCTTGACCTGAGAAAGACGCCGGCACCCAATCTGTCCAGGTGCCAGGATCAGTATTTGTAGTACTGTATCCAATCCATGCCTGCAAACCATAGGTAGCACCTGAAGATGCTGTAATACCATTTGGAATGTAAACCTGGGCATATACATCATAAGATCCTCCGAAATTTATCGAACCTGTCCCTGGCCATTGGAGGTTAGCCCAATTGATCAAACCGCCCCAGGTGTCATTGACTATTGTAGTAGTTGTAATTGTAGCTGAACGGTTTGTGCCACCCGCATATTCGCCGCCTGACCAGCCGGCATTTTTAAAATACTTGTATTCATAAGCCCTTACCGGCAAGTACAAGGTAAGTGTGTAGGTGAGCGTAGTTCCGACCTGGGACATCAATAGATTCGGGTTTGTACCTGGCTGGTTCCAGCTGGATGCACCCGGGAAGTTTCCTGCTATATATACAAGATCGGTTCCGGGAGTGAAGCCTGCTGCCGTCGACATATCCAAATTAAAGGTAACAGGATAAACAGGAAGTTCATAGGCTCCCATAGTTGGAGCAAAAGCATTCCTGGTTACTCCAAGAATGTCATCGGGTACGGAAGTTAAATGAACAGCTGTTCCTATTACAGGGGAACCGGTAAGTGGGAGCAGGTTGGTAGTCGAGGTTAAACGCGGATCATCATTAATAGAGGACCAATCTTTGGCAGTCCATAACTTCCAGTCATTCAAAAACTGCATGGTAACAGAGTTCGCATAGCCTACATAGGGGTTGACACCATCACCGAAATAGTCGTTATTATCACAATAGGTGAAAGGGTTGTTTCCACCGCCACAGGCAATAGCATAAGTGTTAGTGTAAGGAGAAGAAGCTCCTGGCAGGCGTGTCATAGAGTTGTTGAGGATATTGTTTCTGAAGTCAACGCCTGAGGCCACACTTGCGAAATATATACAACTGGAAGTTGTTCCCGGATTGACTCCCGAACCATCACCATCACCCAGGTATGCGCCATTTAACCTAACTGTGTTATTAGCAATAAGCAAGTCGCTTGTCCGCTCTATGTCCATGCCACGAGCGCCAGCCTGGGTAGGACTCAGGTTTGATCCATAAGCTGCCACATTGTAAACCAGGTTATTCGTAATTTCTCCATGAGATGAACTTAAATCAAAATAGGAGATGCCTACACTAAATACCGAAATATCATTCAGTATCCAGTCGTGTACAATGTTCTTGTTGATTTTTGAATTTGTACAATGATCAAAATTAATCCCGACCATACTGAATTGTTGGTTACCGGATGGTTGCCCCATTATTTCATTTCCCTGGACAAGCAGGTTATTGCAATATTGTGCATCCACACCTCTCCAGGTAATAGATTTGGAATCATCAGCGGAACCAATGACATTGTTTGTTACCTGGATATTGTTAGCAGGGCTTGTAGCTGTTCCATAAATTGTCATCCCAAATTTCCCCTGCCTGATAATGTTGTTATTGAGAATAATATTATCATACCCCCCGTTTGTATTACTAAACGTAACAACCGAGGTAGCCCATACCAGCGATGTTACAGCCTGGATAACGCAATTCTGAATTTTGATATGCGAAGTTCCGGCACCTGGACTATTTGAGAAAGCTAAAACAGAAGTATTTCCTGAATAGTCTGTGTTTTCGATGGTCATAGCCTGGTTTTCAGTCAAACTGAGCGTACCTGTATTGGAGCCGTCTATTGTGATATACTGTGCACCCTTAATAAGGAATATACCTTCGACATCACTTCCAACAGCATGTGTATTTATTCCTGAAATCAGAACCGTGTTGGCAGCGTTAGGTTTTATAGTTACTGTATTCACCGCGCTTGCTCCTGCTGAAGATGTGATGGTAATAGGAATAGTTTCTGATGGATAGGTAGCATCATCAAGCAAAAAGGTTACCGGGCCTGTCCTGGTCTTAAAATTCAGATCATTAATAGCAGCTGTTATTGTAGTATAGGTTTTTCCAACGCCAACATGGAAAGTGCCTGTAATTGCCCCCAGGTTTGTGTAGGTCGAGGGTGCATTAGGGGGAGTGCTGCATGCAGGCGGATTAGAAGTATATCCTGTGGCTCCCGGTGAAGGCGATGAACCAACATTTGATGTGCTGACCAGATCCTGTGCAACGATATAATAGGATACAACATCATTGAAGTTGGATCCTGCCCCAAAAGTAAAGTTATACGAATTTCCTGAGACAAAAACCGCTTGTGCAGAATTCCATGAACCACTGTTGATTCTCCAGTAAAGCCTGGGAAGCCCTGTTCCTGAAGTTGGCATGCCTGATGCATCCTGGATGGTGGCAGTAAGAACCCTGGCACTTCCGTTTGGCGCATTTCCCAGGGGGGTATATTGTATCCACGGGCCTGTAATATCATTCTGTAAACCGCCAATTTCATCAGCCCCAAGATCAGGGTTAAATGGAGTGCCGGTTCCAACAGGGTAACCTGAATTTGGGAAACGGCCATTCCCATCAAAATCAGTGGTTATGGATACAGGTGTTGATATAACCTGTCCGGCTGATTCACATTGGGTGGCTACCGCAGGGTTAAGATGCAGATCAAATGGAGAAGTAACAACATTTACGAAAGAAGGATTCTCAGTAACAGAAACGGTTTCATTGGGATAAACCCACGCTTTGAAACTTGCTAACGTCTGAAAACTGTTGGTACCATCATTTAAAATGAGATGGGATGCATCGGGAGTCCCGGCCCAAAAATCATTATTATTTGACAGGCTTGAGTATTTTGAATTATCAGTTGAATTTGTCCTGAAAGCAACTACGAGTCCTCCAGTCCCCGGAGTACAATTGTTCACAAAGATATTTCCCCTAAGGTCAAAATTGGGATTAGACGTTGGTGCGCTGTTCGAATGAACGTAAAAGGCAGAACTTCCAAATCCTGCTGCCCCGGTACCTGTCAGGTAAACAGTATTATCATAGATTCCAATTATATCAGTTGTTGCTGCACTGTTGAACAATACTATTCCCCCAACTGATTTAGCATAAGTACCTGAAGGTGCAAAGATTTCAGAAATCATATTATTATAGACATTCACAGAAAGCAATGAAGTGCCGTTACCAATATAGATCCCGGCTACCAAAGTTGCACTGGCTGTTGTATTCAAATATGTAGTGATATTCTGGATTTTGTTGCGATAAATATTCGCATTAGAACCACTTGCTACATATATTCCATATGAAATACCACCTGAAGTAAGTCCATTCAGAGTATTGCCATAGATGTTTTTTGTTGCTGAAGCATTAGCTACATAATATCCATGTGTCTGGCCAGTTGAAGTAAAAGTATTATTAATGGCAGCATTATTATAGGTGTTCTGGACACTGCCTTTTAATCCCATATAATAGAGGTAAGTAACAGCACTTCCTGCCGTTATCTGGGGTCTTGTATTATTGCTGACTTCATTGCTGTAAACATCCACTGTTGAAAGCGTGGCCGGATTGCCAAAGAGGTAGATATAAGCAATTTGTCCAAGGCTAGTTGTTGAAGTGGAGCCATAGGTATTGGAAGTCACGGAGTTGCCATGAAAGCTGAATGGCACGCCTGCATGCTGGATATTGATATAGTTGCATGAACCCGTGGTAGCCAGGGGCATAGTGCATTGTGTAACGGTGTTATCGTGTATATCGACCAGGTTATTGGTAGCGGTTGTACCCATATTATCAAAAATCCCGTTAAAAGTGCCGCTGGTTCCGGCATAGGCAATTTTAACAGTATTTCCATAAAGTTCAAGACTAGCATTGGAAGACGCATCCAATTGGATGCCTGAACAGCTACCGGTTCCGGTAACTGATCCGTTAATTGTATTGTTTGCTACTTTCAGGTTATTCTGGTATTTGGTATAGATTCCATAGGAAGCTACGGTCGATCCCCCGAAACTGCCAATAGTGTTTGCGCCGTCCTTTCCAATTTCATTGTTCTGATCATAAAATGCAAAAGCATTGGCAACCACATCACTGAATCCGGTTACAGAGATCCCTGAATAACAGTTGTTAATGGTATTATTGTAAATCTTCAGGTTCGAATTAGCTCCGCTGGTACTGGTTACAGTAAGTGCAGTTAAGGCTGATGTTAGGTGATTGTTTGCATAAATGCCCACTGTAGCTGTGTTAGCTTTATTGAGTGTTACAGTACAATTCCTGATGGTAATATTCTGTGCTCCATCGGTAGCAGAAGCTTTCAGGATGGCGTATCCCCATTCCATCTGGGTAGTAGCGGTTGTATTTGCTGAATTCTCTTTCAGGTCAATTCCATCGAAAGTGATATAATCACCACCTGCAATTACAATTATCCCATCCAGGGTTGTTGTGGTGCCAACTCCTGCTGTAATCAAAGGATTAGCGCCTGAACCTTTTTTTTGGAAAGTAATTGGATTTGATAGGGTCCCGGTTGCAGTTATTTTTCCAGCTGTTGGAGATGTAAAAGTTTCAGTGTAGAGTGAGTCAATTGTGAACAAAACACCTCCGGGGCCGACGCCCTGGCTGTTAAGGTCACTAATAGCAAGAGCTATCGTGGAATAGTCCACAGGGATATTCTTTACCCCTGTGAGTTGAGCATGACTTAACGCACTTATGAAAATGCAGAGAAATGCTATTAGTAAATACTTTTTCATTTTGGATAAGTTTGGGTTAATGATCTATAGTTTGGGTTTTTGGTATGCGGGACAATGAGATCGTAATGTAATGTCTTCGAAAAACCTGGCTGTCGGATTTCTAAGCAACGGATTTTGAATCCTTAGCTTTATTCAGTGGACTGTTTTGGTCTCCAAGCTCTTCCGTAATTTTTTTAAGTATCTGGTTTTGAAGCTGTTTTTTACGGATGAATGTTTCCAGGTCAGTAGGTTCAACCTTCAAAGCTTCTTCTTCTTTCTGCCTTGCACCTTGTTTATTAGTTTTCATATAGTATTTTTTACCAGGACTCTTTTTAATAGTAATTGAGTTTCAAATCAAAGTTCAATTGGAAAGAAGAAGTAAGCTTTAGAAAGGCTCAATCAAAACCCATCGCAAATATGCGGTTAGAAATATCGAATACAATAAATATGTACCCCTATAAAACCTCAGTATGGGTATAAAAGCGCCTCTATTTTACCTGAGCATTGCGAACATTTTGAATAGAAATATATTGGAAAATATTGATATTTAGACAGATAGATTAAGTTTAATAATTATGTCCAAAAGGTAGGTGAAAAGGATTGAGTGATTCAGATGATTGAGAATTGGAATGCGAACTACGCGGATTAGAATGAGCGGATAACCGCGGGAAATAAGATTCTATCAAAATCAGCGGAAATCCGCGATTCAATCAGCGTTATCCGCGTTCTATTTATTCGTGGAATCAGTAATCAGATCTGAGCCAGGAAAGTGACCAGGTTAACTTCAGAATTGGAAATACCCAGCTTCATCCGGAGCCGGTAACGTGCATTTTCAAGAGTGTTGAGGCGCTGCCCTGTGAGTTCGGATATCTCTTTAGTTGTCATATTCAGTTTGAGAAATGCACAAAGTTTTAACTCGCTGGGGGTAAGATCAGGGAACTTGTGCAACAGGGCGTCATAGAAATCTTTATGTACTTCCTTGAAACGCAACGAAAACTCTTTCAGTGTTTCATCCTCAGAGCTTTTCTGAATCTCCTTACCGACTTTTTTCAAGGCATCGCGCGTTTCCTCATGTTCTGCTTCCTTCTGTATCTGGATGATCTTCCGGGAAATCTCCGCAAGCATTTCATTCTGCTTCATCAACGACATCACATTGAATGTCAGCTCTTTCTTCTTAAAATCCAGTTCTTTCTCAAGGCTAATTTTTTCGAGCCGGGATTTCTTTGCTTTTAATCTTAACTGATTTAAAATCAATAGAATGATAATGATGCCAAGTACAAGGAACGCAATGACACCCACAGCAAAAATAGTCCTGCGTTGCCTGGCGGCTAATTCCTGTTGTTCCCGCTTGTCGAATTGGTATTGCAGTTCAAGGCTTGCGAGGTTCTTTGCCTTTTCATTTAGTGCCAGGCTATCCTTCCATTGGTTCTCCAGGATGGTATACTTATAGGCTGAAACTATGTCATTCCTGGCAAGGTATATCTTATGAAGCAACTGGGAAGATTCGTACATGATCTGTTTGAATCCTTGCTCTGTTCCGATTTTCAAAGCAGTCGATGCATTTACAAGGCTTAGGTCGTACTGCTTTAATGCAAGTTCTACTTCACCTATCCTTATGTGACAGGTTGCCTGCCTGTTAAGGTTACCAAGCGTATCGAACAATTTGAGCGCTAACTGGTCATATTTCAAGGCAGAAGGATATTCTTTGAGATTATAGTAAACTTTGCCTTTATTCACATAGTTCGAGGCAACCATATTGGGATTCTTGCTTTCTACGCTGAATTTAAGCGATTCCGAAAGGATTTCAAGTGCTTTATTATTGTCTTCAAGTCCTATGTATATATTCGCTATGTTATTGAGGATACTCGCAATCCCATCTTGCACATTCAATTCTTTTGCTATCACCAATGACTTGTTGAAATACCCAAGGGCTGTTTTATAATCCTTCTGGTCGAGGTACAAAATACCAATCCTTGATAAAGATTTGGCAATACCAACCTTATAGCTGGATGCCTCGTAGTACTTCAGGCTTTGAAAGTAATATTGCGAGCATTTCTTTTTATCGCCGATATCATAATAGATCATGCCAATAGCATCAAGCGCTATGGCCAGGTCCAGCTTGAGGTCATTCTTTTCGCATATTTCCTTAGCCTTCAGCGCAGTTTCCATAGCATTTTTCAGGTCGGAAAGAGAATAGTAGATAAAGGATTCACTCATCAGGGCTGAGACCTGGAGTTTAATTTCGTTCGATTCATACGCTAAGGCTGAAGCTTTTTGAGCATACCGAAGGGAAATCTTCAGGTTTGTGCTTTCATATTCAGATGATAGGGCAAGAAGTACTTCAATTCTCGGCTGAATTTCTTTCAGAACATTTAATTGATTCAATAGGCTATCCACCCGGAATTTATCCTGTGCTGTCATCGGTGCCGCCAGGCAACAAAATAATAAAACAAATAGACACCTTAACGGCTTATCAAATTTCATGATTATAGCTGTTGTTCATTTTATGGAACTTCCTTAGCGGCAATCTACCAACAAAACCTCGAAAGAGTATCTATTGTGTAATACCTTCCAGCGCAAATATAAATGAATATTGCAAAGCCACATCCTTCAGGTACTTGAACCTCCCGGATGCCCCGCCATGCCCGACTGACATATCCGTATGAAGTAACAGTATATTGTTGTCAGTTTTCATCTCGCGGAGTTTGGCAACCCATTTGGCTGGTTCGAAATACTGTACCTGCGAATCATGTAGGCCCGTCATTACAAGCATGTTTGGGTAGGCTTTCTTTTCAACATTGTCGTAGGGTGAGTAGGATTTCATATAGAAGTAGGCATCCTTGTTAGCAGGATTTCCCCACTCATCGTATTCATTGGTGGTAAGTGGAATGGAAGGATCGCTCATAGTAGTCAGAACATCAACAAAAGGAACCTGGGCAACTACGCCATGCCATAAGTCAGGACGAAGATTCGTGATGGCACCCATCAGAAGCCCTCCGGCACTTCCGCCCATGGCATACAAATGCTGGGGTGAAGTGAACTTCGATGCAACCAGGAAATCAGCACAGGCAATAAAGTCAGTGAATGTGTTCATCTTCTTCATCAGTTTTCCATCTTCATACCATGATCTTCCCATTTCCTGACCGCCGCGGATGTGTGCTATTGCATATACAAACCCCCGGTTGAGAAGGCTCAGGCGTGAAGAACTGAAACTGGCATCCATACTGAATCCATAGGAGCCATATCCATAAAGAAGTAAAGGCGCATTTCCGTCCTTTTCAGTTCCTTTTTTGTAAACCAGTGAAATTGGGACTTTCGTGCCATCCTTCGCAGTTGCATAAAGACGTTCCGACACATAATCACTTTTGTCATAGCCGCCTATGATTTCCTGCTGCTTCATGAGTTTTTTCTCCCCGCTTTGCATGTTGAAATCATAAACGGAGGCCGGGGTTGTAAGAGAAGTATAGTTATACCTGAGTATTTCAGAATTGTATTCAGGGTTTGCATCCAGTGATGCCCGATATGCAGGTTCTTCAAAAGGCAGGTAAGAATCTTTGCCGGTTTTAAGGTCCCTGATCCTCAATTGGATCAATCCATCTTTCCGCTCAGTAATGACAAGGAAGTTCTTGAAAGGTTCGGCTCCTTCGAGAAGTACATCCTTGCGGTGAGGAATGAGATCGGTCCAGTTTGCTTTTTCTGTTTTGTCGAGTGGACACTCCATCAACCTGAAATTCAATGCTTCCATGTTGGTGACGATGATAAACTTATCATTCAGCTGATCAACAGAATAGATTACATCCTTCATCCTGGGCTGGAAAACCTTAAAGTCAGCATCCGGTTCTGAAGATTTGATAAATCTGACTTCTGACGACATGGTAGCTGAAGAGGAAATGAAAATGTACTCATCAGATTTGCTTCTTCCAACACCAATGTAATTGGAAGGATCTTTCTCCGTATAAACAACTTTATCCTGCGATTCCGGAGTACAGCAAACATGCCTCATGATCTTTTCGGTGAGCAGGGTCTGGGGGTTGTTCCACACATAGAACATGGTTTTATTATCAGCTGCCCAAACAGGGCTGCCGCTGGTTTTTCCGGCTACCTGTAAAGTGATTTCACCTGTTTCCAGGTTTTTTACATAAAGGGTGTACTGCCTGCGTGAAACTGTGTCGATCCCGTAGGCCAGGAGTTTATTGTCTGGGCTCACATCAAACCCGCTTGCGCTGAAGTAATTGTGTCCTTCTGCCATTTTATTCACATCCAGCAGGACTTCTTCTTTGGCATCCAGGCTACCTTTTTTCCTGCAGAAAGCATAATATTCCTTGCCTTCTTCCATCCGGTTATAGTAATAGTAACCGTTTCTGAACCAGGGAACGCTTTCATCCTTCTCCTTAATGCGGGCTTTCATTTCGTTGTAGAGGTTTTCCTGGAAGGGTTTCAGCCCGCTCATCATAGTGTCGAGGTAGGCATTTTCAGCTTTCAGGTAGTCGACAACCTTAGTGCTGTCGGGGCCTTTCCTGAAATATTCATCCAGCCAGTAGTAATTATCAACACGTTTATCGCCGAAGGCAATGAGTTCTTTGGCTTTCTTTTCACAGACAGGAGCTTTCACGGTGGGCCAGTTATAGGGTTTGTGGGTGGTTGAATTTTTTTGGCAGGCGCTGAAAATCATCAGTGTAGCCAGGAAAAGCAGTGCGTTTTTCATATGGAAAATTATTAGGAAATGTATATTGTTTTCAGTAGATGCAATTTTTCAGAGGTCTGAACAGATGGGGAAAACTAAGTAAAGATAAGCAAATTCAGGAAAGAAGGAACGCAGAACAAGCGGGGAGCTTTTAGTCAGCAGGTGACCAGGCCTGCAGGATGGCTTTGTGTGTCACCCGCTGACTAAAGGGAAGATTTGAAGATTCCGATTCATAGGAATAACTATTTATCAGATAATTAATATAAGTTCAGGTAGAGATATCTGATAATTTACTCCATGTATATTTTGTTTCAAAATGAGCTCCTGAAAATTATTTAGATTTGTTTATTATTAAATTAGATATGTATGTCAAAGAGATTTCTGTCAAGGATTTGTATTGCTTTCTTCCTATTTCTTACATCATACTTCAGCCTCCTTGCCCAGGTTCGTGATGTATCCATTACCATACACCTTCGGGGAGTCAACGCCAGCGATATCAGCATCATGGGGATGACTCCCAGTGGAACCATGAAACCCTTTACTGATGTTAAAGGAGTTAATAATGGTACAATTGCTTCACTGATGGTGCCAAAAGATAAACTTCCCGGCGAATTCGTCGTTCGTTTCGATTATAAGGAAAAGCCTGAAAGTACACCCTATCCTTCCGAGAAATATATCATGATAAACCAGCAGGATCTCGAACTCTGGGTTAACCCATTGGCTTCCAATAACCCGGATAGTACCTGGTTTCAACAAGGTGAGAAAGAGAATGCTGCCTTTGCAAGGTTTTCCAAAGATAATGGCCAGAAAAAGGAAAAGCTGGGAGTGCTTCAGCAATTCCTGATGAATTATGATGACCCTAATTCGGAGTTTTACCGGCAAGGGATCAAGGAATATGAAATGCGGCGCCAGGCCTATAATAAATGGTTGGACGAGCAGGTGGCAACTGATAAAGATCTGTTTGTGAGTAGCCTTTACAGGTTCCAGTTTGTTCCTGAACTGTTATGGAAGGGAACTGAAACAGAGCGTCTCCTCCAGATGATCGCTCACTATTTTGATGGTATCGATCTTAAAGATCCCCTGATCACAAAAACCACGCAGTTGAATGACTGGATGAATGCTTTTGTGAACCTTCACGGGCAGATGGCTACTACGGTGGCATTAAGGGATTCGTTGATACCTGCGGCAGCAAGATCAGCCATTGAGAAAGCAAAACAAGGAAGCCCTGTTGTCTATGGCTGGATGGTAGATTATTTCTACAGGGGATTTGAAAGCAACAATATCCCTATAGGCATGAAAGTATTGCAACCATACCTAGATGATCCCAATTGCCTCACATCAAAGCGGATGGAGATTGAGAGGAGGTTGAAAGGAATGCAATCATTGGTAAAGGGAAGCAAAGCCCCGGATTTTGAATTGAAGGATGTATCCGGGAACAACTTCAGGCTATATGATTATCATCCCTCCACATCACGGATATTGCTTTTATTCTGGTCAGCCGATTGCAGCCACTGTGCACAAACAGTTGATGCGATATATCCATGGCTGCAAAAGCCTGAAAACAGGAATCGTATTAGCACTGTTGCCATAAGTCTTGACGAAACCGATACCGAGATTGCCAAATGGAATCAGAAAGTACCTGTATTACCAGCCTGGACTCATCTTAGGGCAGCAGAAGGAGTGAGAAGCAAGGTTGCAAGTGATTATTTCATTCTTGCCACTCCTGTAATGATCCTTTTGGACTCTCAATCTAAGGAAATTATATCGATGCCTGAAACCCCTTCAGACTTAATGAATCTCTAATGGCAGAGGAGGACCGGATTCGCAATACGTTGTAATTCCCTTCAATTAATAATTAACTACTGCTTAGTAAGTCAGGTTTCCTCCTGAACCAAAACGTGGTTGGGTAACACACGCATCAGTGTTGCCTTCGCTTTATACTTCTTTTGTTTATATCATTCGTCCTCGCCACTTCAAGGATGATTCGTTTAGATGTTAAAATGTTACCTGGCATTTGGATTTTGCCATTTAGCGGCAAATAAATTACCATTTATATGTAAATATATAGATAATAAGATGTATATTTACGAATAAGTTAAATATTAAGTTACTATCAGAACCCGCATTTCTTGCCGGTCTTGTCTGCTCAATTACACGTAGCACATACATTTATATGAATTGAATTCCTGCTCTTCCAAGTAAGGAAGAGTTCTTTTTCATAAATCTTGTCAAGTATGGAAACCCAAATTTTTATTTTTCTCGTGGTAGCAGGATTGAATGTTTCTGCCCAGGTAGCTATCAATACTGATGGCAGCAATCCTGACAATTCAGCTATGCTGGATGTGAAATCGACCGCTAAGGGGTTTCTTGCTCCCCGCATGACTGCTTTACAGCGAAATGCTATCGTTAGTCCTGCAAACGGGCTGATGATCTTTTGTACCGATGATGCCACTTTTTATACAAATGCCGGATCTCCTTCCTCGCCCCAATGGCAGTCTTTTAATAGCCCATGGTCTACCTTTAATTCGAATCTTTATTATCTCAATGGCAAAGTTGGTATAGGCACTACTACACCATCAAAACCTCTTGATGTAACAAATGCCGGAGGTATTCAAATAAGTAATGGTTCCAATGCAAGTCCCAATAACGAGCTCTTTTTTACAGATAATGGTCAAATTAGGAGCCTGGATGATTTTCACCGTATTGTGTTTAATCGTTCCAGCGACCAGCTTGAATTTAATGAATTGGGGAGAATATTGTTTAAGACCGGAAATCCATTATCAGAAGTAATGCGAATCTCTAATAATGGGAATGTAGGGATCGGAACAACATCTCCAGCTGCCACGCTAGACGTGAATGGAACAGCAAAAATTAACGGGAATACTAGTATTTCCGGTAATGTAGGTATTGGCACGAACACTCCAAACAGTTCAGCCATTGTAGAAATTTCTTCATCGAATAAAGGATTGCTGCCGCCCCGCATGACTGCAGCACAAATTACCCAGATCAATTCACCTGCTACGGGTTTATTGGTATACCAGACCGATGCAAATTCAGGTTATTATTTTTATAACGGTTCTGCCTGGACATTTCTTGGAACTGGAAATGGATATAGCAGCAATGTAATAGATATAGACGGAAATGGATATCTTACCGTTAAGATAGGTGATCAAGAATGGATGGCAGAAAATCTTAAGGTCACGCATTACCGCAACGGTGATGTTATTCCAAATATAACAAACGGTTCAACATGGAGTAGTCTTACAACTGGCGCTTACTGCTGGTACAATAACGACCCTTTTACAAATAAATCCACATACGGAGCGCTATATAATTGGTTTGCCGTGAATGACAGCCGTAACCTCTGCCCTACTGGTTGGCATGTTCCGGCTGATTGGGAATGGAATACACTAGAAACGTTTTTAGGTGGTCAAACTATTGCTGGAGGAAAAATGAAGGCTGCCTTGATATGGACCAGCCCCAACAATGGAGCTACAAATACAAGTGGTTTCTCTGGTATTCCTGCCGGCCTGATATGTTACAATGGATGTGTCAATTTTACGGGCTTTTTGAACCTTGGAAGTGAAGGAGACTGGTGGTCATCTACGCAGTTTGATGCTACTTCTGCCTCGAGCCGTTCTATGATATACTATATCGTAGATATCTACCACTATGGTTCAAATAAAACAAACGGTTTTAGTGTCCGATGTATTAGAGATTAGGGACCTTTATTAACCAGTTTGAAAATTGATAAATACAAAGATTCTTCTCTATGCAGGGAAGCCTCTTTGTATTTATCTGTCCCACTTTAGCACTTGTGTTAACTTGCACAACTTTCTTATGCTAGCCTGAAATGAGAATGCTAATGACACTTTATTTTTTTCAGGTTTTTGAATTTTGCTTAATGGAGAAGGTTAACCTCCATGTAATGTGTTTTGTTGTTGGTGAAATTGTTTAATGATTTGGTAAAAAGAAGGAAGAAATAAGAATACCTTTCTATCAACAAGATGAATGAGAGGACTTTTTTGGATAAAGTCAGTTGGATAGGAGGAAAGGAACATTCGAATGAGTTATATCTTAAGGAATTCCCACAGATAATTAGTGTACAACAACTTTTCAAGCAGAGTAAAGAAAATAGTTATGAAGTCTAAGCATAATATAGCATGTAGTTGCTTTCCTTCATTAATTCGGCAGTTCAATTTGATTTGGAATTAAAGAGAAAAAATAATTACTTTTGCGCACTGATTGTTCGGGGTGTGGTCTCGTCATTTTTGACGAGGTAAACTCCGTTGGCTATCGTATCCCGACAGAGGTCGGGATGGTCGTCAGTTCAAGTATGAATTCGTTCTTTAAAAAATATTGTTCGGGGTGTGGCGCAGTTGGCTAGCGTACTTGCATGGGGTGCAAGTGGTCGTCAGTTCGAGTCTGACCACTCCGACAAAATTAAGGTGCTTCGGCACCTTTTTTTATTTCCGGTAGCTTCCTAAACGCAAGCAGGAATGAGCCTTGCTTTAACTGCTGATTTTCGTTAACTGAACACTTATTTCAGCACCAAGTTTACAGTTGTTATAGACTAAAGCGATATTCGAGGCAAGTGATCTCCCTTTCGTTATAGAAGCGATTTTGCTCAGTAAATAAGGTGTGGTTTCTTTGCCTTTGATTCCAAGTTCATTCATCTCTGTAATCGCTTCCTGAATTGCATTATCGATTAGGGTTTTATCCATTGAATCCTTGCCAGGAACCGGGTTTGCAATCAATATCCCGCCTTTTAAGCCCAAATCGTATTTAGTTTTTATTAACCTGGCAATATCTTCTGGAGTATCAATCCGGAAGTTAACTTTGAAATCACTTGTTTCGCTGTAAAAAGCAGGCAGAACTTCTGTTTTATAACCAATTACCGGTACTCCTTTGGTCTCCAGGTATTCAAGTGTCAATCCTAAATCAAGGATGCTTTTTGCCCCTGCTGAAATTACAGCTACGTCGGTCATGGCCAGTTCTTCCAGATCGGCACTGATATCCATGGTATTTTCCGCTCCACGGTGAACACCGCCAATGCCACCGGTTGCAAATACCTTTATTCCGGCAAGGGCTGCAATAAACATGGTAGCACTGACAGTTGTAGCCCCGTTTATTTTTCTCATCACATTATATGCAATATCTCTTCGGGATGTTTTTTGAATTTTAACACCTTCTTTCCCGAGAAAATCGATTTCTTCATTACTCAATCCGACTTTCAATCTCCCGTTTAAAATTGCGATGGTTGCAGGAACTGCACCATTCTCACGAATGATCCTTTCGCAATTCAAAGCTGTTTCGACATTCTCAGGATAAGGCATCCCATGCGAAATAATCGTTGATTCCAATGCCACCAGGGGTAAGCCTTTTTCTATTGCGACAGCTACTTCTTTACTGCATTCAAGGTATTTTTCCATCATAACTTTTCTATTTCTGACAGGGAAATATTAGTATTGGTTGAGCTTGAGGACCGAAGGGTCAGGTATGCTGATTTTTTAGCAATTTCCAGGCATTGAGACGAACTCATTTTATGCATAAGTCCATGAACAAACCCACCCAAAAAAGCATCTCCCGCTCCCGAAGTATTTACAATTTCTGTCACTTCAAGCGGCATAGCATTAATTTGTTCAACCGTTGATTTATAGATGATCTCATTCCCCGAATTGGTGAGGAGTATTTTCTCTAATCCCCGATTTAGCAGATCATCCACTCTTTCTTCAACCGATTCTTTGTCCGACAGCGCTTTTAACTCTCTGACATTTAACTTTAATAAGGTTATGTATTGGAGCAAGCCATTAAGTTTAACAACCTTTTCAGCGCTGACGGCATCCAGGATCAACTGCTTATCTGAGTATGTCTTCAGCAAATATTCAAGGGCATCCTGTCTTAAATTGGTATCGAGTACCAGGAGATCAAAACCGGAAATGAAGTCGGCTTTTTCCTCAAAGAAAGCAACGTTTAAATGGTCAGTTATTGCCATGTCGTTTAACCCGATAAAGAGATCATTATCCTTATCCATAACTGCCATATAGATGCTATTTCTTTCGTTTTTAACATCAAGGCTTTGGTGTATATCTATACTTAAGTTCTGCAAATTAGTTTTGGCCGGTGAGCTGAAAGTATCGTTCCCGAATACCGTAAGAAACGAGACTTTATTCCCCAGTAAAGCTATGTTTGTGACTATGTTGCAGGCAACGCCACCGAAGGCCATATAAATCCTTGCGCTATTTGAATCATTTAGCGTGCAATCAGATTCCGCATGCGCAAAAATATCAATATTCTGAGCCCCGATAACGAGTGTTTTAAGCATAGTCTTCAATAAATCAATTGATTTACAGGGAAATAAATCCCTCGCAAGCAGTTTGTGAGTGAGCTCAAATATACTTCAAAACCCGGGATTTGTATTAGCTGGATGAAAACAGTGCAGAGCAGTTGCAGTTGGAACTGCCCAAAGAAGCAGGTGCTCATTTTTTCCGGACCTCCCGGGAAAATCCTGGTCGCAATTACATTAACGTGTTATTCGAACGATAGCTTTCTAATACCTTAGCCCACAATCATAGCTAACTAATATTTTTGCTTCAATCAATGATATTTTATGAGGAAATGCCTTTTTGATGCTGTACGATTCCTCTGCGAGTCCTCTCCACGAATTAAATGTCAAGATTCTGTAGGTGATGCAGTCTTTGCTTTCTTCAATGGTAGGAAAATCGTTAGCTTTCTCAATCTCAGATTTTCTCTCTTTATCTAATATTTTCTCGCTGATCTCATACAATTCTCGTTTTGAACATATCATAGTCTTTCGTCCGTACCCGGCATGCCAATATATTGCAAAATCTTCCCCTATCATATCCAACATCAACAGTTGGAACAAGCCTTTTTCGATGTCGGTAACTTTTAAATGATCAATGGTATTAACCGATTGGCAGTACTCAAAAATCCTGTGATCATACATATATCTTTTATTATCAATGCGACTCAACAGCTCATCAATATCTTCATCCGGTTTTCGAACGTATATCACAGGCTTTCCTCCGGTATTACTATGAGCATAATAGCAATCAATCTGCCACCCGTCTTCAACTTCCAGGCAGTCGAACGTTTTGAAATATTCTCTGAAAGGAGTGCGGATATCAAATTCGTCGAAATTCCTGTTTAGTTTGATCTTTTCTTGTTCAATTCTTACTTTTTGAACGAAATAATCATAATAATTCCGGGGCTCTTTTTCAATTTCCATCACGAAAGATTTTGGTTTATATTCACTCAGTTCGGAAGAATAGATATCATAAATAGTTCTAATGGATTGACATTTATGGGATTATACTGGAATCTATACTTAATTAAATTGTATGGATAAGATGAAATAAATGTTTGGTTAATTGGAATGTTATTTTTTCGAAGCAGAGAAAAGCACATCTCCGGTTGGCATTGCTATTATGGCCCAGACGAGCCAGTGTTTTACACGGACACATTTGGAGTATAGGTTTCCTTCTCCATCAGTTTCTATGTTCCATTCTTTGATGACTTTATAATTCCTGGCGGCGGTTTGGAGGTTGAACCTGGACTGAACATAGGTTAGGAAAAGATCCGGAGTGGCGATGAATTCAGGTTTAATGACGTGGAAAACTGCTTCTGAGTCACTTCTTTGTTGTTGGAAGTCAATGGTTAAATTCATCGATGAAATGTAATCCTTAATAGCAGTATTGGCAGCGTTGTCATCGACATCATGTATAGGGGATTCCTTTTCCTGACTAAATGCTGACAGGCTCAGTGCAATGAGGATGATACTGAAAGTTGTTCTCATAGTCATATCGTTATTAGCTTAATGAATATGCTAAATCAATGATTATCAATCAAATACAAGTCTAAGGAAAGAAAACTACGTATGAATGGGAGGGTAGTTTATGTTGCGATATTCAGGGGGGATTTATATCGTTATACTGTTCTTAACGACATATGAAACTGGATTATTGCCATTGAATTGGAAATATTGAATGCAAATTGTCAAATATCAAATATACAATTTGAATTTTGAAATAGGGTCATAACCTTATAATTCAAACAAATAACCTTATGGTTTCAACGTATTTGCCGGTTTTCTCAATTACCAATTTATAGCTTATATTTGTATTCATCCATTTGCTGAGAAACATATTTTACAGTCAGCTAAAGCAAGGATTTAATAGAGCTATCAATCTAAAAACTAAACAATTATGCATTTGTTAGTTATCTCTTTGTTTGCCATCCTCGCAGGTACTTTGCTGCTTGCCAAAACAAAAAAAGAAGAGCTGGGGAAATTCTTCTGTTATATTTCCTGGTTCTTCCTTACCGTTGGCTTTTTATTATTCATTGGTTTTGTTGCCGGTGGGATATGCAAAATGCGTCATTGCCATCAGGGAGGTCCCGGTGAATGCCATGAAATGATGATGAATCGTTGTCACCAGGGTATGGATTGCGGACCTGGTTGCCCTCCAGGGATGTGCAAGGGCAGCTGTGATATGGATAAGAATTGCATGCAACATGACAATATGATGAAATGTTGCCCCAAGCAAGTTTCAGAGGATACTGCGAAGAAGGTCAAACCCTAATTTTCAAACTGTTACGGGTGATGCTGAACCATATTCAGGTTCTTAAGATTCCTTTTGCCTGAACATTTGATTGTAATTGAACAGGTCTGATTGCAGGAAACCTTTAAAGGCCCTGCATAAACAGTTTTGAATTTACTGCCAGTGAGGAATCCTTTTCCTTTTAGGAAAGGGTTATTGCCTTACGATTGATACGGGTGAGATACCTGTTTTTAGCCTCAACCGGATCTGCATCCAACGCTATATATATGGTGGTCTTGCTATCTATAACTACAGACTGCAACTTGCTAAGGTTGGGGGATTCAAATACAACTGCCTTTTTTTCGCTCATGGTTCCTGTCTTTATGGGCAAATATAATGCCCTGTAAATCAAAAAGGTAAAGATAACATTTATTTCCAATATGGGTAACTGATTCTTTACTTTTTAGAAAGAAAAGATTGTAGTTGCCCATTTAATTGTATTCATGTTTTTCTGATTTCCGGACCTGGTTGCTGTAATAATGGTAAATACTCCGGAATTCTTCCTAAAATCTAAATTTATAATCTTTAAGCCTTGATCCCGGGAATACACCGGGTCCTTTCATAATGATTGTATTGAATTAAAGCATGTTCTGCTTTCTGCTTGTCATGTTTCTGAAGCAGTTCTTTTAGCTTTTGGCTGGTAGGTTTGACATCAATTATGGGTTTCATTTCTATGGTTTTAGGTTAATATTCAGTTTGGATTCCTGTTCTAAACATGATAACGCTAATACCGCAGTATGGTATGCCAATAAATCATAATTAACCAGAATTCGAATTATGAGTCCACTCTGAAATATCAAGTATTGAAAAGATGACATCCACTCTAACTGGGCCATGTCTTCTTTACAATTCAATACTTTTCAGAATAAACTCTGTTATTATTTCTATTTCAGCAGTTTCCAGCAAAACCACCAGAAAAGTATATTTTACTTTCCCAGGAGGGAAATGCAGCATCTACATTAGTAAACATTTTCAAACAGGATATGGTTGTCGCATAGATGGAAATTAGTTGTTTCTATAATCAAAATCAATCGCGTATCGCTTTATCACTTCTCCCTGCTGCGTTTATCTTTGCAAAATAAAATATCGGGAGATTCTCACACATTGATATTCATCAGTCAATTTGGCAGCAAACGGCAGGCGCCAGGTTGAGGAATTTCTGCTTTTTCTGATTGGTATAATATGTGTCAGGCTTGGGAAAAACTTTACTTTTACTCTTTAATCCTATTATCCCAGATATGAGTGCTGAAAACAAACCTCTTGAATGCCTGATCATTGGTTCCGGTCCTGCCGGTTATACTGCCGCCATCTATGCTGCACGTGCTGACCTTAAACCTGTTGTATATACAGGTCTGCAAATGGGTGGGCAGCTTACCACCACTACCGAAGTTGATAATTTCCCTGGATATCCGAAAGGAATAACCGGCCCTGAAATGATGGAAGATCTGAAAAACCAGGCTGAAAGGTTTGGTTCTGATATCCGGTTTGGTATTATCGATAATGTTGATTTCTCGAAGAAGCCTTTCAAGGTTGTTACTGATGACCGCAAGGAAATATTTGCAGAAACAGTGATCATTGCCACAGGAGCCACAGCAAAATGGCTGGGCCTGGAATCTGAAAAGAGATATAATGGGAATGGCGTCAGCGCCTGTGCAACCTGCGACGGATTCTTTTTCCGCGGACAGGATGTTGCCGTTGTCGGGGGAGGGGATACAGCCTGTGAAGAGGCCTCCTACCTTGCCAAAATGTGTAAGAAAGTTTACCTGATTGTCAGGAGGGATGAGCTGAGAGCTTCAAAGGCTATGCAGCACAGGGTTCTGAATGCCCCCAATATTGAGATATTATGGAATTCTTCCACTAAAGAGATTGTGGGTGATGGTAAAGTGGTTACAGGCGCAATGATCGGGAACAATAAAACAGGTGGCCTGAGGCAGATTGATATCCAGGGTTTCTTTGTTGCCATTGGGCACCAGCCTAATACAGAAATATTCAAGGGACAAGTTGAACTTGACGAACAAGGTTATATCAAAACGATACCCGGCAGCACAAGGACTAATATTGAAGGAGTTTTTGCAGCCGGTGATGTGCAGGATCATGTTTACCGGCAGGCTGTTACTGCAGCTGGTACAGGGTGTATGGCGGCTATCGAAGCCGAACGATGGTTAGCGATAAGGGAGTAAAATTGGAACGCGGATGACGCGAATAAAAGCGCGGATTAACACGGAAATCAATCCGTTTTAATCCGCGCTTGTTTTCCGCGTTATCCGCGTTCCATTCTAAACTCTGAGGACAAAACTTACCATTTCTTCTTCTTCCCGAACTTCGACTTTTCATCGCCACGTGATGATTCACGAGGAGGTGCAAATTTCTTTTTTCCACCGGGTTTGGAGTCTTCGAAACGACGGGATCCGCCACGACTGTCACTGCTACGGCTGTCACCGCCACGGCTTTCGTAACTGCGGCCTTCCCTTTTTCCATATCCTCTTTCTCCACGGCCACCTTCACTTCTTCCTCCTTCAGAGCGGCCCCTTGATGATGGCCTTCCCTGTCGGTCCTGTTCCTCAGAAACATCTACGCGGATTGGCCTGTCATTAATAGTTTTGCCCTCAAAGGCTTTCAGGAACTGAGGTACATAATCCGAATCCACCTGGATAAAGGAAAAGGTGTCACCTATATCAATTTTGCCGATTCGAAGATCGCGCTTGCGGGTATAATCATTAATAAGTCCTAGCAATTTCGGGGGAAGTACTCCATCCTTGCGGCCTATGCTCATGAACAGCCAGGTAAAGTTTTCGCGGGATGAACGTTCACTCCTGTCTCTTTCCCTGCTTTCATCTACATTCAGGTCAGAAGCTTCCCTGTAATAATCAAGGAAACGGTTGAACTCAACGGATACAAAACGCTTGATAAGTTCTTCGCTGCTCAGCCACTGAAGTTTCTTAAAAATAACCGGCAGGAATGGCATAATCTCTTCTTCGTTCACAACTACGTTCTCCATCCTGTCGATCAGGTAATAGAGCTGCTTTTCACAGACCTGGGTGCCGCTGGGGATCTTAGCCTGGTTGAATTCTTTTCCAACCTGTTTTTCCAGTTGCCTGATCCTGCTTTTTTCTTTCAGGTTCACAATGGATATACAGGTCCCGGATTTACCTGCCCGGCCTGTTCGACCGCTTCTATGGATGTAACTATCCTGCTCATCAGGAAGGTTGTAATTGATTACATGGGTAAGGTCATCAACATCAATTCCACGTGCTGCTACATCGGTAGCAACCAGGATGGAAAGGTGGCGCTGGCGGAATTTGTTCATTACATGGTCGCGCTGTGCCTGGGAGAGATCACCATGAAGTGCATCTGCATTATACCCGTCACGGATGAGTGAGGAAGATATTTCCTGGGTCTCCTGTCGAGTGCGGCAAAAGACAATGGCATACATTTCCGGGTGGTAATCAGCAATTCGTTTCAGGATATTATACCTGTCCTTTGCATGAGCCACATAATAGTTGTGCTTTACATTTGCTGCACCTTTGTTACGTTGGCCTACGCTGATGGTTTCAGGCTTGTGCATGTACTGGAGGGCGATCTGTTCCACTTCTTTTGGCATAGTAGCCGAGAATAGGAAGGTATGCCTTTCGGTGGATGCACTTTCAATAATTCCACGTACCTCTTCTTCAAATCCCATATTGAGCATTTCATCTGCTTCATCAAGGATGAGCCATTTAATACCTGACAAATCAGCTTTTTTACGCATGATCATATCCAGCATACGGCCGGGAGTTGCTGCAATGATATGGGCTCCGGCTTTCAATTCCTTTACCTGTCCTTCAAATCCTGCGCCGCCATAGATGGCAACTACATGGATATCGGGCATATATTTTGCAAAACTTCGCAGGTCATTGGCAATCTGTACACAAAGCTCCCGGGTGGGGCTCAGGATTATCGCCTGGGTGGTTTTGGATTTTGGGTCGATCATCTGCAGCAGGGGCAATCCAAACGCTGCAGTCTTGCCGGTGCCGGTTTGAGCCAGGCCTACGAGGTCAGTGTCATTGTTAAGGATTCGGGGGATTAGGGCTTCCTGGACAGGCATTGGGTTTTCGAAACCCAGTTCTTTCACGGCTTTGAGCAGGTTTTCCTGCAGGCCGAGTTCATCAAAATTCTTCATTCATTATTATTTGTGCGGCAAAGGTACTCTTTATTCCCGGATAAAACAGGGAAAAGGTAACTTATGGGTTGATTTTCAATGAGTTTTATTTAATTGGATAGAATTCAGGCAAATGGACTGGAAGGATCAATTCCGAATTATCAGCGTGTTTCTGCAGCCTTAATCTTCCGTAAATATTCACTGGTTAACACTCTTCTGACATGCTGTGGTTTTGGCCCGAAGTTCAATAAAAGGCCGACCTCAATTTGTGTGGCTTTCAAATAATTAACCAGTTGAGCCTCATGTTCAGGAGCTATCTTCTCAATGGCTTTCAACTCCACAATGACAAGACCATCCACAAGTATGTCAGCGCAATAGGTGCCTACTAATTTTTCTTCATAGTATGCCTTGATGGGTAACTCATCACTACAAGAAATTCCCATCGATTCTAATTCAAATAGCATTGAATTTTGATAAACCTTCTCCAGGAAGCCATATCCAAGAGTGTTGTATACTTTATAGAATGCTTTCAGGATCAAACCTGTTAATTCAGAATGCAAATAAGTATTAACCATAAAAAACAAAAATTAAAATGAATAATATCAATAGTCCCTTTTTTAGACGCAGATTTCGCAGATTTAACTGATTAACAATTTCTCAATAAATCAATCAGCGCATTTAAGTGCAGATCTGCGTCTTTTTTAGACGTTGATTGCGCAGATCCGTCAGCTGACGGACTGATAAGAATTCTTCATAAAACAATCAGTGCTTTTCAGTGAGAATCTGCGTCGTTAATTTTTTTGACGCAGATTTCGCAGATTTAACTGATAATAAATGATAGTTCTTATTCATATATACTGATAACTAAATTTTCAATTATAAAAGTAAGAATTTACTTTACTCAACTATCCATTTTCAGAATTCTTATCTTTGCACCTTGAAATCCGATCCCATGATACTCTTCTTCAGAAACCCCGGGAACCTTTATGCGGTGCATTATTCCGCTGATCCCGCAGCCTCAGATATACTAAAACTGGAATGGCTGTTTGGCAACGCCCGGCTCCTGGACGACAAAACCATAGCCGGGTTTTTTATTGGGCCCCGGAAGGAAATGATCAGCCCCTGGAGCACCAATGCCGTTGAAATTACACAGAACATGGGAATCAGCGGAATCCTTAGGATTGAAGAATTCATCCCTGTACCTGATGCTTCTGCAGTTCATGATCCTATGCTTACCCGCCTTTATACCGGGCTGGACCAGGATATCTTTACCATCCTTATTAAGCCCGAACCCGTTAAACTCATTGACGATATTTCAGCTTACAACAAAGCAGAAGGCCTGGCCTTGAGCCCTGACGAAGTAGCTTATTTGCAGGAAGTAAGTTCCAAACTTGGCCGAAGCCTCACCGATAGTGAGGTATTTGGTTTCTCCCAGGTGAATTCTGAACATTGCCGACATAAAATCTTCAACGGCACATTCATCATTGATGGTGCAGAAATGACGGAAAGCCTTTTCCAGATGATACGCAAGACCTCTAAAATGCACCCGGGCCATATCGTATCAGCATACAGCGACAACGTTGCCTTTATTGAGGGCCCTCAGGCTGAACAGTTTGCCCCGGATAAAAAGGAAATTCCTGATTATTTCGGAATCAAGGCAGTTGATACCGTTATCTCTTTAAAAGCCGAAACCCACAATTTCCCCACTACTGTAGAACCATTCAATGGTGCTGCAACCGGAAGCGGTGGTGAAATCCGTGATCGCATGGCCGGTGGTAAAGGCTCAATACCCATTGCCGGAACTGCTGTTTACATGACTTCCTACCCCCGAACCGAAAGTGACAGGGCATGGGAGCAGGCAACGCCCGCAAGGCCCTGGCTTTACCAGACACCAGAAGAAATTCTAATAAAAGCTTCGAATGGTGCCAGCGATTTCGGTAACAAGTTCGGACAACCTGTAATTTGTGGTTCTGTGCTCACTTTTGAACATTTTGAGGATCGTAAGAGATTCGGTTTTGACAAAGTCATCATGCTCGCCGGCGGAATCGGTTATGCCAAAAAGGATGATTGCCTGAAAGGCCATCCCCGGCCAGGTGACAAGATCGTTGTAATGGGAGGTGACAATTACAGGATTGGAATGGGAGGAGGAGCAGTGTCATCCGTAGCAACCGGCGAGTATCACAGCGGAATAGAACTTAATGCAGTGCAGCGTTCAAACCCTGAAATGCAAAAAAGAGTTTACAATGCCATCCGTTCAATGTCAGAGAGCGACATCAATCCCATTATTTCCGTGCATGACCATGGAGCTGGTGGGCACTTGAACTCACTTTCAGAACTGGTTGAAGAGCAGGGTGGTTACATTAACATTGCGAAACTTCCCGTTGGAGATCCTACTTTGTCAGATCGAGAAATCATAGGAAATGAATCGCAGGAGAGGATGGGTTTGGTTTTGCATCCGGAGGATTCTGAAAAGATGCGTAAAGTGGCCGAAAGAGAAAGAGCTCCCTATTATGAAGTTGGTGAAATTACCGGGGATATGCAGTTTACTTTTTCTGATCCTGAAACTGCTGTTAAGCCTCTCGATCTGAAACTTGAACATCTTTTTGGCAAGCCTCCAAAAACGATTATCAAAGATGTCAGTATCGGGAATAACTATTCCGGGATTACTTACCAGGCTGAAAAGCTCAGCGAATATATAAGCCGTGTGCTTCAGTTGGAGGCAGTTGCCTGCAAGGATTGGCTGACGAACAAAGTTGACCGTTCTGTAACCGGCCGTATAGCCTTGCAGCAATGTGCCGGGCCATTACAGCTTCCGCTGAATAATGCAGCTGTGGTTGCCCTGGATTTCCAGGGGGAAAAAGGAATAGCAACCTCGCTGGGCCATGCTCCGGTTAGTGGTCTGGTGGATGTTGAAAAAGGTTCGAGGCTTGCTATTGCTGAATCCCTAACCAATATTGTCTGGGCACCATTAACTGGTGGCCTGGATGCTGTGTCACTCTCTGCTAACTGGATGTGGCCCTGCAAAAATCCAGGGGAAGATGCACGCCTTTACAAGGCTGTTGAAGCTGCAAGTAGCTTTGCCATTGGGTTGGGGGTCAATATTCCTACCGGGAAAGATTCGCTGTCGATGACCCAGAAATACCCTGATGGCGAAACTGTCCTCGCTCCAGGCACTGTTATCATTACCGCGGTTGGTGAAGTCAGTGATATCAAGGCCTGTGTTTCTCCTGTTCTTAAGCCTGAATTTACATCATCCTTACTTTACATTGACTTTTCCCGTTCGGAACTCAAACTGGGAGGCAGCAGTTTTGCCCAATCCCTTAATTTCCTTGGGACAGAAGTACCTGATGCCGCTGATCCTGTATATTTCAGGAATGCTTTCAACGCTCTGCAGGCATTGATCAGCAAAGGAATGATCCTGGCGGGACATGATATTTCTTCCGGTGGGCTCGTGACGGCTTTGCTCGAAATGTGTTTTTCGCAACCGGGAATTGGCATTTCAGTCGACCTTTCAGTATTGAAAGGTAAGGATCTTATTCATAAGCTTTTTGCTGAAAATCCTGCTGTTGTAGTACAGGTAAATGATGTTGATTTCGTTAGCATTTTCCTTCATGAACTTGGGATCGAATTTTATAAACTAGGGAAGCCAATACTGCAGAGATCACTCTTTGTTTTTGATGGAGGGACTGAATACACCTTCAGTATAGATGAACTTCGTGATGACTGGTTCCGTTCATCCTGGCTGCTTGACCGCAGGCAATCCGGTGAACAAAAGGCAGCTGAACGCTTTGCAAATTACAAACTGCAGGAAAGGTCATTTGCATTCAAGGAAGGATTTGCCGGGAACATTCAGCAATATGGCATCAATCCTTCCAGGAAATTAAAATCTGGAATCAAGGCAGCAATTATCCGCGAAAAAGGATCGAATGGCGATCGGGAGATGGCCTGGGCATTGCATCTTGCAGGTTTTGATGTAAAGGATGTGCACATGACTGACCTTGTCACAGGTCGTGAAACCCTGGAGGATATAAATTTTATAGTATTTGTAGGCGGGTTTTCCAATTCCGATGTTTTGGGTTCAGCCAAAGGTTGGGCCGGTGCTTTCATCTACAATCAAAAAGCTAAACAGTCACTCGATGCCTTTTATGCAAGAGAAGACACTTTATCGCTGGGCGTATGCAATGGTTGCCAACTCATGATAGAGCTTGGATTGCTGAATGCCGGACATGATGTTAAACCTAGAATGCTGCATAACGATACCCATAAGTATGAATCCTCATTTTTAACTGTTGATATTGTAGAAAACAATTCAGTACTCTTGAAGACCCTTGCGGGAACAAGGCTGGGTATTTGGGTGGCCCATGGAGAAGGGAAATTTGAATTCCCAAAAGATGAAAAGGACTACCAGATTCCGGCTAAATATTCCTTTTCGGGATTCCCCGGCAATCCGAACGGATCCATGTATGATGCAGCCAGCCTTGTATCGGATGATGGCCGTCATCTGGTCATGATGCCCCACCTTGAGAGATCGATATATCCCTGGCAATGGGCTTATTACCCGTCAGTCAGAAAGTCGGATCAGGTTACACCCTGGATTGAAGCATTTGTGAATGCCAGGGAGTGGATTTGGGAGAAAATGTAAATATGATCACTTCCTTTGTAAATCTTGGAATGTGCGTATATTTGCGCCCTTATTCAAAATACAAATGAGCATACATCTTGAAGCAAAACCTGGTGAAATAGCTGATTTCGTGCTACTTCCCGGGGATCCCCTCAGAGCAAAGCATATTGCAGAAAACCTTCTTGAAAACGCAGTCTGCTACAATAATGTAAGGGGAATGCTGGGGTTTACCGGTTATTATCAAGGACGTAGAGTGTCGGTGCAGGGTACCGGAATGGGGCTTCCGTCCCATATGATCTATGTTAATGAGCTGATTGTTGATTATGGAGTTAAAACGCTTATTCGCGTTGGTACTTGTGGGGGACTTATTGAAGAAATTAAGGTCAGGGACCTGGTGATGGGTATTTCTGCATCCACAGATTCCGCAATTGTTTCCAAAACATTCTCAGGGATGACTTTTGCACCAACTGCTAGTTTCCGTCTCGCTCAGAAAGCAGCTGAAAATGCAAAGAATCGCGGCCTGGACTTGAAAGTTGGGAATATCCTTTCCTCTGATTTATTTTACCATGAAACTGTGAATGGTGACAGCTATGCAGTATGGCGCAGGCATTCCACACTTGCAGTTGAGATGGAATCAGCCGGTTTGTACCTCCTGGCTGCAAGGTTTGGAGTAGAAGCACTAGCGCTTTTAACTGTCAGTGATCATCTTATCACCGGGGAGCATGTACCGGCTGAGGAAAGACAGTTGAATTTCACCCAGATGAGCGAACTTGCTCTTTCACTGGCAGTATAATATTCCTGTTGTTATAAATGTTGTGCCCGGAATTTCATCCGGTTCTGATGCTATTTTCAAAAAAAATCTCTTTGAAAGCTGAGTTGTATTTTCGTCAGCTTTAGTTCATTCTCCTTTTTCAACAAAAATCACTTACAATGACCAGAACCATATTGATTACCGGCGCAACAAGCGGGATAGGGAAAGCCTGTGCCATTCGTTTTGCAAAACTGAATGACCGCATTATCATCTGTGGGAGGAGAATTGAAAGGCTTAGACAGATGGCTGATAATATCCGTTCGACATATAACGCAGAGGTATTTATTCTCAGTTTTGACATTAAGCAGAGAAAATCCGTTGAAGAGGCAATTAATAGTCTGCCTCTTGAGTGGAAATCTATAGATATACTTGTGAACAACGCAGGTCTTGCCGTTGGGCTGGATCCAATGCAAGGCGGGAACATCAACGACTGGGAAGAGATGATCGATACCAACATCAAGGGATTGCTTTACATCAGCCGAATGATCAGCCCGATGATGATAGATGCCGGCAAAGGCCATATTGTGAATATTGGCTCAATAGCCGGGAAAGAAGTCTACCCCAAGGGAAATGTATATTGCGCCACGAAGTTTGCAGTCAATGCCCTTACAAAAGGTATGCGGTTGGATCTTCTCGAATATGGTATTAAGGTATCGCAAGTATGTCCCGGGGCAACAGAAACAGAGTTTTCGGAAGTCCGTTTCAAAGGGGATAAACAAGTTGCCTCCCAGGTTTATAAAGGGTATGAGCCGCTTACTGCTGAGGATATTGCTGAAGCAGTTATCTGGGTTACCGGTTTGCCTGCACACGTCAATGTGAACGACCTGGTTATAATGCCAACAGCCCAGGCAGCTGCCGGACATTTTAACAAGAAACTCTGAGCTCTAACATATTTAAAAAATTAAATAGAAGATTTTGATATAAATACCGGGGATTTATTATTTTTACCTGAACCCAAATTGTTAACAAGATGAACCAGGTATCCCGGCTTTTTGATCTCTTACCTTACATCAGGGAAAAATTTGTTAAAAAAGAGGATTTACTTGCAGGAAAAGAGGGTGGTGCCTGGAAGAAATACTCCATCGACGAGTATATCGAAATCGCAAACAATGTAAGCTATGGCTTGATGAAATTGGGAGTGGTAGCCGGTGATAAGGTTGCTACTATCAGTTCAAGCCGCCCGGAATGGAATTTCTGCGATATGGGCATTCTCCAGGCAGGAGCTATTCATGTGCCTGTGTACCCAACGATCAGCGAATCTGATTACCGCTATATCCTTGCTCATGCCGAGGTTAAGTACATCTTTGTTTCCGGTTGGGATACTTACCGTAAAATAGAACATATAGTAAGTGAGATACCTACTTTGAAAGGAGTTTATGCATTTAAGGAAACAGAAGGCATCCCATCGTTTTCGGAGCTCATTGCCCTGGGTAAAAATAACCCGGAACCTGGTAAACTGAAAAGCATTCAGGAGACCATTAAGCCCTCAGACCTTGCAACGGTGATTTACACCTCTGGAACCACGGGGAATCCCAAGGGGGTAATGCTCACCCACTCCAATATCATTTCGAATTTCCTGGCCTGTGAATATATTCTGCCATTCGGGGAAGAAGGCCGCGCGCTTAGCTACCTGCCGCTTTGTCACATCTATGAAAGGATGCTGGTTTATTTGTACCATTATCGCGGAATCTCTATCTACTATGCTGAAAGCATTGCCACAATCTCCGATAATATGAGGGAAATCAAGCCTTACATTATTTCAACAGTGCCAAGGCTCCTGGAAAAGATCTACGACAAAATCATGGCAAATGGTCTAAAGCTGAAAGGTATCAAGAGAATGATATTTTTCTGGGCTGTTCACCTTGGGCTTCATTACGAAATGTATGGTAAGAACGGGATGTATTATGAAGCTAAGCTAAAGATCGCACGCAAGCTGGTCTTTTCCAAATGGGTGGCAGCTTTGGGAGGAAACTTCAAGGTTATTGCCTCCGGTGGTGCCGCACTTCAACCCAGGCTTGCCCGCATATTTTGGGCTGCCGGTATACCGGTACTTGAAGGATATGGACTAACTGAGACTTCACCTGTTATTTCCATCAATAATTTTACGGAGAATGGGGTTAAATTTGGAACAGTAGGCCCTGTTATAAATAATGTTGAAGTTAGAATAGGTGAGGACCAGGAAATCCTTTGCAAAGGTCCGAGCGTAATGATGGGGTATTACAAGGAACCTGAATTAACCGCAACTGCCATTGACAGTGAAGGTTGGTTTCATACAGGTGACCTGGGCAGGATCGAACCTGAAGGCCAGTTGAAGATCACAGGAAGGAAAAAGGAGATTTTCAAGACTTCCTTCGGGAAATATATCAGCCCTGAATTAATTGAAAATAAATTCAAGGAGTCCCATTTTATTGATACCCTGATGGTTGTTGGTGAGAACCAGAAATATGCAGCTGCCATCATCGTACCTGATTTCGCTTTCCTTCGTACCTGGTGTGCCCGGAAAGAAATCACCTATACCAACGATGCGGATATGGTCAAGATGGAAAGGATACAGAAAAGGTTTGGGAAAGAGATACAGAAATTCAATAAATTCCTGGGTGCTACTGAGCAAATTAAAGCTTTTGAAATACTTGATTCTGAATGGACAGTAGATTCCGGAGAATTAACCGCATCACTGAAACTGCGCAGACTCTTTATCCAGCAGAAATACCAGGCAAGGATTGAAAAGCTTTTTAACAGGGGAGAAGACTAATTCCTAATGAAGGATTTTGAATATCAATTCTTTCAATAATTCCCCTTCCCCGACAGAATAATTGTCAATTCCCAAAGCCCGGACATTGGCTTCCCTGAGCCATGTGATGATGTCCTGTGTCTTAGGCAGTGGGTAGAAGCGGGCAGCTTTTGCATATTCATCAACTGCATAATAGGAAATTTTCAGCTTACCGGAAATATCGGCAGGTGACTTCTTGTCCAGACAATGAAAGTTCATCAGCTTACTGAAAAAACTGAAAAGTATAGGAATGATCTTAAAAATGGAATTGTCTTTGGGATTTGCGGCGAAGTAATTGATAATTTTATTTGCTTTTATAACATCGTGGTTTGCAAGGGCTTTCTGGAGTTCAAAAACATTATAATCTTTGCTGATACCGATATAGTTTTCTATTACATCCTCGGTGATCTGTTTCTCCTTCGGATGGTTTATATAGAGTTTGCCTAATTCATTCGATATTTTCTCCAGGTTATTTCCCAGGAATTCCACCAACATATTGCAGGCCTTGTTGTTAATGGTATAGCCATTCTCATTCACCTGTTCACTGATCCAGATCGGGAGGTCGCTTTCGGATCTCTTTTTCGATTCAAACAGAACAATATTTTTCTCTTCCTTTTTGGCAGCATTAAGCACCTTGACCGGTGGGGATTTGTATTTATACCCCATAACCAGGATAGTAGTTGGAGCAGGGTTCTTCAGGTAGGATATGATATACTGCTGATTCTCATCTTTCTTCAAATCCATATCCTGGGCTTCCCTCAATACAACCAGCTGAAAATTCCCCATCATCGGGAATCGCCTGCACTGATCAGCAAGAACGGGAGCGGAAGTGTCTCGCCCATAGAGCACTACCTGGTTGAAGGTTTTCTCAGTTTCATCCAGTACATTCTCAACCATATAATCTGAAATGAGGTCGACATAGTAAGGCTCTTCCCCGTATAACAGGTATACCGGCTGAAAAACTTTCTTTTGAAGATCCTTGATCAGGTTATTGAATGTCGGCATCATAAAGCAGACGTAGGTTATGCAGATTGATTAGAATTTCAGGTGCTTCAGCGTCATATGTTTGTCAATCATCTGTTTGAGGGCATCAATTCCGATATTCAGGTGATCGTTCAGGTATTTTTCATTCACAATGCGGTCGCTGTTTTCTGTTTTAACGCCAGAGGAGATCATAGGCTGATCAGAGACGAGCAGGAGAGCCCCGGTAGGTATCTCATTGGCAAAGCCAACAACAAAAATGGTTGCGGTTTCAAGATCGATAGCCATGGCACGGGTATGGCGCAGGTATTTCTTGAAATCATTATCATGTTCCCAAACCCTGCGGTTGGTTGTATAGACTGTGCCTGTCCAGTAATCCCGGCTGTGCTCCCTGATTGAGGTAGAAATAGCTCTTTGGAGGCTAAATGCCGGTAAAGCTGGTATTTCAGGCGGAAAGTAGTCGTTGGATGTTCCTTCTCCCCTTATCGCGGCAATTGGAAGGATCAAATCCCCCAGTTGGTTCTTGCGTTTTAACCCTCCACATTTTCCCAGGAACAGACAAGCTTTTGGACGGATTGCCCCGAGCAGGTCCATAATGGTAGCAGCATTTGCAGAACCCATCCCAAACTTGATAATGGTGATATTGCCATAAGTGGCACTTGGCATGGAACGCCCCTGGCCTTTAATTTCAACATTGTGGATCTTTGCAAATTCTTCAAGGTAAGCTGAGAAATTAACCAGGAGGATATATTCGCCAAACTCATTAAGTTGAGTGCCTGTGTAACGGGGTAACCAGTTTTCTACGATCTCTTTCTTTGTTTTCATAGGGTTGGAATGGGAGAGGTGGCGCAAATTTAGATTATTTCAAGCATCTTTGCATGTTTCAGGCCCCCATCTGAAAATAAAACGGATAAAATGAAGCAATTCTCCTCGGGGAAAGCAAATCTTCCGCAAGAGATATATAATTTTATGAAGCAAATGGATTTTGCATGCAAAATTTGAATTTTCCCCTCTTTCATTTCAGATTTGACCGTAAAAGAGATAAAGAGTTAATCTTTGACCCGGTCAGGAAGAAATTTGTCAACCTGAGCCCTGAAGAATGGGTACGGCAGAATATGTTATGCTATCTGGTGGAAATTGGGGAAGTGCCACTTTCCCTGATTGGTGTAGAGAAGCAGTTACTCCTAAATGGGCTTAAAAAGCGATTTGACCTGGTTGTTTTTGACCGATCCGGAATTCCGGTAATGTTGATTGAATGCAAAGCTCCTTCTGTAGGGATTAAACAGGAGGTTTTTGACCAGGCAGCGCGTTACAATATGCAGTTGAAAGCCCGGTATTTCCTGATTACCAATGGCCTGGAACATTATTGCTGCAAGATCGATTATCAAAAAGGAGCTTACGATTTTATTGAAGGCATTCCATCCTACGCTGAGTTACTTGACCTTTATACGTAAACAGGATAGAGAATTAATCTTACATTTGCTTACATTCCGTTAAGGCAACCATCTTAAACAAGGAATTGTATTTTTTCATGATTAACCTGATAGATCCTACCTTCGACAAGTTCCGAACTGAGAAATACCGGCTTTCGGTGCTTTTCAGGCCTGATGGCTATTCGTTGTCTGTCCTGGATCCCCGGACCAGGATTTTCCTTGGCATGTCAGATTTCCAGTTAAATGGATCTAACTCTATTGTTATTGCATCCCCTGATACTCTTTGCCAGCGGATCCAGGCCAGATTCAGGGAGGAAGAATTGCTGCTTTATAAATATGGGCAGGTAGATGTTGTTTATGCCTCCCCGAAGGTTACTCTTGTACCTCCCGGATTTGTGAAAGATGAAACCATGGAAGAGTATTTCCGGTTCAATCATCCGCTAAGCGCTTCCGAAAAGGTGCTCTGCAGGAATATTCCGGTTGGCGAAATGACTGCTGTGTATTCGCTTCCTTCCTGTATTTCAAGACTAGCAAATGAATTCTTTCATAAAGAAGTTGATCAATGCTCCGCATCTATATTGATACAAGGACTTGTTAAAGACAATGCCCATATTCTTACCAGGCAGGTTTTTGTTAATGTATGGGGTAGCTATTTTGATATCATTATCATCCAGGGACGTAAGCTGCAGTATTATAATACGTTCAGGAAACAGGCAGCCGACGACCTGGTCTATTTTGTTGTATATGTGCTCGAGCAGATGGGGTTTGTTCCTGCCGAAGAAGTAATAACGCTGACCGGGGATATAGTTTCCGACTCAGATGAATTCCGGCTGTTGACGCAGTTTATCGACAGGCTTCATTTTGCCGGCATGAATGAACTTGCAGAGTTTAGTCCTGTTTTCTCTGAAGTCTTAGTCCATAAGTATTTTACACTTTTTAACCTGCCATTTTGCGAATAATCAGCGGATCTCACCGGGGAAGACAACTCCATCCCCCAAAAGGTTTGATTGTAAGGCCAACCACTGACCTTGCCAAGGAGAGCCTGTTCAATATCCTGGTTAGTAAGGTGGATTTTGAAGAAATTGCTGTACTTGATTTATTTGCCGGTACCGGGAATATCAGTCTCGAATTTGCTTCAAGAGGGGCAAAGGATGTGGTCTCCGTAGAGATCAATCACCGCTGTACCGATTTTATTTCAGAATGCATATCGGAAATTGGCTTCGAAAGGGTATTCGTCGTGAAAGCAAATGCTTTCAACTACCTGAAATCTGTCAGGCGGAAATTTGATGTTATTTTCGCTGATCCTCCTTATGAATTGAAGGAAGTTACCCATATTCCTGACTTGGTTTTCAACCAGTCATTGCTTAATGAGGATGGCTGGCTGATCATTGAACATGATTCATCAGTCAATTTCAGGGAATACCCGACTTTCCATTCTGAACGACAGTATGGGAAAGTACATTTTACTTTATTTCATATTGATACCGGGGAAGATTCCTGAGTAATTATATTTGGATCTTTTCGGGTATGAACTGACGGATATCCCCGCCGTTCCTGTGCACTTCCCTGACTATGGAGGAGGTGATCATTACATGTTCAGGCAGGGTAAGCATGAAAACGGTCTCAAGTTCAGGGTTCAGACGGCTGTTCACCTGAGCTACGCTACGTTCAAATTCAAAATCCGCAGAAGTCCGTAATCCCCTGATCAGGTAGCCTGCTTTTTTTTCCTTGCAGAAATCAACTGTTAATCCATTGTAACTCTCAACAGAAATGGATGCCTCATCCTTGAACACTTCCTTTATCCATTTCAGGCGGTTTTCAAGGGGGAAATAACCTGTTTTGTCGGCATTATGGCCGATAGCAATGATGATCTTGTCGAAAAGGGGAATTGCCCTGCGGATTATCGACTCATGTCCCCGGGTAATGGGATCAAAGGAACCAGCGAAAACGGCGATATTCATAGGCGGATTTTTTACAAAGGTAAGGAAGAGGGGAATTGGTTATTGGGAAATGGTTATTAGATAATGGGAAGTGGTTATTGGATAGTTGGAAATGTTTAATGCAAATTAGTTTGCGTTTACTGGTTTTTGGTGGAAAGCTGTTTCATGAAAGATGTCAAATATCAGATGCGAAACCTGAAATCATTTCCTGAAGCGAGACATATGTATTGTTTAACACAATATCGATTTGTCGGGGTTCAAACCATTTTGCCTCGGTGATATCTTCCTCGGTTTGAGGAACTGGAACCTGATCACCATTATAGCTCATTTCGTACCAGCAGGTTTCTTTAAGAATAGCTTTTCCATGCCTGTCGTTATAGATGTGAAAAGTGGAAGGAAGCTGTCGGATAATGCTTAAAGATGACAATGCAGTTTCTTCTTCCACTTCCCGGAGGGCACCGGCTTCGGGCAATTCATTAATTTCAAGTTTGCCTTTGGGCAGATCCCATACATCCCATCGTTTAATGAACAGGATTTTGCCTTCCCGGTTCTTCACCACTCCCCCTGCAGCCTTGATCTCAATAAAGATTGACCGGAATTCCTCACAGGCCCTGCAAAAAAGATTTCCGGCTAAAATAATCAGCTGAGAACAATCTTCTTCCTTAGAGAAGCGTTCATACTCCAATTGCATGGATTCCTTGTCCTGGTAAGTAACAAACCTGTTATTTACCTGATTATCAACAATGTTAATATCTTCTGAAATGAGTATAGACTTTTCATTCAGAAAAACTCTATACCTTTGACCCTTTGAAAGTGAAGAATCCATCTTTTTGAATTAACCGCATGAAATCGAAGTTCGAAGAAACCGCTCTTACTACGGCTGAGTCCCTGCTGCAAATTAAAGCAATAAAGCTGGATGTTGTAAATCCCTTTACCTGGAGCTCCGGTATTAAATCACCTATCTATTGTGATAACCGCCGTACCTTATCGTATCCCAAGATCCGGACCTTTATCCGCCAGGAGTTCGTAAAACTGATCAATGAAGAGTTTGGAACTGTGGACCTGATTGCCGGGGTTGCCACTGGTGCCATTGCTGCAGGGGTACTTGTTGCCCAGGATCTCGGGCTTCCTTTTGTCTATATTCGTTCTGAAAAGAAGGGCCACGGCCTCGAAAACCAGATAGAAGGTGTGGTTGAAAGCGGACAATCAGTCGTAGTAGTTGAAGACCTGGTTTCTACAGGAAAAAGCAGCCTGAATGCCGTACAAGCCTTGCGTGAAGCAGGATGCAATGTAAAAGGAATGGTTGCAATTTTCACATACGAATTGCCTGAAGCTGAAGAGAATTTCAAGCAGGCCAATTGTATCCTTCGGACCTTGACCTCCTACAATACTCTTATTAAGAAGGCTATAGAACAAAATATTGTCAAAGATTCCGACCTTGAGTCACTCATCAAGTGGAGGGAAAATCCCAAATCCTGGGGAGTTTAGCTATGAGCAAAAAAATTGAAAGCGATATTATCACCATAGATCGTCCTGCAGGGGCGATCTTTCATTTTCTGAACGATTTCAATAATTTTTCGTACCTGGTCCCGGACAATGTTATCAACTGGGAAGCCAGTTCCGACCATTGTTCATTTGAGATTAAAGGACTGGCGACGCTGGGTATGAGTATTACTGAGCGACAGCCTGATAGCCGGATCGTAATGAAAAGCGAGGGAAAGCTTCCTTTTGATTTTCTACTCATTTCATCCATTGAATCAATCACCCCCGACACTAGCAAAACACAGCTGATCATTGATGCGGATATGAATCCTTTCATTGCCATGATGGCAGAAAAACCGCTGGCCACCTTCGTCAATACCCTGGCAGTTAAGCTGAAGGAAGTGATGGAAGGAAGGTAGAGATTAGGCTTGAAGCCGGAAGCCGGAAGTCCGAAGCCGGAAGTTTATCCTTGCCATTATTTTGCCATTAATTACAATCCGTGGATTTCCGCGTCCGCCATTTAGCGGTTCCGCGTAATCTGCATTCCATATCAGCAGCCTAAAACTTCTTTCTATCCTATATAGTCTAACAAAGCTACTTTGGCTATATTTGTCTGCAATTAGATTTAGTGAGGAATTACCGGGCTTTATCTGCAATGAAGCCTGGTACTGGAAGACTGGAACTTTATGGGTGTATTGTATGATAAATTAGCAACCGATGTCAGGTTCATCGAAAGCCTGAAAGCCTGTATCAACTGCGGTACCTGCACTGCAATCTGTCCTGCCGCAGAATTCTATGTTTATGATCCCCGTACCGTAGCTATCACTGTCCAAACCCAGGATGACGCTAAGATCATTGAATTGCTGAAAAGCGAAACCATCTGGTATTGCGGGGAATGCATGTCATGCAAAACACGATGCCCCCGCGGTAATGTTCCTGGACTCCTTGTAATAGCATTGAGGGCGCTTTCACAGGATCTTGGTTATTTTACCGAATCGGAGAAAGGCAGGCAGCAGTTGGCGCTTAAAAGAGCTATAGGGGAGAAAATACTATCACATGGATATTGTATAAATCCTGATACCATTGCTCCCGGCAATCACCCTGAACAAGGTCCAATCTGGGAATGGGAAATGGAGCATATTGAGGAGGTAATGGAAAAGCTGGGAGCCAATTACAAGGGAGAAGGTCCAGGTGCTTTGAGAAAAATTCCCCAGGAAGACCTGGATGAGATACACAAAATATTTGAAGTTACAGGAGGAATGGACCGCTTCCGCGACCTTGAGAAGTTTTCCAAAGCAAAGGCAGAAGAAATGGGAGTGGAATTCGGTGAAGGTGCAAATAATGAATACTTCAGGATGATCTATACGACAAATAATCAAACTCATACACGCGAATGAAGGCGGACGGGAAGAAACTGATCTGGAAGGAATACCAGAAGGAGATCGCTGACGATCATTATTTTTATGCACGCTCCTGTATCCGTCAGAATTTTTTTCCGGGCTCCGAAAAAGCCTTTACCCGCATCATGAAAGATGAACTGGGTAAAGACCTTTGCGATAACCAGCACCATACTTCCTGCACTGGCATCGGCTATCATACAGATGTAGTGCCTTTCGAAACCACCATGACTGTGATTGCCCGGCAGTTCTCATTGATGACTGAAGCAGGCTACAGCAACTATATTGCTTCCTGCATAACATCCTTTGGACTTTACACCGAGATCATTGAGACCTGGAAACATTTCCCGGAAACACTTGAAAAAACGCGTGATTTTCTTTACAAGGCCACGGGGCGTGAATTTACGGTTCCCAACAACCTGGCCCATGCCAGTGATATTATCTACAAATTCAGGAACGAGATAGCCGCTAAGGCTAAATACAGGCTCGTTGATAAAAATACCGGCTCTCCCCTGAAAGTGGTTGAACATATCGGCTGCCACTATTCCAAAATGTTCCCCCACAAGGGAGTTGGAGGTGCTGAATATCCTTATGTTCTCACCGGGATGATCGAATCATGGGGTGGTGAAGTGGTGGATTATCCTGAGCGGCGCCATTGCTGCGGTTTTGGATTCAGGCAGTATGCCATCCAGGCCAACCGGGGGTTTTCCATAGCCTGTTCCAGGAAAAAGTTTGATTCAATGGAACCTTACGAGCCGGACATGATCATTACGAATTGTCCAGGTTGCCCTATGTTCCTCGATCGCTGGCAATATGCACTCAGCGAAATGGAAGGCAGGACCTATGGAAAAGATAAACAGGGAATTCCAGTATTTACATACGAAGAGGTTGCCGGTATGCTACTGGGTTACGATCCATGGCAACTCGGCCTTCAGGTTCACCAGGTGCCGGCAGAACCCCTGCTGGATAAGATCGGGATTGAATATGATCCGGAAGCAAAATTCAAGGGGCCTAACGGCGAAGATATGGGGAAACCCGCGGCTCCATCTTACCTAAAATTCTACCAGGAATGAGTAAACATGTAGCAGTTGTCGGCGCCGGCATTGCCGGGATTGAAGCGGCCTCAATCCTCAATGCTATGGGCCATTCCATAACCCTGATTGAAAAGAATGAAATACTTGGAGGGCATATAAACCACTGGCACCAGTTATTCCCGAATCGCAGGCAGGGCAGGGATTTGCTTGAGAAACTGTATGAAAAGATGGATGACAGCATCCAGGTCCAGTATGGAAAGGAAATAACTTCTATCAAGCCATTTTCCGGGAAATTTATTGTAACTGCCGCTGACGGTTGGGTTACCAATGCTGATGCAGTGCTGATGGCTACCGGTTTCGACCTTTTCGATGCACATAAGAAGGAAGAATATGGATATGGAATCTATGATCATGTTATCACTTCTGCAGACCTGGAAGAAATTTTCATCCAGGGTGAAGGCTTGAATCCGCGCCTGGGTAAAGACCCGCAACGTATTGGTTTCATTCATTGTGTCGGCTCACGCGATGAGAAAGCGGGGAATATCTACTGCTCGAAAGTCTGTTGTATAACAGCCGTTAAGCAGGCTATTGAGATCAAGGAACTTTATCCCTCTGTCGAGGTATATTGCTTTTACATGGACCTTCGGATGTTTGGTCGCCACTATGAAGAACTTTACCAGGAAGCCCAGGAAAAACACAATATCCAGTTCATCAGGGGCCGTCTGAGCGAAGCCTCTGAAAACAAACAAGGGGGAGTCGTTGTAAAAGTGGAGGATACCTTGCTTGGAAAACCTCTGAAACTAACCCTTGACTTGTTGGTCCTAATGTCTGGAATGGTTGCTCCGGTTGCTGTTACCAATATGCGGGATAAACTCGGGCTGGCAAAAGTAGATGATGGTTTCCTTAAGCCAGTTGATCCTCACACCCAGGCTAATCTTAGCGAATTGCCCGGTTTTTTTATGGCAGGAACTGCCACGGGGCCAAAGACGATTACCGACACTCTGACAGATGCCAGGTCGGCGGCTTTGGAGATCGACAGGTTTTTGAAAGAGATAATATAATTCAGATAGTTTTCGAGTTGAAAATCTGATTTTATTAAGAATTGTTGAACATCATCACATAAGAGTTATAAATGATGCAAGATTCAGCCTCCCGTTTCGGATATTTCGTCAGCCCGGACCGGCAGATCGACTTCGATCGCAACAACCACGAGGTTGCCAGTAAAGTTGCTGCTGCCGAACCGGGACTGAACTGGTGTATATCCTGCGGGACCTGCGCAGCAACCTGTACAGCGGCAAAGTTTACCGATTTCAGCCTGAGGCGCATTATCCTCCAGGTAAAAAGAGGTGAACTAAAGGGACTTGCCAGGGAAGCACAAAAATGCATGCTTTGCGGGAAATGCCAGTTGGTATGTCCGAGGGGAATAAGTACAAGAAACCTTATCCTGCAAATCAACAGGGTGCTGCAATCCGAAAACCTATGACCTTCGATATTTTTGTACTGCCTTTTTTCATAGGCTTGCTATTCCTGCTTACAGTGCTGTTCGTCAAGTTCAGCAGGTGGATAGCCCTGATCGACCGCTCCGGCAGGCGAAAGATCGGCTATGGGCTGTTTAGCATGCAGATTTTCCCTGCCACAGCTGAAGTTTTCATGGAATGCCTTCTTCACCGTAGGATGTGGAAGCAGAACAAGCTTTTGGGATTCATGCACATGAGCTTTGCCCTGGGATGGTTCCTGCTTATATTGATGGGAAACATTGAATCGAGGGTATACAGTGGCGGACATATCAACCCGCCATACTATCCTATCTTCCTTAAATTTTTCGTTCACGACAAAAGGGTTCTTCCTTTTGAACTGAATACCATGCCCGGTTTCTTCAGGTTCAGTATGGATTTTATCCTGCTTTTTGTTCTAACCGGGATAGTATTGGCCCTATTCAAAAGGATCCGTTCACGTTGGTTCGGTATGAAACGGACTACCCGCCAGAGCAGTTTTGACCGCTGGGCGATTACCTGCCTGTGGCTGATATTTCCTATGCGCCTTTTGGCAGAAAGCCTGACAGCCAGTCATCATGGTGGCGGTGGTTTCCTGACCAATTCCATGGGAGATGTGCTCGCATCCATCCTGCCTGATAATTTCCTTACGAGCACCGCATACATTAGTTGGTGGGGATATTCATGTGTGCTTGGCATATTCTTCATCACCCTTCCATGGTCGCGTTACATGCATATTCCAACCGAGGTAGTGATGATATACCTCAAGCATTTCGGCGTAAAATCTGGAAAAACCATTAACAGTTTCAGTGAGATAGAAATGAGGGCTTGCCCCAGGTGTGGCGTCTGTATCGATGTCTGCCAGATGAATACTGCACAGAAGACTTTCTCGACTCCGGTATATTTCCTCAGGTCATTGAGGAAGAAGGTTCCTGTACCCATTGTAGATAATAATTGTTTGCTATGCGGCAGATGCCAGCAGGTATGTCCTGTACAGATCGATCTTCTTGATCTGAGGGTTGCTTCGCGAAATCTGGACAACAAGCAAATAGACAAGATTTATTCCTATCTGCCGGCTGATGTTCCTGATAGTAAGGGCATCAATGTCCTTTATTTTGCCGGATGTATGGGGCATCTCACCCCTTCTGTTAAGAAAGCTATGTTGAAGATCATGCAGGCTGCCAACGTAAAGTACCGGTTTATGGATGCCGATGGATCTATATGTTGCGGCAGGCCTTTGATGATGGCCGGGATGAACAATGCAGCTCATTCTGTGATGGAGAAGAACCGGCAGATAATACATGCTTCCGGTGCCCGGATCCTGGTTACATCCTGCCCGATTTGTTACAAGATGTTCAACGAAGAATATAAACTATTCGGTGTTGAAGTGCTGCATCATACCCAATACCTTTTGAGGTTGGCTGAAGCTGGTTCACTCTGGCTCAATCAAAGCGGTCTATCCGTGGTTTATCACGATCCATGTGAATTGGGACGTGGATCAGCAGTTTATAAGGAGCCAAGGAAATTGTTGAAAAGAGTTGCTAGGCTTGTTCCTGTTGCTGAAGAAAAGGAAAATGCCTTGTGTTGCGGAGGCAGCCTGGGTGATTTCAGCATGGATCACTATCAGCGTGAGCAGATCCGTGATGCAGCCCTGGAAGTCCTGACCCGCCCTAACCCTGACCTGCTAATCACATCCTGCCCTTTGTGTAAAAAGACTTTCCACAATGGTACTGACATAAACGTAAAGGACATAGCGGAACTTGTAGCGGAGCAGATGGACCTGCCAGAGCCAGTTGAAATAGATGCAGAAGAGCTGGCTTATTAATAATTTCAGAGGTATTTGACTTCTTTCAGGTCGCAGGACCATGATTTCCCGTTTACATTTTTTAATAACAGGTGGCCATAGTTGGATACACCGGTTATCCTGGCTTCTTCTTCAATACCATGGATCATATATTTGCCGATTTCCCCCATCCTGTATAAATTGTTCAGGTAATCCGCGCTGAGCTTTTCAAATTCCCCGTTCATCAGTTGCCAGTATCTCCTGTCCAGCGATTGAAATAGTTGGAGGGACAGATTTTCCAGGGATTGCTCAATTCCCAGCACATTCATCATGGAAACGGGATTGGGCGCTTCACTCAGGAATTCTGCCTGGTTAACATTCATCCCTATTCCTATAACGGAATAGTCGAAAGAGCTTCCTATCACAGAATTCTGGATTAAGGTGCCACATATTTTTTTATCCCGGTAATATATGTCATTCGGCCATTTCACCGTTATCCTGTCAGTAATCATTTGTTTAACGAAATCCGAAATTCCCAGGGCAATACATTGGTTTAGTCTGAATTGTTTGTCAACCGGTAAAAAGGATGGATAAAGAATGAAAGAGAATGTGAGATTCTTGCCAGGCTCGCTTTCCCATGAGTTTGTTTCAAGGCCTCGTCCCTGGGTTTGATTGTCAGTTATATATACAGAGCCTTCAGCCGGGCGATGTGAGTTTAGTTCCCTTAGAGCATGAAGGTTGGTAGATGCTGTTTCAGGTAGCCTTATTACATGGGAGCCAATTATTTGCTTAAACATTGTTTGAAGTTTGGATCATAAAAATACAACAAAAGATGAGCCCACTTGTTGAGAAGTATGACTTGTTAACTGACATATTGGCGTGTTTGAATAAAAGGTTCATTGTTTGTTAATACTAAGCAACTCAAGGAAAAGGGAAGTTAGCGGAAATACTTACCTTTGCATAGATAATACCCCTTACATGGCTAGAAAAAAGAAGATTGAAGCTCCTGATATGTTGGCAGACGTTGTTGTTCAAGGAATGTTGGAGCGCAAAGCGTTGGATATTGTAAAATTGAATCTCTCAAAAGTCCCCAATTCCATTACCGATTATTTTGTGATCTGCCATGGCACTTCAAGAGCCCAGGTAGAAGCAATTGCTGAGTCAGTGCAGGCAGAAGTCAAGAAAGCTGTTGGCACTAACCCCTGGCATAAGGAAGGATTTGAAAATGCAGAATGGATTCTCCTTGACTATTTTGATGTGGTAGTTCACATCTTTTTACAGGAATCCCGCGGATTCTATAAGTTGGAAAATTTATGGAATGATGCCGAGAGGATTAATGTGCCATCAAGTAACTGAAGTTGAACGAATTATGACCTTTTATAATGAGTGAAGAAACAGATAATCGCGAAAACAGGAGTAAAATACCCGGAGGAAACCCCAGCAGGATGAAAAGCCCAAAGTTTAAATTCAATTTTTATTGGATTTATGGGATATTAGGGGTCATTTTCTTTGGCCTGTACTTCGCCAATATGGGTTCCAGCCCAAAAGAAATCGAGTGGGGGCAGTTGAAAACCCTGCTTCAGAACAGATGTGTCGAAAAGATACTTGTTGTAAATAAGGAACAGGTTGAGATTTATATCAAAAAAGATAGCCTTAAACTGGAAAAGTTCAAGGACGTCAGGCCAACCAATAACCTGGTGTCAACCTCACCTCAATATGTTTACAACCCTTTGTCGGTAGAAGGATTTGAAAAGGATCTCCAGGCCGCCCAGGAAAATATTTCACCTCCTGTCTACGCCCATAGTGAAACCAGGCGAAACTGGGGAAGCGAACTCCTAGGTTGGTTGCTTCCTGTTGTTGTGCTGGTAGGGCTCTGGCTGCTGGTTATGCGCATGATGACCCGTGGTGGCGCAGGTGGGGGAGGACAGATATTCAACATTGGAAAATCGAAAGCTCAGCTTTTCGATAAGGATACCATGGTATCACTTAATTTTAACGATGTTGCCGGACTTGAAGAGGCTAAGGTTGAAGTAATGGAAATTGTTGAATTCCTCAAAAATCCAAAGAAATTTACAGAACTGGGTGGAAAAATCCCTAAAGGAGCATTGCTCGTCGGCCCTCCTGGAACCGGGAAAACCTTGCTTGCAAAAGCAGTGGCCGGTGAAGCCAAAGTGCCTTTCTTTTCTCTCTCAGGATCCGATTTCGTTGAAATGTTTGTAGGTGTTGGTGCCTCGCGTGTCCGCGACCTGTTTAAACAGGCTAAGGAAAAAGCTCCAAGTATCATCTTCATTGATGAAATTGATGCCGTTGGCCGCGCCCGTGGTCGTAATCCTATGACTGGTTCAAATGATGAAAGGGAGAATACCCTGAACCAGCTGCTTACCGAAATGGACGGTTTCCAGACAAATGCAGGCGTTATCATTCTCGCAGCTACCAACAGGGCTGATATTCTTGACCGTGCTCTTCTAAGGGCCGGCCGTTTCGACAGGCAGATTTACATTGAATTGCCTGACCTGGAAGAAAGAAAAGCCATTTTTGCCGTGCACATGCGTGGACTCAAGATGGACGATTCCATAAATAAAGATTTCCTGGCTAAGCAAACTCCTGGTTTCTCAGGCGCAGATATTGCCAATTGTTGCAATGAATCAGCGCTTATAGCTGCCCGTAAGGATAAGCAAAGGATTGACAGACAGGATTTCCTCGATGCCATCGACAGGATTGTAGGAGGTTTGGAAAAAAGGAATAAAATCATTTCTCAGCACGAGAAAAAGGTTATTGCTTTCCACGAATCGGGGCATGCCTCCGTAAGCTGGCTTCTCCAATATGCTCATCCACTGGTTAAAGTGACGATTGTCCCCAGGGGAAAAGCCCTCGGAGCAGCCTGGTACCTGCCGGAAGAAAGACAGATCACTACGTTTGAGCAGATGTTCGATGAAATTACAGCTGCTCTTGGCGGCCGTGCTGCCGAAGAGGTTGTTTTTGGAAAGATATCCACCGGGGCTCTTAACGACCTTGAAAAGGTTACAAAACAGGCTTATGCGATGGTGGCCTTCTATGGCTTGAATGAAAAGATCGGGAATATCAGTTTCTATGATTCATCAGGTCAGCAGGAATATATGCTGGGGAAACCTTTCAGTGAAAAAACTGCCCAGGTTATTGATGAAGAGATCAGTAAAATGATTGAAACTGCTTACTCCAGGGCTAAAAAATTGCTGATCGAAAACAGGGATAAATTAAATTCACTGGCTGCAATCCTATTGCAAAAAGAAGTAATTTTCCGGGAAGATCTGGAACAAATCTATGGCCCACGCCCGTTCGAAGACCAGGATCATGTTTCAATCAACGGAACCGATACAGAAGAAAGAACAGCTCCGCCACAGGTTAACGTAGCAAAGGCTGAGGTTGCTCAAAAGGCACCTGAAAGTCCTCCTCCGCCACCTGATGTTGCATAGCATTGACACTTGATAGCCTACTGAATTTCAATTTTCAACGTCTGTTATGGAAGAAAGTACATCCAGGGAAAAAGTCTTAAAAAGAGTGCGTAATGCACTTATTTATAAGACTGATAATCCTTTTGCACAGGTGGAATTTGATTCGCCGGTTTATACAGCCATGGATGAATCATTGGATGTCAATTTTGCTCAGGAGTTTACTAAGGCTGGTGGTCAATTCGTGTATTGCGAGGATGAAACTGACCTTGTGCAATCCCTTGCTTCCCTGGCATCGGAGAACGACTGGCAGGATGTCTTTTGCATGGATCCTTCCATTCAATATTACCTTACTCAAGCCGGTATACCATTTCAATCGGATGACGAGAGTTTCCATGATCTTAAAGTGGGAATTACTTCCTGTGAATTCCTCATTTCCCGACTGGGAAGTATCATGATCTCATCAAAGCAGGATTCAGGCAGGAGATTGAATGTGTATCCTGAAATACATATTGTTATTGCCTATCCATCGCAATTGGTGCCTGATCTAAAGGATGCACTTGCCCTGATCAGGGAAAAATATGGGAACAGGATTCCATCATTGGTTTCAGTAATTACCGGTCCAAGCCGCACAGCCGATATCGAAAAGACATTGGTGATGGGAGCTCACGGACCTAAGGAGCTATATGTATTCCTTACTGAAGTTCCTGAAAATGAAGCAGAAGACGAATGATGGCAAATGATTGGGTAAGTATATATTCCTCTGGCCAGTTTATTGATTTGGAAGCAGTCAAAGCATTACTTGCAGAGAATGAGATAGGATGTATCAGTATGGATAAACGCGATTCAGCTTACCTCATTGGTGATATAGAAATATATGTACAGGCTGAAGATGCATTAAAAGCCAAGCAACTTATTATCCAGTTTATAGGTGAATAATTTAGCTACCCGAACAGTTACCGGTATAGGTTTCATAGTTGTTATAATCGGTTCAGCATTGCTGGGCCAATGGGTGTTTTCATTTCTCTTCCTGATGGTTACCTGCCTCGGAATATGGGAGTTCTTCGGGCTTATTGAAAAGGCAGGATATCAACCTTCAAAATTCCTATCCGTTATTGCTGGAGTAATTCTTTATGTGACGCTGGCAGTTAATGCCGCCGGAATTACCCATGGTAATATCCTTATCGTAAACCTGCCCGTTCCTTTCCTGATCATTATAGCTGAATTATGGAGTAAAAAGGAGAAACCATTCGAAAATATAGCTTTCAGTCTATTAGGCTACCTCTATATCGCCCTGCCCTTTGGATTGATGACCTATTTCTTTAACCCGTTCGTGCCTTCCGGACCACTTCATTACGGAACAGTTTTGGGATTCCTGATTATTCTTTGGGCTAATGATACCGGTGCCTATGTTATTGGTTCTCTTTTCGGCAAGCATCGCCTTTTTGAGAGAATTTCACCGAAAAAAAGCTGGGAGGGAAGTATTGGAGGCGGAATCTTTGCTCTTGCTGTCACCTATGGAATATCTTTCCTTTATGTTGGGCATACGGTTCTGCAATGGATGATAATAGCTGTATTGATCATTCTATTCGGAACACTGGGCGATCTGTCGGAATCCCTTCTCAAAAGAAGCCTGGACATTAAGGATTCAGGGAGCATTTTGCCCGGGCACGGCGGAATTCTGGATCGATTTGATGCAGTATTGGTATCGGTTCCATTTGTCTTCGTATTTTTGACCCTCTTTTGTTAATTACTGAAAAATCTCTTTATGGCCAGGGTGAAAATACACAAGGAAGGCTATCGTATCATTTTGTTTACCACAGTTATTTGTTTGATCATCCCACTGGTTGTTAATTGGATATTCCCGGTACAGACAATCTTCCATTACCTCCTGTATACAGGTTTGGGCGTCATTTATATCCTTGTACTCAGATTTTTCAGGGTGCCATACAGGGTGATGCAATCAAATCCGGATACTATCCTTTGCCCGGCTGATGGTACTATAGTCGCTATTGAGGAAGTTGAGGAACCTGAATTTTTCAAGGACAAGCGCCGCCAGGTGTCAATTTTCATGTCACCTAATAATGTACACGTTAATTTGTATCCTGTCAGCGGGAAGATCGTTTATACCAACTATTGGCCTGGTTCATTCCTTGTAGCCTGGCATCCTAAGTCTTCAACGGAAAATGAACGCAATACCGTTGTTATTGAAAATAGTCACCATGGCCAGGTACTGGTTAGGCAAATTGCAGGAGCAGTTGCCCGCAGGATTGTCTGTTATGCGCGCACAAACGAAAGAATTAACCAGGGCTATGAACTGGGATTTATCAAATTCGGAAGCAGGGTGGACCTGTTCCTGCCTTTATCTGCTAAAATTGATGTTAAACTTGAGCAAAAGGTGAAAGGTGGTTTAACGCAAATTGGAGAATTTTAACCTGTTCTTTAACATCTCATTAACAAAAAATAATAGGCTCCTTACGCTAAATCACTCTATTTTTGCGTTAGAAAATCTTTGAATCACTAAAACCTACCTGAAAATGAAGAAAATTGCAATGATCCTCTCTCTGGTTACTCTGGTTCTGGCATTTACAGTTTCCACTGTCTCCGCTCAGAAAGCTACTGGAACCCAGAAAGCTACAACTGAAAAGGTTAGCACTGAAAAGAGTGCTCCGGCTGCAAAAGCTTGCTGTGCCGATAAGAAAGCCGGCGAAAAGAAAGCTTGCTGCGCTGATAAAGGTGGAAAAGCTGGTTGCTCAAAATCTTGCAGCGAAAAAGAAAAAGCTGCCTGCAAACATGAGAAAGAAGCAAAAACAACTCCTGAAGCAGCTCCAGTTCCAAAGAAAAACTAGTGACTGCGAAAGCTATTTGAAAAATCCCGTCATAAGGCGGGATTTTTTTTTACAATATGTTCTCAATATCTTTTAGAGAAGTCACTTCAAAAGTTGCCGGGGTTTCATGTGTTTTCCTTTCATGGTTGACAAACAACTGATCCATTCCTATATCCCGGGCACCACCAATATCTACTTCAAGGTCATCACCAATCATCAGGCTATCCTCAACATCAGCATTTACTTTGCTAAGTGCATAGAGGAATATCGCGCTATCAGGTTTTTTAACTCCGGCTTCTTCACTTGTAATTACGGATGTAAAATACTTATCAAGGCCGGAATTCTTCAACTTCCCGAATTGTACTTCTTCAAATCCATTAGTAATGATGTATAAGGGGTATTTCGGGTACAGGTATTCAAGTATCTCCCTGGTGTAAGGGAATAGATAAGTCTTGGTTGTGATCCCTTCAAGGTATTTTGAAGCCATTGCTGCTCCCAATTCTTTATCATCTATTCCGAATTCGAGAAGTGTAAGGTGGAACCTCTTAAAATTCAAATCATCTTTTCCAATCTTATCCTCACGATATAAAGCCCACAGAGCCAGGTTGATCCCTATATATTTGCTCCTGAATGACTCATACGAAGGGATTCCTTTTGCCCCAAGTTGTAGTTCGGTAAATAGCTCCTGCTTGGTTTCTTCTGCATTCCGTTCAAAATCCCAAAGAGTGTGATCCAGGTCGAAAAATATATGTTTATAGACTTTTTTCATCACCGGCAAATGTAAACTTTCCCGTTTGGAGAAAAAAATTTTCAGGCTTTTGTCGGAAATTCAAAATATTGTCGTATCATTGTGATATCAAAATAATATCATAATAATATGGAAAAAGAAAAAGTAAGTGCACCTGTATCAGGGTATACAGCTGTTACATTTTTAATTGTATTGGTGGCATTAGCCGTCTTTCTTCTTGCTAACTTTAATGCTTCCCTGCTTGGAATAATAGGCGGTCCGGTTTGTATTTTGCTCGCTTCATTACTGGCACCTGGTTTTCTTGTCTTGAATCCCAATGAGTCTTCAGTGCTTATCCTTTTTGGAGATTATAAAGGAACTCTTAAACAAAACGGGTTTTTCTGGATGAATCCTTTCTTTATCAAGAAGAAATTCTCTTTACGTGCCAGGAATTTCAATTCTGAATTGCTCAAAGTGAATGATAAGCTTGGGAACCCTATCAATATTGGAATTGTACTGGTTTGGAAAGTGGAAGATACTTTCAAGGCAGCATTCCAGGTTGATGATTACGTTAGGTTCGTAGAGATTCAAAGTGAATCAGCTGTCAGGAAGCTTGCAGGGCATTATGCCTACGATAATTTTGACGAAGATCAATCGGAGATCACACTGCGCTCAGGTGGTGAAGAAGTGAACCATGTCCTGGAGAAAGAATTGTCAGAGCGTTTGCACATAGCTGGTATCAATGTTATTGAAGCAAGAATTGCACACCTTGCATATTCTTCTGAAATAGCCCAGGCCATGTTGAAACGTCAGCAGGCTACTGCAGTTGTTGCTGCCAGAACCAAGATCGTAGAAGGGGCAGTTAGTATGGTTGAAATGGCTTTGGAAAAACTGGAAGAAAAGAAACTGGTATCACTCGACAGCGAAAGAAAAGCAGTAATGGTAAGTAACCTGCTGGTTGTGCTTTGTTCTGATAAGGATGCATCTCCTGTTGTAAATGCTGGGACACTGTACTAAAATTTAAACAATGAAATCATCAGGTCATTACATTTTTCATGAGGAACAACGATTCCGGCAAAACTGGATCATGATGCTGGTTCTTCCAATCGTTGCAGCAGGAGCACTCTTGCAGGTTTATGGAATGTATCAGCAGATATACCTTGGTAAACCCTGGGGTGATAATCCAACTTCCAATACTGCCCTTGTCATTGCATCCACACTGGTTATTGTATTTCTCTGCTTGTTCTTTCTGGTTTTCCTGTCTCTGAAACTTGAAACGGAAGTCAGGGATTCCGGTTTCTATTACACATTCCCACCCATTCTTAACAAGGTTAGAGAAATAAAGAAGGAAGATATAGAACATTATTTTGTTGGTAAATATAATCCCATCATGGAATACGGTGGCTGGGGTATAAGGATTCGACCTGGTAAGGGTAGGGCATTCAATGTAAAAGGCAGGATGGGAGTGAAAATCTTCTTAAAAAATGGTAAGACGGTCCTTTTCGGAACCCAGGATGTGAAGGGTATGGAACAAGCCATGCAACGATTAATGAAACCGAACAATCCTTAGACTCAAATGGCTGAGAAGAAGGTATTTGCCTTGCGCATAAATGAAGAATTACTCAGGGCTGTTGAGCGGTGGGCTGCTGATGAATTTCGTTCAGTAAACGGTCAACTGGAATGGATGATAAGCAAGGCTGTAAAGGATGCAGGCAGGTCTCCTGTATCCAATGATGCAGAAAGTGACAACCCAAAGAAATTATAAGTCACAATCGAAATGCTATTTTTTAATAGTTAGCAGGGAAAAAATAATACATCAATGAAATTCATGAATGGGCCTACACTTGGTTATATAGATGCTTTCAAGAACAGAGAGATCATGAATGATATTGCCATTGAGTTAAAAGGAGAGTTCAGGGTTCATCTGTCAACAAGCAATATCATAGAGTATCATACAATATCAATCCCCTATAAAAAGTGGGAAATCGTACTTTCAATTTCTGATACCACGCCTTTAAAAATCTCAATTCCCTTTGCAACTCATAGTGATTTTGAGATGGTATTAGGTTTGGAAGATTTCACTGACAAGCTAATGAAAAAGTTGGGAAAGAGTGAAATTACTCTTGGCTGGGATACATTTGACAATAAATATTTTATTCAAAGCAATAAGCCCGATTTGTTAAAATCTGTAATTACTTCGGATATCCAGAAGGAGATGTTAAAACGCAATATTTATTCTTTGTCATTTCAAACAGACAGTAAGCATAACTATGCTGTTTTAACTAGTGTAATTCAAAGAAATACAGGAAGTAAGGAAATGATCCTTGAATTGATTGAAATGTTTAAAGTATTACTGGACAGGTTAAAAGAACAAAAGATTATTGAATAAACAGTTAAGTATGCTTGGTTATTAGGATTAATTGTGAATTGCAAAGTAAGCGTTGTGAATAAAAGCGAAAGGCGGGAAAACTCCCGCCTTTCGCCTTAATGTGGTTATGAGTATGGTAGAGTTGGGAATTATTTCGGGTCTTCTTTCTTGGCAATTACGGTTCCTTTGATCTGCAATACTATCGGAGTAGCATCAGCATTGGTAGTAACGGTAATAGTTTTGGTAAAAGCTCCGGCAGCGGCAGCGTTGTAAGTAGCAGAGATGTTTGTTGATTTTCCTGCAAGAATAGGTTCCTGTGAATACTGTAGGTTAGTGCATCCGCATGAAGCTTTTGCTGACTGGATCAACAGTGGCTCTTTGCCTTCATTGGTTAGTTTGAACTCGGCTGATTTTGGAGTTCCCTGTGGAATCTCACCAAAATCGCTAACGATCTTGTCAAATTTTGCTTTAGGAGCATTAGGATTGACAACGGTTTTTTCTGGTTCAGCAGGTTTGGTAGCTGTCTGGGCATTTACCTGTGTGTATGCAAAAGCAATCACAAGCAGGAAGAGAAATAATTTTTTCATATCAACAGTCTGTATTTGGTTTAGGCAACAAAGATGACCCTGTTATTCCAATTTCAATCAAATGAAATGTAAAAGTAACCTAACAGGATGTTAAAGATTGTAAACGAAATGTAAATGAACCGATTTTGTTTGATTTTACAGTATTTTTATTGTGTATTTCCAGCTCAGTTTTTAAAATGAGGATCAAACATATACGATTCGTAGTTTTACTTGGGGTAATTGCCATTGTTGGTATTGTTGCCATTCAGGGCTATTTCCTCAATACGGAATGGAGTAATAAGGAAAAGCAATTTTCACAAACGGTAATGATTGGTTTACGCTCAGTTGCATTTAAACTGCACAGGATAAACCAAACCTCGCCTTCTACATCAAACCCGGTTAGGCAGCTATCGTCAAATTACTTTGTGGTAGATGTAAACAGCGAGATCGATGCAAATATCCTTGAACATTACCTGAAACTGGAATTTGACCGTCTTGGTATTCACACGGATTATGAATATGCTATCTATAACTGTAATACTGACATGATGGAGTATGGGAATTATTTTTCCTACAACGGTGCAGTAAAACATGATGCAATAACGGTCAACCTGCCGAAATACGCAGGCTATAATTATTACTTCGGGGTAAACTTTCCCCTGCTCAAAAATACTATTACAGGAGATATGGCTATATGGTTTTTCCTGATGGGCATTTTATTGATCTCCGTCATATTTTTTGGGTACTCGATATTTGTTATCCTTCAGCAAAAAAGGCTCTCCGAAATGCAAAGGGATTTTATCAACAATATGACCCATGAGTTCAAAACCCCGATTGCAAGCATTAATATATCTGCCGATGTTATCTCAAACCCTGATACTATAAAGGAACCAGCCCGTTTGCTTACCTATGGATCTGTAATTAAACAGGAGATCAACCGCCTGAACGACCAGGTTGATAAAGTGCTTCAGATAGCCCGTATCGAAAAAAGCGGCTTCCACCTTAGAAAAGAGAAAGTGGATCTTAATGCAATCATCCGGAAAGTAGTTGATAGTAATACCACAGATACTTCCCGGAAGATTTCGGTAAGTACAAGCCTGGGTGACGATGTTGGAGAGGTGATGGCTGATAAACTGCACCTTACTAATATTTTTCATAACCTGCTCGATAATGCTTCCAAGTACGCGGGTGAACACCCGGAAGTGAAAATTGAAACCCGGAGAGAGGGCAATCGCATCCTTGTGTTATTCTCTGACAATGGACCAGGTATCAGTAAAACACATCAAAAGAAAGTCTTTCGGAAGTTTTACAGGATCCCGACTGACAACATTCACGATGTTAAGGGATTTGGTTTGGGCCTTTTCTATGTTAAAAGCATCTGTGAAGCACATCACTGGAAAATATGGCTTGACCCTTCTACGTCAAAAGGTGCTACATTTATACTTGAATTGACATGATTCGGGAATTTTGGTTTGTATGAAAAATGCCAGGATATTATATGTAGAGGATGATCTGACGCTCTCCTTTGTTACCCGCGATAATCTTGAAAGAGCGGGGTATGTGGTTGATTTTTGCGATGATGGAAATGTTGCTTCTGAAAAGATTGCAGAGAAGAAGTATGATCTGTACATTCTGGATGTTATGCTTCCTAAAATTGATGGATATACGCTGGCACGCAAAATCCGCTCACGCGACGAATCGGTTCCAATCTTGTTCCTGTCTGCCAAATCGACAATGGATGACAGGATCTACGGGCTTCAACTGGGAGCTGACGACTATATTACAAAGCCCTTCAGTATTGAAGAACTTATCTTAAAAATCGAGATCTTCCTGAAAAGGAATACAATTGACACAGGCCGCGTTCAGAAGGAAGCAGCATTACAGCTTGGGGGATTTTCATTTACCCCTTCACAGCAACAATTGGTTTTAGGCACGAATGTTCAATCATTGACACACCGTGAAGCACAGCTGCTAGCATATCTCTTGCGCAATAAGGACCACATTCTCAAAAGAGATGATATACTGATGGAAGTTTGGGGAAATGATCACTTCTTTGCCAGTCGCAGCCTGGATGTTTTCATTTCACGCCTGCGAAAAATCCTTAAAGCTGATCCTTCAATCAGAATTGAGAATATCCATAATATCGGCTATCGCTTGACAATTCAGTAACCAGATGCTGGGTTAAAGCTAAAAGGTTATTGACTGTAAAATTTCCCCTGCCAGGTATCTTGTTTCTCAAGTTCCGCTTCAATTAAGCGTTGTACTTCATCAGTCCTGATGTTTCCCCAGGTTGGACCTACCTGGAAGCGGGGAGGAGCTTCCCCTGTAAACCTTTCAATTACCAACACGGGATTGAGTTTCCCGACAAACTGAACAATAAAATGTATGTACCCTTCCATCGTAAAGAGAGGATATTCCTCAGGATGAAACTGGTAATCAATTGCCATCCTTGTATCCTTTATGATCTGTAGCTGATGGAATTTGATATTGTTGATGGGCAATGCAGATAGTATTTCTGCCTCTTTCAGCATTTGCTCCCTGCTTTCCCCCGGAAGCCCGAAAATAAGGTGAGCCCCGGTTTTTATCCCAAGAGAAGCTGTAAGTTGAATTGCTTCCACAGATTCTTCAAACGTATGCTGCCTGTTGATATTTTTTAACGTGGAATTATAGCAGGATTCAATTCCATATTCCAGGATTATGTAATACTTCTCTGAAAGCCTGGCAAAGTATTCAAGCTTTTCCCTGTCCACGCAATCCGGGCGAGTGCCTATCACCAGGCCGATAACCCCGGGGTAGGATAGGGCCTTATCATACAATTTCCTGAGATGAGAAAGTGGCGCATGGGTATTGGAGTAAGCCTGGAAATAGGCAAGATAGTTAGATGCCCGCCTGTAGCGCACCTTGTGGAATTCAATGCCTTCCTGTATTTGCTGTGTAATCTCTTTATCCGGCTGGCAATAGGAGGGGTTGAATGCCTCATTGTTGCAATAGGTGCATCCTCCGGTACTTTTACTCCCATCACGGTTGGGGCAGGAAAAACCGGCATCGATCGTTACTTTTTGCACGCGTTGCCCGAACTCCCTTCTGAAATACTCAGCGTAGGAATTGAAGCGTCGTTGATGTCCCCAGGGAAATTCAGCCATATGAAAAAAGCCGGCCCTTGTCCGGAACCGGCCGTGATAAAATTACATTTTTTTCTACTTCGCTGCGTTTTCCAACCTCTTCATGATGGAAAAGATAAAAATAGCTGACAGCAGGCAAACCGTAATAAAAATAGCCCACAACTGCCATAATTGAATCCTGTCCCATGCCCAGGTTCCAACGAACAATAGTTTGTTACCGACAGCTGTTGCAAGCAGCCATCCACCTTGCATCAATCCCTGGAAACGGGTAGGTGCTACCTTCGAGACGAAAGAAAGTCCCATGGGGCTCAGGCAAAGCTCAGCGATGGTTAGGATCAGGTATGTGCTGATCAGCCAGTAAGGTGATACGCGTGAAGAATCAGCAACGGCCTGGCCTCCCAGGTCAATGGGAGAGAAGTGTATCAGGCTGAGTGAACTGATCAGTACGAGTGAGAATCCAATAGCAGCGATAATCATTCCATAGCCGATCTTGCGTGGTGTTGATGGCTCCTTGCCTTTATTGTTCAACCAATTGAAGAAGCCCATAACCGGGAAGGTAAGTGCTACTATGAAAAGTGGGTTGAAGGATTGGAATACCTCGGGTGAGATGGCATTCTGAGGTCCGGCATGACTGTAGAAATAGTAAGAGAGAGCACCACCGGCAACAGTCAGGATGCCTCCGGTGATTTTCAGATTTACTGAGTTTTTCTTGCCAACCAGCAGAACAACACCTGCAACAGCACCAATAACAGAAAGGATAGAGTACAATCCAAAGAACAGGCTGGTGAATGCGTCAACAACTTTATAGGTATAGTCGCGGGCATAAAGTGTGAGGGTTAGCCCGTTCTGATGGAAGGACATCCAGAAGAAAATTACTACCAGGAATACAAGTAGTAGGGCAGAGATGCGCGGCCGTTCTTCCTTGGTGGAAATCTGTACGATCCAGCTTACAAATCCCAGGAAAAGTCCGAAAGCAAATGCCAGGTCAATGTTATGTCCTATGAAATAGATGGCAGCACCTACGGCAAATGCAATACCGATAGCAATAACGCCTTTGAGTGATCCACCGTTACTGATCTTTGCTTCACTTGCAGGTGCTTTTTCCTTGTTAGGCAACAGTTTGCTGAAAATTAGATAGACAATAAGTGATACAATCATTGCGCCTGCAGCGATGCCAAAAGCGTAGTTGTATCCCCTAGCGAAAACATCGATATAACTGTGTGCAAAGCTGGTCAGGTCAGTGACATGGCCACCAATGTTAACCTTGTCGGCAAGGGTTTGAAGTTCGGTAGTGTCTTTCAGTGTTCCGTTTATCTGCTGATGGCAAAGTGAAGGAAGACTCCCGTCATGAAGGAAACCGTTGGTCTTTAGCCACCAGTTCCTTACTCCAGTTGCAGCAAAAGGAGCGAAGAATGCTCCAACATTGATGCCCATATAAAATACCATGTATGCCGAATCGCGAAGCTTTGAGTATTTCGGGTCATCGTACATCTGTCCGACAACAGCCTGCAGGTTACCTTTAAATAAGCCGTTTCCAAGCGCTATAGTGAACAAGCCGGCAATTGTAATAGTCAATGGTAATCCGGGTACAGCAAGCAAGGCATAACCTGAAAACATGATGATCTGCCCGACCAGGATCACGGTTTTGTATTTCTTGGTAGCATCAGCCAGCATACCTCCGGCCAGGGCCATGGCATAAATGGCAAAATAAAACCAGCTGTAGATACTGCCGGCCTTGTCGGCGGTAAGTCCATACTTGGCCTGGAGAAATAAAACCAGGATTGCCATCATGGTATAAAAACCAAACCTTTCACCCATATTGGCAAAGAATGCAACGATAAGTCCTCTGGGATGCTGTTTAAACATATTGACTGGATTAGTTGGGTTTGTGATATTTATGTTTTCATGACAAATATAACCAAATCCGAATATCGGGCAAGAGGCTGCATAGATGAAGCCTTAATTTGGAATTTATCTAAGGTGATGAGTATAATAGCGCAACCAATGGAACGCTGACAACGCGGATCCGTGTTCCATTTTTCAGAGCCGTTTACAACCGGATCTTCATCATACATTCAACCTCGCTTTTCACATTTCCTTCAATTCGTGAAGGCCCATCCGATATATAGTTAATATTCGAATAGAAGGTCCTTGAATACCTTATCCAGACTTGCAGGTATCGCAGTAAACGGAAGTATAGCATCATGTAGCAGCGGCTCCCTTTACCTGATAAGGCCGGTACTGAAAATCCACCTGGGATGTCATTTTCGTATGCATACATGCGCGTTTCATAACTGTCAGTATCGAATAAGGCATAGCGGAATGATATCCTGCTTTCCCATTTACCAGGGATGAATTGAAAATCCTGGCACACAAAATAGCCTTGTGACTTGATTCCTTCAGTGGAGTTCTTTTTTACCAGGTAAACCTTGTTTCCGGTTTTTAACCAGGAAAAGGCTTGCCAATTTAACTGCCATTGCCAGTAAAATCTTTCGGATTGCGATACCGGTTGAACTATCCGGTTTTCAGAAGATCCGTTTAATGGAGTTAAGGAATACCGGAATCGTAGGGATGTATTGCCTTTCCTTCCGAGCATATAAACCAATTGTGCAGAATACTCATGTCCTGTGGAAGGGGCATCAATCCTGTAGCGAAGCCAGGGATACTGAAAAAAATCAGCATAGGCAGTTAAGCTCACTGACCTATAGGGAGTTGTGATAATGCCAGCATACATTCCCCTTTCATTTGTGTTCTTACTTCCTTCTCCAAAAGCTGCTGAAAAGGAGTTGTTGTAATCTTTCCGGTAATCCCTGAATATTAATGCAACCGACAAAGCCGGATCCGCAGTGAATGAAAGCCCATGGACCTGGGCTAACCCGTGGCCAAGCTGATAGCTGCCTTCCCCATAGCATGTAAGTCGTTTGTAGGAATAGGAATAATCAATACCAGCGAAGGTGTTTTCGCTGATTCCTGCCTGGAATTGGGAATACAGGGCATCTGAAGGTTTGAAATTTCCATTGTAGGAAATATGATATGCCGTAAACCCAACCCTGAAACGATCCTCTCTAAAAGCCATATTTCCACCTGCTATAAATTCCCTGACTCTTTTTCGGTCAGCCAACTCTCCTGCAGTGCGGTGATAGCCTGTTTCCTGGAGGGAACTGAACAGGCTTTCCTCTGAATTTACAGTGTCACCGGCAAGTTGGTTTGCATCCCTCTTTCTTGATGAAGCGAAGGCAGTAATTGTCAGATGCTTCAGTTCGGTTGATACTGCTACACCTCTCAGGAAATTGATCTCATTTGCAGAGGCATGAGGCCTTATGGCAGTTGCACGTTTTCGTTGGGGTAACATGCCTGAAGCTTTGCCCATAGCCAGGCCGGACCAAAAGGTAAGCCCTTGTCCAAACTGAAGGTGATAATCTCCGATAGCAAGGTGTTTCAATTTGCCGAAGTCGTTCAGGTAAAGATGTGCCGAGTAAAAATCGAAGCCTTTTTTCAGCGAATCTGCCTTGGGCAGTAAGGTTTCCCCGGGATCCTTCTCTGCAACAAGGCCATACTGAACCCGGTCCTTGTATTTGTATAGGAAACGAAGGCCGAGCGCATCCGGGCTCCCCAGGTAATAATTATTTGGACTGGTTACGCGGATACTATCGTTATTTCTTTCATATCCCGATTGTGGCTCCAGCACCCTCTTATACCTTGCAATCGTCTCACCATGGCCGTATCGAAGGGCTTTTTCCCATTGAAATTTTTCTATGGGTTGAAAATCCAGGCAGATATAAGGGATCAGTTGCTCTATGATCTCCTGGTTGAAGCCTTCAATAAGTTGTAACTCATAGACGGAAGCAATTGGGCCATATTCAGCTGTATAAGCTAAAAGATTGCTTATCTGTTGTTCATTGATAAGGAAAAGTCGCCTGAGTTCGTTTTCATTAAGAGAGTTCAGGTTTACCTGTTTTTGGCTGAGGTCTTCAAGATCGTCGTTCCATTGACTGGCATCGAATTCAGCATCATTGTTCTCAGTGATATTCTCGACCTGGTTTTCGAGGGGATATGATTCCTGCACCTGGACAGAATCGATGGATTGGGCGTAGGATGACATCGTTAGTAGCATCAGCAAGCCCATAGTGAAAGTTAAATAAGGATACATGATAAACTGGATTGTGATATAAAAATTGAAAATAGGCTGGCAGCTTATTTACCAAAGGCGTAAGCTATGGATGCCTGAGGTGAGAATCCAAGGGATTCATGATAAGATGATGAAATATCCAGCGAAAAATGATGAAAGAGGAATCCGGTGCCGAATGAATAGCGGAAAGGAGATGTAGCTACTCCAAGCCTGGCAAAACCCTTTCCGAAGAACTTATATTCGATTCCTGAAAGGAATTCGGGCGGTAAGCCAGTGTTCTTCTTTACTTCCATGGCCAATAACAGGGCCTGCGAATAAATGTAGACCCATCCAACCCTCATTATTGTTGGTATTCGCTCATTCATGTATTTGGCAAGATGAACCTGGACAGGATTAAAAACATGGGCTCCAAACGAGAGCTTATTGTTAACCTTAATCTGTATGCCAGCTTCAATTGTCCCCGAGATTTTTGAACCATAGGATTCTGCGAGATGAGTGTTTAGAAGATCAAGTTGTAAGCCAGCAGAAAAACTGTTCCCGAACATGCGGGCATAAGCCAGCCCTGCTTTAATGGTGTTATAATTCGAGTTGCCGCAATAATTGACAACACTTCCAAATACACCAAAAGCGGTTGGAAGGTTAATTCCGAATGACTGAGTGCTTAATTCCTTTAAAAAGTATGGGTTTTCGAAGAACAAAGCGGCCGTTGGTTGTTTAATCATTACCATACCCGCCTGGTTGTTGTTAACGCTGAAGGCATCAGCGATAGCAACTGCGGCATTGCTCATGGCAGAAGCCCTTCCCCCGCAAGGGATCCAGTATTGGGCCTGTGTTTTTGTAATAAGGGAAATAAGCACAATTGTGCCGAAAATGGCTGTTTTCATAGCTAAAAATTGATAAACGAATGCTGAATAGTAAATTCCTGATTTCTAAAATGAGCACTAAGATAAGTGAAAAATGGGGGAATTAGGGAGAAGTTAGTAACTTTGGGTAGAGATTGAAAATAGTTAATTATCTAGTAATTGAAGATATATGATCACAAAATCAACGTTTGAGTTTCTTTCAGACCTGAAAGAAAATAACACCCGGGAGTGGTTCCAGGGAAATAAAAACCGGTATGAAAAAGCCAAGGGCGAAATAGAAGGTTTCCTCTCCAAGCTGATACCTGAATTATCAAAACTTGATCCTGCAATTGGGGCACCTGAAGTAAAGGATTGCATGTTCAGAATATACAAGGATGTTAGGTTTTCGAAGGATAAGTCTCCGTATAAAACCAATTTCGGGGCATTCGTGGGAAAAGGCGGGAGGAAAACTACACAGCCCGGATATTATGTACACTTCGAGCCGGGGCAGAGTTTTATTGCCGGCGGGATTTACATGCCCCCACCTGATGTGTTAAAGCTCATGCGAAATGAAATTTATTTCAATGCTACTGAATTCAGGAAGATCATTGAATCGAAGGAATTCAGGATGTATTTCGGAAAGCTCGATGAATTTGACAAGATGAAAAAGGCTCCGCGTGAATATCCTGCAGATTTCCCGGATCTGGACCTGCTAATGTACCGCAGTATCATTGTTTCAAAAAACGTGAATGATGAGGTTGTACATTCACCAAAGTACCTCGAATATGTGCTGGAAGTATCGAAAGCCATGCTGCCTATGCATGCTTTCCTGGCCCGCGCAATAAACAATCAATAAATAAATCTCAAAAAAATCAGCGCCTTTCTGCGTAATCAGCGTCAAATAAAAAGACGCTGATTACACTGAAAAGCGCTGATCTTAAATATCAGTTTATTAGATACCTATATTCGCATACTTCGCATTCTTCTCGATAAACTCCCTTCTTTGGGGCCCATCGCTCGACATCAGGCAGTATAAAAATAATCAGCGCCTTTCTGCGAAATCAGCGTCAAATAAAAAGACGCTGATTACACTGAAAAGCGCTGATTCTAAATATCAAATTCTTTCTAGATATCTATATTGGCATACTTTGCATTCTTCTCAATAAACTCCCTTCTTGGAGGAACTTCATCGCCCATCAGCATGCTGAATATACGGTCGGCTTCGGAGCCATTATCGATGGTTACCTGTCGTAAGGTCCTGAATTCAGGATTCATGGTTGTTGACCACAGCTGTTCTGCGTTCATTTCACCAAGACCTTTGTAACGCTGGATACGGATACCCTTATCGGAACCATCCTTGGAGATGTCAGCTATGATGGCCAGCCTCTGTTCTTCGGTCCAGCAGTATTGTTCGATATTGCCTTTTTTTACCAGGTAAAGCGGGGGAGTAGCAATATACACGCAACCATCCTCAATCAGTTCTTTCATGTAACGGAAGAAGAAGGTAAGGATCAAAGTTGCGATGTGGCTACCGTCAACGTCAGCATCCGTCATGATGATGATTTTATGATAACGGAGCTTTGAAAGATTCAGAGCCTTTGAATCTTCGTCCGTTCCAATTGACACGCCAAGCGCGGTAAACATATTCTTGATTTCCTCGCTGTCGAAGATTCTGTGCGGCATTGCCTTTTCCACGTTGAGGATTTTACCCCTGAGTGGAAGTATGGCCTGGAATTTACGGTCACGGCCCTGTTTAGCAGTTCCACCTGCAGAGTCACCCTCAACCAGGTATATTTCGCATAATGCCGGATCATTTTCCGAGCAATCGGCTAGTTTGCCGGGAAGGCCTGAACCTGACAATACATTCTTTCGCTGAACCAGTTCCCTTGCTTTACGGGCGGCATGGCGGGCTGTAGCGGCAAGGATCACCTTGTTGACGATCATTCTGGCTTCGCGTGGATGCTCTTCAAGATAATAGTTAAGCATTTCGGCAACCAGTTGGTCAACAGCTCCCATAACCTCGTTGTTTCCAAGTTTGGTTTTGGTCTGCCCTTCAAACTGGGGTTCCATTACTTTTACCGAGATAATCGCGGTAAGCCCTTCGCGGAAGTCGTCACCGGCGATATCAAATTTGATCTTTTCAAGCATTCCCGATTTTTCGGCATAGGATTTCAGTGTGCGGGTAAGCGCCCTCCTGAAGCCAGCAAGGTGGGTTCCACCTTCGTGAGTGTTGATATTATTGACGTAGGAATGGATATTTTCAGAAAACGAAGTATTATACTGCATGGCGATTTCAACGGGGATATCGTTCTTTTCACCTTCCATGCAGATTGTTTCCGGGATAAGTTTCTCGCGGGTTTCATCGAGGTAAGTGATGAAATCAGGAAGGCCGTTATCGGAATAGAAAATTTCCTGAACCGGTTTGCCGTCATCATCTTTTTCCCTTTCATCAATCAACGTAAGCTGTATGCGCTTGTTAAGGAACGCAAGTTCGCGCATACGGGATGCCAGGATGTTAAAATCATAAAGATCGGTGATGAAAATGGTGTTATCAGGCAAGAAATGGGTACGTGTACCTGTAACCTGTGTTTCACCTATAGTCCGTACGGCATATAAAGGTTTTCCTTTTTCATATTCCTGTTCGAATATCTTTCCTTCGCGGTAAACAGTAACTGTAAGGTGAGTGGAAAGTGCATTTACACAAGATACGCCCACTCCATGCAGTCCCCCGGATACCTTGTAAGAACCTTTATCGAATTTACCCCCGGCATGCAGGATGGTCATAACCACTTCAAGAGCGGATTTTTTCTCTTTTTCATGGTAATCGGTAGGAATACCACGTCCATTATCAGTAACTGTGATCGAATTATCTTCATGGATAACGCAGCTGATTTCACTGCAATACCCGGCAAGTGCTTCATCAATGGAGTTGTCGATTACTTCATATACCAGGTGGTGTAAACCTCTGACTCCAACATCGCCAATATACATGGCGGGACGTTTCCTGACGGCTTCCAGACCTTCAAGAACCTGTATGTTTTCAGCTGTATAATTGTTATTTCCGTTCCCGTTCCCGTTTTCGTGCGGGACATTTTCTAAATCATTCATAATCAGTATTCTAACTTAAAAAGTTCAAAGTGATGCAAAGGTACTCATTTATAATGAAAATACCCAGATTATCGACTCCCGGGTTACTATATTTTATCAACAATTTCCAATGTTTTTTGAAGGGTTAATTTATTGATTAATAAATATATAGATCTAATATCGATAACAAACCAGTGATAGCACAAGTTTAGTTGCCAGGAGCATGGAAATAATCGGAAAAATTCGGCTTGATCAGTGTACGAACATGTACGAAATCTTTAGCAGGAAAACGTTTTGCGGGAAAACTTCAAAAAGGTTGTTTACATAGTTCGGGAGATTGAACTCGCTATCGGGCCCAAAACCAGTCCTTCCTTGTGACCAAACCAGGTAAACCGTGGACCCGGGAATATATTCCCATCTTACAACCAGGTTGGATCTGAATTGGAGGAAATCCAGGTCGGGTGCAGCAAATCCATAGTCGGCACTTCCATCGGTATTTTCATCTACCAGGTAGGTATCCCATCTTGAAGAGCTACTGTACAAGGTTAATTGCTGGTCTGTAAATTCCTTGTAACGGTCAGCTAGCTTTTTAGCACGGGGATTGGTAACATATTTGAAATTATTGTACTTGCCTGCATAAAGAAACGGTTGGCCGTAATATTGGAAGCTCAAATCAGGCGTGAGATTGAAGTTGAGCCTGAGGGAAAACCGCAGGATGTTCTGATCCAGGTGTGCCATAATATACCGTGGATCACCATTCGGAGCAATATTGGTTGCAACATATTGGATCAGGTTATGTGTCCGGGTGTATTCAGGTTCAAAAGAAAATGAAAATGAATTTATTGGCTTAAATGTAATCCCGGCACTCATTGCGCTGCTCCAGTAAGAGTTATCCTTTCCCCTGTATTCGGTATCGGATATTTTGAAATATACCTTATTCCTGTCATCAGTCTGTAAACTACCTGCAAATTGTTGCCCGCCTGGAACAAGCAATGCAGGGCCGCCCCAAAGTTCTGTGCGGGCGAGGCTTTCACCGTCCTTATTATAGCTTAACTGCGCTGACCAGTAATTTGTAAACTTCGAATAAGCACTCAGGTTAATTCCTTTGTACACTGATTCTCCGCCAAAATCCCAACCCCACCATTGATTAAAATTACCTGAAACATACCTGAAAATGCTGAATGGCTTGTAAATCCTATAGCCAATCCATGCCAGTTGCTGGATTTCGTCGACCTGTTGCATATACCCCAGGTTATTGAAATCAAGTCCGGGTGAACGCCAGGTCAGCCATCCCTTGTATTGCCAATGTCCCCTTCCAAGTTTCCCGATTTCCAATGTGCCTCCCTGTCCGCTAAGCGCTTTCCTGTTTGAGTCCAGGTGCTCATAATCCATGTCAGGACGCTGGTAATAATGGGCTGAAGAAGTTTGTAACCGAGTTATAGCCGCTGAATCACCCCTGACAGAGCTTAGTACCCCCTTGGCGGAAAAATAATAGGTCTTGTTTTTCCAGTAATGTGTGAAGTCAAAACCTCCTGCATAAGCAGCTGCGGGCAGGAACTTGAGTTGTGGGTCAGCTGCATCAATAAACCGATTGGTTGCCGTAATGATCCCTCCCAACTGGGTATTTCCTTTTTTGATGTCTTTCTGAACCCGTGCAACGAAGTAACTGGTAAGAGGTTCAACACTCTCTTTTCTTCGGTCTCCATTATAATCGATAAGAGCTTTTTCATTTTCAGTTACAGATTCCAGCACACCGATTGATAAGCCATTATGCGTTTTCCCACTTAATTTGAAGGATCCGAGAATGCTTGTTTCTTCTGGTACTTTGGCATATTCGCCTGAATACAGGTTCGGATAGTAATGTGGCGAACTGCCGATACGCCTGGAATAGAAGAGTTGATTTCGCGGGTCATCACTTCCTGTTAGCTTATAATCGAATATATTCTTGCCTTCAATAAAAAAGGGCCTTTTTTCAGGAAAATAGGATTCAAAGGCAGTTAGGTTCATAACTGACGGGTCTGCTTCAACCTGCCCGAAATCCGGGTTGATCGTGAAATTCAGTGTGAAATTGTTGGTTAGGCTGATTTTTCCGTCCAATCCAACAGAACCTCTGTGTTCCTCTCCAGTCGCAAAGGGATTGCCTTCCTCCTTCCTGTCAGTAATAACTTTGCCCATTGCATAAGGCAAAAGCTCAACATCGCGGTGAGGTTTGATTCCATTGATGCCTTTCAGTTCACCAAACCGGCTTACCCAGCCGGAAGCATCCCGCGGGATGGGTTGCCAGGCTGAATATTCCTGCTTCCTGTATATATAACGCATAACCTGCAGGCCCCATACATGTTCTTCTTTCCTTGCAAACCGCAATTGCGACAAGGGAATCCTCATCTCGGCGCTCCAGCCTGTAGAATTTGTGACCGTTTTAACATACCATATCGGGTCCCAGGTGTCATCACTGCCAACATCGTTCACCAGCATAACATCGAATTTCACACCTGAGGCAGTAACTCCAAAAGCAAAACCGGTAAGCTTATCAGCATAACTGTCAATTTCGACAGCTACCCAATCACCATCGTTGAGATCCCTTCTTGACAAGCGTTTTACGATGCCTGAAGGCACGGAATCCATTGCCTTGATAGCAATATATAGGTTATTGTCATCATACAGCAGGCTGAACATAGTGTTCTGGGAAGGATTCTTGCCTTCAAAGGGATCACGCTGAATGAATTCGCCTGTCCAGTTTGAGGTCTTCCAGGCAGCGTCATCCAATAACCCATCCACCTGAGGAGCTTTTCCGCTCAACCGGCTGCAAGTGTAAGATCGTGTTTGTGCTGGAAGTTTACAAGTTAGGGATAGAAATGTGAGTAAAAACAGGATGTAAAAGTTACGTAATAGGGACATAATGAACGGTACAACTATAAGTATCTCAAAATACGGATATTAGCCTGAAGCTGTTGATATCAGCAAATTCGATGATTCGAACTTTATCCGTATTCTTTCAAAAGGTCATACTAAAGTAAGGCAAATAGTGAATACAAAAAGTGAAAATTTGCTGGTCTTCACAGATAAGCTGTCATAATATTTATATCTCAAAAATCAACTCCTTGGTTTTCAGAATCTGATGTTTCTTAAAAATTTTCGGGATTTGCATCCTTATCAATTAATAAAAATGCATCAGGATGCAAATGCAGTAGGGATGCCGGAAATTCTGTATTGCTCTCATTTTCAAGTAATCGTTTGACCAAAGGCTTTTTCTTCAGGCCACTAACCTGCAGCAGAACGGTCCTGGCTTCCAGAATTTGCTTCATCCCCAGTGTAATCCCTTGTGTTAGATTGGTATGTGCCGTAAAATACTTTTGCCCGATTGTTCTGGTAACCTCATCCAGCTCAACAATATGGGAACACAGGTCAGCGGAAGTACCGGGTTCATTCAGTCCCAAATGCCCGTTCATGCCAAGGCCGAGAAGCATAAGGTCAATTCCTCCGTTTTCTTTGATGAAATGATCTGTTTTCCTGCATTCTGCTTCCGGGTCTGCTGTTTCTCCATCAAAAAAGCAGAAGTTCTTTTTTTTAAGGGAAAGCGGTCCAAAAAGGTGTTTGTCCAGGAAATGGAAGCAGTTTTCACCGCTCTTTTCTCCAAGGTGCAGCCATTCATCCAACCCAACGATCCTGCATTGGTCAAAGTTTATTTGTTTGCTTTGATGCATCCTTACCAACTCCCTGAAAGTACCCAGAGAGGTTTCTCCTGCCGGGAAGCATAGCATTGAACCAGGCTTCCGCTCCAACTCGCCAGCTATCAGCTTAGCTGTCTGTATGGAGAGTTCAGTTTGATCAGGATAAACGAATTGCTTCATCATGGATTATTTCTCGTGATAGGCGTAAAGTGTCAGGATATAGGCTGCTGAACCGTATCCTACCATAGGAATCTCACCAATGAACTGATCGTCCTTATCCCTGATGCAATTGCACCAGATATTGCTTGATTTGAAATTTTCAGTCACCTTATCCATCTGCAGCTTGTTGCTGAACATTTCCGGGATCGTATTATGATTGAAGGAAGCCTGTTCAGTTATATAATTCAAAATTTTGGCTGCCTCGGGCTTATTCCCGAAGATTAGCTGTGCCAAAGCAATACGCAGGTCAATGAATACCCATTCCTGGTTTTCGTATGGATCAACAGTATTTAGACGGATATATCCCGGCCTCTCGCCTTTAATCCTAAGCACCTTGTCATATTCTTCCATATGTGTCAGGAAAAGGGACTTGTTGCTGATCAGGCCGTTGGCAAAGATCTCGGAAACACCTGCATCATAATATTCACGGGTTGTTTTCGATTGATCATTAACGTTTCCCTTAATATATCTTCCATCAACCAGCATGTTATCCAGGATTGCTTTACGGATTGATTCAGCAGCCGACAGGTATTTCTCATACGGAAGCAGGCACTTCTGTTGCAGTTGCGCAAAAAGTTCAAGTCCCCTGGCACAGACCCCGGATGTAAAAGTATATTGACGGGGCATTTCAAGATGATGTTCCCAGGGACCGGAATCTTCCCGGATCAGGCCATTGGCATCAATCACTTGTACAGTGGCATCAGCTACCTTATCACACATCAGTTTGTTCCATTTTTTGTGGAAAGCTTCATCTTTGCTACGTGTTACATAATCGCAATAGGCACAAAGAAATAGCCCGAAATCATCAAATTCTATATTGGGACCGAAATCGTTATAGTCGCATTCTTCCTTACCATTCCCGAAGAAACGGGTGAGGGAGATCTGATAGTCAACCCCCGTACCATAATCCTTTCCATCTTTATAAATATAATGCTTGAAATTTCCTGAAGGCGCTTTCAGCATGAATTCAATGGCTTTTCTTGCTTCATCATACATTCCCAGCCGTGTCATAGCCTGGATGGCAAAACTTCCATCCCGCACCCATGCTGTATGCCAGAGCCCGGGCCTCAGGGATGCAAGTATCTGCCCGTGCGAAGCCGGGAAGATCTCATAGTCAGAAACCTGGGCCATTTTGAGAATTGAAATGGATTGCTCCACTACATTCTTTTCCTTTGCTGACAGGTCCTTTGGGATTATACAACGGGCAAAGCACTGCTTCATGTAGTTCACTTCAGCATCCAGCAGCGACTTGTTCTCTTTTTTCAATTTAAGCAACTCCTTGTTGATGATCTCCGGGTCGCGATGATACAAATCAGTGAAGGAATAGAGAAAGTACTTCTCCCATGTATCCTTGTTATATTGCCTGAGGAGAGTTCCGGTCAGCATGTTCCCGGATATCTTAAGCGGCAGGTCCTCCAACGGGTTCTCGATTTGAGTGATGCCGCTAACTATGTTCACGTCTCCGCTTTCAACCTTGAAATTCAGATTTTCGATTTTCTGTTTGGAACCCCTTACTACTATATAAAAGATCTTATCGTGATTGGTAAAAGAGGCAAAGTAGTTGACCGTAAAGTCCTTGTACTGCGAACTGATTACATGAGTATTCTCAACGTAACTGGTGGAAAGGGGAAGATCGCCTCCGGCCAATACAATGTTCCCGGTGAAAGGATGGACATAGATCCCTGAATCGTAATTCGCGAAGATATGCGGATATACATAGTCGATCCTGTTTTCCAAGGTATTGTAAACCGATACGATCATTCCATTGGAAGTGGTGAACTTGAAAAAGGATGGTTCGTAGGCTTTGGGAGATCCCTGCGCACAGAGCAGCAGCTTGCCAAAAAGAATAAAGACGAAAGTGTAAAGTAGGTGTTTTTTCATGTGTTAAATTGCTGGATAGATTCAGATAAATCCGTAAAGACTGATTCCTGCTCAGTAACAATACAGAACCTCGAAGTTATAAAAATGACTCCAATTAGAGATAATCAGCCAAGGGAAAACTAGAAGGAATAGCTAGCTCCGCCCATTGCATTGATTCGGTAGGAAGGATAGTTATAGAAGCTGAAATTCCGAGTATTTCCAAGGTTGTTGATGTTGAGCCAGAAGGAAAGTGCTTTGTTGAATTTGTATTCAGCTCCAAGGTTAGCATCTACCCAGCCATTGATATTCTTTTTTCTGTAAACCACTGGATCCTGAATATTCAGATCATCTGGAAAAGTCGGAATTGGTGCATAAACAGGTCCATTCAGTTCTGCCTGGAACTTGAAGATAATTTTATCCTGAAAGTTGTAATTAGCTGTTAAATCGAGGCTGTAATCGGGTTTGTACCAGGCATAATCCTGTGTTCCGAGGTTATAATGATTGTAATTGCCCGCCAGGCTCAACCGGAGTTTATCAGCTTTTACAAATTCAAGCTCTGCTCTGATCTTAACTAGACTGATATCATCATAGAGAAGTGTGAAGGAATTTTGGAAATTAGCTGCGATGTCTGTCACAAAAAACGGATAATTCTCGAAAGTACTGCTTGAGATACTTCCATTGAAATTGAAGGTTCGGCTGATGTTGCTCGAAAAACCGCCATAAGCCCTGAATTTATCATAGGTGTATTTCAAAGGGAGGCCCGAAGTGATATAGGGATTCTCCTGCATCAATTTACGTATGGAATTTCTTTCCATGCCACCATCAATACCTGCATAGAGTTGCAACGCACCTGGAAGCAGGTCAATCTTTGCTTCCAGCATTGGGTAAAGGTGAGGTTTCGTTACGGAATCAATCCCAATGTCGAAAATCAAACCAGCCTTAAAGCTATATTCATTAAGCCTGGCTGCGATGGTTGGATTGATGCAGAGAACACTGGCATTGATCTTCGAAACCGAATCTTTCTGGTTGTAGAAATCTAAGGATGCATTCAAACCAAGAGTCTGCTTAGTATCCCATTTGAAAAGATCTGCCTGTTTATCCAGCATGGCAGAGATCTTCAGGTTGTTTTCCTTGACCTGGTAATTATCAGAAAGATGGTAATAGGACAAACCAAAGTTGTGGTTCAGCTTTTCCATGCTCTTGTACCTGCTTCCAAAAGTGGTTTCAAATCCACTTACGAGGTAATGCTGCTTAATATCCCTGGCGTTTACATTCCAGCTTGGATAAAAATCAGGCTTAAATCCATATAAATGCAGGCCATCCCTTTTGAAGAAGACCTTTCCTGATAATGTATGGTTTTCGAAATATCGCTGTCCGAAAACTTCAGCTAACTGGCTTGAATTTGCTGCAGGTGCGTAATCCTTGATCTTGCCTGAGTAGGAAATATGACTGAAGTGCACTCCGACCAGGCTGGTTTTGGATCGCAGGGAACTGGCAAAGAGTTCACCATAGATACTTGTATAATTTCCAAACCCGGCTTTCAGGTAATTCCTGTATATCTTTGAAAGAGGCTCAGCAACAAGTTTCACGGATGGAAGAGGATCTATGTCCAGCTTGATTCCGGCATTCCTCGGTTGAACAAAATAGGTCATTACAGGTATTGTTGTGCTTGTATCCGTTATCAGTGGATTCTGATTAATCTTGAAAGCATCCGGAATGATAGGGTCGAAAGCAGCAATAACCGTTATTTCTTCATTGTATGGCTTTGCCTGGCCAAGAACCGGAGCGGCTTTGAACAGTAACAAGATGAATACTACCAGTATTGCTATGATGGGACTCGAAAAGGTCTTTGAAATCATGATAAACTTCAGGTTTTAGTTTCTTATTCAGGCGAATTTTCCTGTGGTTTTACTTCCGTTGCAAGAATTGCATTCAGCTTTTCACGGGCTATTACAACAAGGTCCTGGCCTTCGTAATTATCGATGATGCTTTGAAGAGTTTGTTTCGCCTGGAATGCATTATCTTTTTTGACATATACATCTGCAAGGAGAATAAAGCCTTTTGCCACCCAATAATCATAGGATGCAAATTTATCAGAAAGGGCAAATACGGTCTTTTCAGCTTCATCAAATTTCCCTTCGTCAAACTGAAGTTGAGCCAGCATAAATTTTGACTCAGCTCCCATCTCATTTTGAGATAGCTTCAATGTCTCTTCAAATTCCTTCTTTGCAAGCTCCATGTTCTGCAAAGCGTATGCAGAGCGTGCTATGGTGATATGAGCCTCGGTTGCTAAATTATCTGGCAGTTTCGCCTGCGTTAGCAATTTCTGGGCGGATTGTATGGCAAGCCCATATTTACCAAGGTTATAATTGCATTGCATCTGGCCTGTAATGGCATCAATGGTTTGCGATGATTGTTCTGCAGTTTCTTCGAGACGGATGAAATTTTCAAGTGCCGGTTCGTAGTTCTTGTTGAAATAATTGATCCTGGCTGCCTTCAGGGCGGCATTGCAGGTAAAGCGGGAGCGCTCCTGCGAAAGTACATACTCGTACCCCTTTAAAGCGAGGTCATATTTTTCGGTACGGTAATCACATTCTGCCTTGTAGAAATAAGCTTGCACCAGGAATGAACCCTCCGGGAATTTGGTGATATATTTACCAAAACCTGCATTTGCCTTCTCGCAATCGCCGTTCATGTATTGGTTCTCTGCAGCCGTATAAGTAAGTGAATCCTGCTCACTCCTTGAAACATCGGCATTCGGAACCTGCTTGGTAAATTCCATGTATTCATCTACCTGGTTCATATCCACATAGATACTCTTGATACTGGCCAATGCTTCCTTTGATTCAGGAGTGCCTGGATATTCCTTGACGACCCGCTGCAAGGTGCTTAATGCTTCTGCATCCTTGTTCTGGCCGAAATATACAAGGCCTGTCCTTAGCAATGACTTCTTTACGTAGGCACTCTTTGGGTATTCTTTAACAACCCGCTGGAAATACTTGATAGCTTCTGCATCTTTATTGATAACAGTCAGTGTAGTGCCTATCTCGTAAAGGGCGTCATCAGTATAGGATGATTTCTTATACTCATTCAGAAGTTTTTGCAGGTAATTGATCTTTTGCTGCATATCCCCTTGCACACCATAGGAGACAGCAATCTGGTATACAGAATAATCAGCATCCGGGATTCCTGAAGAGGATGCTGTTTTGTAGAATTCAATAGCCTGCCCATATTCCTTGGTCATGAAATAGCAATCTCCAAGGCGGAGGTTGGCATCACCTGTGAGCCTTACGTCAGCTGATTTGGCGGAAAGGAATTTCCTGAAATTCAGGGCCGCTTTTCCATAATCTTTGGTCTTGAAATAGCAATATCCAATATTGTAATTTGCTGTATTGAAGAAGGGTTGCCCAATCGCGCCCGGACTAACAAGGAACTTATTATAGGCAGCCAGGGCGGAGTTCCATTGTGCCGAACGGTAGTAGGCTTCGGCAGTCCAATAGATAGCGGCAGCCTTGATAGAATTGTCGGCTCCGCTGGTTTGTACTTCCTTGAAAAGTTTTATTGCATCTTCCCAGTTTCCTTCATTAAAAACTTCGATGCCCCTGTAGTAGGAAATCTTTTGGAATGCAGCATCCAGGCGGGCATTCCGCTTTTTGATTTGCTGTATGGAAGCCTGAGCGTTCTTATAATTCCGGGTAAGCATATAGAGGTCAGCAAGATAGCCATAGGCTTCATCTTTGCGTAAAGAATTGGGATAGGTGTTGAGATAGTCCTGAACTGCATTAACAGCTTCATTGTAAGGGTTGTAGGAGAGTTCAATGGCAAGTTTAGCATAATTGAACAGGGCCTCTTCAGCAATGACCGGATCCAACTTTATTTTGCTGGCGGAACTGAAAGCGTTAAATGCATATCGTTTCTGATTGGTTTTTAAATAGCAGTTTCCCAGGTTAAAATAAGCATTTTGAGAAAGAGAATCCTGGTTTGTAGCTACTTGTTGGAAGTTCTTTATAGCCTGGTTGTAATCATTGGCCAGGTAATAACAGAAGGCCATTTCATAGTAATCGTTCCGGGAAATGGACTTAGGATTGCCTGCTATATATCGTTTAAAATACTTCAAAGCTTCCTTGTAATCACCTTTGTGATAGTAAGCATCAGCTGTAAGCCTTGCAATTTCTGTTGTCTTCCTGTCATCGTCACCTTTGAGCAGAGGTAATGCCTTTACAAGCAGCTCGTCATATTTCATCTGCATGGAGTAAATCTGCACAATATAGTAGTTTACCACATCACGGAAGGTTTCATCATTCTGCACCTTTTCAAAGTGCTGAAGGGCTGTTTCATAATTTTTTTCCTGGTAGGCTATATGCGCATAGTAATAATTAGCCGGGATATTGAATTTATTAGGTTTGTCCTTAACAAGTGCCAGGTTCTCGCGCGCTTTGGCCAGGTTATCGAGCTTAAACCATGAATACCCGGTTTTGAAGAAGTATTCCATGAGCTGATCATTACTTAAGTCGTAAATGTCCAACTCCTTAAAAGTATCCAGGACTTTCCTGTAATCCTTGTTCTGGAAATACTGTTTGCCAAGCTCGAAATAGGCATTGTTAACCTGGGCATTCTGCGGATAGGTGGCGATGAACTGTTCCAGTCGTTGCGTGGCATCCGGGTGAAAAAGCTGAACAGCACAAAGTGCAGCATAATATGACGAGCCCGCCTGAAGATTCGATTTTTCGCCGGAGGCTAAATTATCGAACATGCTCAATGCCGAGCCATACTTCCCATTGTTGTAAAGTTCCAGTGCTTTGTCATAGTCTGACTGTGGAGGTTGATAGGAGTATGTCCTTTGCGAGAAAGAAGAAACGGAAATGAAGAGGGCACACAGGAAAAATAAGCTTTTTATCTTAGAGGGTCGAATCATAGCGATCAAATGAAAACAAGTTTAAAGGTACTGTAATAGGAAACTGACAAATATGTTCGGATCTGTCATTTATCAACAGTTCGTATTTAACAACTTGCAAAAATCAGTGTAGAAAATGCGGAATAGGAGGGGGTTTGGGTTTCGCATACTGATAACGGCGGAAATTCCGTGGTAGTATGAGAATGATGTAATATGAAGAATGAATTAAGGGTAGATGAAAGAGTGATTTACCTCTCAAATTATTGATATAGAGTTATTTTGCGACTGTCAAGTATTTTTTTTCTATCTGTGATCTTCAGGATATACGTTCCAGTGGGCAGATGGCCAGTATCCATCCTTTCAATATCGGATTTCATATTGGCTTCTTTGGACTCAACAAGCTTGCCGCTGATGTCAAAAAGGTACAAATGAATTTTCCGATAGGTATCAAACTGCGTTTCCACTCGTATCTGCCTGGAAGTTGCATCTGCATATATCCTGTAATCCTTGCCGAAGGTGATACCCTCTATTCCGACTGTTCCATAGATAAAACTCAGGTTATCGATCCAGAGTTTTGTACCTGTATGGACAACAGGGTCATTAACATTGGAGCAGAGAAAGAGGATACTCATGGTGTCAGGAGCTTCCCAAATATCATATGCTATAGGGAGTTGGAAGGCAGTCCAGTCATTCACAAGACCGGAAACCGTATCCACAGAATAACCGATTGTGTCTCGTACTCCATTATTCCATTTGGTCAAAGCGAAACCGAAATAGCAAGTATCAGTACCAACAGGATGGTATTTAATGAAACCAGAAAGTTGCTGAGGCATAGCAGTAAAAGGATATCCACCGGAAATGTTGTAGGTGCCGGTGAGCAGGTCAATGTTTATGGGACTTAGTGAAAGCACACCGGGAACAGTATATGTGCCCACAAACGGGATAGTCTTTGTTACAACTTCCAGTCTAGCTGATGCCAGTCCGGATTGAGGGTTTGCTGTTTCCTTGTTTACTACATTGAACTGGAATCCCAGGAAATTCATATTTGTGCTGTACCAGTTCACGGGGTTTCCACCGGACCAGTTTTCAAAGCTTGAATTTGGAATATCCTGTGCAATTATTGATGAAGAGAAAAAGAATCCGAAAAGTACGATCAGGATCAGCTTAAAAACGTATTTCATCGCAGTTGGGCTTTGGACAAAAGTAGAAATATTCAGGGTGACATCCAGCCATTCTGACGGAGAATTATCAGTGATAATATTTTCATTCATAACCAGGCTGATTTTACATGCTCTTTGTTCAATTCTTAGATAATCAGAGCAGAACACGCATTCTTTTAGTTGTTTATTTTGTCAGGCGTTTAGCGTTCAGTGTTTGACGTTCATCGCTATGTGTTCAGCGTTTAACGTTTAGTGTTAATTCTATTTTTCGGTTTGAGGCGGATTTGTCTTTGTGCTTTAGCAATTTAAATTTTGCACTTTGCATTTTTCCCATTGCGCTTAGCTCCTTGCGCTACGCTCTAAGTTCTTTGTATCTTGTTCTCCGCCCTAAGCTCTTAGCACTATGCCATTAAAAAACCCCCTTTCGGGGGTGCAACAGCCTTATAAGCGGGATTCTGTTCTTCCCCGGAATTACCCGGGAAAGCTTCTATCATTTATCTGGGACAGGCATCACTGCCTGCCTCTAACGGCCTACCCCCCGGGCGTCGGGCGGGCAGCCCTTATCCGTCAGCTGACGGATACCCGGTATATTTGACCTTTCAACCCATAAGGTTTTCCCTACCGTTATGTTACCATACCGGTGCGTGAGCTCTTACCTCGCGTTTTCACCCTTATCTCGTCTCGTCATTAATGACGAGACGAGACGGTATCTTTTCTGTGGAACTGTCTGTCTTCACGGTGTTCAGCCGCGAAGCCTTCCCGTTAGGAAGTATGGTGCCCTGAGTTGTCCCGACTTTCCTCCGAATCGCGCCACAAGTGACGAAACCAGCGATAGAACGGGCTGTTGCGGTGCAAAGGTAGGGAATTTTGAGATGTCGATGGGTCATTCAATTGTCACTCAATAGTCAATCAGTTGTCACTCTCTGGTCATTCAATGGTTATTTCCGCTGGCTGGCGGATCATTCGATTGATAGGAAAAGAGCATAGAGCAAGGTGTATAGTGCGGGGCAAAAAAAAGACTGGAAGAAAGATCCTAAGACTTCACTTCCAGCCTAAACCCAAATATTATTGATCATGAAAAGATAATATTCAGACTAACAATTGGTGTTAGTAGCTTGTTGCCTACTTGTAAATAATCTCCCGCAATAGCTTGCCACCATAAATACTTCTCATATTTGCCCTGGTTTCATTGAGCTTCTTCATGGATTCATCATTTCCAACAATATTTTTATAAATAGCATCCCATTTGTCATCATTGCCTTCTATACTGGCAAGTGATTTATACTCAACCATCAGCATGATATCCCAATCCTCGGGATTTGAGGCCATACCTGAAAGAATTTTATAGGAAACAATGATGCCTTCCTTCACTGCTTCATCATGAACCGCCTTCCATGTACCTTTTAAACTGTTAAGATAATCCTTGCCCATATTTGCATTAGCCTTGACAAAAGAAACCGACCAGGTAGAACCTTCCTTATAGTTTTTTTCCTGGGCCTGAAGTTTAGAGTTGCAAAGAATTACTGATAACAGCAAGATAAGAATGTAAACTTTTTTCATAATCCTCGATTTTTTAGTTAATGAATAATTAATGAATGGTTAATTCGTAAAGCCAACATCTCGATATTTTGTCGTATGATGTAATTGACCTGATCAAAGATAATATAAAAAATCACTATTTAGAATAGTTCTAAATAAAAACTATAGTTTAGAGGATCAATTGCTTAGGTTAAGCTCAAATCTTGTTATTAATCGAGGGGGTCCACTGAATAGGAAAGTTCAGGGAAGTAAGCTAGAAAAGAGATTTATATTTTAATGAAACTCTGCTAAAGCAGTATTTGCCTCTACATATTCTGGTGAATGACAATCTCAACGGCACCATTTCCATATTTTGCAAAGGGAGCATTGCGGAATTCAATATCGCCGTAATCCTTCAGCCGATCAATCAGGGCTTGTTTCAGCGTACCATTTCCTACGCCATGTATAAACACAACCCGGGTGTAGTTTCTGGCCATGGCATTTTCCAGCATCCTTTCGAATACACCTATCTGGATGGTGAGAATTTCATTGGGCGACAGGTTCTCATATTTATCACGTAAAGCTGAAATGTGCAGGTCAACTTCGGCTTCCCTGGGTGCAATCCTGTATCGATCAATTGCTGATTCGGGTACAAACTGCCGGGCGCTTACCGGCACTGAATCCAATCCTTCTTTTTCATTCAGCAAGTGTTCCACTGTTGAAGGGATCCTGTTCAGTTCACAAACTGTATACATAATAGCCTTCTGGTTATCCAGCAGCCCACATTCCTTGTAGCTGCCGTCCTTATAAAAAATCGTTCCTTTAATACGGAAAGTGGTGCTGACAGGCATTAAAACTTTTTCGCCTTCATCGGAGTGAAAAAGTATCTGAACTACCCCACCTGACCATTGTTCGATATCTTCGCGCACTATGGACTCCAGGGCAAGTTTAGAACTCTTCTCTATGGAACCATAGTCAATTCCTGAGAATTTGCCTTCTGCATCCTTCAGGAAAAAACTATACAGGATATCCATATCTGTATGATTGATAAGGAAGATATCCAGGTTGCCGGTCATCATCCATTGCTGGTCATGCGGCACATAGGCCAGGTAAATTCCACTAGGTACCGGATGCTGGCCGGGTTTAGTCCTTATCCTGCTTGTCCGGTCATATTCATCAGCTATAGGTTCAACAGGTTTAGGGGGAGCAACCTGCTCATGTGCCCGGGTAAACATTTTGTCGCTTGTGCCTGAGGGTTCTATGATGACTAATTCACTTGTCAATGTTGGGATTTCAAATCCATCCTCAATAGCTACGGAAACCATGAAACTATTAATATTCTTGGTTACTGTGCCTCCACCTGTCGTATTTAAAAATCGGACTTTATCACCTGGTTTAAAATTCATCGTCTGGATCAGCGTTATATGATAATTAACCGGTTCAACCCCGGCATCAGAAATTACAGCAAAGTTAAGCTATTAATCCGACCTTACTTTTGCCTGACTACAGTAAGCTGTTCAATATTCAACTAATTTTACCCTGAAATTAATTTTTCCACAATGGCTTTGCCCTGTAAACAACTATCGCTGATCCTCTTGCCTGCTCTGTTCTGCTGGCTTCTCCTTGCAGGTTCCTGCAGAAATGATCAGGATAAGGGTGGAAAGATTGATATCGCATTCCGCAACCTCCTGAATGATAGTTCTGCTATTACTTCAAGCCTGCGCTACACAAATTCAGCCGGAAATATTTATGAAGTGGATGAATTGCAGTATTTTATCTCTGACATCAAACTATGGAAGGAAGGGAAAGCTTTTCTGCTTACAGCTGACAGTGGGATCCATTATGTTGATATTAACATCCCATCAACTCTTATATGGACACCGGACCAGGTTTTCCCTGCCGGGACCTACGATTCAATATCCTATACCTTTGGATTGAATGAGGCGAGAAATATCTCGAATTACTTTGTGAATCCTCCCGAAAGGGATATGTTCTGGCCAGATGTTATGGGGGGAGGTTATCATTACATGAAAATGAACGGTAAGTGGAAAGCAACAGGTGGGCAGATAAATCCTTTCAACCTGCACCTGGGTGTTGGAATGATAAGTGATTCTCTTGGGAATAATGTGTTTGTGCAGAATTATTTTACGGTCACTGTTCCAGTCTACCAGGCTTATGTCAGCGAAAGCCAGTTTAACCGGACCCTTTGGTTCCAGATGGATATCAACTCCTGGTTTGATACCCCTTATACCTGGGACTGGAATATCATTGGGGGCCAGATCATGCAGAACCAGGATGCCATGTACATGGCCAGTATGAATGGTAAGGATGCTATTACTGTTTCCTATTCATCAGCAAAACCGAAATAATCCCCAATTATGAACCGGTTGTGCAATATCTTCTTCCTTAAAAAAGTTAACAGCCTCTTTCATAAAGTGGCCGTTATACTTATTTTGTTTGGGATGTATGGATGCCGTGAGAAGGAAAATGCCTATCAGCCAACACCATATAACCTGGTAATCCCCAAATTTTTCCCAACCCATTTAAATATACCTGCTGATAACCCCCTCACCGTTGAAGGTATTGCATTGGGCAGATATTTGTTTTACGACGGTCGACTTTCCGGAAGGACTGTCACAGACAGCATGATGTCATGCGGGACCTGCCATCTGCAGAAAAACTCCTTTGAATGCGGGATAGATCATCCTAAATACCAGGGTGGCCACCCATTTGGCATTACCGGTATCCAAACTCCTCATGTTATGCTTCCGCTGATAAACCTGGTATGGAATGAAACCGGGTACCTTTGGTCAGGGCTGGTAAGTGAAGATGGACCTGATCCAGCTAAAAGAAACATTGAAGATATTGTTTATATGGGGGTTATTGCTCCTCACGAAATGGATGCAGATACGAACAGGGTGAAAGCAATGATCCAATCCATTCCCGGTTACCCGGAACTGTTTGAGAAGGCGTTCGGTTCCAGGCTTGTGACATTCAGGAATATAAGTAAGGCAATTGCCCAGTTCATCAGGACATTGGTTTCCTCAAATTCTAAATTTGACCGCTATTTAAGGGGAGAAGAGCAGCTAAATACCCAGGAACTGAGTGGTTATGTCCTTTTCATGACTGAAGATGGAGGCGATTGTTTCCACTGTCACGGGGGCGATGGTAATCCGTTGTTTACAACAAACCTTTTTTACAATAACGGAAAGGATGCAGTGTTTACTGATCAGCGCGATCGTTATTCGGTAACAAGGAATCCTGCCGATATAGGCGCCTACAAAGCCACAACTTTGCGGAATATTGAACTCACAGGCCCCTATATGCACGATGGCAGGTATAAGACATTGGAGGAAGTGATTGACTTTTACTCCGAGCATGTGACCTGGTCACCTTCAATCAGCCCGCTCATGCATCATGTGAACGATGGCGGTATTCACCTTCTGCCTGCAGAAAAGGCCGATCTTATTGCATTTATAAAAACACTGCGTGACGAGGAATTCCTGACGAATCCCGCATTCTCAAAGCCTGCCTTGTTCCCTGATGGTTCGAGTAATTGAGCTATTTACCCATTTTTCCGCGTAATTATCCTTAGCAATTCCAGGTCCAGTGTAAAACCAATGAAAAAATTGGTTTTCCATTTTTTAATCAATATTGAGGATAAACCTGATGCCCCTGGGTGGTCACCTTCTTTGAATCCTGGTTTAAGTTGCTCATATTCTGCAAAGTTAAGCCCAGTGTTCAGATGGATGAAATCGAAGAATTTAAAACTAGGCCCCAGGTAGAAATTTTTAAACAGGTTTTGTCCTCCAAAACCGGCAAAAACTCCCACATCGGATGTGAATTTGCTGTCCTCCTGTGTGAGGTCGTAAACCGAAAGACTTATTCCTGTGATATAATCAAAATCGACTTTCCCGGCATTTTTATTCGTGATTACATAATCGTTGGGCGATGAGGAACTTGCAGGAGCCATTTGCCAATCCGGCGTGCGGTAGCTTTTTATTGCCATTCCCTGTATGAAACGGATCTTTTTCTTCTTGCTGTTTGCGGCATCTTTCTCTGCTTTAAGAACATTGTACTCAGGTTCTATGAGGCTTAATCTCTCGGATGTTTTTGCATATTCAAGCGCCTTCTGATTCAGGGATTTATTCAGGGTGTCGATAGTAATAAGTGATCGATCTTTCTCCTTGTTCAAGGATGATATCTCATTCGTTTTCTCTTTTAACAATTGGTTTTTCTCCTCAACGGATTTTTTCAGGTAGACGATCTCTTTGTCTTTTCCTGCTAATTGTGAATTATGTGCGTCAAGTTTGCCCTCGAGTTTTACCTGGTCAAGTGCTGAGGAACTTTTCAAGTCCTTGAGTTCTTCCTCTGTTGAGGCCAGTTGAGCTTCGGCCTTTGTTAGATTTTCTATCTTTTGTCCCAGTTGTTCAGAAAGTTCAGCAATCTTTTGCTTGTCGGCCTGGGAAGAATATTCCTGGCTTTGATCCTTTTTTGTACTATCCTGCCTGGATTGCAGGTTATGATTCGATACAAGTTTCCTGTATTCTCGTTTCAATGAATCAATTTCATGCTGCAACACCAGGTTCTTTTTTTCAAGCTGATGAGTCATCCTTTCAAGGCTGTCAGCCTGGTTGAACAAAACCAGGTTGTCTTCCATTAAGCGGGCAGCAAATAAGCTGTCGGAGCCGCTTTCCTGGGCGTTTACCTTGATGCCGGATAAGAGTAAGGAAATGAGCAAGAGTATAAGAAGTGAGGGCAACCTCTTGTGTTTCTTAGGCATAATGAATGTAATTTTGAATAGGATGTATATGATACTTGCGAAAGTAAAATTTATTGCCCAAAACTCATACTTTTTTAATTAAGCATCATCTTCATTATTTGTTACGGGGTTTTTGATAGTTTTGCGGCAACGAAAACCGGCTAGCTATGACCTTAAAATTGAAAAGTACAACTTCATTCAGGGCTATCCATGTCAATGGACTGGAAGATCAGGAAATCAGGGAACATGAATACCAATACCAGTATTCTGAATACGATGATGCCGGGCATTTGCTGATGGAAATTACCTATCTGTCAGACGGATCAATTGAGCACAAGTCAAGCTATCGGTATAGCCCTGAGGGCAACCTGGTTGAAGAATTGCTTATTGAGGAAGATGATTTTGTTTCTGAACATCGGACTATGGAGTACAATGAATCCGGCAAGTTGTGGAAAGAGCAAAATCATTATATGGATGGTTCCTATGATGAAACCATTTACCAATACGATGAAGAGGGGATACTTCAATTCAGGGAAACAACAGGAGAAGATGGCGAAAAGGGAAACAAAGTAAAATACGAATACCTGGTGTCACGGCCGGTTTCAGAAATTGAAACGGATCCTGATGGAGATATTGTTTCCGAAAAGAAAGTTGAATATGATGAGGCTGGAAATGTTGTCATGGAATTGCTCAGGAGCCACGATGAGTATTTTGAGTTACTTCATGAATATGATGATAAAGGATTCCGTTCAGTAACGAGAAAATACAACGAACAGGAAGAGCTGATCGGCAGGATAACCTATGAGCGTGATGCTGATGGAAGGTCAGTTCTCATAAAGGAAGAAACTGTTACCGGCATAGAAGTGATGACCCTTGAGTACGATGCCCAGGGTAATATCATTCTCCAGGATACTGTTTCTGATACCGGCGATCCCATCAGTTGTATTGAAAGGACCTATGATGTAAACGGGCAGCAAATTACTACTACCGTCCATATTGAAGGCCGTGGCCAGATACCACCCCAGGATTACAGGATCCGTTTCGAAAGTGAATATTTTTCCTGATCGGCCAGTTACAGAATCACCGTTTACTTGAGGAAGAAGTTAAGCTATTCAGTCTCTTCTGCTACTGGAACCGGCCGTATGATAACTTTTTTCTTCCAGTTCCCTTTAAGGTAATACAGGTATGAAAGGCACATTCCTGTAAACCATGCCACCGGGATGGACCACCAGATGCCCTGGTACCCGAAATGCTTGGAAAATATCCAGGCCATGGGTATTCGTATGATCCAAAGCGAGAACAGGGTAATGAACATAGGTATAAGTGTGTCGCCGGCACCACGCATCACTCCGCCAACAACAAACATCGTAGAGAAAAAAACATAGAATGTTCCTACAATTACCAGGTAATGCGAAGCGATTTCGATTACTGCAGGATCTGTAGTAAAAAGGCTCATCAATGACCTTGGGAATATCACAACAACCAGTGTGGTGAATAAGGCCAGGGCTGATGACATATAAAGTGTAGAGCGAAATCCTGCTTTAACCCTTTCAACCTTTCGGGCTCCAAGGTTTTGCCCGACAAAAGTTGAAAGTGCTACCCCAAAATTCATTGCAGGCATTCCGGCAAGCGAATCAATTCTGCCGGCAACACTGTAAGCGGCTATCACATTTGTTCCAAAATCGTTAACTATCCTCATGACAGCCAGCATACCCAGGGCAACAAATGTTTGCTGGAATCCGGAAGGGAGCCCTATTTGCAGGCTCTTTTTAAAGATTCCCCAGTCAAATTCCATATTCTTCAGGGAGAACTTTACAACTTCGTGATATTGATTCAGGTAAATCACAGCCGTAATGAATGCTCCTCCCTGTGAGATAACGGTGGCAAGGGCTGCTCCTGTAACACCCCATTTGAAAACAGCAACGAAGAGTATTGCAAGGATGATATTGGTGACAGTTGAGATGATCAGGAAGTACAAAGGCGTCTTGGAATCTCCCAGGCCTCTGAGAATAGCGCTTGTCCCGTTAAAGCCAAAAAAGAAAATGCTTCCTGCTACATACACATTGAAATAGGTGACTGCCAGGGGTAAAATATCAGGAGGCAGGTTTATCAGTTTGAAAATTAGTTTACTGAATACAATCCCGATAAGAGTGATCAGCAGCGATGCAAAGAACATAAAGATATAAAGTGTGTCCATGGCACGCTTCACATTGCGCATGTCTTTTGCCCCAAAATACTGTGCAATGATTACAGTGCTGCCCATGGCAACCCCGATAACAAAGGAAATAAGCATGAAGATCAGGGGGAATGAGGCCCCTACAGCAGCAAGCGCTTCCTTACCGATAAATTTCCCGACGATGATGCTGTCAGCAATGTTGTAGAATTGCTGAAAGACGTTGCCAATAAGCATCGGAACAGCAAAAAGGAATATCAGCCGGCTGCTATTTCCTACGGTAAGGTCCTTCATAAAATTACTGGGTTGTACAAGCTTTCTGAAAGGGAGTATTTGGTCTATTCAGAAATGGAAGGGTAATCTTCTTTTATTTGCTCTAACACCAGCTTTCCAATCCTGTCAATAGTGTGGAGCAATCCTGGTATCTTATCCAATTCCTTCACATGACGGGCATATTCTTCCAGTTCCTGCAGAGCAGCTGCACCCTCAGCAATCATAAAATAGTTAAAATGGGGTTTTAACTTATGGGCATGCATCCGCAGAAGTTCCCAGTTTTTTTCATCAAATGCCGCTTGCATGGCAACAATGGCCACTGGTGTGCTTGCTACAAACATCCCAATGATAGATTGAAGGAATTCAGGATCGTCCGCTTCAAACATGTCAAGAGAATAAACCCGCCCTTTTTCATTTTTTTTGGAAGCAGAGTCCTCGTTATTATGGAGTTGATTCATATTCAGTTTGATGTATTGCTTTAACTTAATTTCCAGTTCTCGCCTTCTGATAGGCTTATGCAGGCAGTTGTCAAATCCGGAAGAGGCAATTTCATCCAGCATTTCAGGGTCGTCATGACTTGTCAGTCCAATGAGGATGAACCTTCTTTCACTATGATCACAATGTTTGCGGACATGAAGTGCAGTTTCAATTCCATTCATCACCGGTAATTCAATATCAAGCAATACAAGTGAAGAAGGGTACTCATCAATCTTATCAATCAATTCTTTTCCATTCTCAAAACAATCACATTCATATCCAAGCTGATTCAAATACCTGGAAAAAAGGAAACGATCCGAATCACTATCTTCAACAAGTAATACTCTGTTATTTAATAACATTCCCTGGTTAGCTTTGTCGATGGAAAAACAAAGATAGGGCGAAATGTCTATCGATGTGTATCACTGATTATAATTCGGCATCCTGTGTTTCAATAATTCTTTGGTCGATAACAATCCGCAGGCAGCATCGATATCAAGACCCCTTGAAGCCCGGATGGTGGTTATGATTCCTTTATCATTCAATGCCCGCTGAAACAAAAGTAACTTTTCTTCATCAGTACCTGGCAGAGGGACACCCGGTACTGGATGGAAACGGATGAGATTGATCCGGCAACGGGTTTTATTCAAAAGCCTTGCCAGTTCTTTAACATGGGATGATGTGTCGTTCAGCCCGCTAAAAACAATATATTCCATTGATACCCGCCGATATTTGCCAAGGTCAAACTGGTTAATCGTATTGATTACCTCCTTGATAGGGTAAACATGCTGGATAGGCATCAATTTCCTCCTTTCCTCATCAAATGGAGTATGGAGACTTACTGCAAGGTTGCACTTGCTCTTTTCAAGAAAGACTTTCATTGCCGGAACCAGCCCAATGGTTGATACCGTTACTTTCCGCACAGAAAGGGCAAATCCATATTCTGATGTCAGGATCTCCTGCGCCTGCATTACAGCATCAAGATTGTCAAAAGGCTCACCCATTCCCATGAAGACTATATTTGTAATGGTGTTTCTTTCGGGCAGTGACCTGAGTTGATTTACTATTTCGCCGGCACAAAGGTTTGCCTGGAAGCCCTGCTTACCGGTCATGCAAAAGAGGCAGCCCATTTTGCAGCCTACCTGTGTGGAAACACAGAGGGTATTTCTTCTTTCATCAGGGATATAGGCTGATTCTACGAATTTGGAATCCCGGGTAGGGTAGAGGTATTTTTTTGTTCCGTCACCGGATACCTGGACTTTAACACTTTCAATTGAACCAATTACATATTGTTCTTCAAAGAGTAACCGAACCTTTTTGGAAAGATTGGTCATCTCATCAAAAGATTGAATATTTGTTTTGTACAACCAATAGGCTAACTGCCCTGCAGTAAAAGCCGGCAGGTCCATGTTTTTGACCAGTTCCTTTAGTTCAGAAAGGGTTTTTCCCAGTAAGGGGGTCTTTACAATCCCGGAAGGATCCATCTATGTATTTGTCAGAAATAAATTTCTGCAACGATGTTGTTGTAGGATACACCTTTACGCAGTAAGATTTCCCTGCATTCAACCACCATTTCAGCACTTCCGCAAAGGTAGTATTTTTGACCGGAAGGCAAATCTTCAGCTTGTTCAAGGTAATTGGTGACCCTGCCATGAAAAACATCCTCACCATCCTGGCCTGAACAACACTTCACATAACGTTCTCCCATTGCAGGGCTTAATTCATTGCTATAATAGAAGGAATCCAGTGTCCGGCTTCCGTGAATAAGGATTTTATTATTTCCAATCCCGGATCTGAACATACTCATAAAGGGTGCTATTCCAGTCCCGGCAGCTATCCACCAGGCTGGTTCTTCGCTTCCTTCGTAGTTTCCAAAGGGTGGGGTAAGCCATAATTTTGAACCTGTAGTAAGATGGGCAAGATTCGGGGTCAACTGACCACCTGGTTTGATATTGTAAAGAATCTGGATTATATCATCATTTTCGCCACTGGCAATGCTATATAACCTGGGGTCATCATTGGCAGAAAGGCCCAAGCCAAGAACCTGTCCTGCCCTGAAGGTAAAATCTCTTTGAAAGGAAAGTATAAATACTGATGGTGCTATTTCAATATTGGAAAGTACCGCAGTGGACCTGAGCTGAATGAGTGGTTTTGTTTCGATTGCTGACATTTGATTAAGGATATATTATAAATGTTAAACAGAATTATTGCGGGTTGGTTCAACACATCTTGTTTATTTCCGGATTTTACTATTGTCGGGGTGACTAGAGTCACCCCGGCAATAAAAAAAACGCTGCCCCACGGGGCAGCGTTCCTCCATCAGCTTATATTTTTTAGTTGTAGTTCACGGTTACGAAAAGGCCGGAAGCATTTGTATAAGTTCCTGCTGGTTGGGCTGCGCCTACGTTCAGGGTAGCTCCTACCTTGATCTCCTGGGTTCCGCTGTTCAAAGCACCTGTGTTCGAAGGTGTGCTTACAAAGTTTTCTACTGTCATGGTGCCTGCAGCACATGAAAGCAGTATTGCAGAACTTGGAAGGGTGATCGAATATGTACTGTTGCCTTCTCCGGTTACTGTGAAGGAAGCAGGGGTAACGGTTCCGGTAACAACTGGCAGGGTAACACCACCTGTGAGAGTGCGGGCACCTGCTGTGGGGAGAACTACGGTACCACCAAGTGTCGGGCTGACAGCTATGTGGCCGAAATTCATATCAACATCTTTTGTAATTGCGATCGGGGTGATGATGGTGGCGGTGGTGGAAGCGGTTGCGGTTACCTGTGCAAATGAGCTGGCAGCAAATCCGAGAACGATGATAGCGAGGACGAGTACTGATTTCATGTTTTTCATTGTTGTAAAGTTTTTTGAGTTATTGTTAGTTGTTATTAGTTTTTCAGTGTTGTGCCAATACTAATAACAGAACCGTGCCAAACTCAAAAAAAGTTTATCTTTCTGGTTGTTTGGAAAGAATAAATGCTCGTTAAGTAGCACATAAACAGATATATACATCTTAGTAAAAAATTTCTTTTTTTTTTGATGGGTAATAAACGGTTTGCTATTCTGACCTGGGTAAGGATAATTATTTTACAATGTGTAAAGAAATTAGCACGTAGCTATTTCGATTTCGCAAAGTGAGAATCGGTAATAAGTTGATCAAAAACTTCCGGATCACCTCCATTTTTAAATTCACCTCTGGTCTGTCCTTTTCCAGACAGAGTAATACTGGCTTGTAAAGTTCAGGGGTAAAACATCCGCTACCATACAATCCAGTTTCTGAATAAAGAACAAACGCCTCGACAACATTGAAAAAGGAAAGACATTCTCAACAAAGTTGCCTGATTTCTTCTTGATTATTTGGAAGCCTGAAGTTTCAGCAAGCCTTGTTAATTGCTTCATTGAGAAGAACTGTATGTGTGACAGCTCGTCTGCCGACGACTGGTCTGTATCTCCCCGGTATCCAAGAGAGGCCTTGAATTTTTTTACAAATTTTGAAAAAGACCCGTCTCCATGTTTTAATCGCTGTACAGGCTTGGTAATAAGAACTTCCCTTGGCCCAAATCCATTGGGAACTGTTACAATTGCTATTCCTTCGGGATGCAGCAGGTTTTCAAAATTGGCAACCAATTTGGCCGGTTCATACAGATGTTCCAAAATCTCGCTGCAAACAATAACATCGTATTTGTCATTTGCTGCCATTTTTAGCTGCTCGGCATCTTCAACTCTGAAGGTAAGACCAGGTGTGTCACCAAACTTCTGGGTAGCCGATTTTATAGTGGCATCACTGATATCAATCCCCGTTACTTTATGGCCGTATCGTGCCATCTGGTAGCAAATATTACCTTCACCACATCCGATTTCAAGGATGTTAAGCTGTTTCTTATCCCTTACCGGAAGATTGTCGATAATGAATTTTAACCTTTTGATATCCTCTGCTTTATTATAGAGGGTGTAATTGATGAATTCCATTTTTGCTTTATTTATTGATTATATATCTATTATTGTAATTCAGAGTGTTACCTTTATTCAATTGTAAGTACCGAAGGAATTGTGAAATAGAAAGTACTACCCGCTCCTTCGGAACTTTCAACTCTCAGATGCCCTTTGTGCTTTTCCACAAAATCTTTAACCAGGATTAATCCTAATCCGGTGCTGGGCTCTCCTTCAGTTCCTTTCCGGCTGGTAACAACATCAAGCCTGAATAAGTTATCAACCATCTCTTTTGGCATCCCAATTCCTGTATCCTTAACGGCAATTTCAATAAAAGAATCTTCCTTAACGGCAGATGAAATACTGATCTTGCCACCTTTAGGCGTGAACTTAATAGCATTGGATACAAGGTTCCTGATAATTGTATTGAACATATGAAGGTCCACTGACACCTTCTGACCTGCCGGAACATTGACAATCATTTCAATTTCCTTTGTTTCTGCAAGTTCCAGCGTAGGAGCGATGCCTTCAGTGACCTGGTTCAGTAATAAAAATGACTGGGGGTCAAAAGTTGTGACATTTCTCTGCATTAAGGACCATTGCAACAGGTTCTCAAGGAGCCGGTAAAGATTCTTGGATGTCTTCTCCATGCTAACGGCAAATTTCTGGATCTGTTCCAACGACATGGTATGCAATGTCTGGGCCAGGATTTCCGTCAACCCCAGGAAGCCAGCAAAAGGTCCTCTCAGGTCATGGGCTATTATTGAAAAGAACTTGTCCTTGGTAATATTGAGTTCTACCAGTTCTTCATTCTGATGTTGAATGGTTAGTTCGGCCTCTTTCCTGATAATTATCTCCTGCTTAAGCCTGGAATTGTTTTCACGGACCCGGACAAAGAAAAAGAGCACCGCCAGCATTAACAGGATGATGAAGCAGGAGCGCATTTCTTCAACCAATACCATATGCTGGAAAGATTGTGCATTAAAATCCATCCCGAATACTGCAATGGGTTTGCCGTTTGATTTATCAGTAATTGGTATTAAGACAGATACCCATGTGCCCCAGCGGTCAGTTAGTGGCGCAGAAACGCTTTCAACTCCTTTCAGCAAGGGTTGCCAGTCGGAAATATCAGCTTCCGAAAACTCCTGTCCCGGGGGAGAATAGTCGGCGGAGGTATCCGGTTCAGAGTCGACAATAAAATAGATGTTGCCATTTCTTTGAGTGTAGAGATAAGCAAAACGGGCCATTTTATTAACCTTGATCACTTCTCTTAATGCTCTTTTCAATGACTTATAATACGGTTTATTCAGGTCATTGATGTTCACTTCCAGAGTATTCAGACTATCCTTTGGAATAGCAGCCTCTATTGACCTGGCAACCTGGAGGATGTTCTCCGAGGTTTCTTTTTGTATCCTGATCCATGTATGCCTCAGATAAAGCGCTCCAAAGATGATAATTAGAAGGAACGGAAGCACTTTTAGCGCATATTTCCTGGCAAAGTTGGTTACTTCTGACATATTTTGAGTCTTTTGTTCCGATTGCTTTCGTTTGAATGCTAATCACTGATAAATAAGGAGTTGCCTTTCTGGTTTATCTCAGGTGATTGCTCTGTGAGAATTCACTTAATGAAAAAGGGAAACTTCTTCTACTATTAATTGCTGAATAGGTCATTAGTAATTAATTGAAATACAAAAAAAAAGAAGCACCGGAGAAACATGAAAACTCCGGTGCAGGTGTGTCGCCAAAC
>JACAAZ010000008.1:186324-229338 GCA_013376995.1 Bacteroidota bacterium | reverse complement strand
TGGGCAAATGAACTGATTGCCAGCAGGATTACTGCTGAAAACAGGAGTGTTAGAGCTTTCACTGGTGGTTAGGTTTTTGGGTTTGATGGTAATCAGATCTAAATATTATCCCCACACATATACAAATATAAATATATACATTTATATAAAGAAATCAAAGTCGTCCGAGTTCAAGAAGTCGGACGACTTTTATCTTGGAACTCTATAAAATTGAGTTGGAATGGTTCGTATTTTCGCTAATCAGGAACCCTTTCCATGAAGATCATTTCAACAGCCTTACTTTCATTCGGATTAAGCGGCAGGGCATTTCATGCGCCTTTCATACTCGCACATCCAGGGTTTGAGCTTGCCGGGGCATGGGAAAGAAATGAAAAGCGTTTAAAACAGAGTTATCCTTCCGGTAAATCATTTGAAACCATTGAAGAGATTTTGGATGATCAATCTATTGAGCTGGTAGTTATTAATACACCCACATTTACACATTACGAGTATGCCTTCAGGGCCCTGGAAGCAGGAAAAAATATAATTGTTGAGAAGGCATTTACAACTTCTGTTGCAGAAGCAAAATCACTAAGATCTTTAGCCGAAAAACAAGGGAAAATGCTGGCGGTTTATCAGAACCGCCGATGGGACAGCGATTTCCTCACTGTTCAGCAGTTTGTTGAAAGTAAGTTTTTAGGAGAAATCGTAGATGCAGAAATCCGGTTTGAGAGGTTTAAACCCGAACTAAGTCCAAAACGTCATAAAGAAGAACCGAACCCCGGAGCCGGTCTGCTCATGGACCTGGGCCCTCATATCATTGACCAGGCGCTGGTGTTGTTTGGAATGCCGGAATCCCTGAAGGCGGATCTGCGGATCACCCGGCCAGGATCGCAGGTGGATGACTGGTTTGATATCAACCTTTATTACCCTGGGCTTAAGGTTCGGTTGAAAAGCAGCCTGATGGAAAAAGTTCCCGGATCGGCTTATAACATTAAAGGGACTAAAGGCAGTTTCCTTAAATCAAGGGCTGATGTGCAGGAGGCAGATCTTTTAAAGGGCTTAATGCCCGGCATACCTGGTTGGGGAGAAGAACCGGATTGTGAGAAGGGGCTGCTTAGTTATTCGGCTGAAGGAAAGTCAGTGCAGCAAAAGGTGGATTCCATAAAGGGAAATTATATGGAATTCTATAATGGAATCTATTCTGCTTTGACTGAAAATGTTGCTGTTCCTGTGACAGCTGACGACGGGATACATGTAATGACATTGATTGAAGCAGCCAGGGCCAGTGATATGTCAGGCAAAATAGTAAACCTGGAGGCATCATCAAAAAGAGACAGCTCCAGGTAAGGAATCCAGGTTTGTTTTATAGGATTGGATCTATTTTGTGATCCTGTGTAAGCTTTTCTGAATTAAGCTTTTTGAAAAATTGTATTATTTTATTGATACAACTCATGAATCATTAATTGACTTTCACCACACTTCCGATTCCGGTAATCTTTTGTGTTATCATTGGAGTTCCTTCATAGTAAACCGAGCCAACACCGGTTATGGAAATATCCAGTTGTTCCTTTGCTCTTAATTTGATAACCCCTGTTCCGAAGAGTTTAACATTAGCAGTATTTACCGGCATTGCTGACAGGTCTATTGTTCCAGATCCCGTAAGCAAAACATCCACATCTTCCGTTTTCCCACTGCAGGATATATTTCCTGATCCTGATAGTAATATCCGTCGTAATGGGCTATTGGATTGTACCTGCCCGGTTCCTTTAAGCTTAAGCTCCTCAATATCCGGGGCATAAATATCGATGGTAACAGGGCAGTCAGTGACGAGGTGATAGCCACCAGTGGTAATGATCAGGCTTGAGTTTATCAGTGATGTATGAATATAGGGGAGAAGGTTCTGACTGGCGGTGATTCTGATGCAAAAGCTATCGCTTTTGTAAATGTTGATGTTGGCACTTATCCTGCTTTCGATGGAGGAGAAACCTTGCAGGTTCCTGGTTTCCGTTTGCCTTCTTCCGTTGCCGGAAATCACATCTTCCCCTGTTGCAATTTTTTCGCAACCCCAAAATCCCAATGAAAGCAGAAATATAATTACGAGTGTTTTCATTTCCTGAATTAATAAGGCATTAGAATTTTCCGAATTTCAAGCCTACAGTTGCTGAGAAATTATTCATCAGGTTATCGGACGTATGAACCAATTCCAGTCCGCTGACATAACGATAGCTAACACCTGCATTCAGCCGCATGAATTTGAACACATTCACTTCAGCCCTTACACCTGGTTCGAAAGAAAAGAAGGCATCTGTGTCAATGGTTTTGTGATGCGTATTCCAATCCTTGTCTTTCCAGTCGTAATATTCCTTGTCGGTTACATAACTGGCTCCGCCAACACCTATCATCATAGGAAAAGTAAGGTGAACCGGGGCTGATGGATTCAGGGTGTATTCCAGCATAAACCGGCCCATTCCTCCTTCGAGGTATGCGCCTGTACTATCGGCGACATTGTTGTAATACATATCATTGCGGTTAGTCCAGCCGGATCCTGAAAATCCAAGGCTGAGATTGTGATTTACGATCAACCCGAAGTTGAAGCCGCTCATGTTAACATCGCGTTTGTCGAATTGAGTGTAGCCGTTGTCAAATTCAACAAACCATCCGAGTTTGGCATCTTTATTCCTGCCGAACAGGGTCTTTATAGGTTCATTAGTGTTGGATTGATTATCCTGTGCGTATCCTATAATTGCTGTGAAAAGGATAAGAATTGCAAAGCTGATTTTTTTCATTTCTTAACAGTTTTAAATGGTTAATGAGGCAAAAGTATTTCGCTCAGCAGACCCGTGAAACTAATATTCGGTGGATGACGAATTCAGGGGGTTGAATGCAACAATATGGGCATTAAATAAGTATTAGTCAATAATATTTAATAGTAAATAGGATTAATTGATCGCAGGATAAATTATATGTAAATTAAATATAATGAGACTAATAAAAGAATCAAGCAGCCTATAATATACAGGCTGCTTGTTGTATTGCAAAAAATGTGAGTATATATATACAGGTCAGAAGAGTGAACTTATATCCAGGTTCTGACCTGGGGAGAGTTGAAGAATTAGCTGACCATTTTGTAGATTATCCTGTCGAAGCCAGAATACGGGTGGAGTTCCATAACGGAAAAGCTTATCAAGCCAGCTTCAACCAATGGTAAAGTTCCAAGGACATTTTGCGCTTCTTCTTTTGAGGCACATTCCAGCATGATGATTGCGTTTTCGTTTTCATTAAAATAAATTTCCCTGATGATCCCGTCCTGGAAAAGTTTATATACCCTGTAGGATTCATTGATGAGAACTTCATTCTCTTCATTCCAGTTTACTTCTGAAATTTCTTTTTCGATGGCAAGCAGTTTCATAATTCAGAATGTTAAATAGAACATAAAAGGATATTTTGCTGAGGGAAATTGACAGTTAAACGCTGTCACTTGATTTCTGGTATTATTTGCAGAAATGATTCCTTTTTGCGGTTCTTTTTGTCATTAATTATTTGATGAAGCAAAACTAAGCTTGTTAAAAAGAGTGGCAAAAGAAGAATCGGTGAATGGCGGAAAGATTCCCGTGAATGCCGGCATGGGAGAATAAATGGAATTATATTTGTTAAACCTGACAGGTTTATTAAAAAAACAAATGGCAACTCAAAAAATACTTATCAACCAATTCGAAACTCCCCTCGGAACCCTTACTGCCGGCGCTACTCCTGATGGGATCTGCCTCCTGGAATTCGATGACCCGAAAAGGTTGAAAAGAGAAATTGAAGCTCTCTGCAAATTGCTGGATGCAGAAATTTCTGATGGCTCCAACAAACATCTTCAGAAACTGAAAAAACAACTGTCTGAATATTTTGCGAAAAAACGTATATCATTTGATATCCCCCTGGTATTTGCCGGCACCGATTTTCAGAAAGCCGTCTGGCAGGAACTCCTTACCATTCCTTACGGTTCACCCCGCTCTTATAAACAACAATCCCTGGTTCTTCACAACCCGGAGGCTATCAGGGCTATCGCCCATGCAAACGGTATGAACCGGATTTCAATATTAATACCATGCCACAGAGTAATTGGCGAGAATGGAAGCCTGACAGGCTATGGCGGAGGTTTGTGGAGAAAAAAGTGGTTGCTCGATCATGAGAGTAGCCAGGGGGTTATGGAGTTTTGAGGGGGGGGAGGTGAAGTTATTGGTTGTTGGTTATAGGTTATTAGGGTTTGGGGTTAAAAGGGTTCAAGGGTAATAAGGGTTCAGTCCACCTCAGGCGGAGAAGGGTTCGGCGTTATTCTTCCGGCTTCCGGCTTCAAACTTCCCACCATCCCGCCATCCCGCCATCCCGCCTCTCGCCTCTAGCCATCTCGCCATCTCCTCACTGCCCCCTTTTGTCTTTTTCCTTTTGTCTTTTATCTTCCTACTTATTATCCAGCCAGTTCTTAAACGGCGTCACCTTGTCAATACTTACAAATACCTCATCCTGCGGGGCAGGTGCCAGGTCTAGTTTCAGATGGCTTTTCGGATAAATATGGACATTCGCGATGGAGTCGATCTTTACAAGGAACTTCCTGTTAATACGGAAAAAGTCCTTGGGATTCAGCTCCCGCGACAATACTTCCAGGCTGTCGTCGATCGGGTATTCTGATTTGTTCTTTAATACCACGAAGGTTATTCCTTCCGCGGAATAGAAATAGGCTATTTCAGTGATGGTAAAAGTCTTGATCTTCTGCCCTATAACTATGGAAAACCGCTCCTTATATTCAGGGTTTTTCTTCGAGATCAGGTCATAGAGCGAGGTAAGATCCACAGTCGGATGAGCCGGTGTTACCAGGTCATTATACTTTTTGATGGCATTATTTAATTCTTCCTGTATGATAGGTTTGAGAAGGTAATCAATGCTTTTAAGCTTAAATGCCCGGATGGCATACTCATCAAAAGCTGTAGTGAAAATGATGGGAGCATTCACTTCAACTTTATCGAATATGACAAAGCTAAGGTCATCTTCCAGGTGAATATCCAGGAAAATGAGGTCCGGCTGAGGGTTTCCCCTGAACCATTCCACGGATTCTTCCACAGATTCAAGTTTTGCCATGACCACTATTCCCGGGTCAAAAGAATGGATCATGTTTTCAAGCCTTCGTGCGGCCAGCTGTTCATCTTCAATGATAACTACCTTCATAGGGGTGAGGATTTACTTGCAGTTCATAAAACTCCGGAAGGTTTCTGCATCAACCACTTTCCTTTCAGAAAGGGGCAGCTTCCTGTATTTTTCGATCATTTGTACCAACTCTTTCTGGATGATGGGTTTCAGGAGGTAATCAATCTTTTTAACTTCAAATTCGCGGGTTGACTTCTGGTCAGTGGCCGTTGTAAAAACAAATGGACTGGAAATGGTGACCTGGTTAAAAATGGCAAAACTGACATTATCTTCCAGGTGTATGTCGAGGAAAATCAGATCCGGGGCGGGGTTATTACGGAACCATTCAACAGATTCGGTTACGGATTCAAGCTGAGCAACAATTTTTATTGAAGGATCATATTCATGGATCATGTTTTCAAGCCTGCGTGCGGCTAAGTGTTCGTCTTCAATTATTAAAATATTCATTTCAGCAGTTTTTAGTAAATAGAGTTTCTGGTTAATCACAAATCAAGGGGATCCTGGCAATAAATTGGGTTTCAGTCTTTTCAAATTGAGGGACTGTATTGTTCAGCAGCCTGTAACGGTTCTGGATATTCTGCAATCCTACCCCGGTTGATGACATATGAGCTTCCCGGGCCTGGAGGTTATTAATGATGTTCAGGTAGCATTGGTCATCCACAAATATGTCGATAACCAATGGTGATTTCTTCGACATGGCGTTATGCTTGATGGCATTCTCAATCAGCAATTGCATGGCAAGTGGGATAACCTGGCCATCCTTATGCCGGTCGCTGATATTGATATTCACCTGCAACTTGTTCATAAAGCGGATATTGAGAAGGAAGAGATAGGCATCCAGGAAATCGAGCTCGGTACTCAGTTGTACCAGTTCATTATCCTTGTTTTCCAGCACGTACCTGTAAACCTTCGAGAGATGCTCAGTAAATTTCTCCGCCAGGTCCGGTTCCAGGCGGATCAGGGAAGTAAGAACATTCAGGCTGTTGAAAAGGAAATGAGGGTTGACCTGCTGCTTCAGCACATCAAACTGTGACTGGAGGTTTTCTTTCTGGACCTTTAGCAGCTGCGTATTGGCTTCAGTGAGTTCGCGTGTCCTTTCTTCAATGGTCTCCTCCAGCCGGTGGTTGATCTCTTCCAGGCGGCGATGCGCCATTTTCAGTTCTTCCTCGGCTTTAATACGGTCAGTAATGTCTTTTGCTGTTCCAACTACCGCCATCTTACCATCAAATTCGGTCTGGTTGGTGGAAAGAATCACCGGGATTCGGGTAACTCCGTCCTTGTGCAGTAGCGTATATTCATAGCTCCATGAGTTTTTATCTCCCTTCTTACGTTCCTGGTGCATCATCCTAATCTGATCTACCCTGTCAGGAGGGACAACTTTATAAAAGGATTCACCCATCATTTCTTCAACAGTATACCCAAGGATAGTAACAATTGCCTCATTCACAAAGATGAATTTCTCATCCTGGATCACGAACAAGCCCTCCTGCAGGCTCTGGATCACACGCCTGTACCTGTCTTCGCTCCTGCGCAGAGCTTCTTCCATGGCTTTTCGTTCAGAAATATCCACAATGATACCCCGGGAGCCGACTACTTTGCCATTTTCAACTATGGCAGTCCCATAGATCAGTACCGGGAATGTTGTACCATCAGATCTAAGAGCAGTAAAATCCATTGGTTCTGAAGGCAATGGGTGACTTATTCCGTCTTCTGTCTGAACGTATAAAGATTCCAGCCTTAAAGAGTTCTTCATTCGCTCCATATCTTCAGGAACGAAAAAATCGAAGGCTTTCTTGTCACCAGCATCTTTCTCAATACCAAATGCTGCAAGTCCTGCTTTATTCATGTAGGTTGGTTTCCCTTCAGCATCCAGCTCATAAATAGCCTGAGGGAGCATCTCTGTCAGTTCCCTGTATTTGTGTTCACTGGCAGCAAGGGCTTCCTGGATCTTCAGGCGTTCAGAAATATCGCGGATTGTAATTATATGGACCTTATGATTATCAAGTTCTGTTATACCTGCAGTAATTTCTACCGGGAAAACAGTTCCATCCTTTTTTTTATGATAACGCACTGGGACATAAATAGAATCATGCTGGGTTGCAACCTTTGTTTTTTCAGGTTCAGCAGACATATCTAGATTGCGTAGTTTCAGAAACTCCTCATGAGAATATCCATAAATATTTGAAGCGGCCGGATTGGCATCCAGGATATTCCCACTTTCCTTGTCGATGAGAAAGATTGCATCGGATTCAGCTTCAAACAGCCGGCGATACTTGTTTTCATTGTTCCTCAGCTGTTCTTCGAGCTTTCTGCGTTCGGTCTGATCCCTGAGGATGATAAAGGTTGCAGGGCGATCGTTGAATTCAACGAAAGTGGTGTTAATTTCGAAGTCGATAAGTTTGCCGGATTTCGAATATGCACGGGCTTCATATATCATATGATGCTTACTGCCGCTCATTCGCAAAACATGATATTGTTTCAGGCGTTCCTTATCTTCATTTGCAACCAGGGCAAGGAAATCCGAATCTAAAAGTTCTTCTTCTGAATATCCTACAACATCACAAAATGCCTTATTAACAAGCTTGAATTTCCCGTCCTGGGTAATGATGATCCCATCCTGTGCATTCTCTATCAGCATGCGGTATTTCTGCTCGCTTTTTTCGAGGGCTTCCTGCATGCGCTTTCGCTCCGTAATGTCTCTTGCAGAAATGAATGATGCAAAATCATTATTATAACGGATAGAATTGGCGCTCATTTCAATATCAATGTATGAGCCATTCTTCCTGATCATTGTAATATTGTCAACCTCCTTCCCATGTTCCCCTTGCATCCTGCGGTAATGCTGGGCTACAACCCTTTCCTTATCCCAGGGCGCCAGCAGGTCCGGCCCCGTAAGGGTTGTGAGTTCTTCGGCAGAGTAACCAAGCATATCGCAAAAAGCCTTGTTCACATACTTGAACATACCGTTTTGGGTGATACAGATACCATCGCGGGAATCTTCCACCATTCTCCTATAAAGATCCTGGTTTTCGGGTTGCAATGGGTTCGTTGTGCTTCCGGCCGGATTATTATCGCTCATGTAGTCAGAGTTTATTCCTGTTGGATAAGTTGAAACGGTTATTCAAAGATACCTGCTTGAGATAAAATGAGGATCAAAAATCCAGTGAATGACGCAAATCTTTTATTGAATGCCATAAACGGGTTGCTGGATGATATACACACCCGGTTTAGTATTTGTGCCGGTGTAAGTGGTGTTTTTTAAAAATGAGTGTTACAATTCTGACTTTCTTGTCTCTTGTCTTTAATCAGAATCGAACTCCCAGGAATAAAAGCGGAAATTGGTAAAAGAAGCGGTTCTCTTTTTCGTGATCCTTGAAGCTCTTCGGTTTATTGCTTGCATAAAGACCAAAGCCAAACGGCCATTGAATGGAAGTATAGAAGGGCTGTTGAGCAATTTTGAAATTGAACTGGTACCCTAACCTGAACTCGTTCCAAACATCAAAACTCTTGTATATTTTCCGCTCATTCTTTTCCCAGAACTCATCATAGCAGGGCCAGAGCTGGTACTCTATATGCAGGTTTCTCCAGAGGTACCTGCGGTAACCGAAAATAAGGCTTGGTGAATTCGTGTTTCCAAAATCGTAATGGATGTTCATATAGCCCACACCCAGGATGTATTCGTCCTTGCTGGTAAATTTATGATTGAAATGCAGACCGTAGATTTTGATCAGGGGTGAAATCGGGCTGAAATCAATGGAGTTCCTATAATACTCATGGCGGGTTGAATCAGCAACAGTTGTTTTCGATTGTGCATGAAGGACTGTGACAAAAAGAAGAACGAAAGGGATCAACAGGAAAAGTGATTTTTTCATTTTTCTAAAGGTTTGATTTTATGATATTATTTTGATTAATTGATTTATCATGGTTTATTAAAAGACAACTTTCAAAAGAGTTGGGATCATTAGATGTTTTTTCGGCTGGTCAGCCAAAAGATAGCCAGCATAGCGGATATTGGAAGCATTACATCCTGGTAAACACCAAATTTAATTACCGCGCTGAACCCGATAATTGCCCAAAGAGAAGGAATAATCAGCATATACTTTGGCAGTTTTGCAGATGTTAACAGCAGGAACCCGAATGTAAAAATGGTTGTGGGGCAAGGTAGCCCGAGGGAGATGGTCCTTTCCAGCGAGCCGTTTACCAGGTAGCCGATGACAGGATAAAGCAGTAATCCGAAAAGAATGAGGAAGTAGCCTGCATAATCTTTAGCCTCTTTATTGAAATTGAAACTAAGCGTATCAGCCCTGAAACCGTTGTATATAAAAAGTAAGCCCTGGATGATGAAAACAACTCCAAACACTTTAGCAGCAGGATTGATATCGGCAAAAAACAGGAGATGGTAAATGATACCCATCCACAGCCAGAGTAATCCCAGGAAACAGTTTATGGCCAGATGCCTTGCCCTGAAATTTGAACGAATAAGTAAAGCTGCGATCACACCCAATAGTAAAAGGATCCATTGGGCCGGGAACAAGGCCAGGTTGTAATTTTCAAATACGCTGAAGAACTGTTCAGTTGTGAATGGTGTTTTCATTATTATATGGATTAAATCATTTATCAAGCGGGGAAATAATTCTGAAACTGGTTTTAACTGTTACATTTCCTTTGATCATTGCCCAAACAGGGCAGATACTGGCTTCTGACATGTCAATAACTTTTTCCATATCGGCCGCCTTTACATCCGGTGAAGTCAGGATAAATTCAAGGCTTACTTCTTCAAACGAAGTTGGATGTGTTTGCCTTCGGACACCTGAAGCTTTTACTTCAAGGCCATTTATAGTTTTTTGCATTTTTCGCAGGAGCAATAGAATAGAACCTGAAGCACATGTTCCCAGGCTCATCAGGAAAAGCTGCAATGGCATGTATCCCAGGTTATCACCATAGGGGGGGATGTAATCGGTATGGATGGGTTCATTATTTCCTGCCTTGCCAATGATATGGAGTTTGTCGTTCACCAGGTTCATGGTGACTTCAAGGGGAAGTTGTGTTGTGCTTGTTGATGCTTGGTTTTCCATAGGATTCTGAATTTTGGTGTTCTCTATTATTTTCCCGGCCTTATGCATCCAGGTAATTTGAATTTGATACAAAGAAAGAATAATTGCCAGGTGAGAACATCATGAAATGAGGTGAATGACGGATTTTGATCTTAGGATACCTGGATTAGCTGCTTCAATCGAGTTGTTGGTTTCATTTTTCAAGATCAATTCTTATGCAAGGGAAAAAGGACGCAGATCCGTCGGCTGACGGACTGATATTCACTCAAAGGAAATAAATTCCGGGATTGGGGTGTGGATCGGTTTCCTAATTGAATAAGCATAATAGATTTTGGAATGCGAAGAAACCCTTTAGAAAAAATCAATAAATTCAGTACTTTTAACCAAAATTCAGACGGATTTGAACATCTACAGGAAATATTTCTGCCTTATCCTCTTTCTCCTTTTTCAGCTGGTATCTGGTATCGCCAATGCTGAAGCGGGAACAGCAAAATCTCATTTCCTTATAGGGTTTTCTCAGTGCACGACTGCCGATGCCTGGCGCAGGACTATGGACCAGGAAATGCAGAACGAGTTGATTTACTACAGCGGGCTTGACCTGATCATCAGGGATGCGGAGAATAGCAGTTTACGCCAGATCAGTGATATCAGGGAATTAATATCTTCAGGGGTGGACCTGCTGATTGTCTCTCCCAATGAATCTGCCCCTTTGACGGCAGTTGTGAGCGAAGCCTATAAGAAAGGAATTCCTGTAATCGTTATCGATCGTAAGATTGAATCAGGTGATTATACGGCTTTTATTGGCGCCAACAATTACCAGATCGGAAGGGAAGCCGGGCGCTATGCGGTCAAGCTTCTTCAGGGCAGAGGCCGTGTCTTCGAAATCTGGGGATTGAAAGGTTCCTCTCCGGCAAAGGACCGGCATAACGGATTTATGGATGAGATCTCCAAATATCCTGATATTAAAATTGTAAAATCCCTCACCGGGGAATGGGATTTTTCAGGTGGCAAATCAGTGATGGAGGAGGTGATGAAATCGGGCGAAGAATTCGACCTGGTATTTGCCCATAATGACTTTATGGCGCTGGGAGCCTATGACTCCTACATCAACCAAAAAAAGGTGAAACGATCATTTTTCATTGGGGTCGACGGTCTGCCTGGTGCAAATGGAGGCAGCCAGGCTGTGATGGACCATAAGCTTGATGCTACCCTTCTTTATCCAACCGGGGGCCGTTTTGCCATTTCCATCGCATGGGATATCCTGAACCATAAGCCCTATAAAAAGGAAAACGAGTTGAATACGCTGGTAATTGATTCTACCAATGTAAGGGCTTTGCAGTATCAAAGTGATGAGATACTTGACCTTCACAGGAGGATCGTTTCTTCAAGGCAGATCCTGGATGAGCAGATTAAAAAGTTCTATAGTCAGCGATTTTGGCTCCTGGTAGCAATTAGTTCACTATTCATAGTAATCCTGTTGGGTTTTCTTTTGCTAAGGGCTTACCGGAACAAAGCCAAGGCAAACCATAAGCTGGAATTACAGAAGCAGGAAATTACCAGTAAAAATGAAGAACTGATAAGAATCTCTAAAGAATTGGAAGATGCTACCAGGGCAAAGCTCATCTTTTTCACCAATATATCGCACGAATTTCGTACTCCGTTGACCCTGATCATCGGACCGCTGGAGAACATGCTAATGAATGCATCATTGACTGTGGATCAAAGAAACCAACTGGATATGATGCTCCGGAATGCCAATCGCCTGCTCAGGCTTATAAACCAACTGATGGACCTGAGAAAGATCGATGATGAAAAAATGAAGCTCAATGCAGGCTTGTTCGATATTATTGCCTTTACCCGCGATATCCGTGAGGCATTCAATGAAATGGCAGCCCAGAAGAACATCGAATTTACTTTTCAATCCCAAATAAAGGAACAACTTATCTATTTTGACAAGGACAAGATGGATAAGATCCTGTTTAACCTGCTTTCAAACGCTTTTAAGTTTGCCCCGGTTTCAGGAAGTATCGAAATCAATGTTGCTAAGGTGAATCATGTTTTCAGCGGATTAGAAAAGGAGGCAATTGAGATTCAAATTAAGGATAATGGTCCCGGGATACCGGAAAAGCATATTGAAAGGATATTTGAAAGATTTTACCAGGTGGAACAAGAGGAAGGCAATGTTTATCCGGGTACCGGAATTGGTTTGCCTTTAACCAAAGGGTTTACGGAATTGCATAAAGGGGATATCTCTGTTTTGAGCAAGCCCGGCATTGGGACTTCCTTCTTTGTCTATTTCCGGCTGGGAAGGGAGCACCTTTCAGACAATGACATCATTCAGCATGATAATGAATATGATCACACCGACAGGAGCATTCTTTCTGTTCCGGATGAAAAGGAAACAGTTGAAAACCCTGAAGGAATCAGTGGTTCCAAAGGAGATATTTACACGGACAAACCTTTGATCATGATCATTGAGGATAATGCTGATGTGGCTAAATTTATCAAATCCTGCCTTTCGGATGAATACCGCATCATGACCGCTTCCAATGGCATGGAAGGATTTGAAAAGATGTACCTGGATGAACCGGATCTCATTATTTGTGATGTGATGATGCCTGTTATGGATGGCTTGGAATTCTCCCGGAAATTGAAATCCGATATCCGGACCTGCCATATCCCGCTGATCCTTCTTACAGCCCGGTCTTCCCACGAGCAGAAGATCGAAGGGCTGGAAACCGGGGCTGATTCCTATATTGCCAAGCCCTTCAACAGCAAGCACCTTCTGGTTCGCGTTCAACGTCTTATCGAAAGCCGGCAGAAAATCAGGAAACACTACCAGCAGGATGTTCTTTCACAGTTTGTAAGTGAGAGCAAAATTTCGCAACTCGACAGCAACTTTTTAAAGAAGTGCAGTGCTATCATTGAGAACCACCTGACGGAACCTGAATACGGTGTGGAACAATTGGGCGCGGAGATTGGGTTGTCGCGGGTTCATGTGTACAGGAAGATCAAACACCTGACTGGCCTTTCAGTAAGTGAATTCATCCGGAACCTGAGGCTGAAAAAGGCTGCTGCACTTTTGACCGACAGTGGGTTAACCGTTTCAGAGATCAGTTACCAGACGGGCTTTTCCAGCCCTTCCTATTTTGCAAAATGTTTTAAGGACCTTTATAACCTTTCTCCTTCTGAGTATCTGCAGGTTAAAGGTAAAAGCAGCTGAATTTTTTTATCGTAATCTGAACATCTGCACTTTATCATTGTTTTGATAAAAAAGCTGCAAGTGAATTCCTGGTGAAATTCTTGCCTTTACGAATACTTTTGAGAAAATTATTTTTCAGTCTGTATAATCCAATCGTGAATAATCGCTAATCGAATCCAACTTTTCGCAAACTATATTTTACTAGTATGATAATGAGAATGAAATCACTCCTGCTTTTATCCATTTTACTCTTTTCAGCTTCTTTCCTCTATTCCCAGGAAAATGAAGGCAAATGTGTATCCGGCAACTGCATAGATGGTGTCGGGACGTTTAAATATTCGAACCCTGAAGGGAAGATTTACAAAGGAAGTTTCAAGAATGGTTACTGCGATGGACAAGGAACTTTAATAACCGGTGATGGTGCAAAATATGTAGGCACCTTCAAAAATAATAAGATTCATGGAAAGGGTGTATATACTTTTGCTAACGGAGATGTATATACCGGGGAATTTAGAAATGGAATGATAGCAGGTGTAGGGTCAGCAATATACCATGATGGATACAAATCAGCCGGTTCATGGAAGGATAATGCAATATGGACCGGTTACGGCCTTTTAAACGATAGTTCAAATATCTATAAAGGTGAAGTAAAAGAAGGCAAGTACGAAGGAAAGGGGACCTATACCTACGCAAATGGTAAATCATTTACCGGCACCTTTCATGATGGTCTCCCGGTTAGCGGAAGCGGGTATGTTAAAATTTCAGATGACCAGGATTATGAAGGAAGCGTTATGGGAGGGAAGCTCTCCGGATCAGGTACCTTAACCTACAGCGATGGTAGCTTTTATAAGGGTCTATTCAGTAATGGATTTTTTAATGGTGAAGGATCCTATACAGATGTTACTGATGGTATATACAGCGGGACTTTTGTTGACGGAGAACTCACAGGCAAAGGAACCTACAAGGGGAATAATGGCACATCCTATGAAGGCAATTTTAAGGAGTATAAATTTGATGGTTATGGTGAAAGGGTTTACACTGATGGCGTTTATAAAGGTGATTGGGTTGCAGGAAAACGAGATGGAGAAGGTAAATTTTATGATAAGGAAATGAATCTTGAATATAGCGGCAAGTGGAAAAATGACGAAAGAGCAGAGTCTCAAACTGCGACAACAACCGTTGATCCCAAATGGAAACTGGCAACAGAGATATTTGGTGGGCAAATCTATAGTGGAAGCCAGCAGCAGACGATTGAAGGTTACGATGGTTCCGGAATGACCATCAAATCAAAGTATTTTATTAATTACAATTACACTATTACAGGCTCTGTTACTGCTACTATTTCCATTGATAACCAAAACTATTCCAACAGCCAGAGCCTTACCGGTTATTACAATCCCGACACCTTTGGAGTCCATCTTGAATTTGGTGATTTTACCTCAACGGATACCTTGCCAAATGGCTTATACTGGATACCCGGCGGATCTGCAGACGGAGAAGTATACACAGTTGAGGGACATCCCGGCTACTACATCATTAAAGGAAAAACCAGTAGTGGCTGGACCTTTGAAGAATCTGACTATTGATCCTCACTTTTTAAAGTATTCCGCACTAGTTTTCCTATTGTGTTTTCAATTGTCCGACTCAGGCGGATTGTGCCTAATGTGTTTCAGTTTTTTAACATAATCCGCCTGGGGCGGACATAGAGAGGCAATAGGCACAGTAGAAATGTCCGGGAGTTAAACAGTAACGCTTGCTGGAAACAGATTGAGAAATATCTGCTAAGAGGGAAAAAATACAATAGTGGATGGGTTTTGAATAGGAGATTGTGAGGAATCATCCTGTTCCCTGATTGCCCCCATTTGAGAGAGCAGATCAGGAACAGAATGTCGTCAACCCCAAGTCAATCTAATATGCAATCCTTATATAGAAACTTAACAATAAACAACCTACCTGGTAAACCAAACCAGACATTTAATATCTATTTTTCTCTTACAGAATTCAGTTTATAAACAATTCCGGAATTCAACCTGGCTTCTCCACCTTTGCTGAAGTAGTTGATTTTTGAGTATTCTTCGGAAGGGAAGAAAATATCTGTCATTACCACTTTGCCATCCATTGCAAAGAGTTCCACAGAGGCCGCATCAATGATCATCCTCATGCGGATTTTATCCTCATTTGCAATGAAAGGTGAAGTGTGAACTCCCTTGAAATCTTTTGAAAAGTCGCATAGCCCGGCGTTTTCACGATCAATATAGAAACAGGCCTTGTTCTTGTCATAACCGATAGCCAGCTTCTCATTCTTAGAATTCGTCAGTTCTACCCCAAACTGAGCTTTATCCTGATTCTTAGGATTGGCAAATTCAAGGCTGATTTCGATGGGATACAAGGGCGAAAACACCTGTGGTTTCAATTCAGTCGCTCCTGAAATAGTGACAGGAATTAATTCTGTTTTCTGCTCCCTTAAAAGCTGGATCTCTTCAACCGGCATAGAAGTCAGGATATAACCGTCTTTATCTTTTATTAGCCTGATCTCCTTCGGAAAAGTCATGGCGCTTCTCCATTTTACAGTAGGAACCACCTGTGCATATTGCCAGTTACTCATCCATCCTATGGAAATGCAACGTCCATCTTTTTCAGGGATATTCGAATAAGTAACACCTGCGTAATCATCCTTCCCCTGGTCAACCCAGCGATTGACAGGATTTTCGTTGGTGAAGGTATGCCCATCGAATTTCCCTATAAAATATTGAGTTGCGGATCCGCCATTTGGCCCACCGGGGTTTATGCTGACCAGCAGCACCCATTTTTTTTCTCCTTTCGAATTGACAACCGGGAGTTCAAACAGGTCTGGGCATTCCCATACACCACCATGCGCCCCGAGCGTTTTCCCAAATTCACTTTCCAGTTTCCATTCCTTCAGGTTTGGAGAAGAATAGAAACAAACATGGTCCCCGACTGCCAGGGTCATGATCCATTTATTGGCAGCCTTGTTCCAGTTCACTTTCGGGTCGCGGAAATCGCGGGTGCCCGGGTTTTTCAGGACCGGGTTCTTTTCATACTTGGTCCACGTACGGCCATTATCGTTGGAATAAGCAATCCCCTGCGACTGGCAAACTGTTTTCCCGGCTTTTTCAGCCTTCATGTCGTGGTAGGTAAAAATGGCTACCAGGGCTGCTTTACCCTCTTTTCCAAAACCTGAGGTATTATTCAGATCAGCAACAGCGCTGCCGGAAAATATATAACCGAGGCTGTCAGGGTAGAGCGCTACTGGCAAGTGTTTCCAGTGGACCAGGTCTGTGCTGACGGCATGTCCCCAGTGCATAGGGCCCCAAACGGTTGAGTCGGGGTAATATTGATAGAAGAGGTGGTATTCACCATTGAAGAAGACCATTCCATTGGGGTCGTTCATCCACATGGAATCGGGGGTAAAATGGACAAGGGGGCGATATTTTTCAATCGATTGGGGAGGATTATTTTCAGCCTGGATAGCAGAACCACAGCCATATTGGAATCCTACGATCACGCCTAATAGAATGATCATAAGTACATTCCAATTTGATTTCATTTTCAGTAACATTGGATATAATTTGAGTCGCTTAAAGAATTTCATCTGCTGTTAATTTCCAGGCTCCTGGGATTGCCTGTTAAAAAGAAGTTTATTGAATAATGAGTTTTGATACAAGGTTCAGCTTTTCTGATTGAACATGGAGAGCATATTGCCCGGGATTCAATTCTGAAGCCAGTCCTTCGATCCTGATTTCATTCAGATAGCTTTTTTTAAGTTCTTGTTTTAGAACTGATTTCCCATAGAGGTCAAAGACTTCAATAGCTCCATTTTCAACGAACGGATTGGTGTCCGATTTAAAGGAAAGTGTTTCTCCGTTTCTCACAGGGTTTGGGAAGATCATGCCTTTACTGCCTGAATCCTTTGTTTCATGAATGGAATTGGGTAACTGATCCGGTGTAATTCCCCAGATGGAATTCATTTTCCAGGCTTCAAAGTCAAGAAGTGTTGTGGGTCCATTTTCTGAAAAAAGGGAAATACCAGTGGTGGAAGGTTTCGTAAATACCAATGCTGACATCACAGTTTGGTTTTTATTGGCAAACACTTCAACAGAAGACTGATCCATGAAAATGTCAAGATCAAGTATGCTGTCAACCGGCACTGGTGTAGGAGCATAAATGACGGAAGGGAATCCAGAATTGAATTGTACAAGTCCCGCTTTTCTCCTGTCGATAAATAATTGTGATGTGCCGGAATTATACCCGATAATGAGCCGGTTATCAATGAGGTTGTTTTCTGCCAGGTTAATCCCGAAAACCTGGTTTTTGGAATCAATCCTGAATGATGCCTTGATTTCAAACACATTCCATTTTGGATCGAACCCTGTTACGGAAGTAATCCCATCAACGACAGTATTGGTCATTGAAAATGGATCCTGTCTGAGTGTCTGGAATTCCTCAATTGGGTATTGAAGAAGCTGGTAGCCGTTTCCCTGGTTTACCAGGTGAAGGCTCCTTGGAATTGATTCGCTGCCTTTCCATGGGGCTGTCGGTATATCATTTGCGTAAGCCCAATTACCCATCCATGCTATCCAAACATTACGGTCCTGCGGATTTGACGAATAATTCCGGTAGGAGCGGGCAGCATAGAAATCCTTACCCCAGTCAGCCCAGTTTCCATGTTCGAAATGCGTATTATAGAGTACATCTGAGAATACTATCTGGTCAATCAGTATATGGCCCCATCCACCGGTTTCATTGTCGACGATTTCGATATGAGCCGTTTTGCCTTGCCACTGGGTTACATCCCAGCCTTCCCAGCGAAGTGTTTCCTGGTTTTGGAGTGACTTTCCGGATGCAACGACTGCTCCGTCGACATATAACCTGATTCCGAGAGCAGAGCTCATGCCACCGCCGATCAGGAAATTAATAAATCGTTTTTGTATTTGAAAATCCGGGGAGGTCAGGGTACCTGTTGTTGCATCTCCGTCATGGAAGGAATTGACAAGCCCGTTGCCGATAAAACCTTTAACCTCCTGCTGGTTGGGCAAGGTTCCCGATGAAGGTCCGGTTCCAAATGCAGTGCCAGTTACCTGCCAGTTTTCAAAGCCTGAACCGTCAAAGTTGGCGAAGACTTCTCCTGGAACCTGGCTGCCAGTATTTAAGTTATCAAGAGAATCGAGCTGGAAGCTTGTGCCATCGAAATTTCCAACCCAATATTGTATCTTGTTGGGGCCCATTCCACAGGTCATCACCCATTTCATATCGGAAGGGTTATCATTTAGCGGAAGTTGAATAAGATCGGGCGTTTCCCACACCTGGTCCTTTCCTCCCCTGTTATTGAAACTGCTCATGTATTCCCAGGTTTTCAGGTCAGGAGAAGAATAAATATCAATTTTCCTGTCCACAGCCATAGCAATAACCATGATCCATCTATGTGTTGGTTCGTGCCAAAATACAGATGGATCGCGAAAATCCTTCTGATCTATATTAATTACCGGGTTGCCTGCGTAATAGTCGAAGCCGATATGATTCAAACTGCTGGAAATCCCAACCTTTTCAAATGCGGTAGTATTATAATGCATGGTATAAATAGCTACCAGGGCGGTATCATTTGCTGTATTAAATCCTGCTGTGTTCTCAGGATCCGCTACAACTGAACCTGACCAGTATCCAAAACCGGAAGGGCCCCCATGCATAGCATTATCGGTATACTGTACCCAATGGACCAAATCCTCGGATAATGCATGACCCCACCACATCAGGTGATATTTACCGTCAAAATAGATCATCCCATTGGGATCACCCATCCATCCCCAGTCAGGGCTTAGGTGATACTGAGGACGATAATACTCGGCATGAAGTACCTGGGCTTCCATCCTTAAAGCCATGCTCATCACCAGGACAATCAATAATTTCTTCAACATTCAGGGTTTTGTTAAAAAAGCTGTTTCAAAAGTTCATTGTTATCTGGTATTTTCCTTTGTCAGTTTGAGGTAAAATCTAACTATAACCTGCTAACTGAATCTACTTATCCTTGATGCCCGTTAAACAGGTACAAAGTAAAGCAAAGGAAGAAAAGAACAAGAACAAACTTTTGAAACAGCTTCGAGATTAATTAGTTAACCGGGATGTTATTTCTTCTTTGATAAGGCCTGGTCAACCAGATAATTCAAGCAATTTTTGGTGAGCGTTTTAATATTTCTGTCGCCATTGGTTACAGGATCTCCGACATACCAATCGTAAGTTCCGCCAAGAGCTGCAATTACTGCACCTTTAGAGCCTGAAGCATCCCACATTACCATCTGCCCTTCATTCTCGCCTCCGTTTTCAATCAGAATCTTGCACCCGGTCATGGAAAGGAAACTAGCTGTCCGGGTTGCCAAAGGATCAGCATCACCATTTGGAGCCCATGGGCCGAAATTCAGGCTATATTGATCTGACCTGTTTTTCTTGAGGGCTCCGGATTCAACCATGGTAAAGGCTGGAGCCTGAATACCAGGATCTGTAGTAAGAGAGATCCCGGCAAATAACGGGCTGGTAGGATCGGCTGCCCATCTTACATTCCAGGCACTTGCTGTTGCACCGTCGTCAACGGTTGGGCCACCCCATGAATTATTGGGTGCATACTCAGCTTTTGAAACAACTCCAAGTTCGTCAACCATAGATCCTGCATAATTGCCCAGGAAAAGGTTCCCTCCTGCCTCATAATAGCCCTTAATTTTAGCTATGAAATTAGCTGCAAGATCTGGACAATCCACATTGCTGATAGGCTCTGTGCCGCGAAGCAGGCAATTTCCGTTGGTGTTTACCGGGAACTGGGCTACTTCGCCACCCCACCATCCTCCGTCAAACTGGATCCAGATTGCGTGGTACTTGTTGAGATCGTTGGCTGCTGCTGCATCCTCAAATGACAGATAGGTAACTTGTGTTGTGCTTGAAGCCATGGAGTTTACACACCAGTTGGCAGCGGTTTTATCATCCATGAGGTCGTAATCGGTTCCTGATAAGGCGGCCCATGCAGCATCTGTGTTGGTTGCTGCAGCACCAATGAAAGCGATTTTCCTGAGAGTAGCGGAAGTTACAGTAACTACATAACTATTCGTCACCGTTCCGGTTTTGTCCTTAACTGTGTATGTCACAGGATTGGTAAAATCTGTGGTTGCACCAGAAGCTGGTGTAATTGTGGCGCCTTCAGAAACCATGATCACCGGTTGCAATGTGGTAACATCAAGCCCTGGAGCGAGTTCCGCTGTAATTGTCTTGGCTGTTTCATTAATTGTGGCAGTTACATCACCAATTTTGAAGCTGATGATTGAAGCTTCTCCAGGCGTTTCTGAATCCTTTTTGCAGGAGCTTACCAACGAAACTGCTAAGAGAATCATGAAAGCCCAAATGATTTGTTTTCTCATTTTCTTCATTGTTTTACGTGTTTAATGGTTTGTTATTGATGGTTGATTTGCTGTTATTTTCTAGTATCCTTTGTTTTGCTTGTAAAGGCCTTTGCTGAGAATGATCTGTTGCTGCGGAATAGGCAGGTATTCGTTTTTGCCTTTTACGAAATTTGCATCCACCAGGTATGTTCTTTTGGATTTCTCAGAATTAAAGTATTGATCCATCGTCTCTTTAGCGATTCCCCAACGTACGAGGTCAAAGAAACGGATGCCTTCTTCTGCCAATTCTACCCTGCGTTCCCAGCGAAGCGCCTTGCGGGCAAAGTCTTTATCGGGAAAACTTGTATAGAGCCCGACATGATAATTGGCTAGGGCGTTACCAAGGCTGTCATACAGGCGCGTGGTACTATTCGCAGCTCTTTGCCTGATGTCGTTAATGATTGTTCTTGCATCTTCAAGGTTGTTCAGTTCGATCTCTGCTTCAGCTTTCCAGAGCAATACATCCGAATAACGGATCAGGATTGTGTTCTTTGAACTCGACATGAAAGGGGCAATCCTTTCGAAACATTCACAATTAGGGGAGACATTTTCTTTAAGTGAGGAGAAATTTCCATAAATATCAGGACGGCGTGTCCAATCCTTTATTGTATAGATCAGTTTTGGCTCATATTTCCAAGGTTGACCAGGCATAGCAATGGTATGACTCAATCGTGGGTCCACTGTATTTGTTGTAAGGTCAAGATCTGAGTTATTATAAGTGTCAAACAAAGGAAGCCCGGTGGCATCCGTTTTGAATGCGTTGGCCATATTCTGGCTTGGGATGTGAAACCAGCAGCAGCCGTATTCATTGCTCATCGGCCCACTCAGCATGGCTGAAAAATCCAGGTTCCCTGTCAGAGTCCCATCATTGTGTGAACGCTGTATTGCCCATACGGATTCTGGGCCATTTTCAAAATCCGGGAGGAAATTGTTCCCGAAATCATCTTCAAGCCTGAATTTCCCTGATGCTATCACCTCATCTACAAGCGAAACAACCTCCTGCAACTTGGACGTATTGATATTTGTCACATTGTAATTGTCATCCTGTTCATAAGCCTGGTACAACAATACTTTAGCGAGGTAAGCCTTGGCTGTGTACTTATTTGGCCGGCCTTTGTCAGCTTGGCTTTCAGGCAGGTTTTCAGATGCAAACCTGAAATCTGAAGCAATCTTATCCCATAATTCGGTGCTGGTATATTTTACATTTGACGTGGCTTCAATATCTGCAGCTGATGCATCTTCGTCGAACCAGGGAATCCGGTTGTACAGAATTTTTAGGTCAAAGAAATAATGACCCCTCAGAAATTTAAGCTCAGCTTCACGTTTAGTCTTCAGGGGATATTCCTGTATGCTGATATTCTTTAGCCTTGCCAACGCCAGGTTGGCCCTTGAAATGCCCACAAACTGTCTTTCCCACTTCTTGTTATTGATATCTCCCAAAACCGAAGGAGCATAGGCACTCATGTCCGGCTGGATGGTAGAGAATATTTCGAAGGCGTGAAAAGTTGAGATGTCTGCTGGGCCATCGCCTCCTTTGTATGAATCGCCGGCGCGGAGGTCACCATAGGGCCAGAGAAGATTCGGCACAGTATAGTGGTCATTGGCTAATTGCGCGTATGCAGCAATAATAAAGCCATCGATGTTTTCAGGAGTGCTTAGTTCGGCATCACCTACAATACCCTGGGGCTTTACATCCAGGTAGTCCTTGCATCCTGCCAGTATTGCCAGGATGGAGAACATGGAAATTAATATGCTGATTTTTTTCATCGGATTGCGTATTAGAAAGTTAGATCAATACCAAGGGTGTATATAGCAGGAATAGGGAATGCATAATTTGGATTCTCAGGATCGGTGCCTGTGAACTTCTTGTTCTTGATGGTCAGCAGGTTTTGTCCCTGGACATAAATCCTGGCTTTCTGCATTTTTAACCTATCGGCAATTTTGCCTGGCAATTCATATCCCAGCATGATATTCCTCAGTTTGAGGTATGAACCGGGTTCAATAAAATAGGTAGATATCCGGCCTTCATTATTTCGGTCGATGATCGTTAGCTTAGGAATTGTCGAACCGGTATTGGTAGGGCTCCAGGCATCAAGTGTGCGGGTTCCCCAATTGGTGCCAGGCCAGAGTGAAGCAAAATCAGTGTAGGTCTTATAGCCATTATAGACAGAAATGCCCGAAATTCCCTGCAAGAAGAAGCTTAGATCGAACTGCCGGTACTCCACTGCTACATTTAGTCCGTAAGTGAGTTTTGGATCAACGGTTCCGATGAATTGCTGGTCTTTTTCATTGACAATGCCATCATTATTCAGATCTTTATAGCGGATCCTGCCTATCCCTTTTCCAGTCTGTAGTGCATGAGCATCTACTTCAGCCTGAGTTTGGAACAATCCATCCGCAACATAACCATATATGGAATTCACTGATTGTCCTATCATCATAGAACGATCTAGTTCTGTCTTGGCTTCATTAGGAACTATAGGACTGATTGGAGTATTGATCAGGAGTTCAGCGGGGATATCTACGACTTTATTTTTGAGAGTTGCCAGGTTTCCAGTGATGTTTACAGTGAATTCATGAATTTGTTTACGGTAATCCAGCAGGAATTCACATCCCCTATTCTGGACTTCCCCGCCATTCACCATTTGTTTGTTTCCTTCACCAACGGCACTTAAAAGGGTGCGATAGTAGAGGATATCCTTGGTGTCCTTGATAAAGTAATCAATAGATCCGCTGAAATCTTCGAAAACGGTGAAATCAATACCGAAATTGGATTGGGCTGTGGATTCCCATTTCAGGTTATCATTCGCCATTTGTGAATAGATATAACCTGATGGAAGCTGTCCCTGGTCTTTGCCTGCAATGTCATAGGCAGTGCCAAGCCGCGGCATATATGTAGCTGTAGGGTTGTCCCAGATAGGATCTTCCTTTGAATAAACTGCCTGGTAGATGTTGTAGATTGCCAGGTCGTTAATTTCCTGGTTGCCGTTCACACCATAGCCCGCACGCAATTTGATGTAGATTGGGATTGAAACGATATCCTTAAAGAACTTTTCTTCCGAAAGTCTCCAACCCACTGTTGCAGCCGGGAAATTCCCATAACGGTTATTCTTTCCAAACCTGGAAGAACCGTCGCGGCGTATTGTAAAGGAAGCAAGATATTTATCTGCAAGAGAATAATTAAGCTTGCCAAAGTAGGAGAGGAGAGTGGAAATACTTCCCCCACCGGCGTTAAGTTGATTTTTAGAACCAGAACTGAGGTATCCGAAGTTGAGGTTTTCGCTCACCAGGCCTTGACGTGATGCGCTGAACCATTCGTTCTTATACTTTATCATTTCTGTTCCGGCAAGGAATTCCAGGGTGTGCTTACCGGCTGTAAGTTTATAGTTTGCTGTGTTAGACCAGATGTAGTTTCCACCAATACTTGTATTGTTGCTAATGGTATTATCATCCTGTACAAGGAAGCCGGACACATAGCTCTTTTGCAGGGTGCGGGCATAATAAAGGGCATAATCAACCCCAAAGCTGGTTTTAAGGGTTAAATTCTTTATGGGTTCAAGCTGAACATAGACATTTCCAAATGGACGTGAATACCTGTATTTATTCTGCTTGTTATCTTCAATGAGCCTTACAGGATTCTGCCGATCCGTCATACCCGGAGCAGGCCCACCCCACCCAATTCCATCAATTGTATGCACTGGTACAATTGGTTGCTGAACCAGGGAAGTAAAAAGCACATCTCCTGCATTTATCAGGGTTTCTTCCTGGTAAGAGATCGTAAAGTTCTCTCCGATCAGCAGTTTATTGTTGAGAAGATTGAAGCTCGAATTAAATCGGGCATTGAAACGGGTAAAGTTTGTCTCTTTGATGATCCCGTTATTATCATACCATCCTAGGGAGATCAGGCTCCTGCTTTTTTCACCACCCCTTGAGATGGTCAGGTTATAATCCTGTTGGACAGAAGGCCTTGATGACTCGTCAAACCAACGGGTATCCGCCGGACGCATTGTAGAATCAGGATCTATATAACTGGGATAATCGATAGAACCCAGAATCGGGTTGTTGAAGTCTCCATTCCAGGTATACTTATAAATTGGGTTTGATGGAGAAAGCTTATCGTTGACACAAGCCTGCCAGTATACTTTACCTCTTTGTGCTGTGTTGAGCGGGGATAATTTGGTTGTGTAACGTTGAGTGGACCAGTTGGATGAAAATTCCACCTTAGGCTTTTCGTTTTTTGCACTCTTGGTAGTAATAACAATTACCCCGTTTGCAGCCCTGGATCCGTAAATACTTGCAGATGCGGCATCCTTAAGTACCTGGATGGACTCAATATCATTGGCATTCAACTCATGCATACCTGATTTGGTAGGGACCCCATCTATTACATACAAAGGATCATTATTATTCAAACTACCAGTCCCGCGGATCCGGATTGTAGCTCCGGAACCAGGAGAACCATCGGTTGTTACAAATACCCCGGGTACTTTCCCCTGGATATTCTTAATAACATTGCCGGCTGGCAGGTTTTTTACCTGGTTCATATCAACAACACTAACTGAACCAGTGAGATCTTTCTTTTTTTCAGTCGTATAGCCGGTTACTACCAGTGCTTCCAATTGATTAACACTTGGCTGTAATGATACATTTAGGGTGGAACTTTTTGCGACTTCTATCTCCCTGCTTGTGTATCCTATGAAGGAAAATACCAGTATACAGCTTTTTGCAGGCACATCAAAGGAATATTTCCCGTTAATATCTGTTACAGTACCGATACTGGAGCCTTTCACAAGAATGTTCACGCCTGGCAGGGAGGATTGACCGGAAGCATCAACCACGGTTCCCTTAATTGTAAACTGGGCAAAAGTTCCAGTTGAAGCCAGCCACATCATGATCACCATGATCATTTTGCCTGCTAATGGAATGTGTATGTTTACCTTTCTCATTAATATTTGGTTTTATAAATCATTTGCAATTTATTTCCCTGTGTTAGATTTCCACACTTTAGTTTGCAATTAAATAGCAGGAGATAAGAATGGCTGTAATACCTCAATTGTATATTCCGGTGTAGCCCCGGATTGCGACGCAACATATGCCCCGATTGCACTGGCTTCTGTGAGTGCCATATTCATTCCCTTTCCATCATAAAAGGCTGCAAGAAAGCCCGCAAGGAATGCATCCCCGGCACCGACTGTATCCGCTACTTCAACCTTAAAGCCCTGGTGTGCATACAATTCATTTTCATGGATAAGACAAGCCCCTTTATCACCGCGGGTTACAAGCAAGGTCTTGAGGTTCAGTTTGTCGTAGAATCCAAATGCAAGTTCTTCAAGGGTTCCTGTCAGGCCAAACCAGTTGGAAATGATAAAAAGCTCTTCATCATTCAGTTTCACGATATCTGCTTTCATCAATAAGGGTTCTATGATCTCACGCTTATTATAAGGCGGCCGGAGGTTAACATCCATAATCTTTACCACATCACTTTCCAGAAGTTCCAGGAGGGTGTCCCTGGTGGTTTTGTTGCGTGAAGCCAGCGAGCCATACACTATAGCATTGGAGGACTTAACTTCCTCCAGCAATGCCCCGGTAAGTGTAATCTCATCCCATGCAACCGGTTCGCAGATCTCAAATGTTGCGTTATTGTGCTCGTTGAGGTGGACTTTCACTTCAGAGGTAGGTAAAGTTGGATGCACCTGGATAAGCGAGGTATCAAGCCCTGATTTTTCCAGGAAAGAAGCCAGGCTCTCTCCGAGCCAGTCTTTTCCAATGGCGCTGGCTACCCTCGACCCGATACCGAATCGTTTGAGGTGCAAAGCTACATTCATAGGTGCTCCACCGGGGCGGGCTCCTGAGGGAAGGTTATCCCAGAGGACTTCACCAAAACATAAGATCTTATTTGACATGGTCAATTTCTTTTATCGTTGGTTATTTTCTGCGTGCTGCAAGTTCTGCCTGGATATCTTCCAGTGATTTGCCCTTTGTTTCGGGGATCACTTTCCAGGCAAAGAAGAAGTGAAGCAACATCATCAAAGCAAAGAATGCAAAGGAATACCCTCCGCCTATAGCCGGCATGTTTGTCACAATCGGGAACGACCAGCTCACGATGGCAGCCATGACCCAGTGGGTGAAACTACCCAGGGCTTGTCCTTTGGCACGTACATTATTCGGGAAGATCTCTGAAATGAAAACCCAGAGGACAGCTCCCTGTGAAAAGGCAAAGAAAGCCACAAATCCAATGAGATAAAGCATCACGGAATAGCCATCAAATGAATTCAGGAAAAAAGCCCGGGCTATCAGGCTCAGGAAAACCACCATCCCGACAGAACCGATAATCAGCAAGGTACGCCTGCCATAACGGTCGATCATGAATAGTGCAACAAATGTAAATAACAGGTTTGTTCCACCAATGGAAATGGATTGGAGTAATGCTGCATTTTGTCCCAGGCCTGTCATTTCGAATATACGTGGAGCGTAATAAATGATGGCATTGATCCCGGCCAACTGGTTGAACATGGCTATCAGGATGGTTGTCACAACAGGGAACGAATTGGCTTTTGAAAACAGCTTAACATTTTCTCCTGTAACCGTTGCAGATATCGACTCCTGAATAGACTTTACCTCTTTTTCCGGGCTTTCGAACCCAAGCTTTTTGAAAACAGCGATGGCCTCATCTGCTTTGCCTTTTATTACTAACAAGCGTGGACTTGGAACTACACGGAACAAAAGGAGTAAAAACAACAATGCAGGTATTATTTCAACGCTGATCATCCAGCGCCAGGCTGAGGGATCAATGGCTTTTGCTATAAAGTAATTTACAAGGAATGCTGAAAAGATGGCTGTAACCACGTTGAACTGGTTCAGCGCGACCAGCTGCCCGCGCATCTTAGCCGGAGAAATTTCAGCTATATACATGGGTACGACAACAGAAACTCCGCCGACTACCATTCCCTGGACGAAACGGAAGAAAAGCAGCATGGGCCAATTCATGGATAATGCACTTCCAAGTGCTGCAATGGCGAAAATAGCAGCCATAACCTGTAGTACATTTTTCCTCCCGAATTTATCTGCAGGTTTGCCAATAACCGTTGTACCTATTATAGTACCAATCAAGGCAATGGCTACTGTGAATCCCAATTCGAATTTCGATAATTGGAACAAGGTTTCCAATGCTGCTGTGGTTCCTGATATAACAGCGATATCGTAGCCGAACAGGAATCCCCCGATTGCTATACAGATTGCCTGGAAAGTAACTTTGTTGTTTTTCATAAGAATTTCCGTGTATAATAGTGAGTTTGCAACACAATATTACTATCTATTTAACTGCCCGGTATAGCAAGGATGTAACAGGATTCATCGATCATGTTACCTGTTTGGCAAGAAAAATCAACCACTATCAGATATGTTACATAACTATCAAAATTGAATCATGGACTTTTACGCAAACGTTTGCACAAACGATTGCAAGACGGGGTGGATTAGAAAACGAGGCCCTCACCCCGGCCCTCTCCCGGGGGGAGAGGGGGGGGGCTTTTTTGGAAATCCACGTTCTTTGCCAGAATTAGGATTTAATGAGGAAATTGCGCCCTCCCCATTGGGGAGGGCTGGGGAGGGGACTTTTTCTGGAATTGGGCTGAGTTCAGGGATTGAGCCCTCACCCCGGCCTTCTCCCGGGGGGAGAGGGGGGGCTTTTTTGGAAATCCACGTTCTTTGCCAGAATTAGGATTTAATGAGGAAATTGCTCCCTCCCCTTTGGGGAGGGCTGGGGAGGGGTAAGAGGGGCATAATTCAACCAAAGAACTTTCTTCCCCAATCTAAAAATTCATAAGTTCGCTGCTCAAAAGTTATTTATGACCCGGGCCCTACGAAACATTGCCATCCTTGCCCATGCAGATGCCGGGAAGACCAGCATTACTGAACAGATGTTGTGGCTTGGCGGTATGATTAAAAAGGCTGGAAGTGTTGATGAAGGCACTACCCAGACGGATTCCCTGAAAGTGGAAAAAGAAAGAGGGATATCGGTACGATCTGCACTTACCTCATTTCTTTGGAAAGATACCCGGATCAATCTTGTGGATACCCCCGGCCACGTGGATTTTTCAGCTGATGTGGAGCGAATCCTCCGGGTAATCAATGGAGCTGTTCTTGTGATATCTGCTGCCGAAGGGGTTCAGGCTCATACTGAGGCTCTCTGGCTGGCACTGAAAAAAGCACATATTCCTGTCATACTATTCATTAACAAAATAGACAGGGTAGGAGCAGACCTGGAAAGAGTGCTGAAGGAGATCAGGTCAGAATTAAGATTGAACCCACTTGGCCTCCAGAATTGCAGTGAAGAAGGTAGTCCTGGAGTGACGATCACGGAATTGTGGAATGAGGGAAAGATGGATGAATCCATTGTGGAACGCATTGCCGAAACAAACGAGTCATTCCTCGAAAAGTACCTCGAGGGAGAAAAGTTAACATTCACGGAACTGGACGAGCAACTTTCAATCCTTGTAAAATCCTGTGAGATTACACCCGTATTGTCAGGGTCCGCCAAATATGAACTTGGGATAGATGAATTGCTGGATGCGGTGATCAAATACCTGCCCTCACCTGGGGGAAATAGCCATAATCCGTTGTCAGCATTCGTTTTTGGAATATCGCATGATAAAATCATGGGAAAGGTGTCGCTTGTTAAGGTGCTCCAGGGAAAGCTTGCCACAAGGGATCTTGTGCGAAATGCTTCAAGGCAGGTTGAAGAGAAAGTTACCCAACTCAGGAAGCTTGTTCCCGGTAAAGTTGAAGAAATACCTGTTGCGGAAGCCGGGGAAATTGCTGGTATTTGTGGATTGTCTTCGGCGAGAATCGGTGATATCCTTGGACAGGAAACTGAAGTTGCCCCGCCAGTCAAAATTCAGCAACCCTTGCTGGTTGTCCAGGTAAAAGCCAGGAATGAAAAGGAATATCCTGCCCTGGCAGCAGCACTGCAGGAACTTGCTGAAGAAGACCCCGCACTCGAATTTGAATGGTTCAGGGAAGAAGCAGAATTACAACTCAAAATGATGGGCTGGATCCAAATGGAAGTGATCCAGCAAATTATATTGGATCGCTTTTCCATCGAAGCTGTTTTCGAAAATCCGACTGTTATTTATAAGGAGACCCCTTCAACTATTGCAGAGGGTTTTGTTAGGTACTGGATGCCAAAACCTTGCTGGGCAATCCTTAAGTTCCGAATTGAACCCGCTGAAAGAGGCAGCGGAGTGCAATATTCCAGTATTATAGGGGTTAATGATGTATTACAGAAATACCAGAATGAAGTGGAACGCACAATAGAGGGCGCGCTAAAACAAGGCATCAAAGGCTGGGAAGTTACGGATATCAGGATTACCCTGATTGAAGGGGAAGATCATGAAATGCACTCACGGCCGGGAGATTTTGTTATAGCTACCCCAATGGGAATCATGGATGGACTTGTGAATTCAGGCACTACCTTGTTGGAACCATTGGTGAGTTTCAGGATACAGGCATCAGAAGAATTATTGGGAAATATTACCAGTGATATCACGAAGATGCGGGGGAGTTTCGATAGCCCCACTATGGAGCAGGGAAGATTCACCCTTACGGGTCTTTTACCTGTTGCATCCTCACTTGACTACCCGGTGAAACTAAGTTCACGTTCAGGGGGTAAAGCCCGTATCTCCACCCACTTTCATGGCTATGCACTATGTTCTGATGAGTTGGGAGTTATCCGGCCTTACAAAGGGATCAGCCCGCTTGATTCGGCAAAGTATATTCTGAAGGCGAGGAAAGCGCTGCAGTAGTTGAGAAGGGGAGACCTGGGGATGGGGAGATGGGTGATTTGCGGCAGTTGGCGGGAAGTATGAAGTAGGAGGTATGAGGTAGGAAGTGTGAAGTAGGAGGTGTGAAGGCGGTAGTGTAGGTTGCAGGAAACAGCTCTAGTTTGCAATTCTTGAGGAGCGTGTAATTTTGATTGATTTGATTTCCGCATTCATTCGCGGCCACTGAGTGGATCTGCGTCCGTCAGCTGACGGATCCGCGTTCCAATTTCCGAACTTAAGCGGCTATTCTAAGTTTATTTATGGTTGCTTCAACATTGAATGTACATTTGATATCCACAATATTGGCATATGATCTTATCGGACTTCAGTAGCAAAAAATTCAGGTTCTGGTCGTTCGTGTCCATGTTCCTGCTGGTATTTGTTCACGGATATAACCTGGAAGTCAGGTATATGCAGCCCTGGACAATACCGGGGGAACCGCTGAATTTCACCTCCTTCACGGAATATTTCCTTGCAAACGGGATTTTCCGTTTCCGGATACCCATGCTCTTCATCATATCCGGATTCCTTTTTGCCCTCCAGGACCAAAAACCTTACAAAGAAAGAATCAAAAAGAGGCTTCGCACATTGCTCCTTCCTTACCTGGTATGGAGTGCGCTTGGAATACTACTTACCTACCTCCTGGAAATCTCTCCCGTCGGCAGCAGCATGGTCAGGGATTCACATATTGTCCAGATCGATGATCATCGCATGTTGATTCATGATTACCATTGGTATGAAACCATGTTCAAATGGATATTTCTGCCTGTTCCTTACCAGTTATGGTTTATACGCGTTTTGCTTATTTATAACCTTGCCTATCCGGGCATACGTTGGTGCGTTACCCATCCTGTGTGGAGATGGGTGTTTTTCTCAGTTGCCTTTTTGATGTGGATGGGAACAATGGGCTTTGTGTTATTTGAAGGAGAAGGATTACTGTTTTTCTCCCTTGGAGTTTGGATACAAAAAACTGATTTCTCAATTGATCAACCTTCAGCCTGGTTCAAACCCCGCTGGTGGCTTGTAATATTTCTTGGGGTAGCCACAATCAAGACGGTGCTTGCTTTCATTGGTCAGCCTTACTTAGGTAAATGGATTTTCCCTGTTCTGTCAATCCTGCATAAAATAACGGTTCTTAGCGGGCTTATAGGCTGTTGGTACGGATTGAATGGTGTTGTGAGATGGTTTATGGCCAGGCGCTGGTTTGTGTGGCTAAGTGCTTTTGCCTTTATGATTTATGCGACGCATGCCCCAATGGTTGCTTACCTTATCGATCCTGCACTGAAACTGCTGAAACCACTCCCCGGCTCACAGTTCCTGGCTTTCCTGTTCCTGCCCATGGCAATAATTACATTCGCCATAACAATCGGAGCAATTCTCAGGAAACTTTTACCCGGAGTATACGCATTCCTCACGGGAGGCAGAGGGTTATATTGAAGAGATTGAATTGTCCCGAAGATTCTGATATTAACCACTTGCAATAAGCAATCTTGAGAAATCTTAAGATTCAGTTTCTATTTATCGAATCTGCAAACTACTTCCTGCCTCTCCTGAAGAGAAGCCTTCGGCTCTGCCACCTGCCAGACATCATCTTTTATCTTTTTTCCGCCTTAGGCGGATTGTCTTTTGTCTTCTCTCCGGCCCTCCCGCCCTCAACTAAGCTACTTAAGCTTCTCTCTCATCAATTCAGCCTTTTTTTCCTCACTAATACCTTCCTTATAATCATATACAGGCTTTTCCCAGGCTCCATACATTGGATTCGGAAGAATAATAAATTTCTTTCCAAACGCTTCCATATTCTGCTGAACTGCCGCTTTTCCGTTATTCTCGTGCCTGTTTTCAAATACGTTGGAGAAATCGTTAAGGTTATCTCCAAGAAGAACAACTATCTCATGGGTTTGTGACACTTTGGTTCTCCTGCCTTCTTTTGAACTGGTATTGCCCATTGAAAATGCAGTATCCCCCCTGGTCAAGAGGTGATCTTCGGTAGCATAGGGAAAACCTGCCGAAACCAGGTTCGCCAGGGTTGATTTACGTTCAGTATTATCCCGGTTTGTAATATAAAAAACATCTACCTTTTTGCTTTGAGCATAACTGGCAAATTCAAGCGCGCCGGGCAATGGCTTTGCGGCAGCTTTCTCAGTCCATTTCTTCCAGCCATTCTTGTCTTCCCCCTGTTGGATGAGAGAAGTTTCATAAGGGCTGTTATCAAGCATTGTTTCATCAATGTCGACAACAACAGCCAAAGGTTTCCCGGATTTATGAGTTAACAAGGCTTTGGCCACTCTTTCATGCGCGATGTTGAATCCCTGGTAGTACAAGGCTTCCATCTCTCCGGAATTTTGATACCATGAAACAGCTGAAAGCAAGCGGTCATTCGGTTTGACATCCGTTTTGTTTTGGGAGGATGCCTGTTTTGCTGTAAGTAAAATTGCAAAAAGGAAAAGTGGGAAAAAGACGGAGGTTTTCATATTTTTTGTGTCTGTGAATGATTGAGTTAATGATGGAATTACTGGCATAAAGGTACTTTAAAAAGAAAATGGCTGTTGTGTGAAACAACAGCCAAAGTGCTTTTCTTAACCATGACGGGAATTAGTTTATAAGCAATAGCTTCGAAACCGTGCTTCCTTCAACAGATGTTAGCTTGACAAAATAGGTACCCCGGTCATATGACGAAAGGTTTAATTCCAGGTTTGTCCTGTCAGTTACTTGTTGCTTGTAAACCTCAATACCAAGGGTATTCAGAATGGAAATTTCAACCGGGAGAGTCCTGTTATTTCCTGGTGATACTGTTAAATGTCCCTTTGAAGGATTTGGGAATACAGTGAGGGATTTTGAAGGGTTTTCTGTCACAGATACATGCGACATATCCTGGGTTACTGTTAGAGTAACAGGATCAAGCCCCGTTCCGGTAACCGTAATTGTTGCACTTCTTACTGTATAGTCAGGGTTCTCAGAATAGGTAGCGATGATGGATCCGTTTCCGCTTCCTGAGGGCGTAGCAGAACACCAATCCCTATCGCAGGATGTTGTCCATGCTGTATTGGAAATAACATTGAAACTCGTTGTTCCTGCAAGGTAACTTACACTTTGAACAATCGGGTCAATGCTGATTGTGGGAGCGACACCGGCCTGGGTTACAGTAACAACTATCGGTGTAAGGCCTGCCACAGTTACTGTGATTGATGCCATTCGCTGAGTAACAGTCGGATTTGCTGAATAAACTGCTGTTATCGTCCCGTTCCCGGAACCTGCAGCATTTACACTGCACCATGCAGAATTGCTGCTTGTTGTCCAGCTTGAGTTGGAAGTAACAGCAAAGGTAGTTGTCCCGGCAGTCGCGGGTACATTCCTGTTAGCAGGCAAAACGGTCAATGTTGGAGTGGCTCCGGTTGCAATGAATGAACCTACCATTCCCATTGCAGCATGCGGCGTGCATTTGTAATTATATGTACCTGCTACAGTTACCTTGTATTCAAACGAAGTATTTGAGCTATTGATTGGGTGATCCCATGTTGCTGCAGATGCCGGGATGGTAGTTGAAGTTGTGGTATGTGATCCCGAAACCCATACCCAGCGCATGGTATCTCCAACCACTACATCTGTAATGCTGGCAGGACTGAATGAATAATTCTGTACATCAATAACGTGCTTCGTGGCAAAAGAAGTACTTAAAGATAAACAGGCTACAATTAATAATATAGCCTTTAAAGAGAGTATGGTTTTCATAGCATTTTAGCGTTTTATGTTTATTAATGAAACAATAAATGATTGATTTAGTTTATGATCTGAACTCTGGTGGCAGTTAAATATTCGTAAAAGGATGTTTATGTCAAACTCAAAATCCAGTGAGCTTCTAACAACTATAGCCTTTTACTCCTGTTTATCATGGCAGAATGAAGTGTATCAGCCCTGTACTGTTGTTGTCGACAATGGCCATATCCGAACCATCCACAATTCCGTCACCATTTACATCTTCAGGGTAATATCCAATTTGCAGCCCGGTACTTGCATTGTCAATATCCGCCATATCAGATCCATCTACTACACCATCCCTGGATATATCTCCCCCGTAAATAAGGTAATTGCCATTGTCGGCAAGTAAATTTCCCCCAAAAGCTTTGGCTGGGGAATCAAAACCAAAGGATACCGGGCCTGAACCAAAGGAAACCGGGTTGACGCTTACAGTAGTAATGCTGTTACGATGAATAATTGTAATGTAATAAGAGCCGTTATAAACGGATGGCACCTGGATTTGAGCTGAGCCTGTGACATCAAGGTCAACATTTGAAGCGGTATATACTGTATTGCTGTAATTCGATCCATTATGCAATTCTATAGTGACCTGGTCCGCAATGTTACCCGGGAAATGATTTCCAGATGCATCCTTTGCTTTATTTAAACCACCGTTGCCATTATATAGTCCCTGGGGGAATATTGAAAATAATGAAAGTGGAGTGAAGCCATTGCTCTCTGTATAGCCGATGGTAAGTGCAGGCCAGAATTCCTGAGTATGGTTTTCCCTTGAATCAAATCTTCTTCCTTCATAAGAGTTTGCTTCCGTACTTTTTAATATCCAGCCAAAGTTTGCGGCAGGCTGATCAAGCCATGCCTGAACATCTGTAATCATTCCACTGGCTGACCAGGAATAACTTTCAACGCCTCCAACTGTTGTAACTGCACTTGCAGTTGACTGGTAGGTTCCACCTGGAGTAGTCCAGAAGGTTCCATCAAAAAAATTGTTTAACCATGTTGCATCACCGGTTGTTGCAGCAGCCCCCGGACCAGCATGGTTGCCGGCATTTGAACTTCCTTCTCCCCAATCTTCAAGCAGTTGATGCAATTCAAAATCGGTTGGATTTGCACCACCCTGAGCTGCATTTGAGCAGTGCAATCTGAGAGTGACATCTGTAATAATTGCCCCGGCAGGTATATTACCCGCAATATCAAAGGCAATTAAACCCCTGTTAGCAAAGCTGTTACCATTGTTTCCCCCTAGGAAAACCTCTCCCGCACCATTACTGTTTGATTGATTGTCTGCATAGATGGTATTGTCCTTGGAAGGGTAAATAGTTACCGTTGATTGAGCATAAGCATTCCATGTAAAGCCATGTATCATTAAAAGCAGGAGTATAGCCACCCTGGATGGCCTGTAGGAGGTTTTCATGCTAATGAATAACCTGATTTCCATTGAAATTCTGGAGAGTAAATGTCTTAACTTCATATCGGCATGTATTTGTCTGTTAATGAATTGTTTTTCAATTGATGATCAAAAAGGTAATCTTGGAGGAAGCAGTCATCTGAATTCAGGACTTAGCTGCTAAGGATTCTTTCAGTTTAATTTATACACTAAATGCACTTATTTGCCTGTTCAGTAGTGTAAAGAGTAATTCAGCCAATGACTTTTTGTTTAGGGTTAGAATAATAAGTTTGATTTAAGGTTATTGCACAACCATTGTCCCTGTCATTATAGAATGTATGATGCAATGGTGTTTATATTTACCTGCTTTATCGATTAGAAAACAGAAAGGTTCGCTACTTGTAAGTATTCCGCTGCCGGACATTACAGAATCACTGGTTATAGCAGGGTTATTTGTCCAGGTAGGGGTGGTATTCTGGGCTATTTTTTTGGAAAGAGGATTAAATTGAGAACCCTGAAGCCAAATTTCATTCGTCCCGAGTTTTCCGACCCATTAGATCCGTAATCGCTGGATTTACTGTATGCAGATATTAGGTTTGCCAATCCGAAAAAGAATACTGACAAGTCTAAAGTGGTTGTCTTCTATGCTTCCATGACAGTGGTGATTTAAGTTGAGAGATTTCGCAAAAAAAAACACTTTGCACATCTTCAGCAGGCTTATTTAGAACGAATATAAATAACAATTGCCCGCAGAATATGTTTCGCGGGCATGTTGATTTCCTGTAAGTAAATACTCCAGGATATTTCCTGAACGATTTGTTTGTTCCTATTTCACTATTACTGTTCCGGTCATGGTGGAATGGAAGGAACAATGGTATTTGTAAGTACCCGGCTTAGTAAACGTGTAACTGAAGGTTGTGCCTGCATTTAAGGTTGGGGATGCAAAAACCGCTGAATCAGAAGTAGCGGTATGAGCGCTGTTATCCTTATTTATCCACTGTACAGTAGAATTAACGGTTGTATTAACCACGGAAGGATTGAACTGGAAATTTTCTATCCAGACTTCATTGAGGCCTGGTCCGGGGACGGAATCACTGGATTTCTTACAACCGGACGATGCTGAAATAACTGAAAATAAAAGGATTAGTGCTGAAGCTGCAATAAAGGTTCGTGTTTTCATAGCGATAGAATTTAATTATTAAACAAAATCCTGTCCGTTTAGTTTGCCACTGCCCGATAGACAAAATCTGACATTTCATCCACAGAAATGATGCATCCGTATATTTCATTTGGGAGGAAGGTTGATGAAGACCAATTTTGCGCCTGCATTCCGGAATCACTTAACTCCCAGAACAATCTCAAATTATCTATCGATCATGGCATTGGTAACCAGGAAGAAAAGGACGATGAGCATTTCTCTGCACTTCATTGCCTGGGTTATCCTATTCTGCTTCCCGATCTTGTATGCGGGTGATCAGTTTGTAAAGACTGACTTTCTTATCCGGACATCCTGGTTGCCATTGCTCTGGTCTGCTGTGCTTTTTTATCTGAATTACTTTCTACTGATAAACAAGTACTTCTTTAACAGGAGAATTGTAGCATTTATCGGGATCAATATCCTGATAGTCGCATTATTCTCTGTACTTAATAATGTGCTCATGGAATTCCTTCCACGCCCGGTACCTCATTTCCCGGAATTCCCACCTCATAACGAACACTTCAGGCCATCTAAACTTCCATTCCTATTTCGCACTGCGGCTGCCCTTTTCATTCCGCTCATAACCTGCCTGGCTATCCGGACAACCCAGCGTTGGCTGGAAATGGAATCAGAAAAAAAGGAGAATGACAACCAACAACTTGAATCTGAACTTCTGCATCTGAAATATCAGCTTCAGCCTCATTTTTTCTTCAATTCACTGAATAGTATCTATTCCCTGATAGATACTTCAACCGAAAGAGCAAAACAGGGAATTCACAGTATGGCCAAATTAATGCGGTATCTCCTGTATGAAACCACGGCCAATAAAGTTGACCTGGTCAAGGAGATTGATTTCCTGCAGCAATACATACTGGTGATGCAGCTAAGGATGAAGGAAGATGTCAGGATCATTTCATCATTCCCTGATATAATTCCTTCCTGGGAGATAGCCCCTCTGCTGTTCATACCTCTTATCGAAAACGCATTCAAGCATGGGATTTCTGCTTCTAAGCCATCATTCATCCACATTGTCATGGAAATAGGGGAATCAGAAGTAATGCTCTCTGTCGAGAATTCCTATTATCCAAAATCTGAAGTTGACAAGAGTGGCTCCGGCATAGGACTTGAAAATCTCAGGAAGAGACTTGCCGGGCTTTACCCTGGGAAATCGGAATTAAAACAAGAGGTGTTATACCAGATTTTTTGTACAAACCTTATCATTAGAATTCATTAGAATGTCGTGTACCTGTACCCATAAATTACCCACATTTCAGGTCGCTTTCTTCGCAATCCTGCTCCTGGCCATGCCCATCTTTGTCCGGGCGCAGGGCCTTGCGCAGATCAGGATTAATGAATACTATTGGAATACGCCTCTTGAAAAGGTTTTAAAGGATTTCAGGGATAAATACAAAATTCAGATAAGCTGGGATTCAACCCTTGTTAAACCATTCACGCTGGATTACCTTTTTACCAATACCCCGGCACCTACCGCAGTTGATGTTGTTTTCAGGAATAACCCGGAAGTGGGATTCTTTATTGATGATAAAGAGAATGTAAAGGTGATCTCCCGGGCTATCCTGAATGCCAGTAAACTCACAGCTGCTAACCAACGTTATGCGGGGAAACCTCAGAAGTTCAATTTTACAGCAACAGGGATTGTTAAAGATAAGCTTAGTGGGGAACCTCTTCCCTTTGCATCTGTGCTGTTACGGGGAACAAACAGGGGCTGCTCATCAAATGTTGACGGCTATTTCACCCTTCCAAATATCCCTACCGACACCTCCGCAATCATGGTGTATTACCTTGGCTACTACAAGCAGCTTTTCTACCTGAGCCCCCATGCCGATGTGAATCATATAGTCATCCTGATGGATCCTCTTACTACCCAGCTTAAAACCGTTGAAGTGAAAGGACAGCGGGAAGACCTGCTGAAAGCATCCGAAGGGGGCAATCTCATTAAAATGTCACCCGCTAAACTGGCGGAACTTCCCAGCCTTGGCGAAAAAGATATTTTCAGAACCTTCCAGCTTATGCCTGGCATTGGTGGCAGCAGCGGTTCCTCTGCCGGACTTTATGTAAGAGGAGGAACTCCGGATCAAAACCTAATTCTCTACGATGGGTTTACTGTTTATCACCAGGAACATCTCTTTGGTATGTTCAGTGCATTTAACCCGAACGCCATCAAGGAAGTGCAGCTTTATAAAGGTGGATTCGAAGCTAAATACGGTGGACGGCTTTCAAGCGTTATGGAAATTATCGGCAAAACCGGTAACGATCAGAAATTCAATGCTGGTATTGATGCCGGTTTCATAGGGGTTAACGCCTATACGGAAATACCGCTCAAAGGAAAAGGTTCTGTTTTCCTTGCTGCACGCAGATCCTACAAGACATTCCTCTACGAAAAGATATTCAACTCCTTTAACCAGGATAATACTGGCCCATCAGTTCCAAAACCGGCCGGTGTAATGCCGGGGGGCATGCAAAGGATGATTGAGGAACAGCAACCTACATCCTATTTCTACGACCTGAATGCTAAGGTTACCTATAATGTAACAGATAAGGATATTGTTTCAGCCAGCTTTTTCAGCGGGCAGGATTATTTCGATAACTCCAGGGACATGAATCACTCAAGGGGAGGGCTTAGTGTTAGCGGCGGTATTACCGATCTTACCAAATGGGGCAACTGGGGTAGCAGCATGAAATGGTCGAGAAAGTGGAGCGAAAAACTATATACCAATAACCTGGTCTCGATTTCGGATTATACAAATTCGAAAGATCGCAGCGATTCACGGACAATCATTAAGGAAGACGGCACCAGCAGTGCTTTCAATAACGGCAGCATAGAAGATAACGGCTTGAAAGATTTCTGTATGAAAACCGATAATGAATGGAAATGGAACGATCATAACCAGGTAGAATTCGGAGCTCAATACAATCATTACGACATCAATTATAAATTCACCCAGAATGATACCCTTTCCATCCTGAATATGAAAGACAAGGGTGATTTACTGGCTTTGTATGTCCAGAACAGGCTAAACCCCTATGACAAAAAGATCACCCTGGTTCCGGGTATCAGGCTCTCCTATTTTAACTCGACCGGGAAACCATATGCTGAACCCAGGTTCCAATCTTCGGTTAACCTCACTAAGGAGCTTAAAATCAAGGCATCAACCGGGCTTTATTACCAGTATGCCAATAGAATAATCAGGGAGGATATTCAATCGGGAAGCCGGGATATTTGGGTGCTGTCTGATGGTAACAAAATCCCCGTAAGCAGCGCTGTACACTTTATTGCAGGGGCCAGCTATGAAACCAGGGACTTCCTGATCGATGCAGAGGGATATTATAAAAGATTATCGGGATTGACGGAGTATACACTGCGTTTCTCTCACAGCTTCGGTGAAAAGGTTGATTATTCTTCCTTATTCTATGATGGATCAGGCTATACTAAAGGGTTTGACCTATTGATACAGAAGAAATTCGGGAAGTTGAACGGTTGGATCGGTTATACCCTTTCAAGAACACGCTACAATTTCCCGGTTTATGGGGATGGCTATTTCAGTGCATCACAGGATGTAACCCACGAACTTAAACTTGTTGCCATTTACAAGATCAAACACTTTACGTTGTCAGGAACCTGGGTTTATTCAACCGGTTTACCCTATACTCAGCCACTTGGAGGGTATGTTTTGACTATGCCTGATGGAACAACCCAATCAGTGATCATACCAGGCACCAAGAATGCTGCCCGCTTGCCGGACTATCACCGACTGGATCTGGCAGTGAAATATGATTTTACAATGGGCGAATCGGGGAAGGGCGCCATTGGATTCTCCTTATTCAATGTCTACAACCGGAAGAATGTGTGGTATAAGGAATATACGGTTGATGAAACCGGTCTGACCGAGACGAATGTAAACCTTCTTGGGATAACGCCCAATTTATCACTAACACTGCAGATCAGGTAACATGAAAAAGGGAAAAGCAATATCACTCATTCTCATGCTGATTATCCTGGTTTCCTGCACCAAGGACCTGATTACTCCTTTGGATGCTGATAAGATAGCTGTGGTAGAATCTTACCTATACGCGGGCGACAGCATCATCAAAGTCAAAGTTACCAAAGTGCTGCCTTTTTCGGAAGATACGCTGGATGCAACAGAATATATTACAGGATTGCATCTGCAGGTAAATGGAGCAGATCTGACCGAGTCAGAACCCGGAATCTACACCCTTGACCTGGGGAATAAAAGCATCAACCCTGATAGCACGTATTATGTGAAATTCAGGTTTTACGATGACACAATATCCTCCAGTACTGTAATTCCGGCAAAGCCAACAGGGTTCAGCCTTTCAGCCACAACTGTTTATACGGACAGGATTACCAGCACAAGCGGGTTTCCTGGCAGCCCGATGAAGGATATTGACCTTACCTGGGATAATGATGACTACAGTTATTACTATCTCACCGTAGAATACCTGGAAACTACCCTGGATTATATCAACTATGCAATGGAGGCTTACGACCTGCCTCTTGCCGAGAGCATCAGCCCTTTACAGTCAGCCGGTACCAGGCTTGGGATGAGGAATTTTGAATTCTTTGGCAGATACAGGGTTGTGCTATTCAAGGTCAATAAGGATTTTGCTGATTTGTACCAGCATTTGACATCCAATTCAAATAATATTACCACTCCCGTTACAACTATTAAAAACGGGTACGGCGTTTTTACTGGAATGAGCTCGGATACGGTGTATATACAGGTCCTGGAGAATTAATGAAAATTGAAGAATGAGAAACGACCGGGAAACCGGGGAGCTCTTTTGATCAGGCAAACCTAAATACAACTAAGCTGACCTGGAGAATTACGAATAGCTAAAGAATGATAAGGGATCAGCATTTTTGATCATTCAGGGATTTGCTGAATTAAACAGATTGAAAAGCTAAAAGGATGTGGGAAGTGGGGTTACCAGGCCCGGGCAGAGGAATGAGGGTTACCTTTGCAGCTTCCCGCTCCTTTTCTAATCTTGTCGTACTGAAAGGCTGGACTTCCAAAATACTCTGCACATCATTTGCAGAGGCAACGATGAGAGATTAATTAAAGGCTAAGTCTTACTTGATATGAATAAAATCCGCTGCCTTATTATCGACGACGAGCCACCTGCTCTTGATCTGCTTGAGTCATATGTCAGTAAAACGGACTTTCTTGTGCTAAGCGGAAGGTGCACGGATGCTTACATGGCCTTGAAAATGCTCGATCAACAGCCGGTTGATTTACTTTTCCTGGATATCCATATGCCTGATCTTAACGGGATAGAACTATCAAGGGTGCTGAGTCCCGGTATCCGCATCATTTTCACCACCGCATTTCAGCAATATGCCATGGATGGATATAAGGTTGATGCATTGGATTACCTGTTGAAACCATTCAACTTTGAAGAATTCCAACGGGCTGCAAACAAGGCCCTGGAATGGTTCAGGGTTGCCGGATTCCGGAATGAAGAGCCTGATAGGGAGCCTTTTATCTTCATTCGTTCAGGCGGCCAGCAAGTAAAGATTTACCTGAAACAGGTTATGTATTTTGAAAGTCAGAAGGACTATATCAAGATCTTCAAAACGGATGGTAATCCGCCAATTCTCTCGTTGATGCGAATAAAGCAGCTTGAGGATAAGCTCCCTCAATCTAGGTTTCTTAAGATACACAGGTCCTTTATAATTAACCTTGATCACATTAATGCAATTGAGCGTGGCCAGGTACTGATCGGCAAGGAAAGGATTACAGTCGCAGATCAATACCTCCAGGCATTTCATAGTTATGTCGCAAGTCACATGATTCGCACTTAATTGGTAAGTTAGCTTGAGTGCGATATTTATTCGCGAGACTTGCTTTTTGCAATTGTAATGCAGCAAAAAGCTTAGTCGAACAACCTAGCGAAGCGGTCTCACGAAGAGAAGCGTAGTAATCCCGCCTCTGGCGGAGGGTAAAC
>JACAAZ010000008.1:81304-186224 GCA_013376995.1 Bacteroidota bacterium | reverse complement strand
TCTCGTCACGAAAGAGAAATTTATCAATGTAGCATCAATCTTTCTCGTGACGAGAGCCCTGGGGTTCATACCCGTGATTGGACTGAAATTCAACAGCTGCTGAATAACATGGCTGTTTATCTTAGTGATACTTTGTGACTTCGCGGCAGAATAAAATGCCACAAAGACACTAAAACACAATGAACCACGAAGTATTAACATTAAGCATTTGATTGATAATAAGCTAGATACATAAAAATATCGAACTCACATTAAGTCACAATAGTATGGACAGCAACTTAAAAAAGGTTGAATAAAGGCAATGCTTTTATCTTTCGAATACCTTTATCTGCTTTTATAATAATCCTAATGAAAACACAGTGCATGTTTAAGATTTCAGGGCTCTTCCTGCTAGTTCTGTTTGCCTCCTGTTCTTCAACCGTTTACCAGGCAGGACTGCAATCCAAACCTGTTAAGACGGATGGTATCCCCTCCGAATGGTCATTACCTCTCAGGTTCAGTGATGTAAAGAGTGGCCTGCAGTATGCGATTACCAACGATACCGGCAATCTGTTCCTTTGTATCCGGGCTACGGAAACTTCAACCCAGATGAGGATGCTGATGTCTGGTATTGAGCTTTGGATAGATCCCAGCGGGAAACACAAGCGTACAACACAAATTAAATTCCCCATTTTCGAGAGGGAACAAAGGCCCATGCGCATGGATGGTGAGAGGGTAAGCCGGGAACGACGCCAGGTGGAGATTCAGAAGATTATACTTGAGAAACCACATTACATCCTGACTTCTGGATTTATACCATTGTATGATGGGAAGATACTTTCAACAGAATCTAAAGATGTGTTAGCCGCCATAAACCAGGATAGCCTTGGATTAATTTCGGTTGAATATAAAATTCCTTTTAAAACTTTTTGTTCGATGCCGAACAGCCTTCTGCAGAAAGAGCCGGTTTTCGGGTTTGAGATAGTGTTGCCGGCAGCCAGGTTCCCAATGGGAAAGAGAGAGACTGGTAGGGGAGAGGATCAACAATCTTCAAAAGAGGGAATGGAAGAAGGTGAAGGCCGCCGGCAGGGAGGTGGAAACAGGATGCAGGGTGGAGGAATGGAAGGTGGAATGGGCGGACCTGGTGGAGGTATGGGCCTCCGCCCGGGGCCTCCGGGACAGCAGGGCTCCAACTCAAACCAGGAGGATTCTGTTGTGAAATTCAAGATAAAACTGAATAAGGGAAAATAAAGTTGTCCTTTTTGAAGGTGCCAGGTGTAAGATCGATAAACCTAAAGCCATATAAATGAGACAGATAAAAAATATTAGCTATGGAATATTTCCTTAGTGTTTCCTTCGTGCCTTCGTGTCTTTGTGGCGAAAAGATGCCATTAAGGCACCAGGACACCAAGGTTCACCAAGCAATAAATTTTATACTTAAGTTGTGATATTTATTCTTTTTCACTCTACACTCGTTCTTAAGCAGAGGCATAAAATACCGGAGTTTTTGAGCAGAATTTTATGTGAAAATATTGATGCCGTAGATATAATAAATATAACTTCTGTGGAATCTTTTTCAGTGAAAATCTATTTTTTCTGTGTATCCGCCAACCGGCGGATCTGTGTCCCTTTCGCCCTTATATAGTAATCATAACCTTCAATAAAGAGTAGGGTATTATCTGACCAGCACCAGGTAACCCCATTTATCAAGCATGATCTCATCATCCCCTTTGAGTACATAGGTTTTACCGCTGAATAACTCCTTATAGGTTCCTGCCTGGTATTTGGAATTGAGCTTTACCGTCACCGGCTGATCACTGAAATTGAATATTGGGATCACCCTGTCTTCATTCTTTTCGCGGGAAAAGGAGATCACCTGCCCGGGTTTATCATTGAATATTCTAATCATTTCACCACCGGAAGCCCCATTCCATAAGGCAAGGTTCCGGTGTTTGAGGTCAAACAGCTTTTTATACAGTTCAAAGTAAGGATGCTCTTTCCATTGAATTGGATCTTTATCAAAAAAAGCCAGCGAACGGTTCTGCCCGGCTTCCTGCCCGCTGTAGACCAATGGCATACCATTCACCACACAGGCCAATACCATGCAGGCTTCCAACCCATCACCGAAGTTGGATAAAGGATTTCCTTCCCAGGAATTCTTGTCATGGTTATCTGTAAAGGTCATCCTGTAGGCATCTTGAGGGAAAGTATTAACATCATGTGCCATATATTCCACCAGGCCACTAATCCCTTTTTTCCCGGTGGTTGCATCTTTCATCTTATCCCAGAGGCTCCATGAATAGGTCATATCGAATGCCTTTTTATGCAGGTCGCGCGATTCCCACTCCGCCAGCAGGAAGACAGGCTTTATAGTCTCCAGTTCTGCCCGGACATTCTCCCAAAAATCGACAGGAATAAAGCCTGCAACATCACAGCGGTAACCATCAATATCCGTTTCCCTGACCCAATACTTCAGGGCATCCGTCATATATTTCCTGATCCCGGGCTGGTCATAATCAAAGTCAATAATGTCATCCCAGTCATACCAGGGTGTTGGCTGAAATTTACCTTCCGGGGTATGGGTGTACCATTCAGGATGTTCGGTGGCCAAAGGATTGTCCCAGGCAGAATGGTTGGCAACCCAATCAATAATAACATGCATGCCCATGTTGTGTGCCTTCTTTACGAGTGCCTTCAGGTCATCCTTGCTGCCGAACTCCGGGTTCACTGCATAGTAATCCTTAACGGAATATTCACTTCCAAGCGTGCCTTTTCGGTTTTTCACCCCAATGGGGTTTATGGGCATCAACCAGAGTATGTCCACCCCCATTTCCTTAAGTTTGGGCAAATAAGCTTCAAAAGCCCTGAAAGTCCCTTCGGGTGTGTATTGCCGGATGTTGACCTCGTAGATGGTGGCATTTTTACTCCATTCGGGGTGTTTGAGTTCAACATAGGGTTTGGGCTGATACTGGTTAGGCGACCTGTTGATAGTAACTTTCTGGGCTAAACTGGTACCTGTAAGTGAAAAAGACAGCAGCAGGATGAGCCCGGCCAGAATTTGGAATACTCGGTTCATGCAATAACGGATAAATGTATTTCTTGGCAGATTTCTTTTGATAAAGATTCGTGCATTCGTGGCAAATAAATTCTACTAAGGTTATTCCCAATAGTGTTATAAATGTACCAATATTAAAGCTACAATAGCCGGTAAAGCCTGTATAAATAAGATTTTCCTGCTTGCTGTTACAGAGCCATAAATGCCGGCAACAATAACACAAGTAAGGAAGAAAACGGAAACATATAACTTCCAGCGTGGATCAGGAATCAGCATAGCCCAGATCAGCCCTGCTGCCAGGAACCCGTTATACAATCCCTGGTTTGCCGCCAGGACTTTGGTTGGCTTGAATAATTCGGCCGGGAGTGAATCCTTGAAGACTTTCTTGCCTTTGGTTTCCCAGGCAAATATTTCAAGCCATAAAAAGTAGAGATGTTCCAGGGCAACAAGGCCAATAAGGATTTCAGCAAGTGTTTTCATTCAATTAGGATTAGTTTGATATTCGAATGAGCTATTTCATATCTAACAGGAAACCTTGCTTCTTGTTTTCAGGATTCAGCCTTTATCAGCTTCCATGCCTCGAGGGTGAAATACGTTCCGCCTCCAAGACAATAGATCTTAATGGCAATCTCGATTATTTCATCCATGGTAAGCTGGTACAACAATCCTGTAACATGCCCGTACGAAACCGCATACAATCCCAGGAATATAAGCCCGGAGCCGGCCATCACCGAGAACAGGCCTGCAAGTCGTGGGCTTGATTTCAGCATGGCAAATGCCAGGAAGCAACAAATTGCAATATAGGCATCGGCCAATGGGAATGACATAAACCAGGATTGGTAACCGGGTACCAGTTCTTCGACAGGGAACAGCCCGGTAAAAACAAGCGCCCAGTATGTGGGGATGAACAATCCTGTTATCAGCAAAAATGTCCGGAATAATTGTTTCGATTTCATAAAATAATGGATCAGATAAAGGCCTGGGGAATTCATGAGAAGCTACACGACAAAGTACCGGAAGCTTTTCCGGAATGTTTTTGATAAAAGTCAAAAAATGACAGATGTTTTAATATTTAGCCCTAATCCTGCTCAAAGTTTCCTGCGACATGCCCAGGAAAGAGGCAATCTGTCCGAGGGTTGCTTTTTGCAGTAAGGTTGGATGTTTCAGAAGCAAGGCCTGGTATCGTTCACCGGCACCCATATGCTGCAGCGAAATCGCCCGTTCTTCCAGCTCCAGGTAGTACTTTTCCATCAATAGCCTTCCAACCTGGTTAAATTCAGGGAAGCAGTTGTATAAATGCTGCAAGTCCGGGCTGTCGATCTCCAGGATTCTGCTCTCCTCAAGTATTTCAATGCTTTCTAACGAAGGTTGCCCTGAAAGAAATGAGTACATGGAAGTAAAAATATCTCCCTTGAAGGCAAACCAGGTGGTGACATCTTTCCCGTCCAGGAAATAGTATCCCCTGACAAATCCTTCCTGCAGAAAATAAAGTTGCCTGCAAACCTTACCCTGTTCTAACAGTAAGGTGTTTTTAGGCTGTTGCTCATAAGTGACAAGCTGTTCAATTGCCTTCCTGGCTTCACTGCTCAATTCGGCAAAGCCGGAAAGTGCTTCAAGCAAATCGTTAAAACCTTGTTCCATGGTACTTCAACGCTTATTTCTCCAGGATGAGAAAGCCATATGCCCCAAGGGTGATACTATCAGTTAATTGTCCTGTATAGCCGGTAAATGAATTCTTCCAGCTAGTTGTCAATAGTTCGGATGGTGTAACAATGGTTTGATTGGAACTTCGCGTATTAGCAAAAACCACAACCTCATCTGCATCCAGTTTTCGCCTGAAGGCTACAATGCTTTCATCCGGATAATAGGATAGTGTGCCGGAGTGAACAGCTGCATGCCGGCTTCTAACGGACATAAGCCACTTGTATTCCATCATCATGTCGGGATTGAGAGTCCAGTCAATGGGTGACTTGCTGAAATAGGGCAGTTTGACGGGGCAGCCGACTTCCTGCCCGTTATAAATCAAGGGGACACCCCCCATAAATGCTGTTACAGCAAATGCTGACATTGAAGCAGGTATACCACCAAATAAACCAAGCGGAGTATCATCCCAGGCACAGATATCATGGTTGGAAGTAAATCGCAGTTTCTCGCAACCGGCTGGAACAAATGAATATTCGTCAAAATGGGTTTGATAGAAGGCAGTAGCTGAAACTTTGTTTGCAAATACATCCTTGCTGGTATTCAGGAAATTCCAGCTGAAATTAAGGTTAAAACCGGCAGTAAAATGATCGCTTCTTGCTCCTTCTGCCAGCATGATCAGTTTGTGGTTAGGGATCTGCCTGAGTGAATCAATGGCTTGTTTCCAGAACATGAAGGGTACAAAGTCTGCAGCATCACAACGATATCCATCTACGTTTGACGTAAGTATCCAGTATTTCATGGCCTTGATCATAGCGAGGCGCATTTCGGAATTGTTGTAGTTGAGATCCGCTACATCCTGCCAGTTGGTGCCTGCCGGGCTGATAATGTTACCGTTTCCATCCTGCGTGTACCAGTTTTTATTCTTTATCCAGTCATTATCCCAGGAAGTATGGTTGGCAACCCAATCCAGGATCACTGCCATATTCCGCTTATGTGCTTCCCTTACAAGGTTTCTCAGATCATCCAGGTTCCCGAATTCAGGGTTCACAGCCTTGTAGTCCTTTACACTGTAAGGGGAATTTACAGATTTGACAGCTCCAATAGGATAAACAGGCATCAGCCAGATGACATTCACCCCCAGGGATTTGATGGAGTCGAGCCTGGGCTGGATACCGGCAAGTGTCCCGCTTGAGCTGAAAGCCCGTTCATTGATCTCGTACATTACAATATCCGAAGTATTGGGTACCCCGGTGAACGGTGTTTCAAACTGTGCCGGATCCCCATTGCCGGGAATTACGGGTTCATTCGTTGAATCCTTCTTACAGGAAGCAAGTAAAAACAAACTAAGTCCGCCAACCAGGAATAACTTACTGAATTGTGATGAAGGATTATGTTTTAACATCAAAAAAGAATTGGCTGTTTAGAGCATGAGTGCGCTCCAGACAAGATTTATAAAGAGTGTAAAGAGCATTGTGAGGGTAAAGATGAAGCCAAGTGCAATAAATTTTGAGAAGGTCTTAACCCAGCTCTGCGCATATATCTTTTTCATGGCTATTAAAATCCAGATAAAGATCCACAGGACAGAGAGGCTCGTAAAAATATCAGTATTAAATATTTTACCAAGTATGTAATTGCTGAGTACCAGCAGCAGGAATATGAAACTGAAGAAATGCAGGCTGAGGATAGCATGATCCACGAAAAAGTATTCTTTATGCCTGACATATAGCAACTTTAGCAATAATGCAAAAAAGGGTAGCAGGAAGAATAACGTTTTTGGAATATTATGCATGAACGATTCCATGACCTTTTCGGAATATACTTTCTGGTACTCCTTGCTTAGCGAACTGATTTTCAGTATCCGCATGGTCATTATCCTCACGAATAGATTATCACGCTTGCTTGAAGGTAAAGCTTTCTGCCTTTTCAGATACTCTTCCGAAGTTACTTTTTGTCTTATCATTTCTTCAACTTCGGGGGTTGTAGAGAAAGACAATCCGCCGTATTTCACCTGGCTCTGCTTTTGTAAAACGCCTGACTTTGTAATGAAGTGGAGCGTGTCAACCTTAAGGGCTTCGACGCTGTCAGCTTTTGCTGTTGAATCAGCCGCCAGTTTTGATTCCGAAGCATTGCTCTCTACCTTGTTGAATGCAAAGAATAACAGGAAATAGAGAAAAGAGCTGAACATATATAGCCGTATAGGATGAAACTGGCTTCGTTGTTTTCCTTCGTTGTACGATTTGGTTAGTTTGCCTGGTTTAAAGATCAGCGGGAGGACAGTTTTAAAGAATCGGGAATCGAAATGCACAAAGTCGCTGATAAATTCATAAACCAGTTCCCCGACCCCTTCTTTATGATCATGATAGCGCTGGCCACAAAAGTGGCAGTAATGCCCCTGTATTTCGGATTCACAATTCTTACAAACTGGAATGTTAGTTTCCTCAGGAACTTCCGTTTCCGGGCTTTTTGTTTCCATGCCTAAATGGTTATATGACAAATCAATATATGCAAATATCAGTAAAAACCTGACAGGTTTAAAGACCCCTCATCTGCAACTTGAAACAGGAATTTAATTTATTTATTAAATTTTACTTATTAGTAAGTATATTTGCATCGTTCTAAACGCTGAATATCATGTCAGTGACAAGGGAAAAGATAATCGAATTGGGTGAAAACCTCATTCGTACCAAAGGCTACAACGCTTTCAGCTACCAGGATATCTCCTCGGAGTTGGGGATAAAGAATGCTGCTATCCACTATTATTTCCCATCCAAAGAGAACCTCGGTACCAGCATTGTCCGCACCAACATCCAACGATTTGATGAAATGGTGGAGAATATGCATAGCCGTTCTTTCGACGAAGCTCAGCAACTTGAGACTTTCATCCGGATCTATACCAAAAGCCATCGCGAACAAAAGCTCTGCCTTATGGGATCTTTGGGTCCCGATTTCAATACCCTGAATCCATCCATGCAACAGGAGCTTCAGCGAATGACAGACAAAATATTGATCTGGCTTTCCGGATTGCTGCAGTCAGGGAAGGATAAAGGAATTTTTTCATTTAAGCAGGATCCCGCAAGTAAGGCGCTCATGATACTTTCAAGCCTCATTGCGAGCCTGCAACTGTCAAGAATTTTAAATAAAATGGATTATAAAAGTATACATCAGTCAATCATAGAAGATCTAAAATCATAACGATATGAAGAGAGCTGTTATTACCGGTATTGGTGCAATCACCCCCCTTGGACATACCGTAGAAGAAACATGGAAAAATTTAGTGGCTGGCAAAAGTGGTGCTGGTCCTATAACACATTTTGATACAACGCTTTACAAAACCAAGTTTGCATGCGAGGTTAAGGACTTTGACCCTTCAAATTGCATCGATAGCAAGGAAGCCAGGAAAATGGATCTATACACCCAGTATGCCCTGGTTGCTACAGACGAATGCCTGAAAGATTCAGCTCTCGACCTTGAATCAACAGATCTTAACCGTGTTGGAGTGATCCTTGCCACAGGCATGGGCGGGATCAAGACTTTTGAAGATGAGATCAGCAGCTATGCCACAGGTGGGAGAGTGCCCAGGTTTAATCCTTTCTTTATTACCAAGATGATCCCCAATATAGCGGCAGGCCAGATCTCTATCAAATACGGGTTCCATGGCATCAGCTATTCCATGGCTTCAGCCTGTGCTTCTTCAAACAATGCCATTGGCAGCGCACTTGACCTGATCCGGCTTGGACGTGCCGATATTATTGTCGTAGGTGGAGCAGAAGCCGGTATCACAGAATCGTCTCTGGGTGGATTCAGTTCGATGAAAGCCCTTTCGACATACAATGACACTCCCGAAACTGCCTCCCGCCCTTTTGACAAGACCCGCGACGGTTTTGTTGCCGGGGAAGGGGCTGGCGTATTAATGGTTGAAGAGCTTGAACATGCAATAAAAAGAGGTGCTAAGATCTATTGCGAACTTGCAGGTTTTGGCGCAGCTTCCGACGCATATCATGTGGCCGCTACCCATCCGGAAGGTTTGGGTGCTATCCTGGCGATGCAAACTGCCCTGGAAGATTCAGGCCTTAAGCCGGAAGATGTCAACTATATCAATGCTCACGCTACTTCTACACCTGTTGGAGATATCAGCGAGTGCAAAGCCATTGAGAAAGTATTTGCCGGGCACCTGGATACCGTTCACATCAGTGCAACCAAGTCAATGCTGGGCCACCTCCTGGGCGCAGCCGGGGCTGTTGAAGCTATTGCTTGCATAAAAGCCATAGAAACCGGGGTGATCCATCCAAGCATCAACCTCGTTGAACTGGAACCTGAAATCAATCCCAACCTCAATCTGACGCCGAACAAAGCGCTGAAGCTTGATGTGAATGTTGCCATCAACAATACTTTCGGCTTTGGAGGACACACCTGTACAACAGTTTTTAAGAAATTCAACTCTTAGAAGCTTACTTGCCTCAGGATTGTCTTGCCAAAAGGGACAAGTTCCACTTTCTCAATCTTCTGAGTTTCTTTGTTCATAAGGGAAGTGGTGATCTTTCCATTCTTAAATGTTACCTTTCCCTGGTCAGTAAATGTATACCGGCTATTATTTTCCGGGGAATAGAAATAATCGCTGAAGCCGGGGGCATATTGACGGCCTTTCTTCTCAGTTGCAGCTATTGGTTTTGCATATACGAGGGCACCATAAGCAAATGACTTTTCATGGTTTGGGTTTTCCTTCACTTCAACATTCGTCATGAATTCCAAATCTACCCTGTCATCCGGGGCAAACGTTCTTTCAATCAGGAGATAACCATCAACCAGCTGGTAAGCTTCTTTCGTATGAACTGAGATTGCCCATCCCGGTTTCCTGATCTTTAATTTCAGGTGCATCGGGCTGTCCAGGTGTATCCTGAATACACAATGATTATCATAAGGATAGGTAGTTTCATCCTCGATCTTTATGTTCACTCCCTTAATTTTGGTCTCAAGGATATTTGGAGCCAGCAATGTGGCAACCAGCGTATTTTCGCCTTCCAGCATCCAGGATGACTGAAGAAAATAAGAGGAAATCCTGCCGGCATTTGGATTGCAACAAACTGCAACATCCTGGTGAGCAGGAGAGTATTTGTAACGGGTCTGGTTGCGGTCCGGTTCAACTTCACCATTTCGTGTTCCAAGCATTTCGTAGGAGTTGTCCGTCTTGAGATATGCTATGCAGGAATGATCCGGGTTCCTGCTACCCTGGGCTGCATTGTAAAAGATCGTCTCAATTTCGTCAGCAAATTCTGCATTTCCTGTCTTTTGCAGAAGCGAACTATAACTGTCGAGCAACTCCTGCAGCGAGCAATATTCGTAACCTGTGTTGGTAGCATCTGCCTCCCTTCCTGCAATCCATTCGTCTCCAATGGCCCCGCCGGTAACGGTAGTGGTATTCCTGATCCTGGAAAGGTAGATTTCGACTGCTTTTTTCAGGCTGTCACTCCCGGTTGCGAATGCAGCCACCAATAGTGGACGGAGGTGCTCATAAGTGTGTGCGCCATGCCCCTGGAGTTTGTAATCCGGGTTGAAGATGCTGGCTAATTGTATATCTTTTTCACAGGAGAAATTACGGGAATAGTTGAGATAAAGGAATGTGGCATAATCCCAGTATTTCCTGTCTCCCGTAAGCTGGTACAATCGGTCCAGTACATCTGTGAAAGTGAGCCCATGGGCAACACCTCCCGCAAATTCCTTCCCTGCATAAAAAGGATTTGACTTATTGATGGGATAGTTGTCCATAACATTATCCACAGCTTTCACTATAGCATCCCATACCTGTTCATTCCCTGTCGCTTCATAATAGGCCAGCAGTCCACGCAGAAGCGTTGTCTTCGACCATAATTCTCCATTTTCAGAAGTAAAATTATACCTTGTTTCCTTGTCATAAATCCCAAGATAACCATCTTTATCCTGGCTTTCCAGAACCTTGCTGATATGTTCCTTGACCTTTCCCCTGGATGATGGATCATCAAGTAAGAGCGTATTCCGGATATACCCATCCCACCAATTAGATTGGGTTTCACTGTTCCACCATTTATACTGCTCATCACCTTCGGCATCACCTTCCTTGTTATTTCCCAAATCTTTTGCCCTCGAATGTTTTTGCAAACGTCCTTCAGCATAAATCGGATCCGAGATCAGCTCAGGTACAAGTTGGTCAAGGTTGCCGACAAATCCTGCCATGTCCTTCTGCATTTGCTCCTTTAACCAACCGGAAGGTTTAATACTTCCAAACGGGATACGCTGGTATTTGGCTATTATAGGTTTCTGTGCATACAGATCAACCGAAATTAACAGGAGTGCGGAAGAAATCAGGGTAGTCATAAGTAATGTTCTCATATTCGGTGATTTAGTCAGTGGTTGGATAACAGGAATTCAACAGGAATTGACAAACGCTCGGACCAGGCTTTCTCTGAGTGGTCCTTGCCGGGAAAGGACAGGGTTTCCCAGGATTCTTTTGTATATCCCCGGGCTTTCATCACCTCATCTGCCTTTTTCTGTAAAGGTGGATACATGGCATCAAGGGTCTGATCCCCATAATCAAAGTAAATCTTGTGTTTTTTTGGATCCGGCAGGTTCTTTTGAAGATATTCAATCATCGCATCCGGAAATGGATTTCCATCCATGGTAAAGATCCCCGGCCAGTGCGTGCTGAGGCAGGCTGCTCCTCCAAATATTTTTGGATATTCACAGATGGCATAAATCGAAATCAAACCACCCATGCTGCTTCCAGCAATGAATGTATGTTTGGCATCCCTGTAGGTAGAATATTTCTTGTCGATAAAAGGTTTGAGTTCCTTCACCAGGAATTTAAGGTAATCATCGGAATGGATCTTGTAATCATTAAAGACTGATATCCCGTTTGTCCTGGCAGCTCTGTAAATCGCATCCTTTTTTTCAGGCGGAAGGGATTCAAAAGGTTTTTGCGGGAAATAGTCTGCATGGCGGGAGTTAACGCCATTCCATATTCCTACAATAATTACATCCATTATTTTCTTTTCTCTCAATAAGTTTGTGATGACATCATCTACATTCCAGGTTGCATGATTCCATGAAGTAGTTGAATCAAAGAGCATCTGCCCGTCGTGCATATACAGCACATTGTATTTTTTTGATGGTGCGTACCCTTCTGGAAGCCAGACTTCTATGTTTCTTGAGTTTATATAGCGAGAACCAAAATCTTCGTAGTTATCAATTTTCCCTGAAATTACCTTTTGACCCTGCGTTTTACCCAGGAGGAATTCAAATGGAATGTTCAATCGTTGGGCCCAATCCGTTTCATTATGACCTGTTCCGGGGAAAACCTCACTCTTAAAGGAGCCGTGCCCAAACCCTTTTTCCCTCATGATCACATCGACAAAGTCCTGGAACACTCCATACATGGTATCCATCTCAGTGGTTCCATGGTCCATGTATATTATATGCCCGGTTGCAGAAGGTGTGTTTTTTTGAAGGTAGTTGAATCCGGCCAGTGGGAGTTCAAAATTCTTCTTAAGCATGCTTACCCAGGCAATCGACATACAAGCTGCTCCTTTAAATACTTCAGGGTATTCAGCAATGGCATAGAAGGAGATCAATCCACCCATGCTGGAACCCATTATGAATGTATGATCTTTGTCAGGGTATGTTGAAAAATTGCTGTCAACATAAGGTTTTAGTTCCTGAACAATGAATTTAAGGTAGTTATCTGACTGGGGATTGTTTTCAAGATAGGTGGAGATGAATTCTTTTTTAAAATCATCGCTTACGGTATTCAGGAATTTCTGGGGAAAATATTCTGAATGGCGGTATTTACCGCTATTCCAGATTCCTACAACAATGCATCTTTCAATTTTATTTTCCTTTATAAGGCGGGAAGCTGTTTCATCCACGCCCCATTCCTTTCTCGTCCAGGTTTGAGTGCTGTCGAACAAATTCTGGCCATCCTGCATATAAAGCACTGAATATTTTAAGGATGGATCATAGTTTTCGGGAAGCCAGACATCTACATTACGTTCTGCAACAAACTTCGAATGGAAATTTTCTATTCTATGGATCTTGCCCGAAACCACGTTGGGCAAGTTTTGGCTGAAGGTATTCAGGTTTGAAAGCAATAGGACGAAAAGGAAGTTCCTTGTTAACATGATACGGTTCATTAGATTCAAAGATCCGGTGAAAATATTAAGTCAGTTTTATTGAGTTCAGGAATGCCGCTATCCAGTTTAAATAAACCAAAATCCTAATAGCTAAGAGGCACTGACACCATTACAATATCTCTTTCCCGGTCTTTACCTGCTACAAGGGAGTCATTCGCAGGATTATATGAAACAGACTGTCCGCCGTAAACCTGCCCTGTCCAGGGGCCATGCGATATCTGCCCAACCAGGTTGGTACCGATGACAGGACACTTCATAATTCCTGCAGCTTTTCTGACTACTTTGACCAGGTCCTCACCGTGTGCCGGCCATTCGTTCTCGACAGCAGCCCAGCCATAGGGTATCAGAAGCAAATCGGGTTTCTTTTCTTTCATACTAGCCAACAGGTCATCCTGGAATGAATCGGCACAAATCAGTATGCCGATGGTCCCGAATCTGGTTTTGGCAACACTTACGCCCTCTCCTTCAGAATAGGGCGGTGTCATAAGTGTTGGCAGTACATTGATTTTCCGGTGTTTAAGCAATATATTGCCCTGATCATCGACCAGGATGGCTGCATCATAAAGTTTATCACCATCTTTTTCATCCAACCCAATGCAAATATAAATTTTATACTTTTTAGCCAGTTGGCAGATAATGTCAGAATCTCTTCCCGGGATCGTGCTTGCCCGTCGGAAAGCCTCCGGGTTTACCCAGCCAAGCAGGCAGGATTCCGGGAAAACTATTATCCCGGCTTGTTGTTCCTTTGCTTCGCGGATAGCATTTTCAATCCTGACCAGGTTGCCTGACAGGTCACCATCTATGCAAACAATCTGTGCCATGGCAATCCTGAGTTGTTTGTTTTTCAGAGGGTGGCTTGTTAGTGGCATGCTGGAGGTGTTAAATGAGAAGAATGCAAGGATTGCCAGGATGAAAGGCAATGGTTGGATATCTTTTTTCATTGTACAGAAATTTATGGTCAAATAATTCCATGAATTAACTTTTTCAATTCTGGCAGGACTGTTGAATCGAACCAAGGATTTTTGGATTTCCAGATGTAGTTCCTTGGCGAAGGATGCGGCAGGGGAAAGTATTTCGGCAGATATTCGCTGAAATGACGGACCGTTTCGGTCAGGTTGCTTTTAGCATTGCTTCCAAGATAGTAGTTTTGGGCGTACTGGCCAACAAGCAAAATAAGGCTTACTTGATTCATTTGTGAAAGCAATTTTTGATGCCAGAGCGGTGCACATTCCCGCCTGGGAGGCAAATCACCAGTCTTATCCTTCCCGGGATAACAGAAACCCATTGGCATTAATGCAATAATTCCAGGATCATAGAATGTTTGTTTGTCAATGTTTAGCCAACCTCTCAGGTTGCCACCGCTTTGATCATCCCAGGGAATCCCGCTGGCATGCACCAACCGCCCGGGCGCTTGCCCGATTATGACAATCCTGCTTTTCGAACTGGCCATTATGACTGGATTTGCGCCATATTCAAGATATTCTGCACATACTGTGCATGCCCTGATTTGTTGTAGAAACTTCTCCATTGTTTCGGGTTCCGGGATTATTATTGTTGCTTGTATCCTGTCATTGAGTCATTTCGAAAATCAAACTGCCTCCTCCCATTATCTGCTTATAGGTTATTGCCGGTTTATCAATTATTTTGTCATTCAAAAATACTTTCCCTGTATAGTTATTCTGTGATGACAGATTCTTTGCCTCTATCCTCAGCATCTTTCCGCCTGGTAAATGCAAGGTAGCTTCAGTGACCTGGGGTGCACCCAGGACAAATTCACCATCAGCAGGATTCACAGGATAGAAGCCAAGCGTGGAGAAAATGTACCAGGCTGACATCTGTCCGCAATCATCGTTCCCGATCATTCCATCCGGCCTGTTGGAATGAAATTCATTTACTATGCGGTGAATATATTTTTGCCCTGTCCTTGGTTCAAGCGAATAGGCATAAAGATAAGCAATGTGGTGGCTGGGTTCGTTTCCATGCGCATATTGCCCGATCATTGCTTCCTGGCCGAGGAATTTATCCGGGTTCAGGGATTCCGTTGTAAAGAAAGCATCCAGCTGTTTTGTAAATGCTTCTTTGCCTCCAAGCAGTTGAGTCATGCCTTCAAAATCGTATTGAGCCGGGGTCCAGAAATACTGCCATGCATTAGCCTCCGTGTAATCACCGGGATTATTCATTGGAGAAGTAGCTTTAAGAGGATCAAAGGGTACCCGCCAGTTCCCCTTGCTGTCTTTCCCACGAAATAATCGGGTCTCCTTGTCAAAAAGCGCCTGGTAATAAAGGGACCGTTTCATGAACAGCCTGTAAGCGGATGAATCCCCCAGTTCTTTTGCCATCCCGGCGACACAGCAGTCATCATAACCGCTTTCAAGGGTGCGGCTCACAGCTTCGTTATCAAGTATATCAAAAGGGTAATACCCGTACCTGTTATAGATTTCCCAATTTGAATTGACATGGTTTTTGGTAGAGGTTTCAACCATAGCTTCCAGGGCTTCTTTTTTGTCAAACCCGCTGAAACCATTATTACAGGCAGAAAGGATCATCGGGATGGCATGATTCCCTATCATACAGTAATTATCCTGTCCCCAGGCTGTCCATATAGGCAGGAACCCAGCAGCTTTCGCATGCAGAAGAAGCGTGTTGACTATTCCATCAATTTTCTCCGGGGCAAGTATTTGCAGGAGGGGGAAAGCTGCACGATAAATATCCCAGATGGAAAGGGTAGAATAATATTCTTTCCCACCTGCCTGCCTGACCTGATCATCTGCGCCCCTGTAATACCCGTTCGCATCTGCAATATTTGAAGGTTGAAGAAGCAAATGATATAGAGCTGTATAGAAAATCTGCTTCCGGGAGGAATCAGCTTCTATTTCTATCCTGTCGAGGTAATGGTTCCATTTCTCAACAGCCTCTTTTCTCACTTTGTCAAAATCCCAGTGGGGGATCTCAGCCAGCATATTTTGCCTGGCAGAATTTACACTTACTGTCGATAAGGCAATCTTGACCTTGAGAATCCTTTGCTTGCCCAGGTTAAAGGAAAGATCGTATTTGGGAGCGTTTTCCTTCCTTCCTTTTGGGAGCAAGGTGTAATGATTGAACGGTTTATCGAAAGAAATGACAAAGAAATATTTCCGCTCAACCCAGTTTTTCGTATGGCAATAACCGCTGATGGTTCTGTTATTATCAATGCTGACCGAACTTTCCAGGACAAGGCTGTCGGTCATGAAGCACAACCCATGTTGGAAGTCGGCAATGACATTTCCCTGGTAGCCTGGAAATGTATACCGGTGAAATGCCACACGCTCTGAGGTAGTGAGTTCGACTTTGACACTGTCCTTTTTTAGCATGGAATAGTAGCCAACACCAGCATGCTCGCTTTGCTTAAAATACCGGTTCTTCAGGCTTTTATCCTGCATTTTTGAATACGGAAGCAAGAGGATGTCACCCATTTCGCTGATTCCCGTCCCACTGAAGCGTGTTTGGGAAAACCCTTGAATGGTAGTGTCCCTGTACTGGTAACCAGAGGTGTAATCCCAGCCCTGGGTGCAATTGTCAGGTCCCGGCTGAACCATGCCAAAAGGCAGGCTTGGCCCAGGGAAAGTATGTCCTGTGCCATCAGTGCCTATAAATACATTCACATATCGGGCATTATCCTGGGAAAATGTAACCGCTGAAAGACAAACTAACAGGAATGAAAGGAATGTTCTCATATAGTAATTTGGAATAATTGCAAAGAAACAATTAGAAAGAGCTTTTCCTTTTGTATCACTTAACATAAAAGTGTGTTAATTTAACCTAAATTAGTGTTTTATTTTATTATTGGGGTAAATAAAGCAAAATGAAAGCCATTTTTGAATTGGTGCCATCAAAAACAGGGAGGACTTTCCTGTCCAGGTATTTTGAATCGGCTGAATTTGACGGTATCTACCATTTTCACCCGGAAATTGAACTCACATACATTGTAAGTGGCCGAGGGAAAAGATATATCGCTGGTAATGTCTCTGATTTTAATGAAGGAGACCTCGTGTTACTTCCTCAAAATATACCCCATTGCTGGAGGAGTGAATCCACTGAAGTACAGGAGGGGCTTTGCTCAGCAATCGTAATACAGTTCAGTTTTCAAAAATTGAAGGAATCACCAGCCTTATTTCCAGAGCTCTCAGGAATAAGCGAATTCCTGGAACAATCCCTCTCAGGTATCCGTATAGGTGGGGCGGCACAGCAGGCTATTGCCCTTAAAATGAAGAAGTGTATTGAGAGTAATGAATTTGAAAACTTCATTCTGTTCATGGAAATCCTTCAGTTGATAGTTGAATGCAGGGAGAAAGAATCCCTGGATGATTTACCCGTTAATTTTTCCGGATCTGCCGGGCAGACAGAACGCTTTCAACGTGTATTCTCTTACCTCATAGAACATTACCAGGAAGACGTTTCCCTTAAACAGGTTTCTGATATTGCATGCATGGCGCCAACAGCCTTTTGCAGGTATTTCCGGCAAATAACAGGCCGTTCCCTGACAGAAGTGTTAACCGAATTCAGGATCAATCATGCATGTGGATTATTGAAGTCAACAGATGATCCTGTATCAGGGATTTGTTTTGAAAGTGGCTTCGGGAATCTTTCTCATTTTACAAGGGTGTTCAAGCAATTGAAAAGCACCACTCCCCTGCAATACAGGAAATCTTACATGGCTGAAGGGCAGGGATGACAGTGTTTTCCTGATAGTAGATTTTATTTATAGATCCAGGCAATAGATCGTCGATCCCTTCCTTTGAGGAATTTACATGAAACAGATGCGTCCTGGCTCATCGCTGTCCTGAGAGGCAATTCCCGGTTGCCGGTTTCATAAAATTTCATTTGTCGTCAAATTCCTGTAGTTCGTCCTCTAACAACACATCAACTTATATAAGATTATTTGGCTTCCAGGGCTTGCAATTCCTGTCATAATGGTAGCAGGTCCAGCCAGATTTCGGCTCAATATAACTTTACTGGCAGAAAATTCATTCATTCTAACCTGAAAAAGGGGCTGTTCATCTATTATGTTTTAATTAAATGATAAGCCAATGTTAATTTGGCATTAAGTACCTTACCTGGTAATCTTCAATCTTATGGCAGGGACGAAATTAGGTGGGAATCATTAAGAATACCCTTGATTTACTAATTTAGGAGTTTTAAACTTATTCCCTGATTTCCCATCTAAACACTTTCCTAACGTAAAAACCACAGAATGAAACTGAAAAGAACGAAAGCTTTGGTTAAGAGACAAGTTTTCCATGAATTGGGAAGTTTATTGCCTGGAATGATCAGGATTATCAGCTTGTTCACAATTTTTGTGCTACTCACGGAGTGTGCATTTACGCAGAACTATACCGGGTATACCCTATATTTCCCACAGGGTGGGACCAAGGCTTACCTCACCGATGTGTCAGGTGCCAATTATCATACCTGGACCTTCAACTCAAATGCATCCACTACATATGCAACATACCTGCTTGCCGGGGGCGTATTGCTCAGGACTGTCAACCACCAGGGAAATTACTTTACCGGTGGCCCGATTTCAGGGGAAGTTCAGAAAGTAGACTGGAGTGGTAATGTTCTTTGGGATTTTGTATACTCAACCCAGGATTATTGCACGCATCATGACATCCAGGGCATGCCTGACGGTAATGTACTGCTTATTTCCTATGAAAGGAAAACTGCTGCACAGGTTGTACAGGCTGGATGTACCCAATCCCTTGAAATGTGGCCTGATAAGATAGTTGAAATACAACCTGTTGGCACCAATGGAGGAAATGTAGTATGGGAATGGCATGCATGGGATCACCTCGTGCAGGATCATGATCCGTCAAAGGATAATTATGGAGTTGTGGCTGACCATCCTGAATTGCTGAACATCAACTACCATACTGCCAAGGATTGGATCCACATGAACGGTATTGATTACAATGCGGAACTGGACCAGATTGTATTCAGCTCACATGCACTGAACGAGCTCTACGTTATTGATCATAGCACCACAATTGCAGAAGCTGCATCTCATTCCGGGGGGAACTCCGGTAAGGGCGGTGATTTCCTTTACCGTTGGGGTAACCCTGCTGCATACCAGGCACAGGGAACTGCAGATTTCAATGTTGTGCATGATGCCCATTGGATTTCTGCCGATGATCCTGCACATCCCAATGAATTATGCGGTTATAATAACAAAGGTGGGGCAGGGAACAAGACCTGTGTTGATATCTTCAATCCTCCTTACAATGGATACAACTACCTGTACACTCCGGGTTCAGCATATGCCCCATCTACCTACGATTGGAGATATACTTACAGTGGTAACCAGCAACAGGATAATGGCAGTTCACAGCAACTTCCAAACGGGAATACCCTGGTATGTATTGGCATGAATGGACTCATCCTTGAGTTAAACCCAAGCCAGGCCCAGGTTTGGTCAAAATCTGTCGGGACAACTATAGCACAGGCATTCCGTTATCCACCATGTTTTGTCAATGGCACCTTTATTGCCGATGCCGGGGCCGATGCATCTATCTGTTCAGGTACCTCTGCCCAACTCAATGTTACAGCTACGGGTGGAGATGTATATAAATATATCTGGACGTCAGCCCCCCCGGGATTTACTTCCAATATTCAAAATCCACTAGTGACACCCTCCCTAACCACTTTGTACAAGGTGACTATTAAGAATGGCCCTTGCTCAGCTTCTGATTCTGTCCTTATCGTTGTAAATGATCTTCCTGAAGCGCCGGTAATTTCAGTTTCGAACGATACACTCTATTCCAGCAGCAGTATTAATAACCAGTGGTACCGCAACGGGGAAGTAATTGCTAACGCCAACCAGCGATTTTATGTGCCTGCCCAATCAGGAAATTACCAGGTAGGTGTTGTGGATTTGAACGGATGCCAGTCTCCATTATCATTGCCATACATTGTCACATCCCTTCAAACAATTCCTGCAATTGGCGAATTGGCGATCTATCCGAGTCCAACAAATGGAGCAATCTGCATTAAAGGACTATCGGATATAGATGGCAAAGTATTACTTGATATTTACGATATTGCCGGCAAATGCATTCTTTCAAAACCTGCAGCCAGTTCATCAGATATTTCTGAACTAACTGACGGTATTTACATTCTGAAACTCAAACTGAACGATCAAACGCTTTTCAATCAACGAATAATCCTCATTAAATAAACTGGTCACCGATACTGGATTCCAAGGCAGGGTTACTTATTGAGTAACATATAAACTATTCGGATAAACTCTTATAACTGTAGCAAATGAGAACGAAAATATGTGTGTCGGTGCTTAGCTTTCTTTTGGGATTCACAGGAATGACATTTGCGCAGCAGTTCATTAACTTTACCACAGCCAATGGCCTGCCTGATAATAATGTTAATGGTGTAGCCGTTGACGCAAACAACGTAAAATGGTTTGGGACCCAGACGGGTGTTGCAAGTTTTGATGGAACAACCTGGCATTATTATACGATGGCCAATGGATTGGTAGATAACTTTATAAATTGCATTGCAGTTGATCACAATAATCATATTTGGGTAGGAACAGATGTTGGAGTAAGTACCTTTGACGGTACCCAATGGACTTCGTTTACTTCAGCTAATGGGCTTGTTAATGATATGATCAGCTACATAGCGGGAAGCCCGGATGGAAGTGTATGGATAGGAACTATTTCAGGAATTTCAAGGTATGATGGCAGCACATTCACGAATTTAACAACCGCAAACGGATTACCCTCTGAAATGGTAAGTTTTATTGCAGTTGAAGGGGCTAATTCTATATGGATTGGCACCTGGATCGGGGGGCTGGCTCATTATAACGGTTCTTCATTTACCGTGTATACAACTGCCAATGGACTGCCGGACAACAACATATCCAGCATCGCCATTGATTATTATGGAAATAAGTATATAGCAACTTATTCAGGGATCGGTAAACTTGATAATACCAACACACATATTGCTACTTACACAGCAGCCAGCGGGTTGTTCAACAATATGGTGAAGGATATTGCCATCAACACCAGCCAGGAATTGTGGATAGGTATTTATGCGGATTACCTCCTGGATGGAGCGGTAACATGGACAAATCAGTCGGGCTGGGCGACCTATACCATGGCAAATGGACTTGTCAATACCATGGTTAAGCGCCTGGCTGTTGATAAGGATAACCGGGTTTGGGTTGCTACCGGGAACGGGGTTTCGGAAATTATTCCTATAAACGACGGGATTTCAGAAGTCATTGATCAGGGCATCAACATCTATCCAAATCCTGCATCCGAAGAAATTCACATGGATGGTATCCCTGCAAAGACAGAAATAAGCATCTTTACAGTCACGGGAGTGAAGGCTTTAGTTCAGCTATCTTCTTCAGCAACCGAAATCATTAATACATCAAGTTTGTCGCCTGGGTTATACCTGCTTCAATACAGTGATGGCAAGAGAAGGAATTCATCCAAAATCGTTATCCGTTGATACGCCTGCAGGCCCTGTTCATATTGCTAATCGCAGCTTGTACGTTAACTACCAAGGCTCAGGATAACTTTTATGACCCTGCCACAATACAGGACATCCGGATTGCATTTAGGCAATCAGACTGGAAAAAAACACTCGACAGCCTTTTTCTTACCTATGGTGACAAGGCAAGATTAGTCGGAAATATCCTTATCAACGGGGAGAAATTTGATAGTGTTGGTGTTCGTTACAAAGGATTTAGTTCATGGAACCAGGGTGAAATCAAAAATCCCTTCAACATTGACCTGAATTTTATAAAACCAGACCAGAACTACCAGGGGCATTTCAAACTTAAACTCAGCAACGTAATACACGATCCATCCTTCGTCAGGGAGGTGCTTTCGTATGAGATTGCCCGGAAGTATATGCCTGCCTCCAGGGCCAACTATGCTAAGCTTTATATCAATGACAGCCTGATAGGGCTTTATACAAATGTTGAACCTGTGGATAAGCCTTTCATTCAGAATCTTTATGGTTCCTCGGGTAACACTTTTTTCAAGGGAGAACCAGATACACTGATATTCCCATTCGGGCAAAATGCCAATTTAGCTCTGACGCATGGTAATGATAGCCTTGGATACAAGAATTATTACAACATGGAATCAAAATACGGTTGGAGTGATCTTTTCAGGCTTATCCGCATACTGAATAATTCACCCGATAGCATTGAGAATATCCTGAATACCGACAGGTCCTTATGGATGCATGCTTTTAATTATACCGTGCTGAACCTCGACAGCTATATTGGTTATTCGCAGAATTACTATATGTATAAGGATCAATTTGGAAGATTCAACCCCATACTCTGGGATTTAAATATGTCGTTCGGAAGCTTCAGGGATTCAGACGGGTCCTATAATTTCCTTGGAATTACAATTCCCAAACTTAAGATTCTGGATCCGCTTGAGCACGCACATTTCTCAATCACGCCAAGGCCACTGATGACCAGGCTGTTTGCAAATGACACTTTGAAAAGGATGTACCTTGCTCATATCCGGACTATCATTCAGGAGAATTTTTCGAATGACTCATATTATAACCGAGCATTGGAGTTGCAGAATGAAATAGATGCTGTCGTTCAGGAAGATTCGAATAAATTTTATTCCTACAAGGATTTCAGGGCGAATCTCGACTCAACAGTGGGAGGAACAGGTACAATGATCTTTTACCCGGGATTGAAGAACCTCATGGATTCCCGTGTCAGCTATCTTAGCGCTTACCAGGGTATATCGGGAAGCCCTGAAATTAAAGACATCTCACATTATCCTGCCTTTCCTTCTGCCGGAAACAGTACCTGGATTACTGCAACTATAAATTCTGCATCGCGAGTTTTTCTTGCTTACCATTATGGCCAAAATTCGGCATTTATTAAAATTCCTATGCTGGATGATGGCAATACCGCTGATGGAGTTGCCAATGATGGTATTTATGGTGCAGTCATACAAATGACGGATTCAATTGTTCAATATTATATCTACGCTGAGAATGACACTGCCGGCATTTTTTCACCTGAACGAGCTGAATATGAATTTTACTCACTGCAACCGCAAACGCTGCCCGGTGACCTCGTAATTAATGAGGTAGGATATCATTCCTTAGCTAATGCCTTTATCGAAGACCCTGGCCAGAATTGCTGGGTTGAACTGCTGAATAAGTCGGACAAAACAATACGGCTTAAAGATTTCAAGCTCAAGGAGGAATCGCAGGGCGTATCATGGAGTTTTCCAGATACATTTGTAGAATCCGGTAAATACCTTTTGGTTTGGGCTGATGGCAGCGGTGGTAGGCATACAGATTACCTGATCCCGCAAACAGAAGGTAACCTGGTATTGACTAACCCGGGAGGATTAAGATTGGACTCGGTACAGTATTACTGGCTGGAATCCAACAAATCGCTTGGCAGGTATCCAAATGGATATGGTGATTTTGGATATATGGAACCTTCTCCCGGGAAATACAACCAGGTAGTAACAACACCGTCAACGGGATTCCTGCTATATCCTTCACCTGCAAGGGACAATGTAACATTTGAATTCAATATTCAGAACCAGGGGTATTCCGTCGAGATTCTTTCTATGAGTGGGCAGAGGATGTTCCAGGCTGATTATTCAGCATCCGGGGAAGCAATTGAAGTCGTTGCCCTGCCCGTTGATATTTCCCATTTTCCCGCCGGAATATATCTGGCTAAACTAATTACCTCAAATGGTATTTTTACCAGGAAATTAATAATCTTTTAACCTCGAAATACCCTCAAAACGAAATACAATGAGTTCTCTAAAAAAATCTGTTTTAGCATCCCTCTTAATCCTTCTTCTTCCTGCCTTTTATTCGTGCAGTAAAGAACCCGGGACCGGTGGAAATTCAACTATCTATGGAAAAGTTTATGTAAAGGATTATAATTCATCCTTTACTGAATTGAATGGGGAATACTGGGGCCAGGATGTGGAAGTTTACCTGATTTTTGGTGACGACAGATCATACAGCGAGCATGTGAACACAACCTACAATGGAAACTATGAATTCAAATACCTTCGCCCAGGGGATTACCATCTCTATTGCTATTCAAAAGATTCTACATTACAGACCACGGCGCTGGTTCCTGTCATCAGGGATGTGACCATCAACAAGAAACATCAGCAAATTGAAGTTCCAACCATGACCATCTTTAAATAAGCTAACCAATGAAAACCGCTTTAGGCATTGTCTGCCTTCTATGCTTCTATCTTATTGCTCCTTGCCAGTCGGACAAGGATATTAAAAAGAACAAGATCAAATCTATTACTACCTGGCAATCAACAAAGGAAAGTGGCCCCGATAACCCTCTCAAGGAATCTTTTGAAACCTATGATAAGGAGGGAAATATGACTCAACAAATTGAATACAAGGCAGATGGTTCTGTTGACAAGAAAGAGGTAAGCCGTTTTGATAAGAGCGGGAATAAAATTGAAGAAATAAAATATGAAGGTGATAATGTTATTTCTTCGCGCAAAACCCTGAAATATGATAAGTTCCAGAATAAGATCGAGGAGGACGAGTTTTCGCCTTCAGGGATCCTTTTGAAGAAAACCTTGATATTGTATCAACCAACCGGTGAAAAACTATCTGAGACCATTCTTGATGGTACGGGTTTGCTTTTGAAGAAAACAGAATATCGCTATAACACCAGGGACCTCAAGGTTCAAAAGATTACAACCAATAAGTCCAGGCAACTTGAGTCTGTGAAAAAATGGGGATATGAATATTATTGATCCTGAAAGTGAATAATATACTTGCCATACTGGAACAATTTGAAACCATCAGCCTTGACGGAATGGACAAGGTTAAGCTATTGGACCGGATGGATTCAAAGTATATGTTTCATTATTCAAAGTTGCCGGAGATTCTTGAGAGCCTGAAACTGGATTACAGGGTGCTTTCCATCGAGGGGAAAAAGTGCGGCTCCTATAATACCCGTTATTTCGACACTCCCGATCTGAAGCTCTATACCCAGCACCACAATGGTAAGCTAAACCGGAATAAAGTGAGGTTTAGGGAATATATGGATTCAGGCCTGCACTTCTTCGAAATAAAATTTAAGTCGAATAAGAGACGTACCATCAAGAAAAGGATACGCCAATTTGAGGCTAATCAGCTCATCGAAGGCGAATCTGCAGCATTTCTGAAGTCTGTCACAGGTATGGAAAGCACGGAATTACAGCAAACCCTGCAGGTTTTTTATAATCGGATTACCCTGGTTCAGAATAACCTGAAAGAAAGGTTAACAATTGATTTAGCACTTGACTTTCACACAGCTGACAAAAAACAGTCTTTTCCGCAGCTTGTCATTGCTGAAGTAAAGCAGGAACGATTTGGAAAATCACCATTCACGCTCCTGATGAATCAACATTCTCTTTCTCCCATTTCAATAAGCAAGTATTGCCTGGGAGTTGCAAGTTTATATAGTAATGTGGTTAAAATCAATAACTTCAAACCAAAACTACTCCATGTTAAGAAATTATGTGAAAGCATACCGGTATAAATTTCTGGTAGCTTTAATGCTCATGATGCTTGCGGTCCCTGCTGAAACAGCTATTACAAGGCCTTACAAGCCATTGATTTCGGTAACCGATGAAACAGAGGTTGCTGAACCAAAACCGGAGAAGAAAAAAGATAAGGAGAAGGAATCTGTTGAGATCAATGACCGGTTTTTTATCTCGCTGGGAGTTGACCTCGCAGCCGTACTGCTCATCATCCTTTTTATCTATTATCCCAACTATAAGAAAATGGATACCATCTTCACCTTTATCCTTTTCAATGTTGTGATATTTGTTCTGACCTTCGTTCTCAACAAAGTCAAAATATCCATGGGGGCGGCATTCGGGCTGTTTGCCGTCTTTTCCATGCTCCGTTACCGAACGGCGGGAATAGGAGTAAAGGATATGACCTACCTCTTTATTTTTATCGCAATCGGGCTGATCAGCGGAATAGAACTTGAATATTCTGTGCTTGGAACCATCTGTGGAATAATACTCACCCTGGTATTTATCCTCGACAGGAACATGATTTTCAAGAGAGAGTATAGTAAAAGTATACAGTTTGAAAAAATTGAAATGGTAAAACCTGAACTGCAGAAGGAACTTATTGCAGAATTATCTGCTCGCACAGGCCTGAAAGTTCACAGGGTCGTTATCGACAAACTCGATTACCTCAAAGACACTGCTTCTATCATGATATACTATTATGAGTAATCCAAAAGGGACAATCTTTCTTATTGGTATACTATTGTTTGTGGTAAAGGCATTCCCTCAAGTCAATGATGCCGGAACCTGGCTATCAGTGAATCTGAGTAAAGACTTCAGCCAGGCTGTCGGCTTAAACTTTTCGCAGGAAGTAAGGATTATGGAAAACTATTCAGAGGTTATGACCATATTCAGCGATCTCGGACTTGAATACAGGTTCAATAAGCATCTGAAGGCTTCCCTGAATTATAGGTTTCTCAACGACAAGCGCTTGGATGATACATATTCCGGCAAAAACCGGTTTTATATGGACCTAAGCTACAGGCAAAAGGTTAAGCCCTTTTTGGTAACAGTTAGAGAGAGATTCCAATCCCAGTTTTCCGAACCATATTCTTCGGGAGATAATAATCCGGAACTCACAGCCCGGACAAAGGCAGCCCTTAAACTCGATTTGAAATTTAAAGTCAGCCCATATATTTCTTTTGAAGGTTTTACCCCGCTTAATACTCCCGGATCAAGATTGCTCCCGAAAACAAGATATGCCTGTGGGATGGAATATGATTTCGCTCCGCGCCAGATGTTGGATCTGAGTTTCCTGGTACAGAGCAGTAATAGTTCGGTTCCGGCAAGGGATTATGTGGTTTGTCTTGGATATAGTTTGAAACTTTAGAAGTTGAATAAAAAGAGGAACAAATGATTGAAGAACAAACGAAATCAGAACTGCGAAATTGGGGATGATTGATTTGAAGAATACTCATTCTTACTTCATAATTCGTTTGTTTCCGCCAGCTGGCGGATTCTTATTTCCTAATGAAGAGTTAAGAAGTTAAAAATCAAAGATTAAAATTCAAATAGAGAGATTCCGGTACTGAATCAAGATCGATATGAAACATTCAACTGTCCTTATCTGAAAATTAATGGTTTAGCTAATGGGGAATACTATTCGAGCGCAAGGCTCCCCTACGAGGTATTTTGCGATTTGCACTTTGCTCTTTGCCTTTAACACTTTACACTCTGCTCTTTGCTCTTTGCCTTTAACACTTTGCACTCTGCCTTTTGCACTTTGACTTTAATACCCACTGCTATGGGAAAAACATATGCACATCTGTTGGCTGGATTTAAGCAGGGAAAGAAGATCAAGATTTTCCTTCATCTTACGGTTTGGATCATCATCCTGATCCTGCCGGCATACCTGATCTACCTTGATGATAGCCATGATACATTCTTCCTGAACAGGACCTATATGCAAATCCTGCTTTATGCTTTCATCTTCTATGTAAACTATCTCTGGCTAACTCCAAAATTATTTTTCAGGGGGAAAAAAGTACTTTATTTTATAGTTTCAGTCCTATTGGTTGGCATGATGACATTCATCAATGAATTGACATTCAAGGCTTTTGATGATCATCCGCATAATTTTCAAGGACAACCAACAGGCAATCAATTCAGGCCGGATATGGGGTTTCCAGGTAATCCTCCTATGGGTGAGCTTTTCAAGAAGAAATCACCGCCCAAGAGTTGGCCAATGTATAACTTCATCCTTACAACACTCTTCATTTCCGGTTTTGGCATGGGGCTTTGTTTTTCAGATAAGCTCATGAAAAACGAAAAAGAGCGCAAAGAAGCAGAAAAGGAAAAGTTGAATACGGAATTGGCATTTCTTAAAAACCAGATCAACCCGCATTTTTTTTTCAATACCCTCAATAATATTTATTCCCTGGTTCAGATCAGCGTTGAAGATGGGCAAAAAGCCATTTTGCATCTCTCGAAACTCATGCGTTACCTGTTGTATGAGACTGAATCAGGCGATAAACTGCTGAGCCAGGAGATTGATTTCATTCAAACCTATATTGAGTTAATGAGATTGAGGATTTCAGAAAAGGTTCAAATTGAGATACAGTTCCCTGAAGAATACAAAGACTTCTCTCTTCCACCTTTGCTCTTTCTGCCCTTTATTGAGAATGCCTTTAAACATGGCATCAGTTACCGCAGGCAATCCTATGTCAAGATTCATTTGGATATCATCCAGGAGATGATCGTTTTTGAATGTAGTAACAGCATAGGTAACAAGGGAGAGGACCTTGTTAAATCAGATTACGGAATAGGCCTTGAAAATGTAAAGAAACGCCTTAACCTCATTTACCCGGCTAAGCACAAACTAACGATTGATGAGTCTGAAACGGAATTTTCAATTTATCTTACCATTGATATCCCTAAAGCTGAAGTATGATCCATGCCATTGCTATTGACGACGAACCGCTTGCTTTGAAACTTGTTACCGGTTATATTCAGCGAACTCCTTTCATGCAATATGACGGAGGTTTTGATAACCCCATCTCAGCTATGGAGTTCCTTGATGATCATGCTGTGGATCTTATATTCCTTGATATTCAGATGCCAGACCTCATTGGGACCGACTTTGCACGAATGTTACAAAATGGCCCCAAGATTATATTCGCAACAGCTTTTGAGAAATTCGCAATAGAAGGATACAGGCTCGATGCTGTAGATTATCTGCTAAAGCCATTTGGCTATGAAGAATTCCTGGCTGCTGCTGTGAAGGCAAAGAAGCTTATTGAGTTGGAAAGTCATAAGGGAAGCAACCTTGAGACCAATGATGAGTTCCTTTTTATCAAGAGTGAATATAAAATAAGGAGGATCAATTATTCAGATATCCTCTACATTGAAGGAATGAAGGATTATGTGAAGGTCTACCTGAAGAATGATCCGCATCCTGTACTTTCGATCAATTCCTTAAAGATGCTGGAGTCAAAATTGCCGGCATCGCATTTCATGCGTGTTCACAGGTCGTTCATCGTAAACCTCGATAAAATAGAGGTGATTGAACGCTTCAGGATCGTATTTGGCAAAGTCTATATACCGGTCAGCGATCAGTACAAAGAGCCTTTCCAGAAATACCTGGATGAGAATTTCCTGTAAAAAGGCCAGCTTGATTTTGTCCTAAAAAAAGAGTGGATTGCATCGGGCAGCCATCAATTTGGCATAAATTCTTTGTGAAATCTTAGTGTCATCGTGCCTTAGTGGCCTGCTCTTTATGCCACGAATACACGAATTCGATTTACCTTATCTCACTCCCCGGGTCAAAGGCTTCGGTTGGGGCAACAAAACAAAGCTTTCCTTCCTTGTTTTCGGCCATCAGGATCATACCTTTTGATTCAATGCCTTTCAGGTTCCTGGGTGCCAGGTTCAGAAGGAATACCACCTTTTGCCCGATGATCTCCTCCGGTTGGTAATGCTCAGCAATTCCAGAAACTACCGTGCGTTTATCAAGGCCTGTATCAATGGTTAGTTTAAGAAGTTTTTGAGTTTTGGCAACCTTTTCAGCTTCAATAATAGTCCCAATCCGCAGGTCAATCTTGCCGAAATCATCATAGGTGATCTCTGCTTTAGCAGGAGTGACCGGTGTTGCTTCAGCTTCATTGGCTGCTTTGGTGTCCAGCAACTTTTGAATCTGTGCCTTGATCACATCATCCTCTATCCTTTCGAATAGCAGGCTTGGAGTATTAAGCATATGGCCATTTTCCAACAAATCAGCCGAGCCGGCCTGGTTCCACTTGGAAGGAGGAATATTGAGCATACCAAGGAGTTTGGTGGCAGTAAAGGGAAGGAAAGGCTCAGATAATACAGCCAGGTTGGCACATATCTGTAAGGAGATGTTCAGGTTGGTACCAACGCGCTGTGGGTCGGCCGCGAATACTTTCCAGGGTTCTGTGTCCGTGAGGTATTTGTTTCCCAGGCGTGCCAGGTTCATCAGTTCATTCAATGCTTCGCGGAAACGGTAGTTCTCTATGCTGCTACCGATTTTGGCAGGATATAGGGCTATCTCGGAGATTACCTGCTTGTCATAATCTGTCAGTTCTCCCCTGGAGGGGATCTTCCCTTCAAAATATTTGTGGGTCAGAACAAGTGTGCGATTGACAAAATTCCCCAGTATGGCGAGCAATTCACTGTTATTGCGGGTCTGGAAATCCTTCCAGGTGAAATCATTATCCTTGGTTTCCGGGGCATTGGCTGCAAGCACATACCTTAGAACATCCTGTTTCCCGGGGAAATCAAGCAGGTACTCATGGAGCCAAACAGCCCAGTTGCGGGAAGTTGAGATCTTATCCCCTTCCAGGTTCAGGAATTCATTGGCTGGCACATTGTCTGGAAGGATGTAGGAGCCTTCAGCCTTCAGCATGGCCGGGAAAATGATGCAATGAAAAACTATATTATCCTTGCCAATAAAATGGACCAGCTTACTGTCATTTGATTTCCAGTAAGGCTCCCAGTCTTTGCCTGTCTTTTGCGCCCATTCCCTGGTAGCGGATATATAACCGATAGGAGCATCAAACCATACATAAAGCACTTTCCCTTCCGAGCCTTCAACCGGCACCTTAACACCCCAATCCAGGTCGCGGGTTACAGCACGGGGTTGTAAGCCTGAATCCAGCCATGATTTGCACTGCCCGTAAACATTGGTTTTCCAATCCTCTTTATGGGATTCAAGAATCCATTCTTTCAGCCAGTTTTCATATTTATCAAGCGGTAAAAACCAATGCCTGGTTTCTTTCAGGATAGGCACATTCCCGCTCAAGGCAGACTTCGGATTTATAAGTTCAGTTGCATTCAGAGTCGAACCGCAGCTCTCACACTGATCGCCATATGCGCGTTCAAAACCGCATCTTGGACAGGTCCCGGTAATGTAGCGGTCGGCAAGGAACTGGTTAGCTTCGGCATCGTAGTATTGTTCGCTCGACTGTTCAACAAATTCTCCCTTATCATACAGTTTCCTGAAAAAGGCAGAAGCTGTTTCATGGTGGATAGGAGCAGAGGTGCGGCTATATACATCAAAAGAGATTCCGAGTTCCTGGAAAGAATCCCTGATAATCTCATGGTATTTATCAACAACCTGCTGGGGTGTAAGCCCTTCTTTCCTTGCACGGATGGTAATGGGAACACCATGTTCGTCGCTTCCACCGATAAACAGCACATCTTCACCCTTTGAGCGCATATAGCGGACGTAAATATCAGCAGGAATATACACTCCGGCCAGGTGGCCGATATGGATGGGCCCGTTTGCATAGGGCAGTGCGGAGGTTACGGTATACCGTTTAAAAGTCTTCGGTTCGCTCATGGTGGAATTCGCAGTTTGCTGTAAGAACCGGCAAAGATACGGACTTCCTGAAAAAGTTATGGGTTATTGGTTATACGTTAATAGTTCTCAAGTAGTAATGTTGAATCAAGATGATAATCCTACTTAATAGCATACGTTCCCTTTCTGTTTTTATCAGCGGCAAATCAGCGTAATCAGCGTCCCATTTTATTATTTATACCAAACAATAAACTAATTTATCCAACTCTATTTGTATCTTGAAAACTCCCATCTGATCAAATTCTAATCAAAAAACAGAGTGATAATTACCACCAATACGACTGAACATTGCGCCCAAATTACCGTTAAATCGGCCCTTCATTACCATGAGTCTGAAATGCCCTGCCATTGGGATGTCAATGTTTACAGGGGATGCGGACATGGATGCAAATACTGCTTTGCTCAATACTCCCATGACTATATGCAGGCCGGCGATTTTTTCGGGAACATCATGGTGAAAACCAACGTTGCACAGGTTCTTGATAAAGAATTAAGCAAGCGATCGTGGAAAAAACTAAGAATCAATCTTTCAGGTGTAACAGATCCTTATCAGCCTGCAGAGGCTGACTTCATGCTAATGCCAGGTGTGCTTAAAGTACTGATCCGCCATAGGAACCCGGTTGTTCTTACAACCAAGTCCTCACTAATATTTAGAGACATTGAGCTACTAAGGGAGCTGGCTTCTGTAACATCGGTCAGCATCGGCTCATCCATAACCATGATGGATGAAAACCTGAGACAGCTTATTGAACCAGGCGCTTCCCCTGCCCTGGAAAGGTTCAGGCTTCTCGAGGCTTGCAAGCAAGCAGGTTGCCGGGTGAATATACTGCTTACCCCAGTCTTGCCCCTGATTACGGATAATATGGAGAATTTGGATGAGATTTACATGAGAGCCGCTGAAATCAGGGTAAATGGAGTTTCCCCCTGGCCGCTTAACTTAAGAGGAAGTACAAAGGAGAGATTTATGGGCTTTCTTTCGCTTCATTTTCCAGACCTTTTACCTGGTTACCGTCAAATTTTTCAAGGCTGGCGGATCAGCAAGGCATATGAAGAAGAGCTCAGGAGAAAGGTGCTTTTTTTACGGGATAAATACAGGATTCCGGAAATCACCTTGCCACAGCTTGAACAGGCAAATCACTATATTCAACTGGATCTTTTTTGAACCTGAAATAGTATTCAACAGATGCTTTCAATTTCTTTGTCATCCAACTACACGGCCCTTCTTTTCAAGGCCAGGGAATTTGCTTATTTTTACTCTAAAATTAAAGCATGATCACACCTCCCAGCCTGAAACCAGGGGATACCATAGCCATTATTGCCCCGGCCCGCAAAATCTCGGCAGAAGAGCTGGAAACAGCATTTCAGTGGTTCACTTCATGGGGATTGAAGGTAAAGCTGGGGTCACACCTGTTCGGTAGCCATTTTCAATATTCCGGGACGGATGCCGAGCGCGCTTCTGACCTTCAGCAAATGCTGGACGACCCGGAAGTAATGGCCATTTTTGCTGCCCGCGGAGGTTATGGGACTTTGCGGATCATCGACGAGCTTGATTTTTCAGGCTTTTGCCAGAATCCAAAGTGGATAGTTGGATTCAGTGATGTCACCGTGCTTCATTCCCATATCCAGGTTCAATTTGGAATCGAATCCCTTCATGCAGCCATGCCATTTACATTTCCCCTGGCCGGTTCTGAAAGTGAAGTAATGAATACCCTTTGGAAGGCGCTTTCAGGACAAGATTTGTCGTACATGGTTGCGCCACACGCCTTATCTAAAAAAGGTACTTGCCAGGGAGTTCTGACAGGTGGGAACCTGTCAATCCTGTATGCCCTTTCAGGTTCTATTTCTGACATAGATACTGACGGAAAGGTTTTGTTTCTGGAAGATCTTGACGAGTACCTTTACCATGTTGACAGGATGATGCTGAACCTTAAAAGGTCGGGAAAGCTTTCAAACCTGTCAGGTCTGATCGTAGGTGGCATGACGAAAATGAATGACAACGCGGTTCCTTTCGGAAAAACGGCTGAGCAGATTATAGCGGAAATAGTTGCAGATTATAATTTTCCTGTTTGTTTTGGATTTCCGGCAGGCCATTTGGATGATAACCGTGCACTGATCCTGGGAAGAAATGTAACATTAAAAGTCACAGGAACATTTAGTACGCTTGAGTTCGGGGCTGCTATCGCTGAATAGAGTGCGCTTGTTTGCTTAGTATAGGAATTGATTAAAATATCGTATATTTAAATAGCTTTTTGATATTTCACTTTTGCATTTTGCATTTTAAATTTTTTATTAATGGCAACTCACAACGATTTGGGTAAGAATGGCGAGAATATAGCTGCCAATTACCTTACACGAAAAGGTTATCAGATCATTAAAAGGAACTGGCGTTACAACCGTGATGAGATCGACATAATTGCAAAAGATGGTGACTGGCTTGTGATCGTTGAAGTCAAGACCCGCACTTCCGATTGGTTTGGAGAGCCTGAAATGGCCGTTACCAGGACAAAGCAACAATCACTCGTCCGGGCCGCCCAGGGTTATATAATGGAAACCGACTTCAAAGGGGAAACTCGCTTTGACGTGATCGGAATACTATTCGATAAACAGCAGGTCAAGCTCAATCATGTGGAAGATGCCTTTCTTCCGGGATGAGTTAATTCGTCAATTCGATAATTCGTCAATTTGAAAATGGAATTATTACTAAGTTTTTGGATCTCGTATTCTCCAAATGGTTAAGTAATAACTTTATCACCTTATTACCATGGAATGATCTGCTCAATATGGAATCAACTATAGAGTGACCTCCGAATGACCATCGAATGAGAACCGAATGACTATCGATTGACCATCCCTTTCCCATGCATGCTCAATTCTCTTTGCCCTATACCCTTCGCGCCATGCGCTATGCTCGTTACGCAGACGCATGAAACACAAACAGCGGCTTGCCGATTTCAGTGAAAATCTTTTTTGTATAGCTGGGTGCAAACATCTTTTCAAGTGTGCCACGTTTCCGGGTGATTAATGCAATAGCATCAATATCATTGTTTCGAATATAGGTTTCGATACTATTAACCACATTATCACTGACGATTAAGTCAAATTTCACGGACGTATCACCATACTCATGAATGAGATGTTGCTTGAGTTCATCCATCTTTACAGGGTCCCAGGGCTTCTTCATTCCAACACTCACATGGACACAATGCAGAGTGATGCCAAGTGGTGACATAAGATGCAACAAGCGGTTTATAGCTGAATAATCAGATGGGTCGAAATCAGTAGCATAAAGAAGGTTTTTCAGATCACCTACCTTGTTGGCTGAACTTACTGGGAGTGCCAATACAGGCACCAGGGCATTTTCTGTAACCTTAGTGGTAACTCTTCCCATGGGGTGGGTGCCTTTGGTCAGGCCACGGGTACCCATGATAATCAGTGCCGGCCTGTATTTCTTGCTATATTCAAGTATCTCGTCTGCAGATTCACCATTTACAAGTCCTGTTGAAATCCTGACATCCTGAATGTGCTCAAGTTTGCACCAGGTGGTTAGTTTCTGATCCAGTTTCACCATGCTGAGCCTTGCGTTTTTCTCTATTTCCCTAAGGTTATCAGACAACTTCACCTGGTATGAGTAATGGTCGTCATAAGGAGTGATATCTATGGCAGGGTTGTAATAAACATGTAAAAGTTTGACCTCTGCCTTGTATTTTTGAGCAAGGCTGATTGCAAAGCGGCACGCATGTGTTGAAAGGTTAGAAAAGTCAACAGGCACCAGTATTCGCCTGACAACCCCCAGGGTTTTAACGGCTTTCTCCTTGGCTAATCCTGAAAAATGGATCGATTCATCAATGATTTTTAAAGCCTTTGCAACCTGGGCTTGCTTCACCCTCAAATCTGCCGTCCTGACTGGTTGAAGCGATTCTTTTGAGACAAGAAAACAGTCAATTCCCTCAGTTTGCAGTTGAATCTGCAGAAGCATGGCCCTGGAATATGGAAATGAGCCAACAGTAATGATGCGTTCGGTGAGCGATTTCATAGTACCTCCTTCTTTATTCGTGAGACTCAGATTTCAAAAAACAGAATGCTTACTCCCGGATAAACGGGATTTTGGTAGAATCTTGTCACGCTTAACGAGAACTCTTTTGAAAGGGTAAACCTGCCAGCCGCTGCTGGTATCCCGCTCTATGTGTTGTGCTTTTGAAACAATATGTTTTGTCAGCAATCGGGTTTTCCTTCAGAAAACCCAGAAATACAAATATAATAAAAAATCGGCATTTATTTACATTCTCGCGTATATTTATTTTGGTGATGAGAACATTCGCAATGCATTGAATCTGCAGTTATTGAACTATAATGTCCTGATTTAAACCTGTCAGGTTTAAAGACCTTCTCTTAACTCCCTCCTTTGCCAGAATGTTCTTACCTTTGCATAAATTATTGAAACAATGGAAAATAATCGCCGGTCAGGGAAAGGGCCGACAGGAAGAAGAGCAGCCGGGAGCAAAACCGCTGTTAGGAGAACAGGTGTTGGGCGTCCAGCCAAACAGGTTCGCGGGAAAGATGCTGAAATAATGCGTCTTGAATCAAAAGAGATGAAAGAAATTCGTCCTGCAAGAACCAAATCTGAAAAGCAGTTTGATGAAGAACGTCCCCGACGCTCTGCTGCGGCTGGAAAGCCATTCAAGTCGGGTAAGGATAAACTGTCCAGGGAGAAAAGTCCTGGCCGTATTGAACGGGAAAAAACTGCCTTTGGAAAGGGATTTGGCAAGAGTTCTGGTACAGATCGTCCTTCGAGAGGCACCTCATCATATTCAAAGCCGGAACAGCAGTCAGATGAAGAGCGTCCACGCCGGTCTGCTCCTGCCGATAAGCCATTCAGAATAGCAAAGGATAAACCTTTCAGGGAGAAAAGCACTAGCCGCTCCGAAAAGGATGGTGCATTTCCGGAACGGAGCTACAGAAAAGGCGAAAACCCTGAACGTCCTTCCAGAAGCGGATCTTCAATCCGCTCAGCCCGTGGTGATTTTAAGAAACCCTTTAATGATAAGTTGCCTAAGGCTCCTCAGAAATCAGCATCCTCCTCTTCAGGTGAAGGCCTCATCCGGCTTAACAAGTATATTGCCAATTCTGGAATCTGTTCCAGGCGGGAAGCTGATGAACTGATACTGGCAGGAACAGTGATGGTTAATGGTAAGATCGTGACGGAACTGGGGACAAAGGTTTCGCCTTCCGATAAAGTGCAATACGATAACCATACGATTAAAAGCGAGAAGCTGGTTTATGTCCTGTTAAATAAACCCAAAGGATATATTACAACAACAGATGATCCGTTCGACAGGAAAACGGTAATGACACTCGTTGAAAACGCTTGTAAAGAACGGATTTATCCGGTTGGAAGGCTCGACCGAAATACGACTGGCCTTCTCTTGCTGACCAATGATGGCGAAATGGCCAAGAAACTCACACATCCAAAGCATAGAGTTAAGAAAGTTTATCATGTTGAACTTGATAAGCCGCTTGCTAAAAACGATATGCTGACAATTGCCTCAGGAGTTGAATTGGAAGATGGGATTGCACAGATTGATGAAATCGCCTATTCAAGTGATACCGCCAGCAAAAGAGAAATCGGCGTAGAACTTCATTCAGGGAAAAACAGGATTGTCAGGCGTATTTTTGAATCCGTCGGATATGAAGTTGTAAAACTGGACCGCGTTGTTTTTGCCGGCCTCACCAAGAAGGATCTGCCTCGCGGGCATTGGCGGCTGCTTTCTGAGCAAGAGTTGAATTACCTCAAAATGCTCAAGTAATACTTTTTTAAAGTATACATTCAAGCCACTAACGCATGAATAGCCTGTCATCAAAATGATACGGTTCTGAGCCAATAGTCATGATCCTGTTAAATTCCGGGTGATTGGGATTGAGAAGGAAGTTGAATTCTCCCTGCACTACAGCTGAAGGTACTTTCAAGACAGCAGTTTTCATTTCACGAATAAACAGGTCCCCGATTTCCTGAGTTGTATGGGAATGGGGGAATGCTTTCCAGTCGGAAGGAAGATCAGCCTCCTTGAGAAAGCTTGTGGTTAAATCATCCGGTATTTCAAGGCAGATAAGAGTATAATCCAAAGGAAGGTTGCCAAGCGGTGTATGAACAGCAATTTCAGCGGTACACAAGGCTCTTGTCTCACTGGTATAGACCATTGCCACACCCTTGCTGTTCCATCTTCCTCCGGCCCTTTCAGCACCTTTCCCGCTAAGATCATTTGCAAATGCGGTTTTTCCGAGCCTGAAGGCTTTCATGCTAAAACCCCATATTCAATGCGGGTGAGTTCATCTTTTAATAAACCAATGCCAAAGCTATTATCAAGAAAGTATTTGGGCTTGGTTTTACCAAGTGAAAGGTTATCGGTTTCAAGCCAGGAATTGAATTTTTCCGGACTGCCAAATACCTCTGTACCCTTATTGTAAAATAAAGCGATTTCAACGATTTTTTCTGACTGAAGGGGGTCAAAAGTGCGTTTTTCTTTAGTGTAACGCTGCATGGTACGATCTGAAATATGCAGGAAAGATGACCATTCTGACATGCTGAAAGGCGTTTTGACTGCAAATAGATGAAACGAAGGGAATTTTATACCATTTCGGATCATTTCGATTAGCGAAATAACTCTCCCATCATCAATGGATTTGTAGGCGATTAATGGATCTGAAACTTCCATAGCTTCTAATTTTATCCCAAAGATACGTCATTTGTCGTGAAAATTACGACAAATGTTTAAAATTTTCGTTTTTTGATCTTGAATAACTCAGGCCTATTAAAATATTGATATTATTTTTGTTCTGCGTCCGGGAATAATCACCTGCTGAGGGAACATGGCAAGCCGCAATTTAGGCAGGCCTATCTGTGACAAAAAATATAGTCAGTCAGGTAAGATATTAGAACTATTATCAATGTCCCAAAAGGTATTATTAAATTTTGCTTTTCATATTTTTTAAATACATAGTAACTGATAAAGAGAGCCTGAATCGTCCTTTCATTTATGTTGGCCCGGCACATAACCTTGAAATCAGGCTCAAACCACATTATAATTATCTGGGATGATCCACTAAATCATATGCTCAATTCGGGCTAATCTATTCCGAAACTCTTAAGCATAGAATATAAGTAAGAAAAGGTGAATAGTATCTTAAAAGCATTGCAGCAAGAAATTTATCAAGAAAGTCCATTCAACTCTGGATTGTTAATTATTATTGAAATTTTTGTAATTTTGCAGTCTGTTGCCCAGGTGGCGGAATTGGTAGACGCGTCGGTCTCAAAAACCGATGTACGTGAGTACGTGCCGGTTCGATCCCGGCCCCGGGTACTGGATAATAAAGTAAAACCTTGTATTTTAAACAGATACAAGGTTTTTATTTTTTAAATACAGAATTGCATTCAAATAAGAATAATAATTCAGACTATTTTCTTTTATTATTTGTTAAATAATATTCCACTGAAGTAATTCCGACTAATTTCTTTAGCCATGAGAAGGGTTCTTACTTTCATAGTCTTATTCCTTGTACTGGAAATGGGCGTTTTTGCACAGGTGGGCATAAACACCGACCAAAGTGAGCCAGACAATTCGGCAATGCTTGATGTGAAATCTTCTACGCGGGGGATGCTTGTCCCGCGAATGACTTTCGCCCAGCGCAATTCTATTGCGAATCCTGCTGAAGGTCTCCAGGTTATATGCACAAACTGCAACCAGGATGGCACTGCCGTTTTATCAGTGTACCTTGGCGGAAAATGGGTGAACCTCACCGTCGCCTGCCCAATTCCTAATGCACCGCTCCAGGGCACCCATGTTCAAACTAATGGACAAATTACCTGGAATTGGACTGGCGCTCCCATTTCAACGGGGTTCAAATGGAATACTACCAATGATTCTACTACGGCAACTGACATGGGAACAAGTACCACGAAAACAGAATCCGGGCTCAATGTCGGAGGCATTTATAGTCGTTATGTTTGGGCCTATAACAGCTGCGGGACATCCGGAGCTACCATGCTCACTGCTCAGGCCTTGTCCTGCGGAACATCTTTTACAGCCAGCCACGTTGCAGGAAATGTTGCTCCTGTTTCCAAAACAACCACATATGGAACAGTTACGAATATTCCGGGCGAAACATCAAAGTGCTGGATCACCAGCAACCTGGGTTCAGATCACCAGGCAACTGCCGTTAATGATGCCACTGAACCTTCGGCGGGCTGGTACTGGCAGTTTGACCAGAAGCAGGGTTTTAAACACGATGGAATTACCCGAACACCCAGTAGTCAATGGATCTCCAACATCAATGAAAATACAGATTGGTTAACGGCAAACGACCCCTGCAATCTCCTGTTAGGAAGCATGTGGCGAATTCCTACCTATACAGAATGGAACAATGTAAGCACAGCAGGTGGTTGGACAAACTGGACCAGTACATGGAATTCAGGGTTAAAACTTCACGCTGCAGGTGATTTGGAATTGAACTTTGGTTTAGTAACGTCGCGTGGCACATATGGCTTTTATTGGAGCAGTTTACAGACTTCTCCAGCGGTTGGCTGGAATTTCACTTTAGGGAGTGGTCTTGGCGGCATGTATTCCAATAGCAAGCCTTATGCCTTCACACTGCGTTGCATAAGGGACAATTAATTTGTGCCTGGACTAAGTTCGGCAAAAGTTAAAAAAAATAAGATGGATACATGAACCTATGCAGGCAGTCAATGCTCAGAATTCAATCAATAAAGGATAGTTTATTGGTGGGCGCAAAATTATATTGATCCTGCTGATCTGTATTCCTATCAATTTCTTTATGCAGCTGCTTATTTCGGGTCATCTGCAATAATCTGTGTCAATCTGTAGTGCAAATTCCTACAATGACTAGTTATTCACGTACATAATAATTCGAACTCAAGTTAATCTAATAGCGTATCTGAAATCTTAAAAGCTAAGAGTTTTTTTGCAAATTGAGATGTATCCTATGATACCAATTGGATTTTCACCCGATTAACATCTGTGATAAATCCATAAAGCTGCTTTCAAGGTGAATATAAACAAAATTGAGATTCATTATTATGTTGAACATTAGAAGGTTAATGGTTTATTAAGTTCATAGGCTCTTGTTTTTTATTTACAGATTTGCCAGGATACACTCATCATGCTAATTATTATCTGCCTGTCAGCAGAAATCAAAAACCAGCATTCATTTGTAATTCAAAATCATCAATATTTCATTAGAGAAACCAGGTGGAATAACTGATCATTTGGCCATTGTATTACAGCTACTTAAACAGCGTTTATTATTAACAAGCATCTTCAAACACAAAAAAGGGAAAAGTGATAAAACTGAAACTACTCTTCGCCGTGGCCGGCATTTATCTTCTTTGCGAAATTCACGCCCAGGAAACTTATGATTTTATTGGAGGAGGGTATACGTATAGCCAGTTCACCAAACTCTCCCGTTTAAATTCAATCGTGGATGTCTTCAACCAGAACAACCCCTGGATGACGAATAAAATGCGACACCCGGGCAGTATGATGAATAAAATCCTTAGAAGTGCATATCAAATAGCTGATTAGCCCCCGCCATAATGTGTCACAACCATATCAAGAATGGTTTTTGCAATGATAAATCCGCTGGTAATAAAGAGATTGATGTTTGAGCCGTTGCCTGACATTTGATTGGGGAAAACAAACATTAATATAAGGATAATAAAAAGCAGCGGAATTATCAAAAGAGAAGAACGAATCATGATCTTTTCGGGACGTGAAGTAACAAAGCGTTTGCCAATTATGAATCCAAGAGTAAAGTTGATCACGTAGTTAAGAAGCACAAACTTCAGGCTCCATCCCATTCCCTTAAAGTTATCAACGAGCGTATGTGTGTCTAAAGCTTCGATTAAAAAGGATATGAACATTACCAATACCAGACCGTAAAAAAGCGCAAAACCAATTGACTGGAATATCCGGCCAGCAATACCTTCCATAAATTTATTCACCCTTCCCATTGACATAACAATGGCAATACAACTGAAAACCCCGTTAAGAAAAAACTGGTAACACAACAGGAAAAGGATATACAGAATGCTCCATTTGAAAAAAACCAACCCGATTATCGGGATAAGGCCATTAATAACGCTCCACCAAAAACTATGTTGCTTGAAATATTTTATCATTAGCTTAAAAGTATAATCAATCCCACAAACATTGAAACTATTAACTTTTTCATTTTAACTTGATGTATTGCACTCATCACCGTCACTTCTATCATAATGCCGGACACCAATAATTCTATTTCATCTTTTTCAACTTTTAATGTAGTTAATTACTGATAATCAGTTTCTTCAAAAGCATTATCATCATCGCCATCACTACTGCTTATGATATAATAACCGGGATGCTTATCATTTTCATAAACCTTGGCATTCCCAGTGCCGCTTTCTGTCCATGTGAGTCCATCGGGCAATTCATCTCCTTCAATCAGGCTGCCATATTCGATTTGAATTATTTGCGTTACCGGGTCGTAAGAGCCGGAGATATTTATTTTCCCGCTGTACCTGGTATCCCCGATTACAACAGAAGTTTCGCGTGTACCGTACAACGTATAATCGCTGTTTAAATGCAATTCATCTGTTATATCCACGCTTCCTTTCTGGCCATTTATGGTTTGATTCTGCCAGCCGGTAAAAGTCACGCGGCTAAACACACTTTTAGCACTTTCCCATAAATCATTCTTATAGGAGGCTGCGTTTCCGGGGTTGGCCATTTTGTCATCGCTCCATTCGCCACTATAATCTAAATCGCCGTTTTTATCGTACAAAGAACCTGTTCCGCTTCGCTTGCCTTCTGACCAGTTACCTTTATAAATACTTCCATCATCAAAAGTCCTTATTCCATACCCGTCGAATTGTGAGTTTTTAAAACTACCATTGTAATTACCACCATTTGGAGAGGTCCATTTGCCACTACCTTCCAGGTCACCATTAACAAAATTTCCGCTGAATACCTGCCCGTTCGGGTTGGAATATATACCCATCCCATTAGGCTCCCCATTCACGATAGCCCCCTCAAAAGAGTGCTTATCGTTCGGATAGAACAAGTATCCGTTACCACTTACTGCTTTCGCTTTTGAGAAAGTGCCGGTGAATGATTTCCCATTTGAATAGGTGCGTACTCCCTGTCCGTCAGGCATATTTTCATTCACTTTGCCATAATAGGTGCCATTTTCTCCAAAATCAAAATAACCTGTGCCCGACCAAAGACTTCCGCCTTTCCATATACCTGTAGATTTTTTCCCGTTGTTAAAGGTCATGGTCCCGGCACCTTCAATAACTCCATTTTTCCATTCACCGTTGTATGAATTACCATCGGAAAATGTGAGTATGCCTTTCCCATCGTTTTGGCCATTTTTAAAACTGCCTTTATAGGTGGCAGTAACTTCTCCTTTCTTAGACACATAAGTGCCGATACCATTCTCACAATCGCCTGATACACATTTGCCCACAGCTTTTTCAGTTGTTGCTTCTGTATTCATAACACCGGCTTTTTTCCCGCCATCGCACAAAGTTGTAGAAATCCGATCTCCATTGATGTCGCGTATCCAGAGGTTTGGATTATCACTTGGAATGCAATCAATGGTATGATCTGTTATTTTGAAGTAACTCAAGCCATCCGGAAATGGGGGAAGAGAAGTGATCTTTGTGCCATATATGTAAAGAACATATAAAGTTGAAGGTATATTCGGCAATTTGAGGATAGGCGAATAATTTGCATAAAGATCAGTTAATCCTTCAGGCAATGGAGGAAGAGAAGTCAGGCTGCTTTTTTCACAAAAAATTCTTTTCAACGTAGCAGGCAAAGCGGGTAACGAGGTTAACGGACACCCGTTACATTCGAGCAGTTGTAAGGATGGAGGAAGGGATTCCAGGTTGTTGATCGCGGTTGCACCTATCCATAGTTCTACTAATGAAACAGGAAGGTTAGGCAGAGAGGATAAGTTTCTGTTACCCCTGATATCCAGTACAGTTAATGAGTTGAATTCCCCTATTCCTTCAAGACTTTCAATGCCGGAGTTTTGTACATCAAGCTTCTTTAGATCTTTAGCCGGGGGCTGCAGATTATTATCCGCATCAATGCAATCACTGCAGTCTTTCCTTATGGCATCAGCAAAATTAATATCGGTAATATGCTGCGCATTAACGGGAAAGGCATAAATCAATCCAACGAACGCGATAACGATTAACTTATTCATTTATAGGTGGTTTTATTTATTAACTACAATGCAATTACCAGTTTATCACTATTCTATTTGCTCATTAACACGTATCAGGATAGTAAATTTATTACCAGTTTCTTTTTCCTTAATAGCTTCTATCAAAGGTTCGCTGTTAATTTCAGTTTTGGTCGATTCAATGAAGCCTATGCCATTTCCAGTTGCCCGCCATACATATTTTTTACCAAGCGCTTGACCAATTTGATCCTTTAACTTCCGGAGTTCAGCTTCAGCAACTGTTATATCTAAATCTCCTCCGAAATATGCTTTGAAATGTTTAAATACAGCTGTTTCTTCTATTTCACATTCCAAAGCGCCGGGAAGGCAATACTCACTCCGGTAGGACTTTGACAGCGTATCATCAAGAACCAGGCTGCCAAGTACGTTCGTAAAACCCCTGTAGGCTTCTGATGCCAGCCGTCGCAGCCCGGAAGCGAAATCAGAAGCATCCTGATCATTACTGAGGTTAAAATAATGGACAGTAGCTGCATTTTCAGGCATCCTGAAAAATGGGATATATTTCTCATCATAATTATCGTAAATGCCCAATTCAGCATTCAAAAAATTAATGCCATCCCCTGTAGTTTGTTTAAAACCTGATAAGAATAAAAATGTTGAGTTCTTTTCATGTTCGATAAACTCTATTTGAGGAAAGCATTGCGAAAATTCTGATTGAAGTGATTTAATTTTCATCCTGGCTTCAACCAGGGTAGGAAAAGCCCCGAATTCTGCATACCACCACGTATCTATACTGGAGGTTTCTATGTAGCATACACTTGAATTTTTTATTTCAAATGTGGATGCCACCCTTTTATAGTTGTTTTGAGATTCCATTTCTAAACCTGCCAGGCCAGAGAATTTTGTAAATGATTCTTCCATCAAAGCCCCGCAGGAACTGCACAAATCTGATAACTGTGCATTTGAGGTACCGGCATTGCAAATAAGAACAATTACCAGTAAGCAGGCTTTTCGCATGCTGTTGTCTGTTTTAGTAAAGAAGCAGGAAGCAGAAAGTCAATATAGTTAACCACAGGCACTATAGACCGATTTGTTGGCAGGTTGATGAGGGGATAGTCAGTTAGTTAGCAGCAAGATGAATAACAAATAGGATCAACAGTATGTTCATACTTCTGGGAAGATACTTTAAAGAAGCTAATAGGATATCATGCCATTGTATCTTGAGAGTATTCATGCTTTTTTCCAGGATAAATCTATTGAGAATATTCAAGAAGCAGGATGTAAGAAGGCATCCCACTAAATTAATGTAGTCGATTCAAGGCTGTCAAAAATACATGAACGTTTAAATGGATTAAGCTCTAAGCCAACTTGAGAATATTGACTATATCATTTTATACTTACAGTTACCGGGCTGCTCATCCCTGATTCGGATCCATCTATAAATACACTCTTTATTTTATAATAGTAGACCTGACTACCGGCAACCTTCCTGTCAATCATTGAATTCTTCCCGCGCTCAACATTGGCATAAAGAGTATAATGTTCCCCGTCAACAGAACGAAATAGCTGGCAATAATACTCATTGTTGGGAGAGTAAACCCAGGAAAGAGTAACGACCTTTTTCTGGCTGTCATATTCTCCGGTTAATTGCTTTACTCCAGGCCTTATGCCCCTGTCATACACCCTCACTTTCAAGGGGAATGATCTCAGGGAGCGTAAACCGGTTTCATCAACAGAAATAATGGAATAGGTGTAAAAATTGACAGGTTTTACGTTCGTATCCATATAACCGGAAATATTTTTATCCAGTGTAGCGATCAGTTTCCAGTCATTATCTGAATCACTCTCCCTACGGTACAACAGTTGCTTTTCCAGGTCAGCACTTGAAGATGGAGCCCAATTCAGCACCACACTGGTATCAGATACGAGGAATTTGTTGAATACGGCGGATACCGGTGGGATCCTGTCGGGTTTGACAACCTCCAGGTAGTCGGAATAGTTGCTTGGATTACGGTGGTTATCAAAACAGACTAGTTTATAATACGCTTTCCGCGTAAGGGTATTAAGGTTCAGGGTGTCATAAAAAACAGTATCGGTAATAAAATCTTTTGCAACCGGGGTAAAGACATGATCAGGTGCATTTGCCCGGTAAACCAGGTAGCCCAGGATATCTTTTTCCTTGCCCGGGTTCCACATGAGTTTCAAATTACCGAGGGAATCTATCGTATATTTCATTCCTGTTGGGGCTGCAGGTGGAATGGTATCTTTCATGATAGCATAAAATGGCATGGATGTCGCTGAATTCCCTGAAGTATCCACAGCCGTTACAACATAAACATTCGATTCATCAGGATGGGCGTCCGGGTCGACAAATGTAGTAGTACCTCCAGGCAGGAATTGAAAAACTAATGGTTTAAACGGTCCGTTGAAGGAATTTGCCCGCCCCACCAGGTAACCTTTGAAATCAGGGCTGATTGTATTTTCTTTCCATGTAATACGGACCTGGTTGCCGGAGAAATTCTCTGCTCCCATGATCGAAGGAGCCGGCGGTGCTGTGCGGTCAACTGCTATGGCAGTCATATTGTCTGTCGGTTGGGACCTGTCCCCGAAAGCATTGATCCCATAAAACCGGTAAGTGTATTTTTTATAATTCTGGGGAACGGAATCAACGAAGGATAACATCCGGATACCAGAAGCCTGGTCCTGTTCGCCTTCTGAAAAGATTTTTGGTGTTTCATTCAGTTTCCTGAACGTTTTTCCCCCATCTTCAGAACGTTCGAAGAAATAGGCGGTAAAATTATTCAGCCCTCGTATCGTCCTCCAGGTGAATCTTATCTGGTGGTCCAGTTCTTCAATCCTGATTACCGGCAAATGATCCCGGGGGGCTACCTCAGAGGCATCAACAAATACTGTTGCAGTATCTGTAACTATTCCTTTTCCGCTGACTGCAGGGAAAATAAAATAGACGTAGGACTTACTTTTATCAAAGGATTTGTCTACCCAACGCAACGCCATGCCACTTGCAATGCCAGGCGAATAATCAGCCAGGAAAAGTGCTATGCCAAAATTATTCTGCTCATCCATGCTCTTTTCCATCATTTGGGCCAATCCAGGGTTTTTGCCAATATCAACCATGCTTTTCCCATACAAAACCTGGGCTGCTGTAGCCGCCAGCTGGTCTTTACCAGAATTGAAGCGGCTTCCCCACTCACTTAACGATAAGGGCTTTAATGGAGAAGAAGTCAACTTCACATCTTTAGTCTCCGAACTCACCGATACTTCCCTTCGAATTAACATGTAACCATTCTGATTTGCTTCCTGCCAGAGGGTTGGAGTGCCGGGCGCCCAGCGGATGACTATACTGTCCCCATAGTTTCGTGCAATGGCCGTTATCCCTGGCTTAGCAACCGTATCCCGTTCAGTTTGCTTAACCTGGGATTGAGCCTGAATCCGGAAGCCTGGAACAACAAAAACCAGGACTAACATAGCATAAAGAGCTAATTTGTTCATATGTTATTATTTTGTGATCAGTATTTCTTTAGTACCGGCAACTCCGACTGAACTTAGCTTTGTGTCATCCCAATTTGTATATTGATCAAAAGGATCAATAAAGTGAAAATCCAGTTTGACTTTTTGGGGAGCACGGTCCGAAAGTTTAATAAATGTTGGATATTTCCCGAGGAAATCAATGCCGGGCTTACACACGTAAACGGGAGAGGGTTTTATATAATTCTGTGACTTCATAAAGTAATAATCCAAGGCATACAATGCCGGGGAATAATAATCAACCTGGATATAACTCCCATAAACGGTATTTCCCGAATTCTTACCTGCCTGCGGTTCAGCATTTACGGCAGGTTTTACGGAGGTGGACCCGGGACCGGCCTGGCTGTAGTTCCCGATAAAAATGGTGGTATTGCTGGCGGGCACTTCAAGAGACAATGGAATTGCAGCCGCAGTATGATTAATAAGCTGATCGGCAACTATAAAGGGAAGCTGTGCCTTCATCCCTGGGATAAAGAAAGTGAGCCATAGAGCAAGCATTAATAACTGTCGTCCTCTATATTTCCTGTAAGGGTTTCCTGGTATTTTGTTCATGGTCATGTTGTTTTTGGTTGAACCATTAATGTCTGTTGTATCCGCCTGTATTGGCTTTTTTTGTCGAATTTTTTGCCGGAACGGGGTTCGCTGGCTTTATTTCGTTGGGATCTCCAGTTGTCCGGCTGTATCTTAATGAAGGAGGGATTTCATTGTATCCAAGTGGCTGGTCTGCCGTTAATTCATCCGGGAATACCCATTCCGGTATAAACGGTATTGAATTTTGCCGTACTGCTTTATTGTCAGGAACACCGGAATGATAAAAGGTTTTATCAGGCGAAAGACAATTACCGGCATTGTACATGGCATAGTAAAGAGGCAGGATGAAGTCTCTCTGATAACTGTTATTTCCGGTGTTCTCAGTAATGGAAACCAGCGGGTGAATGGATAATGCTGCAGCATCTATCGATTTGGTATACCCGTTTACATCAAACACATCAAAGTTTTCTCTTCCACCAAACCTGGCGGTATTAAAGCCATTTCGATCAGCAGTGACCTGATCTGCATTTTCCATGCTTAGCAGTTTCTCCGGAAGTGTCTTAAACTGGCTTGTCTTGAAATAATAATGATACAATTCTATTTCATCGGGAAGGTTTGCATTGATGTTCTCACCTGTGTTAAACCGGGTTGTTGAAAGATTAACAGAGGCGTATGAGGACTTGTATACAGAAAGCAGGGCCTGGTGGCTAAAACCGGAAGCAGCTTTTCCTCTTTCATATTTACCATAGGAATTAAGGATTTTAACAATACTGATCTTGACGACTTTATCGTTAGGTAAATCCGGTACCTGGAAAACAAACCGGGAACTTGAGCCTGAATGTATGACCGGAACATCGGTTGATCCGCTTTCATGGGTAAACCTCACCTTCAGGTCGTACTTTGCATCTTCCACCAGGCAGGGAGCATCCTGTTTCAGCTGGAAATATCCGTTTGGAGTTTGTTTGGTCAGGAAATGACGTTCACCGGGGACAGGATAGCCACCAAGGAATATTTCCGCCAGGTTATTCAGGCAATCTCCGGTTTTAAAATATACAGTCTTTTCCTCGGTGTAGTCCTTATGCGTTGCATTATTCTTAAGTGGTTTGTTTTGAGCATCGAAGACGGTAACTTTAAGATACATCATGTAATTTGTCTGTGGATTAAACATGGGCAGGTCGCTGCTGTAAAAATGAAATTCCTTGTTATTATTGAAGGCAGTTCGACCTATAGAAGGTGATTTATGAATTCCGCAGAAAATGCTGTCATGATCCAGGTCCCGTATATAAAATTCAGTGATGTTGATCCGGAAGGATTCATGCTTGTCATTGTTTTCCTTGTCCTTATAGTTAATCTCGAAGTTTTTTTCAACCGGGAAATTAAAGGCAGCAGCAGGGGTGGCAGCAATGCTGACTTTCCCGGCTTGTGATTTTGGCAATTTCCCGGTTGAAGCCGGGGAATTAGCCGGTATCAAATCGCTGATGATATTCATTCCTCCCAGGGGGTCCCCGGCATTCGGGGAGCATTTATCACCGCCATACTTTAAAGGAACATTTATACTCCCGGATACATACCCCTCCAACACATCGTAATGGATGAAGAAATCACCATCGAACCAGAATGGATTGGGTAAACCTGCGGATAACTCAGCACCTGCTGTTGCATCGAATATAGTTGCATCCATTTTTTCACCGAACAGATTCACATGTGCCATTACGCCCAGGTTCAGCCCGCCGTATATTTTTCCGTTTGCGTACCATCCATTGATACCCACTTTGCCCGGCTGACCGTCGCAACCTTTATCACTATGGAACAAGGAAACATCAAACCCCGTAATTCCGTAGAACTTAACTTTGATGAACTCAAAATCATAGCCTCCGGGATTCCCCAGATCCACATATCCTCCGCAGGTCATACCGGTTGTGCCACCTCCATTTCCATCGCCGGCAAGATTGTTCCTGTCAGGATTTGGTTTGACAGTGATATGGCATTGGTCCATGATACCCTGGAATCCTGAAGGGAATTCCGGTAAATCACTGCCCAGGTCATTCCCTGCCATGAAGTATCCTTTGAAGTCCAGGTCAAAAGGAATCGGGTAATATGGCTTATAGTGAAGGTAATTCGGATTCCTGGGTGTTCCTGCATAGATATGCCACAAACCCTTATTGAGATCTGCCAGGATATTCAGTTTGCCATCTCCTGACATGGGGGTTTCCACTTCGTTGCCAATCACCTTTGCGATGTATTGGGCATCCATGTCGGCAGTGTAAATATTTTGAGATAAATCCAGTTTTAGCCGACCGCTTATTGTTGCCAGTGAGTTCTTGAAGCTTAATTTCCCAAGGCTAAGCGGGGGAGACAGGAGAACCCCGTTCAGATCGTATTGTACATGGTCAAGCGAAAAATTCTTATTTATCCCAATATCAAGGGTTGAGGCAGAATTCATCATGGTTTTGTCTACAGTCCCAAGCATTACAGTTGCCAGGAACCCAACCAGGGAATTCTTGTCAGGCTTGTACCTTTTAGTTAAATCCTGTCCACCATTGATTTTCATTAACACTGCATCCGGGTCGGCAATGTTTACATCTTTATCATTCATGGACATATGGTAATACATGCCGCCTCCAAATCCGTTCCAGGCCAGGTTGCTGGGAGGTGCAAAGGCTACAGGGGCAAAGGTGCCATGAAAATTTACTGCGAAATAGTAGAAATCATCAGGCTCTGTTTTATGGCCAAAGACTACTTCAGTTCCCAATCCTGAAATACCACCCAATTTCACCCCAAGTAAACTGGTTCCTACACTGCCACTCAGGGCATGGCCCCATTCCCGGGTATTGATAAAAGCTAGTTTCCCATCAATAAATACCGGTCCCAGAGGGCCTTCTATGATGAAAGCATCAGTCGATATTTTAGGGCCGCCAATCTGGGGCCGGTTCCCGGTTTTATATTCCAGGGAACCATAGATGTCAAAATCTCCTTCAACTTTCGGGAGCAAGGCATTGTCAGAGATCTTCAGGTCAACGCCAAACTTGAACCCCACACCTTCAGTTGAGAGCCCGTTATATTTCAGTGTAACCGGAAAGCCAGCCAGGCCCCTGGAAATTTCATTTGAGGGACCCATGGGCAGTCCGTCTCCTCCCATCGATTTTTGAGGACTGCCGAGGCTCATGTATTTTAATGTAAAATAGGGCTCAATGCTGCTTAATTCCAACCCTTCAAAATGCATCAGTTCAAAATCGAGGGAGCCAATAGGGTCGACATCGGGTGTTTTAATGGTAAGGTCGCCGTTCAGCAGGATATCTGCGACAATATTCCCAGAAGGGTTATCATTATTGATGGTAAATTGCGAAGAACTGAATATATTCAGGTATGCTGCCCAAAGAGGGGCGCTGATTCCATCTTTTGCTTTTACTGAGAAATTATACTTTAATTTTTCACCTGAGTAGGCCAGAAGGCAGGTATAGTCCAGCTGGTTTTTCAGGCCTTGGTCGTTACCACTTACCGGTAAGATAACCTTGCCCGTCATTGAAGCATTGTTGAATGAATTTTTCCTGACCGAAAGGTCTAACGCATCCACAGAAAAATACCACGAAGCAAGGCTCCCATCCCCCAGGGCCAGCACATTCTTCAAACCTGCATCAACCGAAACTCCCTGGCCATCGATGATCAGGTCATTCAAACTTGCTGTTACCGGTTTTGGATCATTGAGCCGCTTCACAAATGCCGGTAAAGATACAAGCAACTGGGGCATATAAAAACCTTGCCATTCAGGGCCTCCTGGTTCTTCCAGCTTAGCAAGGACTGGAGATACTCCAACAGGGTTACTGTTGATGGAGTGGTCATAATAAGCCGGTACGGATTTGTCCAGATCAAAGGAAAAATCTTTTTGGCCATCAATATAAAAGGGTTCGACGGAAATGTTTGCTATCCAGTCGCTCCAGTCTTTAGCTGTAGCTTTCAGTTCAATTGCAGCAGGCTTATTATCCGATACATTTTTGATATGGCTGGTTGAATATTCCGCATCCAGGTTCAATTCCTCAAACCCGTTAGCATCAAAGGAGACATACGTTCCCGGGTCACTGATCGTGTTCATGAAACCGGATTTAGCGGACTTAAGTGTGATCATATCCGTTGAACCTGCGGGTACAGGAACATCTTTAGCCAGGAAAAGGATACCGCTTTTGCACATCCCTCCAGGTGAAAAGCAGATATGCTGTGCGCCAAAGGCGATAGTTTTCCCGGAAACATTCATAGCCAGGGCTGCATTGAAGGTAGCCTGCTCAGCTGTGAAATTAACCCCGGTTATGGCCAGCGTATAATTTCCATTTTCCTTTCCAATAGGCAGTTCATATTCAGCTGTTGGGTTACTGATGGCCATTTGTCCATTGTTCCCCGGATCGGTGAAATAGTTTAACAAACCGGTAGGGCTGAAATCATCGGGTAAAACAGGCAATCCGTTGTCGACCTGCGGGATGAAATCTGCATTGTTTTTGAGGATGCCGCTGGCTTTGCCATCATAAACTTCCTTGCTTCCATTGACCTTTATTTTATCAAAGTGGACTTTTACATATAAATTCTGGCTATTCAAAACGGGCAGCGGCACCTTCCCTATCCCGGAAAAGGATCCATCTCCAGCAGGTGGGTTATCGAGGGAAGTAACTTTCATCGAAAATCCTGCAATTTGAAGATCATCATTCACATTGACAGTACCCGGTGAAGTGTTTTCCGTTAGTTGATGTTTGCAGGTGGATGTGCAGCCGGTGGACATTGTATTCTCCCTTACCGTTGTTTGCAAAGTCGTAGTATTCCCATTACCCGGACCCTGGCTGTTAACCTTGCAGGTGAAGCTGCAAACTTCACTCATGCCTCCATTTCTATAAGCCGTTTTACCGGTAGGGTCGATAGCTGTCACAGCGAAAGCATAGCGTTTCCCTTCCACTAGTGCGGGGTTAGCCGGGCCATAAATATAACTGGTAGTGGGTAGGGTGGTTTCGAAAAATACAGGATGCCCGGCAGAATGCATGGCATCATTGGGATCGCGTTCGCCTGGCAATATTTCGACCATTTTCAGGTAATACTGAGTATTGACCGGGGTCCCTACGGGCATTGTCCAGTTCATGATCATACTCTGTGGGGGCAGGATGGTAATGGAATCTCCACAGATTGGGTTAAGAACGATTGGCGGCTCCACAGACGATATGGATAGATTTGCACAACCCATCGGGTCTTCCCCTGAAACCGGCTGCCCGGTATTGTAATCATAGGCTCTGATGCAAATCTGGTAATCATCCTCCGGAAGTCCATTGCCATTGATCACTTGTTGTTTGGTGATCCCGTTAAATATTAGGTGACTTTCACTAAATACCTGCTCGATATTGTTTTGGCTGATCATGTAAGGCTGGCCTGCATATACGGTCACAGGTTCAGGCATTTTGTAAGCTGGGTCGGTATAAATATTGATTCCTCCTGAACTTGTGATCGACCCTAACAGATAAACCTGGATACTTCCGCCATTCGGAGAGGTATTGACAAGCGTCGCCATGATTTTTCCCGGCTGCGAAGTATAGTCGCTAATATGAGGACTATATGGAGGCTGCACCATAAGGGTTATACTGACAGGGTAAAGGGATTGCCCTACCACTTGCCCGATTGCTATTTGGAAACTGCAAAGCAGGAGGATCCTTTTAAAAAGTAAATGAATAGCCCACATCTCCTTTTATTTGTTTGGATGAATGAATGGATGAACCGGAAGGGTAATAGTTACCGGTAAAGTATGTGTTCATGCGAAACTGATGATGTTTTTTAAGATGGAAGTTTACTCCCAATGAGGTGTTGATTATTTTTCCAGAAGTCTGAGCGTAGTTGGAAAACAAAAAGGAATTACATAAATTGAGATACAAGGTTTCATTGGCAAAGCTCCTGGAAATACCAGCCGTTATCCCCCGGGTTTTATTTTCAAACAATGCATTCTTCATTTCCAGGTAAGTAAGCCCTGCCGTCAGGCTGATCTTTGAAGCAACAAGGCTCAACATATAATTTAAGTTTACGGTTGACGCCGTGTTCTCTATAAGGTTCTGGGTTGATGGGTTATTGTCTGTTAAATGGGTACGGTTAAGCACCAGCAGAATCATCTGGGTCCTTGAAGAATTCATGAAGGTTAGCCGGGGAGTGAGCGAAAAGGTCTGATTAGCCTGGAACACTTTTGTAGTATCGGTCACAGGCAATCGACCGGCTTTCTGATTGGTATTGAAATTGCTGTAAAAGGCATCCATTCCAAACACACGAGAGGGGTTAAAAGAAAGAGCCAGAGAGCCTATCTTACGCACAGTAGTGGCTTTCTTGGTATTCCTCAGGTTGTCGCGTTGCAGGCCGATACTTCCATGCAACTGGATTTTCCGTTTCCAGATGCTAAATGAAGGACTAAGAGTGAAGTTTTCAATATCGCTGTTAAAATAATATGCTCCCAGTGATTTGTACCCGGGATCTATCCGTTGGAATTCAAGCCGGGTGGTGAACCCTTTTCGTTTATAATTCAAGGATGTCCGAACAGCAGTATACCATAAAGTAGACTGATTTACCAGGATAAGTTTGGATAGTTTCTGGAATAGGGATGAATCGGATGAGCCAATTCTGGCGGCATACAAATTGGAAGTATAAAAACTGACAGCACCTTCTCCTTCAAACGTAAGGCTTTTTGAAAGGGCAATCCTTGTATTCAGCCCCGTTACCAGGTTTTGTTCAGGGGTTCTGTTAGGATAGTCACCCGAATTGCTCTTGAGGCTGGCAGTGTCATCCTGTATCCTGAGCAGGACCAGGTCCATATAAGAATTATTACTTCCAACGCCCAGTTTTATGGCAGTCCCTTTTCGCTTATATTCCGGAAGAGAGTCAATGGTAGGATTGTATTGGTTGGTGGATGTGCTCCGGTTAAAACGGCCTGAAACAAATCCAAATCGAAACTTACCCGGGTTAAGTTCGATGCCGACGCCGGCAAAAGTATGCCCTGACAAGGTGAAGTTGGAAAACCGTACGTTTCGGTATCCGGCATGAATGGTAATCCACTTATATGAAGGACTAAGCCCGAACTGGTTGAATGGCTGGCTATAATCCCTTTGCTTATTGCTCAATGTGAACGAAAAAGGGAGGCTGAGGCCATAAACAGAGGCATTGAAATTGCCGGAGATGATGTTGGAAAAAGGCTGGCTTTGATCCGGAAGACCGATGGAGTGGACCAGGATAAGATTGTCAGTAATGGATCCATGGAATGTAAAAGGCTTCTGCTTGCCTATTCCTTCCAGGTTCTGAGCCTGGGCAGTAAAAGCAAAAACAATTGGAATAATGAAGAAGCAGAAACGCCTATGCATACGTTCTTAATTGTAATTCTGAATTCTTACTCTGAAATATTTTAACTGTTACAAAGCAGTCCAGGAAAGTGCGAGGAATAATGGCTATTTAAAAACCATCACGTTATCAGTGGAGAATGATCGAATTATTCGACCAGTTTTTGTGAATACATTTTATGTTTATATGCCGCTGAGAAAAGATGAATTCCTGAAGGTAACTCAAGATACTGATTACTTAATCCTGCGAGAAGGTAACTTTTCTCTTTCCTCCCAATCTCATCGAAAACGTTTACTTCAAGATTCCCGGTGACCAAAGATTTGATGAGGGTTCCGCCATCAGAAGCATAAACGATGAACGGAACCTCTTTTAATCCGGGATTTATATGGATACCTGTATTGCAGGTTTGATTGTTTGCGAGATAGTAAGCTATAGTTGAGTGTTGGAACAAACCAAAATCAGGATTGTTCACGATTGTGTTTCCATAAGTGGATAAGCTGTTGAAATTCCCATTAGTACTTACCTGGCTTTCAGAACATGCATCATGATCCCAAACCCAGGCAAGCCAGCTGACATTCAGCTGCTGGCATATTCCCAACAGGGGCTTGTAGTTTACAGTTAATTCACAAGGGGAAGTGCCGTACTGGAGGTTGCAAATCTCACCTAAAACAAAAGGCACACCCTGTGACATAGCATTGGTGATCTTGTTCCTGAAAATGGTGGAATCATTACTGGCATAATAATACCAATATGCGTGAGCGCTAAAAATAAGGTTATGAAGCGGATCTTCAGCCTGGAGAGCAGGCGCGATGGAGGCCAGGAGATCGATATCAGTCCCGAAATTCGGGGCATCAATCATCAATGGGACTGAGATGCCCCCGTTTCGCAGGTTGGTTACAACGATCTGGTATGTATTCATAAAATCAGCCAACTGCTGAGAATTCATCACGCTCCCGGCTTCATTCGCTACATTGATAATCAGGCTGTGTTTATAATTAGAGATCATTGAGTTGACATCCTGCCGCAGGTACCAATTACTCAGTTGAATAATTTTATTAAAATCAGGATCACCTGTAAGGTCGTGTAATTCAATGATCGGGATCATTTTATTCACTACGCACTGGTTAATAGCTGCATTTAAATAGGAAATGTCATCATATACAAACCCGCCTCCACTTGCGCTTGAAGTATACCAGGGTAATCGAACACTGTTGGCACCAGATGCTGCTATTTCAGAAATCCGAAGGTCAGATGGATCATACCCCCAATTGTAAGCTGCGTAATTAACTCCTCGCAATATAATCGTATCCCCGCAAGTTCCTATTATATGACTGCCATTAGCCATAATAGTCTCGTTTTGCGCTCTTGCATGAGATTGAATCCATGAGCCTATAATGAGCATGATTATAATTTTTAAACCGCTAATTCTATTCATGGTATATGTTTTAAAAGTTGGACATCATGAGATATCGTCATCCTATGCACACAAAATTAGGCCAGGGCAGTTCCCCGGAAACTATCTCCGGGGATAGTTTTTACATTGAGCATCCTTGATACATTTGTACGATAAACAAATGTGCTCTGCTAAAGCAAACTGGGTTTTGTTGAAATTGGAAGTATAAGAATCAGAATAATAATCATTTAAAACAGAAGGCGATGAAAAAACTGAATGTGTTATTAGCTTATATTTTTCTGGCAGGTATGATCGCATGTGAATCGCCAGTGACTTTTACCGAACCGCAACCCCCGGATACCGGCAACCTGGCAAAAATACCGGATCGGTTGGCCGGTAAGTATTATAGCCTGGCGGACAACTCACTCCTGACGATCAGCGATAATTTATTGGTGAGGACTTATGATTTTGATAATAAGATGCATATTAACGATCTCGATAGCAATATGAGGCTATCAGGCGATACCCTGGTGGATCTGAAAAGTCATGAAAGAACTATTGTAATTCGGGTTGGGGATACTCTGGTGAATCATATCCATGCGACAGACACGGTTTTTCAACTAAACAAGGACAATGTGCTAAGGAAGTTCAAAGGATATTATTTCCTGAACAAAAGGATGAATGATGAAAGCTGGGAAGTAAAGAAGATCAGTATATCCAGGGGGCAGATCACAATCGGCAGCATTTCATCAAAGTTTGACCTCGAGAAGTTGCAGGAGATCACCGAAACCTCAAAAGACACAGTTCCACCTCATAAATTTACAGTGACCAAAAAGCAGTTCAGGAAATTCATACGGAGGGACGGTTTCAGTGAGAATGAGATTTTTATCAGGCAATAGGATTTCGTTGTTTAACAGGAAAAGAGCCGTCTGGAAGTTCGGGCGGCTCTTTTTCATTTATCCCGGGAAACATTATTTTTTATTCAATGCTTTAGCTACTAATGCTGATTTTGAATTGACATCCAGCAGGTCGTAAATATTCTTTACATGATAGCGGACTGTTGCTTTTGTTATAAATAATTTTTCTCCTATTGCCTGGAAATTCAGGCCACTGACGATCAACTCCAGGATTTCCCCTTGACGTTCGTTTAATTTAGGAAATTCATTTCCCGGTTTTTTCGATACATTGGACCTAAAGAGTTCAAGCGCTTTTTGGGCAATAGCGGGTGTCATGGTAGCACCGCCATTATATACTTCCTCAATAGCTTCCAGGAGGCGGGCCGGCTTTGTTTTTTTGATAAGATAACCGACGGCACCGTTGATCACTGCATCAAATATCTTATCATCATCCTCAAATACCGTTTGCATGATAACCTTAATTCCCGGGAAATTCTGCCTGATTATTTTCAAAGCCTCCAATCCCGACATGCCGGGCATTTCAATGTCCATTAGGATAATATCAGGTTCTGACTGCCTGATCTTGAACAATAAGTCGCTGCAATCAGGATATGCACCTGTGCATAAAAAGTTTTCACTGGCGTGGATCAGGTGATAGAGGCCTTCACGCAACATGTGGTTATCTTCAAAAACAACGACTCTTATTGGCATCCTGATAAAATTGATTGATATACAAAAGTAAAGTTGACATTTGTTTTTGTACTATCCCTCCGGATAGTATTGAACCTGATCAGGTATTGCTATTGCTTAAATCTTCATTTTTAATTCAACACTCGTGCCTTTGCCCGGGACTGACAGGATATTGAATACGGCTTTGATTTCTTCAGCCCTTGCCTTCATATTTTTTAACCCGTTCCCGCCCTGGTTGTCAACATTTTCAAGTTCCCTTTCAACTTCAAATCCCAAACCGTTATCTGCTACTTTCAGGTACAGGAAATTGTCATTCAAGTTGACACTAACATTAACTTCAGATGCTTCAGAATATTTGACTGCGTTGTTCACAGCTTCTTTAAACACCAGGTAAAAGTTTTTACGCTTGTTCATATTGAGCGAAATGCTTTTACATTTTTCATCCATATGCATGCTCAGAGTAACATTGGCGCCTTCCGTTAATTCGCTTACATAACTTCTCATTCGGAACAGAATATTCTCAAACTTATCGTTGACCGGATTTACAGCCCAAACGATGTCATTCATTTGTTCAATCATATACCGTGATGAATTGCCAATAGTTTCAAGGAATTTGTTGCGTTGCGATTCCTCTGTGTTTTTGAGCTTCGCGATTTCACTGTAGATCGAAATGCTGTTTAGCGTGGAACCTATGTCATCATGCAGATCGCGTGCAATCCTGTTCCGAATATCAAGCAGGCGCAATTCTTGTCGCACCCGGTAATTCCTGTAAATAAAGAAAAACAGTAAGAGGATGAGGCCGATTCCTCCAAAGGAAAAATAGTTCAATAGTTTCTCCTTTTGAAATTCTTTCAATGCCAGGGCTTCCTTTTTCTGCTGTTCGGCTTTTGTTAGCGACTCTTTTTTATCAAACTCATAATTCATTGCTTGCCGGGTAAGTTCTTTCGTTCTTTCAGCACTAAACAGGCTATCTTTGAGTATAGATGCCTTTTTAAAGTGAATGAGTGCAAGTTTATATCTACCAGTAGTATCATAAAGAACAGAAAGCATTTCCTCGGCTTCTCTTAATTCCTTCAAAGCACCAGAGCTGTTTTCAATTGCAATTGCCTTTTTTAGCGCTGCCTCCGCTTTTGAGAATTTTCCTGTCGCAACATAGAGTTTGCCAATGTTTGCAAGATCATTGGCAATTCCAACATCAAGCCCTAAGGCTTCATATATCTTTAACGCTTTTAAGAAGTAGGTTTCTGATTCCGTATATTTATTCAGATAGTAATAGGCATTTCCGATATTGCACAGGTTATCTGCTTGAGCACTTATGATCCTATTTTCTTCAGTAATTTTCAAGGCTCTGAAATGATAATCAAGTGCTTTGGCATTATTTCCCATTTCTGAATAGACAGCTCCGATGTTGCCGAGGCAGTTTGCCTGGACTTCAACGTATCTGCTGCCTTCAGCAATTTTCAATGCCTTAAAATAATAGTCCAGGGACCTTTGATAATCTTTTGAACTTAAATAAACACTGCCGATGTTACATAAGCAACTTGCCAACTCATTCTGAGTTCCTACCTTCTCAACTATCTTCTGAGTTTTAATAAAATATTCAAGCGCCCTGGAATAATCGCCAAGGCTGAAATAAGTTCGGGCAATATTTTCAAATGCCCTGTTTTTACCTTTGTTATCTTTTAGTTCTTCCCACAGGCTAAGTCCGGTGAACTCATATTCAAGAGCTGCATTCAACTCTCCTTTGAGCATTTTATAGTTCCCTAAATTCGTGTATAACTTTGCAAATCCTCTTTTCCATTTTATATTTTTATTCAGGCTTAATGCATTCAGGCTGAGCGATATAGAGGTGTCTGGATTTATCGATTTATACTCCCATGCAAGTAGATTGAGATGGATAATTTTTATAGTATCCTCTTTGTCCCTTATGAGCAATGTCTGCAAGGAGTCAATCCTATTCCGCTGAGCCATCGAAACATTGCAAACCATTAGGGAAGCCAGGGTTGTGCAAAAAAGAACTCTGGAAAGAAGAACATTTTTCATTGTCTGATTATTAATCAATTGCAATAATCATTTGTCGCTCATCTTAGCGAAAATCGTAGCGATTTTTTCATTCACGCAGTTATTCCCGGGCCTAGAGTCTTGCAAATTAGGCGGATCGAAAAATGAACGTAACAGCATACGCACTATTCAAAAAACAATTTATGAAGATAGGTATATTTATGAATATGTGTATTTGAGGGATATAATATTCAATCGTTAATAATTTGATTTTTTACTGATCAGGCGCGCCTATGGCTTATTTGGATCTTAAATTTTTCTGCCGGTTGGTAAAGCATTGGCGTTTATCCCCCAATTGCGGATGTTCAATTCAAACAATAAGCGCTATTAATTTAGATCTAAGATTATTAGCACTTATTATTTAAAGCTTTGTTATCAGGAGAATCCTGGATTTAAGCTAGCATGAAGTTTCAATCAGACTTTAGTTATTTAAACAGGCTTAATGCCGGATAATGACCTTCTGCCTGGCGATTTTATTTTCTGTACGAAGTTGCAGAAGATAAATTCCATCTGGGATTCGTGCAGTGTTCAAATTAAACTGATTCACTGAAATGCTGTAAGAGAAAACAGTATTGCCTGCCATATCAGACAGTGTAAGATGGGTCATTTTTTTGTCTGGAAAAGGATTGACAACTGTGATTGTTTCACTGGCAGGGTTAGGATATACGTTTATACCCCGTTCCAGGGCAGCCGGCTGATTAAATATCCCCAGCAATCCCCCGGTAGTAGTTTTTATTATATCTCCCTCCCATCCTGCTGCATAACCTACATGGCTATCCGAAAACTTCATCGTATACCATGAAACCGTTGTTCCCATTTCCTGCACAGTCCAGCTTGTTCCTCCATCAGAGGTATAAAGAATAAAACTTACATAACCTCCACCAGCCACCCATCCGTGTTGCATGTCGCTGAAATACATTGCATTGATTTGCGAATTGCCAATGTTTCCAGGGAGGTTGGATGGGAAATCCAATTGACTCCATGTAACGCCTCCATCGGTAGTTCTCAACAGATATATTTTATTCGGAGTTCCAGTTGAATTAAAACCGGCAATATATCCGTTCTGCGCGTCCACAAATGACAATGCTGTGTATGCAGCAGTAAATTGTGTGTTATCTGACTTGATCACTGACCACGAAGCGCCACCATTGACGGATTTAGCCAGGTCTGTTGATGGGGTATGACTTAAGATGGCATATCCGGTGGAATTATTTACCAGTTTGACTATCTTGGCTTGCATGTAATTTGCTGAAGTCGGTACAGTTGTCGAATCCCAAACTGCTCCTCCGTTAGAGGTATAGTAGATCATCCTGTTGTTAGTACCGGCAATACCGTGAATAGAGTCCGAAAAACTAACCGAGACAAAGGGAAATACTCCGAGGTTAAGTTGAAATGTGAATGTATTGCCACCATCAATTGTTCTCAGGATTTGTCCATATCCCCCTGCCGGCCAGTTACCCACAACCCAACCCCGCTTGGAATCACTGAAATAGATTGCAGATGAGCTGAAGTTGGAAGTATAGGGTGTCTGGTCATTCCAGGTTTTTCCACTGTCAGCAGTATGAACCAGGGAAGCTGCATCGTCGAGTACCCATCCGTTTTCCTGATCTGGGAAACTGATATCACGAATAATGTATCCGTGCGAAGCAGTGCTGTAAAGTGAATTCCAGGAGGTACCGGAATCAGTTGTTTTTAGTATGGCTCCACTTGACCCACAGACGAATCCTTTTCCTCCGGCAAATACCTGAAGGTCCAACAAGCCTTCGTGAGGGGATGAATATGTGGTTGTCCAGGCTGCACCTCCGTTAACCGTATGATAAATGGTGCCACTGTTAGAGATTGCGCATCCGTTGAGGTTACTGGTAAAAACGATTTTAGTGATTTTATCGCTGAAATTTTCGACAATTGAATGCCATGTTGTTCCTCCATCCGAAGTGTGCAGTATTGTTCCATTACTGCTATTGGTATATCCTGCTGCCCATCCGTTATTACTGTCGGTAAAATCAATTGAATAAAGATCCACAGTTGTGCCGGAATTCTGTGCTGTCCAGTTTAATCCACCGTTCACTGTGTGTAAGATCTGACCTGAAGAGCCACAAATCCAGCCTTCGTTGGCCGAAACAAATTTCATCCCGTAGTGATACTGAGTATCATCAATTTTTATACGGCTCCAGGTAGTGCCAGCATTTGATGTATAGAAAAGCGAATCCTGTTCTGGAAGCACAAAACCATTGGTTGCATCAGGGAACTGCATTGCATAAAAATAGTAAGCTGAAGCAGATGCCTGCTTTGTCCATGTGCTTCCGCCGTCGGATGTCGAATATATATCACCATAGGCGCCTGCAATCCAGCCGTGCAGGTCATCAGCAAAGTGTATCCCCCACCAGTCGCCTGCTGATTTGGTGAACTGCTTTGTCCAGGTAGTACCTCCGTCATTGGTTTTCAGGATCAAATCACCGCTCCCGGCTATCCATCCAGTAGATTCGCTGATAAATGAAACAGCATTCAGCGAATGAGTGGTAGGCAGAGGAGTTATAACATTCCAGCCAGGCTGAGCACATAGACCTGAATGTAATATCCCGAAAAAGATCAAAGCTAATAAACGCAAACAATAAGAGTCTCTGTTTGTCACAATATCATGGTTTAAGGTTGTATGAAGAAATGCAATTAATGCTTTACAATAAACGTTCGGGAAAATGTATGCTCTCCAGCTTCAAACCTGGCAATGTATATCCCTGGAGTCAGGGATGAACAGTCGAAAGAAACCATTAGCTTATTCCCAGAAGGAACTGAGAGGACTACCTGCCCCTGCGCGTCGATAATTTTTACCTCCCTGATGTTTGGTTCCAGGTAGATATTCATTTGCTTGTCAGCAGGAACTGGAAACATACATGCATTCTCCGACAGGGCATTTGTTTCAATTCCGTTTGAGGCTGTTGAAAATGTGTACAGTTCTATTCCCTTTGAAGCATCATAAACTGCCGGGTAAAAGAATTTCCCATTGCTGACACTAAAAGTGGTGCCTAGTCCTCCTGCATTGCAGGCATCAATGGCAGGGGCTGCCGGGCTTAACATTTTCAAACTTGCCGAACCAGGGTCGAAACGGAACAACTGATAGCCATAGGTGGCATCTGAGTACGTGGTATATAAATTTCCGTTATACACTTTTGTCAGGCCGGAGGTATAGTTCCCGGGGTAAGTGTCTGCCGCTACAACCGTGCCGTCAGAAGTACCATCAGTCATCCAGAACTGGAAGATCGTTGAGAAAGGACTGGTATTTTTCATAGCCCAGAAGTACAATTTACCGTTTAATTCACTGAAATATTTTGCATCCGAATAATTAGATCCAGTATTGATGTCTTTCAGCAGTTGGGTGCCGCCGGATGTTCCGTCACTGCTCCATAATTCCCTGCCAATGCTAATATCACCATTATCAGCCTGGAAGTAAATCTTATTTTTAAATGGAAAGATCTGAAAACTCGGGCTGAACCCTGAAGCTGAGCCAGGTTTAATATCTTTCACCAGTTGAGTGCCCGCTTCCGTACCATCACTTTCCCATAGCTCAAAGCCATGTACCTCATCTTTTGCGGAAAAATAAAACTTTCCATTCAGCAAGGTGAAATCGGTTAGATAATCAAGGCCGCTTTCTGCTCCCGGGTAAATATCCTTAAGAAGTTTTGTCCCGGCAGCAGTTCCGTCGCTTTCCCATAATTCTCTTCCATGGATGGATTCGCTTGCCTCGAAATAGATTTTGTTATTCAGGACCATAAAGGATGAGGTCCAGTCGAGCCCGCCACTGTCCGGTATCGTGTCAATATCTTTTAACATCATCGTGCCATCGCTTGTTCCATCTGTCACCCATAACTCAGATCCGTTTGTACCGTCAGTGGCAATAAAAAAAGCTTTTGTTCCGAATGGTGTAATTGCACGGATTCCTGAAGCAGGATTGTAATATGGCGATATGGATTTAATACTTTCAGTGCCCGCGGTTGTTCCGTCAGTGATCCACAGATCCTCCAGCCCGGAATTGTCTGTAGCACCAAATAACATTTTGTTTCCTATTACAGCAAATTCATGAGGATAAGATCCATATGCTCCTTCGTTGATGTCCAGCAAACAAGAAGTCCCTGATGTAGTGCCATCGGTTTTCCAGAGTTCAGGACCATGTACACCGTCATCTGCAGAGAAATAGCTGCTCCCGTTAAATTCAAAAACAGCAGTTGTGCTTTTCACGGAATTTCCAGTGGTATTGATGTCTAGCAGCAAAGCAGGAGTTTGAGAATAAATATTGTAGCTCACAAAAAGACTGCAAATGAAAATATAGAGCTTTAACATATTTGGTCAAATTTTATGATGGACGTTGTTTAATGTTTATCCAGCAAGTTGATGTTGAAGGCTAACCATAGCATTGATTACCAATGAAAAGATGTTGAAGTTCTTTTCTCGTGTGAAAACAACAGCTTAATTCATATTCATTTATCCATAACACAACGAACGGATAATCCGTAATTTTTGGAAACGCTTTCCCGGCCAAAGTATGGGCTTACGCATGTCATGCCTCTGAACCAGGCGCTACCAGCATCTTTCTCAGCGGTCGTCCACCAGTATCCAAATTTTCCTTTATGGACTATTCCGACAAATCCGCCCTCAGCATAACGAAATCCCCCGGGAAGGCCTGTAAATCCAGATTCATTGGTCGCACCGGTATTGGGATTCAACCAATGTGAAGTACCGGTTTCTTTCATTTTACCACCGGCCACTTCCCAACCACCCAGAAAGTCGGTGAGCGTTGCCCAGTCGGAATCAGTGGCAACATGCCAGCCTGCAGGTGCTATGTTTCGGCTATCAGTAACAGCATACCAATTATACAAATGGCCATAGGTATCGGTATAATTTGAAAGAGAATTGTCATTGCAGAAGGCGCCACCGGTCAATATACGCCATGCAGCAGAGTCAGGTTCTTCGGGTATCGAGTCACCATTCCTGTACTTAGTCGTTCTGAGATTTTCAACCATCCATGTTTGAGTGCCTATGGTTATCTTCTGATAAACATTACCATCGATATCTGTAACAGTTGCGCCGGGATCAATGCTGTCGTTTTTATCTTTTTTACATCCCTGTAAACTGAATACCATCAGAATAAGAGCAAAAAGCCAACATATGTTTTGAGGTTTCATAACCATTATGTTTATAGTTAATAGCTTGTTTGATTTGATTGATCTTAATATTTGTTTTTAATGCAACGAACCGATAATCCATCTTCCTTGAACCCCCCATACCGACCAGCTCCTTTACTATTTTCAATGAGGCCCAGGGTATAAGCCTGACTTTCAGCTGCAACTCCTGTAAATGAGGTGGTTGTCCACCATTCCCCGGAACTGTTCAACATTCTAAAAATATATCCATATGCTCCCAGGTATCGACAACCTCCGCCACGTCCACCCCATTTACTGGAATTGGTAGCATCTACATTAAAACCTGGTTCCCCCGGAATGCCCCAATGGTCAGTACCAGCCTCCTTTAATTTGCTTCCGGCAATAGTATCTCCATAGGGCATAAGGTAATAATCGCCTCCCAGGGAATTAACCAATCCTCCAAATTCCGCATCGCTTGGCACATGAAAGCCTATCGGTGCTATGTTGCGTGCATCATTGGCGGCATACCAGTTATAAAGTAAACCGTAATCCAAAATGTAGCCCGAATTATTGTCGTAAGCCCAAAATGTCCCTGTTGTATCCTCAATGGCGGCCGATTTAATGCCCGACCCGTTTTGAATCGGGTCGCCATTCTGATAATGCCGGGTTCTTAAGTTCTCCACGGTCCATACCTGGTCGCCTATGGTTACCAAGTGGTAAACATTACCATCGATATCAGCAACAGTTTCTCCCTGATCATCCGTTTTATCCTTCTTGCAGCCCTGAATACTTATTACAAAAAGACTAAGAGCAAAAAGGCAAAATATGTTTTGAGGTTTCATGATTTCAACGTGTTTATTATTAACCAGTTGCATGATTTGATTTATCTTTTTATAAATTTCTGCCTGAATGCACCAAATGTCAAAAAGTATACCCCAGGCACAAGATTCGAAATATCAATTGTTTCTCTTTCGCTGAACCTCTTTTGTTGAAGAACAATCTTGCCATTGCCATTGTAAATCCGTATAAATGATACCAGGTTGGAATGATAAGGCAATTCTATTTGCAACTGATCGTTTGCCGGATTAGGGAATATTTCCGGAATATTGTTGTTTTCAACCAGGTTGGTGCCATAAACGCCGCTGCTGTATTTAGCTACATAATTTAGTCCGCTGGAATTGGTAAATGCTCCGGCTGCAAAAATATTCCCGGCAACATCCTTACATAAACTATGAGTAGAAGAATTTGCAGCTAAAGAACCGGGGGCTCCCAATTCGCTCCAGGTGGTGTCGTTCCATATCGCTACAATGCCATGGCCACCTTTGAAGAAGCTTCCGCTGGCATAGATATTTCCTTTGGAATCGCTGATAATGCTTTCAATATAGTCATTAGCAGCCAGGGCATTCAGGCCGCCGACCTCTGTCCAGCTGGTTCCATCCCATTTTGCAACGTATTCGTACCCATCGGATGAATAAATTCCATTAGAGAATTTTCCTGCAGCGTAGATATTGCCGGCAGGGTCGCTGCAGATGCTGAAAATCTCATTGTTTGCCGCTAACCCGTTTAATCCGCCCAATTCATCCCAGGCCGTTCCGTTCCATTTGGCAACAAAAAATTTCCCGTTGGAATTTGTAAAATAACCTGCAGCATAAATATTGCCTGCAGCATCGTTACAAAGACAGTTAATATTGTTATTTGCGGACAACCCATTTGTGCCGCCCAATTCGCTCCATGAAGCGCCATCGTACTTTGCCACATAAAATTTTCCGGTAGTGGGGCTTGCACCGTTGGTGAAATAACCACCGGCATAGATGTATCCTGTTAAAGGATCGCAGAAGATACACTTCACACTGCTATTGGGGTTAAAACTATTTAATCCGCCCAATTCGCTCCACGCAGAGCCATTCCATTTGGCCACATAGTAATTCCCGCTCGAATTTGTGAAGTTGCCTCCAACATAAATATTCCCTGAAGCATCGCTGCTTACGCAAGATAATTCAGTAAAAACGCCATTTAGATATGCAGGAGATGACAAGCCAGTTAACAGGCTCCATACCGAACCATTCCATTTGGCAACAGCCCTGTCGCCTGAAATGGCGTTGAACCCATTGGTAAAATACCCGGCAGCATATATGTTACCTGCCGGATCGCTGCAGATACTACGAATATAACTGTTTGGCGATAAGGCATTCAATCCGCCAAGTTCACTCCAGGTTTGTGCGAAAACTCCGGAACTTAAAGCCAAACTCAGAATCAGGACACCAATTTTTTTCATAATATCAGAGTTGATTATTTGATTTGAAATATTCCTGGAATTGAGGTTTAATGAAATGCGACGGATTTTAAAGTGCCTTGATATTATTGAGGATGAAAAGAGAGTAAGCGGTCACATTGAAGTTGATACAAATAAAATCAGGAAATGGGACAAGGATATTAAATCAGTTCTTCACAAATCGTCCATACAAATTCCCGGATTTGTTAATGAGTATGAGTTGATAGATACCGGGTATTAAACTGCGTAGGTCAACTTTTAATGATTGCTGCTTTTCGACAGTAATGCTTAGTGTTTTGACTAACTCACCATGCATATCAACTATCTGCAATTCGCAATTACTCGGTTTTTCTAAATTTAATGTGATTTCATCATCCGCAGGATTGGGATAAATGGCTAAGGATTCAGCTTTCTGTTTTGGTTCTATAATTCCATTTGCCATAGCCCCGGCTTCAAAGCGCGCCACAGCAATGGTATAGCTTCCTGAGCCAAAATTCATAGTGCCTCCAAGCAGAATTTTGTTGTCCTGTTGTATAGCAATGGCATCACAATTTGCACGGTTAACCTCTGTATAATCAACCACGCCGTTATTCCCAAAACTATTATCAACAGTGCCATTGCTGTTAAAGCGCACCATGGCAAAATGATAACCTTTTGATGTAACAGTATCTGATGCTACTTCACCCGCAATGATCACTTTGTTATCAGCTTGCAAAGCTGCCGCTGCGGGGGTTACGATATATGCACCCGGCAGGGAAAATGTTGCAACTCCATTTGTCCCGTAGTTATTGATGATCGCTCCATTGCTGTCGACTTCCGCAGCCATAAAATCATGTAAAAGGAGATTTGAAGTAGTGCTTGCACCGGCTCCTATAATATTGCCATTAGGTAAAACAAACAGGTTTTCAGCCCATGACATATTAGTTGGGTTATAGTTAATTTCAACCAACCCGTTTAGGCCAAAAGTAGCATCTATATCACCTTCGGATGTAAACCGGGTAAGGGCCATTTTTTTTGTTGTCCGGCCTCCCAGTAATATTTTCCCATCCTTTTGGAGAGCCATAGAGAAGACATATACGTTATTCCCTTCAGCCCGCCCGTTTAATCCGAAGGTTAGGTCAAGGGTACCGTTTGGAAGAAGTTTGATAAGGGTGTTTGAAGAACCAGTAGTAGTATGAGTCATTCCGGCAGCAATTATTTTTCCATCCGGCAGTACACAGACAGGGCCAAGGCCGTCGGAAGTGGATCCAGGGAATTTTGATATGAAATACCCGTTTGTTCCAAAAGAGTCATCCGGTGAACCATTGGCAGTATAACACGAAACAACCCCAAAGTTGCTACTGCCGTCAAAGGCACTGCTCCCGACAAGGATTCTTCCGTCATTTGCAAGGACTGCCCATGTTGGTGTTTCATTAAATGCCGTTACTGTTAAAGCAACACCACCATTACCAAAGGAATTATCAAGGCTGCCATCAGGATGGAATCTCACTAATGCTATATCATACACAGAGTTGGATCCGACCCTCTGTACACAGATTATTTTGTGATCAGTTTGAACCAATACTCCGCCAAACTGGCTGATATAAACAGCTTGGCCGCTGTTGGCAAAACCATTGGTGCCAAAAGTGTTGTCGATCGCTCCGGCCGTCTGGCAATCAACTGTAAGCGGAAAAACAGGGAGGAAGAAAAGTATAATAATAGCGCGAGCCATGTAATTAATAGTCAGCTCGAAGCAGTATATTTTTTTCATGATAACTTGTATTAGAATTAATTAATGTGCAATTTTTTATCAGTACTGATTAATAACGTTTGATTTGCTTTTTGAATAGAATTTCTTTCTGAGACCCGCTATTAGCAAGCTAAAGAATACATATTTAACAAGCCTGGATCTATTCCTTTTATCCACAGATAGTTATCGCTCTTTGCTAACAGAATAAAATTACCGGTACCTGGTCAACAGGGCAATAACTCATTTGTAGTATTTTTATACTACGTATCCACAATATCAAACCCTGAAACATGCATCGGTTGATGATTCTTTTGTTTGTCTTACCTATGCTGGGCATTGCCCAAACAGCAAGAGTTGACAGCCTGAAGCATGCTTATGCCCTTACAACCGATTCGGATAAAAGATTGAAAATCGCATTCGCCCTCTGTGATCAAAGGCAATCGATGAATATGGAGAATTTGCTGCAATATGCCTCTTCTGCGAAGCAGCTTGCAAAGCAGAAAAAAGATTTTAATTCAGAGGCTTTGGCAGAATCATACTTAACTAATTATCTGATTAAAAAAGGTTTGAATGACTCTGCGCTTCTGGTATGCAATAATTTTTTGGAGAAGCTGCACTATAATGATAAAAACAGTAAGCCATATATCCGGTTCTCTTTGCTAAAAGGACAGGTATTAATCAAGAAGAGTAAATACAAAGAGGCACTGGCTCCGTTTTTTTCCTTGCTTACCCGGGCTGAAGCAATTGGTGATATACTAACAGAGCAATCGGCATTGACGAATATTGGCTGGGTAAAGATGGAGATGGGGCAAAATTCGGAAGCATTAAGATGTTTTTACGATGCATTAAAGAAAGGAGCCGACAACTCGCCATACACGGAGAGTATAACGTATATCAATATGGCCGCTATATATAATAACCTGGATAAAAGGGATTCAGCAGAATTTTATATTAAAAAAGCCATCACTCTAAGCCGGGGAAATCAGGACCTTCAAACACTGGCTAATGCCCTGGCTGTAGAGGCAAGTATTTTTATTGATAAGAAAAGAGTTGACAAAGCTGAAGCTCCGCTGGCAGAAGCTGTGAATATCCGGAAACTGATCGGCGACCCGTTTTATATAGTATCCGATATGATGGAACTTGGGAATTATTATGCTCAAAACAAACAGTCCGAGAAGGGAATTAAAGTCTGCAGGGAAGGTATTGCTATAGCTGAAAAAAATAGGCTGGATTCAAAATTGATTTTACTCAATATGGCTTTGGCGGATAATTATAAGGTTGCCGGGAATAGTATGATGTACGAGGAAACTTTATTAAAGATTATTTCATTAAAGGATTCATTGTACAAGAAAAATTCGGCTGAAGAACTGGCAGAATTGCAGGCAAAATACGATTTTCAAAAGCAAAAGAATAAGATCATCCAGCAGAATTATGAACTCTCCCGTGAAAGCTACTTTTTTTATGGATCAGTTATTCTTTTGTTTGTCGTGAGTATTTTCTCATTCATTCTTTTTCGTCAAAACAGGAAAAAGCAACAACTCCAATTGCGATTGATTCACGAAGAGAATAAGCGTACCAGCGATATAGCTGTAACAACGGCAAAAGAAGGTGAAAGAAAACGTATAGCTGCTGAATTGCATGATAACCTGGGCGGACAACTGAGTTATATAAGAAGCAACATGGATTTTATCCTGAATGCACCGGTTAAATTGACGGAGAATGACAAATTAAACCGTTTGCACAAAATAAATGAAACCGCCAAAAGTACAATTGCCGATCTCAGGGAGACCATTTGGGCTTCAAGAAAGGAGATTATTCATTTTGATGAACTGGCAGATAAGTTGAAATTGTATGCTCAACATCAGTTGGCTCACAGTACAAATTTGAAAATGGAAATCAGGGATCAGATCACTGATAAGCCGGTGCTGTCATCTATTGAGGCGCTCAATATTTACCGCATTTTCCAGGAAGCCATCAACAATGCACTGAAATATTCGGATACAGGTAAGATCATTCTCTCAATCGATACAAACAGCAAGTTTCAATACAACATTACACTGGCTGATGAGGGAAAAGGATTTGATGTAAGTGAGACCTTTCCAGGTCATTACGGGATTGATAATATGCGGGAAAGGGCAAGTCAAATTTCTGCCATCCTGGATATTAACAGCCAAATTAATAAAGGCACCACTGTGACCCTTTCAAAACTGAAATAATACAAATGCGTTATTGCAAACCCTGGAATGATCTATTAGTTTTCCGCCCCTTATGAAGACCTCTTTAGCCATCGTCGATGATAAATCCCAGAACCGGATCTCGCTATGCGAGCAGCTAGATTATTTCAGTGAGCTGGAGGTGATTTTTACGGCCCAGAACGGGCGGGATTTCCTTGAGCAAATGAAAGCTTTACCACGTAATAAACTCCCCGAAGTGGTACTGATGGATATTGAAATGCCCCTGATGGATGGAATAAAAGCCGTGCAACACGCCCATGCCCTTTACCCGGAAGTGAAATTTTTAATGCTTACCGTTTTTGACGATGATGATAAGATATTTGAAGCTATAAAGGCTGGTGCAAACGGGTATTTACTGAAAGATGAAAAAATTTCAGTGATCATTGATTTTATCAAACAATTGGTAGAAATAGGTGGTGCTCCAATGAGTCCGCATATTGCCCGCAAAGCTATGGATATGCTGATGAAAGCTTCATTGCCAGGCGTTATGCAGGAGGCTGATGTAAACAGTTCGTTATATGAATTATCTGACAGGGAAATGGAAGTGCTCAAACTGTTGGTTGAAGGCTGTGATTACAGGAGCACTGCCGAAAAGCTATTTCTTAGTACACATACTGTCCGGAAGCATATTGCAAATATTTATTCCAAGCTGCATGTGAGTTCCAAGGCCCAGGCTATCAGGATTGCAAGCACTTCCGGTTTGGTTTAGTGTTATTAACGTTAAAAGTGCTGTTCCTGCCTTTTTTCTCATTCTATTCTCTTAATATTGCGGAAAGGAAGGTAAATGTCCGGATGATCCCGGGCATTTCATTTTTATTAATTCCAGGTAAATAAGTAAATAACATCTATTCAAATGATTGAGAGCAATACGCTGGTTGAAAGATGCATAATAGATGCAGCAGTTGTCCACCACATTGGCAATAAGCCAACCGATGAAGGGATCATTTTCTCTAAATCAACACTGAATCTTGACGCGAACACTCGCAACAGCCTGCTGACCTGGTTCTTTTCCTCCTTCAGGTTTGATGAATATTACAATCTATATCACGACTCAGATCTGAAGCTGAACGAAGTCTTTTCCTACGTTTCACAAATATTTGAAGACCCTGATACCTTGTTTGATCAGTCCGTTAACCTGTCTAAGCACTTATATGAGCAATCAAACCATCCTAAAATAAAAGTAGGGGAGTTGTTCGTGGTTTATTTCCAGGATTGCCCCGTCGGGAATGAAACCGTTGATGCTGTGGGCCTCTTTAAGACAGAAACAAAGGATACCTTCCTCAGGGTGCTTCCTGTTACCACCGGATTCACGATTGAAAGTGAGCTGGGATTCAACATCAATAAGCTGGATAAGGGCTGCCTCATTTTTAACAGCGAAGCGGAGAAAGGCTATCTCGTTTCCATTGTTGATTCTGTCAACAGGTCGACGGATGCACAGTATTGGGTGGACCAGTTCCTTCACCTGCAACCCAGGAATGATGAGTATTATCAAACCAAAAACGTCCTTAATCTTTGCAAGAGCTTTGTGGTTAACAGGATGCCTGAGGAGTTCGAGGTTTCAAAGGCTGACCAGGTGGAAATGCTTAACAAATCGGTGAAGTTTTTCAAAGAGAGCGAGGAATTCGACATGGATGATTTTGCGAATGAGGTTCTGTCGGACCCGGGGATGATTGGTAGTTTCAAGTCGTATAAATCGGAATTTGAGCAGGATAAAGATATCCAGATCACGGATAAATTCTCAATTTCAGAAGCAGCCCTCAAGAAGCAATCCCGGGTATTTAAAAGCATCATCAAGTTGGATAAGAATTTCCATATCTATATTCATGGAGACAAGCAGAATATTGTGAAAGGTTTCGATCCGGAAAGCGGAATGCACTTCTACCAGCTGTTTTTTAGGGAGGAAAGTTAACTGAGCGTTGTCACGCGTCCGGAGACGCGTGACTAACTGAGCGTGGCGCTTAGCGCTAAGGGCATAGCTCATAAGGTTTAGTGGATGGGGTAAAGTACTAGACCAGGCGATTGTAATATACTCAGCAGATCCCGCGGATGCTGATTTGTCTTGTATGCACAAGATGGATTTGCCTTTTATCTTTTTACTTTTTTACTTTTGTCTTTTTACTTTTATCTTTTGTCTTTTTACTTTTATCTTTTGTCTTTTTACTTTTATCTTATCGGTCAGCTGACGGATTTATCTTTCACCTCATACCCCAGGCTCTCCGCGCCACGCCCTTCGCGCCATACCTTCGCTTTGATAAGGAGAATTCCTAAAATGTATACCCCAGCATGAACCTGAACCCCCTGGTGTCGGACCGTAATTCAGACACTCCTGACATCCCGTTGGCATATTCATACCGTGCTTCGAACGATAACTTCCTGATCTGCACACCCAGTCCGGCAATTCCACCCAGTTCCCAGTTTCGTAAATTCTCCAGAGCCTTCGTAGAATTGATATCTCCTGTGGTCATCCGATAGACTTTTGAGTTCTTCCTGTTAAATCCTAACCCATTGGATACGCCCAGGTTGCAGTAAAACTGCAGGAAATCCATAGGGATGCTGTAGCGAAGCAGGTTGTTGATTTTAAGGTAACTAAAAGCCAGTTTTGTTAAGGTTGTATCTTTATTGTTCTGACCGGATATGTAACTTCCTCTGATCTCGTAACCTGAATATAGCAATTCGTTGCAGATGGAAAGATGGTTGAGTTTACCCGGCAAAAGCAAATTAAAGAAAACGCCCCCGGTGAAATCAGAGGATATGGAATAATTACTGTTAACCAGGTCATTATAAGCAAAACCAGCGTTTGAACTATTTTTTTTGAAATCGAGCGTGGTAGATGAAATCCCGGCCATCAATCCATATTTGAACCATGTTTTTTTGTTTTGGTTCTGGAACCTGAGTTCGCTTTCCTTGTCCTGGTAGTAAATGCGGAAGAGATTTTCGAGGCTGCCAATTGAATAGGAAAGTGACTGCATTTCCTGCTGTATCCCCGGATCATTATTCAGGTATTCAGAAAGTTGAGCCTCAAATTTCCTGTTTTCAGCGGGGATCGATTGTAACCCGCTTTCGGCCAGGTATTTTTTATAAACCAGGAAGGTGAAAACATTGTCCTGCCTAATATAAAAGTTAAGTACACCTATTGAAGTTTGCAGAACATAAAGGCTTTTAGCTCCATCCACGAGAGTTTTCAGAAATACGGTCTCTTTCCTGGTTTCAGGGGCCGGTGAATAATCCGAATAATATAGCTGGTAAGTAGAGGTGTAAGTTCTTTCAACATTGGCACTAACGTAAAGCTGATTGCCAATTCCAAACCCGGAGATGTCAGCTGGATTTATTTTCCGGATATCAGAAGTATCGGAGGCCCTGAACAGGATATATTCCGGATTATATGCCGGATTCTTGTATTTGATATTTCCTCGTATAGTGTCACCGGAATGGCTGATAAGATAGCCGGGGTGGAAGTTCCTCTGGGCAAAGGCTGAAGGTGCCAGGAAAGTGGTAAGTGTAATCAGCATGAATGTCAGGCAGGAAGGTCCGGGATTCATAATAACAGGATAAGATGAATGAGGTTGTACAAAGTTAAGCTTTCTCCGGGGATATAAAATGGATCATTCCTGGAGGAGAGGGCGTAGTGCAGGGCGCATAGGGCTAAGTGCAAAGGGCAAAAAGCAAAGAGCAAAGGGCAAAGTGCAAAGGGCAAAGGGGAGAGCAAATAGCAGAGGTCGTTTTCCTGCTTATTCCATGGTGATGTTTTTTTCAGCCTGCTCCGCAATGAATGTCATATTCCCCTCATCAAATCTGTGTTCAGATGATTCCGGCAAGTTTTTCCGGCATTAAGCGCCATGTTTGGATTCTTTTAACTGAGCTTAGGCAGGGAAGTATACAGCAGGAACCGGAAGCGTTTGTTTTAGTTAGTGACAGAGACCTTTGATAATGCCTCCAGCACCCTGGCAGGAGTCATGGGCAGATGATAAAGCCGGGCTCCCGTAGCATCAAAGATGGCATTGGCAATAACTGCACCCATGCAAATGATGGCGGGTTCACCTCCTCCCTGCATCGGACCATTATTGTCAAGGATCTTCGTTCGGATTTCAGGCATATCTGAAAACAAGGGAAGTTTATAGTTGCTGTAATTGGTAGTGTTCACAACTCCGCCTTTGAAAAGGATTTCTTCTGAGAGGGCATAACCCATCCCCATCATGATGCAGCCTTCCATCTGCAGCGTAGCGCCTAAAGGGTTTACGCAAAATCCCATTTCCTGTGCACAGGCAACTCTTACAACTTTTACTTCTCCACTTTGCTTATTCACTTTGACTTCAGCCATATGAGCTACGTAACTGCCTGCATCAAAACCACATGCAATTCCAAATCCCCGACCTGAAGGTGTTTTTGAAGGTGTATAACCGAAGATGTCTGCGACAGCTTTCAAAACAGCAATCATCCGTTCATCCTTAAGGTTATTCAGCCGGAAATGAAGGGGATCTGTTCCGGTTCTGGATGCCAGGATATCCACCTGCGACTCCCTGGCAAAAGTGTTCGTGTTATTTCCTGGAGCTCTCCAAGCCCCGGTTGCAAAGGGATGTACCTCGTCTGAACTGAATTCTGTTGTGCGAAAATTCGGTATATCATAAACCCTCTCTGTTCCCCTTGACCCGGCGAAATATACCTTGTAGTCCCATGACCGGAGTTTCTGGCCTTCATCCAGGCTTGAAATGATCCTGACAACGGCTGCCGGCCTGAAAGTATCATAAAAGAACTCTTCCTCCCTGCTCCAGTGGACCATAACCGGCTTCCCGGAAAGTATCGCCAGCCGGGCAGCTTCAATGGCCTGGTTCGCCGGGGCTTTTCCCCCGAATCCGCCACCAAGGAAAGGTGTTATCACCCTCACTTTTTCCAGGGGCAACTTCAACTCCCGGCTAATCCTCTCCTGGACCCCAAAAGGAGATTGGGTTGAAACCACGGCAGTCAGTTTTTCCCCTTCCATCCAGGCCAGGGCCGAATGGGTTTCCATTGGAGAATGAGCAACATAACTGTTGTAAAAAGTGCTGTCAACAACATCATTTGCATCCTTAACAGCTGTTTCCGGGTTCCCTTCTTCTTCCAGCACATTTCGTCCTGATTTGGCTTTCAGCAGGTAGTCGAAAATGCTTAGATCATCGACCTTTTTTTCATTGAAAGAATAGCTTGCCTTAACAAGCTTCAGTGCAGAAGCCGCTGTTTCCGGGTCGGGATGCAATATGGCAGTGATAGATGGATCTTCAATGACAATTACCCCTTCTACTTTTTTGGCTGCCGATGTATCAGCATTGGTAAGAGTGGCTGCATGCGATGATGGACGGAGGATAGCGGCATACATCATGCCCGGTTTACGATAATCTCCGGCATACAGGGCTTTGCCGGTAACTTTTTCAAAGGCATCAGCCCGTTTGAAGGCTTTGCCCATATAGGTGTGTTCCCCGGGTTTTGATAAAATGGTTTTCGGATCGATGTACTTCTCTATCCGTTTACCCTTAACGAGTTCTCCGTAACTGACGCTGGTATCAGGCCTGTCTTTCCGAATAATAACACCATCGTTGACAGTAAGGTTCTGAGCGGAGGTTTTCAGTTTTTCAGCTGCGAGGGCAAACAGTGCAGCCCTGGCCTCATCTGCCGCTTTAAGCATGGAAGGCCCGAATTCACGGGTGGAAAGGGATCCCCAGGTTCCTTCATCATAAGGTGAAAGGTCAGTATCACCCATCACCATTTTTACTTTCTCAAATGCAACACCCAGTTGATCAGCCATCATTTGCGCCAGGGAAGTGATAATTCCCTGTCCCATCTCTATTTTACCGGTAAGGCAGGTTACTGTCCCATCCTCAGCGATCTGCATGAATGCATTGTAATCTGAAGGCAATTCCCTCCTTTTATTTTCCCCGCTTAACCTCTTGCAGGAAGATCCCATCAGGAGGTATATATATAGCCCGCCAAGACCGGCCCCCGTTAGTTTTACAAAATCCCTGCGCTGCATTTTACCGCTTCGTTTTTCGCGACTGAGGCTTTCTTGAAGAATATCATCACTGTTCATGGATTTCCTGCTTATTTAATGTCTTTACCCTTTTCGTTTCTCATGGTTCCGGCTGCCTCTTCAACAGCTGCTACTATCCTGGGATGTGCCCCGCAACGGCAGTAATTATCATCCATCCCGCTAATAATTTCTTCATGGGTAGGATGAGGGTGTTTATGAAGGAATCCAACAGCATTCATAATCATCCCCGGGGTGCAATAGCCACATTGCATCGCATCATGATCCACGAAAGCCTGTTGAACAGGGTGAATTGTTTCGCCTGAAGCAATTCCTTCGATTGTTACTACCCTTTTACCTGCCACATCTTCCATCGAAATCATGCAGGTGCGGACAGTCTCATCATTCAGCAACACAGTACAGGCACCGCAGTAGCCCATTCCGCAACCGTATTTGGTGCCTGTCAGGCCAAAATGATTACGCAAAGCCCATAGAAGCGTCTGTTCATTACTACGCGGAATGCTGACATTCTTTCCGTTCAATTCGAAGTCAATGATATCATCCATAATTATTTACTCCTTGATAGATCTTATTTGTAATCATAAAGGTAATATTTATTGATGATCGGAGAAAGAAGGATAATGGGACCCGGAGCTAGAGGGTAAGGCGTGCATTGTCATGAAATTGTTCAAATAGACTGGATTGAAGCTGCTAACAGCGCATCAGGCAAAGAGGTATGGAGAATTAATGGCCTCTGCTGCGACCACATTCCCGCCCTAATGTAAAGTCCCCCCTATTTTCATATCTTTGTAATAATACCTATATCCGACACATGAAAAATACCCTTTACGCCATAATATTCCCCTTCTTTCTGTTTGCTCTTACTTGCAAGGCACAGGATTTCCGCTATGTACAAACCCTATTTCCTGGATCAGTCAAGACAGCCGGGATCATTTACGGTACAGCGCCTTTTCTGAACTCTCCATATATTAATGAGTCAGCAACGACAGTCCAGAACCTTGTGCTTGATCTCTATCGCCCGCAGAATGATACTTTCACAAATCGTCCTGCCATCATATTCGCCCATCCCGGAGGCTTCATAACGGGCAACAGGAACGTAGATGATATGGTTGCTTTCTGTGACACATTTGCGCGCAAAGGCTATGTTACCGCTACCATTGATTACCGGCAGGGGCTTGAAGTATTGGACAACCCGGATCTTCATTATGACCGGGCTGCCTATAGGGGGATACAGGATGGGCGCACTGCAGTAAGGTTTCTCAGGGCCAATGCTGCACAGTACGGGATAGATCCGGCAAAGGTTTACCTCGCAGGCAGCAGTGCAGGCTCGTTTATTGCGATTAATTCCGTTTACCTGGATGCTACTGAACTGCCTGTCTATGTTGGGCCGGTTAACTATACTGCCTTCTTCCAGAATTATACTGGCCCCTCACTCGGCAATCCCGACATAGGGGCCAACCTGGGTTTCAGCGGGACACCGGATGGAGTTTTGGGCCTATGGGGAGGAGTGGATGACACGCTTAAGATCGGGACGAATAATTCAACGCCTATATTCCTGGTTCACGGTACAGCTGATGCGACCGTGCCTTTCAATTCCGGGCCGCCATTCGGGTATGCCAGCCTTGCCGATGTCTTTGGCAGCCACTCAATAAGTATTCGCCTTGCCACTATTGGCATCCCTGCAAAGGATACCTATTTCGTAGAGGGGCAGGGACATGAGTTTTATGGAACCTCCAACGGGATGTGGGATAATGGAACTGGGGGTAATGAATATTGGGATACTATAGTTCAGAAAAGCACCCATTTCTTCTGGCAAATAAACAAGCCCACAGCAGCCTTTTCAGTTTCAGCCAATGCATTGGAGATAACCTTTAATGACCAAAGTTCAGGGGCTGCCGGCTGGAAATGGAATTTCGGTGATGGGTGGAGCAGCAGCATGCAAAATCCGGTTCATGTATACAGTTCAGCCGGGATGTACAATGTGAATTTATATGTTCGGAATGCAAATCAGAGTTGGGATACGATAAGCCATATGGTCACTGTGCTTGATAATACTGGCTACCAGGAACTCACTGCAGCGAATATCCGAATCTACCCCGTTCCCGCCAGGGGAGAAGCTACCATCGAATCAAGCTTTCCTTTGATCAAAACAGGTATCGAGGTTTACAATTCTGCCGGGAAAGAGATGCATTTTTCCCTTATGGAGAATGGGAATCATTACCGTATAAATGTAAATACCTGGACCCCAGGAGTTTATATAGTGAAGATGAATGTTGATGGACAGATTCTGTTCAGGAAGCTGATGGTTTATTAGTCTTCAACTCCCTTTCCCTTTTAGTATTTTCAGGCAAATCCTTCGTGAACCTTCGTGCCTTGGTGCCTTTGTGGCAAATATTTAATCCACGAATGCACGAAGACATAAAGTGGGCACTAAGAATAGCTTTTTTTCCTGTGCTCTCCCACGCCAGGCCCTATGCACTATGCACTAAGCGCTATGCCTTTATTCGAGGAATTGAACTCAGAATCCGACGACTGGCGGAAACAAACGAATTAAGAATTCAGAAGTTTATCCAGGACTCAATGCAAAGTACTTCTTGTAAATCGCTTCGCACTATGCCCTTCGCGCTAAGCCATTATTCCATGAAGAGAACTCAGAATCCGCCGACTGGCGGAAACAAACGAATTAAGAATTCAGAAGTTTGATTAATAGCAATCTCTACGCTACGCCCTATGCACTCTGCGCTAAGCACTTCAATCCTTGACACAACGAACAGAAAGCCCTAGTCCCTTCAAATCGCTTGCTTTGTGCTCATCAACACTGTCGGAATAGAGCAATCGGAAATAAGCGCTGGTTGAACCGCTTTCAGTGCCAGTCCACCAATATGTGATGCTACCGAGATTGCCAAATGCGCCATAGTCCCAACGGAAGCCACCCGGAACTGCTGTAAAACCGGAAGAATTATTTCTAGATAAATCGTTGCCAATCGATAATACAATAGTTGAGGAAGCCCAATCGGTTGTTGCGGCAATTGCTTTGGCAAACGATCCTGATGTCCCAAGGTTGGCTGACAGATAGTTTTTTAGTGTCGTCCACTCTGCATCAGTGGCAACATGCCAGCCTTTGGGGGCTATTTTACGACTATCGGTTACAGCATAAAAATTGTACAGTCTTCCATACTTTGATGCATTTGCTGTATCATTTTGGTAGCAGCATTGCGCACCGGATGTGAGTGAGAACCATTGTACATTTCCTTTGACATTTGGTATAGAGTCACCATTTAGATAGGTAGTTGTTTTAAGGTTTTCAAGCATCCATACCTGAGTTCCTAAGGTAACTGAATGATAAACATTGCCGTCATTATCTACAATCGCGTTTGAAGGATTGCTGTCATTAGATTTCTTACAACTAACTGTAAGTGTTATAAAAACTCCCATTAAAAGTATTGCGTAAACCTGAATTCTGTCTCTCTTAATCATAGCTTGTAATTTTTGCGTTTATATATCTATTTCAAAATAATCATCTTCCTTGTTTCTTTACTTTTTCCTGTTTCAAGGCTATAGAAATAAGTTCCCCCGGAAAGAGTGCTCCCGTCAAAATTCAATTCATATTTTCCCGGATTCAGCCTTTCATTTATAAGGGTTGAAACAACTCTGCCCGTCATATCATAAACATTAACTCTTGTTTCAGACTGAATAGAAATTTGAAATTTAACAAGGGTGTTCTCGCTGAATGGGTTGGGATAATTTTGCTCTAATGAGAAATTAGATGCCTTATCGGAATTCCCGGGCATCCCGAGTGTCGGGTCATGAAAAAACCAAATAGCACCAGCACCAGCATTGTCATAAGGACCACTTTCTATTAATGTTCCTTCTGAAGAAAGGGCGACTGACCATCCCTGCCTTGCTGCGCCTACTGTACCAGTTCCGAGTAATGCTGTGCTTTGTTTTGTCCACACTCCTGCAGATCGTGTGAAAACCCAGACTTTTCCTACGGATCCGTCTGCTCCAGGGCTGGATACCATGGCTGTGTTACCATCACCTGAAATTGCCACTGACTTACCAACTATTATTGGCGAGGTAGAGCCTTCTGCGTACAGCTTCGGCCCCTGTTGTGACCATACACCACTATTCCGCACGAATACCCAGATAGCGCCTTCGTTCAGGAAGTCACCGGGGCCTCCGGCGAGAATAGTATTTCCATCAGAAGAAATAGCAACCGATGAGCCCTGCATAGAGGCATCAATACTTTCGTTACCAACCAGTTTTTCACCCTGCTGTACCCAGTCATTACCGTTCCTGGTAAAGACCCAGACTGCACCCAGGTAACCATTATCCACCGGACCTCCTGTGACGAATGTATTTCCATCGCCGGAAATAGCTACTGTCGTTCCCTGGTTGGTTTGACCGATGCCACCGGTACCAACAAGTTTCTCACCATGCTGTGTCCATATCCCTTCACTACGGGTAAATACCCATACTGCTCCTTTGCCATTATCGCCCGAACCGCCTACCAGGGCAGTATTGCCATCAGAGGATATAGCGACAGAAGTACCCAGAAGGATTTGTCCTCCTATTGCACCGGAGCCAACGAGTTTTGATCCCTGTTGAGACCATACACCTGCATTCCGGGCAAATATCCAAACGGCCCCCGTATCAGTATTGTCTCTCCAGCCACCTTCGATTATTGTATTTCCATCAGCTGAAATGGCTACTGAATAGCCCTGGTATACAAAATCGCCGGCTCCGCCTGTTCCAACAAGTTTTTGACCTTGCTGCGACCAGGTATCTGCATTGCGGGTAAAAACCCATATTGCACCTTGTTGAGAATTGTCATAAATACCCCCCCAAACCGCATTATTCCCATCAGAAGAAATAGCCACTGAAGTTCCCTGGAATGCATTTGCATCACCACCTGTTCCTACAAGCTTTGCTCCTTGTTGAATAAATTGACCAGATAGGAAACATGGGATAAGGCTTCCTGCAAAAAATAAGTAAAAACATAATTTTGATTTCATATTATTCTCCTCATATCCTTAAAATGTGAATGATTGATAATGAACGATGTTGTAAAAAACGGAATATCGTAAAAACCGGAATTGAGTTTCCGGGGCGGACTGACAAGGTACGACCTATTAATGCCAATCTGATATTTATTTTAGGATATAAGTTAAATCATTAACATATTCAAAAAATCGAACTATAAATGATGCGAATTCGGCTGCTATGATTCTCCAATCATACTCCCATTTGAATAGGCTGAGAAATCAGAATATAGGGACCACTGCAAAGAGCTGTGCGCATAGCGCTATGTGCCTGGCGTTCTGTGTTGTCTTGATTTCAGGTTAATGGGGCTTTCCAATCTGCCCCATGCGCATCAGTAATGAATTGAACTCAGAATCCGCCAATTGGCGTAAACAAATGAATTAAGAAGTTAGAAGTTTGATGTAGTGCCATTTTCATTTTAATAACTTCTGAAAAAACCTTTGTGAAGCTTTGTTCCTTATTGTCTTTGTGGCGAATATCTTATGCCACTAAGTCACGAAGACACAAAGTGGGCACAAAGAATAGCTTTTTTTCCTGTGCTCTCCTGCGCCAGGACCATTGCGCTATGCCCTAAGCGCTAAGCCTTTATTCCAGGAAGAGAACTCCGAATCCGCCAATTGGCGGAAACAAACGAATTTAAAAATTTGAAGCCTCTTCGAAAAGTCAAAAACAGCAAAATTGCCACAAAGGCACTAAAGCACCAAGTTGCACAAAGTATTGACAATCTGTAATTTGATCTTGGTGAAACTTAGAGGCTTCGTGTCTTGGTGGCAAAAGATCACTTTTCAGAGCTGACTCAAAGATGATTCATTTAAGACTTCTGAGCCAAAGCCTTTCGCCTGGTGCATTTTGACTTTTCCACTTGTAAAAAGTATTTTTTTTATCCTTTCTTAATCGGAAGATTATTCAGGAACTGTTTTCTCTTCCTCCTCAAGCAGCGTAATTATCTCTCATTTGCGCTTAGTCCTTGGCGATGTACTTTGTATCCTAAATCCAGGAATCCTGATCATATCAAGTAATAAGCAAATTGGCTGCCTTTATTAAGGATTTTGAGGATGTTCACCTATCCCGGTTCATACCTCAGCTCCTATGCCAAAGCATCATGATGCCATGAGGCGGGTAATGAAAAGACTCAATCCAATTGATTTTTAATCATATAGAATTATTGATGAACATTATTCAGATCAGGTTGTTAAAAAGTAATTAAAAATTAGACTAAATAAATATAAGAAATTTAAAGATCTAATAATAAGAGGATTAAAGCACAGCTAACTTGACCTTTACTCTAGTTTCAAACTCTCTTTTCCTTGCAAACAGGGATATCTTCCTGTTTATTTCTCCCGGCTTCCTCAACACAATTATTGTAAAGTAATTCAACCTTAATAGTTAACCTAAATATTAAAAAGATGAGAAAATTGTACTTAGAGCGTTTCATGAATGTTCTTAACATTTTGTTAGTTGCATTATTCCTGGCCTGCAGTTTTAGCCAGGCAATTGCTGACTCTCCTGTTGTAAGGGCAGGAGCTGTTGGAGGAAGCAATACCACTTATAATAGCAGTACCGGGAATATTAATATCTATAATGTATCGGGTGGCACAGCTGTTTTTAGCCAGGATGCCCTCTCCACGGTGCAGATTCATGGAGGTAGTGTTCAAGGTTCGCCCTTTATGCTGATAGTGCCTACAGATGCCTACAGGTTACCATTGGCTAATGGTATCGGGAATGTAGTTTATGCAGAAGGAGATTATTTTGACGTCCTGCCTGAAGTTCACCTTATCGGGGTAACATCTTCAAATTCTGATACCCCCATTCCATCCTCAAGGGTACTTACCCAATCCGGTAAGATCCTGATCAAGTTGCTTTCCACTGATATCCCTGCCGGTAACCGGACTACATTTACCATTCTTATTAAGCATGGAATCAATGGACCCAGTAAACTTTACTGTAAATCAGTGGATGTTGGCTCATTGTTGAACGCCACAATTTCGCCTATACCCGCCCTGAGCCCGGATGGCAAGACAATGCTTTTGTCAAGGGGCTCAACCTACACGGTAACATTAACGGGTACCAATCTTCAGAACATGCAGTTCTCGGATCTTGGCAAGAATTCCAGCGGTGTTTCATATGGCATGCCCATTGGCAACGTCTGCATGACTACCGGGAATATCAATTTCACAACTAGGACTGCCAGCAGCGTGCAATTTCAGATCCGGGCAATTCGAGAGGGAGAGACAGACGATGTATATGTAAATCAGGGATTCAATACTATTTTCGATATGCTTATGGCTGTAAACCAGTCAATTCCCAGTTTTAATTCTATCGTGACTGCCGGCGGATCGAATAGTGGAAACCCTCTTGCAGGATTATACGATGGGAGCTCATTTGCCTTTTATGGCGCTGATAAATTTGGAATCCCGGCTTCGTCCATTGCATTCAAGAAGATCTCACTTTTGGCATTGCCTGACCTTGTTCCACTGGGCCCTCCTGCGCAGTTTGTAAAGTTTACCCCAATCACGGGCGGATTGATACAGATCGATGCTGGTCAGAATAAATTCATGGAGATATCAAGTGCATTCATTTCTTTTATGAATCAAAACAATACAGAAGACATCTCAATTCCTGGTTTAGGTAGTGCCAAACAAGCTACATTTAAACTCCCGGACCTTAGTTTTGGTGTTCAAAACGCTGATACAGTTATCTCTTCAAAAGGTTTTAAAATACTGCTATCTAAGAAGACCATATCAACATCTTCCTTTACCCTGGTGAATACTACAAACGTCAGTGGAACTAATTTCCCTCCCGCCGGAACGCTTCAGACAAGAATTACATCTGACGCATTGGGTCGTACCCAAACGACTACCAGTATTGTCCCGGGCACACCTGAAGCATTTGCATTTATACGACCAATAGTAACAATCTACACGTTTCCGAATTTCCCCAATAAGTGCTTCCTGAAAAGAATAGGTGGTGCCACTCCTGATCCGAATGAAGAATACACATTCCAGATCTCAGTTGACCCTGACAACCAGGTACCGGAATCCCATGAAGGAAACAATACAGGAGAATTCTAACATACATACTCAAAAACCTATCAAAGCGAGATGAACAACTCATTTAAGATACTGCTTTCGCTAATCCTGCTCTGCAGGTTAGCAACAGCGCAATCACTGACCCCCAGCAGTGTGATCTCCGATTGTGTAAATTTCATAAAGACACATAAAAGTACTACAGTGAGCTATAGACCAGAGGTCGATTTTGATTTCTCAATTACAGATGCCAGTGAAGGGATACTTTCCGGGGGATATAATAGCTGTAATTTGACCCTTGATTCAACTAAGAACACGCTTACAGGGAAATACATGTATTTTCTAAAATGCAGTGGATGCCCTGTAAAGTCGACGGAACTGGCAGATTCCCCGGACCAGGTATTCAGTTTGAACACGGCTGCAGCCGGATTTGCGAACAGCACCAGCCAGTTCGGGATAACCTATATTCTTTCTTCACCTGACTTACCTGTTTCCAACCAGGTAAGCCTGCCGAACAGTGCCAGCGTGGTTCAGATTGGCAAATCAACTTCAGGAAATGAATATATTCTTTATGGAATGGGTGATCCCGTTAACCCGGCCAGGTACCTGACTATTCATATCCGGCAAAGAATGATATTGATCAAGAGTTTGTAAGCCGGAACGCTCTCAGCCAGGTTGCACCTCGCAAAGGTTTCAAACTTATCCGTTAAGCTTGATTCCTTTTCGAGGTGTCCTGTATTTGCGGAAGCAGGTAATAATATAGCATTTGTAGGATTGAATATGTGCTGGGCTTAAAGGTTAATAAACTGCCGGAAATTTCGTGGGTTAGACCGCGCTTCGTTTTCCCTCATCTCATGCCTGGGTCTGGTTATAGCCCGGTAAAGCTGACCATTATTTTATAAAAGTATATTATAATAGGAAAAGATCGCCTGTCAATCTTTCCGTAAAATAGCCGTAGCTTGCGCATGAGAACATTCCTCATCCTCCATGCTTTACGGCAGGCTCTTCCCGATTGTATGCATATCCACTTCAACATTTGAACAAGCATGCCCGGGAATTGGTACATCCATAAAAGAGAGAGGTGAGGAAGCCTTACAAAGAAAATATTACTGTAAGATCTCGCAATTCAACCATGCAACGATTTTGTTGCCTATTTCCGGGAAATCAGCTCTAGGTTATTATCCATGAGCGCCAGGGGCTAGCGCATGAGGCAGAGAAGCGTTGTAATTGGAGTAAAGGTCTGTTTATTCCATTTGGAATCAAATTCCATACGCATGCCGAAATTCAGCATGACACTCCTGTTCATTCTCCAGTCTCCTCCCAAGGTAATGGAATAAACAGGTTGAACATTCCATGAAACCGTTTTGTTAATGACTACCTGGTTGGCCGGGAGTTTGGCAACGTCTTCCTTCCCTGCACCAATTACTGTAAGTTTATCCTTGGTTTTTCTCTGGTCGGTGAAGAATTCCAGGAAAACATTGAAAAATGGAGATCCGTAGCGAATGTTAATACCACAAGTCAGCAGGTTGTTTCCAATAACTGTATCCCGCGGAAACTCTTGTTGTGTGATCGTGTCACGGGTTGTAAAACTGATGCGTTCGTCATAGATAAGTGTCCTTGCCATTCCGCTGATCAGCCATTTTTTCCCGATGCCTATACCTGCTGTGATCCAACCTGAATAACCGGTATTCCTGTTCAGGCTCAGTTTTTTTAAGGAACCCAGGCTGTCGGTCTGGTAAGTATACACATCTCCTCCTCCAATATCTACATAGGAGGTGTTCCAGTAAAGTTCCGAGAAGGCTGCTGATTGATTCACCACTTCCTCCTTCTGTTGGGAAAAAATATCGTTCCTGCCGTTTTCGAGTGTGATCAATTGCGTGGAAAGGGTCCTGTATAGCGCTATATCCTTGACGGTATCCATTTGTGCCTTCACTGATTTGAGCTGTTCACTGTTTGATTTGAGTTCATCGCTGTATCGCTGGATAATATCATCAAAAAAACCCTGTTTCCTTATCGGCTCATTCGATTTAAACAAATTGAGTTTTCCGCCAAACCCGATCCTGCGGTCACCTTTTTCGTTTTGAACGGTCCCAACGGAAACTTCCATTGAAGCGAGCGTTCTTCCAAGCCAGGATGCCTGCCTGTATTTCTCAAGGGAGCGCCGGCTGTAAAAGAGTTCCCAGACCGGCTGGCCCTGCAAGGCAATATTCGGGTTAAGCTTCCAGGATTTGAATGACCAGTCTACCTTAAAATCTTTCACATCAGAAGATCTTGATATCTGGGATGGAGTAACCCCCATCAGTTCAAAAACTGCAGAACTGGATATATTCAGTTCCGTCGGCATGAATTTTTCCGGTCTATCCTGCTTTTCCTGTGCAATCAGCTTTGATACCGGGTACATAAATAACATGAAAATGAAAAAAGGTATAATTTTCTTCATATGGAATCTGCTTTGGTTTCTTTTCCGGGTTATTCTGTTCAATGTGGATATTCATACAAGCTTATTCTATAGATGGTTGAGTGGTTTTAAGAGAGCAAACTCTATTAACAACAAGCCAGTAAGATTGTTCGACATATTGTACTCTTAACGATTCCTGGAGAACAGTTCTGTACATGTTCTCAACTTGTTGAACGATCCCTTGAGGACCTTTGACTTTTTAGAGGGAGGAAATCATTACAGAAACGGAAGGAACTTCACCAGAAACCCAGCTCGTCACCAATCTTAATTCTCTGCCATTGGGATTTGACTTTTGCCTTTCTGCCTTAGGCGGATTTGCCCGTTACTTTTATCTTTTGTCTTTTATCTTTTGTCCTTTGTCTTTCTACCTTTATCTTTTGTCTTTTTACTTTTATCTTTTGTCTTCATCGATAGCAATCATTCAATTTCTGAGCACACTTGTTAAGAGTATTTTTTTATCGTTTCTTTATCAGCTGATTATTCAAGAACTGCCTAAGACTTAATTGTATGAAATACACAAGTTTTATCCTGATCTGTATATTGTTGACCGGTTTTCTGGCTTCCGGCCAAACCTATCTTTCCCAGGATTTCTCATCCAACCAGATGCCGCCTGCTGGCTGGTCAATCAATGGTATGAATGACCAATGGTCAATCAGCCAGTCGAATAATGCTGGTGGTATTGCCCCTGAAGCCAATTTCACATATGGAACCGGGACTGACACACAGTTGATCTCGCCTGTTATAGACCTGACAGGTCTGACGTCCGTTCACCTGGCCTTTACCCATTACTACGACTGGTATACAAACCCTGCTCCCAAACTTGGAGTAGCCACACGATCAGGCAGCTCAGGTACCTGGCATACAGTCTGGCAGATATCACCATTTGGAGATTTAGGCCCTTCGCAGATGGATCTTGAAATCAATAACAGCGATGTTGGTTCTGCCGGGTTCCAGTTCTGCTTCTTCCTTACGGGCAACATGTACAACCTCGATAACTGGTTCCTTGACAATGTAATACTTATCAATCCTGTTACCCTGAACGGGGCGCTGGCATCCATCAACCAGACACCAGTTTATTTCTCTAACCCCGCAGAAGTCAGGGGAGTACTGGAAAACGTCGGCTCAGGTACAATAAATACTGCCGAAATTGACTGGCGGCTCGATGGTGGTGATGTCCATGTAACAACCCTTACCGGCTTATCGGTGCCTACTTTTGGGACAACGGAATTCACCTGTGATGAACTTATGGATGCCCCTATAGGCATGCATAAGCTGACTGTCTGGCTTAACTCGGTAAATGGCGCCCCGGATCCTGATCCCGGTAACGATACGCTCTCGAAGACTGTCAACAAGGTATGTTATTCCGTTCCCCGAAGGCCTATTTTTGAAGAATTCACCAGTTCTACCTGTCTCCCCTGTGCCTTTTTCAACACTTCCTTTGTACCCTGGTGCGATTCTCACGAGGACAACATCGCTGTTATAAAATACCAAATGAACTGGCCTGGTGCTGGTGACCCTTATTATACTGCTGAAGGCGGTGTACGAAGGGATTATTACGGGGTAACCTGGGTGCCCTGGCTCGAATGCGACGGGAAATATGTGAATACTAACATGGGAGCGGTCCAGAATGCATTTGGGCCGGATAGTTCCGAGGTGGCCAGAATGAATATAGTGGCAACCCACACCTTCAATGATCATGTCATCACTGTGAATGCCACAGTCCTGCCTTTCAGCAATTTCCCGGGAAGCCGACTTTACGTTGCCGTAGTTGAGAAGACCACTTATAATAATACCGGCTCAAATGGTGAAAACAGCTTTGACCATGTAATGATGAAGATGATCCCGGATGCCGTCGGAACCTTTGTAAACCTTGCAGACCGAACGCCTTTCACTTATACGGCAACAGTAGATCTTACCGAAACCCATATTGAAAGATGGGATGACCTGCTTGTGGAACTCTGGGTTCAGAATGGCTTTACAAAAGAAATTTACCAATCGGCCTATTCGGTTGAAAACGGTATCCTGAATACCGAGAACAGGTTAAATGATATTAGAGTGGATGGCAATTCCATCAATGGTTTCAGCCCTGACAATTTCAACTATAATTATGGAGTTCCTGAAGGTACAAGCCTGGTTCCGCTGGTTCAGGCTGTCCCGATTGACAGTACTGAAATTGTGATTGTCATCCCAACAGCAACAATTCCCGGAACTACAACCATCGATGCCTTTGCACAGAATAATGTAGCTCATAACCAGTATGCTGTAAACTTCTTTTATACAACCGGAATAGATGATCCAGGGATTTGCAACCTTGCTGTTTATCCCAATCCGGCATCAGGATTTGTCTATATTTCGGGTGCAACACATGCACGGATCAGCCTGCATTCAACCCCTGGTGCTACCGTAAAGCAAATCAAGGATTTTACCGGTGACAGGCTAGACCTGTCAGGTTTGACCAATGGCGTTTACATGTTAAAACTGGAGATGCAGGGTAAAGCTACTATTACCAGAAAGATCGTAGTTGCGGGAGACAAATAATTGACTTACGGGGATTTTGCTGACACCAGGCAAAGCGCTAAGCGCGCGGCGCGAAGCGTTATATTCAATTCATGAACTCCAGGTTCTCTTCTATGCGCCTTGCTCTTATGCGGAAATACTAGTGGAAGAAATTCAAGTCAGGATAGATTTCCTCACTTCAAATGCTTTTCGTAGCTATATAATGATGTTCTGTAAACCGGTTCCAACCTTTTTTCACTTTGGATTCAACAGCCCAATAAAAGCCATTATGTTCGTCGGGCCAATAAATCATCCTTGCTAAGCCTGCTGGCATTTGTGCTTCAAAGCAAATGGCTTCAGGATGAATATCGCTCCCGTCGGCAAGTTGTCCCTGCGACTTTTTACCATCTGAAGTAAATGACCAGAACGAAACTATTTCATTATTGATTCCAATTATGGCTACCTCTTCATAAACCTTTTCGGAAAACATCCATTTAGCATTCAGTTCAATATAATGTCCGCCTAATAAAGGTTTGAATTCACGCGTGCATTTCATCCTTCCCATTGGAGAGTCTGTTTCTGCTATCCAATACCCTATAAGTGGTTGTAGCAAACCTAATTTACCTCTTCCTTTTTTCCAGGATGGTGTTTTACTTTCCATTGCTCATATTTTTGAGGTTGAAAATACTGACTTAACGGGTTGCGGCTAATGCAATACAGATAAACTAAGATAGGACCAGATTTGTTTTCCGGATTGTTAGGTTTAAACTTCGCTATTTGATTGTTCTGGGGTTCTTAATTTCTTATGGAGTTAGAATTACTCTATTCGCCAGGCGCTTCGCCCATGTTCACGAAATTGAAATCAGAGCATTAGAACAGACGAAATTAGAAATCAGAAGTGAGATTATTCACAGTTCATACTTCACTATTCGATTGTTCTGCGGTTCTTAATTCCTTAAATGAGCAATCATTACCCTTCGCCCTGTGCGCCATGCGCTATGCCTTACACCCTGCGCGCTATGCCCCCTGTCATAGCGGATTTGCAATCCGCGCCCCACTATCACTACAAATCCTGCTGTATATAATCCACCCCCATTTGAGTAAGTTCCGGGATCTCATCACTGCTCGCCAGGTTCCACACCATGATCCTTAGTCCTTTCCTGTGAAGCAGGTCGATTTTTTCTTTCGTTAGCATTTCGCCGTCATTGTTTTTGTAGGAGATGCCTGTGTATTTTTCCTTTAAACAACGAACCATAGCTAATTCAAAGTCTCCGAATGCCGTCAGGTATATTTCCGCTTTAGTAGTTTTAGATTGAATATACCCTAATACAGAAGCCGTCTCTGTCTCGAATTTGATATTCCCTTCCAAATTGTATTGCTTTGCCAGATTCAGGATGTTTTCCCCTTCGTACCTCATGGTTCCTTCAACATCCACGCTGTTGATGCCGCACACTCCCCAGGGTTTAATATCCAGGGAAACCTGCTTATCGGGAAAACTGTCCCGAATAAACCGGAAGACATCCTCAAGTTGCGTATAGCTGATATCTTGTCCGTTACAGCTTGTTATCGATTTGATATCATCATCGGGCGTTTCAGCAAAGCAACGGAAGGTTTGATCGCAAGCCACTACCTCAGAAGAGTGTGAAAGCCAGACAGTTCCATTTTTGCTTAGCTGGACATCCACCTCGATACCATCTTTCCACCTGAGAGCGGACTTGATGCCCGCCAGCGTATTATCCCTGAATTGGGCATTTCCTCCACCGCGGTGAGCAAGTATGCGTGTAGTTTCAACTGGAATTGTCTTGTCTGGGTAATACACCAGCTTTTTGCATCCAGTAAAGAGCACAATGAGAATGAAAAATATATAGATTGCTCTCATTTAAGTTTCCGGTATAAGGTTAAACCGAAGTTGGGAAGCCATTCCCGGGCGTAACCTACATCCTCATAGGTTTTCCTTTCGTACTGAAAAATGTAGGTCCAGGCTGCACCGCAAAAGATGCCCAGCCTGTAATGCCCGCTGATCTTTCTCTGGTACTGGAATTCAACGGAAGGCGATAAAGCAGAAAAGACATTGCTCTTGTTCGATAGTTTCCAGGCGGTTATTTTGAAGTTCAGGGAGAGCGAATGAATGGAGGAAGGCTTTTTCAATGTGAGGATCCTACCAGCAGAGGCATGAGCAGCAATCAGGAATCCTTGTCCGTAGAGATTCAGGTCGGTTCCTATCCCATATTCTAGTCTGAGTTTCTTGAAGCTATTGCAGAGCCCCAAGTTAAATCCTTCATAATTCCCAAATCCTGCCTTTACTTCCAATTTTTGAGGAGATGCAGTTTGATGATAAAGCAAGAAGAGCAAAAGTAATGGAAAGGCGTAAAATCCTCGTTTGATTGGTTTAAAAGGGCGTTGTTTATTAAACGGATACATCGTAAAGCAGACAGAAAAGCAAATTAAAAAATATCAAATAGGGTTGATATAGGTAAAGGTAAAGATTTGGGAAAGAGGTTGTATATTCTATCGATACAATCGTCTAAAATCAATAGGGCCCGAAACTAAATCTGCGACTTCATGGTGATCTGAAATCAGAACAATTGAAATAGTGAATTCAGAATTATGAAAGTAGCTTGATTCAACTTCCATCTTTGTTATTTCTCATTAATTTCTTCGTGAAATTAGTCCGCCTCAGGCTGATTGTGCCTTCATGGCTAGTTTTTAGGCCACAAAGGCACGAAGACACTAAGATACACAAAGCAAAATATGTTCTGCCACCTAAGCCATTAACTGCGTTCATTGCTCCATTCCCAGCGCCTAATACACTGCGTTCAATGCCCTTCGCGCTATGCGCTAAGCGCTACGCTCTATGCGCTACGCGCTATTCCTTTGCTAAGGCAGTCTCAACCATCTCCCTGAGAACGTCCAGGTCTACATCCTCTAACTTGTTTATATACAAGCATCCAACACCCGTCTTGTACTTTCCGAGTCTCTGAAGTGCAGCCTCATGCTCCTTGATGTAAAGGCTTAAGTATAATGAGAAGTTCGCTTTGCGAGGTGAGAATCCAATTCGCAGCCAATCAACTTCCCTGCCCGTGCCCGGGCTTTTATACCTTTTGATCCCAAATCCAATAATCGAACTGCTCCACAAGACAGGTTCTTCCCCGCTTGCTTTTTTCATCATTTCCAATAACTCAAAGCAGTCTTTTCGCTTCTGTTCATCCTGCACAGAATTAATAAACTCCTCCACACTTGCAGCGGTAGGTTTGGTTTTTATCTCAACCAGTTTTGATTTCTTTTCTGCCATTTGAAAATCTTTTTTGCTTAACACTAAAGGTGAGGATTTGTTCTCCGTACCTTGTTGATTACGAATATATTTAAAATTCCTTTTTGTCTTTGATGCAAATATTTATCTGAAAATCAGCATCAGTGTGATAGAAGAAATTTCTTCTGAAACAGAAATGCAACCCTTGACTTTCGTATCTTTAATAATGGGAAGTCAGTTTTTAGTTTACAGTCTCAAAGAGGATGAAAATCAATGAGATAAAAAATATCCTAATTATTTTGGATAATTCCGTGCGGGATTTTGTTTTATAAACAAGTTTTAGATTTAAGATCCATGAAAAGATTTACAAGTTTCCTTTTCGCATCACTTGTTTTCTTCCAATTTACCTATGGGAAACAGGTTGATGAGAAGACAGCCAGGACTGTCGGACAAAATTTTTTAACCGGACAGGTTCACTCACGAGCGTCACAAGGCTCTAATGAGCTGGCATTGGTACAAACTGTGTATTCAGAATATGCCAATCGCCAGGGATCAGGGAGTGAATTAGTTTGCTATTACATTTTTAATAGTAATTCATCAAAGGGTTTCATTATCGTATCAGGAGATGACAATGTAAAACCAGTTCTTGCATATTCTGATGAAGTTGGTTTTGATGTTACCAGTATAGCACCGGATGTGGCCTATTGGCTGAATGGTTACAAGGAGCAGATCGAAGAACTCATCCAAAATAACATTCCGGCTTCCAGCGAAGTCAAATCCTGCTGGGAAGAACTCAAATCCGGTTCGGTATCAAAGACGGGGGATAAATCGGTTCATACCGTCAGTCCGCTCGAACAGACCACATGGGACCAATCTCCTTATTATAATGCCATGTGTCCGTTCGACAATACTTACAGTGAACGGACCGTAACCGGCTGTGTAGCCACAGGGATGGCACAGATCATGAAATTCTGGGGTGCACCGGCGAACGGAGCTGGTTTTCATTCTTATACAGATCCTAAATATGGAACTTTATCGGCAGATTTTGGAAGCACAACCTACGACTGGAACTCGATGCCCCTGTCAGTTAACGGGTCCAATACCGCTGTTGCCAAATTGATTTATGAATGCGGGGTGAGTGTTGACATGCATTATGGGGTAGGAAGCACCGGAGGGAGTTCAGCCTATGTGATCTCATCACAAAGCCCTGTGCAAAGCTGTGCGGAATATGCTTTTAAAACCTATTTTGGGTATTCGGGTGTTCAGGGAGTTTCCCGTTCTGCCTATCTCAATAAACCAGATTGGGTCAATCTTCTGAAAGCAGAACTGGATGCAGGCCGCCCGATCCTCTATGCCGGTTTTGGAAACGGGGGAGGGCATTGTTTTAATTGTGATGGATATGATGCCAATAATTTCTTTCATTTCAACTGGGGCTGGTCGGGACAGTTCGATGGTTACTTTGATGTGGACGCACTGGATCCGACAGGTACGGGAACCGGGGGCGGAACAGGTGGTTTTAATAGCGGACAGCAGGCTGTAATTGGAATTCAGGGCCCCGGGGGAAGTAGCCAATCTTCCGCTTTATCCTTGTTCGATAACGTGGCAGCTTCACCTTCGAACATTGAGTATGGGGATACCTTCACTGTCCATACCAATATTTTAAATAATACCAACCAGGATTTCAACGGCGAATTTTGTGCAGCCATATTTGACAATAATGGCATATTCGTTGACTATGTAGAGGTTCTCACAGGGATGTCACTCCAGGCCGGTTACCATTATACAAATGGCCTTACTTTTTCTTCCAGTGGAATCCTGACAATGTTGCCCGGCAGCTATTCCGTAGGGATTTTTTATAGCCCTGGCGGGGATAACCTCTGGATACAGGTTTCAGATACATTGGGTTTTACGAACTTTCCCCCAATGACTGTACATCATAGCAATACCATCGAATTATATTCAGCAATGGCCCTCACACCCGGAGCAACGCTCATCCAGGGACAGGCTGTTTCCGTTCACCTGGATGTACTCAATACAGGCACGACTGCCTTTAACGGCACGTTTGATGTTTCCCTGTATGACCTTTCAGGGTATGCAGTCTTTACGGTTCAGCAAATAACAGGGAATAACCTGCCGGCAAATAACCACTATATCAATGGATTGACATTCGCCAGTTCGAATATTACCTGTGATCCCGGAACATACCTGCTAGCCATACAATACCTCCCGGACGGACCAGGTCAAGGCTGGCAGTTGACTGGATCAACCGATTACCAGAACCCGATCCAGGTTATTGTTCAGCAAGCCCCTTTTACCGCCGACTCCTGGGAACCCAATAATTCACCAGCACAGGCTTCCGCTTTGCCATTAACTTTCTCGGGAAACAATGCAACCGTTAACACAACCGGTTCGAATATCAGCAATACTTCTGCCAGCAGTGTAGATTATGATTATTATAAGATCGACCTGCCTTCAGGCTATAGTTACACGATCACTGCCCGGCTAAACGACTCCAAAAGCAGCGGGAATGGTCAGAGCTATACAGAGGATGCGATTTTCTCCTATTCTACTGATGGTGCAACTTTTTCAGACCCTTTTGATGATGTAATGGCCAATAGCATTGTTTCTCCAAACGGAGGAACCATTTACTTCCTGGTATCGCCTAAGTTTACTGGTACAGCCGGCACCTACCTGCTTGATCTCTCTGTCACCAGGAATCCTTTGGGAATAGAAGATCCGTCTGTCAGCGTCATTAGGATCTATCCCAATCCTGTAAAAGATGTTTTGCACCTGGACCTGTCTTCATTTAACGGGAATTTCAATCAAATCCAGGTTGTGAATGTGGAGGGGAAGCGTGTATCGGACGATTTCAAGGCTTCCGGTAGACAGGATTTCAGTATTCCGGTCGATAAGCTGGCGGATGGAATTTATTTTCTCCAGATGATTGATGCAAGTGGGATGTATTCCAGAAAGTTTGTCATCCGCAGGTAGATAGGGGAATCATAACAATTTATATGTAGTCTTAATGAAGCACGGCAAATCGCAGGACGCGAAGCTTTATTATTAATTTTCAGTGCTATACTCAATGCACTAAGCCTATGTGAAAGGAATTGAACATAGTTTGCGGAGAATAATAACCCAGTCTCTATTTCCTGATATGTTGGAGCAAATCCATTTATCCCTTATTATACCAATGGATTCGCTTCAGTCCTCGGATAAGCATTGAGTGGTCGACTTTCCGGCAAGGGCTACTCAACATTAAATAGGATTATTTTAGCTTTCCAGTTTTTGGTATACAATAAACAATTTCCGAAAAAAAATATATATTTATTGATAAACAATAAATTATTGATTATATTTGCAGCCTAATTTAAACCTAAATAATTATGTCAACAAAGTCAGATTACATCCTGAAACTGCTGAATGTAGTTTCATGGATCATATTCATAGGTGTGTGCATTGAGGCCGGTGCCTTTATTGTCAACACATTCTTTACGTTACTGCTCAACCCTGAGGGGGCAAAAAGATTTTGGATGGAGGTAAATTTATCGGAGTTATATTATTACAATCAAAGCTATTATGTTACTGTGACATCCTTGATGATTATTGTAGCTGTTTTGAGAGCTTTGATGTTTTACCACATTGTGAAATTCCTTAACAATAAAGAACTCAGGTTATCACAACCATTCAATGAAACTACCAGGCGCTTTATTTTAAAGATTGCATACATGGGATTGGGTATTGGTTTGTTTTCCTTCTGGGGAGCAAAAGTTGCAGAAGGGTTGGTGAAACAGGGAGTGAGAATGCCTGAAATTCAATACCTAAGACTGGGAGGAGCAGACGTTTGGTTGTTTTTAGGTGTCATTCTTTTGGTCATTGCCCAGATCTTCAAAAGGGGAATTGAAATACAAAACGAAATCGACTTAACCGTTTAAGCTATGTCCATAATTGTTAACCTGGATGTGATGATGGCAAAACGGAAAATGTCATTAAACGAACTTTCCGAAAAAGTGGACTTAACACTTTCCAATCTTTCAATATTGAAAACAGGGAAAGCTAAAGCCATCCGTTTTACTACGTTGGAAGCTATTTGTAATGTGTTGGACTGTCAGCCTGGTGATATCCTGGAATACAGGGGCACATCACCTGACCACTGACATAATCTTACGCACTTCAATATTCGTATTCTGCTGAATAAAGTTCCATTAACATTCCCTGCCAGCGAATTTATGAACACTGGTTAGGCTGTTGCTCTTCTGAAAGGAATTGAATTCAGAATCCGCCAGCTGGCGGAAACAAACGAATTCAGAAATCAGAACTGAGATTGGTCATGATTCTTACTTCGTTATTCGATTGTTTTTCTGTTCTTAATTTTCAAAAGAAGAGATAAACTTTCCAGATGCGTCATGCGCTGCGCCCCAAACGATATGCCTGGTAGATTACCCGTGCACCGGATTTTCAACCTCCTCTGTAAGAGTCACAAATCAAGCAGATCCTGCCTGTGCAATTTGTATTACCGACTCATTGTGAATACCGCTTATGAAGAGCAGAAAAAAACCCGGTTACTTATTGCAACCGGGTTATTTATCAGTATTAAACAATTGCTGATTTATCTGAGAAGAATCACCTGGGTTTTGTAAAGCTTTTCATCAATGATAACTCTCACAATATAGATCCCATTTGCAACTGCAGATGGTGTGGAAATTGTTTTCTGCAGAAGGCCGTTTCCTATCTCTGCATCTTCAGTGTAAACAGTTTTCCCCATCATGTTAACCATCTGGATTTTGGCTTTGGTATTCGTGTTCTCATCTACCTGCAGAATTAGAGTAAACTCTCCCTTTGATGGATTTGGGTAAACATTTAGGGATACAGAGCTGGTTTCATCAGCGCTATTAATTGCAGGTGTGGCTTTAAGAGGGGGGGGGCTTGTCTTAAAGTTGGCAGTGGCCGAATAGGCAGTCCAGTTTTCACCGCATTTAGCCCGGATATGCCAGTTGTAATTTTGGTTGGCAAGCAGTGCCGAAATAGTTACGGTTCTTAAGTTCCCGGCCACAAAAACATCTTTCCACATGGAACCGTTATTTGTGGTTTTGTACTGAACCTGCCATTGAGCTGGATCAGCGTTGGCGCTCCAGTTGAGCTTGGCAGCCGAATAAGTAATATTGGTAGTAGTTAAACCGGTTGCATTCTGGCAAGGATAAGTCACCGTCAGTAATGCAGAAGCTGAAGTAACGGAACTGCATGTCCCGGTAACTAAACAGCGGAACTTATATCCATTCATAGTAACAGGCACAGAAGTCAGGTTCAGCTTGTTTGTAGCAACACCTGAATAAACACCCCCGTTTGTGAGGTTGCTGTAGCTCGTTCCCCCATTTGTGCTCTGCTGCCACTGGTAAGTTAGCGCAATACCCGTTGCTGTTACACTGAATGATGTATTGTCCGAAACTGATATGGACTTATTGTCAGGGTTACAGGTGATTTTGGTTTGCGGATTCACCAGGACTGTAGCTAAAATCGATGTATTGGTACAACCATTAGCCGAAGGTGTAATGGTGAAAGTTACCGTTACAGGATTGATGGTTGTATTTGTTAATACACCGCTTATGTTTCCCGAACCGCTGGCATTTATTCCTGTCACAGCAGAAGTATTGTTCCTTGTCCAGTTATAGATGGTTCCCGGCACAACGCCGCTTAATACGATACTGGTTATCGGTGTCCCTGAACAACTGATCTGGGATGCAGGTGTAGCAATTGCATTAGGGGTAGGTTTTACTGTGACTGCTATACTGCTGCTGCTGCTGCATCCATTTCCGTTTGTAAATGAATAGGTTATGGAATAGGGGCCACCAACTCCGGCTGCCGCCGGGTTGAACAGGTTCCCGCTTATACCGGGTCCGCTGAATGTACCACCTGCCGGGCTACCGGTTAAGGTAACGGAATTAGCATATACGCAATAAGAGGCTGCCAAACCCGTGAAGCTTACTACGGGCAGCGGATTAACTGTTACATTATGAGTGCTGCTGTTCAGGCAACTGTTCCCGTCCATATATGTATATGTGATAGTGTAGGGGCCGCCTGCTCCTGCAGTTGAAGGATTGAAACTGTTACCACTGATACCAGGTCCGCTGAAAGTGCCCCCGGCAGGACTGCCAGTTAAGGTTACTGCTGCCGCATTTGCACAATAGGATGCTGATAAACCGGTGAAACTTACTATCGGCAAAGCGTTAACCGCAGTTGTCTGAATGCTGCTGTTGAGGCAACTATTTCCATTGGTGTACGAATAAGTAATTGAATAGGGCCCACCAACCCCTGCCGTTGCAGGATTGAAGCTGTTGCCTGTGATACCGGATCCGCTGAATGTGCCTCCTGAAGGTGTACCGGTTAAGGTTACAACACCTGCATTTATGCAATAGGATGCTGCTAACCCGCTGAAACTTACAACCGGCAATGCGTTAACTGATACAACCTGACTGCTGCTGTTGAGGCAACTGTTTCCATCAGTATAAGAATACGCAATGGTATAGGGCCCACCAATTCCGGCTGTCAATGGATTAAAACTATTACCGGTTATTCCGGTTCCGCTGAAAGTGCCCCCGGCTGGGATACCCGTTAAGGAAGCAGCACCAGCATTAACGCAGTAGGATGCTGCTAATCCGGTAAAACTTACTGCCGGTAACGCATTAACCGTTACAGTCTGGCTGCTGCTGTTGAGACAACTATTTCCGTCTGTATAAGTATACGTTATGGAATATGGCCCGCCAACTCCTGCTGTAGCAGGATTGAAACTATTCCCGCTGATACCGTTCCCGCTGAAAGAGCCTCCTGCCGGGATACCGGTTAAGGTTACGGCACCTGCATTTACACAATAAGATGCCGATAGACCGGTGAAACTTACCGAAGGAAGATCGTTAACCGTCACAGTCTGGCTGCTGCTGTTGCTACAACCGGCAACTGCCGTGTAAGAATAAGTAATTGTGTATGGGCCACCTGCACCTGCTGTTGCTGGATCAAAGATATTACCATTGATGCCGGTTCCGCTGAATATGCCACCTGCAGGGCTGCCCGTTAAAGTTACAGCGCCTGCGTTTATGCAATAAGATGCGGATAACCCGCTGAAGCTCACGGTTGGAGGAGTATGGATACTGCCATCACTATCGTTGCAATCGCTTCCGTTGGTGGTAAGCGAATAGCCTATTGGAGCAGTTGCTCCATAACAAACAACAGCAGATCCTGCGTCATAACCATCCCCGTCAGCATCTACATAAAGGGAAGCTGATTGCCATACGGTGTTATCATTATCATTGCAATCCGGGCCGAGCGTGGTGAGTGACCATCCTGTGCCGGGGTTCATACAACTCTGTTGAGTTGATCCGTAGTATCCGTCACCATCCAGGTCATTATACCAGGTATAAAAACCTGTGGTAAATGAAACCGGGTCGGAACTGATACCATTGGCTGAAACAATCATTGAATAAGTACCATAAGGTAATCCCGCCGGAAGTGTAAGTGTAACATTATCAGGTGCATTTCCACGCATTACACCGGTACTGTTCCAGTTACTGGTCCGGCAAAAGTATACATTGCTGCCTGAAGTAAGTCTTACAATGGGATAGTTGGTACTCGACTGCCAGTCGTCGCCATAACTTGCACCTTCCGAAATACCATTGAATTGGGTCCCCGACAAGGTGTATATGTCACAACCCAACTGCTGGATATTATCAATATGAGGCTTTCCGGAAGCTGTTTGGCTTCCGGAAGGAGTATATATATAATACTGCTGGGAGGTAACATCCTGGTTTTGTGCGTATAATACAGTGCCATCCGGCAGATTGAGCATGCAGGTCTGAAAACTGCCAATTGTGGTCAGGGTTGTTCCGCCTCCGGGGGCGGAAGTCTGTGCGAAACTATTCGTTAAATAGTCAAATTCATAAAAGTATGTGGGGGGGACGAAAAGTGAAGCCTGCGATACCGGTGCGGGAGAGAATGCGCATAGTACTTTGCCGTTAGCCATCATGGCACAGGAAGCATCGGGTGCCCCGAGTGAATTGGGTATGGTTGGGCCTGCTGCCCAGGTCCCTGGGCTTGACGTACCCGATGGGGTATAATAGGCTGTTGTGCCCAGGGAACCCAGGAAGAATGCTTTGCCATTGGGCAGTAATACAGCGCCGCCGGTTTCATAACCATAAGGGTCATATAAACTGACCGGGACAGTTGCATCAGGGACCCATGCATTTAAAGAAGGAATATACCGTTCGGAATTAACGGAACCAATATTGACAAACAGAATACTGTTGTCAGGCAACTTCACCCAGACTGACTCATTATGCCCCCCGGTGCAATTTGGCCCGGTTACGTAGGAGTTCGTTGCAGGATTGTAAATAACGGTATTCTGTGTTGTGCCTTGCACCAAAGCCTGTAATACACGTCCATCCTCCAGTATTTCCGAATTTGCATCACTTATTCTGCCAGGCGAGGGTGTTGGAGCCCAGGAATTGGTTAGCGGGTCATACACCTCACCAACGGTTAAGCCCGCCCCGTATTCACCCCCGGCAACATAAACGCGGCCGTCCTTAAGAACCTGGGATGAATAGAATAAACGGTCGCTGATCATAGGCGCAATGGAAGACCATGTGCCATTAATGTAACTCCCGCTTTGGTCAGGTGTAAGCTTATCATAAGTCTTCCCATAAAGCCCTCCGTCATTTGAATGGCAAATTGCAGTACCATCGGAAAGTAACAGCATCCCTCCCTGGTTATAATGCGGTGCCAAAGATGTAACCGGCGTCCATGAGCCTAAATTCATTATAGTTTGCGAACCTGCCGGACAAGTAACGGAAGGTGTTTGTGTACCAATAGAACCAGTGCCTGTAAACGACGTACAACAGCCCGTGACAAGATCCCCCAAGGTAGCTGTAAGGTTGATATCATAGGTTATCCAGAAGTAATTAATTCCTTCACTCAGCGTGGATACTCCATTTACAGTATAGGCACCATCCGGGTTATTAACAGTTGATCCGAATTGAGTTGCAGATGAAAATGCGGGACTGCTTCCGGTAAAAAAGACCTTTGCATTTGCAATATCCGTGGAAGCGTTTGTACATCCTGAAGTAGACAATGACAAACTTGTTACATCAAGTGGCGAAAGTGATCCTGCAACAACTACCTGGACCTGGTAAACCTGCCTGTTAGCTGATATTGGAACTCCCGCCCCGTTATTTAAAAGCACGGTATTACCCGATACAAATACCATTTGTGCAGGCGGTGAAGGAGTCCATGTATAGGTTATCCCCGATGGCGGGATATTGGAGGGTGAAATATTGCAAACATCAGATAAACTTGCGCCCGACACGGAAGTTGTCCAGTCGTTGGTTCCGTTGGTCACACTCCTGAGGTTAAAATCAGCTGGCGTATAGCCTTTCAACCCCACACTTCCGGATTCAGATGGATTATCAGCGCAGGCATTAGCGTTCATGGTTGTTCCAACAGCTGACGCTCCCCACACTACCTGCACACTGTTATCTGATTCATTAAGAATTAACTGGAAATTCCAGGCATCGGTGTTCGACAGGCCAAAGTGCTTGCAGTTCGTCCATTGTACTACAAACTGCCTGTTAGGGGTTACACCCAGGGTAGCATATTGAATATTTGACGAAGTCCCGGAATTTATCAGGTCAGTTCCATAGGCTGCAATGGAGTTGGTAGGGCTGGTTTGCAGCCCACAATACAGTGTACCGGCAGGTATTGCACCCAGGGTGATAAAACCATTTGTGGTAACACTCAGAGTTGTGAAGGGAGTGTTATTGTAATTGAATGTAAATGGCAATGTTATCAGGCCCGAAGAAGCATCATCCCAGTTGCCTGAAAAAAGGATTGTACCGGTAACAGGCGTATAGGTACCGGCAGAGGATACAAAGGAATAGGAACTTACTAAAGCTTTGACAGGGCTATGAACCGTTGCAAGCAGCATGAATATCATACCCGTCACGCGGGTAAGAGAAAATAACTTCCAATTTCCGTAAGAGTGTATTTTTTTTCTCATGAGAGGTTGGTTTTGAAGTTAATACCATGTTTTTTCTCCCTGGCAATAACCATATCCGGAGGAGGGACCTTTTCGGACTGGACAACACATAGCATAGCAGATAAAGGTATCCGCACACGAATGTGTGATGATTTGAACTGTTGAAATCTGGAGTTTGGTTTATCCTTTTTCCGGGATTAAAAAAAGGCAGGTAGACAAGGCCTTAGCAAGGAGTAAATTTGGTTTTCTACTAAGGTTTTGTTAAAATGGATGGGTGATAATTAATTTGGAGTATGGTAAAGGAATAAATTCAGGTCTGAGTTTGCAATTCAGAATAAACCTGAAAGTCGTTCAAATGTTTGAAAATGAAAAAATAAATAGGTAAGATCATAAATATGTTCGGGTGCAGGTATAAGATAATCTGTATGAATTGAAGATAAGATCATGCCATTCAAAATATTAGGCCCTGATTAACTGGGAATTTGTTTGTAGTTAGCCAGGGAATTTAAATGTACCAGATTTCGGCCTTTTAAAATTCCAACGATGGATTAATAAAAAGTGATAATATGATCTTATTTACAGGTATTCATCTTCGAATTCAAATGTTGCTTAATTCGCAGCTGGTTCATCTGGAGATTTCCTGTGCCCTTCACGCTGCGCCATAAAGCGCTGTCGGCATGGATTTGCAATCCGGGACATAGTTTCCCATAGCACGAATATCCCCTACATTTGCACTCCTGACTCATTACACATGCGCTCCATCCTCATTGAAAACGCTTACGGGAACACTTAAAAAATCTCTCAATAATTCTTTGATTATTCTTATCTTTTTATCTACTGAACTATAAAAAAAATACTGTTTCATTAGCTTCTGTAATAGCTGGTTGGTAAGAATTACAGGGAATTCTACCTGCATTATGACTACCTTAACAGCATAAAATATGCACCTGAGTACCGATGCTTAAATGAGATTGTATCTTTGAAGTAAGCAAAAGAGATTCTGGTGCGCAGGACATATGAAAAAATCAATGCTAAAAATGATCATCCTGTAATTATAGCAGAACCAACTGGTCCTTTACGAAAACCTGCCCCTTGAAACGGCTGATGGGCGGGCAATCAACGTGGAGTTTGTCAGCAATGTTTATTTGGTCGAGAATATTAAGGTTATACAGTGTTTTATCCGTGAGGTAATTTAAAAAATGCAACACCAATGTGCCATTAGGCACACAATGTTTATAGAAAAGCCGATGGTAAATCAGGTTGAAAAGTGCCATTAGGCACACAATGT
>JACAAZ010000008.1:64523-81204 GCA_013376995.1 Bacteroidota bacterium | reverse complement strand
CGATGGAAAATGAGGTTGAAAAGTGCCATTAGGCACACAATGTTTATAGAATATCAGATGGTAAAGCGGTCAACAGCGTGCCATTAGGCACGCAACATTAACCAATTTGGATTCAATTGCGGATAATATTTCAACATTTTGTCCCTAAAGGGATGGAAGTTAAAAAGATAATTCAAACTTCATCATGAAAAAAAGCCATCAGTCAGAAGCCGGCAATCTTCGCCAAAAAGCTGAAGAGTTGTTACGAAAGGATGCGGATAAATCAGCCGCCCAACTCTCCGAAGCTGAGGTTTACAAACTTGTTCATGAGTTCCAGGTACATCAGATTGAGTTGAAATTACAGAACGACGAACTCATCCTGGCCAGGGAAGAAGCGCTCAAAACAACCGAAAAATATCTCGAACTCTTCGATTTTGCGCCTACGGGTTATATTACGCTCTCGCGCAAAGGTGAGATACAGCAGCTCAATCTCACCGCTGCAAAAATGCTGGGCAAAGACCGGTCGCGTTTGATAGACCGGCTGTTTCTGATGTTTATTTCCAACGACAGCAGACCCAACTTTTTGCTATTGCAGGAAAAATTATTCAGCAGCAATGTAATGGAAAGCTGTGAACTCACCCTGGTAGTTGAAGACAGAAAGCCTTTCTATGTTCATCTTACCGGCCAGGTTTCGGAAGATAAAGAATGGTGTTTTCTTACTTTAACTGATATTACTGAAAGTAAGCGGACACACCTGGCTTTGCTGGAGAGTGATAAGCGATATCTAGCCTTGATTGATAATATGGAGGCTGGAGTTGTTGTGCATGCTCCCGACACTTCAGTTGTAATGAATAATGACAGAGCCGCGGAATTGCTTGGATTAAGCAGCGATCAGATGAGAGGAAAAACGGCGATAGATCCGGCCTGGAAATTTATAAATGAGGATACAACCGATCTTAGTTTGGAAGATTATCCTGTTAACAGAATTGTAAAGTTTAAGATTCCAATAAAAGAACAGGTATTGGGCATTGTTCAGTCAGAAAAAAGCAAAATAGTCTGGGTAACAGTCAATGGATTTCCGGTATTCAACAAGACCGGAGAAATTTCAGAGATCGTAATTAGTTTTATTGATATTTCCAGGCGAAAAAATGATGAAGATGCCCTCTTGGGAAAAGATGCATTGTTAAGCATAACCGGACATACCGCTAAAGTTGGTGGCTGGGAGCTGGATGTGAAAACAAAAATGCAAACATGGACAGAAGAAGTATATAAAATCCACGAAGTTGATTATTTATTTAACCCCAATATTGACAATGGAATCAGTTTTTATGCACCCTCGTCACAGCCAATTATTAACCAGGCTGTAAACGATGCCATTGAATCAGGCAAACCCTTCGATCTGGAACTTGAGTTTATTACAGCTAAAGGCCGGCATCTATGGGTACATTCAATCGGAGAGTCGAAACAGGAGAGCGGTAAAACAGTCAAAGTTTACGGGTCCATTCAGGATATTACCGAACGTAAACAAAACGAGGAAAAATTAGTACAAAGCGAAAAGAGATTCGAATTACTTTCAGAACAGAGTGGTGTTGGTATGGCACTTTACTCGCCTGAAGGAAAAATCTTGTATTTCAATCAAAAAGCACTTAAGAATTTAGGAGGAAAACAGGAAGATTTCATTGGAAAATCACTGATTGAAGTTTTTGGCAATGAGGCAGGAAGTGAGTATGTACGACGCATTGATGAAGAAATCAGACTGAAGGAAAATCATCTTTATGAAGATTATTTTGAATCACCCAGTGGTGAATACTGGTTCTCGACTGTCTATACTGCAATTAGTGATTCTGAAGGTAAGGTTCTGGGTGTGCAGGTTGTATCTCACGACATAACAGAGCGTAAGAATGCAGAACAGAAAGTCAGAAAAATGGGCGAGCATTATCAGGCATTGATCGAAAAAGCACCTGATGGTATTGCACTCATTAATACTGAAGGAAACTTTAAATATGTAAGCCCTTCAGCAAAAAAAATGTTTGGGTATATCGAAACAGATGAAGAATTCGGCCATCCTAACGAATACACACATCCTGATGATTTACCAGGGGTCTTAACCGAGTTGGGCAAACTAATAGCTGATCCTGCCTATATTCCAACCCTTCAATACCGCTTCCGTGACAAAGATGGCTCCTGGCATTGGATCGAAACTACCTTCAGTAATCTGTTGGCTCATCCAAGCGTAGAGGCAATTGTTTTGAACTTCCACGACATTACCGAGCGAAAGTTAATGGAAGATACTCAGCGCTTCCTCTTGCAGATCAGTAATCCCGGTTCGGATGAAAATTTCTTCGAATCACTGGCAATATACCTCTCTCAAAGCCTTGACATGGAGTATGTCTGTATCGATATACTCGAGGGCGACGGGCTAACTGCTCAGACGCTAGCCATTTATAACGAAGGAAAGTTTGACCCGAACGTCTCATACACTTTGAAAGATACACCCTGTGGCGAAGTAATTGGCAATCATATCTGCTGCTATCCGCGGGAAGTACGAAGATTATTTCCCAATGATGCTGCACTGGAAGACATTAAGGCAGAAAGCTATATTGGCACAACCTTAAGGAATGTTGATGGAAAACCCATCGGGCTGATTGCCGTTATTGGGCAGAAACCATTGCATAATAATGAATTGGCCACCTCAGTTCTCAAACAGGTATCATTGCGTGCTGCCGGAAAACTGGAAGCTACACTTTCCGAAAAAAAGTTAAAAGTGAGCGAAGAAAGGTTCCGTGTTTTAATAGAATCTACCTCAGTAGGTATTTACATGACCGATTTAAATGGGAAATGTACGTATGTCAATCCGAAATGGTGCGAGTTGGCTCAATTATCCGGTACTGAAGCCTTAGGCGATGGTTGGGTAAATGGAATTTATGAGGAAGACAGGGAAAAAGTTTTTGAAAACTGGCAGAAAATGGTTGCCTCTGATGGAAACTGGGGCTTCGAATATCGCTTTGGAACTCCCGATAAACTGTCATGGGTATTTGGAACGGCAAAAAGTTATAAAAATGATTCGGGCCAAATTGTAGGTTTTATAGGCTCGAATGTAGATATCACCGAACGCAAGCAGGCAGAGGAGGAATTGATTTCCAGCGAGGAAAAATTCCGCCAGATAGCTGAGAATATTAAAGAAGTATTCTGGATCAGTGAGCCGGACTGGTCTAAAATTTATTACATCAGCCCTGCTTATAATAATGTTTGGGGAGAAGATGCAGAAAAACTATACGAAGAGCCTTTCTTGTGGATGGATGCGATTATTGAGGAAGACAAAGAAAAAACCCGCTCTGGTATTCCGGAAACCATAACTAAAGATATCAATGAAATTATTTTTCCGGATTATAGGATAAAGAAATCCGACGGCGCTATAAGATGGATCTCGGCACGGGCTTTCCCGATTTTTGACTCAGAAGGTAATCCTTACAGAATTGCAGGCATAGCCGAGGACATCACCGAACGCAAGCAGTCAGAGGAAGCATTACAAGCCAGTGAGCAGAAGTTTCGAAGCGTTTTTGAAAACTCGCCGGTTGGGAAATCTATGACGAATATTGATGGTTCATTGAATGTCAATAAAGCCTTATGCAAAATGCTGGGCTATTCTAGTCAGGAATTGGAAACTATGAAATGGCAGGATATCACTTATCCTGCTGACATACAAAAAACGCAGGATGAAATCGATTCACTTATTTCAGGCGATATTGCTGAAACCAGGTTCGAAAAAAGATTTGTTCATAAAAACGGCAATCCTATTTGGGTTGATATAAGTTCTTCACTTCAGCGCGACGAAAAGGGAAAGCCTAAATTCCTTATGACTGCAGTTGTAAATATCACCGAACGCAAGCTATCGGAAGCCGTATTCAAAGATATCATTGAAAAAAACCCGATATCGATTCAAATCCTGGATATGGAAGGATATCCACTTCAGGTCAATTCGGCTCATACTCAACTTTTTGGGATAAAGCCACCGTCTGACTATTCAGTTATTAAAGACCCCCAGTTATTATCGAAAGGATTTGGTGAATATTTTGAACGGATCAGAAGAGGTGAGATTGTTTACTTACCGGATTCTTATTACAATGTTCATGAACTTGATCCCATGTTTCCTGATATTCCGGTTTGGGTTAGAGCGATTGGATTTACCTTAAATGATGCTGACGGAAAACCTGAACGGTTAGTATTCATGCACGAAAACATTACCGAACGCAAACATTCAGAAGACTTATTAGCTGATATCATTGAAAAGAATCCAATGTCTATTCAAATTACGGATAGAGAAGGGCATACTATGAATGTGAATCCTGCATTTACGAAACTATTTGGTGCAATTCCTCCTCCTGACTTTTCAATTTTCGACGACTTACAAAGTAAAGGCAAGGAACTTGAGCAATTAGTTGCCCTTGCAAAAAGAGGTGAGGTAGTGCATCTGCCCGATATCTATTTCAATCCACATGATGAGGTAGCGGAAGCACCTGATATTCCCCTTTGGGTAAGAGCATTGATATTCCCCTTAAAGGATTCAAGCGGCAGGCCTGAGCGCTTTGTTTTGATGCATGAAAACATCACAGAACAAAAACTTGCCGAAGCTGAACTAAAAAAGAATGAAGAACGGTTGCGGGATGTCATCAATAGTGCCGGAGATTGGGTATGGGAGGTTGATGCAAAGGGAATTTATACTTACAGTTCAAATCAAAGCATCGATTTGCTAGGTCGATTGCCGGATGAAATAATTGGTAAAAGTCCGTTTGATTATATGGCTGATGATGAAGCCAAACGAATTGCTGTTATATTTAAAGATATTGCCGAAAAGAAGTTGCCAATAATTGACCTTGAAAACTGGAATATTACAAAAAATGGAGAACGAATTTGTTTGCTTACCAATGGGTTTCCAATGCTTGACCAGGACGGGAATCTCATCGGTTACCGGGGAGTCGATAAGGATATCACCAGTCGCAAACAGATGGGACAGAAACTGTTTGAAAGTATAGAACGATTTAATCTGGCCATGAAAGCTTCAAACGACGGATTATTTGACTGGAACCTTGAAGCAAACTCGATTTACTATTCACCCGGATGGAAGAAAATTCTAGGTTATGAAGATCATGAACTGCCAAACGATTTTTCAGTTTGGGAAACCACAACCGATCCGGAGGATTTTAAGAAATCATTGGCACTTCAGCAGAAACTAATTTCGAAACAAATTGACCGCTTCGTGCTGGAATTTAAAATGAAGCACAAGGAAGGTCATTGGGTGGATATCCTGTCGAGGGCAGAGGCAATTTTTAATGAGCAAGGTAAAGCCATCCGGATTGTGGGAACGCACGCCGACATTACCGAACGTAAGCATCTTGAACAAATGCATGAAATCCAATATGCCATTGCAATAGCAGTGGTAAATTCGGATAGTATTGAGCAATTACTAGAATGCGTGAGAACGCAACTGGGACAATTGTTTGACACCTCAAATTTCTTTGTTGCATTGTACAACGAAAAAAGCAACACATTGAAAAAACTGCACTGGGTTGATGAAGTGGATGATTTCGAAGAATGGGATGCTTCCAAATCCTTCTCGGGTTATGTGGTTAAGTCCGGTAAAATGCTGTTACTCAACAAACAGGAAATTGCCGAACTCGCCCAGGAGCAAAATATGCCTATTATGGGTACGCCAGCTGAATGCTGGTTAGGCGTACCGCTGGCTGTTGGCAAAAAAACAATTGGTGTTATGGTTATACAAAGCTATACCGACCCAAAGGCTTATGATTCATCCAGCGCACAGCTTTTCGGACAGATTGCATACGATTTAAGTGTTTATATAGAAAGAACAAGGATTCTGCAGGATTTGAAAATCGCAAAAGAACATGCCGAAGAAAGCGATCACCTCAAATCAGCTTTCCTGGCCAATATGAGTCACGAAATCCGCACCCCGATGAATGGTATTCTGGGATTTTCCGAGTTGTTGAAAACGCCCGGACTTGCTGGGGACAAGCAACAAGAGTATATCAGGATCATTGAGAAAAGCGGTATGCGAATGCTCAACATCATTAACGACCTGGTCGACATTTCAAAAATAGAAGCCGGATTGATGGATGTTCATATTAAGGAAACGAATATTAACCAGCTCATGGAGTTCATTTATAGCTTCTTTAAACCCCAGGCTGAAGAAAAAGGACTAAAATTTATTTTTAAAAACGCTACAGATGAGCGAGAATTTATAATTAAATCAGACAGGGAAAAAGTCAATTCCATCCTTACAAATCTTGTTAAAAATGCACTTAAGTTTACAGATGAAGGTTCAATTGAATTTGGGTATGTAATTGCAGATAATCAATACATTGATTCACTGTTATTCTACGTTACCGATACAGGAATAGGAATTCCCAAAGACAGGCAGGAAGCTGTTTTTGAACGATTTATCCAGGCTGATTATGTCGATAAGATGGCTCGGCAAGGTGCAGGATTGGGCTTGTCAATTTCCAAAGCTTATGTTGAAATGCTCGGTGGTAAAATTTGGGTAGAAAGTACTGTAGGAATTGGTACAATATTTTATTTTACATTGCCCTGTAACATTGAATTGGAAGCTAAAAAGAAGATTCTGCCTTTCCAGCCGACGGATAAATTTCAAAAGATGATCAATCCGGAAGTTTTGCAGCTTAAAATATTGATTGCCGAAGACGATGAAGATTCTAAAGTATTGATATCAATACTCTTACAGGACTATTGCAAGGAAATTATTGAAGCACTCACAGGTATTGAAGCTGTTGAAATCTGCCGCAAAAACCCTGACATAGATTTAATATTGATGGATATTCAAATGCCTGGTTTGAATGGATATGAAGCCACAAGCCAGATAAGGCAATTCAACAAAGATGTGGTTATTATTGCACAAACAGCCTTTGGCCTAATTGGCGACAGACAAAAGGCAATAGCCGCGGGTTGCAACGATTATATCTCAAAACCAATTAACGGAGGGATATTGCTTGGATTGATAAAAAAGTATTTCGGGAATTAGTAAGACCTTTGGTGCAGATTTGCAATCCTTTTATCAGGTCCCTGTTGCACGGGGAAATTGCAGTTTCATGCTATTCCAGGTCCAGCGTTATTCTGATATTGTCTTTAATAATATCTTTTAAATCGGTTGGAATATCTCCTGTTTTTTTGATCAATCTTTTGTTATCGATTGCTCGAATTTGATCAATCATAATATCACAATTCTCTAATAAGTTGGCCATCCCTTTTTTCAGATGGACTCTTAAAATGTCAGCCTCTTTTTCAACTTTTGTCGTTATAGGACAGACTATTGTTGAAGGATGCGGGATTTTATTAAGGAGATTTGTCTGAATGATCAGTACAGGGCGGGTTTTGCCAGGCTCTGCCCCTATCTTGGGATTTAGATCTGCGATCCAAACTTCGAATTGTTTAATCAGCATAATCAACCCTTTCAAATTCATTAAGAACGAATAAGGATTCCTCCTTTACCAGTTCTGATTCATTTTTAAGTTTTTCCTCCGTAAAGATCCTGCGCTGATGGCGATTATAAAAGTCAAGCGCATCGTTGATATAACGATTCCTTGTTTTCTTTATCCGGGAAAGGATCTTTTCAGTTTCCCCAAAGATAGAGTCATCTATTTTTAATGATACTGTTTTCATATTTAAATCATTATAGTACAAAAGTATATCAAAATAGTATATCTTATCATGATAGACACATTTTTTTCGTATGGCAGTCAAAATGACTGGTGCAAATTTGTAGGCTATGCCATAGCTCCCCATAGCACGAATATATCCTACATTTGCATTCCACTTCAATACCATGCGCTCCATCCTCATAGAAAACGCAACCGAGAACAACTTGAAAAATGTCTCGTTACGTATTCCGCACTACCAGTTAATTGTGGTGACGGGCGTTTCGGGTAGCGGGAAAACAAGCCTGGTATATGATGTGCTTTACACTGAAGGACAACGGCTTTTCTTCGAGAATTTTACTGGCGGCAGGCAGTCATCGGCTAACCTTAGCCATCCTAAAGCTTCGCGCATCGAAGGGTTGTTCCCTGTTATCGCTATTGATCAGAATAATGTAGTACGCAGTCCACGCTCTACCGTAGGAACCCTGACCGAACTCTATGACCTGCTTAGACTGCTTTTTGCCAGGCTTGGAAAGTCTGATATTCCAGGACTGCAACTGCATCGTAGCCTTTTTTCTTTTAATCTCCCAGATGGTTATTGCCCGATTTGCAAAGGACTGGGAGTGCAGGATCATATTGACCCGGAACTATTGATTGCAGACGCAGCCAAAACTATACGCGAAGGGGCTTTCGTACTTACTACTCCCAATAACTACATCATCTATTCGCAAGTCACCATGGCGGTGCTGGACCAGGTTTGCCGTGCTGAAGGTTTTAGTGTGGATATCCCCTGGCAGGATCTTACTCCTGAACATAAGAATGTTGTGCTCAATGGCTCCGCAAAAATCAAGGTGCTCTTCGGGAAACACCCGCTGGAATCGAGGCTGAAATGGACAGGTATCACGGCAAAACCACGTGAAGAAGACTACTATAAAGGAATTCTTCCTGTGATGGAAGATATCCTCCGCCGCGACCGCAACCCGAATATCATGCGTTTCGCCCGCTCACATCCCTGTGAAAGCTGTGGAGGGAAGCGGCTGAACAAAAAGGCTTTATCCGTCACACTCTGGGGAATGGATATCGCTGCTTTTTCAGCTATGAGCCTTAAAGAACTTCAGCAGTTTTTCACTGAATTAAAGGAAAACTCATCGGAATCTGCAGTGCTGGAGCCCGTTCGGGAAGCCATCCTTAAGCGGACTGCACTCCTGATGAAACTGGGAGCCGGTCATCTTTCCCTGGATCGTGAATCTACTACCCTCAGCGGGGGAGAAGCCCAGCGTATTCGCCTGGCAAACCAGGTTTCAGGCGGACTGCGAAATGTACTTTATATACTGGATGAACCTTCTGTTGGCCTTCATCCTTCCGAACAGCGCGACCTGCTGGAAGTCCTGCGCACTATGGTCGAAGCAGGGAATACAGTGATGCTGGTGGATCATGACGAACAAAGCATACGTGAAGCCGACTGGATCATTGATATGGGCCCGGGAGCAGGGATTGCCGGCGGAGAAGTATTGTACAACGGTCCAGCGGAGACCTTCTTCAGGCAGCCGCAGCCTCAAAGTCTTACCCGAAGATACCTTCTTGAGCAGAAGATGAACCTGGAGAATAAAACAAGGCCGGAAAACGAGATTTTTTTCGGAACTCAGGAGGCAGATAAAAATAATCTTAAGAAGATCTCTCCCCGTTTTTTAATCAATGCCTTCAATGTCATCACCGGCATATCCGGCAGCGGGAAGACCAGCCTGGTTGATTTCCTCCTTGATCAGATACTCAACAGGAAAAAGGGGAGCGAACGGTTCAGGAAAATCATTCATATAGATGCTTCCCCCATTGGCCGCACACCTAAGAGTAACCCGGCCACCTACACAGGCATGTCCGATCATATCCGCGACCTGTTGGCCTCTCTGCCGGAATCGCATCAAAGGGGATACAAGAAAGGCCAGTTTTCCTTTGTTGTAAAAGGCGGACGATGTGAAAGCTGCGGCGGTGCCGGGGTTCAGCAAATCGGCATGCATTTCCTCGGGAATGTAGAGGTGATCTGCGATGTATGCAATGGCAAACGTTTTACTGATGAGACCCTCGAAATTAAATACAAGGGGTTGAGTATATCCGATATCCTCGAACTGACTATCGATGAAACCCATAACTTTTTCGAGGGATTAACGAAGATAACTACCATTACAGGAATACTCTCAGAACTTGGCCTGGGTTACCTCAAACTTGGGCAGCCATCCACGACCCTTTCCGGTGGAGAAGCCCAAAGGGTAAAACTATCTTACGAACTTTCTCGGACTGCCTCTGATCAAACCTTATATATCCTTGACGAACCCACCACCGGCCTGCACATGGCGGATGAGGAAGTGCTTCTGAAAGCCCTGAAGAAGTTGGTCAGCAAAGGGAATACCCTGCTTTGCATCGAGCATGATCCCGCTTTTATTTTACTGTCGGACTGGATGGTGGACCTGGGTCCCGGATCGGCAGCAGAAGGTGGAGAAATAGTTGCAGAAGGAATGGTTTCAGAACTCATAAATCATCCTGCCTCAATTACAGCTTCTGAACTGCGGAGGTATTTGATAAGGGATGCAACGAACCATCGGACCTTAAATTCACCATGCAGCCGTGAAATCCAGGAAGCATCTATCAGTTTAAGCGGAGTTGAGACCAACAACATCAAAAACATAGATGTTTCCTTTCAAGTGAACGCTATTACCGCCGTGACAGGCGTATCCGGCAGCGGGAAATCATCTTTGGTCTATGGAACTTTGTTTGCCGAAAGCCAGCGCAGGTTCCTTGAGGGTATGTCATCCTATAACAGGCAGTTTACGGCTAAGGCCGGGATGCCTGTTCTCAGGGGAAGCAGCGGGCTGATCCCTGCCATTTCGTTGCAGAAAAAGAATCCTGTAAAAAATCCGCGTTCCACAATTGCCACCTATACTGGTTTGTATGACCACTATCGTTTACTGTTCAGCCGGTTGGCAAAATCAACTGCAGGGTTTGTAAGGCACTTGTCGAGTGCATTTTCCTATAATTCCGAGGAAGGTGCCTGCCCTGTCTGTAAAGGCCTGGGCAGCCTGAGGATATGCGATGCTGATAAACTCATAGCATCTCCCTGGAAACCATTAATTGCCGGCGCTTTGGATGGCAGCAAGACCGGGCGTTTTTACGGAGATCCTTACGGGCAATATGTAGCTACACTATTAACTGTCGGTAAAGATAAAGGGATTGATTTTTCGGCTCCTTACAATCAGCTTGATCAGCAGGCTAAGGTAATAGCGATGGAGGGTTGTGGTGACCAGGTCTTTGATGTGGAATGGAAGTATAAGCGAGGCGCACATGAAGGTGTCCATAAGCTGAAGGCAGCCTGGCCGGGGTTTTTGAAATTGGTGGAAGAAGAATATATCCGCAAGCATGAGGATGCCAGGGGAGAAGCCTTACTGGAGTTGATGAAGACTGCTACCTGTGAATATTGTCAGGGATTCAGGCTGAAACCTGAAATGTTGCAGTTTACCGTTGACGGTCTGCATATCGGGCAGGTTGCCGGCTTAACCACTGATAATGCTTTCGAATGGTTTTCGGATAGTTTCCTCCAGTATTTTGATACGGAACTTGACAGGAAAGCAGCTGAAGTCCTGAGGGAAAGTATTACCGAACGCCTTCTTGCCTTGCAGAAAGCAGGACTGGGATACATTTCCACCGACAGGATGGTTGGAACCCTCTCAGGTGGTGAATTTCAGCGGCTGCAGTTAGCTGGTTTGGTAAAGGCTCCGTTGACCGGAGTTGCCTATATTTTGGATGAACCTTCGTTTGGCCTTCATTCCAAAGATATTCAGCGGATCAGTGATTTGATAGCCGGATTGAACAAGCATGGAAATACTATCATCATGGTGGATCATTCTCCCTTGCTTATCGAGAAGTCGGAATATATGCTTGAACTTGGACCGGGCGCAGGAAGTAAGGGCGGAGAACTGATCTATTCAGGGAAAACCAAAGATTACGCTGCCTTTGAACGGAATGATGAGCCACAGATTCACAGATTGGGAAATCCAGGTAAAGGGATCAGCATTCGAGGGGCGTATGCAAATAACCTGAAGGATATCGATCTAAACATTCCATCAGGAACACTGACCGCAATAACTGGTGTAAGTGGTTCCGGTAAGACCAGTCTTTTAGATAAAGTCATTTTTGAAAGCTTTTCTTCCAGGCGGGCAATGAACTGTCAGGAAATCCGGGGTTTTGAGAATTTCTCCAGCCTCATTTATATTGAGCAACCAGCACCGGGAACGGGACACACAGTAACTGTCGGGAGCCGGCTGGGGATTTCGGAGAGCATAGCCAGGATTTATACTGCCTCGGCTGAAAGTAAGAAGCGAGGGTACAAGGCTGCCCATTTTATTACAGGTTCGCGTGAAGGGCGATGCCCGGCCTGTGAGGGGACAGGTTTCAGCCAGGTAAGCATGGATTTCTTTTCGGATATCATTTCTCCTTGCGAGCGATGCGGTGGTAGCGGGTTCAGGGAAGAAGTTCTTGAAGTTATGATTGATGGCAGAAATATCTGCGATACCCTGCAGCTTACCTTCGATGAAAGTCCTGGTTTTTTTGAAACGCACACTGCAGGCAAAGCAGATAAGAACCTGAAGAAAATTCTTGAGCTTATCCAAAAAACGGGTCTGGGGCATCTTTCCTGCGGAAGGACATTAAAAACATTATCCACCGGCGAATTGCAGCGACTGAAACTGGTTACCGGGCTTTCTTCCAGGATTGGAAACAAGACATTGATCTTACTGGATGAACCTACAGGAGGGCTACATCCAAAGGATATTAAAAAATTGCTGAAGTTGTTTAATGAACTTATTGAAGAGGGTAATACCCTGGTCTGTGTTACACATGAGCCGCTGTTAATGGCTGCCGCTTCCAGAACAATTGAGCTTGGCCCCGGCGGAGGAACACAGGGGGGAAGGATTGTTGGGGAAATTGGTCAACGATAATTAAGAGTTTCACGCAGATTATCAAAGATAAGGCATACGCAGATTAGCGCAGAATCTGCCTCAGGCAGAGCAGATCATCAAATGGTAGGTACCATTTCAGGGAACTCAGAGGAATTGCTGTAAGAAGTAATTATTTTTCAAAGATCTTTTTGACCACTGCAGCACGGCCGCCCATTCCATCAGAGTTCTGAGCCTTGATGTAACCTTCAGCATAATGCACATTGGCCTCATACCCGCGGAATGAAGCCATCAATTCATACATGGGAAACCATTCCGAAGCAGACTGGGATACGTGTTTCAAGGTAGCTTCACGCTTCTTATCCATCGCCAAAGAGATATCTATGTAATCCGTCGGGATAAATCGGAATGACATAGTATTTGGTTCATTGGAGGTCTCATAAAAATAGAGCTCAAAATTCAATGCCTTATCCATAAATACCCTCCAAGCCAGCATCCCGCTCGACTGGTGATCATTGTGCACATCCAGCGGCCAGGGAGCGAAGACGAACCTCGGCTTTAACCTTAGCAGTATATCTTTAAGCTTGCCAGTATTGGTTGAATCATCATAAAGACTTCCATCCATTGCCCCAAAGAATTCGATCTCAGCTCCCAATATAGCGGCTCCCTGCCTTGCTTCCTCCTCGCGGATGTTGGCGGCTTCCTTTATTGATTTCCCCGAAATTCCTATTTCACCCTTCGTCATGGTCAAAATGATGACTCTTTCGCCTGATGCAACTGCGTTAGCTATCATGCCGCCACAGGAGGATTCTGCATCGTCAGGATGAGGTGCAATTACTACGATGGTTGCACCTGCATATACGGAAAGCAGCAGGAACAATGCAGTTGACAATAATGTTCTATTGAGAATTTTCTGAAACATATACCTGGAAATTAAAAATTAATACAGCAATTTTGATTTAAAAGTAGGTAATTCTCCGGGCAAAGCAGTATCCATTATTAACTCTGATTTGACTTAGGCAGACGCTGATTAACGCTGAAAAGCGCTGATGATTTATTCGTGAGACTTGCTTTTTGCATCCGTCAATCGACGGAGCTGCAAAAAGCTTAGCCGAACAACTTAGCGAAGCGGTCTCACGAAGAGAAGCGTTGTCATCCCGTCACTGGCGGAGGGCAGGGACATCGCTGCTCTGCGGCAAAAATTGGGTCCAGTCTCGTCACGAAAGAGAAATTTATCAACATAGAATCAATCTTTCTCGTGACGAGAGCCCTGGGATTCATACCCGTGATTGACAAAAATTAACAAATCACACATGTATAAATCTAGATAATTAATTATTATCTTTGATAGTACATAATTTATATATCCATTTTATGAAACACCTCTCTTTCATCCTACTATTTTTATGTGCCTTTACTACAGTAAGGTCTCAATATGTTCAGAAGGTCACAAGCATAAATTACTACGGCGTTAACGGCCTCAATCCTTCTGAAATTACAGTATTCAAGGATAAGCTTTATTTCTTCGGAACTGACGATCCTGTTTATGTTGATAAGCTGGTTTATACGGCTGATGGTTCAGCTCAAGGAATTACATTTGTCAAGATGATAGATTCAGCTATGACTTATACGACATTAGTGCATCTGACAGTTCTTGACAACTTGCTTATTTTCAACAATAATAAGCAGTTGTGGAAAAGTGATGGTACTACGGCCGGGACCTCAGCCATTGCAACATTGGGAATTAGCTATGGCGGATTTACGGTATTGGGTGGAAAGGCTTATTTTGCCGCTGACCCTGCAAGTTCTTACCCATTGAATGATCAGCTTTGGCAAACCGACGGCACTTCTTCCGGCACTTCCCTTCTAAAGACAATCAATCCTACTGGTCCCGCTTACATTAGCCGCCCCTTTCCTTTCGGCGGGAAGCTCTTCTTTAGTGCTACTGACGGGGTGAATCACATCCAGCTTTGGGTTTCTGACGGAACAGCAGCTGGAACGGTGATGCTGAAGAAAATAAACCCTACTGGTGATGCTTATCCTTCCAATTTTACGGAATTTAACGGGAAGCTTTACTTTGCTGCTGATGATGGCGTAGACGGAACACAACTATGGGTGACAGATGGTACTACCCCTGGTACGCTCCAGGTGACAACAATTGGATCTGCTTCGATTGGCCTTAGCCCAAGTGTTATGACAGTTTATAATTCGAAACTATATTTCATGGGCCTTGATAATGGCTCAAAGTACCAGTTATGGTCAAATGACGGAACAACCACAGGAACGGTGCTGGTTAAGGCAGATTATACCCAGCGGAACGGGGTCTCCGGTTTTTGTCCGACCGATATGGCAGTGTATAATAACCTGCTTTATATGTCGGGATATGATTCAATTAACAATGCCAACCAGTTGTGGGTTAGTGATGGCAGCACCGCCGGAACAACAAAAATTACAACTTCCGCAAAGGGTTTTGGCCCCGGTAAAATGTTTCCATTCAAAAGCAGGCTGATCATGACAGGGTATGATACTATATCGGGCCAGGAACAGTTGTTCGCTTCGGATGGAACTTTAGCCGGAATGGTGTGCCCGACACCTCCTGATACCTGGGGGCAGTATCCTTTCTACCCCTGGCAGGCATGGGTGCCTTTTCATGATGCCTTGTATTACAGGGGAGCCTACAGTTATTTTTCCGATTACCAACTTTGCAGATATTCAGAGACGCCGTTTGGAATTGAGAAACCAACACCTGATGATATTTCTGTATATCCTAATCCCACCAGCGGGCCGCTGGATATTGTGATTCCAGGGATAAAAGGAGATGTTTTTCTGGAGATCTATGATTGTGCCGGCATGCTGGTAAGGAAACAAAATTCAAATGGTCCTGTTATTTCGATGGATTTGTCAAATTGTACTGCAGGCTTGTATATTTTGAGAATTATCCGCAATCATCAAATAATAGCAAGCAGGAAAGTAATTTTAAGATAAGGTGCCAGAATTTGAAGGGACTTGCAAATACCCGAAAATCAACTTGTTTAAATTACCCTGGATGGTTAAATTGCCATTATATTGGTAAAGTATTGGGACGCTGTTCCTGTTCTCTATTGCTCAAATAATCCACTATGAGTTTATTTGTCAAAGCTAAAGATATACTTTACAGAAAACAGAGATCGTTGGAACTCCTTGCTATCTTTCTCTTGCTTTCGATTATCGCATTTCGTTTTGATAACTGGCATTTCAGGCTGCTCTGGAGTGATTACCCTACAATAGCCATATTACTTGCTTTTATCATTTCATTCATTGCCATTCTACGGATCAGGCTTGAAAAGCACAGAACGCATGTCCTTACTTCGGATTTAAGGAAAAGTGCTTCAGAAAATGCAGTCAGGTTTGAATCTAAGCTTCAGGAATTGAGTGCCCGGCAGAAAGAGGTTTTCAACTTGATAATAAAGTCAAAGTCAAATAAGGAAATTATGGCAGAACTTAATATTGAATTAAGTACACTGAAAACGCATATTAATCAGATTTATAAGATACTCGGCATTAAGAATCGCAGGGAAGCGCAACGATTAGATAATCAAATAAATACATAGCTGTCAGCCTTTTATCAACCCCCTTCTCAACCTTTTATCAACCCTGTTTTTTGACTAGCAGTTAATGATGCCGTCTAATTTAGCAGCGTTAATTAATTGTTTTATTCAAAAAGAAATCAAATGAAAAAAAGAAATCTTTTCATGAGCCTTACTTTGATGTGTGGCTTATTCTGTTTTGCCTTTACGTTTGATAATAATGGGATGCGCTGGATCTGGTCCGATTCTGAACCTGCAGCTTACATTCTCTGTATCGCAACTGTCATTTGCGGTTTGCTTTGGATAAACTCTGTACGAGAAATCAAAAAGTTGAAAAGCGAGAATTGATTTAAGCGTGATTAGAAATAGATTAAGACGCAGATTTACGCAGAAAAGCGCAGATTTTATTTCAGCAAAAGATCAGCGCAAATCTGCGGACTGAACTGCGATCTCTGCGAGAAATAGATCCATGGGAATGGTAGACGCAGATTTACGCAGAAAAGCGCTGATTTTATTTCAGCCAAAG
>JACAAZ010000008.1:0-64423 GCA_013376995.1 Bacteroidota bacterium | reverse complement strand
GGGAATGGTAGACGCAGATTTACGCAGAAAAGCGCTGATTTTATTTCAGCCAAAGATCAGCGCAAATCTGCGGACTGATCTGCGATCTCTGCGAGAAATAAATTACAAACCGGAATTCTCCACTAAAGCCACCAAACAGTATCCTGGTGACGGTGCAGAAAGATTATAAAATTGCGCAAGCGCAACAAAAAGTGATCATGCCTTAAATGCCAGGCTCTTCACTGTTACCTTTTCCAGCATCTTCATATTTACCTCAACTCCAATACCCGGACCTGTGGGAACGGTCATGGTGCCATCAGGATTTACAACGAATTCAGGATCTACTATATCTTCCTTATAGTATCGTTTGCTTGCAGAAATATCTCCGGGCATGGTGAAATTGGGCAAGGATGCAAGAGCAACATTCCCGGCCCTGCCAATCCCTGATTCAAGCATCCCTCCATGCCATACCGGGATATTTTTCGACGCACAGTAATCATGGATCAGCTTCGATTCGGTAAAGCCACCAACCCGCCCGGGCTTGATATTGATCACCCTGCAACTCCCAAGTTCAATGGCCGCACGGGTATCATCCAGCGAATGAATACTCTCATCCAGGCAGATGGCTGTCTTAAGCTCCCGCTGTAGCTTTGAATGGTCATAAATATCTTCGTAACCCAAAGGCTGTTCAATCAGCTGAAGGTTGTATCCATCCATTTTCTTAAAAAGCCCGATATGATCAAGGGTATAGGCCGAATTGGCATCTACCTGCAATAGCGTATCCGGGAACTCCTTCCGCAAAGCTTCCACGAACTGTAAATCGAGGCCGGGAGCAATCTTGATCTTTATCCGTCCGTAACCTTCTGCAAGGTAACCTTCAACTTTTTTTATAAGGTGCGGAACTGAATCCTGGATCCCAATGCTGACACCAACATCGACTTTATCACGCACCCCACCCAACATTTTTGAAAGTGAAATATTCTGTGTTTTTGCAAATGCATCCCATAATGCAGCTTCCAGCCCTGCTTTTGCCATCATATGGCCGCGCACTTTAGCGTATGCAGCAATGGCTTCATCTACATTCTTTATATCCTTACCCAGGATAGAAGGAATCAGGAAGTCCTGGAGAATATGCCAGGCAGTAGGAACTGTTTCATAAGAATAAAAGGGAGTACCTTCGGCAACGCTTTCCCCCCAGCCGGTGACACCCTCTGCATCAACCCTTACAATTATATGTTCTTCATCATACTCTGTACCCATCGAAGTTACAAATGGGCTGACCAGGATCATTTTAATGTGGCGGAGTTCAACTCTGTCTATGCGCATATCGTAAAATTTTAACTTGTTGATACCTTGGAATCTATCTGGAAATACTATTGTTTGTCTAATCGTAGAACAGGAAATGGTAGCCCCGGCTTAAGCAAATCTTCAAACTGTTTATAAGTAACCAGTCCCAGCTCTGATTTAGGCTCCAGGGCAATGATAATCATATTCCCCTTTAATTGGTTAACAGGCACAAAAATATAGGATGACGGGTCTTCCAGCGTAATGATACGGGATTCAACCACGGGGTTTATTATGATATCCCGCTCAAAATCCAGGGAATCAATCTTTGTTATTTTGTATTGCTCGATGGAAGCTTTTCCGGAGGCAAGGTACTTTGAATGAATAATAGCCTGACTGTCCAGCCAGTTGATCAGTTCGTTATTACTGGCAGGGACGAGGTAACCCATGGGCCGGGTGACATCCAGGGTTGATTTCACTACGGGGCGGTAGTCACTTACTTCAACAACAGTGTCTGCCTGAGTGGAGTAAGATTTGAGCGGAAGCATAAGCTTAGAACCATTTGGCACATGTTCCATTTGAATGGATACTGTGCTTCCATAATCAGGGTTCAAAAGCTGTTTCCTGCCTTCTGCCACGAGTTCCTTGATGCTGATTTGGTTTTTATAGGCATAATCCAGCAAGCCCATCATGCCGGTCATTTGGCTGGTGGCTCTTTTCTGAAGGTTATCAGCAAACGTATCCTCACCGTTCATCCCTTCCTGGATAAAAGAAAAACTGTTCAGGATACCAAGGCTTTGCCGTCCATCATTGATGTCGAAGGTGCTGTGCCGGATATAATCGACTCCCGGAGGCCCTCCAGGGCAATAGACAAAGGAGCTATAACCTTTATTGTTCAGGTATTTCAGGATAGATGGCACGGCATCCTGGTTTGAGAGTTCCCTGATCTTATCCCAAACGTTCACATTGGTGGTAGTTCCCAGGGTGATATCTGCATTTTTCCGGTAGCCGTATTTTTCCCAATCCTCACTATAGGGCGAGTATTCATGCACATCCTCCGTTACTTCAAAAAGATATTTGTCGAAAAAACTATGCATTGCACGGGTTTCAGGTTCTGTGAGGATGAGATGGTTGCGGTTCAGGTCCATATCATGGCCATTCCGGCGCTGGTTTTTCTCTGATCCGTCGGGATTCATCTGCGGAACCACTGCCAGGTCAATCCTGTCGAAGAGGTAATGATTTTCTGGCTTTACCAGTTCGGCTGCTAGCAACAAAGCACCTTCCTTTCCAGATTGTTCATTGCCATGCTGCTGAGCGAAGATCAAAACCTTTATTTTGGAAGGGTCTTTCCCGAATCCGGAAGACGAAAACTTGAGCGCATAAAGATTTCTTTGTTCTGAGGATTGCCCGATCACTTCGGTTTCCAGGAAATCTGATTTCAAGTCCAGTTGCTGAACGAAGGAAGTGAGTTCCTTATAGGTTGAAGGTTTGGAAAAGCCGTTTGCCTGGGAAGGGGTTTTCAGCTCCTGCGCCTGTAATACCGAACAAACTGATAGTGCAAGCAGAAGGGCAAGTATGATTCTTTTCATTTTGGAATCTTTAGAGTGCAACTTCAATCCAGGTTAAAAACCATTCAATGGGATCAGGATGGTGGGAAGCAACAATATCCACCCAAGGAAAACCAGGACAAGTATCAGTTTCCAGGCCCAGCTGAACCACTTATTGAAAGGGATCCTTGCAACTTCCAGCACGCCGATAAGTACCCCGGAAGTAGGTGTGATCATATTGGTAAATCCATCACCAATGTGAAAAGCAGTAACCGTAGCCTGTTTCGAAAGGCTGACCATATCGGAGATATCACGGAGGATCGGCATGATCAAGGCGGCTTTGGCTGTTCCAGAGGTGATGATCATATTCATCCCCGACTGGAAAAGGTACATTAGGGACAGGGTGGTGATTTTACCCGTGCCTGCAATGGAAATAGAAATACTATGGAGGATCGTATCGATAATCCTGCCATCTTCAAGAATAACAATGATCCCACCGGCCAGTCCAACCACCAGGGCTGCGCCCATGATATCACGGGCACCGGCAATAAAGGACCTGGTGATCTCATTAGGATCTTTCCCCATGGCAATACCAGCAGCAATGGCCATGGAGAAAAACAGGGCTGCCAGTTCCAGTAAGCCCCATTCAAAGCCGGTTACACCAATTACCAGGAACAGGATTGTGAAAATGAGGATATTCAATACAAAAGCCTGGATGGATTTCCGGACAGATAAAAACCCGGTAATGGCAAACAACACGGCCATAAACGGAAGTGCCGGGACCATGAATGCATTTGCACCCAGTTTGATCGGGTTTTCAGGCCAGATGAAGGCGGAGGCAATAATCGCAGCCAGAACTCCGAAATAAGTGATCCAGGTTGAAGTAACCGGGCCCTGCGAAACCTGCATGTCGGCTTTTGAATGATGTTCACGCCAATAGGCATCGTCATCGTAAACAACAGATTTCTTCGGGTTCTTCTTAACCCTTGAAGCATACCAAAGCACATAACTGATTCCCACAACGTTGATCACCATCCAGATGAAAAAGCGGTATTCAAGTCCTGAGAAGAGCTGAAGCCCGGAAATTTCCTGCGCTATCCCAAGTGTAAAAGGATTCATCAGGCAGCCCGCAAAGCCCATGCCTGCTCCTACAAAACACATGCATACCCCTACAATGGAGTCATACCCCATGGAAATTGCCATAGGGACGAATATGATCACGAAGGCAATGGTCTCTTCACTCATGCCGAAAATGGCTCCAAAGAAGCTGAAGATCAGCATGACTATGGCAATGATAATGTTGTTGACCCCCAGGTACCTGATCAGCTTGTATTTATTCAGCTTGTCACTCTTTTTAAGGAAGGCATAAACTCCCATGTCGATAGCTTTGCTCTCGTTGAGGAGCCAGAAGGCTCCACCAAGAATGAGGATGAAAACGATGATTTTGGGAGAGCGGACAAATCCCCTGTAAAAAGCAGAAAAGACCTGCCAGGTTTGAGGGGCATTCTGAACATAATGAAAGGAATTTGTCTTGATAACATCGCTTTTACCTGATGAGGTAGTAATCGATTCCCTTTCAAAGGCTCCTCCCGGAACAAACCAGGTAAAGACAGCTGCAACTATGATAATTGTGAATATGATCACATAGGTATGCGGGATCTTGAATTTTGAGGACATGGACTAATATTTGAACAATTATTCTAAATCTTGTTGAACGTACTTAATGCAGAAGGCGGTTTTGTTATTGTGTGATTTATGGAACACAAATCCTCCTAAAACGAATAATTTAATCCATACAAATCAGCTCTTTCATTATGCCAGACGGCGGGTTTGTTAACTATTATTATTCGGATATGATTGAGTTTGCCATTTCTGAAGAAACCCAAGTAAATATACAAAGATTGAGAAACTTCAACCTGAAAAGTCTTAATCTTCCTGAATTTTTGTTATATTCGCATTACAAGAAACCAATTATTAAAACGATAGCTATGAAAAAAACTTTACTTGCATTATCTGCTTTATTAATGTTTTGCGGCAGTATTTACGCCCAGGCTTCCTTCAACACAGGCGGGCTGATGTTGGAAATTAACCAGTATGGTAGGATCCGTCTTGATATTCCTAATAATATAGACACCATCACGCATTTGGAACGAGCCTCAATATTAGTGGGAACTTCTACCAATGCAGTATTCGATTATACTAATGATGCTGAGGAACATGAACCTACAGATCTTGTCGCTTCACCTCTTTCAAGTGATTTTGAGATCTATGGATCTTATGACAATACGTATTCAGGAGCTCCGCCTGATGTAATCGTCAAATTAAATGCCTATGGGTGGACGAATGGTAGTTTTATCATTACGAAGTTCAATGTAATAAATAACGAGTCTCTCCTGATGAATGCACGGATTGGACTTGATATAATACCAGAATTAAATGGTGTATATGGATTCGACTCTGTCACCTACAATCCATCTGCTGGTGTTATCAGGTTCCATAGGGGTGACCAGGAAAACCTGGGGATAAAGCTCCTTTCCGGTTCACTTTCATCACTTGCATCTTTCGAATGGTATGACGGTTATACCTATGATTCTATTTACTGGCAGTGGATGAATTATGGCTCGCTGCAACCACAATACGCATCACCTACTGCTGACGGCCCCGTTTGCATCACTTCGGAAGCTGGTAAATCTATCAACGCGGGAGACTCCACCGAGGTCTTCTATGCCTTCGCTTTTGGTGCCGACGAAACAAGCATGTTGGCAAATATGCAGGCAGCTGTTGACAAATACAATCTTTTGTTCACCTCCGTTGGTGAAGCTATCCCGGCAGGTAACGGGCTAATATTGGGGAAGAATTTCCCTAATCCCTGTAACGAAAACACGAAAATAAACTATGAGCTTCCATCACAGGGTATGGTTAGCCTGAAGCTTTACGATGCCCAGGGAAACATAGCAGCCGCTCTGGTAAATGCTAAACAGGACAAGGGTATGCACTCTGTTGAATTCGACACCAGGCATCTTGCACCCGGAGTTTATTGCTATACCATTAACTTCAATAACCAGGTAAAATCACAGAATATGCTTGTTGTGAGATAAATACTCCCATTAGTTCCTGTCAACTAACCAATTATTGAAAGGACTGCTGAAATTAATCGGCAGTCTTTTTATTTTATTTTGAGTTCCTGATTTAATACATAATAAGTAAAGCATTTTCTTCGAACAATGTGAGTCCGAAATGAGCCGCTCTCGGAATGAGTTAAACTTGAAAAGTTGCGTGTAATACTTCTTTGTGAAACTTTGTGTCTTCGTGTCTTCGTGGCAATAATTTGAATCATTGAGATTCCATCAGGTAATCATGAAGAAAATCCTTCAAACACCAATAAGCAGCTGGCAGGAAAGCTAATAAAAAGAAAAACTATCTATGTAAACAGATTGGAATGGAGGCCTTTACTATAGAAATTTATTTTTGCTGCATAATACTATTAATGCAACCATCAACCAACCTGAGAATGTTCTTCATCTTCCGGAGATCAGCCCTGTCGGGTGTGTCACAAGGGGTGTGGTATTCATCATGAAACCCCGAGAAAAAGGTCATAACAGGAATTCCTTTTGCAGCGAAAGAAGCATAGTCACTGCCTGTATGGCCGGTTACATCCCAGAGGTCCAGGGTGAAAGACTCATCTAAAGCCAGGTCATTATTTTTGGCTACATCCTTCAGGTTTTCATCCTGAGGCCTTGTCCCGATGCTGATAATTTTTCCGGCAATATCATCAGGAGCTGATCGTGATATCATATCCATATTGATATAAAGCTCAATGCCGGGTTTTGAGGCGAGCTGTGATGCAAAATACTCGCTTCCGATAAGCCCTTTTTCTTCGGCAGTCCAGTTTGCAAAAGCAAGGTTAACAGGCGGGATATTCCCGGAACCGCCAAAGATGCCTGCAAGTGTAAGTACCCCTGTGGTGCCGGATGCATTATCATCAGAGCCGAAATAAATATCCGTTCCCCTCTTTCCCAGGTGATCATAATGAGCACCTACGAGAATGGTTCGGGTTGTGTCTTTCCCCCTGAGATAACCGCCTACATTAACTACAATTATTGTATCAGCAGTAACCTTCAATCCGATGTCCACGGTCTGCCCGGCCAGTTGGTTCGACTGAGGCAACCCGCCCTTTGAGAGTTCGGTTTTCAATAAATTATCTATTCCTGAAGCCTTACAAATCATCTGGCTAGCATTGGATGAGAGGTAATAGCAAGGCAGAGACTGTTCCGGTTTTTTCCCGGGAAGCAGGTATTCATTGTCCTGGTATAGAAGATCTTCCCCGCAATATTTCTTAGCCTTCTTTTCTCCCGGTATTTCTCCTTTCGGCTTCTCATTTTTGATGATGATCAGGGCAACAGCACCCAGGCTATCGGCAACCTTAAGACGCTTTTCAAAGTCAAGGAAACCCTCTTTCGCATGAGAACGGAATGCCTTCCAGGTTGCACCCAGGGTATCACCTTCCCCGGGATAGCCTTCCATGATCATGACAACTTTACCTTTAACTGTCATTCCTTTATAGCTGTCATAGCCTAAAGCCGGAGCGTGCACTCCATAACCGGCAAATATGAGGGGGTACTGCCCGTTTATGCTTTGATAAGCGTCTTCAATTATATAATTTCCGTCAGGAGTCATTGAAAGGGCTGCTTTGCTTCCTTTTCCAGGGCTTATTCTTATTGCAGCTTTAGCGGGAGTGTACAGGATCAGGCTGAAAGGCTGGAAGTAATCGGAAAGTTGGGTAGCACCCTTTCCAGTTTTGAACCAGGGGCTTAATCCGGCCTGCATCATTCTTGAAGCAATATAGTTTGCAGCCAGCTTACCGCCCCGCGTTCCCGTTTCCCGCCCTTCAAATTCAGGGGAAGCCAGGAGCTGTAAAGTGGCAGAAAGATTCTGATCATTCAGGAGGCTGGACTCTTTTTCCTTGTTCTGTGCCTGTAAAGTTGTGGGCAGGAAAGGAAAAGCAATTAAAACAAGAAATAAAAGTGCAGGGATGCGATTTTTCATTTTGTGTGCCCGGTTCATTTGATTAAGATACCATTTGCCATGAGGTGTTTGATATTGAACTCTTTGTCCAACAGGAGGATGTCTGCATCATTTCCTTCCTTTATAGAACCTTTTCCCGGGAGTTTTAGTATAATGGCAGGATTAATGGTAGCAACCCTGATTGCTGTTTCAAGTGGAAGTCCATCCTCAAGTACAGCCTCCTTGATCTCCCTGAGCACCGAATCTGGATATCCCATTTCGATCTTTACCAGTTTCCCGGTTACGGGATCAAAGCCGGGCAGGGAGCCACAGGCATCCGAAGTAAAGGTAATATGTTCAATGGGTACACCACTTTCGAGCAGGAGTTTCAATGCTTTAGAGGGTTTGATTTCCTCATCCATATAATAGGGATAGGAACTTGTAGTGATATCTACATATCCTTTTTTGCCATATTCTTTTGCATCTTCAAAAATGTAATCATTCCGGTTGCAATGCGTAGGAATGAACTGTTTGTAATTCATTTCGCTGGATGCAACAATCTCATGAAGCGGGCGGAAAGGATCGCGGGCATCGCCCATATGCATGTTTATGATGCCGGCCTTGCCACCTATCATCCCTGCAACACGCGCATGAGCTGTGAGTTTGGCTAGTTCCGGGATTGTCGGAACAGAAGAACGGTGATCCGAAATAGCAATCTCCCCAACGCCGATAACTTCTTCAATCAAAGCTATGTCGCGGGCAATATCCCCGGTAATGGTCGGAGGCGGTACCTGGTAAGCACCGGTGTACATCCATGCCGACATTCCTTTTGCACGTATTGATTTAACCTTCATGAGCACACTCTCAACCGAACGTGTAATCCCGTCTGTCCCCAGGCATCCGATTACTGTGGTCACACCCCCGTCGATCATCATGCTTATCTCAAGTTCCGGCATACGGGTTGCCGGTCCGCCTTCACCTCCTCCGCCTGTAATATGGACATGTGAATCGATAAGCCCGGGAACCAGGTTAAGCCCGGAACACTCAACGACATTCACTTCGACATTCTTTGGCAATTCCAGGTTTTCAGCAATCACCAGGATAGATTTCCCCCCGGTAAGAATATCTCTAACTCCAATAAAATCAGGAGTGTATACATTGGCATTTTTAAATAGAGTCAGCATATATGATAGAATTAGGAGTCATGAGGGCTAAATTACTTTAACTTTATGAATAGATAAATCTTATTATTTAAATTCGCTTAATAGAAATACGCCTGATGAAATATCTTATTTCACTATTTATACTTTTCTTTCTTTACAATTTAAATGTTTCAGGCCAACGGGGCCGTTTATTACTTGTGGGTGGCGGTGGTGAGAAAAACAATCAAACCGGTTGGAATGTTCCGGCTTATCGCTGGGCTGTTGAAGGAAAAAAGGTTGCTGTTATTTCTGTATCTGCCGGTGCACTTGCTCCTTACCTTGTTCAATACTGCAAGGCATCTTATGCAAAGGAATTCGATGTTGCAACCCGCGATAGCGCCAACACCCAGTTTATCTATGATTCACTAGTTTCATATGATGTAATCTTCTTCAGGGGAGGTGATCAATGGGAATATTACAACTTCTATAAAGGAACCCGGCTTCAGCAAGCTGTCGAATTTGTTTTCAGCAGGGGAGGCACCGTCTGTGGCACTTCCGCAGGGATGCATATCCTTTCTTCATATGTATTCACAGCAGAACATGGATCAGTGGATTCTTATGAATGCATTGAAAATCCTAATAATCAGTATGTGACGCTGGAAAATGATTTTTTTAATTTCATGCCGGGTTACCTGTTCGATACACACTTTGCTGAGAGAACCCGTTTTGGAAGGCTCTGCGGATTTCTTGCCAATCTCAGCCTCAACAAAGGGTTGAATATTACCGGGATTGGAATGGATGATCTTACCTGTATGACTGTCGATACCAGTAATTTGGGAACTGTTTTTGGAACGGGTTGTGCCAATATCTATAAGCTCACAGGAACTGCATCCCTGAATGGAACCAAACTGCTGGTTGATTCTGTCAGTGTTGTTCAGCTTTTGCAGGGCTGCACCTATAATTTCAATACCGGTGAAGCCACATTTAGCCCGCTTAACCGCGAAATTCAAACCGCTGCCTTTTCAGAATCGGGCAATTATACGGTATTAGCCAGTGGTGGCAATGCATTGAATGAAAACCTTGCCATGCTTTCGGACTTTGTTAGTGCTACCGGGCATATCAATGATCCAATACTTATAATTTCCGGAAATAGCAGCCTGGCAGAGAGTTTCAAAATCAAATTGACGAACCTTGGAGCAACGGTATTGGGTAGTGTTGCGCCAACTTCCTTAAACGGATCTGATACAGTTGTTCTTTCAAAGATCAACAAGGCCTCTAAATTCCTGTTCCTAGGAAATGATGCCAGCGGGATTATGCAATTCATGACTACCTCCAACGGCACAGTGCTCAGTAAGAGAATTCATTCTGACGGAAGCATGACGGCATTTGCAGGTGATGATTCCAGGCTGGCCGGGAAGACCATTGTAGACAACTACCTTGCATACCTGAATTCGTATTATGGTGAAATGATTTTTTCAGGGGGCCTTGGGCTGTTGAAAAATACTGTGATCATGCCCAATACCTATCTGAACAGCGATATTTATGAGAATACGGCAACTGCGGTTCCGTATGCATTGGCGCTGGATACGGTAAAATTCGGCATCTGGCTTACCAGCCTGAACTATATGAAATATGAGCCTTCAGAGGGTAAGGCTGTCCTTAAAGGGTATGGCATTGACCCGCTTATGATCCTTAAAAATATTGGAACCCATGCAGGATTTTCAACCCAGACGGCAACCGGTTCGTCCTCTGCTCCCAGGCAGATTGCAGGTATGGAGAAACTCCAGCTTTGCCTTGCCGATGATACCCATCCTTACATTATGGGGGATGTTCATGCCAATGGTTATCCTGTTATAACGCAAACCACACATTTCAGCATTGTTTGTAACAGGCCTTGTTCGGTCTTAAATGTTAGCCTGGAATCTTCAGCTGAGAGCTGGTGGATACTTTCTGCTGATGGAAGAATCTTGAAACAGGGAGAGTTTTCGGGTAGTAGTACCCAAATTGATATGAGTTCATTTAAAACCGGTATATATCTAATGCGTGTATTAAGCAGGAATCCAGACCGGTCTGCAGTCCAAAAGTTTGTGTGGTGATCATATAGTTTAAGTTGATAAGATGATAAGAAACACTTGTTTATTGCTGATCCTGATGTTTAGCATTAAAGCGATTGCTCAACCCGGAAATGGCAGCCTGGTAATTGTTGGAGGAGGCCTGGAGGAAAATAACAGGAGGGTGTATTCCCGAATGATTGAACTGGCTGGAGGCCCCGAGAAGGCTACTTTTGCCGTGATCCCTTCTGCCTCAGGAGTTGCCATGCAATCCTTCATTCTTTTCCGGAGCACACTGGCCTCCTATGGAGTGAACCCGGCTAATGTTCAGCTGATTGAAATTGCAGCCATGGATGATGACAGTACTACCAACCTTGATGAAGCAAGCTGGGTGCACAATGGAAGTAGCAAAGAACTTGCTGATAGGATCAGGAAGTGTTCCTGTGTCTGGTTTACCGGTGGTGACCAGCTTCGGACTACCAAGACCCTGTACAATCCCGATGGGAGTTATACTCCCGTCCTTCAGGCAGTCTGGGATGTTTACAGGAATGGGGGTGTAATCGGAGGAAGCAGTGCCGGTGCAGCTATTATGAGTGATCCGATGATTGGCGATGGAGCCAGCATGGATGCATTAGAACGGGGAGTTACAATTTCCGAAGTTGGCCAGGATTCGATTGATGTAAAGGGTGTCCTGATCTCAAAGGGTCTCGGCTTTTTCCCGGGTGGTCTGGTTGATCAGCATTTTGAAGCCAGGGCCCGGATAGGAAGGCTGATCGTGGCCTTGCACCAGCTAAAGGCAAACTTTAGCAAAGGATTTGGAATCGACGAAAATACGGCCATTATTTATTCTGCCAAAACCGGGACATTTGAAGTGGCAGGTGTTTCGGGTGTCACTGTTGTAAATACTTCAAATGCTCATTTTTCTGATACTAAAACAGCAAGAGTGGGAAACCTGGTCATCGATTACCTGACAGATGGCGATATTTATGATCTCAAAACAGGCATGATCAAGCCTTCACCGGATAAAGTCAATGTTGAAGGAAAGGAAAAGTATAAACAACCGCTTTTTTCAGGCGGCGTGTTTTCCTCCGGACCAACATTCAGGGAACTCTTTACCATGGGCCTTATTGACAATCAAGTAGCCCGATCAGCAAGTTCAGTCGCATTTTTCAAGCCAGATGCAGCTTTCCTCGTCACTCTGTTCAAAACGCCTGCCAGCAGCGGCTATGTTTCCAACAGGCCCGGCTTGGGGAGGTTATATACCGTTCAAAATATCAAAATGGACATGGATGTTGTCGATGTAACATTTAGTCCGGAAAAATAAACTAACCATAACCAGATCTTAACTATGAGAAAACGCTACCTCTTTCTGCTGATTTTCAGCATGTTTATCGGATCGGTTTGGAGTCAGACTATTCAGGTCACAGGGAAAGTGACGTCTGCATCTGATGACTCGCCAATCCCCGGAGTTACCGTTCTGATCAAGGACACACAAAAGGGTGTCTCAACAGAAGCAAACGGAACCTATAAAATTGATGTTGATGCTAAGACAACACTGGTCTTTAGCTTCATCGGGATGAAGAAAAAGGAGATCCCCGTAAACGGGCAATCGAAGATCAATGTTTCACTTGAAGATGAAAGTGTCAACCTGGGTGAAATGGTGGTTGTAGGGTACAGCACCACCAGCAGGAAATTGCTTTCAGGTTCCGTGGGCCTTGTAAACGAAGAGGAAATCAAGAACGTCCCCATCCGTACCATCGATGGAGTTTTACAGGGCAAATCAGCGGGGGTGGTTATCAACCAGAATTCCGGGACGCCCGGTGGGCAGAACTCTATCAAACTCAGGGGCGGGAGTTCTATTTTTGCCAGCAATCAACCGTTGATTGTTATCGATGGGGTACCTATGATCACAGGCAGTTATGGTCAAATTGGCTATAGCGGCCAGGAGATCGACGCAATTTCTGACCTTAACCCGGATGATATTGAATCCTTTACTATTCTTAAGGATGCTTCGGCTACAGCCATTTTCGGGGCTAGGGCATCCAACGGGGTAATACAAATTACCACCAAAAAGGGCAATTATCAGAAAACCAATGTCAATTTCAATACCTCCTTCGGCATGCAAACCTTGCCTGCAGAGCGTTTACCCAAACTGATGAATGCTGCCCAATGGAACGAATACAAAGGAACAGATGTCCAGGGAATTGATACCGACTGGATGAAAGAGATCCTTCAATGGGGTCCCACTTCCAATAACGAACTATCACTTAGCACCGGGAACGACAAAACCCGGCTGTATATCTCCGGAAGTGCTTTCAGGCAGGATGGAACAGTTAAAAGCACATCTTTTAACAGGTATTCGGGCAGGATGGGTGTTGACCATAAACTTACCAAAAACCTTACAATAGGTTGTGGGGCAAGCATCAGCTACTCAAAAACCCGCAGGGTAGAAGGCGACCAAACCTTATTTGGCCCATTGCCCAATGCTCTTTCAATTCCGGCAATATACCCGGTTTATAATGAGGACGGCTCTTACAATGAAGACGGCCCATATGCGAATCCGGTGGCAATTATCAATGAAACAAAGAACATAGCCTACGATAACCGGAACAGTGGAAATATTAACCTGGAATATAAGTTTCTGAACGGATTCACTTTCACTTCCAAGTGGAGTGCGGATGTTTATTCGCTTCGCGAACATGAATATGACCCCATCACAACCCGCCAGGGAGCCAAGTACAACGGGCTGGGTATCGAGGGTACCAGTTATGTGAGCAACCTTGTAAGTAATAACATCCTTAATTATAATAAGGCGATCAACGAAAACTACTTTGAAGCACTGGTCGGATACAGTACTGAGAAGTATGCCAAACGAAACACCTACATAGAGGCAATCGATTTCCCCAATGAAAACCTGCAGTACATAAACTCTGCAGGAACGATCAGGCTTGCTTCTACTTCAGCTGTCGACAGGGGTATAAACTCCTATTTCGGACAATTCAAATACAACTACCGTTATAAATATATTTTGACCCTGACAGCCCGGGCTGATGGTTCTTCCAAATTTGGCAAGAATAACCGTTATGGTTACTTCCCTTCAGTATCAGTAGCATGGAGAGCTTCCGAAGAAAATTTCATTAAAAATATCTCCTGGATCAGTGACATGAAGCTACGTGCCACCTATGGGATGACAGGAAACGATGAAATCGGAGATTTTTCAAGCCTCGGCTTATATGGCGGAGGATATAATTATGGAGGAATGTCTGGGATAACTCCAATTCAACTTCCCAACCCGGATCTGAAATGGGAAAGCACCATTCAGCGAGGCCTCGGTTTCGATTTTGGCGCTTTTAAGGACCGTATCAACCTGACACTTGATCTCTACTACAACAAAACCAATGATATCCTGCTCCCAAGGCCTATACCGGCTTCTTCGGGTTTTACATCTATAACTACAAATATTGGCAATCTTGAAAACAAGGGGTTTGAGGCTACGCTGAATACTATAAACTTTGATAAGAAATTCAAGTGGACAACTTCATTGAATTTTGCTGCCAACCGCAACAAGGTGCTCAAACTTTACAATGGACAGCCAATCGCAGATTATGGTAGGGGTGGAAACTGGGTAGTGGAAGGCCAGCCCATTGGTGTTTTCTATGGTTACAAATGCCTGGGTGTTGATCCTACGACCGGTAACCTGGTTTATGAGGATATCAACCATGATGGCCAACTCAATTCTGACGATCTGACCAAAACAGGTGACCCGAATCCTGACTTTACGGCAGGTCTAACAAACACCTTTAGCTTTTTTAACTTCGAACTTTCCGTTTTCCTCTATTCCTCGGTGGGGAATGATATTTTTAACGGAACATGGATCTACCTGCAATCGGGTACAGGTGAGGATAACCAGACTACTGAAATGATCCACCGCTGGAAGAAACCCGGGGATATCACTGATATGCCACGTGCTGGAGATACCTATAAATCATCACGCTTTATTGAAAACGGATCCTTCCTGCGGATAAAAAATGTGACCCTCAGCTATAGCCTGCCATCCAAACCAACTAAATGGCTGCATATGAAGTCACTCAAATTCTACCTGAGTGGTCAGAACCTCTTCACATTTACCACTTACACCGGTATGGACCCCGAAGTGAACTATTACAGCAATGACAATGTAATTCTTGGAACCGATTTCTTTACCTATCCGCAGTCACGCACGATTACGGCAGGTTTGAATGTTGGCTTCTGATCCTAAAACCGAAAACTATATGAAAAAGATATTTTTATACCTCCTGATCCCTGTCATTACTCTGGCATCCTGCAATAAAATACTGGATGTAAAGCCCACTGCTTCCATTTCAAGTGATATAGCCATCAGTTCTAAGGCCGGTGCAGAGCATGCACTTATTGGAACTTACAATTCACTTCAGGCTGTTGGACTGTATGGGCGTAACTTTGTCATCGTTAGCGATCTTGCAGCTGATAACCTGACCTGGACCGGTACAAGCCAGGACTATGGTCAGATTGAGAAAAAGCCCGTCCCGGCCGATAATAGTATAGTTGATGGCTTCTGGGCCGCTTCTTATGATGGGATCAACAGGGCAAATAATGTCCTTGATGCGCTACCATCTATTAAAGATATTACCCAGCCGGTGGCTGATCAGATTGGTGGGGAAGCACTATATATCAGGGGATTGCTTTATTATAACCTGGTTCTTCATTTTGGGGGCGTTCCGATTAAGACTTTGCCAACCCTTGGTTTAAGCAGCATAGATGCAAAACGGAATACAGCCTCTGAAGTATTCAACCAGGTAATAGCCGATCTTGAAGAGGCAAAGAATAAACTATCCACAGGAAAAGTGAATGGCAGGGCAAATTCATATGCTGCCTCTGCGCTGCTTGCAAAAGTTTACCTGTCTAAATTTCAGATGGAGGCAGATCAGCCTTCAGCAGAGCTTGCTATCCAGGAATCCACCCGTGTGATTGACGAAGGAGGGTATTCGCTTGAACCTGCTTTTCAGACGCTTTTTAGTGCTGGTACTGTTTCTGCAGAATCCATTTTTGAAGTTGTGTATGATCTTCAGAATTTCAACAGGCTCGCACAATATTATTACACGCGAAATCTTCTTGGCCGTTATGAAGTTGCACCAACAAGCGGGTTCATCCAGAGTTTTGAAACCGGTGATTTGCGTCTTGCCGGTAGTGTTGCCTATGACGAGAAGAATCTGCCTTACTGTATTAAATACAATGATGTCTCCGGCGGCACTGACAGGGTTTATGTTTCGAGGCTGTCGGATGTAGTTCTAACCAGGGCCGAAGCATTGGCATATTCCGGGGGAGCTGTCGAGGCCATACAGGCAGATGTCAACCTGGTGCGTAACCGGGCAGGCCTGGCTAATACTGAGTTTGCTACAATAGATGATCTGAAATTGGCTATCGAAAATGAACGCCGACATGAATTTGCTTTTGAAGGCCAAAGATGGATTGACCTTGTGCGAACCGGCAGGGCAAAAACGGTCCTGGGGATAGACGCTAAATACACTTTATTTCCTATTCCCCTGAGTGAGATGCAGACCAATAAATTAATGGAACAAAACCCCGGTTACTAACCATTTGGAAACCTAGAAAATTATGAAAAGACATACGATTTTCCTAATGATAATCCTCTCGGCTTTATTGATAGCCGCAGGATGCAATAAATACGAATTGGGAAACCCTGCTGCAAGCACAGTTGCTGACTTTAACTTTACGGCCACCAATAGCAGCAAGGCCCCATGCGTAGTCACCTTTACCAATTCATCCCTTAATGCTACAGCATATCACTGGGATTTTGGAAATGGTAAAACTTCTACCGAAGCCAATCCAACCATGCAGTACGATTCGGCAGGTTTTTACACGGTTACTTTAACCTGTACCCCGGTTAATGATGTTTATTACAACCAATTGGTCAAAACCATGGTTGTCAATGTTAAGGATCCCAATGCAGGGCTCACCCAGGTTCTCTATTTTACAACCCGGACTCCTGACGGGGGGGCGGTACATATGGTGGTGCTTAATGATAATGCTCCGGTAGTGCAGGATTTTGCCCCTGCCAGTTTCTCAAGGCCTTATGGGATTGCTGTTGATACTGCCAATAAGAAGGTTTATGTTACTGATTATTCAAACGGGACGATTTATCGCTACAATGCCGATGGAACAAATCCCGAAAAAATCCTGGATGCTTCTGTCCCGGGCCAGGAACTTACAGGCACACCTGAAGCTATATTCGTATACGGAGATAAGATCTATTGGGGCTCGCCCGGGGGCATATTCCGGGCGAACCTCGATGGTAGCAATCCTGAAACCTATATTTCAACAGGTACTGCGGCTCCTGAATACCCTATTGACATGCAATATGACCCGGTAAGTGGCACCATTTACCTCGTGAATGATAAAACCGACTATACAGGAGGATATTTTACGATGAACTTTGATGGTTCAGCAATCAATGAGCGGATACAGGATGTGGATGGTACCGCAATCGAAGTTGACCTGGTTAATGGAAAGGTCTATTTAGCCTTATATGCCAGCACAACCCCGGTAATCGAAGGCGGAATTTATGAATGCAACCTCGATGGGAGCGGCCTGACAAAAATTGGTGATTACGGCACTAAAGCAACCTGGGGTTTAGCCATTGACCAGAAACGTGGAAAACTTTTCTGGAGTTATAAGATATCCAATTCCAGTCCTGATGGAAAAATTATGCGTTCAAACCTCGATGGTTCCGGTGTTGAAGACTGGATCACCGGTGTGAATCCACAGGCAATGACGGTTGTTTGGATAAAACTTTGATATTTGAGAAATAAGCAGATTAAACATTAAATAAAAAGGAGGCTGCCTCAAAAAGGTGGCCTCTTTTTTAATGCTTTTTACAGCATTCCTTCATTTCCACAAATATTCAGGAAATAGTATGCTAATTACTACTCTTTGATAACCTGAAAGCTGCCATTTGTTCAGCATTTCTTACCAGGAGAATATTACCGGCCATGGCAGGATGATTCCATGTCCGTCCCTTTATGGCCGTGACTTTTGAGAGTTCAATAAAACTGTCGGGAGTTGCTTTAACCAAGGCTAGGTCGCCTATTTCAGTCAACACCAGGATCATGTCCTGATCGGCTAAAAGCAGTAGCCATCCCTGGTAATGTCCGCCTTTCCACATTCTCTTGCCATTCTTCAGATCAAGGCAGGCAAGGAATGGCCCATCGAAACCATAGGCATATCCTTTATGGATTACACAATCATTAAAGCTGGCATTCATCTCAGGGGAAGTCCACTTTTCTTTCACCTTCCATATGTTGTTTTCCCGGATGATGCTCACTCTCCTGACTTCATTGCTCTCCCTGCTTAGCAAAAGGTCACCATTCCCGAGGTTTGCCGGTTGGAGAATCCTGTCTTCTGTCGCCCATGGGTAATCCCAAAGTTTCTTTCCGCTGCCGGGGTCGATACTGATAGCCCCTTTGGAAGCCATGAGCAGAACCTGGGGAACCCCGTTGAGAGTGAATAGCTGGGGAGAACTGTAACTATTACCCATATCAGGCCCGAACCACCTGGGTTTGCCATCAAGTGTGTCATAGGCTGCTAGTTTTCCTGACAGTGCTACAATCGCGAGGCCATTGAATATCAGGGGAGAACTGGTAAATCCCCAGGGGAGGGCCTTGATCCCGGCATCTGCTGCAGCGTTTCGCGACCACAGGAGTTTGCCGTTAACAGCATCCAGCGCATTGAGGATCCCTGTTCCACCGAGCGTATAGATCCTGTTGCCCAATAACGTTGGAGTTGAACGCGGCCCTGCGCCAGCGTGGGAATCATAGAACCTCGCTTTGTCCCGGTGTTTCCAAATGGGTTTGCCATTCTCCAGGTCGTAACAGGAAACAATCTCATCTTCTCCAAGCTGTTCCTGTGTATAGAATACATGTCCGTTGATGGCCATGGAAGAACACCCAGGGCCTACTTCCCTGCGCCAAAGATTAACAGGTGGTGACAACGACCAGTCAGCATTCAATTTAGCTCCATGTACAATCCCATCCCTGTTGATACCCCTGAAACCAGGCCATTCAAAACCTGACTGGAAACCTGTTGTGGCAGGAATCGTTTCAAAAGACTCCTTAACAGGCTCGGCTAATAAACGTTCTTCGTGTGTTTTTGCCCAGCGCCAGTCAAACTGGTGATGCAGTTCTGCATCCATACCATTTGTCCTTAGCAGGATCCATGATCCGGAAGCAACGATCGCTGTAAAGACAAGGCTAACCCTCCGGATGATCGTTGAGAATCTGCGGGTGGCAACTGCCCAGCTTACAAATGCAAGGCTCATTACCGGGATGGAAAAAATAGTGAACATTAACCCGACATTGGCAGTTGCAATGGATTTATCCAGGAAGAAGCTGGTACCATAAAGGCAGCCAATCACCAGTAAAAGAGCGCTCCATCGTTCAAAAACAGCTGCACGGCTAAAAAAGGCCCACCAGATAGCAACGCCTAATCCTCCAAGCAAGCCGGCGAATATTGAGTAAATTAAAAAATGTGGGGCAATCATCGGGATTACAAACCTGATGACCCATTGCAAAGCCACAATGATTATCCCGGGAAGAAGCCTTAAAGGCTTCTGAAGCTTTGATTCGCCTGACTTTTCAAGTTCTTGCATAAGGATATATTTGAAAGAGCAAAATATAATAAAAGATGATGAATTAATATGGAATTCATGGTTATTTTTTTGGGGAAAATAAAAAATTCAAGCCTATATAGAAGGAAGTTGTCCGTAATAAAGGTTATTAAATAACTGTGAAGATTGAGGATGCAGGAGTTGATGCAAAAAGCCGGCCTGGGAAAATGTGAGTAAATCGTGTGGAAAACTTTTCTTAGTAGATTTGGATACCTTATAAAGAAAAGAAATGATAGTACTTTTGATACAAATGTAAAAGAGCAGCCGGTAACAGGTTCCCCGGATCAGATCAATGCCTTTTCCATCAGAAATATAATAATCAAGGTTATATGCATAATCTCACCCTATTCCTGACTACTGTTTTTCTTGGTTTTTTTGCGATGCTGAATCCCATCGGGAATACCCCGGTGTTTATTTCGATGGTTGGCAAGGCAGATGAAAAGACCATTAAAAAAGTTGCTTTCAGAGCCGTACTGGTAGCCTTCATACTGATAACTATCTTCAGCCTTTTCGGGCATATAATTTTCAGGATGTTCGGAATAACCCTCCCTGCATTCCAGATTGCCGGGGGAATCATTGTATTTTTCATTGGTTATAATTTGCTGCAGGGAAAAGAATCCGGTGCACACTCATCAGATAATGGCGATCCAGTTAAATCACTGCAGGATATGGCCATCTCACCCCTCGGCATCCCCCTGCTAGCCGGGCCTGGAACCATATCCACTGCTATGAACTTTGTGGGCGAAGGAAAAAATTTTTACTCCACTCTCCTGATCATACTGATCTTTGCCGTTGTGTGTGCAATCACTTTCCTGATGTTTATCCTAAGCGAAAAAATAGCCGACAAATTCAGCACTTCGCTGATAAAAGTTGTATCGAAAATCATGGGGCTGATCCTGGCTGTTATAGCCATTCAAATGGTGATCAACGGGATATTCAATGTTATCAAGGAGTTCCCGAATTTGGGATAAACTGCAAGTTAGTTCTTCCTGATGCTCTCACAAACATTTACCAGAGCCTTGGTTTGTTAAGGTTTTCGGTTTTAATCACGTTTTTTGTCAACTCAAATACTACTGATGGGTTAGAGTTTGTAAAGGTCGGATCTTCCAGCCGGCGGAAAGAACTACAAAAGGCCTTTTGAGTATTATTTCTCGACAGCTAAATGTATCAAATGCTTTTTTTATTTGCATGGTGCACAGGTGTCCACTTCTTGAGGATGACTGTTTCTCTGATACAAAGGCTCGAAGTCACAAAGAAGCACGTAGGGGCATTTGAACAACATATTCCAATTGCTTAGCAACTGAAATGTTTTAATTGACTGCTTTGTGTTACTTGGTGTCTTTGTCCGCCTGAGGCGGATTGTGGCAAAAAATCTTTCTTTTAGCTATCTGTTCAATTCATGTTAATCCAAGCACTTCCAACTGTTTGAAATTTGTAACTTTGCCGGATGGAAAAGATTGAAAAAATAGAAGTTTTCAATAAGGCTAAATCAGGACTGATTCCCGAAGGCATTAACCAGGATGCCGGTCATTTCAATGTTTTCAGGCTGGAACCTTTTGTGGGTGACAGGGCTAAACCGGTGCCTTACCGGCGGAGGGATTATTTTAAAATTACCCTCATGGTCGGGCAGGGAAGGATAAAATATGCTGATAAAGTCATTGAAGTAGATAAACAGGCCCTGGTGTTTTCTAACCCGCTGATACCTTATGAATGGGAGCATACAGAAACAATCAGGCATGGCTTCTTCTGTGTTTTTGACCAGTTTTTCTTCCATCAATTTGGCACTCTGACTCAATATGAGGTTTTCCAGCCCAATGGAACTCACGTTTTCGATCTTTCGGATGAACAGGTTACCCGGGTAAGCGCCTTATATGAGCGGATGCTTGAAGAGATCAATTCCGATTATATCCATAAGTACGACGTTTTAAGGACCCTGGTGTTCGAGTTGCTTCATTTTGCCATGAAAATGCAGCCATCCATGAGTTGGGACAAGCAACAGGTAAATGCAAGTAAGCGGATTACCACCATGTTCCTCGAATTGCTGGAGCGCCAGTTCCCAATAGATGAGAACCACCGGAAAATCCAGCTGCGGTCTGCATCAGAGTATGCCAGCCAGCTGAATGTCCACGTTAATCACCTGAACCGGGCGGTAAAGGAAACAACGGGAAGAACCACTTCCCAGCTTATAGCCGAACGCATCCTTCAGGAATCAAAAATCCTGCTGAAGCAAAGTGGCAGCAATGTGTCAGAGATTTCTTATTCCCTGGGCTTTAATGAGGTAACCCACTTCAACAACTTCTTTAAAAAGCATGTCCAGCTTTCTCCATTGAAATTCCGGAATGTTTGAAATTCGTAATTTTTTATTTGATTTTAGTTTTCTGACTGCTGAAGTCAACTGTAATTTTGCAGCATCATTTTAAGAATATATCTATGGAAACAGAAATTCGGAAACGCAAATTGGGAAACAGTGGACTTGAAGTCTCTGCAATAGGGTTAGGCTGCATGGGGATGAGTTTTTCCTATGGCCCGCCCCCAGATAAAAAAGAGATGGCCATTTTACTTCAAAAGGCCGTTGATCGGGGTATAACCTTTTACGATACGGCTGAAGTTTATGGGCCATTTACAAATGAAGAACTGCTGGGTGAAGCCCTGGCGCCATTTCGTAATAAATTAGTGATTGCCACTAAGTTTGGTTTCGATACATCAAGCGGAATTTCCGCCTTAAATAGCCGCCCGGAACATATAAAAGCGGTAGCCGAGGCTTCCCTAAAACGGCTCAAAACCGATGTGATTGATTTGTTTTACCAGCACCGGGTTGACCCGAACGTTCCTATCGAGGATGTGGCCGGAGCTGTCCAGGATCTTATTAAGGAAGGGAAAGTGAAACACTTTGGCCTTTCCGAAGCCGGAGTGGGTACAATTAGGCGTGCACATGCCGTTCAGCCTCTGACAGCGCTTCAGAGTGAATATTCCCTCTGGTGGAGAGAACCCGAAGCCGAAATAATTCCAACACTGGAAGAGCTCGGGATTGGCTTTGTCCCTTACAGCCCGCTGGGTAAAGGATTCCTTACCGGGAAAATAAATGAGAGCACTACTTTCGACAAGACCGACTTCAGGAATACCGTACCACGTTTATCTCCTGAGAATCGTGCAGCCAACCAGGTATTCGTGGATATACTCGAATCCATAGCAAAACGCAAAAATGCCAGTTCTGCTCAAATCGCGCTGGCATGGCTGCTTGCCCAGAAACCCTGGATTGTGCCCATTCCTGGTACGACTAAGCTGCACCGCCTGGAAGAAAATATCGGTGCAACGCTGGTGGAACTGAGTGCTGAGGATCTCACTGAAATTAAAACGGCTGCATCAAAAATTGAAGTTCAGGGTGCCAGGTATGCCGAAGGCGCTTCAAAACTGATCAACCGATAATTCACAAAATGAGCAAGAACGTGTTAATCCTGTCTTCCAGCCCTAGAAGAGGCGGGAACTCTGAGTTGTTGTGTGATGAGTTCATGAAGGGAGCGCTGCAGGCAGGTCACCAGGCAGAAAAAATTTCCCTGAAGGATAAAAATATCAACTATTGTACTGGCTGCGGTACCTGCTTTAATGGTAAGAACTGTGTTCAAAAGGATAATATGCCGGGGTTGCTGGATAAAATGCTGGCAGCCGATGTGATCGCCTTGGCCACCCCCGTTTACTTTTATACCATGTGCGGGCAAATGAAGACCTTGATTGACCGTACCGTATCCCGTTATACGGAAATCAGCGATAAGGAGTTCTATTTCATACTTACAGCCGCCGATAACAACAAAAAGGCCTTGCTAAGAACCGTGGAAGAATTCAGGGGGTTTACTTCTTGCCTGAACGGGCCGGTTGAAAAGGGAATTATCTACGGAAGCGGTGCATGGAACGTTGGTGATATTAATGGGAAACCCGCCATGAAGGAAGCTTTTGAAGCGGGTAAGAATGTCTAGGAACCAGGAGTGAATAGTCACGCCTGCAAATGAAGAAACAAATAATAAACATAAAATCAGAATATGAAAACTCAGAACATTAAAGCCTACGGAACAGCCGCAGCGAACGCTCCTCTGAAACAAATGAGCATCGATCGCCGGGATGTAACCGCAAAGGATATCGAAATCGAAATCTTGTATTGTGGTGTTTGTCATTCCGATTTACATACAGCCCGGAACGATTGGGGCGGAACCATCTACCCGGCTGTCCCGGGTCATGAAATTGTTGGTAAGGTAACAAGGATTGGAGCTGAAGTTAGCAAGCTGAAAGTTGGAGATTATGCAGCAGTGGGTTGCCTGGTGGATTCCTGCCGGGAATGTGAAAGTTGCAAGCAGGATCTTGAACAATACTGTTTAAACGGATTTACCGGAACATATAACGGGAAAGAAAAATACCTGGGAACCCAAACCTTTGGCGGGTATTCCGAGAAAGTGGTAGTAGATGAACATTTCGTCCTGAAAGTGCCGTCAAACCTGGATCTTGCAGCAACAGCACCCTTGCTTTGCGCAGGGGTCACTACCTGGTCACCTTTGCGTCACTGGAAAGTTGGAAAAGGAAGTAAGGTAGCTGTGGTAGGCTTAGGTGGTTTGGGCCATATGGCCATCAAGCTGGCAAAAGGATTGGGCGCAGAAGTTACGCTCTTCTCAAGGACTCCCGACAAAAAGCAGGATGCCCTGGACCTGGGTGCTGATGCTGTTGTTATATCAACTGACAACAACCAGATGAAATCCGTAAGAGGGAAATTTGACCTGATCATTGATACGGTTCCATACGTTCATGATATCAATCCGTATGTTTCTACCCTGAATGTCAGCGGTACCCTTGTATTGGTTGGTTATCTCGGAGGGCTGGAACCCTTCCTGAATACGGTCCCAATGATCCTGGGAAGGAAAAGTGTTGCCGGTTCAGTAATCGGGGGAATTGCTGAAACACAGGAATTGCTTGACTTCTGCGGTGAGCATAATATAGTTTCTGAAATAGAGATTATTAAGATGCAGGACATCAATGAAGCCTATGAACGTATGCTGAAAAGCGATGTGCGGTACCGTTTCGTAATTGATATGGCATCCCTCAAAAATAATTAGAATTGAAAGAGTAAGGGATCAGATTACCTGGCAGCGAGATTGCTGGAAGAATCTTTGACCTGTCTAAAAGAGAGAATGCCAATTAAATAAGAAGAGCCTTGATTTTACGGCAAGGCTCTTCTTATAGTTTTCGGATATGGCAGATCCATCAGCTTACTGCATAGTCAGGGAAATATTCTCGAACTTGCCTTCTGTTCATGTAGTGTTTATTCACCATCAAGTACTTTCAGCACTTAATCAGCCTTGAGTTTGTGCATTTCGTCCGGTACAATTTTCATTGATTCTTTATACACCTCAAGGAACCTCCATCCAGGTGAAACAATGCTGTTCTCTCCTGCACACCAGTATTGAAGGAAAATAGCCTTACCCATACCACATTCCCCTGGGTCCCGGAAGAAGTCCAGAAATAGCCATATTGCCTGATCCCATAAGTGAGTGAATCAGCAGCCGAGTAACGATAACCGCCGGGTAATGCACTGAATCCACTGCTGTCGTTTGCCCCTGTGTTAGGTGGATCCCAATGGATAAAACCGGCTTCCTTCATCTTTTCACCTGATTGGTCGTAACCACCCAGGTAATACGTAAGCGTAGCAAACTCCCCGTCGGTAGGGATATGCCATCCATCCGGGCAGATTCCCTGTATACCTATCTGGGTGGAACCCTGCATGATCTCATCCCATTGGTATAGTCCGCCATATATATCACAATTTCCGGAGACATTGCCATAACACCATTTTTGGTAAGTGGTCGGATCCTGGTCCACATGAATTTCAATGACTGATCCAATATTGAGATTTTTTTTCATCCAGCATTGTGAACCTATCTGGACTGTCGGGTATACCTGTCCATCGCGCGTGTCGACGAAGGTTGCCATCCCCGGACAAGAAGTGCCTGTTCCCCCGCCGGTAGTGAACTGGATTTCATTCCCGTAAGCTGTTCCTGATAAGTTTGTTGCGTAAGCCCTGGTAAAATAAGGCGTATTGGAGGCCAGGCTTGTAATAGTGGCTGTAAAAGACCCTGTATCACTCCCGCATGATATTTTGTTGTCCTGGATTGTAGGATTGGCGAATAAAGCCCAGCAAATGCCCCGGTCAGTCACCGGTGAAGTCCCGGCTGAAGAAATATGTCCCCCCAGATCAGCCGTATTCACGGTCACATTCGCAGGTTGTGATGTAGAGAGCTGGGGTAATGTATTATTCCCCTCGGATGTAAACTGAACTTGCGCACCATAGGCCGTCCCCTGGTTATTTGTTGCATAGGCCCTCACATAATAAGGCGTTCCGGGAATAAGATTAATGAGGTTACTGGAGAAAACGCCGCTTCCGGTTCCATCGGTGGTGTGAGGATCCATGAGGTTTGGTTCAGGCGAAGTGGACCAACACACGCCTCTGGCAGTAACATTATCATTCCCGGTTTTTGTCACATTGCCTCCGCCAACGGCACTGTATTCCCCGATATTCGTAACGGGCGAGGTTGAAACGGAAGCCAATGTTTTGGGATTGTTTTTAGAATCATCGGGTTTCTTGCAGGAGATAGCAAGAACTAATAAAGACATCAGAAGAAAAACGGGAATACCGGATCCAGGGAAATCAGGATTTTGTTTCATAGCCGGAAATTTAATGAGAACGGTAATCTATAAATCACAACTTTCAATACTGATATTCTCAATACAGAATAAAATTAGTGAAAATTCAAAGAAAGTGCAATTATAGTTTGACAAATTCCGGGTTCAAATCTCTTATCCATGGATTAATAACGACTTAATTACGAGATAACAAGCTTCACCTCTGATCTCTTGATTGCCTTAAAGCGGTTGGCGTTCAATTACCAAATCCTACAATTCTTCATTAGCAGGTTTGAAAGTATTCTCCTTCTGCCAGTCTATCTTTTTAAACAAATAAATTGCTGCCAGGTAGAACAGCGCAAGCCCGATAACGCCGGTTGGACCATAAAGGAAGGTGTTATAATTGTCATGTTTCAGGATAAAGGTGATCGTCATAGTGGATTTGTTAAGGCCGGCATGAGCCAGTGCCGCGACAAAAATTGACCTGCTGCGGAAATAGAAATACTGTATAATTATACCTACAGGGATAGATAATAAAATCATCATACCTATGCCGCCAAATAGGTGATCCGGATAGTTGAGACCCTCAGAGATCATAACGGTATGCCAAAGAGCCCAGATCACGCCGGCTACCAGGAATGCGATTTTTGGGTTGTATAGGCTGAGTAGGCGGGGAGTCATAAACCCACGCCAGCCCAACTCTTCACCCAGGAATAACGGGATATTGAGAATGCCGCCAACGAAGGTGTTCAGCAGGAATATCACGAAGAGTCCTGAATAAATATCGCCCCAGAAAAACCCTGATTTTGTCAGAGATTTCTGAATAGTACCTGCATCAGTAAATATATCCGGGTTAACTAACCAGGATATTCCATAGGATAGAAAACTAAGTCCCGTAAATACCATCGGCGCTATCAGCCAGTATTTCCAGCCTTTGAATACCAACCCAAGGTCATTATTCCTGAACAGTGGTTTTTTGAACTTCAGCAGGTAAAGTGCAATTACAACGAGCGCTGGGACGTACATCGATATTCTGGATAAAGGATTCGCCAGGCCGCCATATGTATGGAAAACCAGGTCAATTCCCCAGGTGATAGGCAAAGCCAGCATTACAAACCAGCTAAGTTCTTTCTTTGTCGTATTCATAGGGTGTTATTTGAAGTTGATTGAAATTTCGGAGGCCTGTAGATTATAGGTGTTGTTACCCTTTCCCTCCAAAGTGTATAGGTTTGAAGCTAATGAACCGTTTATCAGCAGTCTTTTCGAAGCCTTGCAGTTCAACTCTCCCATGGAGAATTTCTTAACTTCCACCTTGAGCTTGCCAGTATTCAATATGTTCAGGTATTTCATATCTGATTCAAAAGAGAGATCCCCGGCTTTACGAATGATGATTTTTTTGTCAGCCGGCAGTTGAATGGTGTTCTCAATAGTTTCTGAATAGGTGTCAACACCAATAACACTTGGGTTATATATGGCAGGGCTGTTGATAAAGAGTGTGTCACGCGACTGGCGGACCATATTTATAAAGGCCGGCCTATGTTCCGGGAATTTCCATCCCCATACATCTCCCTTGGTCATTAGGTAGTTACTGATCTTTATCTCATTATCGATATTAGCCTGGATGACGGTGTTTCCTGACAGGTATAGAACAACTACATTGACTTGCTTGAGTGATTGTGAGTAATGTGTTTTCATGGATTGGGCAAAAACTACGGTAATTCCCAGGTACATTGTGATGGAAAACAATACGATCTTTTTCATTGGATTTTTATTTGTTTGTTTAACTTATTACATAGTATAACTATGTATCGGATTAAAAAAAATTATTTATGAGTCTTTAGGCGCAAAATCAAAGTAATACATACGTACAGGATGAAAGCGACAGCCATGGAAATCGGGATGATCCAGTATCCCAGAACTTCAACCTGGCCAGTTGTTTCCCTGACAAATCCAAAACCACCGAATTCACCATTTGTGTAGAATAGGCCTGTATGAGAGGGGGAAATAATTTTTGCAAGAATGAGCAGCAGGAAGGAACCCAGGAATAGGTAGAGCAGTCCAAAAATAGAGTAGATGAAGCCATTGGTAAGGTTTAGCCTCAGGGCCTGGAAGATATGGGAGGGTTTGAATGTGGTGACAGCCTGGTTCAGTTTTTTCCTGGCTACCAGGGGCTTTAGAAACTCTTCCGGAGGGCCCAGGCGTTCAAGGATATCCAGTAATACTCCATCCTTATTCATATCTTTACTTTGAATGGTGCCCTCATGAATATGGCTGTTGATTTCCATAATCAGTTCGTTGCAGTCCGCAGCCGAAAGAAGGCTAGTGTTCTTTTCTACCCTCCGCATATAGTCGTCGTAAATGCGCTGTGTAATGTTTGATTCGAAGCTTAATCTATTCATTATCGTTCATTTTTTGAATGGAATTATTCAATGAATCCCAGTAGCTTTTCATTTCCTTCAATGATGCAATACCCTCTTCAGTCAGGCAGTAATACTTCCTGGGAATACCTGAAGTTTGCTCCACCCATTTTGAAGTGACAAGGTTATCCTCTTTCAACCGGATCAATAAAGGATAGAGCGTTCCTTCTGCAATATCGATCATCGTATATTTCCTGATTTCCTCGATCAATTCGTAGCCATAACATTCCCCTTTGCTGAGAACACGAAGCACCACCAAAGACAAAATGCCTTTTTTAACCTGCGACTTCCATTTAGGGATAAATTCTTCATTCATGGCAGCAAATGTAACACAAAATACATAGCAATACAATGTAATTGGATAAATTTTTTTATAATAATTTTTAATAATCAGATAATCAGATAATTAAATCAGGAAGATTTTAGTGTAATTGCAAAAAAATGTTTAATACTATAAAATCATGAAGATATTACCGTTTTATTAGCCGGGTTTCAATCCTCCCCATAACCTCACTTCTATAATTTTTACTTAATGGGAGCCTTGTAGAACCAAGGATCACTTCATTGCCATCTATCGTTTGAATTGCAGATATGGAAACCAGGTACGACTTATGTATTCTCACAAAAAGATCGGCTGGAAGTTGCTCTTCAATGCCGGAGAAAGTCACATAGGTAATATATTTTTTCTGATGCGTATGGATGATCACGTAATTTGACATCGCTTCAATGTAAATCACATCTGCCATCATTATTTTTTCAATTTTACCATTGCACCTGATAAAAAAGAAATCCAGGGTTATGCTCACATCTTTATACCTTGCATGCAGGTAGCTCTGGGCTTTTTCGACGGCTTTTAAAAATCTTGAGAAGGAAATAGGTTTAAGAAGGTAATCAACAACATCGAGTTCGAACCCTTCGAGTGCATATTCTGAATAAGCTGTCGTAAATATGATAAGTGGAGGATCAGCCAGCGCTTTTACAAATTCGATACCGGATAATTTTGGCATCTGGATATCTATGAAAATCAGGTCAATGCTGGACTTTTGAAGTAAACCCGCAGCTTCTACCGCACTTTTGCATTGAGCAACAGGATTCAGGTAATCAATCTGCCTGATATACTCCATTATTCCTTCACGGGCAATTGGCTCATCATCTACTACAAGGCAATTAATCATTGTATTGGATTTGAAGGGTTGTTTCATAGGTATTGTCATTGCGTCTCCGCGTGATCGAATATTTGCCGGGGTAGAGCAAGGCAAGTCTGCGCTCAAGGTTTTTCAAGCCAACACCGCTTCCGTTTTTCAAGGGACCCGACTGATCCTCCAAACTGTAAGTGTTGAGGATATTCACAGATAACACGGAATTATTCTCAATGCTTATTGTTATATAGAGTTTGTTTTGCTTAGGGTCCTTAAAGTTTGAAATATGTTTAAATGCGTTTTCAAGCAAGGGAAGGATTAGTAATGGTGCAATTTTGAATGAACCGGTATCCTGTGGTAAGTTTATCCGGAGGTCAGTTTCAGGTTCCATCCTCAATTGCTGTACAGCAACATAGTTTTCGATATATGCCAGTTCCTTAGAAATATCAATCAGGTCAGAGGTACATTCGTACAATTGGTAACGAAGCATCTCTGACAGCTTTTCTACGGAATTCCGTGCATCCTTATTTTCCTTATTTATCTGGAAGTATATGGTATTCATTACATTAAACAAAAAATGAGGATTTATTTGCGCCCGGAGAAAGGCAAGTTCTGTACTGATCTTTTCAGTTTCTACTTCATGCAAATGTTCTTCAAGTCCAAAACGGTCAATGATAATCTGTATAGCTGAACTAACGGCGATCACAATACAATTAATGACAAAAAAGAAGGATAGGAGAAAAACAATGATCGAAAGGCTGCTGAATATGGATATTCCGCTTAATTCATTATAGATAAGGCCTACCACTATATAGGTCAGGAAGGTGTTAACGACAGCTGCAAGGAGCAGGCTACCGGTAAATTTACTGAACCTCTTCCTGTAAAGTAACCTGGGTAAGAGAACCTTGCCTGAAACAAAAGCAGGCAAAGCCGTGAAAGCGGTTACTAAAAGCGTAGCAATAAACTGGTATAAAAATGGAGCCTTTTCATCATAGATAAAGTATAACAGGAATAAGGTCAGGATTATCCATAAAAAAAGCTGAATTCCAAATTTTACAAGTCTGATCTTATGGCTCATGATGGCCTTGTTTTTTTGTATCTGCAATTTACAGCTATTTAATTCAGGATAGATTTTAGGCTGTCAAGAATATAGGTCGTGTTATCAAGCATTTGATGCCTGTAGTGTAAAACTTTCATAACACCTGCTTGATAGTCAATAAATTTACTGTAACAATTACTGGAAAATTAAGAAAGGATTGCGTACCTTCTAAAGCGCAAAATAGCCTCAATTTTTTATATAAGAAGACTATCAAATCACAATCATCAAATTCATTTAACACCTGTTTAGAATGAAAAAGATAATCAGACTTTCGATCTTCACCCTGATCCTGGGGTTTGCAATGATCCTCTCAAACAGTTGCAAGAAGGATGATAATAACTCTTCATCCTTAACTGTTACCGATGCCGATGGCAATGTTTATCATACAGTAACCATCGGCACCCAGGTATGGATGGTGGAGAACCTGAGAACGACTAAATACAATGATGGGTCTCCCATAACCCCGGTTACGGATAATTCGGTATGGGCTTCGCAAACCACTGAAGCATACTGCTGGTATAACAATGATGAAGCAGCCTATAGGAATGCCTACGGGGCATTGTATAACTGGTATGCTGTAAATACCGGCAAACTTTGCCCTGCCGGCTGGAAAGTGCCTTCGGATGCGGATTGGGCAATCCTCATTGCTGCATTGGGTGGCGACAGCACCACGGTCGGTGGTAAATTAAAGGAATCCGGAACACTCCATTGGACATCTCCTAATACGAGTGCCGATAACAGCAGCGGATTTACCGCTCTTCCCGGGGGAAGTCGTTATGTAAACGGGGGTTTTTACTTAAATGGTAAGTATGGATGGTACTGGAGTACAAATGAAAGCACACCAGCCACAGCCTGGCATGAATACTTCCAGTATAACTCAGCTGCTATTTACAGGACTGCAGGTTATAAAAGCGATGGATTTTCCGTTAAATGCATCAAAGGATCGAATAGCACTGCATCGGGTGGATGAGAATCCTTTCTTTTATAATTTGTTAATCAAAATAGGGCAATGAAACCCAGGAGCCGAATTCATCATCCTTAACCGGTTTTGATGGAGTTTAGGCCAGACAATTAAATATTAAGTCATTGAATCCTCCTTAATAAATATTAAAACAGGAGGATTCCTCATGTAAACATTTTATGGCCTAAAATGGTTTTTCTTATAAGTCCATTTATACCAGGAATGCATTTTAATTAAGGTTGTTGTAAATTACAAGGAACAATTAAATCAAGGATATATGTCAAGTAATCACCTGCTTCCGGTTTGTTTCGCAGAAGTAGTATAATGCACCTGGCACATATCTCATCAACATAGTATTTTGAAATAGCAGACACTGAATTTCCTCCCCTTTACTCGTATCTATCTCAGGTTAAGTTCTCGTTTTCTATATTATCAATAATATTCCAGCTCATTATTAATGCCTATAAATCAATTGCCATGAAAAAAACCCTGTTTTCAATTTTGCTCCTGCTTATCATTTTTACAACAAACAAGGGATACTGCTCCATCCTGCATGTTCCGGCTAACTATAGCACCATCCAGGAAGGTATTGATGCTGCTTCAGTTGGAGATGTTGTAATGGTCGCACCTGGAACTTATCATGAAAATTTAAACCTTAATGGTAAGGATATTATTCTCTGTTCCAATTACTTTTCAACTGGAAATGCTTCTTTTATTGCCAGCACGATCATTGACGGGAATGATGCCGGAAGGGTCATTACTATTAATCAGGGTGAAACATCTTCCTGCCAGGTTATTGGATTTACAATTCAACATGGAAATTCTGCTCCAGAATGGGGGTCAACTTTTGGTGGAGGGATGCTGATTATGGATTCGTCTCCCCAGGTTCGGAATTGTATAATACAAAATAATACAGCACCCGAAAATGGTGGAGGTATTGCAATTTCTGGCTTTAGTTCTGCTGCCGTTGTGACTAATTGTACTATTCAGAATAATACCGCTTACAGTTTTGGTGGCGGTGTTTTTATGGGCGATTGCAGCACAGATGCCATTATTGAAAATTGCATTATCAGGGGAAACTCCATTACCTGCAGTTGCGACTTCAATGGTGGAGGCGGCGGTGTAAACCTCTTTCATATTGGCAAACTCGAAAATTGTCTTATTTATAACAATGCTGCACCCAATGCCCTGGTCGGGGGCGGAGGTATATATTGCGACTGGGGTGATGTTTATGGATCGCAGGGAATTTTCGTGACCGGTTGCACCATTGTCAATAATAAGGCAATCTTTGCAGCAGGAGTTGGAAATGTAATTGATGGAGGCCTGTTCCGGAATTGCATCATCTGGGGGAATAAGGATTATAGCGGTTCTCTCTCCAACTATGACGGGAATACCTTTGTTAATTGCTGTTCTGATCCTCTTCCCTACGGAACAGGAAACCTGTCTCAGGATCCGGGATTTGCAGATACGGCAACTGGTAATTTCAGGTTAGTACAAGGAAGTCCCTGTATAGATGCCGGCTGGAATGATTACAACAGCCAATCCGTTGACCTTGATGGAAATCCCAGGATCAGTGGTAGTACAGTCGATATGGGAGCCTATGAATATGGTTCGGCAGGACTCAACGTCCAGGTCGGTTCCGGTTCTGAAACTACTGACTTTTCACCCATCTATTCCTGTTATGCTTACAATTATAGCCAGCAGATATACCTGGGTAGTGAGATAACCAATGGCGGAGGTGCTTCAGGGATGATCTCAAAGGTCAGGTTTTACTATGCAGGGGGAAGTTCAATGCCATCAACATGGAATCACTGGACTTTATACCTTGGAAACACAACGAAATCTGATTTTTCCGGCACTACAGATTGGGTGCCTTCCACAAGCCTGACCCAGGTATTTTCAGGGCTGATCCCAGTCCCGGTTGCAGGAAACTGGTTTGAAATTACTTTACCTACTCCATTTTATTATTCAGGGGATAATGTAGTGGTTGCCATTCATGAAAATGCAACAGGGTATGATTGTACAGCGCATTGGGGATCATATGCTGCCGGAGGGCCACGCTCCATGCTCACCTATAATGACAACACCGATCCTGACCCGGCATCACCACCTCCTTCCAATTTTGACCCGGATTGGACAATTGCACAGGTGCAATTCCAGATCAACACCTCGGTGGGTTCAATCGAAGGATTGGTAACCGAACAACCCGGATGTACTGTTCCTATTGAAGGGGCTACCGTTATTACCGGTGGATTTTCAACTACTACCGATGCCCTGGGCCATTACCAGCTGAATTTACCTGCCGGAACGAATGCTAACCTCACTGCCATATGGCATAACGCTAGCCAAACAGTTTCATCCGTCTCTATACTGCCAGGTATAACCATTAACCAGGATTTCTGCCTTGATCCTTATTTGGCGCCTCCGGTCAGCCTGCAGGCCAGTGTTACCGGTCCATCCCTTAACAATGTCCACCTTAGCTGGATGGCTCCCGGTTCGGTTGCAGATCAATGGATACATTGGGACAATGGATCGTTTGCCGGAAGTTTAGGCTATAACGGACCTGCAACTTTTTCAATAGCATCCAGGTGGCCGGTAGCTGATATTGCACCTTATGCCGGAACATACCTGAAAAAGATCCGTTTTATTGTATCCGAGCCAACGGCAACCTATACGCTGAAAGTATGGAAAGGGCCCAACGCCTCTACCTTGCTTCTATCACAACCAGTTGTGGATCCGTATATCAATACCTGGAACGAGCTGAATCTCAATTCTGCCATACCTATAAGCGGAACAGAAGAGATCTGGTTCGGGATGGAAATAACACAGACTACCGGTTACCCTGCAGGGCTTGGATCAGGGCCCGCTGTTGCAGGAAAGGGTGATATGATATACGATGGGTACAGCGGATGGTTCTCTATGAAACAGTCATGGGGTTGGGAATTCAACTGGCCATTACAGGGATTTGTTTCCGAAAGCGCCTCGCTTTCTCCGCTATTGCTTACACCTATGGTTCAGACAACAACAGGAAATCCTGCTGTAACTTATCCAGTTTCTCCGCAGGCCAGGCCTTCGGTAATTCAAGCTGAACAGTCTTTACGCATAGCACCAACAGCAACCCGGGCTTCAACAGATGAGCTGCTTAAAAAACCTTCGAATGGATCAATCCACGCACCTTCAGCGGCCATGACCGGGTATAATGTTTACCGCGACAATAACCTGATAGCTTCAAATGTACCTTCACTTTCTTATACTGATCCTGCCCGTCCGAAAGGAGAGTATTTGTATGGAGTGTCTGCCGCCTATGCTAACGGTGAATCTGAAATTATTGGGCCGGTAGTGGTTGACATCTATTCATGTTTCCCCCCAACCAATGTAAAGGTTTCAAAAGCAACGCTCACTACCACTACTGCTCAAGTATCATGGACTCCTTCCACTATTTCGACAAATCACCAATGGACCATTGAGTGGGGAACTGAAGGATTTTTGCATGGGAATGGTAATACCCTCCAGGTAAATTCAACTCCTGCCTTTACCTTTACCAATCTTCAGCCGGGAACAGCTTATGATGCTTATATAAAGACCTATTGCAGCTCAACGGATGCCAGCGACTGGGTAAAGATAACATTCCGCACCCATTACTTTGATTGCCCTGCGGGTTCTATTGCTGAATCGGAAACATGTGGTGCTGCTACCAACAATGGCTGCGAAGCAACTCCCACAGCAACAGGCACGATCAGTTGCGGACAGACAATTTGCGGGACCAGCTGGTTGCATCGCTCCCACAGGGACCCTGACTGGTATTCATTTACACTGGCAGCACCTGCCGATGTAACTATAACTGGCAATGCAGAGTTCAGCAAAGTTTTTGGTATAGCATCTCAGCCCTGTACTTCTTCTTTCATCAGTATGTCAAGTGGCAGCGGGGCCGGGTACCTGCTCCAGTATACCACTCAACTTCTTACCCCGGGAACCTATTACGTTTATTTTGCACCGGAATATTCCGAGCAGGTGGCTTGTGATTCACTGAGCAGGTACTGGCTTTCTCTTTCCTGCAATACCTGCCTGACGCCATCAGCCCTTAATGCAACCAATATTACCGGAAGCAGTGCTGACCTTTCCTGGACTTCCACTGCTTCAATGTGGAATATCGAATGGGGGCTTACCGGCTTTATCCAGGGGACTGGAACCATGATCAGCGGGACAGGCTCCAATCCTTATCATTTGACAGGGCTGACAGTCGGTAATTCGTACAGTTTTTATGTTCAGAGTAAGTGTGGAGCCAGCAGTACAAGTAATTGGGCCGGGCCCTTCACATTTTACCTTCCTTGTCAGGCAACCACATTGCCTTTTACAGAAGATTTTACTTCCCAATTAGTTGGAAAAACGCCGCAATGCTGGCAGGTAAAAGGGGCAGGTTCACCTACGAACTGGGTAGTTGATTTTAACAACCATGCCGGTGGAAACTCACCGGAGCTTGCTTTCATCTCAACTAATCCCTACTACTGGAGCAGCAGGTCATACCTGGCTTCTCCGGTAATTAACACAACAGGACAAACCTCCCTGACTCTCTCATTCAAAAATTATTCATTCTCCTATAATTCCAGTTCCTCATGTGAAATATGGACTACAAGTGATGGCGGAGCTACCTGGAATTCTGCATGGGTGCTTGCTCAAGCTGGTACATATGGTCCCCAGACAACAAGCCTGGTAATTGCCACTCCGGATGTTGGATCTCCTTCGTTCCAGTTCGCATTTGCGGTAAATGGAAATTCTAATGATATAAGTACCTGGAAAATTGACAATATCTCTTTGACAGGGGTTATCACTACAAAAACGCTGAATATTGAAGTTTTCCTTGAAGGATTGTATGCGGGTGCCGGGTTAATGAACTCCGCATTGGATAATTCAGGGCCACACTTCGGGCCAGGAATTGCCGATCAGGTGACTGTTGAGCTGCATAATCCAGTTTCACCCTATGCAGCAGCGTATACCTTCAATAATGTCAATCTCCATAACAATGGAGGAATTTCTATTAATACCATCCCTGGAGGAATAACAGGTTCCTATTATATCGTAATCAAACATCGCAACAGTATTGAAACATGGTCAGGCAACCCGGTATCATTGGCAGGTAGTGGACCGGTAAGTTACGATTTCAGTACAGCCGCATCCCAGTCATATGGCAATAACCTTAAATTGCTGGGTTCGGCCTTTGTGATTTTTGGAGGCGATGAAACACAGGATGGAATTGTTGATGGCTCTGACATGGCTGCTATCGATAATGCAAGCACATCTATTTTGCATGGTTACAACCCTGAAGATGTAAATGGAGATGGGATTGTGGATGGATCAGATATGGCGTTGATTGATAACAACGCAACATCTATTGTGCAGACAAGAAAACCTTGATCGACAATTGAATATCAAACCATGGCTCAATTATGATGCAAATAAATTAGTTGAAGTTAGGAGCAGCGTCTAAGATTATTTTAATGGCCAGGATACGGAAATGAAGGTTTTTGTATCCTGGCCGTCCTTATTTTCAGGCAAATCAATTATCAAAAAATCCAGTTTGCCAGATTGCTCCTCCTTCTAAGAACTGTATGTTAATAAAACAGGCATAGCAAGGAATAGCAGCGCAGGAAAAGTATCAGCAGTCGCTGTAAATATTTTTATGCAATTTACAGTTATCGCTACTGGAGATCAATAAGAAATGCGATTCAAAAATCTAGCGGATACAGTGCCGGAAGAAGCTATACTTACCCGTTAAGCAAACCATTAAATTTCAATAAGATTACAAATTCGTTTTATTAACTGAACTTGAAATATTTTCAATTACTTTTCATCAATTCATTGATAAATAAAAAGCAGGTTTTCAGCTTCATTCTCAAAACCAGTTATCCCTCACTGTAAATTGCCGCCACGCTCCTCTAATCAGAGGGAAGACTAACTTGTAATGCTAAATCTCAGAATGAAGATCTCTTCCAAAATTTTCCTGATCCAGTTCTTCTTCATTATTGGTTTGATTGGGTTTGTGCTTGGCTGGGAATTATACAGTTCACACCAGACGGATATATTCCTGAAATCTACCCGGATTCACAGTGAGAAAATTGTTGAGCAGGTTATAGCCTCCTACGAAGATAATTTTACAAGGCCACTCAACGATAATGCAGAGTGGGTTGAGACCATCAACTTCATTGAGCATCCAACTGCCAAATTTGAAAAGGAATGTGTCAATACATTGCTGGGTACTTTTTCGATAAGTGCAGCGTATTACTATACGTCCGACGGGAGATTGGTTTATTCTGCAAATGATTCGTCCGAAATATCGCTTTCCCGCCTGATGGATGGAATTGATGTCAGTCATATTCTGAATAAATCAAAACCTAAATGCCATTTTTTCCTGGCCAGGAATAATAACTTATTTGAAGTATTCGGCGCTACCGTTGTTCCAACATATGATATTCATCATTTTTCTGCCCCAAAGGGATTCCTGTTTTTTGCCCGTTATTGGGATCAAAATTTATTGAACCATTTCGGAAGTATAACGGCCGCCAGTGTAAGAATGGATTTTGAACGGGATTCAATGAATGTCGAACGGACCGAAATCTCAATGCAGGTAATTCGCAAATTAAATAATTGGGAGAATCAGGCAGTTGCAAGGGTTATTTTTTCCAAAAATGACCCTCTCGTAACTGAATGGCAAAATGGTTCGCATTTGCTGGGTGTACTGAACGGAACACTGGGTGTAATTTTCATACTTTTCCTGACTTTTACCTTCAGGAAATGGATATCGAAACCATTAATGGTGTCAGTCAGGGAACTGAATAAAAGTGAAGAAAGGTTCAAACAGGTAGCCTTCAATGCCGGTGAATGGATATGGGAAATCAATACAGAGGGTTTGTATGTTTATTCAAATCCCATGGTTGAAAAAATCCTTGGATACACGGCTGAAGAACTGATTAATAAGAAATATTTCTTTGATTTGTTTCCACCCCGCCTGCGGCAGTCAATGAAGGATGAAATTCTTGAATCGGTCAGGCAGCAGAGATTCTTTAAAGATTATATCAATCCAAACCTGCATAAAAATGGGAGCATTGTTATTATGCAAACCTCCTGTTCACCTTTCTATGATAAAAATGGAATGATCCTCGGTTACAGGGGTGCCGGCCTTGATGTAACAGCGCACAAACAGGCGCTGGAAGATCTCCAGAAAGCGTTGAGCAAGGCCGAAGAAGATCAGCGACTCAAAACAGCATTCCTTAACAATATATCTCATGAGATCCGTACTCCAATGAATGCTATAGTTGGCTATTCCGGATTACTGAACGAGGTATACAATATCCCTGAGAAGCAAAGCGCTTTTACGGAAATCATTTGCAATGCCAGCAATCAACTTTTGTCTATCATCGATGATATCATTAGCATCTCAACTCTCGAAGCCGGGCAGGAAATCCTGCGTCCGCAAACTATAGAATTGAATCCATTATTACGAAAAATACGTGACCAGTTCCAGTTAAAAGCATCCCAAAAAGGAATAAGCTTTGAGTTGAACCTGGCTCTGCAGGATAATATGGTCATTATTGACAGTGATGAAACCAAGCTTGTCCAGGTAATTTCAAACCTCCTCACCAATGCATTCAAATTTACAAGCTATGGCCATGTGGTTTTTGGGTATCGCGTTAAGGATAATATGCTGGAGTTTTATGTTGAGGATACCGGGATTGGTGTTCCTGAGAATCTGCACGCGGTGATATTTGAGCGGTTCAGGCAGGCTGATTCATCAGTCATTCGGGAATATGGTGGTACTGGCCTGGGATTGTCAATTTCCAAAGCATATGTTGAACTTATGGGTGGCGAAATCTGGCTAACTTCTGAATCAGCTAAAGGTTCGGTATTTTACTTTACCATTCCTTTCGATGTGGCAAAATCAAGTCCTTCAAACAACAAGGCTAATTTCAGTCACCTTATTGCGGACCTTTCTCCACGGAAAACTGTGCTGATTGCTGAGGATGAGAATCTTAACTTCCTTCTGATCAGTGAGATGATCTCCAAACTAAACTGGAATATACTGAAAGCCTGTAATGGTGCAGAAGCAGTAAACGCTTGTAAACAGAATCCGGGAATTGATATAGTGTTAATGGATCTGAAAATGCCGGTGATGGATGGATTTGATGCTACAACGGCAATAAAAACATTCAGGCCCGAACTTCCTATAATCGTTCAATCGGCTTATATACATGATGAGGATAAAAAGAAAGCGTTTCGATGCGGATGCGATGATTATATCACCAAGCCTTTCGATAAAAAACGTTTTGCTGAACTCATGCAAAAATACCTGGGGAATTAATCCTTTTTTAGGATATTTAAGACTTAGATACTGAGGCAAATAGGCTCAATTCATTCTCTGTTGAGATTATATCATCCATCTTTGTTAGTTTTGTAGTATAGCCTTCGGTAAACACTGGACTATATTTGTATAACATTGAAAACCCTCATCTTATTTAAGCCTGATAACATCAATTCCAATTCCGGAATGGCCGGAAAGGATAGTTTCTTTTCCACTGCAAGGGTTGCATTAGTTCTTCTGATCATAGTGGCCATTTGGACTAATAAGGCCAGTTCACAGGAATTTATCAAAGTAAATTCATCAACAAAATCTGATATACAGAGGATACTTGTTTCAGATGATAATAGCTGTTTTTTCTTTTCCAGCAAGATCTATGCATTCAATAAAGGTTCCTGGTCCAGGTTAAATCTGCCATGGGAAGGTAACATCAATAATTTTTTTCCAATAAGCAAGGATGATATCTGGTATTCATCAAGCCTCGAAAACTATACTTCACAGGTATACCATTATCATAACGGTGTTGTGGAAAATATCAGGCCTCCATTTGCGAATTTTATTACCGGCATCTATTTCATAAACAAAGACGTTGGGATCTTCTCCAGTTTTTCAGAATTGGCTGTTTGTGACCATGGTAAATTTATCTTGTTGCATCCGGCCCCCACGCGTTATAGCGTTATCAAAATCTGGGGCAATAGCACCAATGATTTCTATTTTATTACGCATAATGGTGAATTCTTCAGGTACAAGGATGGAGTGTTCACTCACCTTCTTACAGGTGAAAAGGTTGTAGATTTTCAGTTTCGGGATTCGGGTCATGGATATGCCCTGACCAAAAATCGCCTCTATGCCATCCTGGCTGATAAGAATAAGATTCTTGCGGAGGACCCTCAGCTATCAGCATTCAGTTGCTTTAAAGTACTGTATGATGAAACTATTATTCTTGCTGGTTATAAAGGTCAATTGCTAAAATTCCGGGATGGGAAGCTGAAAAAGATTAATAGTGGATGCCATGAAAACCTGGCTTGCATATCACAGTCACCTGACGGCGATATTTGGATTGGAGGGCAAAATGGGAGGATACTTTATTCTGGTAAGAGCAATATCCCTGTATACCAGGATACCGATCATGGGTTTTCAGCACATCAGCTAATAAGTTATGGTATTAATACAGATGATGAATACGGGATAGGCATAAATGATGTGACGGGTGATGGCTTGCCTGATATTTACTCTGTATGCATTTACAGTCCTAATAGACTGTATGTCAACTATATGCGTGACAAAAACTCTCTTGTTGGTTTTTCAGGTTTCTCCGAAGAGGCATCAGAACGTCAGGCCACAGGGAATATAGCTAGTGAAAAAAAGGAATCGCTTTCCGACCTCAAACTTGGAATTTCGGAGGCTGATATTGATAATGACGGGGACCAGGATATCTACCTGTGTTACCTGAAAAACAGGAATCGCCTCTTACTTAATAACGGAAAGGGGAAATTCAGGAACGTTTCTGTTCAGCCACACCGGGCCTGTGAGGATCTGCACCGTTCTAATTCAGCTTCTTTCGCTGATGTCGACCTGGATGGCGACCTCGATCTGTTTGTAGCCAACGAGGAAGGCAGTAACAGGTTGTTTGAAAATGACGGTACCGGGCATTTCTTTGATATTACTAACTCAGCAGGTTTGCAGTCATCCGGGGGAGGAATGTGTTCTTCCTTTGCCGATATCAACCAGGATGGATACCCGGATCTGGCAGTCTCCTTTTGGTACCCTGGGAATAAATTATTCATCAATGAGTCCAGTAAAGGGAAAATACATTTCAGGGACATCACTTCTCAAACAGATATAGCTAAAGTGGAACCGGCTAAGAGCAATGCAGTCGTCTTTGCTGATGTTAACAACGATGGTTTCAATGACCTGTTTATAGCTAACCGGAATAGTCATAACAAGCTCTATATCAACAATGGCAAAGGTATTATGCTTGACAGGTCCGTCCAATTTCTCGGGCCGGAAGTTTACCTCAGCAACGGCGCAGTATTTGCTGACTTTGACCAGGATGGATACCAGGACCTTTACCTGTCAAATGTCGGAGAATGTGTTTATTATAAGAATATCCAGGGGAAGAGGTTCGAGGAACACACCTCTGAATTTGGTGCTGAACTGAGTGGTTACTGCACTGGTGCTGCTACCGGTGATGTGGATAATGACGGGGATGTTGATCTGTATGTTGGCAACTATACCGGCGGAAGCAGTAAATTATTCCTGAATATTAGCGGGGAAAAACGTTCGGTTAAGGTCAGGCTGGAAGGAATAGTCTCAAATCGAGATGCCATAGGTGCAAAAGTCTGGCTGATATGCAATGTCAGGCCGGATTCACTTGCCGGTTACCGGGAAGTAACGGCAGGAGGTGGTTATTCATCGGTTTCGGATAAGGAGATTGTTTTTGGCGTTTCGCCAGGGCAATTGTACAGGTTGAAAATCAAGTTCCCGAATTCCAGTGATACCTTATATCTTGAGAATATCAAAGCAGGAGATGTCAGGTTTGTTGCTGAGCAATCCGGTATAAAGGCATTTTTCAACAAAGAATCCAGGTCTGTAGCAGGGTTTGTCAGAAACAGTGAGAACCAGCCGGAATTGCTAAAGTACCTGTTCCTTGTTGTATTATTATTGTTTTACCTGATTAAATACCATTCAAAGGAGAGGCTAATCTTCAATATCCAATGGTCTAGTTCCATCCTGATCCTCATGGTGTTCACGCTGATCAACCAGTCGTTGCTTTACCACTGGCCATCCTTTACCTTTTTTATTTCAATTGGCATTGCACTTGGCTTATTGCTGATCTTACTCCTGGGAACAGAAAGATTCGTCGCCAGGAAACAGGCCGCCAAAGAGAAAGTAGAACTCCGGGAGAAGTTGTCCCGTGATTTGCATGACGACCTTGCTTCTACCCTTGGAAGCATATCTATTTATTCAAATTCCATGGGTAAAGCCTTAGATCATCCTGGTGCGGACATACCAAAACTGTCGAATAAGATTGCCGGCCTCTCGCAGGTGGCGATGCAATCCATTTCGGATATCATCTGGATGACCTCACCCAGGAATGATACACTTCAGCGCCTGGTTGCCAAGATCCATATTTACCTGACGGAAATAATGACTGACAATGGTATTGAATGTATTGTCAACCTTGATATTCCTGAAAAGGAAATGATCCTTGATGAAAAAAGCCGGAACAACCTTTACCTTATTATGAAAGAAGCCCTTCATAATGTCATCAAACATTCTGGAGCGAGCAGTATTGAATTTAATGCAAAACTGGTAAATGGCAGGGGGCTGTTCCTTTTATCCGATAATGGATGCGGATATGATGAAGATAAGGATTCACCTGCAAAAAACAGGGGAAACGGTTTGATAAATATGAAACACAGGGCTTCAGAATCCGGATTCGACTTACAAATAAACTCCTTTGTTGGAAATGGAACGAAGATTAGTATCTCTTTCAAAATATGACCTGAATGGACTAGTTACATATTATTTCATTGAATTACTTTAGAGAAAAAAAAGATGGCAATATCACTTGGAATAGTTGAAGATCATTCTGAGTTCAGGCAAAGCCTGATATATCTCGTTTCTTCCTTTTCTGATTATTCTGTGAAATGGTCATTTGGATCCGTTGAGGAGGCCCTCGATAATTTTTCGGATATAGATGTTTTATTGTTGGATATCAGCTTGCCCAAGATGGCCGGGAATGATTCTATTCCTCTTTTTAAAAACCTTTGCCCGGACCTTAAGGTTATCATGCTTACGATTCAGGAAGATCCGAACAGCATCCTGAAAGCCATTCAGAATGGTGCTGATGGCTATATCCTCAAAAAGACCCATCCACAGAAAATCCTGGAAGCGATTCAACAAGTCAGGGATGGTGGAGCTCCTATAACACCTTTGGTGGCCAGGCAGGTGTTTTCTTTTCTGAAGACCGCACCCGGGAAAGGAATAAATGAAGCTAAACTTACCTCCCGTGAAATCGAAATTCTGACGCTGATTACTCAGGGCTTCAGCACAGAAATCATAGCAGAAAAACTATTTATAAGTATTCAGACCGTAAGGAACCATATTAAAAATATCTACGATAAGCTCCAGGTACATTCCAAGGCACAGGCGGTTGCAAAAGCGCTTAATGAAAAGCTGGTCTGAAATTCAATTCTTTTATTTTTCTCTTTACCGGCCATTTGAAAAATGACCCGATAAGGCTATTGGATTCTTTTATGTAAGTATTCATCTTTGTTTTGATTCGAATATGAATCAATACCGGAAAGTTATAACGATGCCCCCGGCATCAAAACACAAAACGGATGAAAATATTACGAACACACATTTTTAACCTATTACTTCTCTTCATTTTAGTCTCTAATTTGCTATGTTTAACAAGCTGTCGCAAAGACAAAGATGCTTCAGATGAAGGAGTTGTTGCAGTATTTGATACAATATTGTCGAATACTGGAAGCCCTGTGAAGGTTAATTACAAGGACCAGATCATAGTTGAAATACCGGCCGGGTCTTTTCCATCCGGAACCAAGCTCACAATTAAAACCATCGCTTCCGGCTACCTGGCAGATAATACAACCTACGATGCTGAATCCGTTTTTGATGTATCATTGAGCAGTGGCAGCAATTTTGACCCCCCGTTGAAGATCACTATGCCTTATCAACGGGATATGCAATTGCCTTCCTTCCTGCAAAATAAGTACATGGTAGGCTTTTATGACGAAAACCTTCGTTCCTGGAAACCGCTCAAATACTCAGTGGTTGATTCGACAAAACTTACGGTGTCAGCCAATACCAATCATCTCACAAAACTAGGACGATTAAGCCCGAAACGTGCTTACGGGTATGATAATTTTGCATCCTCTTCTCATTTTTATATTTACTGGGCTGAAAGCAAAGTTCCTTCCATCTCTGAATACCATTCCCCAAATGGCTTTGATTTTTTACAGGATCCTCCCTACATTTCGGATATTCTGTTCTACCTTGAAGCATCATGGGATTATTTCAAATCTAAGGATTACCCATTGACTGAAGGGAAAATAGATGTTTATATTCATAATATAGGTGGCAGCGGCTCAGAAGGAGAGTTCTCCCCGGGATGGTCATTACAGGGAGCTATAAATATCAATGAGAGGATTCCGGCAGATAAAGGATTGACTCTTCAGCAGCAGCTTCCCAAAACCTGCGCTCATGAATTCATGCATTATTGCCAGGATTATTATTACGTATGGTCGGTCGGAAAAATCACCATGTGGTGGTGGGAAGCAACGGCATCTCTTGCTGACAGGCTGGTATTTCCCCTGGAAAGCCCTTATGAGGCTGAAATTTCGGCCAATAATTTTTTAACCGAGAACATTACTAAATCCTGGGATGTATTTGGCCCGGGGGATCAGTCGTTTTACGGATCAAGCGGCTTCCTTGCATACCTTGCATATTATAAACCTGGGAATAAAATAGATATTAATAAAGTAGTTAAGGATGGAGGCGAAGGAGCTCTGAATTTCAGCACATTCCTTGAGAATTACCTCTTATCAATTGGATGTCAGAAAGTTGGTCAGGAATATCGCGATTACCTTAAATGGGTATACGAAAATGCAGGACCCATCAAACTTGCTTTGGCAACACCAACTTCAACAGGAACCCTGCCATATGCAAGCAGCTTCTTTGCAAAAGGTGATATGAAAACACAAAACTTCAAGGCGAATGTTGACTACCTGTCCTTACGGATGATCAAGTTTATGGGTCAGGATACTGCATCCAGGAAATTCAAGATTAAGAATAACTCGGAAAGCACTGACCTGGAATGCTATGTTTACCTTGTATGCAGAAAGAATGGGTCTGAATCGCGCATACTTAAGAAAGCACTCAATAGAAATGAAGAATATGTTCTTGACCTCACCGGTCAGAAGGAATACTATTGTGATGTTATCTTTATCAATACCTCAAAAGACTATGCTGCATCCTATGATTGTGACATCACAGAAGTTATCAATGTAAATTATGCTTCCATTTCAATAGGATACGGAATATCCTACATAATGACTAACCAGAGTCTGAATTCGAGTTATACAAATGTTGAAAATGAAAACTTTTATAAGTTACATCTGAATTGGAGTGGATTATCAGGAAATTTCTATGACCTTGTTGGAGAAGATGAAGTTTCCGGATATGTAAAAATCTCTTCAACCGGAGATAAAGTTGAAAGTTTCAATATCCAGGTAAAGAATTTTTATGGACAGTCCAACGAATACATGGTTGGCTATGGCATGGCTAATATGCCGGGAACCATGGACGACTTTGCATTTCATGTTAATCTGAGCATGGGATCGGAACTTAGCTATCTTACAACTAAAACCGGATATGCTGGTCCGACCCAGGGATATCAATTAACGGATATTACTGCTCTAGCTAACTGGTATCTAACTCTTCATAAGTAAAATTGAGTAAAAATGACCCATTTGGGCTATTGTAGAGATAGCTAATATCATTCAATTTTGTGTCGTTAATCCTTGTCCGCATCTCCTAATGATAGTCAGGGTTGAGATAGCAGGAAAGCATTAGAATACAGCTGACCCACCACAGCTTGTTAACAAGTATATCGAATTATTTTTTATCCGGTTCATGGTATAGATGTATGAACAACTTCCCAGCTTCAGTCAGGTGCAGGCATACCTGGTTGAAGCTGGTTTTTTTTAATAACAAATGAATATTTGTTGAAAAGTTTCCGCCCAAAGAAGATATTAACATCCTGCCAGACATTTGTTTTTTCAACTATTTTCGCAACTCAGGTATTGAAAACATTATTACTATGGAAATTACAGGTAAAGTATTCAGAATGTTGCCGTTAGTAACCGGGCAGGGAAAAAACGGAGAATGGAAAAAGCAGGAATTTGTTATTGAAATAGAATCCGGGCAATTCCCCAAAAAGGTATGTTTTTCCCTTTGGGGAGATAAAATAGAGCAAACACCTTTAAGTGAAGGTGAAACGGTTAAGGTATTCTTTGACCTGGAAAGCCGGGAATATAATACTCGCTGGTTCACCGAGGCACGCGCATGGCGTGTGGAAAAGGGCAGCAATGTTACTTCTCAGGCAGCCCCAATAGAAGAGCCGTATAATCCACCGCTCGAGCAGGGTTCACCTGCTGACGACCTGCCGTTCTAAGGAACTAATTTCAACAGATGTAAACCGGTTAACCCCGGTTTTTTTATTTCCGGTTTTCCAGTCCAAACTGCATGGAAACTGCATTCTTGAAACCTTTCACCTTTATCATATCAGGATAAAGGCTTACAATGGCAAAACTGTTGTCGTCCTTCTTCCCGCCCTCAACCAGCGCTTTTAAGGTATAATAGTGAATGCCATTCATCAGGTGATATTGCCCTTCATGGTAATGCCCCTGGAATACAGCCGCTACCTTCCCTGACTTTTCAAGTATCTTCCTCACCTCTTTGGCGTTTTTTACATAATGGTCACCATGCCCGTCAAGCAATTGATGACAGAAAACAATGGTTGTTCCGCTTGCTTTCTTTAACTCCTTTTTAAGCCACTTTAATTCTTCTTCGGGGATATTCGGGTCATTCCAGTCAAATTTGCCCTTCTCATAATCCCTTCCTGCAGAATCGTAATTCGCATCCAGCACAATGAAATGAATACCCTTCTGGGTAAAGCCATAATAAGTGCTGTTATTGGGTATATCGGTGTTCTGAACCTGGGAGAGAAACTCTGATTTTGAAAGGCAGTCCACATCATGATTGCCGATCACATGATACTTTGGCCCGTTGAATTCCTTAAATACTTGTTCAGCTCTGTAAAGATAGATCAGGGATTTTTCCTCCGAATTTGTAGAATTGCAATCCTTGAAATCACCGAGCTCAATTAGGAAATCGACAGCATGCTCATTCATTTTTTTAACGCAGAATCCAAGTTTGTCTAATGATTGGCTGTAAGCACGATTGTCCTTATCCGGGATATCGGCATAATGAACATCAGTCACAATACCGAATGTAATAATAGGATGTGATTCCTGCGAGCAGCAGGTGAATATACCGCTTATAAACAGGGTAATAAGTGTCAGAAGAAATGCTGGAAGTTTCATATAGTTTGGGAATAGAAATGTTAAAGTGTTGAAGTATTCTTCGAGTTTATTGATCTTTAAGCCACAAACCACCTCCCAGTCGACCTGTTGTTCCGTTTCCTGCCCTGGAAGAGAAGAATGTGTCAGAATTGCATTTTGTGCAGATTTCCATTATTTCAATATTTTCCTGCCTGACACCGGATTCAAGCAACTGATCCCGGTTTGAAGCCCAAAGGTCAAAGTGTGGCTTTGATCCCTTGCCATGTTCAATCAAATAATTCCTGCTATTACTCTCCATTGAATGGACCCGATGAATAACTTCGTCACCGATTTCATAACAGCAGGGCCCAATGGAAGGGCCGATACCGGCCAGGATATCAGCGGGATCACAGCCATAATGTGAGACCATCATTTCTACAGTTGCAGGAACAATGCGTCTTACCGTACCTCTCCACCCGGCATGGGCAATACCTATGACTCTCTTAACAGGGTCATAAAATAAGACGGGGACACAATCCGCAACCTGGATCAGCAGGCATATTCCAGTTGCACCCGATATCATGGCATCGGTCCCCAAAATTGCAGTTGAAACATCTTTGAAACCGGAACCGGCATGGATATGTTCAACAATCATAACCTTATCCTCATGCACCTGCCCGGCAAATACAAATTGAATAGGCTGTAATCCCAGGCTATCGGCCAGGATTTCCCTGTTTTTCAATACATTTCCAGGCTCATCCTCCGTATTAAATCCAAGATTCAAACTTGAATAAGCTCCGGAACTGACTCCTCCATCACGGGTCGTAATGAAATGCCCTAAAGGATCAAATCTCGAAAGGTGCTTAAAATGAATAAGTTTCAAATTTGATCCTGGCATTTGTGTTAGATGGATACTTTTCCTCAAAAGTATTGATTTCCTTAAAGGTTGGTATGATTGCAAACCCTTCTTAGACCAATTATGTTAGATAATTGACTGATAGTTAACTATTTTTAACAGTTCTTAACCATTCATTAACCCAACTGTAACTGCATGTGATAGTACATTTGCCCTCAGGTTCCCGACTGCTAACAATTTAAATCCATAATACATCCACATGAAAACGAAACGGATCAATTTTAAAAGCAACAGGGTTTTATTCCTGCTTTGCTTGTCAATGCTGTTCTTCACAGGGTTCTCCTATGCTCAGAACAAGGGTAAAAAAGAAGATACCCCCACGCAAAAATATTCCATTCATATTGTCAAGGAAGTTAATGGTGTGAAGACAACCATTGATACAACCTTCGAATCTCCTGATAATTTTGATGTGGATGCATGGGTTGAAAGGCAGAACAATAACCAGGACCTGGAAAGTGAAAAGAAGGATATGGATCACAAAATGAAGGATTTTGAAAAGCAGATTACTGTGACCATCCCAAATTTCTCAGGAGATGAAAAGAACGGCATCCCGGATACCATCTACATCAATAATGATACGGTGGTCATCAATGCCCAGCTACAGGAGATGCTGGAGAATCATCCGGAATGGAAAGATTTTGGGAATAGTGGTTTTTTTGATAAGCATAATGAAATGCCATCCCCGAAACATTCTGAAAAGCCTTCCTGCTGCCCGATGCCCGGTTGTCCGGGGATGAATGGAATGAACCCTTTCGAGGGATTCGGAATTCAGGGGCTTGAAAAACTCTTGCCTCTTGGTAATCTTGAGCAGATCGTGATTAAGAAGAAAAGGCATGGAAAGAAAATTATCATCAACTTCGAAGATAACGACGACGATATCATTATTCGTCCTGGAAGGAGAGGGGAATCCTATGAGTACAACTTCAATTCGGATGAGCCTTCACCAAGGCATTCAAAGGGGAAGAAGGTCATTATTGAAAGTGATCGCAGGCAAGATTCAAGAATTGAAAGTTCGGATGATGGGAATAAAAAGGTGATTATTATTCACAAGGATGTTAAATAAACCTGTCAGGTTTATATAAAATAAAAACGCCCGGATCCAAGAGGTCCGGGCGTTTTGTTTATATCTTTTCAACTATTTCGCAGAAGCTTCTGCACCAAGAACTTCGCTGAGTTTCTTCTCCAGGTCTTCACCTCTCAGGCTGCTGCCCAGGATCTTCCCTTCCTTATCAAGCAGGAAATTAGCCGGTATTGACATTACGCCGTAAGTCTTTGCAGCTGCATTATCCCAGCCCTGCAGGTCACTTACATGTGTCCAGGTTAACCCGTCCTTATGAATGGCTTCCATCCACTTATCTTTTTCCTTGTCAAGAGAAACTCCCAGCACTGTGAAGCCTTTGGAGCTAAACTTCTTATAAGCTGCTACAACATTGGGATTTTCCTTGCGGCAAGGGCCACACCAGGATGCCCAGAAATCTACGAGAACAACTTTACCTTTCAATGAAGACAGGTTCACAGCTTTGCCGGTTGTATCATTCATTGTGAACTCTGGTGCCGCATTGCCCGGGAGTAATTTTGAAAGTATTTCTTCACGTTCCTTAAGTTTCTTCACATATTTTGAAGCAGAAATGGCAGGATCGAATGCCTTGTTGATCTCTTTCAATTGATCAAGGTCAAAAGTGTAGGCATTGCTAAGAGCCAGATAAGCGGAGACAACGGATTTCCCGTTTTTCAGGATAAAATCTTTCATGGATGCTGCCTGTTCTTTCTGAATGGCATCAAAGCCAGCCTCCATGCTTTTGGCTTTTACTGTATCGTTGGCACCCTGGGCAGCCATATATTCTTCATACAATGCTTCCATCTTACGGTTGAACAGATCATCCTGTTTCAGGAAACTCCTGTAAAGCTCATCTGTGGCAGATCCCGATAATGAAGACTTGTCGAGGCTGTCAGCATAAGCCTTAAGTGTAATAACTGAGTTTTCAACAAAGAATGGAAACATCACCTCTTTCGCTTGTAACCCAAGGTAATACACCTCAGGGAGGTCAATTTTGCCGCTAAATGAAAACTTGCCCTCTTTTGATTTTATGGAATCAACGGTAATCCATTTTCCTTCTTCGCGTTTTTTCAGGTAAACAAAACCTGTATCTTTTGCGGAAATAGTACCATTGATGGTAAACTGGCCTTCCTTGGTGTTTTTGCAGGAAAAAATGCTGAAAAGCATTGCCAGTGCCAGGCTGCTTGAAATTAATTTCTTCATAAAGTGGAGGATTAGTTGATTTTAACGGTTTTCTTTTCTGGAAGTAAAGATGTATTCGATCAGGAGCATGAAAAGCAGAGTGAATACAGAACTTAGAATGATCCTGAAGATGGTCTGCCAAAATTCCCTGAAACTGAATACATCAACAAAGTTCAGGACAAAATGATGCAGAAAGGTCATGGTTGCTGCATAAGCCAGGAACCATTTGAATCCCATTTCTTTTAAGGTGGGCTGTGTGGTGATATCGTAATCGGGTTTTTCACCGACAAGCTTTACAACCCCTGGTTTTACAAAACCGGTGAATACAGCAGCGGCAGCATGTAAACCCATTGTGCCGGCAAAAAGGTCGACCGACAAACCGCTTACAAAGGAGAGTGTAAGCAACAACCAGCCTGGAGTCTCAAAGGGAAGGAGAAGGATGAAAAGGATGTACACATAAGGATTTAAGAACCCGTAGAAACTGATCCGGTTTAATACCATTACCTGCAGCATAAGCAGCAGGAAGAAGCGTGCAATATTTACAAGTACGACCCTACTCATTGCCTTTTACCTCCGTTGATTTCTCCAGTTGCTCCTGCTGATCTTTCAACAGGTTCTTCACTACATATACATAATCAAGGCTGTTAAAGTCGACACTGAATTTAAAAGGGATTACATAGAAATGTTCTCCCTGTTCAACCCTGAAATCCTGGATTGTTCCAAGCATGATGTTGGCCGGGAAGATATACGAAAATCCACTGGTAGTTATGGTATCGCCCTTTGCAATCTTAACATGTGCAGGAATGTCCGTCAGGGTGCCAATGGTATGATCCATACCATTCCATACAACGGTTCCCATCTGGTTATTCTTGATAATCCTTCCGCTGATCTTGGTTTGCTTGTTCAGTACGCTCATTACCCAGGAAAAATCTTCTGAAACATTCACCACCGTTCCTACTACGCCATTGGAAGTGATTACCGCCATATCCTTGGATATCCCATGCCGGCTGCCCTTGTTTAGCATGATGTAGTTGTTTCGCTTTCCGACGGTATTGTTAATGACCCGGCAAACAATATACCTGTATTGTTGCTTGTAGAGCGTATCTTTTACCCAGAAGGTGTTGGTATCCGTCTTCAGGAAAGAAATTCCCTTCATCTGGCGCAGCATTGCATTTTCATTGGCTAGCAGTTCGTTGGTGCGGCGCAGTTTCAGGTATTCCGAAATATTGCTCACGGATGAGTAAAACCTTCCGGTCATCGAATTTCCTGCAGTTTGGAGAATTGATCGCTGATAATAGGTTGAATTCACCAGCAGGACCATTGCCAGTGACTCAAACAAAAGAAAGAGCAGCAGGAAATGATACCGAATGATAAAAGCAAGGAGATTCCGCATACTACGATCCGATATCTGGAAACCTGACTATTTGATAAGGAAGGTGAATTTATCGAAGTTTTTCAATGCAATCCCGGTACCGCGGGCAACAGCATGCAAAGGATCATCTGCTACATGCACGGGTAACTTGGTCTTAAGGTGGAGGCGCTTGTCAAGCCCACGGAGTAAGGAACCACCACCGGCAAGGTAAATACCTGTTTTGAAGATATCAGCTGATAATTCAGGAGGTGTCATTTCAAGGGCATTGAGTACAGCGGCTTCTATCTTTGAGATGGATTTATCCAGGGCATGTGCAATTTCAGCATAATTCACATAGATCTCTTTCGGAATACCGGTGAGCATATCGCGTCCATGTACTGCATAGTCAGGCGGAGGATTGTCAATTTCTGTCATAGCGGCACCTACCTCGATCTTGATCATTTCAGCGGTGCGCTCTCCAATATTGATGTTATGCTGTTTGCGCATGTACTCTTCAATATCGCTGTTGAAGTCATCACCGGCAATACGGATGGACTTATTGTTGACGATACCACCCAGGGCAATAACGGCGATTTCGCTGGTACCACCACCTATGTCGATGATCATGTTACCTGTAGGTTCAAGAACGTCGATCCCGATACCGATTGCGGCAGCCATAGGCTCATGGATGAGGCGAACTTCCTTGGCGCCGGCCTGTTCTGCTGAATCTTTCACAGCACGTTCTTCAACTTCGGTAATACCGGAAGGGATACAAATTACCATCCTGAGTGCAGGTGGGAAAAGACTTCTGCTTGGGCCAATCATCTTAATCAACTCGCGGATCATGTACTCGGCTGACTGAAAGTCAGCAATGACACCGTCGCGCAGGGGCCTGATGGTCTTAATGTTCTCATGCGTTTTTCCATGCATCATCATTGCCTTTTTCCCAACAGCAAGCACCCGGCCTGTATTTCGTTCAATGGCGATAATGGAAGGTTCGTCGACAACAACCTTGTCGTTGTATATGATGATGGTATTGGCAGTGCCAAGGTCCATCGCTATTTCTTTGGTCAGAAAGGAAAAAAGTCCCATGAAATGTTTTTTTTCGGCGCAGGTAATTATACCTGGCGGAATATTGTGTAATTAATGTCTGAAATGTCTTGTTCCTGTAATAGTCATGGATACACCATGTTCGTTGCAATAGCGGATAGAGTCATCATCCCTTACGGATCCTCCCGGTTGTATCACGGCTTTGATGCCTGCTTTTGACGCGATCTCTACTGAGTCGGCAAAAGGGAAAAAAGCATCAGAAGCCATGACGGCTCCTTCGAGCGAAAACCCGAATTCCTGTGATTTGGCTATCGCATGTTTCAGGGCATCAACCCTGGAAGTCATGCCACAACCGGCACCCAGTAATTGCCCGTTCTTAGCCAAAACAATAGCGTTACTCTTAAGATGCTTAACAATGATATTGGCAAAAATCAGGTCTTTAACCTGCTGGTTATCAGGTGATGTTTTAGTCACTACATGCAAATCGGCAGGGCTTTCGGTTTGGGTATCCCTGCCTTGCTCAAGTACGCCGTTAAGGATTGACTTAAACTGTTTCGCTTGAAAATCAGTCGGTTTATGCTGCAAAATTATTCTATTTTTCTTTGATTTCAGGATTTCCAATGCATTTTTTTCAAAAGCAGGTGCAAGCAGTATCTCGAAAAAGAGTTTGTTGATCTCTTCTGCTGTTTCAGGATCAATTGGCCGGTTGGTAGCCAGGACTCCACCATAGGCTGAAAGCGGGTCTCCAGCTAAGGCATCCTGCCAGGCATGGATGAGCTTGGGCCTTACAGCAACACCACATGCATTCGTGTGTTTGATAATTACGAAAGCCGGTTCCTCAAACTCCCCGATCAATGAAATGGCTGAATCCAGGTCAACCAGGTTATTATAGGAGATAGCTTTTCCATTTAACTGTTCGAAGGATTCACTGGCATCTCCAAAATAAACTGCCTGCTGGTGCGGGTTTTCACCGTACCGCATCTCCTCTGAATTAAGAATGCTTTTCTTGAAAGCCTTTATTCCCGTGTCTCTATTGAAATAGTTAAAAATGGCAGTATCATAATGCGATGACACATTGAATGCCTGGGCGGCAAAATAAAGCCGGTCTTCCAGGGTTGTAAAGCCTTTTTTATCCTCAAGCAGGTTTATGATCCTGTCATACTGATCAGAGGACGGCACAATCACAACATCCTCAAAGTTTTTTGCAGCGGCACGGATAAGGGATATCCCGCCAATATCTATCTTTTCAATAATATCATCCCTGCTGGCACCGGAGCTGACAGTTGCTTCAAAGGGGTAGAGGTCAACAATAACCAGGTCGATCCCTGGGATGTCGTATTGCTCAAGTTGATTGCGGTCCTCCGGGTTATCTCTCCGGTAAAGGATGCCGCCGAATACTTTTGGATGGAGGGTTTTTACCCTGCCACCCAGGATGGAAGGGTAGGAAGTAAGGCTTTCAACTGTTTGGACCGGGATACCCAAAGCTGCAATAAAGTCGTAGGTTCCTCCGGTGGAGTAAAGTGTGATTCCTAATTCAAACAATCTGCGGGCTATCTCATCGACACGATCTTTATGGTATACAGAAATGAGCGCGGAACGGATAGGTTTCAGTTCTTCCATGACGGATGTTGATAAAAGTGCAATTTTATTAAAAATCGACCAATAACTTTCAGTAAAAATGTTAAAATACCTGCTTCCGCCAAAAAACTGATTAATTTTACAGCTAATGTTCAGCCGGCGTTGAACAGGGGAGGAGAAATCCGGTTTATTTTCATAATTTCACCCACATGCTGTTTTTGAGACTTTTCAGGGAAAGTTATCTGTTTGCTCTTCGGGCCCTGGTAGTTAATAAAGTGAGGACTTTCCTGTCATTGCTCGGCATCACTATCGGGATATTTTCCGTTATCTCGGTTCTGACCGTTTTCGACAGCATAGAATACACATTAAGGAAAGATATTGAATCCCTCGGGAGTAATGTGCTTTTTATCCAGAAATGGCCTTTCATAGGAAGCCCTGACATGCCCTGGTGGGAGTACATGAAACGCCCTGAAACACGAGTTCAGGAGATGGAAGAAATCCAGAAAAGGAGTTCATTGTCTGATGCTGCCGGTTATTATGTTGGAGTAAATAAAAATGTAAAATTCCAGGGGCTGACCTATGAAAATGCCACTATTGTGGCAGTTTCCCAGGACTATGACAAGGTAGATGCCATCAATATTGCCCAGGGGCGCTTCTTTACTGCTGCAGAATCGCAGGGTGGAAGGCCGGTTTGTATAATCGGAGACGAGATCTGTCAGAAACTCATGCCCAACCGCGATGCCCTTGGACAGCAGGTAGTGGTATTCGGAAGGAAAGTGGAAATTATCGGGAAATTCAAAAAAACCGGGAACAATACCTTCGGCCGTTCCAATGATGAATGGCTGATGATGCCTGTAAATTTCGGCCGCAATTTCATTGACCTTGATAATGATGATATTGGTTCGGCTATTATGGTTCGGGGCAAGAAGAATGTGTCCAACGATGAGCTGCGCGATGAGCTTACCGGTATCATGCGTTCGGTACGGAAACTTAAACCAGGGGCTAAGAATAATTTTGAGATCAATGAAACCAGTGTGATCAACAATGCTTTCGATTCGGTATTTGGAGTAATATCCCTGGTCGGATGGGTCGTTGGTGGATTTTCTCTGCTTGTCGGAGGATTCGGAATTGCTAATATCATGTTTGTTTCCGTTAAGGAAAGGACTGTTCAGATAGGCATTCAGAAATCACTTGGAGCCCGGAATTCATTTATCCTGCAGCAATTTCTTTTCGAAGCTATCTTTCTTTCCCTGCTTGGAGGAGGGCTTGGCCTGCTGATAATATATATCGGGACTATCATCGCATCCAACCTTGCGGGAATGGATCTGTTCCTGAATACAAAAAATATTATTGTGGGATTGTCCGTATCAGGCTTTATTGGCCTGGTTTCCGGGCTGTTTCCTGCCTGGTCAGCTTCCAGGCTGGACCCTGTGGAAGCTATGCGCTCAACCTTTTAATAATTTCTTCAGGATCAGTGAGGCAAAAAAGGCCTCCAGCATGCTCAGCGGGACTGCGTAGATCAGCAATCCGTATGGCAGCACCCCCATATTTCCAAGTACCAGCCACATCAGGACAAAGCCCACAAACCAGGAAAGGAAAGTGGTTTGCAGGAGAGAGAATTTCCTGGAAATAATATAAATGCTGATGGCAAACATCATCGACCAGATTCCCCAGACTGCTCCATTTATTGGCGCTTCAGGAAAAGTCAGCCCCATTCCCTGGTAATGATTCACCCAATAGGACTTAAACAGCAGCTGGTTCCTGGCAAATTCAGAAATGCTGATCCAGATAGTGGCCAACAGGATGACTGCTAGTGTGCGGATGAATTTCATGTTCTGAAGTTTGGTTAATGAAATGAATCAAATGATCCTTAACAATAATCAAATCTAATTAATTCTCCACAATTATTCAAATATACTGTTAGGGGTTTCAATGAGATTTCTGAATCCAGCAAGATAAGAAAGAGGAAATTCTTTAAAGCATAGAGGTTATTGGGATGTCCGCATGCAATTCTATCCTAAACCTAAATTCTTAAAATCCGCTGAGTAAGGAAAAGGCGATCAGATTCGATTTTTAGAAATAAAAGACCTTTTGCAATTCCGACCAGGTCAAAAATCATAATATGCTTTTCAAAGGGGTGTTGATAGAGTAAAATGCCATGAATATCATAAATGGAGATTCTTGAATAATTTGGATTCCAATCTGCTGGTAACACAATGGATATTTTGTCGGATGCTGGATTTGGATACGAGAAAACGGATTGATTAAAATCCAGGTCTTCTGCAATCGATGCAGGTTCAACCGGAGGATTTGCGAGTATTTCAGAAGGCTTAAGCGAACAATAATTAAAACTCTGCCAAGTTGTGGTCACCCATTTGGCCCTTCCATTCCCTATGCCACTATTTGCCGACCAATCAGGAAGCCAGCCGATGGTTTGATTCAACCACCAGTCACCCCCCATCTGGAGAATATTTTTACATATAGAACGATCATCTGCTTTTCCCGGGTCATCTATGATCAGCCTTGCCTCACAGGAAGTAAAAACTCCTGTAACACTGTCCACATCAACTATAGCCCTTGAGCCTGCGGGCCAGTAATGGAAATTGTATCCAGTCCAGGCTCCGACGCCAACAATTACGGAGATACCCCCACCATTGCCCGTTTCATCCCTCATCCCTGCTGCTATCGAAGCATTATTTGCAAAGTCCTCAACAAATGCAGCACCCTGTGGATTTCCGGATTGTACCTGAACCCAGTTTCCATTCTTATATAAAAATTTTGATACCATGTTCCTGATCTGGCAACGCGTATTGGTAGCAGGGCTCTCATTTACAGGGATGTATACCTGGCCCCAACTGGTCATGGCCCGGAACCATTCTCCCTGGTTGTTTTTTGCCGGGACAGGGTTCTGGCCATGAGCTGCTCCCGATGCCCAGCTGTAATAGGATGGGACACCATGTAATGCTGCGTCAGGAGGCAAGGTCATGTCATCAACGATCATCTGTGCCGAATTCTGGGCAATACTTGCGGCAAGAATCAAGGAGAATGAAAGCAGGAAGCAGGTTCTTTTTATCATTGAAGCTGGTTCAAATACAGGTTGCAAATTCCCGATCTATGTTTCTCTAATCTTCAAAGGTATCCTGGACCAGCTATATTAAACCCGGGCTTAAATAAAAACTTCGTAAACCAGGTCTGATTTATCTGTAGACGCCCTGCTGTAATTTATTAACAAACGAAACAAAAGTACAGTTTGAGCTAAGGGATTGCAATAATATTTATTACTTTAGATCTCGCTAACTATATTTTGATTATCCCCTGGAATAAGTTTTAGTTATTGGCTATTTAAAATTTTAGGATTCTTAGTTAATTGTATTTTACCATGAATTGAACAATATTAATGCTTTCTAAGTTCTCTGTTTGAGTTGAAATTGCTGTAAATCCAAACATTTTAATTCTGTTAACAAATTGTAAATTTTAGTTCCTTTTCCCTATTTTTGCGGAAAGGACGCTCATCTGAATGAAGAAACGCTGGTTACTTAAAGATCGCGGAGATCATGAAACAGTTAATAAATTAGCAACCCAGCTTGGGATTGACCCCTTGCTGTCAGAGTTGCTGGTTCAGCGTGGTGTTACAACTTTTGATGGGGCAAAAGCCTTCTTTCGTCCTGAGCTTTCACTTCTCCATGATCCTTTCCTGATAAATGATATGGATAAGGCTATCAGCCGTATCGGGAAAGCGTTTGAAGGGAAAGAACGAATATTGGTTTACGGTGATTACGATGTTGATGGTACAACTGCTGTCGCATTGGTTTATACATTTCTGAAAGAACAGGGATTTGAATCGCTTGATTTCTACATCCCTGACCGCTATGGTGAAGGATATGGCATCTCCGTTAAAAGCATTGACTTCGCTGCCGAGCAGGGATTTACCCTGATCATTGCACTTGATTGCGGGATTAAATCCATTGAGAGGGTCAGGTATGCGCAAGAGAAAGGTATAGATTTCATCATCTGCGATCATCACCGCCCCGCTGACCAATTGCCAAATGCTATTGCTGTCCTCGATCCCAAGAGGGAAGATTCTACTTATCCCTTCGATGAACTTTCAGGCTGCGGTGTCGGGTTCAAACTTATCCAGGCTTATGCAGCACGGAATAATGTCCCGTTTAAAACGCTTAATAAATACCTCGATTTAGTTGCGGTTAGTATAGCATCGGATATTGTTCCTATCGTTGGAGAAAACCGCATCCTGACTTATTACGGACTGAAACTTATCAATAGTAATCCGCGACCTGGAATAGAAGCTATCCTGAATATTGCCAATATCCTGCGTAAAGAGGCTGAAGATGTACCGCCTGAAACGGAAGTCGAAATGCAGTTCTCACGGGAACTGACTGTTAGCGATCTCGTTTTTGTTCTTGGGCCGCGTATCAATGCTGCTGGCAGAATTGAAAGCGGCAGGAATTCCGTTGAATTGCTGATCAGCCCTGATCTCGAACATGCTGAAAGTATTGCAAGGCAGATCAATGATTTTAACACTGAACGCCGGAGCCTGGATTCCCAGATTACCATCGGTGCACTTGAACAAATTGCCGGTGACGACTTCCTGAAAAATTCCCTGTCAACCGTTGTATATAACCCCGACTGGCATAAAGGGGTTATTGGTATTGTAGCTTCCCGACTAACGGAAACCTATTATCGCCCTACTATCGTTCTTACGCTATCGAATGGGCTTATTACTGGTTCAGCCCGTTCCGTTAAGGATTTTGATATATACGATGCCATCGATTCCTGCAGTGATCTGCTTGAACATTTTGGCGGGCATACATTCGCTGCCGGCCTTTCATTAAAGCCCGAAAACCTGGAAGAATTCAGGAAAAGGTTTGAGAAAGCAGTGTCAAGTACAATTACTGAAGAAATGCTGATACCTGAAGTAGAGATTGACCTTGAAATCAACCTTAACCAGATCACACCCAAATTCCTGCGGGTACTTAAACAATTTGCCCCTTTCGGCCCGGGTAATATGTCACCGGTCTTTGTTACTCCTGATACACACGATACAGGGCATGCCCGTATAGTCGGGAAGAACCATGTTAAAATGACCGTTTTCCAGAATGCCGTTCGATCAGATCCTTTTGCAGCCATAGCTTTCCAGCAAGGCGAGAAATTCAGTGCTATACAGAAAGGTCAATTCATGGATATTTGTTACCACCTGGAAGAAAATGAATGGAATGGGGTAAAGAGTATACAGCTGAATATTAAAGATATCCGGTTCTCGGATGATTAGAATTTCAGGAAAACCCTGATAATTAAGAATACCCCGAAAATCATCAGCAGTAGCCCCACAATGTGATTTACACGGATTAGCATCTGTGGCTTAAGGTATTGCTTAAGTTTGCCGGCAAGAAAAACCTTGAGAATGTCACTGCTCAGTATGGCAAATAAGGTTCCTGAAAAGAAAATTACAACATCAGCCTTATCATCCCCATAATTGGCACTGACTCCTACCATGGCTGAAATCCAGAAGAACCAGACAAAAGGATTCATTATGTTCAGGAAATAACCTTTGAGGATATAGGTGATCGGCCCCGGAACCTTAACTTCAATGGGTTTATTGTTCTCGTCAATGTGAACCTTACGGTAGAAGGTATAAATTCCGAATCCAATAAGGATAGAACCGCCAACAATTCCTGCAATAAGATAATTGTTCTTTTGATTGATCAGTTGTAAGGCGCCGAGATAGGCAAGAAAGACCACGCTCAGATCTGAAAGGAAAATTCCGCCGGCCAGGAACAAACCCGATTTCATACCACGATGTATGCTTGTCTGCAACAACGTGAAAAGTGCCGGTCCCAGCAGAACCGACAGGGTAAATCCGAGAATCAGGCCTTGCAGGATAGGATGCATCTCTAAGGCAGATATTGCTGGTTAAAAATCATTAATCATAATTGTGGTTGTCAAATCTAAAACGTTTGCGTTAAAAATTTCAATCCTTTAAGAAATTTTATTTTTTAATTCAGCTAAGTAGGATAACCAGTCCTCCAGTTTGTCCTTTTTGAGAACACGCGGGAACTTGAACTGGCCGCCAATCTTTCCTTGCCGCTTCATCCAGTTATAGAAAACATCAGATGCTAAAGGTTCAACCTGTACCTCCCTGATTGCATGAAGTCGTTCTGTCCGGTAGTCGTCATTCAGGAGTTTCAGGTTATCATCAATTTTGGTCCTGGCCAACTCTACATCAAAAGGCTCATCAACACCAAGAAACCATCGGTGAGCAAACATGTTTTCATGCTTGATCCCTGCAACGGCAAATTCCCTTACCGAAATATTCATCTGGTTTTCGAGCATCTCAATTGCCCTGTTCATGTTCTCCTGAGAAAGATGCTCACCACATATGCTGAGATAATGTTTGGTTCTGCCGGTGATCACAATTTCCGATAATGGCTTCGATGTAAACTTCACAGTGTCACCTATCATGTAACGCCAGGCGCCTGCACAGCTTGACATCAGGAGTGCATAATCCTTGCCTTCTTCAACATCACGTATGGTCAAAGCAGTTGCCCTGGGTTTCAGGTTGCCGTCCTCATCAAAGTTTTCAATGGTGAACGGGACAAATTCGTAAAATATTCCATTGTCAAGCACAAGTTGCATGGAACTGGTTCCTGGGCGGCTTTGATAGGCAACAAACCCTTCTGATGCCAGGTAGGTTTCCATATAGGTCAAAGGCCTGGCCAGCAATTTTTCAAACCCCTTGGCATAAGGAGTAAATGAAACTCCTCCATGGACATAAATGGAAAGATTAGGCCATATATCATGAATGGTTTTCAAATGGTATGTCTCAATGATCCTTTCGAGAAGAATCTGTAACCAGGCAGGTACGCCGCATATCACACCAATATCCCATTCAGGCGCTTTCTTGACAATTTCATCCAGCTTGGTCGTCCAGTTTCGCTCTTTGGATATGCGATTGCCAGGTTTGTAAAAGTGCTGGAACCAAAAAGGTAAATTACCGGCAGTGATCCCGGAAAGGTCTCCTTCATAATAAGTTCCGTTAAATTCTAATTGTGTGCTGCCTCCTAACATTAGTATTCCCTTTTCATAGAATTCCTTTGGGAAATCATACTTGGCAAGGGTAAGCAACTGCAGGATGCTGGTTTTTTTGATAGCCCGGAGCATATCATTGGTAACAGGGATGTATTTGCTGGAGGCCTCCGAAGTACCTGAACTCAAAGCAAAATATTTAACCTGCCCTGGCCAGCAGACATAAGGCTCCCCATTCAGCGTCCTGTACCACCATTTTCGGTGAATAGTCGTATAGTCATGAAGCGGGACATGTTGCTGGAACGATTTTACCGGGTCTCTGTGTTTCAGGAAATCCTGGAATCCGTAAGCTTCTCCAAATGACGTAACCTGGGCATTCCTCAATAATTTCCTCAGGGTTTTAACCTGAGCTTTATATGGATTCTGTGTTTTAAGACTTTCAATAGGAATCTTGCTTCGGAATTCGATTGCACTTTTTATGATCGATCCTAGAATAGGCATGAGTATCCTGCATTTAGTTATGTGCTGGCTAAATTAACGAAAAAAATCTAAACTCGTCTTGTAGTCACCCCGTCACTAAATTCACCCCACCCTGAACATTTCTGCAGCAATGCCATCGGCCCTGAACTTACCGCTTTTACTGAGGTAAAGAACATCTTCACTGAGAATAAGCAGGTTCTCCTTTATGTATTTTTCTATGTCCTTTTTGGCCTGCTCAGCCCAACTTTTGCCAAAATGTTTCTCAATGTATTGAAGATCACAACCCCATTGCGTGCGCAGGGAAGTCATGACATATTCATTGAATTGCTGTGATTGAGATAAAATCTCCTTTTCAAAAGGAATGATATCCTTCCGGATCGATTGAACATACTGGCCAAGGTTCGAAACATTCCATTGCCTGGAATTGCCGTTATAGGAATGGGCCGAAGGCCCCAGGCCGAGATAGGATACACCTTTCCAGTAGGAAGTGTTATGTTTTGAGAACTTTCCCGGTTTGCAGAAATTGGATATCTCATAGTGCAGGTAACCATGGGCCTCCAAAAGATCGGTCAGGATCCTGAAATGCTGTGCCTGTAATGCATCATCAACATTTGGCATATTTCCTTTCCTGATCATAACAGCCATAGGAGTTTTCTCTTCGACCGTCAGAGCATAGGCCGACAGGTGTGGGACTCCCAGTTCTATAGCTGTCATTAGGTTGCTTTCCCAGGATTCAATGTCCTGGTTCGGGATTCCGTATATCAGGTCGATACTCAGATTAACGAAACCTGCGGTTTTGGACTGTTTTATAGCACTGATAGCCTGCCGTGCCGAATGGGTGCGGTTGAGGAATTCCAGGTCTTCTTCCTCAAACGATTGAACTCCTATGCTTAACCGGTTTATCCCTGCAGATCTGAAGGCTTTAAGTTTAACCAGGCTGAGATCATCAGGGTTGGCTTCCAGGGTAATTTCAGCATCATTAGCAACCATAAAATGTTTGTAGATGCTATCCAGCAAAATGGAAATTTCCGAAGCAGTAAGCAGGGCCGGGGTTCCTCCACCGAAATAAACAGTATTTACAACTTCTCCCTGTAAGTATTCTTTCTGAAGTTCCATTTCGCGGACAATAGATGGTACAATATCCTCCCGGTGCTTCTCTGAAGCCAGTGAATAGAAATTGCAGTAATGGCATTTCTGTTTGCAATAGGGGATGTGAAGGTAGATGCCGGACATGGGAGTGGGAGGGGAGTGAGGTGTTGGCGGTTTGAGATATGAAGTAAGAAGTATGATGTAAGAGGTAGGAAGTAGGAAACAGGAAGCAGGAAGCAGGAAGTAGGAAGT
>JACAAZ010000007.1:219722-239578 GCA_013376995.1 Bacteroidota bacterium | reverse complement strand
CATCGTATGACCATCGTATGACCATCGTATGACCATCGTATGACCATCGTATGACTATCGTATGACCATCGTATGACCATCGTATGACTATTGTCTGACTATAGAATGACTCCTGAATGATCCGCCATCTGTCGGAAATGGCCATTGTATAACCCGCCCAGCTCAATACGCCAAGCGCTAAGCTCTTCGCTCTATGCTCCATGCTCTGCGCTCCATGCCCTTTGCCCCTCTTATTTCATCTCTTTCCTCCACTCGTCCTGCTCCTTGCTTTCACGGATCATATCCTGGGGATTGTCAATTTCAGGGCCTTTGTGCAATTGCTCCCAATTGAATTTTTCATCAAATGGATCCAGGGCTTTTTGAGGGTCAAAAAACCGGGCATCAACCGGTAAAGCTAAATAGGGTGTAAAATCCGGTTTGGAAGTAAAGAAATCAGATAAGTCCGTTGCCCCGGCATCAAATTGATTCAAGTACGGCAGTTCGAGGATGTTCCAGAAAGTTTTGAAAATACTGCCAAAGCTGTGATGTACATGACTTATATAGCCCGGCTTTGCATAAGGTGATATAACCATCAAAACGGAACGATGGGCATCCACATGATCTACACCATTCTGGGCATCATCCTCAGTGACAACTATAGCCATATTCTTCCAGTAAGGAGAATGTGACAGGAATTCCACCAGGCGCCCGAGTGCCAGGTCGTTATCAGCCATATAGCTTTCGCGGAAGGCGTAGCCGGCATCAGGCCGCTCACCGGCTCCATGGTCGTTTGGAAGGATTAGTGTAATGAGTTCTGGGAGGGTATCCTTTCCACTGTTCCATTTTTCACTGAATTCCTTTTTGAAAATATCAACCCTGAACTGATCAGGAATTGCCATATTGAAAGTGGGATAATCATGCGATGTGCGGCTAAACAATGAAGTTGGCAGGGGGAAATTGGCAACCTGCTTGATTCCGCCATATTTATATGTATCCTGGTAATCGGCAGGTTCAAACATCACACTAAAGCCAAAGTTAAAATATTCAACATGGTGCCGGGCTAAATGATCCCACATAGAACCGGCTTCGTTGTAATCTTCAGGATAAATAGCCCCTGAAGCTCCGTTAAGCCCGAGATTCCCGGGGGCCTTGGAGTCATCCCTGTACTCCCTGTTCCCACCATAATTTGCAGGAGTAGTGGATTCAACCCATTCATTCGGATAGGTATTGACTAACCAGCGATGCCCGTCGGCTGACACATCCGAATCGACATAGAAATTATCTCCGAGCCCGAATTGTGAAGCAAGTTTCAGGTGATTAGGTGCCACTGTGGCATTTTCAACTTTACGGCTCTTATCGTGATTCGTAAATGTGACATTGTGCCCAAACCGGGCAAGGGTAGAATCTCCACTTACCGTTTTCATCTGTCCGAAGATCTCATCGAAAGTCCGGTTTTCCTTCGAAATAAAAATGATATGCTTTATAGGGGAATCCTTTTGACCCGGGAAAAGCGGAATTGGATTAGCATCCTGCACCTCCTGCTTTTTCTGAGCCAGGGATGCAAACCGAAAATTATTATCCATTACCCTGGCCGTGAGAACATCCAGTTGATCGTCAGCAGGAATATCAAGCACCTCCACTGTCCCCTTCATGATACTTCCAATGTAGCTTCCCTCAGGACCTATCCTGAAATTGGGCCCGCCATTGGGCCCACTGCCAAATCCCTTTGCATTGGCAACAACCAGCTTTTTACCATCAGGGGTCACTTTTAGCTTGGCAGGAAACCAGCCAACAGGTATATGCCCGAGTACCTTCAAATGCTCTGCATCAATAATTGCCACCGCATTGATGCCGGATTCAGCAGCATAAATTCTTTTACTATCCGGTGAAACCGCAAGCCCAAACGGGATGATCCCCCGAAGCCTGTCAATCCTGTGATCCGGTGAAAGCCGGATATTGGAAACCATTTTCCTGTTCCTGACATTGAGAACAGTGATCATATCATTATTCCCATTGCTGATAAATACATAGTTATTTGTGGCAACAATGGAGTTAGGGCTGGAGCCGCCAACGGCAGGAAAGCCTTCCACCATTTGACCAACGAGGTTACCGGTTTTGATCTTTGCCGTGACCTTTGGTTTACCATCGTTTTTCAGGCTAACGGCCCAAACTGAAAAGGATTCATCTGAATTTACAGGCCCCAATCCGGGAACCTCGAGAGAATCACTATGAATCCCTTCTTCAGCCTCTTCCGATTCGTATGCAAAAGCAGGAAAATCCATTGTTCCGTTCTTCCATTCCCCTTTATTTTTCCTCTTGATCAAGCTGTACTTGTACATCCCGACATTTGCCACAAATACAGTTTTTTCATCCGGTGAAAGAGCAATTCCATAAGGATACCTTCCAACCGGAACACTTGAAATGAGTTTCTTCGATTCTGTATCCAGTATGATCATCCTGAAACCAATCTGGTCCACCGCGTAAAGGCGCTTTCCATCCTGGCTGAGAACCATATCACCAATGTAACCATGAGTATAATCATATTTGCTATCCTTGAATCCGCAGTTTATTTCGGCAATCCTGGCACCCGTCTGAATATCAAAAATAAAAACCTTGTTCTCCTGTCCGCCGGAAACATAAACGACTTTATTATCGGGAGAAACGGCCAGCCCCATAAATACCGATGCAAGCACTCCACCATCAGTTTTGGGACCAGGTGGTACTTGCTGGATTTCCGGATTTCCGGATTTAATATTTCTGAGTATGGTGATCGCCAGGGGTTGTATGCCTGAATTGGCTGTTACAGCAATGGATCCATCGTTGCTGAGTGCAAGTCCGTATGGATGCGGTGCTACTGTATAATTCACTCCCAGGGGAGTGAGTAAACGTCCATTTGGTATCACGGTTGTACCATTGCGGTCGATATGGGTAAACTGGTTTCCGGCTGGTGCTGAGATCAGGTATTCAGGCTGTTGTGCTTTTATTGTAACAGGAAGGAGGACAACCAGGGTGCATATAAGGTTGAGAAAGTTAATTTTCATGTGATAGGAATATACGGGCAAAGGGGTTTCTCATGAATGTTATACCTGCAAAAATAGGTAAACCTGTCAGGTTTAATACGAAAAAAAGAACTCCAAAACACAGGGAATTCGTGAACGGCAGGTTCTAACCTTCATCATGCTGATTCATTTGATCATGCTCCTGACATCACTTCCTGAAACAGCCGCCCCCATCTTCATTGTTAAAGCCAAAAAAGTTACTTTTGCAGGGAGCACGGCTGCACAAACGTGCCAACCCTCCTGAAAAAAAGGATTATGATTTCATTTGATCGTTTCACTCTTTCCAACGGCCTGAAGGTGATTGTCCATTGCGATACTTCTACCCCACTTGTCGCCATGAACATCCTTTACAATGTTGGCTCACGTGATGAAGACCCTGATCGCACAGGATTCGCTCATTTGTTTGAGCACCTGATGTTCGGCGGCTCAGCAAATGTGCCTAAATATGATGAACCCCTTGAGCGTGTTGGAGGAGAGAATAATGCATTCACCAATAACGATATAACAAATTATTACCTTACACTTCCCAGGGAAAATCTCGAAACGGCTTTTTGGCTTGAATCGGACCGAATGTATAACCTGGCTTTCTCAACGAAAAGCTTCGATGTGCAACGAAATGTTGTAGTGGAAGAATTCCGTCAGAATTACCTGAACCAGCCCTACGGAGATGCATGGTTGCTGATGCGCCCGCTGGCATATAAAGTACATCCGTATCAATGGGCAACCATAGGAAAGGAACCTTCGCATATCGAAACTGCGGTGATGGAAGATGTTAAGGCTTTCTATGCGAAATTCTATAACCCCTGCAATGCAATACTTGTTGTGGCAGGGAATATAACAACGGAAGAAATCAGCAATTTATCAGAGAAGTGGTTTGGAACAATTCATAAAGGCGGCCCATACACAAGGTCCTTGCCTGCCGAGCCAAAACAGGCGGAACATCGCACCCTGACCGTTGAGAGGGATGTTCCTTTTGATTCAATTTATAAGGCATACCATATGTGCGGCAGAATGGAAGCTGAATTCTATGCAACAGACCTGATATCTGATATCCTTTCTGCAGGCCAGTCGGGCAGGCTATACCAGGAATTGGTTAAAAACAGGCAGCTTTTCAGTGACCTGAATGCATTTATTTCAGGCGACATCGATGCCGGACTGTTTGTGATAGTTGGAAAATTAATGAAAGGTGTTGATTTTCAAACTGCCGAAGACGCCATTGAAGTTGAACTGGAGAAGATCAGGAACCACCTTGCTGATGATATTGAATTACGCAAAGTAAAGAACCGCATGGAATCCATGATGGCTTTCAGCGAAATGCGGATACTTGATAAAGCCATGAACCTTGCCTATTATGAATTGCTGGGTGATGCAGGATTGATCAATGATATCGTTGGGAAATATGAGGCTGTCACTGCAGAGGAGATCCGGGAACAGGCCAAAATAGTACTGCAGAAGAGTAACTGTTCTACGCTTTACTACAAGGCGAAGGGCGAGGCGCAGAGCGCATAGTGCATAGGGGCATGGGGAGAGAGGGGTCATTTCCGCCAGCTGGCGGATCACTCAATGGTCATGCAGTGGTGATGCAATGGTCATTCGATGGTCATGCAATGGTCATTCGATGGTCATTCGATGGTCATTCAATGGTCATTCAATGGTCATTCAATGGTCATTCAATGGTCATTCAATGGTCATAACCTGTTTACGCACACTGCACTTTGAAATTTGAAATTAAGAATTGTGCCCAACACCTTGCGCTTAGCCCTATGCACTTTGCATTTTGCACTTTGCATTCTGAATTCTGATCGTTGAACTTAACACATACCACTTTACGCTTAGCCCTTAGCACTTCGCGCTAAGCACTTAACCCAAAAACGCCACACACCCCATCTCACCATGGACAGAAGCACACAACCAGAAATAAAAACACTCGATAAATATGTTCTTATCGAACCTGAAGTCTATTTCCTTTCCAACGGGATCAAAGTGGTTCAGTTTAATGCCGGAACCCAGGACCTGCTAAGGGTAGAACTCATTTTTAAGGCAGGAAGCTGGTACCAGGCAAAGAACTTTACCTCACTGGCCACCAATCTTATGCTTCGCGAAGGCACAAGCAAACATTCCTCAAAAGAAATATCCGACATCCTCGATTTCTATGGTGCCCATCTTGAATCCGTTGCCGAGAAAGACAATGCTTACATCACCCTTTACTCCCTTAACAAACACCTGCCTAATACACTTCCCATTCTCCGGGAGATAGTTGCCGAAGCATCTTTTCCTGAAAATGAATACCGCATTTTTGCCGGGAAACAGCGTCAACTGCTGCAGGTGAACCTGGAAAAAGTTAATTTTCTGGCCCGGACACGCTTCAACCAGCTGATATATGGCCCTTCCCATCCCTACGGGAACTTCCTCACAACCGAAGACATCGATAATTTCAAGGTTGAAGAAATGGAGAAATTCCACCGCAACCATTACCAGCCGGGCAGCATTACCATTATTATTGCCGGGAAAGTGGACCCCTCTCTTCAGGTGATGCTTGAAGATGCTTTCGGAACACAAAAAGCCGGTAGTTCTCCTCAAGAAGAACTTACATTCAAGGAACTCCCTTCCTCTAAAAAGGAGCATTTCATTTCCAAAAAAGGTTCTGTACAATCTGCCATCCGAATGGGCCGATTGCTCTTCAACAGGCACCATCCCGACTATATGGGTATGAAAGTCCTGAATACCGTGCTGGGAGGATATTTCGGATCGAGGCTCATGACCAACCTAAGGGAGGACAAGGGTTATACTTATGGTGTCGGTTCAGCTGCCGTGCCATTGATCCGCTCTGGATACTTTTTTATCTCCTGTGAAGTAGGGTCCGATGCCACCAAAGATTCACTGGAACAAATCCGGGTCGAATTAATGAGGCTATGTGACGAAACTGTGAAGGAAAAGGAATTGAAACTGGTCAGAAATTACATGTTGGGATCCTTCCTTCGTGGAATTGACGGGCCTTTCGCAATGGCTGACACCTATCGTGATATCATGGAAGACGGGCTTGGAAATGAATTTAACTATGCCATGATGGAAGTTATAAGAAATATCACTCCCTCTCAATTGAAAGAACTCGCCTGCAAATACCTCGACCCGGCTGATATGCACCTTTTGGTAGTCGGTAAAAAGGTTTAGAAATACTATTTAATTGCTATTATCGTTGTATCTTAGGTTCTGCTTATAAAGGAGGCAATGCTTAGTGTCAGGTTCCATATCGTTTTTTCAATCCTGCTGTTTATCTTTTCAGCCGGGCTCAAGGCTCAGGACCAGGATAAATTCTGCACCTCTACCGATCCGGCTACCGGCGAAATTACATTGATATGGCAATATGATCTTTTCAGTTCATTCAGCACCTATACGATCAGGTGGGGTACAACGCTGGTACCTACAGATTCCATAACAATCCCGGTAACCGGCGCTTCAATGTCACAACTGATTGCAGGCACCAACGGACTCAATACAAAATACTATTTTCATCTTACCGGTTATGGAAGTATCTACCTTGATGCGGTATTCCGAAACATCCTGCTTTCCTTTTCACCTCCTGCAACAGATATCGCCCATTTATCCTGGAATACAGTATATTACCCTGATTCAGGGCAATATTCCGTTCAACGGTATGAAAACACATCATGGAATACCATAGCCCGGATAAATACAACTGCTCATAATATTGGGCAACTCACTTATAACGACACCATATCCTATCCGTATTGCATTCCTACAAATATCAGTTACCGTATTTCTTTCCAGAAAAGCGGAAGTCCATGTAATTCCTTGTCCAATGAGGCAAAAGATTCATTCAGCGATCAGACTTTACCGGCTGACCCGACCAACGAAATTGTAAGTGTTTACCAGGATCCATCAGGAGCTTACTATCCGGAAATAAGCTGGACCAAAAGCGTGGGATCTGGTATTGCCGGATACATTATCTATAGGCAAACCCTTGGTTTCGACTCCATTACATTTGTTGGGCCGAATTCTACTTCATTTATTGACAAATCTGTTGATGCCTGCACCCAGTCTTACCAATATGCCCTGGCAGCCTTCGACAGCTGTTCAAAGCCAAGCCCCGGAACCTTTGCTCCCCTGCCAGCACCTCATAACATCATTGTCAACCTGCCTGCAATTGACCCTTGTGATAGAAAAGCCAGGCTTTCCTGGACCGAGTACAGCCGGATGCCCGGGGGCTTGATGGAATACAGGATATACAGGCAGGTGGATGGAGCAAACTTCAAGTATATCGCCTCTTCGAGCCTGTCTACAAATTATGATGACAGCACTACATTCATAAATGGAAGTACATACACTTATGTGGTCAGGGCAATTTCTCAATCCGGTGCGGATTCTTCCACATCCTGCCCGGTTTCTATTAGTTATAATGGTCCTGTAATCCCTGATACACTTTACCTTTCACAGGTTTCGGTGGTAAACAACAGCTATGTTGAGGCAAAATATTACTATTCCCCTGCCAACAGGGTTATTGAAATTGTGCTTGAGCGTTCTGATAACCCAACAGGCCCTTTTGTTCCCGTAGACACACTCACTGCAATCTCTCCCGCCTACCTTCCAACTGAATCCAAACTTGAAGATCATGCAGCACTTGTTGGGCAAGAAAGTTATTATTACCGTCTTGCCATGATCGACACCTGTAAAAAGGTTGCCATGTATTCCTTCAACCTTGGAAGGACCATCCTCCTGACTTGTGCTGGTAATGGTACAAGTTCCAACTCACTTGACTGGAATGATTACAGCGAATGGTATTCAGGAGTAGACCGATATACAATATACCGGCTGGTAAACGGGGTGGCAGATCCCAATCCCCTTGCCACGGAAACATCTTCTACACTTCAATACACGGATCTGCTGCAGGGATTATCCACTTCTGACCAGGTCTGCTATTATGTGAAAGCCTCCGAAACCACCGGAAACCCTATGGTTCCCCTGGCTGCCTCAGAATCAAACATTGCATGTTCCATTCGGGATGCAATGCTGTTCATGCCCAACGCATTCAGGCCTGACGGCGTCAATATCAGGTACAGGCCGGTGTTTGCATTTGTGGATCCCGCAAGTTTCCAAATGGAAGTCTTTAACAAATGGGGACAGATGATATTTAATACGAAAGATATTTATAACGGTTGGGATGGGAATATTAACGGAAGCCCCGTCACTGCTGATGTTTTCCTGTATTATATTACTTACCGCTCCATGACGGGAGAATCCTTCACCAAACGAGGGTTATTTACGCTCGTCAGGTAAGCCGAAAAGCCAACAGCTTAACAATTTTTAATAAAGCCTCTCGCAAATTTTAATAAATTTGCACTTCCAAAAAAAAGCCATGTTCACTGACGATCAAAAATTTGCTGGCGAAGGTCTTACCTATGATGATGTGCTTCTTGTCCCGGCTTATTCTGAAGTTCTGCCACGTGAAGTTGATATAAGCTCTCTCTTTACACGAAAAATCCGACTTAATATTCCGATTGTATCCGCAGCAATGGATACAGTAACAGGTTCCGTTATGGCCATCGCCATGGCCCAGGAAGGCGGTATTGGTGTAATGCACAAGAATATGAGCATAGAAGAACAGGGAAATGAAGTTTATAAGGTAAAACGGGCGGAAAACGGCATGATCGTAGAGCCCATTACCCTTGATGAACACTCCCTTGTCGAGGATGCTCATAAGATCATGCGTGAATACAAGATAGGCGGGATCCCGATTATCAACAGCGACGGAAAACTTGTAGGGATCATTACTAATCGTGACCTCCGCTTCGAGCGCAACCCGCTCAGGCCTATCACGGAAGTTATGACCAGCCACAACCTGATCACTACAACAGAATTCACTGATTTCGAAAAAGCTGCTGATATCCTCCAGGAACATAAAATCGAAAAGCTTCCGGTAGTTGATAAGAATTACCGGCTTGTTGGCCTTATTACTTACAAGGATATCATCAAAATAAAAGCGCGTCCCAATGCCTGCAAGGATGAAAGGGGCCGTTTGCGTGTTGCTGCTGCTGTTGGAGTAACGGGTGATGTGCTGGATAGGGTTTCGGAACTCGTGAGAAATTCCGTTGATGCGGTCGTTATCGATACTGCTCACGGGCATTCAAAGGGCGTTATTGAAACTGCCCGGCTTGTAAAGAAGAATTTCCCTGACCTTGAACTTATTGTTGGCAATATAGCAACTGCAGAAGCCGCCCTGGCATTGGCCAAGGCAGGTGCTGACGCTGTTAAGGTCGGGATTGGCCCCGGCTCTATTTGCACTACCCGCGTTATTGCCGGGATAGGCGTGCCACAACTCTCTGCAATCTATGATGTAGCTTCAGCACTAAAGCAAACAGGCATACCTGTAATTGCTGACGGGGGTATCCGGTATACCGGGGATATCGTAAAGGCGATGGCTGCAGGCGCTTCCTCAGTTATGGCCGGATCGCTCTTTGCCGGAGTTGACGAATCCCCAGGTGAAACCATCATCTTTGAAGGTAGAAAATACAAAACCTACAGGGGAATGGGATCTATTGAAGCCATGCAAAAAGGTTCAAAGGACAGATATTTCCAGGATGCTGAAGACGATATCAAAAAACTGGTACCCGAAGGCATAGTAGGAAGGGTTCCCTATAAAGGAACGCTATCAGAGGTCATACACCAGATGGTTGGTGGTCTCCGTGCAGGAATGGGTTATACAGGTTCCAGAAATATAGAAGCATTGCAAAAAGCAAAGTTTATAAAAATTTCAGCCGCAGGAGTAATCGAAAGTCACCCCCACGATATCACCATTACCAGTGAAGCCCCGAATTACAGCCGCTAAGCTGGAATTCCTCAATCTATTTGTTGAAAAATGAATCAGGCATTTTGACCTTGATCTTAATACATTAGAAACATATCCCTTAACCCAAAAACTGCAGTTAATGCAGATATATCGAAACCCGAACAGACCGAAAATGAAACGAATCATCCTAAAATCCTTTTTAATCCTGGCTTGCAGTTCAATATTAAGCCATGTATCCGCTCAGTCCAATGACCCGGTTTTGCTGAAAGTAGCTGATGAATCCATTACCCGTGGAGAATTCCTGAAGGTTTACCAGAAAAACAATACAAAGGGTGAAGCAATTGAGCGTAAAGCCCTGGAAGAATACCTGGATCTCTTTATCAACTTCCGCCTTAAGGTTACTGAAGCTGAAAAGCTGGGGATGGATACCATTAAATCCTTTACGGATGAACTCTCCTCATACCGCAAACAACTTGCTCAGCCATACCTTGCCGACGATAAAAAAACAGATGCCCTGATCCATGAGGCATATAACAGGAAACAGCTTGATATCAGGGCCAGCCACATCCTTGTAAAGGTCGACAGGCTTGCCTCTGCAGCCGATACACTGGCTGCCTGGAACAAGATTATGCAGTTAAGGAAAAGGATCATGAAAGGTGAGGATTTCGGTAAAGTTGCTGCTGAAGCATCTGAGGACCAGTCAGCAAATGACCGCACAGCAGAAGGCAGGAAAATTAAGGGCAACCATGGCGACCTCGGTTATTTCACAGCATTCGATATGGTTTATCCTTTCGAGAATATTGCCTATAATTCAAATGTTGGCGATGTTTCTATGCCCATCCGTTCTGATTATGGATATCATCTCGTTAAGGTAACGGATAAGCTGCCCTCTATGGGTAAGGTGCAACTTGCACATATCATCCTCATATTCCCTAAGAATGCTACAGTTGACGACTCACTCAAGGTGGCCGACTCTGCCAATATCGCTTATAATATGCTTAAGAATGGTGCCGACTTTGCCACGGTTGTCAAGAAATTTTCCGACGATAAAAGCACCGCTGAAAAAGGCGGAATTCTTCCATGGGTAGGCGTTAACAGGATGCTCCCTGAATTTATTGTCAACATATCAAAACTCAGGAAAGTAGGTGATTATTCCGAACCTTTCGAATCGGAATACGGTTGGCATATCATCAAGCTGAACGACCGCAAGCCTGTCGGCACTTTTGAAGATGAAAAGGAAGAAATCAAACAGAAGATCACTAAAAATGACCGTGCTCTCGACGCACAGGCTTCATTCATAAAGAAAACCAAGGATGAATACGGCTATCATGAAGATCTCGCTGCTGTAAAGGAACTTTCAACTTCAGTTACTGATTCCATTTTTACAGCTAGCTGGAAAGCATCTGAAGCTGCCCAGTTTACAAAACCCATATTCACTATCGGGACACAAACATTTACCCAGGCTGATTTTGCTAAACACCTTGCTACTACCCAGAAAAAGACTATAAAGAAGGACATTGAGGCTTTTGTTACCAATCAATACAGGGATTACAGCAATGATAAGGTGATGAAATATGCCGACAACCAGCTTGAAAATAAATACCCCGACTTCAAATCACTTATGAAAGAATATCATGATGGTATCCTATTGTTCGACCTTACGGATAAGAAGGTATGGTCGAAAGCAGTGAAAGATACTGTCGGGCTCCAGGATTATTATGAAAAGAACAAGAATAATTACCTCTGGGATCAAAGGCTGGATGCTTCCATCTATACCATCAAAGAAGGCACTAACACAAAGCTGCTGAAAAAACTCCTCAAGAAAAACCTTGCAGAAAATGAAGTGCTTGCCCGTATGAACCAGGATACTACACACAAGGTGATAGTAGAAACCAAGAAATACAGCAAGGGTGAAAATGTGCTGATTGATAGCGTTAGCTGGGTAAAAGGCATTTCGGGCCCCCTCATGACCAGGGAAGGAAGGAATGTAATCCTGGTTATTCACACTGTTTTGCCCCCGGAACCTAAACTTCTGAATGAAGCCCGTGGCCTGATCACTTCGGATTACCAGAATTTCCTTGAGAAGGAATGGATTGCCGAATTGCGTTCCAAATACCCTGTTAAAGTTAACCGGGAAGTATTTGACACCATCTTCAATAAATGATCATGCGAAGTACAATATTCGTAATCATAGCATTAACACTGCTTTCATCCTGCTCCCTGTTTAAAGGGAAAAAAAAGGAAGGTAATGCTATTGCCCGTGCTTATGATACGTACCTCTATTCCGATGAACTGAAAGGCTTGATCCCTGCCGGCACTGCTCCAAAAGACAGTACAGAGATCACTCGAACCTACATCAATAACTGGATCAGGCAGGAACTACTTCTACACCAGGCCGAAGACAACCTCGGTGATGACAAGATGGATTTCGAAAAGCAGGTAGAACAATACCGCAATTCGCTGATCATTTTCAAATATGAATCCGAATTGGTAAGGCAAAAGCTCGATACATCAGTTTCCATGTCTGAAATTGAAACCTATTACAAGGAAAACCAGGGCAACTTCCAGCTACATGAAAACATCCTCCGATCTATCTATGTATCCCTGAACAAGAATTCCGCTTCGGCTCCCCGCTTAAGACAACTGATCCGGAGCAACAAGGATGCCGACCGTGATAAGCTCACCCAATTATGCCAGCAGGAGGCAGTTGGGTTCCACCTGGATGATCAAGGTTGGATGTCGTTTGCAGAATTCGCGACAAAGGTACCCTTGACCGTTTCCGACCAACAGGAATTCCTGGGAAAGAACCCCTATTTTGAAGTACAGGATTCATTGAACCGGTATTTTGTCAGCATTAAGGAATACAAAATAAAAGAGAGTGTTTCACCGTTGAGTTTTGAAGTGAATAATATCCGGGCGATCCTGCTCAACAAGCGTAAATCGGAAATGCTGACCCGGATGGAAGAAGACCTATACAAGGCTGCCCTTGGCAAGAAAAATTTTGAAATCTATTAATTGAATCTACGTTGATGAAGAATAACCTCTTTCTGCTTGCGTTCCTCCTTATCCTTATATCTGCCACAAAGCCTGTGCTTGGCCAGGGTAAGGTAGCTGATGAGGTTGTTGCTGTCCTGGGCGGTCATCCCGTTCTTTGGTCGGATGTCGAAACCCAGTACCAGCAAGCTCGCATGCAGGGAGTTACCGGCGATCCTGCTGCGATGCGTTGCAGCATCTTTGAAGACCTGCTTCTTCAGAAACTCATGCTTTACCAGGCTGAAACTGACAGCCTTGTAGTGAGTGATGACCAGGTGAATTCAGAACTTGACCGAAGGCTCCGATACTATATCCAGCAATTCGGATCTCAGGAAAAACTCGAAGAATTCTACGATAAATCAATGGTTGAGTTCAAGGCAGAAATGAAAGAGCCTCTCAGGCAGGAATTGCTTGCCCAGCAGGAGCAAATGAAGATCATTGAAAATATCAAGGTTACTCCATCCGAAATCAAAGCATATTTTAAAAATCTCCCACCGGATTCGATTCCCATTATCCCAACTGAATATGAGATCGGGCAGATTGTTAAACAGCCGCCTATTAGTGCTGAAGAGCTGGTTAATGCAAGGAGCAAGATCAGCAGCCTTCGTGACAGGATTCTGAAAGGTGAAAAATTCTCCACACTGGCAATTCTTTATTCAGAAGACCCTGGTTCTGCTTCAAAAGGCGGCGAACTTGGCCTCTTTGGAAGGGGAACGATGTACCCGGAATTTGAAGCCGCAGCCTTCAACCTGAAGAAAAAGGGAGATGTCTCGGAAATCATTAAAACCAAGGCCGGTTTCCACGTTCTTCAACTGATTGAGCGAAAAGGAGACTTTGTCAACGTACGCCATATCCTGGTAATTCCAAAAGTTTCACCGCTCGACCTGCAGGTTGCCAGCCAGAAATTAGACAGTATAGCCAACCTAATCCATAATCCCGCCGATTCAATGAGTTTTGAGAAAGCCGTTAAACTTTTCAGCGATGACCCGGGGAAAGTAAATGGCGGGATGCTGCAAAACCAGGAAACTGGTAATACCCGTTGGGATGCAGACAAACTGGACCCAAAAGTTTTCTTTACCATTGATAAACTCAAGGTCGGGGAAACATCCTCATCAGTTCCTTATACCACCGATGATGGAACCCAGGCATATCGGCTTCTCTACCTGAAAGTAAGAACTGAACCTCACAGGGCAAACCTCAAGGATGATTATAACCAGATCCAGGAATGGGCCTTAAGTAAGAAAAAGGGTGTAGCCGTATCCAAATGGGTTAGTGAGAAATCTGGTTCAGCATATCTCCGTATTAACGATCGGTATAAGGACTGCGCATTGAAATATGAGTGGAATTTTAAATAGGCAGGAAGTAGGAGAAAAGAGAAGACAAAAGATAAAAGGAAAAAGAGAAGAGTATTGAACGCATCCTTATAAGGCGGATCTTTCTTCGAACCCTTATAACATCGAGCTGTATTAACGCCAAACCCTTCTCCGCCTGAGGCGGACCGAACCCTTCAAGCATCGAATCTGGCGCGCCTTAGGCAAGAATAAGAACGAGATTAATTATAGACCCACATGACCCAATATAAATCAGATACAGAAGCACTTGACGCATTTGTTGTCAAATATAATGAACTCCGCGCCGAGATCGGGAAAGTGATTGTCGGGCAGGATGAAGTAGTCAAGAATGTACTAATCGCTATTTTCAGCAAGGGTCATGGACTGCTTGTAGGCGTACCCGGATTGGCAAAAACCCTGATGGTGAACACCATAAGTAAAACTCTCGGACTCTCCTACAGCCGTATCCAGTTCACTCCTGACCTGATGCCCTCTGATATTATCGGCACTGAAATCCTTGACGAAAACAGGCATTTCAAATTTATCAAAGGCCCGGTATTCGCCAATATCATCCTTGCCGACGAGATAAACCGTACTCCGCCCAAAACCCAGAGTGCGTTGCTGGAAGCCATGCAGGAAAAAGCAGTTACTGTTGCCGGTACAAGCCATAAGCTGGAGGAGCCTTTCTTCGTTCTGGCTACACAGAACCCTATTGAGCAGGAAGGCACCTATCCCCTGCCCGAAGCCCAGCTCGACCGCTTTATGTTCAACATCTGGCTTGATTATCCAAGTTTCGAGGAAGAAATCAGGGTAGTAAAGACCACCACGGCAAACTATGTTGCTGACCTTAAGGTTATCATCCAGGCTGATGAGATCATTTATTTCCAGGACCTGATCCGCAGGATACCGGTTCCGGATAATGTTTACCAGTATGCTGTCAGGCTTGCCTCCCGGACTCGTCCCAATACGCCCTCAGCTCATCCATGGGCAAATGATTACCTTACATGGGGTGCAGGTCCGCGTGCCTCCCAATACCTGATCCTGGGGGCAAAATGCCATGCTGCCGTCAATGGCAAGTACTCTCCCGATATCGAGGATGTACAAGCCGTTTCAACTGCCATCCTACGCCACCGCATCGTAAGGAATTACAAAGCCGAAGCTGAAGGTATCAAGGAAGAACATATTGTAAAGGAATTCCTGAAATAACAACCCCAATCTTATTCCTGTAATAGTGCAATCGATGTCCTCCATCTTGAGGGAGTTATTGACTATTTATTTTAATAAAACACAATAGGCACAATAGGAATATAGGCTTACACAATAGTAAAACTTTCGTCCGATAATTAGGGAATAAATAATCATTATACCGGTGGTTCTTTTGATCTCGAAACATCTACTATTTCATTATATTTGTTTGATAGCTATTCTAATTTTCTTTCTATATGAAGATTCTAACTTTCTGTGTTCTGATCGGAATTTTAATGATCCTTTGCCCCTTATCCAAGGCACAAACCAGGACTAAGCTAACAACGCCCTACGATCATTACAGCAATTTCTGCGAAAGCTATGACCATGGATTCCTCGTTGCAGGTGAATCCCCGGGATGGTATAACCTTAACTATGGACTTGTTGCAAAAACCGATATCAACGGGAATATTATATGGAAGCGCTATGTAGGTGATACAAGTTGCCTGACCTCTTTCCGGATTGTTCATCCTACCGCCGACGGAGGTTGCGTAGCAGCAGGGAAATCCTATACTTACAATGGGCCGGAATACCCGTTATTCGTCAAATTCAATGAATGCGGAAGAGTGGAATGGAGCCGGAAAATTCCCTGTGCAAATATGAATAACCGCTCCGATATTGTCGAGCTCAGCGATGGAAGCTACGTAGCAGTTTATACCGTAGATTTTGATCCCGACTGGGGTGTAAGCAATACGCTTTTACTGAACCTGGATCAGAACGGTAACCTGCTGGAGATCGACACTCTTGACTGTGGTGAGAATGGAGGCACTGCCATTGGCTTTGTCAATCTGATCAAGCGTCCCAGTGACATACTTTTTATCCAGGTCAGTCCCAGCGTCATTGGCGGATCTTCCGTCATCCTGGAAACGGACCGCTATGGCAATATTGACTGGACCCTCAACTGTTGGTATGGGGAATCCGGAATATTCACCACAGATGTTGCGGAGGATGGAACTTATTATTCAAGCGGGTTTGCCCTGGGAGCAACGCATAATGATCACGGGATCGTCTTCAAGACAAGTGACGGTAATATGGTCTGGACAAAATCCCTGCATCCGGATACCACAAACTGGTCAACAGGAGCTCTCTGCGTGTTTAATAATACCCGCTACCTGGCTACATACGAAGACGGTCAGGATCACCTGGCTGTTTATGATTCAACAGGTACAGCTTTATCGAGGCAAACAGACATCCATGCAATATCTGCATTGGCCAGGACAACTGATAACAAAATCATGGCCCTGGGCAATTATGCAATGCAGTTAACCCCTCACAGAATATTGGGTAAATACCGGATGACCTCCGACCTAGGCAGCGTGTTGGAGGATAGCCTCAATTCCAGCAATTATGCTTACGACACCCTGTGCCCGGTGAGTATTGAAACTGACACTCTTGAAATAACCCCTGAACTGATAACATCAGTAATTAAAACCATACATACAGGAGTAAAGGACTGCCTTTTTGAGCTCTATCCCACTCCTGCATCCGGAAAGTTTACAATTCGATTTTATCAGGCAGTTACTGAAACCGGAATAGTTCAGCTTTACGATATAAAAGGACAATTAGTGTATCAGTCTATACTAAACAAGGGAATTGAGAAAATGGAGATAAGTACGGGAGGATTGATTGCGGGAGTTTATTGGCTGAAAGTGCAAACCGGAGATTCTAAAACCGGAATGAGAAAAATCGTATTAGAATAGATTGATAATCTAGTTTTTAACTGGCTGATCATCTTTTACCATTTAATAATCTATCGCTATGAAAACTCTGTTATTTTTTATCGTGCTTATTTCATTTGCAACAACTTCCTTTGGACAAATGGTTTGGGACATTTCATTCGATGAAGCGAATTCCTTGTCCAGGGTTAAAATTGATACTGTTTCAAATTCTCTGAATGCATGGAGGATAGGCCATCCTGAAAAGACTGTCTTTACTACGGAATATTCTTCCCCCAACGTTATTGCCACAGGCCTGAAAGATCCCTATCCTGTAAACGATACTTCATCATTTACCATCATACACCTGGCTGGTGATGGCTGGTCGACAGGGTACATGAAAATTGACATAGGAGGATGGTATTATGTGAACTCCGATACCCTTACCGATTATGGCTTCATCGAGTTCTCAGCCGATAAGGGCAAGACCTGGTATTCAGCTGACAGCAACTCAGGATGCTGCTCATGGTCTGCAGTTCAGGAAGCACCTACGCTTACAGGGAACTCTTATGGCTGGAAACACTTCTATTATTGCATCTGCCCGCCTGTCAAGGTAAACTATGAAGATACCATCCTATACAGGTTCAGCTTTATCAGCGATGGCATTCAAAGCAATAAGGACGGCCTGATGTTCGATAACCTGCATTTCGAAGACTGGTCAGAAAGTATTCCGGAAATTCAAAACAACAAGCTGGTTTCAATTTACCCCTGCCCGGCAACCGACTACATATCAATTCGCAGGAATTTCACTGCTGATCCTGAGTCAGTTCAAATCATCAATTATGCTGGCCAGTTGATATATGAAAACCATGACTTTATTGAAGGCTATGTTAATATCAGTCAATTAACCAATGGATTGTATTTTCTCAAATATTCAAATACGAAAGAATACTCTGTAAAGAAATTTCTGGTCAATCACTAATGATCAACCGGCAATTGAACTGTCTGTTCGCGATAGTTTTATCATTATAAAATGACCAGCAAAAGCCGGTTTGCAGAGCCCGTAATGGTGATCTTGCATTTCGTAAAGATATTCACCGCCACAAATTCGTGATTTAAGGCATAATTTGCCGCGTTTACCGATTAATAATATATCAATTGATATCAGTCTGATATTTTTGCTTTCATATTCAGGCAAAATGAATAAATCAATTTATTCAATGATATTTGCCTGCCAATAACAAAACAAACCTGCTGGTTCGAATAAGTAATACAAGTAAATAAGATTTATCATGAGGTTGTTAAATACCCTGCTGGCTTTTGGACTGATCCTGGTTCTCCAGACAGCCAATGCGCAAAAACAGGTCGAAATGAACCTGAAGCAATGCCTGGAAATGGTGCTGAAAAATGATCAAAGGGTTAAAATGTCCGAAATGGACCAGACCCGCCTGAAATACCAGATACAGCAAACCACGGGGTTGGGGTTTCCACAGGTCAACGGGACGGGAAGCTTTCAGAATTACCTCAAACTGCCTACCCAGCTAATCCCCGGCGAATTCTTCAACCAGCCCGGAACACTTATTCCTGTTCAGTTCGGTACAAACTATAATATGTCAGGAGGGATCCAGGTCTCCCAGTTGATCTACAACCAGTCTTTCCTGGTCTCCCTGCAGATTTCCAAACGCATGATTGAGCAGGGTAACCTCGAAATTGAAAAGAACCGCGAAAACGCAGCCTACGATATAGCAGAGATGTATTACATGGCGGTTCTCACCGGCCAGCAGATCCGTTACCTCGAAGAAACATTGGAAAAAATGGATACCCTTACCAATATCACGCATATTCAGCTTGAGAAGCAACTGATCAGGCAGGTGGACTTCGATAGGGTAAACGTAAACCGTAACAATCTTCAAACCGGGCTCAGCAACCTGAAACTCATGTTCAGCCAGCAGCTCAATATGCTTAAATATTTTACCGGCAGTTCACCGAATGATTCCATTATACTCACTACCACCGTATTCGATAAAGGGATGATGGCTCTCAGCCTCACAAACATTGAGAACCATCTCAGCCTTAGGGAAATCGATCAGCAGAAGAAATTGCTGAACCTGCAGATGGACCTGGTCCATTCCCAGAATATGCCTTACCTCTCAGCATTCGGTGATTTCAGTTACAACAGCCAGCAGAATGAATTCGCAAAACTTTTCAATGAACGGAAAGGCTGGCTCGGCACATCCGTTGTCGGTCTTTCTCTGAATGTTCCCATTTTCTCGGGCGGACAAAGATATTACCAGGAAAAACAGTACAAAGTGCAGTTCCAGGAATTGAACCTGAACAGGGACTATACGAAGAAACTCCTTGAAACCACTTCACGCAATGCATTGCTTAAAGTGAAGAGCCTGGAACAGACTGCCGTTTCACAGGATAAAAATGTAACCCTCGCCAATGATGTGTACAACGTAATATTCGATCAGTACAGCCAGGGCTATGCTCCGCTTACTGACCTGCTCAGCGCTGAAAATGATAAAATATCCGCCCAGAGCACCTATGCCCAAACCCTTGTCCAGCTAAGAATAGCCGAGCTCGAACTTATAAAGTCAAACGGAAATTTTCTGGATATCATTAAATAACTCCTTTCGCTATGAGAATTTCTGCCATTTTATGGAAACTCAGATCACATAGAATTCTTTGTGCTTCTTCGTGTCTTCGTGCCTTTGTGGCAGAAAAAGAATGCCACTAAGCCACTAAG
>JACAAZ010000007.1:0-219622 GCA_013376995.1 Bacteroidota bacterium | reverse complement strand
CATCACATAATTCTCTTTGTGTTTCTTCGTGTCTTCGTGCCTTTGTGGCAGAAAATAGAATGCCACTAAGCCACAAAGGTCCACGAAGCTATTAACAAAGGCTCCGGATTAAAAAACAGATACAATCACAACATATACTGCTCAAAATGAAAAAGTTCGTCATCATCCTGATCATCGTAATCGTTTGCATTGCAGGCATTTTCAAATTATATCTCAACAAAAAACAAATCGACGCCAACTCAGCGCCACGCGAAAGCAAGGTCAGTGTGCCCGTGTTTGTTGAAACCGTCAGGGAATCAAAGCTTGACAACAGCTTCTCTGTGAACGGAACCTTCGATCCTGCCCACGAGATCACGATCATTTCCCAAACCCAGGGCAAAATCGTAAAACTGGAATTCAACAGCGGTGACTTCGTAAAAGAAGGACAGGTGCTGGCAAGCTGCGACCTGGAACTGCTGGAAGCCCAGAAGAACCTTGCCGAAGCCAATCTTAACAAGGCAAAGAAGGACCTGAAGAAATTCCAGGAGATGGTACAATCAAAAGCCGCCACCCAGCAGCAGGTCGACGAACTGCAGCTCGCCCTCTACAATGCACAGGCCAGCTATGTTACCGTTAACAAGCAGATCGAATATTCCATCATCATCGCCCCCTTCAGCGGATACATCACCGCCAAGCATGTTGAAAAGGGAAGTATGATCATGCCCGGCACCCCCATTGCAGAAATGATGGATATCGGAACCATGAAGTTCAAGGCAGGCGTTGCCGAATCTGACCTTGTTAAGATCAAAAACAACCAGGAGGTAAAGATCGTAGCCGCTATATACGAAGGCTTCACCTATTCCGGAAGGATCAAAAACATAGGAATGAAAGCCGATGATTCCCGCCGCTTCCCCATTGAGATCGAAGTGCGCAACAACACCTCCAAACCCCTGCGTTCAGGCATGTTTGGCATGGCTTACTTTTCAAGTGAAGGAACACACACCGCTATGGTCATCCCAAGAACTGCATTGCTAGGCAGCATTAAGGAACCCGGCGTATTCGTTGTCGAAAATGAAAAGGCCTTCAGGCGGCCCATCAAAGTTGGCCCTGCCACCGAAAATACCATTGAGGTCCTTGAAGGGCTCAAGGCAGGCGATAAAGTAGTGGTAGCAGGACAAATCAACCTCGACGACAACACCACAGTCAGGATTTCAAACACCAAACAACAGTAGGCCATGAACATTACAGAATTAGCTATAAAACGGCCTTCACTTATCGTAGTGATATTTGCTGTGCTCACCTTCCTGGGGATCGTGAGTTTCAGGGCACTGAACTATGAATTGCTTCCCAAGTTCTCCCAGCCTGTACTGGTTGTTATTACGCCTTACCCGGGCGCATCCCCGTCCGAGGTAGAGAACCTGGTGACCAAAAATATAGAGGATGCAGTTTCATCTCTTGAACAGATCGATAATATCCAGTCGACCTCCTACGAAGGGGTATCTGTGTCCGTCGTCATATTCAACAATGACGCTGATATGAACAAGGCTGTGCAGAACTGCCAGCTGAAACTGAACAATGTTCACGAAAACCTGCCCAGGGATGTTCATTCGCCCATTATCTACAATTTCTCCATGGACGACATGCCCATCATGCGGATGGGTGTCACTGCCGATGTGCCTTCCACCGAGTTGTACGATATCGTAAAGCAGAAAATAAGGCCCATGCTTTCAACCCAGCAGGGGGTTTCACAGGTTGAACTGATCGGGGGTGAAGAGCGTGAGATCCGCGTTAGCGTTGACAACCAGAAACTGGAAGCCCGCGGTATTTCAATACTTCACATAACACAGGCTGTGCAGGCCTCCAATATCGATTTCCCTACCGGGAAGATCAAAGGGGATAACAACCAGATGATCATCCGCCTCTCTGGTAAATTCACTGACGTCGAAAGCCTGAAAGAGCTGGTGGTAAGCGTTGACCGCAACGGCAGCCCTGTAAAACTGAAGGACATCGCCGATGTGCTGGACACCAAGAAAGAAACGAAGAATATCTACCGCATTAACGGGGTGAATTCCCTGGGCATCAATATTTACAAGCAGCCTGATGGTAATGAGGTCAAGGTGAGTGAGAGTGTAAAGGCTGAAATCAAAAAGATGGAAGAAATGTACAAGGGCATCCACCTGAAAGTGGTGATTGCCAACGACACTTCCGATTTTACACTCACTTCAGCCAATGCAGTCCAGCGCGACCTGTTGCTGGCAATCCTGCTGGTAGCCCTGGTTATGCTGGTTTTCCTGCACAGCCTACGAAATTCCTTTATTGTCATGGTGGCTATCCCGGCCTCGCTGATTTCGACCTTCATAGGGATGAGCCTGCTGAATTTCTCGCTCAACATCATCTCCATGGTGGCCATTGCACTGGTCATCGGTATCCTGGTGGATGACTCCATTGTAGTACTTGAGAATATCTACCGGCATCTTGAGAAAGGCAAAAACCGCAGGCAGGCAGCCATTGACGGGCGAAATGAGATAAGCTTTACGGCCCTTTCCATTACCATGGTGGATGTGGTGGTATTCCTTCCAATTGCCGTGATCACGAGTATGATCTCCGGGATGCTCAGGCAGTTTACCCTGGTTGTGGTGATCTCCACGTTGCTGTCACTCTTCGTTTCATTTACACTCACGCCTCTGCTGGCATCACGCTTTGCCAAGGTGGAACATTACAGGAAAGGTTCCTTTTTAGGCCGTTTGATTGAAATATTTGAAAAGTGGCTGGAACGTGTTACGGATGGCTACGGAAAAGCGCTTGCCTGGTCACTGAAGCATAAACTGGTTATCATTATCGGGGCAACAGTGATACTACTCTCTTCACTGCTTTTACCAGCCCTTGGTTTTATAGGTTCCGAGTTTATCAGCCTGGGTGACCGCGGCGAGGTGATCATACAGCTGGAACTCCCCAAAGATGCCACCATCGAGCAAAACAACCTTAAAACCCTGCAGGCGGAGCAGTACATTATGAAGCTGCCGGAAGTAACCGAGGTGTTTGCCACTGTTGGGATTACTTCCGGTTTCGATGCCGGCGCAGGTAATGCCTACAAATCAGAGATCTATGTAAAGATGGTCGCAAAAGAAAAACGGAAAGTCACTGCCGACCAGTTTGCCTGGAAGATCAAGGAAGACCTTACCGAACGACTTACAGGTGTGAAGGTGCGCTCAAGCATTGTATCACTCATCGGTACTTCGGATATGGACCCTGTGCAGTTTGTACTGGCAGGTTCGAACATGGACACCCTTATGCATTATGCAAAACAGGTGGAGAGCGAAGTAAAGAAGGTTCCCGGAACTGCAGAAGTTAAACTTACGGTTGAAGAAGGTAATCCCGAGATCAGTGTAAAGATTGACAGGGATAAGATGGCGAAGATGGGGCTCAATATGTCCATTGTTGGTGCCACAATGCAGAATGCCTTTACCGGGAATACCGATTCGAAGTTCTCGCAGGGGGTGAACGACTATGATATCAACATCACCCTGGACCAGTTCAACAAGCGGAATATCAACGATATTTCAAATCTCACCTTCACCAACACCATGGGGCAGCTTGTGCGGCTTAACCAGTTTGCCTCTCTTACCCCAACAACGGGTACCACAGTATTGCAACGTTACAACAGGCAATCCTCAGTGACCGTCAGTTCGCAGGTGGTTGGACGTCCCGTGGGTTCTGTGGGGGAAGACATTGTAAAGCGGCTGGATAAGGTGAAGCTCCCTGCCGATGTTTCCCTGATCAAGGAAGGCGACCTCAAATACCAGTCCCAGGCTTTCGGTTCCATGTTCCTGGCTTTCCTTGCGTCAATCCTTTTCGTGTATCTCATCATGGTGGCGCTGTATGATTCGTATATCCATCCTTTCGTGGTACTCTTCTCCATCCCGCTGGCCATTGTAGGTGCTCTTATAGCCCTGGCGCTGGCAAAGCAGTCGCTGACTATTTTCTCCATTCTCGGTATCATCATGCTGGTAGGCTTGGTAGGCAAGAATGCGATACTCCTGGTGGACTTCACCAACCAGCTAAAGCGTGAAGGAATGGCCACTGTGGATGCCTTAATCCAGGCCGGGCGCGTGCGTCTGCGCCCCATCCTCATGACCACTTTCTCCATGATCTTTGGTATGATGCCGATTGCACTGGCTTCAGGAGCAGGTTCCGAATGGAAGAACGGCATTGCCATTGCCATCATCGGAGGCCTCACCAGCTCGCTCCTGTTGACACTGGTCATGGTTCCCGTGATGTACTATATTTTTGACAAGCTGATTGAACGGTCAAAAAGGCGGAGGGCGAAGCGCAGGGGGCTAAGCGCAGAGGGAGTAGAGGCTTAGGGCGAAGCGCGTAGTGCATAGTAAGTACGCAAATGTCATTCGAAGGTCATTTCCGCCAGTTGGCGGGTCATTCGGTGGTATTGATAAATTGCTTTGCGGCTTTGCTGCTTTGCGAGAGGTACAATGGTCATTCCTGTGTACAGATTCAAATCAGTCAATTCAGTCCGTCAGCTGACGGACTGAATTATCAAATTATCCAATTCCCAAATTAATCATACATTTGAGTAGGCTTATAAAAATTGATTGATAAGGTTCTGAATAGAGGGGATCATATCTTTAAAGAGTTACTGGGTCCAAAGTCTTGAACTGAGGATACAATAGCAAAAAGGAATATACGTATATCTGTTTAAAACATAAAACTATTTCTATGAAACCAGCATTGATCTTTTTGACTTTAGGAATCGCCTTAACCATCCTAAGTTGTGGCCCGGCCCGGAACGAAAAAGCCGCCAAAAGTGAATTGGCCGACAGCACCTCAAATGGCTTCGTTTCATCATCTGCGGCTATGGAGGATACGAAAGACTCTGTACACAAGTTTATCCGGACTGCGGATCTGAAATTTAAGGTTAAGAATGTAATCCGCTCTACCTACGACATTGAGGATATTACAAAGCGGCAGGGGGGCTTTGTGACCTACACGAACCTGGAAAGTACTATTGCCAATGTGACAACCACCAATATCAGTGCTGATTCCACGCTTGAAACGACTTACTATTCCGTTACAAATACCCTTACGCTCAGGGTTCCGAATACCAGGCTCGACACCACCCTGAAAGAAATATCGAGGAACATTGACTTCCTGGATTACCGGGTAATTAAAGCGGATGATGTAGCACTTTCAATCCTTTCGAACAATCTGACCCAAAAACGAATGTCAGGGAATGAGCAACGCTTGACAAATGCTATTGATAAGAGGGGGAAAAAGCTTACTGAAACCACAGATGCTGAAGAAACACTCCTGGACAAACAGGAACAGTCTGATGATGCCTATATCCGGAACTTATCACTGAAGGACAGGATACAGTTCAGCACCATCAATATCTTAATTTATCAGAGGCAGACCCTCAACCGTGAACTGATTGCAAACGAAAAAAGCATTAAGGAATACGAACCCGGCCTTGGAAGAAAGATCCTTGATGCCCTTGTGTCTGGCTGGAGCATGCTGGAATCCGTCCTGGTCTTCCTGGTAGATCTCTGGGGGCTTTTCCTTTTTGCCATTGTGGCTTACTTCCTTTACAGAAGATATTACGGAGCAAAGAATATAAGCTCAAAACGCAAAGAATAATTCTCTGCAGCTAAAACAGAGAGTTGCTTATAATTTCAATAAAGTTTAGGATTGCAAAAGTATTCTCTCTTTATTGCGTCATGTAGCTTTATTCTCTACCGAAAACAAGATTAACTCATTCATCTTATAAGAAAATATATTCCATGATCGCTCATTATTTAATCTTCCATCCTGAAAGGCAAAGAATTAACGCAACTGTAAAAGTTCTTAGAAATAATTTGATTTATGAATGCGACAGAGACATTCTAATTGACCGAATTGCAAATGGAAGTGGCAATGAAGATCCATTCGTCTTTTCAAATCCATGGTTATATTCTTTTTGTCATGCAACTGAACTAAAAAGAGCGCCCAAAGAGAAATATGTGCAGCCAGGCTCAATATTGATTTTTGTTAATAGTAAAATGGCTGAGCAGGGCATCCTTAAAATTGACACTGTTTTTCACGTGCGCAAAGGGTTAGTTTGGCCAAAAAAAGCAACAATACCTCCGGCTGAATATTCAGATCGTAATAGTGATATCTGGTTCAGACATATTCGACATGGGATAAGACCCCTCAATGAAAAGGGCCATAAAGGAGAATATACTTATGAAGCTACGATGTACTCTAATAGCAATAAGGACTTTTCATTTTTACCAATATTTAATCAAAATTGCAAAGGGATTGATTTAGTTCTTGAATTCAGTAATTTATGGAATAGATTAAAGTCGGAATTATATGGCAAGAAGCCTTTTCCACTGGAAGAACCAGATGTTAAAGAAATTCTTAATTTATTAGATAAAAACACCTCTGAAAAAGTAGTTGAGATAGTTGGAGTGAAAGGTTTTACCAATGATTTAGGGGTAAGTTGTCATTATTGTGCTGACGAAAATTCAGAAATCAGTTGTCTATAATTCTGCCAAGTAATTAGGGGACTAGTACATGATAGCCTCGTTGCTGCTGGTAATTAGATGCCTGCCGGCCCTGGTGGTTCTCCAGTATTACGCATCATCCTATGGGGTAGCAGTAGGATTACCCTGTTAAATTCGAACGACATATTTCATTTTACTATCTGTTAGGCCCTGGCAATGCTTTTCGTTATGGCATTCACTGGCCTGCAGATGCTCAACTAATCACTCCTTCCCAGGGCAAATTTCCTTTAATTCTTACCCATTCTCACAGCCTTTCTGCCCCTTGTCCAAATAAGGCATATTGTTCTTCTTTTTAAGGAATAAATTTTTAAATTTGAGAGGGTTAGATTGAGATCAATTGATAGGATTTTGAATATGCAGGTTAAGATATTATTAGGATTGATATTCCGGATTCTTCATTCAGAAAGTAAACTACGCTAGCTATCTTCCCATTTTCTTTTGCAGCATCTTTAATTGAGGTTAGCAAATAGTTGTGGGCAAGTTAGAATTCTCAGACAAAACTAATAACATGATTGAAGATTATAAATTATTCGTTTTTGAAAAGGTAAAAAGTAAAAGCTATTATACCTTACTAATATATTTATTGATTAATATCTTTCCTATCTACTTTCTTAACTTAGAATATCTATTTGTTTTTATAATACTTATTTCTTTTACATCCTTTACAATTTTTATGGGCTCGGATTATCTCAAATCTACGAGGAATTTAAACTTATTCATTTTATGGATTATAATCTATATAGCTATATATGCAATTCAACTTCACTTAATTGGCCTAAAAATAAAGTCAAACAACAGTGAATTTGATTTTATAAGAAAAATAATAAGATTTCCTTTGATCGGAATTATTTATTCTCAAATTTTTAGAGTGATATTCATAAAGATCTATAAATACGAGCCAAGTATGTATTGGAAAGACGATTACATAGGAAAGAAGATATTTAGTAAAAACACATATCACAAAGAAGACTATATTTGGTTCTTTATTGGCAGATTTATTATGGTGATGCTAATTCTTTTCATAAACCTAATTTTATTCTAATGTAGAAAACAAAACCTGCCCACAACACGGGCTTCGCGCCAGGGCTTGGCTGAACGCACAGGCCAACCACGCAAGCCCCAGCGCAAAGCCCGGGAACGGTAGTGGCAAGTGAATTAACGACCATCCAAATAAAACTGACATATGAAAATAAAGAAAATAAAAATCAAGAACTTCAGATGTTACAAAGATGAAGTTGAAATTGAATTTGGCGACTTGACTGCTTTTGTTGGAAAAAACGACATTGGAAAATCAACCGTTTTAGAAGCGTTAGATATATTCTTCAATGATAGTAAGGGTGTAATAAAAGTCGATAAAGACGATATCAATAAGCAAGCATTGGCTTCAGGTGACAACGAAATTATCATTTCAGTTTGCCTAGAAGAATTACCAACAACAATAGTAATTGATAGCACAAATGAAACAGATTTAAATTCAGAATACTTGCTAAACACAAATGGTCAACTAGAAATCATTAAGAAATACCCAAATGCTAAAGCTAGCCCAAATATATTCATCAAAGCAAATCACCCTACAAATGATGAATGCAAAGACTTGTTGTTAAAGAAAAACACAGACCTACAAAAAATCATAAAAGACAAATCAATTACTTGTAGTGATAATACAAGAAATGCAGTGATGAGGACTTCAATTTGGAATTATTATATTACTGATTTACAGTTAACCGAAATTGAACTTGACATAACCAAAGGGGAAACGACAAAATCTATTTGGGAACAGTTGAAGAATTATTTACCACTCTACTCTTTATTTCAATCAGACAGAAAAAATAGTGACGGAGATAATGAGGTGCAAGATCCTTTGAAAGAAGCAGTAAAACAGATATTAAGTGATAGCAGTTTAAAAACAAAATTCTCTGAAATTGCTACAGAAGTTGAGAAAAAACTCAAAGAAGTTTCAGAAAGAACTTTGGAGAAGTTGAAAGAAATGAATCCAGAAATTGCAGATAGCTTAAATCCTGTTATTCCAACAGCAGAAAGTTTAAAGTGGGCTGACGTATTCAAAAATGTGTCAATCTCAGGAGATGAAGGAATTCCAATAAACAAAAGAGGTAGTGGAGTTAAACGATTAATTCTAATAAACTTTTTTAGAGCCGAAGCTGAAAGAAGAAAAACAGCGGAAAAAATCCCAAGTATCGTTTATGCAATAGAAGAACCCGAAACTTCACAACACACCGAACATCAGAAAAAACTGATATCAGCGTTCTTGGCACTTGCTGGAACATCAAATACCCAAGTAGTTATTACGACCCATAGTGCTGCATTGGTAAAAGAATTAGAATTCGAACATTTGCGACTAATCAATTCAACAAGCAGTGGAAAAACCATTGAACCTGTCTTGCCAAATACATTACCATATCCATCGCTTAATGAAGTTAATTTTTTAGCATTTGCTGAGATAACAGAAGAATATCACAATGAGTTGTATGGGTTCATAGAATTTGAAGGTAAAATCATTGACTTCAAAAGTGGTAAAACTCAAATTGACTACATCAAATTAGAGAAAGATGGAAGTAAAAAAACTATAAAAATTCCTATGACAGAAAAAATTAGACACCAAATTCATCACCCAGAAAATAAAGAAAACACAAAATACACGGAAGCGGAACTCGCACAATCAATAGATTCAATGAGAGCATTTATAAGAACATTATTGACAACGACATAATATCACCTGCCACTAACACTGCCTAAGCTGCCAGCCCTTTGTCCCAGCGCACAAGGCTCACCACACAAAGCCACGGCGACTAAACCGGGAACGTAGATATGCTATTTTAGAAGACCGATTCACTGCAGATTTGAGAAATACGTAATGATAAAATAATGAGAGTTCATACGCAAGAAACCCAGGCGAGCTTAACCCCGGCAAAAGCTCTAGAAATATTGAAAGAAGGCAACAATAGATTTGTAAACAATCTGAAAGCAAATCGAAACCTATTAGAACAAGCAGGATATACTGCAGATGGACAATTTCCTTTTGCTGTCATTTTAAGTTGTATAGATAGTCGAACCTCTGCTGAATTAATTTTTGACCAGGGACTTGGTGATATTTTCAGCGTAAGAATTGCAGGAAATATTATTAATGAAGATATTTTAGGGAGTTTGGAATTTGCCTGTAAAGTAGCTGGCTCTAAGATGATTGTTGTACTTGGACACACAAGATGCGGAGCAGTCAAAAGTGCATGCGACCACATAGAAATGGGTAACTTGACAGCTTTATTAAGTAAAATACAACCTGCAGTTTTTGACGAGAAAACAGAAATCGAAAATCGTACTTCAGCTAATGAAAGCTTTGTAGAAAAAGTAACCACAATAAATGTAAAACGAACGGTACAAGGAATAATTCAACGTAGTCCGATATTGAAAGGAATGATAGAAAATGGAGAAATTGGAATTATCGGAGGAACCCACGATATAACAACAGGCCAGGTAACATTTTTTGAACCGGATAAGAACGATATATAGCAGCGGCTTCGCGCATAGTGCGTAGAGGGCTACCTGTTCGATTCAAAGAATATTTTGCATATTTGATGTACGGTTCTTCATTCCGGCTGCTGCTTATTTTATTCATTTCATATTCCGACACCATGCACTATTCCAGACCAGCCCTTTTTGTCATATCGCTTACGCTCCTGTTCTTCTCATGCACCCACCACCTGGCCCCTGCCCCTGTTAAGCTGGAGTTCAGCGGAACGTACAACAACCTTGAGCTGATCAGCACCCTGTTCAGGGCTGACACCCTGCAGCCAGGGGGAAACCCAAAGGGGTCCATACATGGCCATTACCTGCTTATGAAGTTGAGGCCAAACTTACAGCAGCACACAGACGGTAATTACTATGCAGCCAACTCGGCAATTATCGGGTTCTCTGCTGCTGGCGATACTGCGGCCGTAGCCGGGTTCCTGCAATCCTCCCCGCTTATGCCTGCCGTTGCACACTACGAATGGACAATCATGGATCATCCTGATCCTGAATACGGCCTGGTAGCTCATAAAACCGGCGAAACAAGGGTCAGCCTTACGGAAAAAGACCTGGCTGCCATCAGCATTGAGGAGGGAAACAGTTCTCAGTCCACTGGTGTAAAAGGCTTATTGAAGGAAGCCGCCGGCACAAATAAAATGATCAGGATCAAACTGAATCCACCCGCAATGTCCAAACTCAAACCGCTGATGAAATCGGATGCGGTGCTGCTCAAAATGAATTTAGGAGGCAGGACATATGCATTTTCGCAACCAACAGCAGAACTCAGGGACGGTTTTTTGCTTACGGATCATATCACTAAATCATTCGTTGATTCCGTCAGCCGGATGTACCCGGCCAGCGTGAAAAACGAATAATGCAACACCCTTATTAAGGCTGCAGGGGAATCCATTTTATAGTAGTATGCCAGGTTCAAAAGTATAGAATGAAAAAATATCATTATTCTGACGGGAAAGATACCTTCGGGCCTTTCACTATTGAAGAACTGAAAGAAAAAGAGATCAGCAGGGAAACCCTGGTCTGGTTCCCGGAAATTATAGAATGGACGCCTGCAGGGGCTCTCCCGGAACTTAATATCTTATTTACCACCGCACCACCTTTATCAAAGGAAACCATAGAATTTTCCGAAATTCTAATTAAAAACAATGCCAACGGCGCAACGGAAACAGTATCCGTAAACCGATGGAATGAAATGAAAAAACAATATGGAGAGGATAAATTCACAATCCTGGCCTATTTTGACGATAAAGGGAATAAAATAGCCGATACATCCAAACCTTTGATCGGGAAACAGGGTCCGCCAAAATCCTACCTGGTTGAATCCATACTGGTTACCTTATTCTGCTGTATGCCTTTCGGAATAGCAGGAATTGTTAATGCATCCAAAGTAGAATCACGTATCTATGCCGGCGACATTGAAGGGGCTAAGCGGGCATCAAATCAAGCCAGGAAATGGAATACTGTCGGCTTATGGTCAGGCATTGCTATAATTATCTTATATCAGATGATCGTATTATTTTTTAGCCTGAAAGTAGCAGGAGAGTAATAACAACCCACTGGGAAATGAGTGGCTCATCACCTGTTTATTCCTCAACGGGAAAAATAAGCGGCAAGTCAAAACACCTTCTGAAAGCCTCATCTCCGCTAATATTCAAACCGCTGCGCATCGGATTTTTTTTTCTGCGCATCCGTTTCCAATCCGATGCTTATCGGATTTTTTTATTACAGCAGGGGTTGAGGAGAGGATAGAATGTGTGATTCGATGGTCATTCGGTGGTCATTCGATGGTCATTCGGTGGTCAGACGATGGTCATACGATGGTCATTCGATGGTTATTCGATGGTCAGACGATGGTCAGACGATGGTCATTTCCGCCAGCTGGCGGATCATTCGATGGTCATACGATGGTCAGACGATGGTCAGACGATGGTCATACGATGGTCAGACGATGGTCATACGATGGTCATTCGATGGTTATTCGATGGTCATACGATGGTCAGACGATGGTTATTCGATGGTTATACGATGGTCATACGATGGTTATTTCCGCCAGCTGGCGGATCATTCGATGGTCATACAATAGGCATAGGGCAAAGGGCGCAGGGCGTAGGGCATAGCGCTCAGGGCGTAGGGCGGAGCGTAGGTGAAAGCGGAGTGAAAGCTTTGCGGCTTTGCGGGAAATATAGGGTGATTCCTGTATAGTGATGCTAATCAGCGTTTCCAAAAAAAGAACACGGATGACACGGATCCGTCGGCTGACGGACAGATCTACACGGAAAATATTCATACAGTTGCCTTGTACCTCCTGCAAGCGTGAACACATTAGCTCATTTTCATCCGCTAGCTGGCGGATCAATTTGTCTGATTACCAAATTGAACAAATAATCCCTATATTTGAATAAGTTCCTTGATATAGGTACCGCTTTGAATTTCAAGCGATAATTAAAAGCCGCCTGAGTAATAGTTTTACCCGGATGAATGCTAACTTTCATCAGGCAGGATGCAATCATTTTTATGTATTTGTACAAAGTAAAAATAACGGCTATGAAATTTTTAATTCTTCTTTTTATTATCAGCATTTCCCTGACTTTGAATGCTCAAATCAAGAGGGTCCATTCACAACCATCGGCCAAAACAGCTGCCGGAACCACCCATAAAGCCAATTGTTCATATTCAGTCTTTCCAACTGAGAATAATAGCTGGGGCTATGATATCTATATCGGCAAACGATTGGTAATCCACCAGCCCATAGTTCCGGGAATGCAGGGGAATAATGGCTTCCCGGATAAAACGGCCGCCGGGAAAGCCGCCAGGCTCGCAATTAAAAATTGCACGAAATCGGTAACCGTTAATCCTTCAAAAAGCAGTTCTGCCACCGAAACAGGCAATACCTGGGTTCAGAAAGCCAATGTAGGTGGCCTTTCAAGATATGGAGCCTCTGGCTTCAGCATTGGTGGCAAGGGATATATCGGACTGGGAAATCAGGCAACCAGCTCAGGTTTACCTAATGATTTCTGGGAATATGATACAACTTCAAATGCCTGGACCCAAAAGGCAAACTTCGGTGGGCCAGCGAGAGTGAATGCAGTAGGTTTTGCCATCGGCAATAAAGGATATATGGGAACTGGTTCAGACGATACATCGTACTATGACGATTTCTGGGAATATGATCCTGTTGCCAATACTTGGACACAAAAAGCAGATTTTGCAGCAGGCCTGAGACGTGACGCCTCCGGCTTCAGCATAGGAACCAAAGGATATATCGGAACCGGGGATCCTTATGGTGCTGCTTCTACGAATGACTTCTGGGAATATGATCCTTCAACCAATACATGGACACAGAAAGCCAATTTCGGGGGGATCGGCAGGATTAATGCCACGGCCTTCAGCATCGGGGGCAAAGGATACCTGGGAACCGGGTATGCCAATAACGGCGATTTAAAAAATGACTTCTGGGAATATGATCCCTCAACTGATACATGGACACAAAAAGCCAATTTCGGGGGGATAGCACGGGCCGGTGCAGTCAGCTTTGGTTTAGGAACCCGTGGATACATGGGTACAGGTTTCAACTTCAGCTCAGGTTATTTAAATGACTTTTGGGAATATGATCCGTACTCCGATTCCTGGACACAAAAAGCAGATTTCGGCGGAGGCAACAGGGGATCAGCAGTTGGTTTTAACATTAGGGACGTTGGATATATCGGAACCGGCAACAATTACAGCTTTGAAAATGACTTCTGGGCATTTGAACCTGGCTGTATACCGCCTTCCCCACCAACAAATACTACTGCCGCATCAAATCAAACGATATGTGCCAACCATTCCACCACCCTCAGCGCCAGTGGCCAGGGGACGCTGGATTGGTTCGATGCTGCAAGCGGTGGCAACTGGCTTGGGACAGGGCCGAATTTCCTGACTCCGGTCCTGCTGACCAATACAACCTACTATGTGCAGGACAGCACCTGCGAAGCCAGTGCCAGAACAAGCATTGCAGTCACGGTTAACCCTCTGCCTGCCCAGGCCGGACCGATCAGCGGAACTGCAAAGGTTTGTGCAGGGCGGGAGAATGTGGCCTATTCTATATCCCCCGTTGCAAATGCCAGCAACTACTCATGGATCCTGCCTCCTAATGCTACGATTTCTTCCGGGGGAGGCACAAGCATCACACTGAACTTCGCAGCAAATGCTGTTTCAGGGAATTTAGCGGTTTATGGGACCAATTCCTGTGGAAATGGCATGGCTTCCCCAAACTTTTCAATTACTGTAAACCCGGTTCCACCTGCACCAATGATCAGCAACAGCGGGGACACACTTTTCAGCAATGCCCCTTATGGAAATCAATGGTACTTTGAAGGTACGCTGCTTGCCGGTGACAGCTTACAAACCCTTGTTGCAGGCAAATCAGGTCAGTATTGGGATATAATCACACTCAACACTTGTTCTTCCGATACCTCGAACCATATCCTGCTCCTGAAGACCGGCATTTATCCTTCTTTACCGGCTGATATCAATGTTTTCCCCCTGCCCAATGACGGAAAGTTCTGGATCTCCATGACAAACCCCTCAAAAGGAACTTACGCTGTCAGCATTTATAACACCCTCGGGAAAAAGATCTACCAGGACAATGTAGCGATTAACCGGTCCTTGCCAACATTCATCAATTTGGGCCCTATACCTGCCGGAGTCTATTTCTTAACCTTAGAGAACGGCCATCACAAGGAATCCCGGAAGATAATAGTGAACTAAGAGCTATTCAGGCTGCAGGTAAGACAATGCCATATTTAAGCCTGCCAAAACTGGGAGTATTCCTGCGAACCATCAACGGAATATTCCCTTTCTATTGTTGCCTTATCTATTTTCATTTTCATCCGCCAGCCGCCCCAGTCCCCCAATCATCCATCATATTTTACCCTTAAATACTCCTTGAAATAAAGTATTTTACGATATTTACTTCAGAAAGTGTAAAACGGCTTTTTTACTATTAATGATGAAAAGAATATACCTGGTTTTTAGTTGTATATTGCTCTTATCCATACTATATCATTGCAAAAAGGACACTACACCCCTCCCGCCGGGTAGTCTTAAAGGCAAAATCACCAATGAAAACGGCCATGGAATAGAAAGGGCAACCGTACAGATTGGTGATGCATCCCTGCTCACCAATGACGACGGAACCTTCACTTTCTCAAAAGTTAATCCCGGGGAGTATATTGCAAATGTTTCCAAATCAAATTACTTACCCACTATTCAAAAAGTCCAGGTCAGGAGCAATGAAGTAAGCACCCTCAACCTCACATTGAAATCAGGGGATCCGCTTCTGGGTGTCTCAGCAAATGATTTCGATTTCTCAGCACTGGGAGAAAGCCTGGTTTTGAGTATTGTCTCGAATTCCGACTGGATGATTGAGCATTGCCGCAGTAGCTGGTATTACTGCACAGATTCGGTTGGATCAGGGAATGCAACATTTTCAGTTATATGTTCAAAAAATGAATCCAGGGTTTCAAGGAAGGATTCGATTATAATAAGGTCCGGGTCCTTAAGCCGGAAGATCATAATCAGGCAATATTCCGGGTTGGTAATAGAATCCATCACAGGGATCATCGGGAATGGTGAACTGGATATGAAGGATTCAGTCCTGGTGCGTTTTAACAAAGCAATAACGCTTGTAAGCATTAACAACAACGATAATATATGCCAGCCGGATATCAATTACAGCCTGCAGAATTTCGGCAAGGCGCTTGAATTCACCTATGGTTGTGCAAGACTTGGAATGCAATATCCATTAACACTGAAACTGAAGGATGAAAAAGGGCTGGAATTCTCCATGGATATTGTCGCTAACTTTTATGACCATAAGCTTGACTTCCCGGGTTCCCTTTCGAATTCCATACTAAGCCCGGATGAAAAAAGCATCTGGCTGGTCACGAGGAATCCGAATAAACTCTTTCATATATCGGCCGACAGCCTTGAAATTATTTCCTCCACTGATCTGCCTTACCCGCCGAACATGATTACTTATAACTCATATAACAACCTGCTATACATCTCTTCCTCCGATCCATCCAATTATTACTATGACAATCATCTTTATGTTCACAGCACACTTAACGGGGAATTGATCAAATCGATCAAAATCAAGGACAATCCGCCCGATGTTGTTATCTCGAATTGCCCCTATAGTCTTTGCTTCGCTTCAAATGGATTAGGGGTTTTGATTCTTACTTCAAAGTATGCCGGCCACGACTGGTGCATGATTAATTCTGCTCTGGAGGATTCTATCTATTATCATCCCCACCATGCATCCGGCGACGACTATGGCCAGGTTTACCTTGCGTACGACCACAACAGGATACTGATGCAACAGCAATATGCTTCCAGGATTATCGGTATACTGGATGCTACCACACAAGCATACACCACATTTGAACCCTTCACATCTACAAGCCTCATTTTCCTTGCCCCCTCCAAAGTGAATGCTGATGTATTTTTTGGCCAGATATACGATCAATGTATCATGGGGCTGGACGATCAGTCGCACAGCCGGGTGTCATACCTGGATTGCCGTTTTGAAGGAAGTGCTGATTTTGCCTACCGTATCGGACACGAGAAGCATGTTTTCTACTGTGATGAAGATTTTCTTCAGCTGCTCGATTATGATAATGCAACTACGCTTATGTGGTGTGACAATGTTTACAACATCAGGGATTTCAGAGTAACGGTTGACGGTAAATCTGCATATGGCTATACCTGGACCAGCCTGTTCAAATTTAACACCGACACCTTTTACCGGAATGCAATCTTATCCGGAGGGAAAGGGCATAACTTTCACAAGCATTGAAATCAGGAACAGGCAGGATGCTGAATTAATATATATCGTCAGTTATGCTAAAACAGCAGGTCGTATAAATTCACGAAATTAATTTAACCATTTTTTTATTTCCTTTGATGTTTTTTCATCTCTATAAGCAATAGGATTCAGGACTTTAACCAAATCACATAATCCTTTCCAATATTTGATTTTACCTAAAAAATGAACTGTAATTTAATCAATCTAAACCCGGAATAACTATTAAATAAATTCAAATTAATTCACGGATTTTTCTTTTAAATAATTATCAATATCTACCATGAATTTGAAAAGTAAGAATTTAATTCTTTTTAGCTGATACATTTCAATAGCAGGCCTTCTATCCAATGATCGCAAAATGAATACCACGAAGCGAATCTTAAACAATCCTGACAACCATCAAGCTCTATATGCCTCTTCTATAGCAGAATGGCGGAAATGGCTAGCTGAAAACGGGCAAACTGAAAAATCCGCATGGCTTATTATCTATCACAAAACGAGTAAGGTACATTCCGTTCACTGGCATGATGCAATTGAACATGCGCTTTGCTTTGGCTGGGTTGACAGTAAAGCAGTGAAACGTGACCATGAAAGTTGTTACCTGAAATTTACGCCCCGAAATCCCAGAAGCAAATGGGGAATACGAAATAAGGAAAGAGCTGCAAAAATGATCAATGAAGGCTTTATGACGGCCCCAGGAAAGGCTCTCATCGACATTGCCATTGAAACCGGGAAATGGGATTCGGATTAAAAGTAAATTGTCTTAATAAATAAGAAAATGAAACAGCAAAGCTTACAATGAAGTAGTTATTGAATAATCCAATAATTAATTCCCTGAAAATACTCCTGGCAAAACTTAAAAGAAAAAGAGATTATCGGCCGTTAAGATTTGGCTTTTGCTGAAAGCGCCTGGTAGACCCTGGCGGAAATTTCGCCAAGAACCTTACCCTGCCTGGCAAGATCTTTACCCTTGGTCATGATGGTCAGTACGTAAGGAGCACCTTTCAGGTAAACGATTGCTGATTCGTGCAATTGCTGATCCTGAATGTTGCCCGCCTCACCAAACTTATGAGCAACCCTTAAACCAGAAGGAACACCCTGTAAAATGCCACCTTTAAAATCGCTTTTTGATAACAGTTCAATTGCAAATTCTGATTCTTCCATGCCAAGGTAACTTGCATTGAACAAAGCACGCATAAACTTGGAATAATCAGCAGCATTTATGGGATATACACTTGTTTTGGTATCCGGGGCTGCAAGGCCAAGGTCTGAAAACACTTTCCTGAAGACTTTGGAATCGATGTTTTCATTCAGCATATAGGTAGCATTATTATCAGAAAATTCGATCATATACCTCAATAATTCCCTGATGGAATATTGCTGCCCAAACCTGATGGATTTAGAAAGAATGTTGGCTTTGGTGTCAGTCTTATACAGGTGACTGTAAGTTATTTTTCGATCCAGGAAACCAGGATTGTTTTCATTCATTTTCAAGTAGGTAACCAGGATAGGAACTTTTAACAGGGAACCTGGCAGGTATGACTCAGAATCATTAATACAAATCCAGTCGGAGTTCAGGAAACTCCTGAGATAAACTGAAGAAGAAGTTAATGTGCCATCAGCTGTGTGGGCGGAAATAATATTGCTGATATCGCTTTTTAGAATTTGAAGATTTTCAGCCTCACAACCGTTTTCTACAAACAATATAGGCTTTACCAAACTATCGCTATCCAATCGCTTTATATAAAACCCACAATTATTGGACTGGTTTGGATCAGGAGACACCCTCTCATAAGAAGATTTGCCTAAAACTCTTTCGGTAATTAGTACGGAAACGACACTGCAAAAAGTGGCAAAAAGGATCAGGTAGAAGAGGGAAACTTTCTTAGTTAGGGCCGAGCGCATACGAGGAAATTTTTGATCAAAATTATATCTTTTAAAAACACTCTTCCAAATTTATTATGTTAAAAATTTAAATAACATGCATATTTAACAATCAATCAAGCAGGCTCCTTGCCATTGTGCTGTATATCAACTTTCTAAAAATCTAATAAATTAGAACAATTGGAATATTTCTTCTGGTTTTCACCAAGAATAAGTATAATAACCGAGATAAAAAGCATAAAATTATTTTGAAATTACTTCTCATTTTTTTATTTCTGAATCTTTTCGGCCTGAAGATTATCAATTGTTTCTGTCAAACAAATTGCCCTTAGGTCAGGAAGCGATAACAGGGCCCAGGATTCTTCCTAAACCTGGTGAATTTGGGAAATCCTTGAAATTTTGATATTGAAGTTTGAATAACTAACTAATTCAAAAGATTATCCCGGAATATGGTTATTTCCATAATCAAGTTTTTTGATCAGGTAAAACTGATCTTTTATCTTTACAAAAATTCAGTTAAAAGAACCAGGCAATTTAAAATTCACTGCAATTATTGATCGAATTTTCCTGAATATGAAAATCACTAAAGTCAATATGAATCCCGGAACCCTCAGATCAACAAGGTCTCTTTCCCCGGGAATAATTCTGCTGATACTTCTTTGTATCCCGTTTGTAAAGCTGGTAGCCCAGGAGAATGGCCCATCAGGGATCCTTCATGGTGTTCTTCATGAAAATGAAAAATATGGAGATTGAAAATAATTCTTTTGACATCATTTTACCGGCCTCAGATCATCCTACTCCACTGGTAATTTATATTCATGGCGGCGGATTTGCAATGGGCCAGAAAAATGAACCCTATGGCTGGAGAAATAAAGACATAGCCTATTTCCTGGATCATAAAATTGCTTTTGCAACTATTAATTACCGTTTCTTTAAGCCTGATGATTCAGCAGGAGTGAATGTTTGCCTGCAGGATATCCGGAAAGCCATCCAGTATATAAAGCATAATTCCAAAAGATACAATATTGACAAGGAACTGGTTGGATGTTATGGAACATCAGCGGGCGCCGGTTCGAGCCTCTACCTTGCCTTTCATGATGATTTCGCAAGGATCAATGATACATCTTTGTATGGCGAATCCACTCGATTACGTTGTGCCGGGGCAATTGCAACCCAGGCCACTTATGATCTTTTCCGATGGATGGATTATATCCCGGGCCTACGCATGGTGGTAAACCTGAAAAAAAAGCAGTTCTACCCTGCCATTGCAAATTTCTACGGATATCAGGATTATAAGGGTTTTGAACCTGTCAGAAAGAGAGTGACCCATGAACTGGATATGCTGGATATGATCAGCCCTGATGATCCTCCTGTATATGTTATGAATCTGCAGAAACAAAGGTTGCCGATTAATTACAACTATATCCAGCATCACCGCCGCCATGCGCTCATACTGGCCAAAATAATGGAAAAACAACAGTTGGAATTCATCGTTTATACGCGAAACCACCAGATAAAACATGAAAAGGATATCCCGTATCCGTTAAGGGTATTTATGGCAGAGCATTTGAAATGAATCAAATACAGGAATTAATTTCTATTTATTCCAGGGATCTGACATACGATAAATTTTCCGAAGAAATTTCAGCCATCATTTCAGTACGCACTTTCAAAAGACTCTAATTTGAATAAGGATGTTTAATATTCCATATGCTCCTTAAAAAGTTAATTATTTTTATCTCCGTTCTTTTAACCTGCTATAATCAATTCTAAATAAAATTCGCATGAAATTAATTATCAGCATTCCTGCATTGCTGTTATTCATCTGCCTCCACGGATATTCGCAGGATACAATTGCACTTTCTAAATACCTTGGCAACCTTAAAACTGTTGAAGTAACAATCGACGGCAAGAAATACAATTTTCTCTTCGATTCAGGCGGTGGAGCAACTTTTATCGCCCCATCACTCATAAGGAATTCCGGGAGGGAGATATTCGGAGATGGCACCGGCTACCGGATGTCAGGCGAAAAAATACGCTTCCAAAAGACTGACAGCATTACCCTGCAATTGGGCCATACCCTGCTTTTTAACCAGGATGCCTGCGTTTGGGATATCATGAGCGTGCTGCCTACGGATGTACCTGAATTATACGGTATTATCTCGCTTAACTCTTTCCGGAACAAGATCCTTACCATTGATTTGTCACATAGCCGGCTCATCGTTGAGACGCCCTTATCCTATCGCAAAAAGCAAATGAACCAAACACTGCTGAGAAGCCGTTTTGCTAGTGGCATTACGGCAAATGAATTGGATGTACTGATCAGTATACCCAGGCAACATCATGCATATTGGTTTCTCTTTGATAGCGGGAACCTGGACGATTTACTGCTTTCGCATTCAACAGCACGTGAATGGAAACTGGAATCCGGGGTGGACAGCCTCCGCAACAGACTTTCCACCATACCGTTTCATATCGGGAACGAAGATCTCAATGTGCAGGCAGCAGCCAATGACCTGATCTATGATGGAGCACTAAACTATGATCTCATCTGCAGGTATGTCTTCATGATCAACTTCATTTCACAGGAAGTATGGATGTTAAAAGAATAAGCATATAAAATTCTATAACTTACCTGGTTGCCTTTGAGCAATCTACACAAGTAAATCCCTGACAATGATTGAACTCTGAATACCTGAGAAGTATTAATATTTCATTTCATGCAGTATTATTTCTTATTGGAATCAGAAATATTTAATCAATGTGAGCAATTGCAGCATGAAGGAATTTTGATCGGTTCATTTGAAATACCAGCCGGGTTTATCCGTTATCAATCTGAATCCTGGCACTCAAAATACTCCCTGATATATTACACGGCTTTATTTATTGAGAAAGTTATCTGGAAATCCCTGGTTTATAATAGATCCATAATTTTCACCTTAAAAACTATTTATTATGAAAAAAATCAGAGTGTTTGCGACCGGTTTCGCAATTATACTGTTATTTCAAAATGCAATTTGCCAGTTCAATTATCAACTGGGCAAGGAATACACAATTCGCTCCAAAGCCCAGAACGGCAGGACTTATGTTACCACCATCAGGATCGATTCATCACAGATCGCGCATGTAAGGTTCAATTCAGAACCCGGTAAAACAGAAGACAAGGCTCAATTCCTGGTTCTGGCCCCTGTTGGTGAAACAACAACCGAAACAATGGCAACGCAGAAAGGACTCATTATCAAAGTACCTGAAACTGGAACACCCTATTACTTCATTAACTATGGGAATAATTTCGCTCACCAGATAATGTATTCTTTTGCTGTTGAAGGTGAAGAGGTAAAAAAACAAATACTGGGTAAACAGATTAACATCACCAATCCTGCGACAGGTGCATTACCGTTGGATATTATTTATGAAAACCCCGGGGACCTGGTACTGAGCTACAATAGGAAAGGCGATGTCCTTGAATTTAGATCCCCGGGAATGCTGATAAAAGCAAAGGAAGTGATCTTCGAATAAATCGGAGCTTCTACTAAAGAACAAACTTATGGCTAACTGTTTTTGTGAACCTCAGTAATTATTTGCTGAGATTACAATTGCAGCCATCAATGCCTGAATAACTTGATAATATCATTCCCGTTGGCGAATATCAGTAAGCCAAAAAGGAGAACCATACCAACGATCTGGGCATATTCGAGGAATTTATCGCTTGGCTTCCGGCCTGTAACAATCTCAAAGAGCAGGAAGAGCACGTGGCCTCCATCCAGGGCAGGGATAGGCAAAACGTTAAGGATAGCAAGCATAATGCTCAGGAAGGCCGTTAATCCCCAGAAAGCACCCCAATCCCAGGTGGAAGGGAATATCTTTCCAATAGTAATAAAACCACCCACTGATTCGTAGGCTTTGACCTCAGGTGAGAAGATGAGTTTAAGTTGTTTCAGGTAATTCCCCACACCGGCATAGGCTTTTGATACGCCTGCAGGGATTGCCTGGAGGATATTATAATGCCTCTCTTTAAAAGAAAAGTATTTTATTGGCAATTGGGGAGCAATACCAAGAATACCGGTGGATGGAACTTTTACCTTCATTCTTACAGTATCAACTCCGCGAAGGGCAACCACTGTCACTTCCTTGTTCTTCATCTTTCCCAACTCCGATTTGAATTGATCAAACCAGGGTGTAGATAACTCATTAAGCCCTATGATTTTATCCCCAATCTTCATACCTGCAGCCGGAGCCAGTGAACTTTTGGAGAATTCAGCAACTTCGAAAGGTATCCTCACATTGATGAAATCAGCAGACTGGTGCTTGATAAGTTTTGAAATAAAACCCATTGGGACATTGACTTCCATCTTCTGTCCTTCGCGTTCAATCTGGATAGTTTTGGCATTTTCAAGGATGATCCTGCCCGGAATCTTTGTAAAATCTTCAACCACCTGGTTGTCGACACTCAAAATCTTGTCCCCGTTCTTCAATCCAAGTTGCTGACCAACTGAATCAACGGTAATCCCGAATCTTACTTCGCTGGTGGGAAGATATTCATCTCCCCATGCTGCCAGGGTGATAATATAAATCCCGATAGCCAGAAGAATGTTAACCGTAACACCACCAAGCATAATGATCAGTCTCTGCCATGCTGGTTTCGAACGAAATTCCCATGGCTGAGGCGGAAGTTTCATGGCTTCCTTGTCCATGGACTCATCAATCATCCCGGATATCTTGACATATCCACCAAGAGGAAGCCAGCCCACTCCATATTCAGTCTCGCCTTTTTTGAATTTAAAGAGTGAGAACCAGGGATCGAAAAAGAGGTAAAACTTCTCTACACGTGTTTTGAAAATCTTGGCGGCAATATAATGTCCGAATTCATGAAAGATCACAAGGATCGACAGACTCAGGAGTAGTTGTGCAGCTTTTATTAATATGACCATATATATGTTGAAGGATAATGTGTTATGAGTTATTGGTTATTGTTTGTTCGTTCTTGTCTGACTATTCTTTCTCTCGCAAAGGCGCAAAGATGCAAAGCTTTTATCTCCTTATTACCCCCTCTAAGCGCTATGCCCTACGCCAATTGAATGATCCGTCAGCCGACGGAAATGACCATTGTTTGACCATTGTTTGACCATTGTTTGACCATTGTTTGACCATTGTTTGACTATTGTGTGACCACTGCCTCTCCCTGCAAAGGTAAGACGATCATCGTTTCATTTTACGCAATACCTCATTTGCCAGCATCCTGGTTTCCTGGTCCGTCAGCATAAACTCGTCAAAGCCTGGAGCTTGAATGAAACCTGAAGTGTTCATGCATTGTTCAATGAGTTCAGGGATCTGGAGGAAACTGATCTCTTCACGAAGGAAAGCATGCACTGCAATTTCATCCGCCGCATTCATCACACAAGGCATATTTCCACCCTTTTTCATTGCGCTGTAGGCAAGATCCAGGCAGGGGAAAGCTTCATGGTCCGGAGCCTGGAAAGTCAGTTGGGGATAATCCAGGAAGTTAAACCGCGGAAATGAAGATTTCATCCGCTGTGGATATCCAAGAGCATATTGAATGGGAAGGCGCATGTCAGGCAGCCCCATTTGGGCTTTCATCGCTCCGTCAGTAAACTGCACAAGGGAGTGAATAATACTCTGCGGATGAATGATCACATCAACCTGTTCAGGTTTGAGCCCAAATAGCCAGCAGGCTTCAATAACCTCAAGACCTTTGTTCATCATAGAAGCAGAGTCAATAGTGACCTTACAGCCCATTTTCCAGTTTGGATGATTAAGGGCCTGGTCCTTGCTTACTTTTTCCAATGCTTTGCGGTCCATTCCCCTAAATGGCCCGCCGGAGGCGGTGAGGATAACTTTTTCGACCGGGTTATGGAATTCCCCGGCAAGGCATTGAAAGATCGCCGAATGCTCAGAGTCAACTGGGTAAATGTTAACACCTTTCTCCTTAGCAAGACGGGTGACGAGTTCACCTGCTACCACCAATGTCTCCTTATTTGCAAGAGCAATGGGTTTTTGTGCCTTGATGGCTTCAATGGTCGGCTTCAGTCCCGAAAATCCTACCAGGGCTACAAGCACCATGTCGATTGTATCCATTGCAACAACCTGCGAAATGGACTCTTCTCCAGCATATACTTTGATGTCAAAAGGATCCAGGGCTTCATGTACCTTTTCGTACATGCTCTCCTTAGCAATAACCACAACATTGGGCTTGAATTCCAGGGCCTGCCTGATAAGAAGGGGGGCATTGGAATGTGCAGTAAGCACTTCGACATCCAGTTCACGGGGATGGTCGCGAATGACTTCCAGCGCCTGTGTTCCAATGGAGCCTGTAGATCCAAGTATGGCTATTCTTCGTTTCAGGGTGCAGGTGATTAGTTATAGGTTATAGGTTACCGGTAATACGTTATTGGTTTTGGATTGAATATCTTTATTAATTACATAGAACCTTGCTCCCGGTTTAATGCTTTCCTTTCAATTAACAATTGAGTGACCAATGAATGACTATTGTTTGACTATTGGGCGACTCACTCCTTGTCCCCTTTTCCCCTATCTCTCCTCTAGAACATAATATAGTCCTTCGGGTTCACGGGGTTACCATTTATCCAAATCTCAAGGTGGAGATGCGGGCCTGTACTCAGCTCACCAGATTCCCCAATGATAGCTATACTTTCGCCTGCCCTTACTATGCTTCCAACTTTCTTTAGCAGGGTGGAATTATGTTTATATACGGAAATAACATTGCCTGGATGTTGCAATGTGATTACATAACCGGATTCAACTGTCCAACCCGAGAATATGACTGTGCCATCCTGTATTGCCTTAACAGCTTCATTTTTTGCTGCAACTACATCAACACCGTAATGAGCCTGCTGTGGATCAAACTGGCTGGTTATAACACCTTTCAGAGGGGAGTAGAAGAAAAGGTTCCTTACCATGGCTGTTTGACCGGAAACGGCATCAGAAGCCTTGAAAAGATTGTATTTACTCCTATTTTCATAATCAGCCCGCATTATGGAATCTTCAGGAGATTTTTTATCTGCAATACTCTTGTATTTCTTAACATTTGCCGTATCCACCGCCAGGTCCCGCTTATCGGAAAGATCCTCTCCACCTAATATCTTTCGCAAATTTTTAAGATATCCCTCATTCGCTTTCAAAGCACGCTCAACGCTGTCCGACCTGAGCTGCAGTTCATAGATGCGTCGCTGCATAGTAACATCCGTATAACCGGGGATATACTCCTTGAGTGGTGTAAACGCAATAATATACGTAGTGATCAATACCAGGATTATGGAGAGCAAACCAATAACTACGAAGACATTCAGACGGGAAAGCCTGAAAGAAAGCCTCTCCTCGAATGTCTCCTCATCCAGGATCACGAGACGATACTTATCCCTTATCCTACGCAGCAAAAGTTGCCAGATTTTTTGTCCTTCAATCCGGAATCGGCTCATGTTTTTGGAGATCGGCGAAACCTATGTTTGTGCAAATATCTGAAAAATCAACCGGAATGCTACGATAAGGCCATCCGGTAATATGGATCATTTAGCATTATTTAACGATTCCGGGGTAAGAAAAAGCGTTACAATCCTGCATTCCATGGAATAAAAGCTATAAACTACTGAATGACCGACAGACATATGGCTGCTCATTGAAAAAAATAAAATATTTTTGCAGTATTGGAGTTAATAGGAAGTAATCCGGGGCATATTCATTTTGATCAAAGCATATAAGGCATTTGCCCTCGAATTAAGAATTACCAAATGTATCAGGTTTAATCCATCCCGCCTTTGAAACTACGCATATTTACCAATTTCCTGTTTGCCTTGGTTATACTGGGAACCAGTGTAATGCTTAACTCCTGTTCAACCAAGAAAAACACATTTACCAGGAGAGTTTACCATAATCTTACCACCCATTACAACATTTTCTGGAACGGAAATGAAAGCTTCAAGAATGGACTGATCGATCTTGACAAGAATATGCGGGATAATTACAACAAGATCCTGCTTGTGCATAATTTCGGATCAGCTGACGATTCCAGGAAGATATACTCCTCCATGGACAGGGCAATAGAGAAAGCTTCACTTGCCGTACAGCGCCATTCCCTGTTTTTCGACAAAGTAGAACATAACCGTTGGGTTGATGATTGCTATCTGCTGATAGGGAAAGCCCAGTTTTACAAGCAGGATTACACTTCTGCCAGGAGAACATTTGATTATATTATCCGTCAGTACCCTGAAAAAAACACAAGCTACCAGGCTATGCTGTGGATGATCCGGACAAGTTTGCAGCAGAAAAGGTTTGATGAGGTTCAATCAGCTCTGGATGAGTTTGAAACAACCATGAACAAGCATCGGGTCCCATTCTCTGTCAGGCGTGAGATTCCTTATGTCTACGCCGATTATTTTATCATCAATAATAACCTTTCCGCAGCCAAGACTTACCTGCAACAGGGACTGACGATGACTTCCAGCCGAAAACTCAAAATGCGGGTGTACTATATTCTGGCTCAGATCAGCCAACAGGAAAAGAACCTTGCCAAAGCTACTGAGTACTATACCAAGGTGCTCAAAGGGCCTTCAAATTATGAAATGGCTTTCAATGCCCGTATCAATATGGCAAAAGCCTTTGATATCAGGACCGGCAACAAGAGCGAGCTTGAAAAGCAGCTTCGTAAAATGGCCAGGGAGAATAAAAACAAAGATTACCTTGACCAGGTATATTACGCGCTAGCTGAGCTAGCCCAGGTTGGGCATAACGACACCCTTGCCATGCATTACCTGAGGCTTTCAGTGGGAACCAGCGTGAACAATGACTTCCAAAAAACCACTTCTTCACTCAAACTTGCTGAAATGTGTTTTGCAAGGCAGATGTATGAAGATGCCAGGGCCTATTACGATACAACCATACAAGCCTTGCCTGTTGACTATCCGAATTATGAAGATATCAATAAGCGTACTTTGATTTTGACTGACCTCGTCACCAACCTTGCTGTGGTTCAGCATGAAGACAGTATGCAGAAGCTTGGCAGGTTGCCTGAAGCCCAGCTTACAGCACTAATCCAAAAACTTGTTGATGAATACAACAAAAAAGAGCAACAACGTCTTGAAGAAGAACAGCAGCAACAGATGGACATTGCGATGTCGATGAATAATTCGATGACGAACCAGAACTCTGGTAACCGTCCATTGGATAACAGCAGCAACGGATGGTATTTTAGCAATCCCTCGGCAGTAAGCTACGGCTATAGTGAGTTTATGCGAAAATGGGGCAGACGTAAGCTGGAAGACAACTGGAGGCTTTCAAACAAGAAAGCAGTAGCCTCATTTACTAATGACGAAGCTGATTCAACATCCAGCAATCCTGCTGACACAACAGCCGGAGGGAAATCGAAAGAGGCAGGAACCATCGATCCAAAGGATCCAAAAAGTTATTTACAACAAATCCCTCGTTCTGCTGAAGCTATAAATGCATCCAACGTAAAGATTGAAGAAGCCCTGCTGAACCTGGGTTATATTTACAAGGACGGCCTCGAGGACATGATTAAGTCCATTAAGTCCTTTGAAGAACTGCTCTCCAGGTTCCCTCAAACAAAAGAAGCCCTTAAGGTTTATTACCAGCTTTACCTGATGGGCAAGGAGATTCCGGAAGAAGAACTGGCAACAAAATATAAGGATAAAATCATGGCCGGCTACTCAGATAGTGATTATGCACTTATCATACAGAATCCAGATTATAACAAGGAAGTGCTGGCTAAAAAGAACAGGGTAAAGAGTCTTTATGAAGAAACATACCAGGCTTATACCAAAGGGCAGTTCAGGATGGTACTTCTATACAGTGATGAAGCTCTTTCAACCTTTAAGGACAAAGATCTGCTTCCCAAGTTTGAATACCTGAGAGCATTATCCCTTGGAAAATTGCAAAATGCAGACACGATGGTTGTGATGCTCAACAAGATAGTGAAAACCTATCCGTCAAGTTCTGTCACACCTCTTGCACAGGATTTAATCACCAAGTACGGTAAAGGAATTCCTGCAAGCCCGGCAGGTAACGTTTCCGGCAATACTCCAGTAGCGGCAGATTCAACGGCCAAACTTGCCCCTGTTGCTAATATTACATCCAATGATGGAGATACGATTGTTCCAACCATATACAAGGTTAACCCATCACTAACTCATTTTTACATATTAATGGTGAATGAGAACAATGTTAACGTTACAGCAATCAAGAACCGGTTATCGGACTTCATCAGCAAAAATTTCAATAACGACAACCTGAATGTGAATGCCATTGTCCTGGAAGGAGGCTGGCAAATGATCACTGTAAGCAGTTTCAGGAACAGCCTATCGGCCATGAACTTTTACAAGACGGTTAAGATCGATAATTATGTAATGGCGGCAATGCGCGAGGGTGATTATAAGCATTTTGTGATCTCGATGGAGAATTATCCGGTCTTCTACCGTGAGAAGAAATATAACGGTTATGTGAACTTCTTCAATAGGTATTATCTCAAATAATGCCGTATATTTGCTAATGATGAATTAGTAAATACGCTCAGCATGTCAAAAATTCCAATAGCTGAAACTCCTTCTGTAAACATCATCGGAAGTGGAACTGAAATTACCGGGGATATTAATTCGAACGGAGATTTCCGTATTGATGGCTTTCTGAAAGGCACCATCAAATCAACGGGAAAAGTGGTGGTGGGAACCACTGGAAAAGTAGAAGGTGAAATTATCTGCCAAAATGCAGATATCTCCGGGGAAGTGAAAGCGCATCTTAAAGTGTATGAGCTTCTAAGCCTGAAAGCCAGTGCAATAGTCAGTGGGGATATCATCACCAACAAACTAGCCATTGAACCGGGAGCTGTATTCACTGGTGCCTGCACTATGGGAAACCAGGAAGTGGTCAATGAAAAATCCGTCTATAAAGCAGAAACCGTCACAGCCTGATAAAGCACGTAAACCTCTTGAAGGCTATGCCCGGTATACTAACCTGGCATTCCAGATGTTTGCGATCATCGGGATAGGAATTTTTGCAGGTGTTAAACTTGATCAATGGCTTAACCTTTCATTCCCGGTATTTACACTGATTTTATCAATATTATCAGTAGCTGCAGCCATATATTCTGCAATAAAGGATCTTATCAGATAGACTCATCATGTCATGAATGAACTTCAAGTCCGCTTTATCAGGAACCTGGCAATCGTTTCAACTCTTGTATCCATAGCCGGGCTATCACAACATTTCTTGCTTCCAACTACCACCACGCCTGCCCTGCCCTGGCTGATCCTCCTATTTATATTAACAACTTTCACCCTCTTTAATATACTTTTAAAAGCCAGTGAGAAGAAATTCAGCCTTTTTGCCAATTATTTCATGGCTGCCAGTGCTTTCAAGTTGTTACTCCTGCTAATTGTTATCACTATTTACCTTTATTTCCGAAAAGAAGACGCATTCCGTTTTGTAGTAACTACCTGCGTACTTTACCTGGTTTATACCATTTTTGAGGTTTTCTGGCTGTTGAAGATCAACAAGCAGAAATAACTGGAGTATGATTGGCACCCCTGTATTATTAATAAAAATATCCTGTATGTTTTGTTAAAGAAATCGAACTATTTGTTAAACATTTATAGCTTTACATGGTTAATTATTCGTAAGCCTTGAGCTAATAGAAAACATCAGCCAATATGATATTCATAACACGTCGGGAAAGATTTAATGCAGCACATCGTTTATTCAGAATTGAATACAGCGATGAACAGAACCTGCAGGTTTTCGGGAAATGTTCCAATCCTCTTTGGCATGGGCATAACTATGAATTATTTGTTACTGTAAAGGGAGAAGTTAATCCTGAAACCGGGTTCCTGGTCGATCTGAAAGTGCTTAGCGCATTGATAAATGACCGTATCATAGAAAAGTTGGATCACCGGAATATCAACCTGGAAGTTGACTTCATGGCAGGCCGGCTGGCATCAACCGAAAATATTTCAATCGGGATATGGAATGAACTTGAAGAAGAAGTCAGGAAGCTTGGCGCTGAACTTCATTGTGTCAAGCTTTATGAAACTGAGAATAACTATGTTGAATACTATGGTAATGCGCAGCGCTGAATGCTTAGCGCAAAGGGCTTAGGGTGCAGCGCGTAGGGCAAAGGGCGAAGAGCCTTGTAATACAAGAAAATGCAATCCTCCTTAACCGGAACTAACTAATTACCAGTAACTAATCACCAATAACCAATAACCAATAACCAATAACCAATCACCAATTACCAATAACTAATCATCAATTACCAATAACTAACAACAGACAATAACACCTTCACCCCATGAGTAGTGAGATAGTAAAAGATATGATTGTAGAAAATATGATGGACGATTATCCTCAACAGGATGGATATGAAAAGCGGGACCTATACAATGCCGGGACCATTAAGGAACTGGCAGTGCATTATTCTGAAATCCTGAAACTGATCGGGGAAGATCCTACAAGGGAAGGCTTGCTTAAAACCCCTGAACGTGTTGCAAAAGCCATGCAATTCCTTACCCACGGCTATGACCTGGAACCAGAAGAAATTCTTCGATCTGCAATGTTCAAGGAAGATTACAAACAGATGGTCATTGTTAAGGATATTGAACTGTATTCAATGTGCGAGCACCATATGATCCCCTTCTTTGGCAAAGCACACGTTGCTTATATTCCAAATGGTTACATCGTTGGATTAAGCAAACTGCCAAGAGTCGTGGATGCCTTTGCCAGGCGCCTGCAGGTTCAGGAGCGCCTGACCACCCAGATCAAGGAGTGCATCCATAATACACTGAAACCCCTGGGAGTAGCCGTAGTTATTGAAGCCCAGCATATGTGCATGAGCATGAGAGGCATCCAGAAACAGAACTCAGTTACCACTACTTCCGACTTCAATGGAGCCTTCCTCGTGGATAAAACACGTGCCGAATTCATCCACCTGATAGGTTCAAGGCTGCATTAACAATTCTTAGCATCAGAGGTAACCGGAATCATTGTATTTTTGCATCCGAAAACCAAAAACAATTTATATGTTCAACGAAGATCAATATAACACCCTGCCAACCTACACTGTTAAGGATGAAAGTTCAGTTCGTACTTTCATTACCGGTGTTTTTTCATGGATGTTCATTGCTCTGGCTATTACAGCAGCCACTGCATACATGGTTTCCATCACACCTTCTTTCCTTAGGTTATTGGTTACCCCGACCGGTTTGTCCATGTTTGGATGGATCGTAATGTTTGCTCCCCTTGGATTCGTCCTCCTGATGTCATTCAGGTTCCAGAAGTTAAGTGCGGGCTCTCTTACCATGCTTTTCCTCGTTTATGCCGTTCTCGTTGGCCTTAGCCTGAGTTTTATTTTCCTTGCCTATTCAATGGGATCGATTGCTACAACTTTTGGTGTAACGTCTTTAACCTTTGGTGTTATGGCTATTGCAGGCTATACCACGAAGACGGATCTTACCCGTTTCGGTAGCATTCTGATGATGGCTCTTTTCGGAATTATCATAGCCTCATTGGTCAACTTTTTCCTGAAAAGCGAATCCATGCAGTACCTCATCAGTTTCATTGGCGTGCTTATCTTTACAGGCCTTACTGCCTATGATGTTCAAAAACTGAAAAGAATGGGCTCAGAAATGGTTGCCGGTGAAGAATCAACCCGCAAATACGCAATTATGGGTGCTCTCTCGCTATACCTTGACTTCATTAACCTTTTCCTTTTCCTCCTTCGTTTTATGGGTAAAAGGAACTAGTTTTAATAATAAATTCAGATCAGGCCGGGCTTTCCGGCCTTTTTTGTTCCATAACCTTCGGTGCTGATATCCCAACGGAATTTGTATTTTTGCCGCCAAATTAAGTAATCCCAATTTATGAAAGCATATGTATTCCCCGGACAGGGAGCCCAATTTGTTGGTATGGGAAAAGATCTGTATGATCAATATCCCGTTGCTAAAGAAATGTTCGAAAAAGCCAATAATATCCTTGGTTTTCGCATTACTGACCTGATGTTTGCCGGGACTGATGAAGACCTTCGTCAAACCCGTGTCACACAACCTGCCATCTTCCTGCATTCTGTAATTCTTGCTGCTACACTGGGCGATAATTTCAAACCGGAAATGGTTGCCGGTCATTCGTTGGGTGAGTTCTCAGCACTGGTTGCCAACAAAGCCCTGACTTTTGAGGATGGCCTCCGCCTGGTTTATGCCCGTGCCATGGCCATGCAGAAAGCCTGCGAAGCCGAGCCATCAACCATGGCTGCGATCCTTGGACTGGATGACAGCAAAGTGGAAGAAGTACTTGCCGGAATTGAAGAAGTAGTTGTACCCGCAAATTATAACAGCCCTGGCCAGCTGGTAATATCCGGATCCTTCAAGGGAATTGACATTGCCTGCGAAAAGTTGAAGGAAGCAGGAGCCAAACGGGCTCTCCCGCTTAAGGTAGGCGGAGCTTTCCACTCACCTCTTATGGAACCTGCACGTGTTGAGCTGGCAGCTGCCATTGAAGCCACCACTTTCAACACTCCAATTTGTCCGGTGTACCAGAATGTGAACGCAAAACCATTTACATCACCTGCAGAAATCAAGGCAAACCTGGTATCCCAGCTGACTTCCCCTGTAAGGTGGACACAAACGGTTCAGAATATGGTTGCTGACGGAGCTTCATCATTCACAGAACTCGGTCCCGGCAACGTTCTCCAGGGACTCGTTAAGAAAATTGCACCTGAAGTTGAAACTATGGGAGCCTGATCATCCAAAACACTTGATAGAAATAGGCTTTTCAGCCATAAATGCATCCACCAGGGTGCATTTTTAATTTTCTGCCAAGGCCTTCTCGATCTCTTCAAGCTCTGCAACCGTAAAATCAACATATTGCAGGCTGTTGATACTATCTTCTAACTGAGCCACAGAACTTGCCCCGACAAGAACAGAAGTAACCCGGGGATCACGCAGCAACCAGGAGATCGACATCTGTGCAAGGCTTTGTCCTCGTTTTAAAGCTATTACATTGAGTTTGAGAATTTTTGGCATGAAAGTGAGAACCCTATCTTCCTTAAGAAATCCATGTGGCTTTGCCACACGCGAGTCTTTAGGAATTCCTTCCAGGTAGCGATCACTGAGCAAACCTTGCGCAAGCGGAGAATATACGATGCATCCAACACCGTTTTGTCCGAGCACATCCAGCAATCCGCGCTCTGCCCATCGATCCAGGAGATTATAACGGGGTTGATGGATCAAGCAGGGAGTGCCCAGTGATTTAAGGATATTGAAAGCTTCCAAAGCCTTATCAGGAGGATAATTTGAAACACCTGCATATAAAGCTTTCCCCTGTCTCACAATATGATCCAGCGCCATCATGGATTCTTCGATGGGTACATCAGGGTCAGGGCGATGATGATAGAAGATATCCACATATTCCAATCCCATTCTTTTAAGGCTCTGATCCAGGCTGGAGACCAGGTATTTCCTTGATCCACCATCTCCATATGGACCGGGCCACATAAGATAACCGGCCTTGGTAGAAATAATGAGCTGGTCGCGGTAAGGCATCAGGCTTTCGCGCAGGATACGGCCAAAGTTTTCTTCTGCCGTGCCTGGCGGGGGGCCATAATTGTTAGCCAGGTCAAAATGGGTAACTCCCAGGTCAAATGCCCGGAGAGCAATGGAATGGGCAGTTTTGAAATCGTCAACATTACCGAAATTATGCCAGAGCCCAAGTGAAATGGCTGGAAGTATGATTCCGCTATTTCCACACCGGCGGTATTTCATGCTGTAGTAACGCGAAGATTCAGGAATATAATTCATAGGATATCCTTGTTGTCTTTTATGTTCTCAAATGTAATAAATGTGAGGCGTATTTAAGTTTTTTGCAGATCACTCAAGTTTGTTTTCCACACCAGGAAATGGGGAAGGAACTTTATCTCTTTCAGGATGAACACCAAAAAAATCTACATTTGCGCACGTAAAAACACTACCAGATGAATCTACTGCTTGCCGGAATATTTTTCTTTTTCACTTTCTTGTTTGGATTGTTACCGTTCAGGGTTCTCTATATAATTTCAGATATTATCAGTTTCATTTTGCACAGGGTTGTTGGTTATCGGAAGAAGGTTGTCCTCAAGAACCTGAATGACTGCTTCCCTGGTATGGAAGAGGCAGAACAGAAAAAACTGCTTAAGGCTATCTATAGAAATCTGTCTGACATACTGGTCGAAAGCATTAAGAGCTTTGGAATGTCTGCTAAGCAAATAAAAAAGAGATATAAGGTCCTCAACGTAGAACTCATTGAGAAATACCTTGAACAAGGAAGAAGTGTTATGGGATTACCCGCTCATTTCAATAACTGGGAATGGGGCAGTCTTGCTCCAGGCCTGTACACCAATTATCCAATAATTGCCTTATATAAACCATTAACAAACAAGTATCTGGATAATTTCATCCGAAAAAGTCGTTCTAAATTCGGCACTTCCCTGTCGTCAATCTATGTTACAGGGATCACATTCCGGGCAAATGAAAAAATTCCATCCATCTATGTTTTGGCTGCAGATCAAAGCCCTACCAACTCTGCAAAATCCTATTGGGTTGATTTCCTGGGGAGGGATACTGCTTTCCTGCATGGACCTGAGAAATACTCCAGGCATTACAATATGGTTGTCTTGTATGCCGATGTTCAAAGGGTTAAGCGAGGGCATTATACACTTGAACTTTCACTTATATCTGACGATCCGAAGTTCTTGCCTGAAGGCGAAGTAACACGGCAGTATGCAAAAAAACTGGAAGAGGCAATCCTGAAAACCCCGGGTAGCTGGCTCTGGTCACATAAGCGTTGGAAACTGTCAAGATAGGTACATCTTCTCAACAATACTGCTATATTTCTCGATTATTTTTTTTCGTCTTAATTTAAGGGTGCTGGTCAGCGATTCATTCTCAACGCTGAAAGGTTCCGGCAGCAATGTGAATTTGACTACCTTTTCATGGGGATTTAGTTCGTCCTGCAATTTTTCCAGCCTTTCCATGAAAAACTGCTTAACCGTATTATCATTCACCAAGGTATATGAATCAGGATTTATTTCGAATATACCGGAAAACCTTGTTAGAAGTGACTCAAAGGAAGGAACAATCAATGCTGTTATATGCTTCTGGTTATCCCCTATTACAAGCACCTGTTCGATAAAAGGATCCTGGCTAAGAAGAAGTTCAATTTTCTGAGGTGAAACATATTTCCCCACCGAAGTTTTGAATATATCATGGATCCTGTCTTCCATAATAAGATTACCGGCGACTGAAATGTGACCCTGGTCACCGGTAGAATACCATCCATCCTTTAATACTTTTGAAGTTTCCGAGGGTTTATTGAAATATCCTTTAAAAACAATAGGGCCTTTTACGTGTATTTCTCCATTTTCTCCTATCCTGACGGATACACCCTGCATAATGGTGCCACAGGATTCGAATTCATAAACATCGCTTTTAAAGCAGGAAACTGTTGCTGTGGTTTCGGTTGCTCCATAACCATAATTTACAAAAAGGCCTGTAGCATGGAAAAACTTAATCAGGTCGCTCCTCATAGCAGCGCCTGCGCAAGGCATCTGGCGTATTCTGCCACCAAATATTGAACGCAGTTTATTCAGCACCAGCCTATCAGCAATATTCCTCCGGATTCTCAATATAACAGGTATCGGGCGATTATCCTTACGGTACTCGGTGCATTGGTTTCCTGTTTCAATAGCCCAGTTAAAAATCCATTGTTTGAATGCCGGCCAATTTGATTCCTCCTTTTTTATCCCCTGGTATGTCTTCTCAAAGAACCTGGGAACAGTGCACATGAGTGTTGGCCTGGCCAGTGGTAACTCCTGCATCACTGATTTCGGATTCTCAAGATAAATGTTGATAGCTCCCCTAAAGAGCATATAAAATGTCCAGCAACGTTCAAAGATGTGAGAAAGAGGCAGGAAGCAAAGAGATATATCACTATCCGTTACATCCAGCCTGTAGTCATGCAATTGCATGCAACGGATAAAATTATCCTGTCCCAGCATCACCCCTTTCGGCTCCCCTGTAGTACCAGACGTATATATGATTGTTGCAAGGTCATCTTCTTCAGCCTTGCTAAGCAATTCTTCTGCCCGGGCTCCAAGAAGTAAATCTTTATCCAGCAAAAGAAAATCCTGCCATGAATAAACAGATGGCAGTTGAGGGATAATTGTTTTAGAAGGAAAGACAACCACTATTTTCAGGCTGTCGGTATTTTCCATTAACCAAAGAGCTTTATCCAATTGTTCCTGGTTCCCAACAAACAAAAGCTCCATTCCTGTTTCATCAATTATGTACTTTGCCTGTTGAATGGACGCATTACCAAAAAAAGGGACAACAACTCCGCGAATGCCCATAATACCAAGGTCAGCAATAGTCCATTCAGGACGGTTATCGCTGAATATTCCTATACGGGAAGTTGCATTGAATCCAAGTTTTAGCAATGATCGGGAAACACTTTTAATATGGTCAGCCAGTTGCAGCCAGGTATATTGCGAATAGGACTCCAGGCCGGCTTCCCTGAAACGAAAAACCGTTTTGTGTCCATATTTGGCTGCACGATTATTAACTACTTCGACCAAGTGTTTTTCAACCATAGGCAATAGAATTGTCGAAATTTCATAATTACAGAAACTGAAAACTGCGAAATATGCAATTTTCTTGATATTAAGACTAAAGGTACAATAAAATCTTGATTTTGAACAACATTAACGGTTCTTATACATACCGTCATAGTACCTGGTATAGTTTCCGGAAGTTACATCATCCAGCCATGTTTGATTGGAAAGATACCATTCGATGGTTTTTTCAAACCCTTCGTCAAACTTTGCTTCTGGTCTCCAGCCAAGTTCATTCTGTAACTTGGTTGAATCTATGGCATAACGGAAATCATGACCGGCGCGGTCTTTAACAAAAGTGATAAGTTTCTCTGAACTGCCGGCTTCCCTTCCCAGTTTACGATCCATGATCTCGCAAAGCTTCCTGACGAGGTTCAGGTTTGTCCATTCATTATTACCGCCGATATTGTAGGTTTCGCCATCACCGCCTGAATGGAAGATCAGGTCAATAGCTTTGGCATGGTCTTCAACATAAAGCCAGTCGCGGATATTGGAACCTTCCCCATAAACAGGCAAGGTACGGTTATGCCGGATGTTGTTGATGCATAATGGAACCAATTTTTCAGGGAACTGGAATGGGCCATAGTTATTTGAACAATTGGAGATCACCACGGGTAACCCGAATGTATGATTATAAGCCCTTACAAGGTGATCGCTACTTGCTTTGGAGGCTGAATAAGGCGAACGTGGGTCGTAAGGGGTAGTTTCGAGAAATTTGCCTTCATCACCCAACGAACCATAAACCTCATCTGTTGAAATATGGTAGAAGCGCTTTCCGGAATAATTCTCCTTCCAAATACTTCTGGCAGCATTCAGGAGATTAACAGTGCCAACAATATTGGTCATAATGAACTCCTTAGGGTTCGATATCGACCGGTCTACATGACTTTCAGCTGCAAGGTGAATAACTCCTTCGAAGCGGTACGCATCGAAAATAGCCATTAAGGTATCTTCGTCTACTATATCGGCTTTTACGAACTCATAGTTCGGTTTATTCTCAATATCTTTCAGGTTGGCAAGGTTCCCGGCATAGGTAAGCTTGTCAAGATTGATGATCTTGTAATGAGGATATTTGTTAACAAAAAGCCTGACTACATGAGATCCGATAAAGCCGGCTCCCCCGGTGATGAGAATGTTCTTCATGGTGGATTGTTGTGGTGTATTCGTTATGAGTTATGAGTTATGTTATGAGCTATTAGTTCTTTGTTTTTAGTACACTGAACATGGAACACTACACTTATCTCAAGTCCCTTGTCCCCTGTCCCTTGGAACCAGGCACCTGGAAACCGTCCCTTTTCCCTCGTCCCTCGTTCGTCGGCACCCGACATCCATCTATTTGCATTTTGCATTTTGCACTTTGCATTTTGCACTTTGCATTTCTTCAGGCCCCACGTCTTTCAGCCAGTCTTCTTTCCCACTCCCAGGCAGAATAGGTCATATCATCCACGGTCTTTTTAGCTTGCCATCCCAGTTCTTCATTTGCGAAACGGGTATCAGCCCATACTTTTTCAACATCACCTGGTCGCCTGTCTACAATCTTATAGTTGAGTTTTAAACCGGTAACTTTTTCAAATGATCGTATAACTTCCAGAACTGAAAGTCCGTTTCCGGTCCCTAAATTAAAGACTTCCATATTCGATTTACCTTTATTGCCCATCATTCGCTCAACAGCAATTACGTGAGCTTTTGCAAGATCAACCACATGGATATAATCGCGAACGGCAGTTCCATCAGGAGTATTGTAATCACCGCCAAATACATCGAGGCATTGACGGATTCCAATAGCTGTCTGGGTAACAAAAGGCATCAGGTTGCTTGGAGTTCCCAAAGGTAATTCACCAATTAGCGCTGATTCGTGTGCACCAATAGGGTTAAAATAGCGCAAAGCTATGGCCTTAATAGAACTGCTTTCAACGGTAAACCTAATGATTTCCTCACTCATCTGCTTGGTATTTCCATATGGAGACCATGCTTTTTGCATAGGAGCCAGCTCTGTAACCGGGAGTTCCTCAGGTTGACCGTAAACAGTGCAGGATGAAGAGAATACAAGGTTTGGAATATTTTGAGCCTTCATTCCTTCAAGCACATGAATAAGGGAGTAGAGATTATTACGATAATATTTCAAAGGGTCTGCAACCGACTCTCCAACAGCTTTGAAAGCTGCAAAATGAATAATTCCATCCAGGTCTTTATGACGTTTGAAAAAATCGGCTGTAAGATCCCGGTCTGCCAGGTCAAATTGCTCATAATCAGGCCGCTTGCCACTTATCTTTTCGATGTTATCCAAAACCTCAATTACCGAATTGGAAAGATTATCAACAATCACTACCCCATAACCCTGTTGCTGTAATTCAACAACCGTATGTGAGCCAATATACCCGGTTCCACCGGTAACAAGGATTTTTTTCATCTGTCAATAATTTGATTTTTAATGGTCAGATTTGCTTAAGGCAGGCGCCATGAACACGGATTACTACCATCAATTGTTGTTGACTATCACAATCACGGCTATTTCATGCAAAAGAACATTAAAGTAAACCTTAATAACAGCCATGTCAGGATTATTTATTCCAAGAGCATTGCTATCAGAGGTTTATTAACTTTTTAGGAAATGGTAATAGGCAGAAAGCAGGTTGTTAATCCTATTTGCCAAATTTAGCTGATCTTGGAGACTTTGCCATCTTTTAACAAGTAGGTCTCATTACTTTCGGGACAGGTAGCAAAGCCTTTTTCATCGAATTTCAGGCGGTGGCCATATTCACTCATCCAACCCGTTTGCCGCGCCGGGTTTCCAACCAGCAATGCATAGGCAGGCACGGGTTTAGTCACAACAGCACCAGCTCCAATGAAACTGAATTCCCCTATGTCGTTTCCACAAACAATTGTAGCATTGGCACCAATGGAAGCACCATGGCGAACCAGTGTGCGCGCATATTCACTTTTCCTGTTAACAGCTGAGCGGGGATTGATCACATTGGTAAAGACCATGGACGGCCCCAGGAAAACATCATCTTCACAGATCACCCCGGTATAAATGGAAACATTGTTCTGTACTTTCACATTCCTGCCCAAAATCACACCAGGAGAAACAACGACGTTCTGACCGAAATTACAATTTTCACCAATCTCACAATTGCTCATTATATGCGTAAAATGCCAGATCTTCGTCCCTTTTCCAATTTTACAACCTTCGTCAATCACTGCGGTGGGATGAGCATAATATTCCTTTTCATTATCCATAACTCTCAGGTTTCTAAAGCATTTGAAAATAAAAAATCCTATTTGTTAAGCACTTACGAATTCCAGTACGGATGAGGTGATGTGATTAAGCTGTTCTGCATCCAGCTCAGTATGCATTGGCAGTGATACCACAATTCCCGACAAGAATTCAGTTATCGGGAAATCACCAGGTTTATACCTTGGGTCGAGGTAGGCTTTCTGAAGGTGAATAGGTACGGGGTAATAAACCATGGCTGGTATCTCCCTGGAGGTAAGGAATTCGATCAATTTTTGACGATCAACCTGATTCAAAACGAGTGTATATTGATGAAAAACATGCGTAGAATTAGAAAACCGGGCTGGGATCTTCAATTTCGGATTTCCCGAGAATGCCTTATCATAAAAAGATGCAGCTTGCTGACGCGCAGTGGCATATTCATCCAGATGGCTCAACTTAACCTTCAAAACAGCAGCCTGGATACTGTCGAGCCTGCTATTCACCCCAATATCATCATGATAGTAACGCACGGTCATACCGTGGTTAACAACTGAAAGAAGCTTTGCTGCCAGTTTATCATCATTGGTAAAGATAGCTCCCCCATCACCATAGCAACCCAGGTTCTTGGAGGGGAAAAAAGAAGTACATCCGACATGACCTATAGTACCGACCTTTGATTTCCGTCCGTTTTTGAAGATATAATCAGCTCCTATAGCCTGGCAGGCATCCTCAATAACAAACAATCCATGCTTATCTGCAATCTCCATTATGGCTTCCATATCTGCACTCTGTCCAAACAAATGGACAGGTACAATGGCTTTTGTTTTGGGAGTGATAGCTCTTTTAAGGGATTCAGGGTCGATATTGAAAGTTTCAGCGTCAACATCCACAAGCACCGGAGTGAGCCCAAGCAGGGCAATAACTTCAGCAGTTGCAATAAATGTAAAAGAAGGTGCAATTACTTCATCACCGGGTTTAAGTCCCAAAGCCATCATGGCAACCTGTAAAGCGTCCGTGCCATTACCGCAGGGGATCACATGCTTCACCCCAAGGTATGTTTCAAGGTCAGCCTGGAATTCTTTGACAATAGGTCCATTAATGAAAGCTGTCGAAGTGATTACCTCAGCAATTGCAGTGTCGATTTCAGGCTTAATCTTCTCATACTGAGCCTTCAAATCAACCATTGAAATTTTACGCATACGATAAGAGTTGATTCATAATTTTATAGCCTGACAAAGATACATAATTGCGAAGTGCAGGAAGTATCAACCCCACAGATATAGGATATTTGTATCTTTGCAGTTAATTGCACCTCATCTTCCTTTACATCATGACTACCCGCGGCCTTTCTTTTCCTTTCATCCTCCTGATTACTTGCATACTGCTCCAATTATCTTCTTTTGCTCAGGAAAAACAGGATACCCAAAAACCGCTTTCTATTCTTTATCCATCCTATTCTCTTAATATCCCTGCATTTGACATGAAGGATCGTTTTGGGATTACTCAATCACTCGGTGCCGGCTATTCAATCATCTTTAAAAATAAGTGGCTGTTGGATTTTGAAGGGAACTTTCTTTTCGGCGGAAAAATCAAAAACTCGGCAAGTTTGCTCGCTCCTATTGCCACCAGTAATGGGTATATCATTGATCAGTCAGGCACATTTGCAAGCATTGCAATTTCCGAGCGAGGATTTACCTTCTGGCTAAAAACCGGTAAGCTTATCCCAACCGGAACCAGGGATCCCAACTCAGGAATTCTGTTGATGTCTGGAATTGGAATGATGCAGCATAAGATCAGGATTGATGTATCACAGAATACGGCTCCTCAACTACGGACAGCTTATAAGAAAGGGTACGATCATTTATGTAATGGCCCGGCTATTAATGAGTTTGTTGGCTACCAATACATCGACCCTTTAAAGAGGGTAAACTTTTATGCAGGACTTGATTTTTCACTTGCCTGGACTCAATCGCGAAGGGCTTATTACTTCACTGAGATGACAAGGCCTAACGAAAAACGCTTCGATATGCTTTGTGGTATCAAGATTGGATGGCTTGTACCTATATACGGCAAATCCAGTCATGAATACTTTTACTACTAATCTACCGGCCAGTAAATACAGGCATCATGTCATTTTTCTATTCTGTTGGGATTGTAATGTATGGACTGCTGGCAAGGCTTTCAGCCTTGTTCAACGGCAAGGCATCTTTATGGGTCAAGGGCAGGAAAGACCAGTTCATTCGTTTGGAAGAAGCATTCGGAAAAATAAGGATTGAAAAACCAGGAAAGAATTTAGCCTGGTTTCATTGTGCTTCACTAGGCGAATTCGAACAGGGAAGGCCTCTGATAGAGGCTTTTAAATTGAAGCATCCCGAATATCTCATATTGCTCACCTTCTTTAGTCCATCCGGATATGAATTGAGGAAGAATTACAAGGGTGCTGACCTGATCTTTTATCTTCCGCTGGACACTGCTGGTAACGCAAGGAAATTCCTTGAAATTGTTAAACCCGATATTGTCTTTTTTATCAAGTATGAATTCTGGTTCAATTACCTGAGGCTGCTGCAGAAGAATAAGACACCCCATTACCTGGTTTCAGCCATTTTCCGCGCTGATCAGCATTTCTTCAAATGGTATGGAGATTGGCCACGAAGTATTCTCAAAGGTTTTACACATATATTCGTTCAAAACGATTACTCGAAAGAATTGTTGGAGTTTGTCGGCATTGATCACGTTACCATTTCCGGTGATACCCGCTTCGACAGGGTAAGTGAAATTGCTGCTCAAAAAAAGGAATTCCCGCTGGTCCGGAAATTCACCGAAGGTATAGTTACAATTGTGGCTGGCAGCACCTGGCCTGCCGACGAAGAGCTTTTGGTGAAATTCATGAATGAAAATCCGGTTTCCTGTAAGCTGATCATTGCACCGCATGAAATCCATGAAGAAGATATCATTGCACTTGACGGTAAATTCGGCTCAATGGCAATCCGCTACTCCCAGGCAGAAAAGAGCGATATGAGCACTTACCGGGTGCTTATAATTGATTCAGTTGGAATGCTTTCGCAACTTTACAGGTACGGCCAGATTGCCTATATAGGAGGCGGATTTGGATCCGGCATTCACAATACGTTGGAAGCAGCAGTTTATGGTATGCCGGTAATATTCGGTCCGGTTCATCACAAATTCCAGGAAGCCAATGACCTGGTGGAACTCAAGGGAGCATTTGTCATTCATAATTATTCAGGGCTGGAAAAACAACTGAGACGTTTTAATCAGGATCCTGAATTACTGGCAGATACTTCATTGGTCTGCAGTCACTATGTTTCGAGCAGGATCGGAGCAACAGGCCGGATACTCGAAGGAATTTAACTCCGGGTTGAACCAGACTCCCGGAGGCTGGCTTTTAGGTTCGCTTCAGCTTATATTTGTAAATTAGGTAATTATATTTTCTGTAATAGTCATTCCATTATTATAAACATTCATGTATGAGTATTTCAATGTCTCCAATTCATCAAGAGGATATCCAGAACCGGATATTCACCATCAGAGATCAATATGTATTGATTGGCAGGGATTTAGATGAGATGTTTGGTATATTGACCAATAGAATTAACGGGTTTTAAACCTGACAGGTTTTAGAAACCTGTCAGGTTTAAAACCCTATTAATAAATTATTATTTAAACTTTCATATTATGATTGAACTTGAATCTGGTAATTTTTACCACATCTACAACAGGGGTATCAATGGTTGTAACCTATTTTATTCAGTAGAAAATTATCGTCATTTTCTTCGGCTGTATCAGAAATACATCGATCCGGTTGCTGAAACTTTCGCCTGGGCTCTATTGAAAAATCATTTCCACCTGCTTGTAAGAATCAGGCTGGAATCTGAAGTGATACTAAGTTCTCTTCCGATCCCCAAGTATGACAATATGGAAGACTACGATGTCAAACTCAGAAAACCTCATCTTTACTTTTCAGATCTGTTCAATGCCTATTGTAAAGCGATTAACAAGCAGGAGGAACGAACCGGTGCTCTTTTCGAACGTCCATTCAGAAGGCTCCTGGTTGACCAGCCGGCATATTTCAGAAATATTATAATCTACATACATAAAAATCCTGAAAAACATGGATTTACAGATAATTTCAGGCATTATCCCTGGTCATCTTACGGAACAATCCTAAGCTTGAAACCAACCCGCATTAACAGGCATAAGATTATCGGATGGTTTAATAGCATCGCTGAATTTGAAAGCGAACATGAAGTATTTCAAGCCTACGATCTTTTCAAAGATTTTTGTCTGGAGCCGGAAGAATTTATGGCGGATAAAACAGTTTTTAAACCATAAACCTGACAGGTTTAAAAGTTTAAAAACTGGAGAAATCCTCACATATTTATTCAGAATTCGCAATATTTTGTATTATTTTTAACCGAACAAAATATGTTGTAAATTGTTATTTATATCGTCTGGCTGATTGTTTATTTATTAACAGTAAGGATTGCTTAGAGAGAAAAGGAATTCAGGAGATTTGAAAGTAAATTTTTGTTACCTTTTTTCAACTATCTTTAAAGTTCTTACTCAGACCAATTGGCTTGCAACCTTAATAAATTTTAATCCTGCATGGAAACCCAACAATTACCGGTTGATTATGTGCCGGTCCTGGTTCAAACACTCGTAGCACTTGGATTCGTTGTAATTACAATGGGCCTCTCGCATTTCATAGGCGGAAAACGCAAGAAAATCCGCACCCTGCATAAGGGAGAAAACTTTGAATGCGGTATCGAGATCAAAGGAAATGCCCGTTTTCCTTTTTCAGTAAAGTATTTTCTGATAGCCATCCTTTTCGTCCTCTTTGATGTGGAAGTTATCTTCTTCTACCCTTTTGCTGTGGATTTCAGGAATGGCACCTGGAATGAATTCCTTGGAATGCTGTTGTTTTTGGGTGTATTTATCGCCGGCTTCTACTACATTATGCGGAAAAAAGCCTTTGAATGGGAATAAGCAGGAACTGAAAGTAAATACAACATGTCAGAAAAACCTCTCTATAATAAAGTCGAACCACCGGAAGGTTACTCATCACCCGGTATGTTCGCCACCCGCTTCGACAAAGTAATTGGCCTTGCACGCAGCAACTCCATCTGGCCTCTTCCTTTTGCAACTTCATGCTGTGGCATAGAGTTCATGGCAACCATGGGCGCCCATTATGACCTGGCGCGCTTTGGATCCGAACGGCTCAGTTTCTCACCCAGGCAGGCTGACCTACTCATGGTCATGGGCACCATTGCCAAAAAGATGGCCCCCGTTGTCCACCAGGTCTACGAACAAATGGCTGAACCCCGGTGGGTTATAGCTGTTGGAGCCTGTGCTGCCAGTGGCGGAATATTTGACACTTATAGTGTACTCCAGGGGATCGACAGGATTGTCCCTGTGGATGTTTATGTACCAGGCTGTCCACCCAGACCGGAGCAGATCATCGATGGATTCATGCGCATCCAGGACCTGGTAGCCAATGAACCCCTGCGCAGGCGCTACTCACCGGAATACAGGGAACTTCTTTCTTCCTACGGAATACGATAGCATTGTTTTAGAATGATTGACAACCAACATATCCTAGAATCCTTGAGCGGGAAGTTCAGCAGTGAAATACTGCAACAGGAGGTCCTTTATGGAATCCTCACTGTCACTGTTAGTCCTGCAGTTCTTCATGATACCATTCAATTCCTGAAAGAAACGGAAAGATTGGAATTTGAATTCCTCACCGACCTTTGCGGTATACACTATCCTGATCAGGAAGACCCGTTCGGTGTAGTTTACCTGATGTACAATATGAGGGAAAATACAAGGGTTCGTATAAAAACATTCCTTCCTAAGGAGAACCCGTCAATCCCAACTGTTACTGACCTATTTTCTGCGGCAAACTGGATGGAACGCGAAACCTATGACTTTTACGGGGTCAATTTCATGGGCCACCCAAACCTTATCCGTATCCTGAACGTCGAGTACCTGGATTATTTCCCGCTTCGCAAAGAATATCCTTTGGAAGATCCGACCCGTGAAGATAAGGACAACCGCTTTTTTGGAAGGGAGGCAAGTGTATGAAAAACGATGTCCATCAGCCTATGCCCCCTGCAGAAGTCGAAACCCCGGTCTACAGCACCCTGAACCTGGGCCCAACCCACCCGGCAACACACGGTATCTTTCAGAATGTCCTTAAAATGGATGGCGAGATCGTGATCGATGCTGAGCAGACCATAGGCTATATCCACCGTGCTTTCGAAAAACTGGCAGAACACCGCCCCTATTACCAGATCACCCCGCTTACTGATCGGCTGAACTATTGCTCCTCCCCCATCAATAACCTGGGCTGGATGATGACAGTAGAAAAACTATTTGGAATCGAAATGCCCAAACGGGTCGATTATATGCGCATCATCCTGATGGAATTGGCGCGAATTACCGATCACCTGATTTGCAATTCGGTTATTGGTGTTGATAGTGGTGCCCTTACTGGTTTTGTATACGTTTTCCAGGAACGTGAAAAGATTTACGAAATTTACGAGGAAGTTTCCGGCGCCCGCCTTACTACTAATATGGGTAGAATAGGCGGTTTCGAGCGTGACCTTTCTCCAAAAGCCATAAAAAAGATCCGGGAATTGCTGGATCATTTGCCTAAAGTCCTTAGAGAATTTGAGAAGCTGCTTAAGCGAAACCGAATATTCATGGACCGGACCATTGGTGTTGGACCTATAACGGCAGAGCGGGCACTGAATTATGGTTTCACAGGTCCTAACCTCAGGGCTGCCGGGGTTGATTATGATGTAAGAGTTGCCCAACCCTACTCATCCTACGGAGATTTTGACTTTGAAATACCGATAGGAACACATGGTGATACTTACGACCGCTTCTGTGTGCGCCAGGAAGAGCTCTGGCAAAGCCTGAAAATCGTAAGGAATGCGCTGGACAATTTACCAGAAGGTCCATATCATGCTGATGTTCCTGAAATATACCTCCCTCCTAAAGAGGATGTTTACAGTAAAATGGAATCCCTGATCTGGCATTTCAAGATCGTGATGGGAGAAGTGAATCCCCCGGTCGGAGAAGTTTACCATGCTGTAGAAGGTGGTAACGGAGAACTTGGATTCTACCTGGTTAGCGATGGAGGCAGAACTCCATATAGGCTGCATTTCCGCAGGCCGGGATTCATCTACTACCAGGCCTATCCCGAAATGATCCGGGGAGGTGTTTTATCGGATGCTATCCTTACCATGAGCAGCATGAACGTGATCGCCGGGGAGTTGGATGCGTGATGAGCTTAGAGCAAAGCGCTGAGAGCGAAGCGGGTAGTTTAAGATAAAAGACAAAAGGAGAAAGACAAAAGATAAAAGTGGATGTAAGAAGACAGAAGTAGGAAGTAGGAAGTAGGAAGTAGGAAGTAAGAAGCAGGTAGAAAGAAGTAAGAAGCAAGAAGCAAGTAGTAAGAATGATATAGAAACTGAAAGACTCAATAAAGAAAGCTTAACATGGAACATGGAACACAGAACTCTGAACATGGAACCAAGAACCAGGAACCCCAAACGTCGAACGCCAAACCATAACACCCCGCGCTAAGCCCTAAGTGCTAAACAAAACACAACTACCCGATTAATGGCCTTACGCATACAACATAAAATATTCGAACGGGATAATCAGCCTGTAGAATTCAGTAAGGAGACCCTTGCGAAGTTCAGGAAGCTTATTGGCCGCTACCCGGAAGGCAGGCAAAAATCAGCCCTGCTTCCGATACTTCATATTGCACAGGAAGAATCCGGTGGTCACCTCCGCGTGGATGTTATGGATTTCGTTGCTGATCTGCTGAAAATCCAGCCTGTGGAGGTTTACGAAGTTGCAACCTTCTACACCCAGTTCAGACTTGAGAATACCGGCAAATTCCTGCTGGAAGTTTGCCGTACTGCTCCCTGTGCCATTTGCGGAGGCGAAGATATTTTTGAATACCTCAGCGAAAAACTTGGAATCACTGACGGTGAAACTACTCCCGACGGGCTTTTTACCCTCCAGGGAGTTGAGTGCCTGGGTGCTTGTGGATATGCCCCGGTCATGCAGGTAAATACCGAATTTGAAGAAAACCTGACTAACGAAAAGATCGACCGGATTCTATCGGAATTGAGATCTAAAGCAAATGTTGATAAACCGAAGGAAAGCAAATGGGCCGAAAAATTCTGTTAGAACATATCGACGTTCCCGGCATCAAAACCTTCGATGTTTACCGGGCCAACAAAGGCTACTCCGCAGTGGAGAAAGCCCTGAAAACCATGTCTCCTGACGAAGTCATCGAAGAGGTTAAGAAATCGGGCCTGCGTGGCCGTGGTGGAGCCGGCTTCCCGACAGGCCTCAAATGGAGCTTCTTAGACAGGAAAACCAATAATCCCCGCTACCTCGTTTGTAATGCAGATGAAAGTGAACCCGGAACATTCAAGGATCGCTACCTGATTGACCATATCCCTCACCTGTTAATTGAAGGTTTGATTGTTTCAAGTTATGCACTGGGCTGCAATGCCACCTTCGTTTATGTCAGGGGTGAGTTTAAAACCCAAATTGGCATCCTGGAACAGGCGGTAGCCGAAGCCCGTAAAGCCGGTTTCCTTGGAAAAAATATACTCGGAACGAATTACTCGCTTGAGATATATGTTCATTCAGGTGCGGGAGCCTATATCTGCGGTGAAGAAACAGCTTTGCTGGAATCCCTGGAAGGTAAAAGGGGAAATCCCCGCATCAAACCTCCTTTCCCCGCTGTTAAGGGGCTTTACGACTGCCCTACGGTAGTCAACAATGTAGAAACACTTGCAGCCGTCGGCCCTATCATCAATATGGGCGGCCCTGAATACGCTAAGATTGGAATTGGACGTAGTACTGGTACAAAACTGATCTCTGCCTGCGGCAATATTAACAAACCGGGTGTTTATGAAATAGAACTGGGGCTTCCGGTCAGTGAATTCCTGTTTTCCGAAGAATATTGCGGGGGCATCAAAGGCGGGAAGCAATTAAAAGCTGTTATACCCGGCGGATCTTCGGTTCCTGTTCTTCCTGCTAAGCTGATTACTACTACCGCAGCAGGTGAACCAAGGCTTATGAGTTATGAATCCCTGGCTGAAGGTGGATTTGTCAGCGGGACCATGATGGGTTCCGGGGGATTTATTGTGTATGATGCGGATGCCTGCATGGTCCGCAGTACCTGGAATTTCTCACGTTTTTACCACCATGAAAGCTGCGGCCAGTGTTCGCCCTGCCGCGAAGGCACAGGCTGGATGGAGAAGGTGCTTCACCGGATCGAGAACGGCCATGGGCGCCAGGAAGATATTGACCTGCTCGTAAGCATAGCGGCCAAGATTGAAGGCAATACCATCTGTCCGCTCGGGGATGCTGCTGCTTGGCCTGTTGCCAGCGCCATAAGGCATTTCAGGGAAGAATTTGAATTTCATGTAAATTACCCGGAATTGGTCAGGGATCCAAAACACCAGCCCATTTCTAAACTTGCACAAGTACATGTTTAAAGTAACCATTGATAACATAACGGTCGAAGTAGAACCGGGAACCACTATCCTCAACGCTGCCAGAAAAATCGGCGGGGAAGTAGTGCCTCCTGCTATGTGTTACTACTCCAAATTGAAGGGAAGCGGCGGAAAATGCCGTACCTGCCTGGTTAAAGTAGCCCAGGGTTCCGCAGCTGATCCAAGGCCTATGCCTAAATTGGTAGCCTCATGCAGCACACCTGTCCAGGATGGAATGGTCGTTCAGAATATAACATCTCCCGAAGTTCTTGCAGCCAGGAAAGCCATCGTGGAATTCCTGCTGATCAATCACCCGTTGGATTGCCCGGTTTGCGACCAGGCTGGTGAATGCGACCTCCAGGACCTCAGTTTCAAACATGGACTTGAAGCTACCCGCTATATCGAAGAGAAAAGAGAATTTGATGTAGTTGATATTGGTGAGAAGATCAAACTGCACATGAACCGATGTATCCTTTGCTACCGCTGCGTTTATACTGCGGACCAGATTGCCGGCAAACGTGTGCATGGCGTGATGTACAGGGGTGACACGGCTGAGATCAGCACCCTCATCAGCCAAAATATTAATTCTGATTTCTCAGGGAATGTGATTGATGTATGCCCTGTAGGGGCCCTGACTGACCGCACTTTCCGCTTTAAAAGCAGGGTATGGTTCCTGAACCCAATGAACGCCCACCGCGATTGCCTGAAATGCAGCGGGAAAGTCACAGCCTGGATGTTTGGCAAGGAGATTTACAGGGTAACTGCCCGCAAGGATCAATTCGGAGAAGTTGAGGAATTCATTTGCGATGAATGCCGTTTTGAAAAGAAACAGACTTCCGATTGGGTTATTGAAGGCCCCCGCCACATCGAACGGAATTCGGTCATATCAGCCAACCATTATGAAAAAATAAAAAAACCGTCTATCATCAAGCCACTTGAGGAAAAGACAGAGAAACAGGAGTGAGGGGGGTGCAGCGTTAAGCGCAAAGTGGGGAGGAATAAGATAAAAGTCAAAAGATAAAAGACAAAAGTCAAAAGACAAAAGTCAAAAGACAAAAGACAAAAGTCAAAAGATAAAAGTCAAATCCGTCAGCTGACGGAAAAGTCAAAAGATAAAAATAGGAAGTAAGAAGTCGGAAGTCAGAAGAACGAATCAAGATGCAAAAGAATAAAACTACCCTGCATAAATTATAACATCAATATAACGCTATGCACTATGCTCTTAGCGCTTAGCCTTAACATCAAGAGATTTTTAGTACCCTAAAAGACCAGCATGGAATACCAATTCATCCTATACAAAGCCACTCTGTCCATCGCCATACTGACTGTGAGCCTGCTGATTGCCATGTACTCCACATTGGCTGAGAGGAAGCTTGCTGCCTTTTTCCAGGACAGGCTTGGGCCGGACAGGGCAGGTCCCTTCGGACTGTTACAGCCCCTGGCTGATGGCATCAAGCTTTTCTACAAAGAGGAATTCATGCCCGCATCAGCTAATAAATTCCTTTATATCCTCGGGCCTTCCCTCACCATGCTGGTGGCTTTGCTCACCTCCGCAGTAATCCCCTGGGGTAACAGCCTTATTATCAATGGGCATGAATTCAGTCTCCAGGTTGCTGATATCAATATTGGGATACTCTATGTTTTTGCAGTCGTTTCTGTTGGTGTCTATGGAATTATGATCGGGGGATGGGCCTCGAACAATAAATATGCGCTGTTGGGAGCCATTCGTGCTGCCTCCCAGATGATCAGCTATGAACTGGCAATGGGATTATCTATCATTGCCGTGGTTATGATGTCAGGAACCCTGAGTATTCAGAAGATCGTTGACCAGCAGGCTGGATTCAACTGGAACGTTTGGTATCAGCCGCTTGGATTTGTCATCTTCCTTGTTTGCGCCCTCGCTGAAACGAATCGTGCACCTTTTGACCTTCCTGAATGTGAAACTGAATTGGTAGGAGGATACCATACCGAATACAGTTCCATGAAACTCGGCTTCTACCTGTTTGCCGAATATATCAATATGTTTATATCAGCTGCTATCATTTCCTGCCTCTATTTCGGCGGATACCATTTCCCGTTTGAATCCATGTTACCAGTTTCTCATAACATCCTTACCATTATAGGAGTTCTGATTCTCTTCCTGAAAATTACATTTTTTGGCTTTGTTTTCATGTGGATCCGCTGGACCTTACCAAGGTTCAGGTATGATCAACTTATGAAACTGGGATGGAAGAAACTTATCCCGCTGGCCATTTTCAACATGGTTATTACAGGGTTTGTTATCAGGTTGTTACACTAATCTTGTCAATACTGCTTTTATCAGGAAATAATGAGTGATTTAAAACCATATACTTCTGTTTCAGGCCGGTCGAAGATCGTTTCTGATAAGAAAATTACCTGGGTGGAACGACTTTATCTGCCCGCCATCCTGAAAGGGATGACTATTACATTGAGTCACCTTCTGAAGCATAAAGCCACCATTCGCTACCCTGAGACCAAGAGGGAATTCTCAGAAATATACCGCGGACAACATGTGTTGAAAAGGGATGATGAAGGCCGTGAACGCTGCACCGCCTGTGGCCTTTGTGCAGTTGCCTGCCCCGCTGAAGCCATTACCATGGTTGCAGAAGAGCGCAAACCGGGGGAAGAGAATCTATACAGGGAAGAAAAATATGCCAAAATATACGAGATCAATATGTTGCGCTGCATTTTCTGTGGATTGTGCGAGGAAGCCTGCCCCAAAGAAGCTATATTCCTGACGCCCAGAATTGTAAACGCAGATTATCACAGAGATCGGTTCATATATGGGAAGGATATATTGGTTGAATCCATGGACAACAGGGTCGATGTCACAAAAAGACAAACTCCTGAAGTACTGGCTTTCAAGAAGGAAAAGAACCGGAAGCACAATGATTAGTTGTTCAACTATTGACCAAACACATTACAAAAAATAGAAATTTCAAGGAATGAAGGTTTATCTGTTCTATTTTCTCTGTATCCTGGCCTTGTATTCGGCGTTCATGGTTGTTATATCAAAGAAGCCAATACATACAGTATTGTACCTTACCCTGGCGATGTTCTGCCTTGGAGGGCATTATGTTCTCCTCAATGCACAGTTCCTGGCTGTAGTGCACATCATAGTTTATGCCGGTGCCATCATGGTGCTCTTCCTGTTTACCGTCATGCTCCTTAACCTTAACAAGGAAGGCGAGTTCCAGAAGCCTGCCCTGGTGCAGGTGGCAGCCATGGCTGCGGGTGGCATACTCATGATCACACTGGTGGGAGTTTTGAAACAAACGGATGTGGTAATGGCAAAAGATCCCACAATGACCCAGATCGGTCTGGTATCAAGCCTCGCCAAAGTATTATACCACGAATACCTTCTTCCGTTTGAGGTTTCATCAGTACTCTTCCTTTCCGCAATGGTTGGAGCAGTGTTACTGGGTAAGAAAGATTAACCAACGACTTTACAAGTTCTAAGAATATGAATGCAATTTCAATGAATGATTACCTGGTGTTCTGCACAGTCCTCTTTTCCATCGGGGTGGCGGGTGTACTGATCAAACGAAACGCCTTGTCCATCTTTATGTCTATCGAATTGATGCTGAACTCCATCAATCTCTTACTTGCAGCTTTCTCGGTATATATGAACGACCCGGCCGGTCAGGTATTTGTATTCTTCATTATGGTAGTAGCAGCAGCTGAGGTAGCCATCGGGCTTGCAATACTTGTTATGGTTTACAGGCACACACATTCGGTAGATATACACCTGCTCAACAGGTTAAAGTGGTAAACAGCTCCACCCAGGGATGAATTTTGAAGCTTTTTAACTTACAAATACGACTACTAACTTATGCATGAATTCTGGCTTATACCCATCTTTCCGCTCATCGGCTTCCTTGTAACCGGGTTTGGATTCAGGTTGATTCCCCGCCAATATTCAGGATTGATAGCCAGCCTGGCTGTTCTTGTTTCATTTGTCTTTTCAATTATCGCTTTTGTTTCCCTTAAAAACGGGAACCAGCCAATATCGATCACGCTTTTTGACTGGATCCAGGCAGGGAACCTCTCGTTGGGATTCAGCTTCCATATAGATCAACTCACCAGCCTTATGTTACTGGTCGTAACTGGCGTCGGGTTCCTGATACATGTCTACTCAATAGGATATATGCATGAAGATGCCGGAGTTAACCGCTTCTTCTCTTATATGAACTTATTCATGTTCTCCATGCTGCTGCTCGTGATGGCCGGGAACTTTGTCGTAATGTTCATCGGCTGGGAAGGTGTTGGGCTCTGTTCCTACCTCCTGATCGGTTTCTGGTTCAAAGACCATGCAAACAACAATGCAGCTAAAAAGGCATTCATCATGAACAGGATCGGTGACCTGGGATTTCTCCTTGGGATGTTCCTGATTTTTAGAACCTTTGGAAGCTTAGAATTCACTACGGTCTTTGAAAAAGCCAAATCCTTCTCATCCGGAGACCCTACCCTGCTGGCGATCACAATTTTACTCTTCATAGGAGCTACCGGTAAAAGCGCGCAGATTCCGCTTTTCACCTGGCTACCGGATGCCATGGCCGGGCCTACACCGGTTTCGGCACTCATCCATGCCGCAACCATGGTCACGGCCGGTGTTTACATGGTGGCTCGTTGCAATATCTTATTCATCCTATCTCCTGTAACTATGCAAATCATAGCCTGGACCGGCCTGGTAACAGCCCTCATGGCAGCTATGATCGCCATGATGCAGAATGATATCAAGAAGGTGCTGGCCTATTCCACTATTAGCCAGCTGGGATACATGTTCCTTGCACTTGGAGTTGGTTCGTTTACGGGAGCTATGTTCCACCTTACAACACATGCATTTTTCAAGGCCCTTCTGTTCCTTGGAGCCGGCAGTGTAATTCATGCACTTGGCGGGGAACAGGATATCCGGAAAATGGGAGGACTATCGGGAAAACTGCGAACAACATTCATCACATTCCTTATTGCAACACTGGCTATTGCCGGAATTCCACCTCTCTCAGGATTCTTTTCGAAAGATGAGATCCTTATGGAAGTCTATAAATCCAATCCGGTTATGTGGGCTTTTGCTCTAGCCGGTGCCCTGCTCACAACATTCTATATGTTCCGGCTTCTTTTCCTGGTATTTCCCGGCAAATTCAGGGGTACCCAAAAACAGGAAGAACATATGCATGAGTCTCCTGCGGTAATGACTGTTCCTTTATTGATCCTTGCAGTGCTTGCTGCAATTGGAGGATTCATGGGGATACCAGCCTTGTTCGGGGGTAGCCATAACCTGGGTAGTTTTCTGAAGCCGGTTCTGGGTTCCGTCCAAACGAACGGAACCGAGTTGAGTACTGGTATTGAATGGATGCTGATCATAATTACCTTGCTTTTTACAGCATCTTCAATTCTACTTGCCTGGTGGATTTACTCAAAGAAAAAAGTTATTCCTATAGCTGACGGAGTTGAACTTCCAGCCTTAAAATCCTTGCTGAGCCGGAAATTTTATGTTGATGAAATTTATGATTTCCTTTTCGTAAAGCCTTTCTCCTGGCTTTCGGATGTCTTTCATCGTTTTATCGAAGTAAAAGGCATTGATGCAGTTGTAAATGGGATCGGTAACCTGGTAATCCGCACCGGCAACACATTACGACTGATACAGACCGGGAATACCGGCTTTTACATGTTCGTCATGGTGATCGGAATTATCCTGATCCTATTGCTTAACCTATTAATTTGATTCCGCTAGATGATACTACTGGTTATTTTGTTAATTGCCTTACTCACCTCTGCCCTGAGCTTTATGAGCCAGGAAGGGTTCCGTGCCAAGTGGATTGCATTCTCAGGATCCATCCTGGTTTTCATCCTTTCGGTTTACATAACGATTAATAATTGTGAATGTCATACTACCTTCGACAGGGCACTGGCAGGCAATTTCGGGGCTCATTTCAGCATCGGCATGGATGGACTAAGCAACCTCCTGATCCTGCTGACAACCTTTCTTACACCGCTCATCATCCTTTCAGCCTTTAACAGGACGTATCGCAGGCCACATGTGTTTTATGGACTGATCATGATGATGGAAATGGCACTGATCGGTGTTTTTTCAGCTCGTGATGGATTGATGTTCTACATTTTCTGGGAACTGGCACTCATCCCGATTTATTTTATCTGCGGATTATGGGGGAGCACAGATAAGATTAGGATAACCTTTAAATTCTTCGTTTATACCTTGCTGGGCAGCCTTTTTATGCTCATCGCATTGATCTCTCTTTACCTTGCAACTCCTACCCCCCATTCTTTCAGTTTTGAGGCTCTTTATGCTGTCAGGATGAGCCCGCATATGGAAACATTGGTGTTTGCAGCATTCTTCGTTGCCTTTGCCATTAAGATACCCATATTCCCTTTCCACACCTGGCAACCCGACACCTATACAACCGCTCCATACCAGGGGAGTATGCTGCTTGCAGGAATCATGCTGAAGATGGGCATTTATGGTATTCTGAGGTTTATAATCCCGCTATGCCCGAATGCCCTGGCTGAGTGGGGCTGGCTTGCTGTATTGCTTTCCGTTACAGGCATCATCTATGCTTCTGTAATAGCTATAAGACAGGATAACCTCAAACGGATGATTGCCTATGCATCCATAGCCCATGTGGGATTGATTGCAGCAGGAGCCTTTGTACTGAACGCAGAAGGCATCCGTGGTGCCACAATTCAGATGATCTCCCATGGAATTAACGTAGTTGGCCTTTTCGCCATGATCGAAATGATACAGGTCCGTTTCAAGACCCGCAAAATATCTGAACTGGGAGGAATTGCCGGACAAGCACCTGTAATGGCAACCTTCTTCATGATCATGATCCTGGCAACCGTTGCACTGCCTCTGACAAATGGATTTGTCGGGGAATTCCTGCTTCTTTTGGGGATATTCGAATACATGCCATGGGTTGCAGGAGTAGCAGGGTTAACTATAGTATTCACAGCCGTTTACCTGCTATGGATGAACCAGAGAGTGATGTTTGGTAAGCCTAAATTGATATTGCCTGATTTCAATGACCTTACAACCCGTGAAATACTTATTCTTTCACCTTTGGTAATCATGATCCTCTGGATAGGCATTTACCCTGCGACCTTCCTCAATATTGCCGAACCGGCTCTTTTGGGACTCATACATTAACTATTGTGCCTATTGTGTTTATAATCACATATGGCGCCCGAAACATTAGATTGATAATAAAGGCTCAACTGATAATAGAAATACAAAAAGATATAAATGTCAACATTAATTGCCCTTTCAGCTCTTGCAATCATCACCATGATGATTGGCGCCTGGCATAAATATAAATGGATAGTTCCCACCCTGGTGGTTGGAATGCTGGTTGCCTGCGGGTTGAATATAGCCGACTGGAATACAAATATTCACTATTACAATGAGATGATGGTGGTCGACAACTTCGCCATCGCCTTCAATACAATTCTCATTCTCATGGCCCTGCTGGTTATCATCATTGCAGGACATTACTTCAGGAACGTAGTGAAGCCACTGGATGATGTTTATATCTTGCTTGTGTTCTCCCTGATCGGGGGTATCCTCATGACATCGTTTGCCAACCTGGTCATGCTTTTTATCGGAATTGAGACCTTATCTATCTCCATGTATGTGCTGGCGGGAAGCAAGAAATTTGACAATCTTGCCAAGGAGGCTTCGATGAAGTATTTCCTCATGGGTTCCTTTGCCTCCGGCTTTCTTTTGTTTGGCATTGCATTGCTTTACGGTTCTTCAGGCTCCTTCAATTTAACTGCCATCGGTTCATTTGCCTGCTCACATTCAGCTGATCTTCCAAAGATGTTTTATGTAGGGATGCTGCTGACATTCGTGGGATTGATCTTTAAGATAGCAGCTGTGCCCTTCCATTTCTGGGTTCCGGATGTATACCAGGGCTCACCGACCGTTATCACAGCCTTCATGGCTACCGTAGTAAAGGTGGCAGGAATTGCCGCCATCTTCAGGTTGTTCAATCATTGCTTCATGGGATTGCAGCCTTTCTGGGCCAATACGGTAATGATCATCTCTGCGGCTACAATCCTGCTTGCCAACCTGACTGCCTTGTACCAAAGGACTTTCAAGCGCCTGCTCGCCTATTCCGGGATTGCGCATACCGGCTATCTTTTAATGGCCCTCCTGGCAATCAACACACATTCCATGGGAGCTGTGCTCCTTTATCTGACAGCTTATTCCCTTTCTACCTATGCAGCATTGGTAGTATTGATGCTTGTTAAAGACTTTATTTATGATGATAAAATGGAGCATTATCAAGGCCTTGCTAAGCGAAATCCATTTATTGCCGTCACCCTTGCAGTATCAATGCTTTCATTAACAGGGATTCCTCCACTGGCAGGTTTTATGGGGAAATTTGCAATATTTACAGCTACCCTGGAAAGTGGTTACCTGGGACTCGTGATCGTCGCTGTTATTGGCTCGGCTATCAGCCTTGCCTACTACCTGAAACCGGTTATCTCCATGTTCTTCCGAGAAGGGGGACAAATTGTGATCGGGCTTACTCCCTGGCTCAGGATATTCCTTGTTTTACTTTGTCTCGCCCAACTGGTGCTTGGCCTGGTGCCAGGACTGATTACGCAGTTACTTTAACTGAAGTATTGCTTTGAAATAATTCCATTCAGGATCTAAGTCTGACTAACATTTCTCCGCCTGGATTCCTGGTTATGTAATCTTCAATTCCAATGGATAAGAGCATCTTTGAAGATAAACAAACAGAACCTGCACCTGCACAACTGAAAGTGGCATTAAAAGGCTCCTATAATCTATGGGAGGACATCAGGACTTATACCTTGTTAAAATACCCTGGAGGGATTGAAGAATGGAACTATTCCGGAGAAAAATATGGATGGAGCTTCAGGATAAAGGATAAAAAACGGGCGCTGGTCTATTTATTGCCAAGAGATGGATTTTTCAAAGTGGCATTCGTCTTCGGAAAAAAGGCAACCGACTCTGTTCTCGCTTCTGACATTTCATATGAAATCAGGAAAGAACTTGAAACCGCGAGGGTATATGCTGAAGGAAGAGGCATCAGGATAGAGGTCAGGGATGAATCTTTAGCTGATGACTTGAAAAAGCTTGTAGATTGTAAGATTGCTTTTTGATTATCAAATTGAAGGATCCAACATTACCAATACCAACTGCCATGCATGAACAAATAACGTTGACAACCCCGGCCCTGCTTTTTTCAGCCATCTCGCTTATACTGCTTGCATACACTAATCGTTTCATGGGTTATGCCAGTTTAATCCGAGGATTACATGAAAAATTCAAGGCCAATCCGAATGAAATCCTGAAAGGCCAGATTGCCAATCTTCGTAAAAGGCTTTACCTGACACGGAATATGCAAATACTGGGAGTTGGCAGCCTTTTCCTCTGTGTTGCTGCAATGTTCCTGATCTTTATCGGGCAACAGCTTATCACCATTTGGATCTTTGGAATAGCACTCGTAATGATGATCACCTCCCTCGGGCTTTCCATCTATGAGATCTGGATATCCGTTAAAGCGCTTGATCTCCACCTCGGTGATATGGAAAAAAATAAAAAGGAAGGAAAAAGCTGATTTTCTTCATTTAATCTGTTTATCATCAACGTATTACAACTCATATATAGATTTCTGTATATTATTTATTATTTTTGTTATTACATAAGCAATTCATTAGAGTCCTTCACCTTAACATTCTATATTATGCAACCAATCCGCCTTTCCATTTCCCTGATATTAGTGTTCATTTCAGGATCAATATCCCTTCAGGCTCAGGAATCTAAGGCCCCTGCAACAGACTACAAATCCTACAATAATTATGATTTTGTAGCTGGTGATAAACCCATATTTGAGGATGACTTCCGGTCTGACCAGGATGGAGAATTTCCTTCCCATTGGGATCTTCAGAGCGGACAGGCCGTTGTTAACAAGGTGAAGGATGAAATGGCTTTCTCCATCATAGAAGGTAACTATGGAAAGGTATTTCCAAGGATGAAAACAAAAGAGTATTTACCGGCGGAGTTCACACTCGAATGTGATCACCTCCTCCAATCCGTGAACAAAGCTTACGGCCTTGTTCTTTTTCTTGTCAACAATCTGGGAAAAGAGGCAACCCTGACATTCAACGATAACAATGTAACTTATACCGAACAGTCGAAAAACCTAAGCTCCCAGCTTCCCGATGATATACGGGCGAAATCATACCTGGATAAATGGAACCACCTGGCTCTTGTATACAGGAACAACCAAATGAAAGTCTATGTGAATCAATACAGGATTCTTGTTATTCCTAACCTGGATATTGTTCCGGTTGCTGTTAAGTTTGGAGGCATTGGCAGCCAGAAATCGCCCATCATTTTCACTAATGTCCGGATCGCTGAAGGAGGGGGAATGAATATGCTTCAGAAATTAACCACAGATGGCAGAATTATAGTGCACGGGATAAAATTTGATTACAATAAGGCGGTTATCAAACCGGAAAGCATGGGCATACTGAATGAAATTGCACGGATGCTGAAAGATAATTCCTCTGACAAGTATGAAATCCAGGGGTATACGGATAGTGATGGAGATGATGCCTATAACCTCAAGCTATCGCAGTCGAGGGCAGATGCAGTTAAATCAATGCTTGTCGAACTGGGAATTGATGCATCAAGGCTCAAATCCACAGGATATGGTGAATCTCATCCTCTAACAGAAAATACTTCACCAGAAGGCAAAGCAACAAACAGGAGAGTTGAATTCGTTAAGGTGAAGTAAAGGTTAAATCTTGTAAACGCGCCAACCCTATCCAAAGAAAAGGAAAAAGCCGTTAAGGAAATACACAATTCCAAAGGCTCCCAACAAAAGACTGGTATACCACACGTACTTGATCTTTGTAAGGGCGGCAATTGACGATAGCAATATGGAGATCTGCAGGAAGATCACGGCAATACCAAATGCAGTTGAATGAAGTTTGCAATCATCACGCTCAAGCTCAAACTTCTTCGCCTCAGCTGAAATCTGTTCTTTTTCCTGCTCGTACTTGTCTATTTTCTTCTGATAATCAGCTATTTTCAGATCGTAAGTTGAAACCAGGGCTTTTAATTTGGGATCAGCTTTGACGACATCCCGCTGCAATTCAAGGTTGTTCTTCTCCATCCCGAAAATGTAGCCTTTAATACTTTTGGACTGGAAGAATGACCATTGATCCGAAGCTTTGGTCTGACTCATGAGTGACTTATTGCTAAAACCACCTCCTTTAAAAGTTGATAAAGTCGCACATACAGCTATAATAACCGTTGTTATTGCGAGGTAGTTATTCCACTTTTCTTTTTTTTCTTCTGCCATAATCATAATTTTTTGCAAAAATAATATTTCCCGATTTTAATAGCTAAGCTTACGAATTCTTATATTTAAGTGTCTATTATCCTGCTTTTTTATTTATCCGTTCAATCCTCAATTATGGCTATCTCGAAAAACAAGATCCTTTCGAAAGAATCCCAGGTAGATCAAGACTTTCAAAAGGTCAGCCAATTTATAAAAGATGAAAATTTCTTTCATTCAATACTCGATAACCTCCTGGAAGGCTGCCAGATAATTGGGTCTGATTGGAGGATTCAATATGCTAACCGCAGTGCTGAAGTTCATAACAGGAGGCCAAATCACGAGTTATTGGGCAATGTTTATATGGATATGTGGCCGGGGATCAATTCAACAGAAGTTTATTCTGTGCTCAAAACCTGCATGGACAAACATATTCCCCAGCAATTAGAGAACCGCTTTATTTATCCTGACGGGAAAGCAGGATGGTTCAATCTCAGCATTCAGCCATTAACGGATGGAGTATTGATTCTCTCGTATGATATTTCCAAAAGGAAGCTGGCAGAGCAAAACCTGGCACAAATGAAACGCCTTTTCGCTACACTAAGCCAGGTAAATCAAACTATCGTTAGAGTGAAGGATCCAAAGGAATTGTATGAAGCTATTTGTAACCTGGCTGTTAAATATGGCGAGTTTTCCCTGGCCTGGATAGGATTGCTTGATGAACCTTCGGGAGACATCCTGCCGGTAGCTGCATCTGGTATGGACCTTGATAAATGGCCATTCGAAAATGCCAATATTCACTCAGGAAACCTTGTAAACAGTATGGCTGCAAATGCAATCCGTACCTCTAAAGTAGAGAAAAGCGAAGACTTACAAACTGACATACGATATGGAGCTATACATGGTCAGATCAGGGATTTACCTTACCGGTCGGCGGCTTCTGTTCCAATCAGCACAAAAGGGAAAACAATTGGTGTACTCAACCTTATCTACTTTGATGCAGGCTATTTTACATCCGAAGAAGAAATTGCACTGCTGGAAGAAATGAGCATCGATATCTCTTTCGCTCTTGACAATCTCGAATCGGAAAAAGAGAAAAAGGAAGCAGAAAAGCAGATGAAACTCTGGGCTGATGCTTTTGAACATTGTGCGCACGGGATAGCTATTGGAAAAACAGATACCCCTGAAATACTGGTTTGCAATCCTGCATTTGCACATGAACAGCACTCAACTGTTAAGAATATTATCGGGATGCATATCCAAAATATGTATCCTGATGAAGAAAAGGAACGGATTAAAGACTATTTGGCAGAAGCCGATGCAAAAGGGTCTGTTCAATTCGAAAGTCGAAAAGTAAGGGAAGATGGAAGCGAGTACTTCGTACAAATGGATATTGTAAGTGTCAGAGACGATGATGGCAAACTGGCTTACAGGGTTGCTACTCAACAGAATATTACTGAATGGAGGCTTGCAAATGACCAGATCCGCACCAGTGAAAGGAAACTGAAATTATTTGTTGATAATGCCCCGGCTGCCATTGCGATGTTCGACCGGGAAATGAGGTATATTTCTGTTAGCCGGAGATTTCTTGAAGATTACCGGATCTCGGATAAAAATATCATAGGTCGTTCACATTATGCGGTCTTTCCGGAAATACCCGATCGCTGGAAAGCAATTCATCAGTTATGCCTTAACGGAGGAATAGCATCAGCCCAGGAAGATACTTTCCCGAGAGAAGATGGCAACCTTGACTGGGTTCGTTGGGAAATTCACCCCTGGTTTGAGAAACCTGGTGAAGTTGGAGGAATAATTCTCTTTTCTGAAGTTATTACCCAGCGTAAACAAGCTGAAGAAGCACTAAAGGAAAGCGAAAGGAAATACCGCCTCCTGGCTGAAAATATTTCGGATGTAATCTGGATAATGGACTTGCAAACTTCCCGGTTCCTGTATGTAAGTCCTTCTGTAATCAGGTTACGCGGATATACTGTTGAAGAAGTCATGAAACAAGATGGTATGAGCGGAATAACACCTCCAACTGCAAAAAATCTAACTGCATCCTTGCCTCAGCGTATCAATGATTTCAAAAATGGTATCAGGAAAGCATATTTGGATGAAATCGAAGAATATTGTAAAGATGGTTCTACGGTATGGACTGAAACTACAACTCGTCTGGTACTAAACCAGGATTCTGGCCATATTGAAGTGTATGGAGTTTCCAGAAATATCATGGAGCGCAAACAGGTGGAAAAAGAATTGCGTGATAGTGAGGAAAAATTCCGAAAAGGTTTCTTAACAAGCCCTGACTCAATAAACATCAACCGGATGTCAGATGGGCTATATATATCAATCAATCAAGGCTTTACCAACATTCTTGGGTACACGGAAGCTGAAGTATTAGGGAAAAGCTCCATTGAATTGGATATATGGGAAGATCTTAATGACAGGAATCGGTTGGTGGAAGGATTAAAGAAAGATGGGGCGGTTCATAACCTGGAAGCCCGATTCCGCAGAAAGGACGGTACAATCAGGTATGGCCGAATGTCAGCATCCGTCATTGAACTAAACGGGGTCCACCATATTATTAGCTCAACACATGATATCACAGAGAGCAGGAACTCTGCAAAAAAACTGAAAGAAAGCGAGGAAAGGCTTTCCATTGTCTTCCAAAATAGCCCTACAGGTATCGTTATAACAGAATTGACGTCAAGCAAAATTGTTGATCTTAATCAGGCATTTGCAAATTTACATGGATATTCACGTGAAGAAATGCTGGGAAGCTCGCCTGATGAATTGGGTCTATGGGCAAAGCCGGAACAACGCGGGGAAATGATTATGCTACTCAACCAAACAGGTCATTGCAGTAATTTCGAAATAAAAGCCAGGAAAAAGAGTGGAGAAATTCGGGATCTCTTGATATCATCTGAAATAATAACAATCAATGGTGAAAAATGCATCCTGGGATTAGTAAATGATATTTCCGAACGGAAAGAAGTTGAAGCCGCACTGAAAGAAAGCGAAGCATTGTTTTCTACCTCATTCCATTCTAGCCCCATACCCATCAGCCTTACAGATCCCTCTAGCGAAAAATGGATCGAAGTAAACGAAGCCTTCCTTGAAGTTACCGGGTATTTAAGGGAAGAAGTCATCGGGCACAGCTTTAAGGATCTGAATCTATGGAGATTCCCTGAGATGAGACAAAAAATGAAGGACAATCTCAGCAAAATTGGCAGGGTAATCAATTTAGAAGTTGAGATCAATAAAAAGGACGGAAGTATCGGCATTATGCTCATTTCAGTTGAAAAGGTTGATCTAAGGGGAAATTCATACCTGTTGATAATGGGTAATGAAATTACTGAGAGAAAAAGAGCAGAAGCGGAATTACAGTTCTCAAATCTCATACTCAAAACGCAACAGGAGGCTTCACTGGATGGTATACTTACTGTGGATCAGAACGCGAAAATCCTCTCACTCAACCAACGAATGATAGAAATGTGGAAAATTCCAAAGAAAATAACTGAAGGGAAGGATGATGCCGCCTTGTTGGAATATATCAGTTCAATGTTTGATTATAAAGAAGAATTTACTCAGCGGATCAGGGATATTTTTAACAACATCCATGAATTCAGCCTTGATGAGATAAGGCCCAAAGATGGTAAAATCATAGAACGATATTCAGCCCCAATGTTTAACAAAAACGAAGAATATATGGGCAGAGTATGGTATTTCAGGGACATCACGGCACGCAAAAGGGCAGAAGAAGAAGTAAGAACACTTAATTCATATCTCGAAAACCGCGTAATTGACCGAACATCCCAGTTACAGGCTGCCAATAAAGAACTTGAAGCCTTTTCTTATTCTGTATCCCACGACCTTCGCTCTCCCCTTAGAAGTATTAATGGCTTCTCACAAATCCTGATGGAAGATTATGCCCCTAAACTGGATGACGAAGGCAAACGAATATGTTCTATCATTAAACAGAACTCACTGAAAATGGGGCACCTGATCGATGATCTTCTTGCATTCTCCCGCCTTGGCAGGAAAGAAATAATGAAGACCGAGATCAATATGAATGAAATAATTCAGACGATCCTCAATGAAATACTGGATCCTGAAACCCTGGCAAAATTTGAATTCCAGATTGATGAAATGCCGGCTTCTATCGGAGATCCAATTATGATAAAACAGGTTTGGACCAACTTATTGTTGAACGCTATTAAGTACAGTTCCAAAAGAGAGAAACCCCTGGTTTGCATACGATGTTCAACCGAAAAACATCGACAGGTCTTTAGTATCCAGGACAATGGGGTTGGGTTCGATATGGAATTCAAAAACAAGCTCTTTGGGGTCTTTCAAAGGCTTCATCCCGCCACCGAGTTTGAAGGCACAGGGGTTGGTCTGGCTATTGCCCAGAGGATAATCCTGCGCCATGGTGGTGAAATATGGGCTGAGGGACAGGTGAATAAAGGAGCTACCTTCTATTTTTCTTTACATTCACAAACAGCAAAGAAAAACGGACTGTAGGCAGGGAAATTGAAAAATGGACGAAAAAAATGGCTGATCCATTCAAGGCAGAATTAGCAGTGTTCACTAGCCACAACAGCATCCTCCTTTAATGAAACTATTAACATTCGCTTATCAGGAAACCGGTGAAAGCGTGCGCTCTTCAAACTGCTGATTCCTCAACTGTGGTTCAAAGCCCGCTTCCCTTATAGCCAGCTGAATGCCTTCTTTATCAAACTTGAATTTAGCACCGGCAACGGATACCACATTCTCCTCGATCATAATCGAACCAAAATCATTGGCCCCTGCGTGAAGGCAAATTTGTCCTATCTCTTTACCCACCGTTAACCAGGAAGCCTGGATATTGGGGATATTAGGCAACATAATCCTGCTGATCGCAATGGTACGTATATATTCTTCAGAGGTGACATGGTTTCTGACTCCCTGAACTTTCTGAAGGTTTGTCCCTTCATCCTGGAATGGCCAGGGAATGAAAGAGATAAATCCTGTTGCATTCCCGGGTTTCTCTGCCTGGACTTCCCGAATAGATATCATGTGCTGTATCCGCTCTTCCCTGGTTTCAATATGCCCAAACATCATCGTGGCAGAAGTAGTCAGCCCAAGTTTATGAGCTTCGCGCATCACATCCAGCCATTCGGAAGCTGAGCATTTATTTTTCGACACCTGGCTCCTGACACGGTCAACCAGGATTTCAGCACCTGCCCCCGGCAAACTGTCAAGTCCTGCCTGGATTAACTTTTCCAGCGTATGCCTGTAACTCAGGCTTTCCATATTTGCTATATGTACAATTTCAGGAGGCCCCAACGCATGAAGTTTAAGCCTGGGTTGTATTTTTTTCAGGTTCCTGAAAAGATCCACGTAAAAATCGAGTCCCAGCCCCGGATGCAATCCACCCTGTAGAAGGAGTTGCTCTCCTCCCAGCACAAAAAGTTCATCGATCTTCTGCTTATAGTCCTCCAAAGTAGTAACATAAGCCTCCCTGCTGTTTTTTGAGCGATAGAAATTGCAGAACTGGCATCCTGAAACACAGACATTCGTATAATTCACATTCCTGTCAATGAGCCAGGTAACCTTATTACCGGGGTGCAAAATGGTTCGTATTTCATTGGCAGCAAACATCAACTCTGCCGTCGATGCTTGTTCATAAAGAAATAAACCTTCTTCCAGGTTCAGAAATTCAAAATCCAATGCCTTACTGATCAACCAGGAAATTTCCATGCTATAGTTTCTTTTTTTGACAAAAATAAGTTAAATCAATATGCCGGTAATAAGCTTAGGGTTATTCCATTTTGGGAAGCTGATTATCCATGAATTCTTCAAACATCTCAACTTTATTGGAAATAATCCTGTATGAAAATCACCTTGCATTTAAATATATCATATAACAGTAGGATAAATGTAATTGTTCTATTATATTTGTATTTTATCAGGTTTTCTATTTCGCCTCCTTTCTGAATTCTTATAACTATAAATATTTAATATCTGTACTCATGAAAAAAGCAATTTTCTTCTTAGTCCTGGTATTTTCTTCCTTTACCTTCCTATTGGCCCAGCAGAATAAGCTGCAAGGCAGGATCTATGTCAAAACAGGTAGTAGTGGCGATGGATCTAGCTGGTCAAATGCAGCCGGTAATTTAAGTACAGTGCTTCAGAATGCTTCAAATTCCGAGATCTGGGTGGCAGCCGGGACTTATAAAGCAGATAACACAGATGCAACTACCTCCTTTATACTGAACAACGGGAATTATATGTTTGGCGGTTTTCTTGGAAATGAGGCCTCCATATCAGAAAGAGCCACAAGTGATGTGGATGGTAACGGCACCATTGAACCATGGGAGTTTACCAATGCAAGTATCCTGACCGGTGAATTACAGGGTGATGCTGACAGTTCCAACAACACTCATCATATCCTGAGAATGCTTCAGGGTGACAATCACACACTGATAGATGGATTCACCATAACAAACGGATACTCCATTGACTCCATAGCTTCCGGCATTATTGCTGATAGCGGGTATATCCGCAATTGTATTGTTAACAACTGTGGACATCATAGTCACAATGAAGATGAAACAATACACCAGGTTTACGGAGCGGGAATTGCAGCTTTCAAAAGTAATCTTGGATATGTAAAAGTTACAAACTGCACTTCGGTACCTGTTAATGTTGCTTCATGGGGTGTTGGAACAGGTGGAGGTATCTATTCCAATATGAGCACCCTCGAAAACTGCACTGTCAGTAATTGTAGAATCATCCCCGCCTATTACACCGATGTTTTTGGCGGATGCCTGTTTGCAAATCAGTCTTCGATCAATAATTGTACATTTTCAGAAGGTTATCTGTCTTCAAATGATGGAAATTATGGCACCTATGGTGGTGGAGTGGCACTTGCCAATGGCTGCCTGATGAAGAATTCCGAGATCAGGAATTGTTCTTCAAAAACCTTTGGAGGTGGGATTTACACTGAAAACAGCAACATACTCAACTGTAATATTCACGACAACCAGGTTTATGGTCCGGAAATGGCAGAAATACCTTCAGGAGGAGGTATATATATTTATAACGGAAACCTGACAGGTTCGCTCATTGCCAAAAACAGGATTCTTGAACATGAATTCTCCCGGTCTTACGGTGCTGGTATTTACGGGGGTACTATAATTAATTGTACGGTAGTCAAAAATTCCGGGGCCATATATGGAGATGGCATTTATGCACCACTCTCCGTGGTAAATTCTATATTCTGGGGCAATGAGAATGATGAAGGAATTGACGGTGGTTTAAACAATGCCATCCAGGGTGCAACCGACCTCACTAACGGGACTATAATACTGGAAGCGGAAAATTCCGGTAACGAAGCCGGCAAATACTATCCCTGGTTCATTGATCCGGAATCAAACTGGGATATTGGCCCATCTTCTTCCTGCATCAACATGGGTACTACAGATCCTCCCACACAAATAGGGACTACGGACCTTTTGAGCAGGATCAGGGTGTATGGTGGGAGGATTGATATAGGGGCGTATGAGGTGAACTCTTTCCAAGGAATTGCCCCCGCCGGGATTTCGCACTATACCATCTATCCCAATCCGGCTAAAGATATAATTACTATTTGCGGGTCTACTCCCCCTAAGGAAATAACGGTTTATTCAGTTAGTGGTGAATGCGTCTCCAAAGTCAAACCGGATAAACAGGGTAGAATAAATATAAAGAGACTTGATCCAGGAGTTTATATAATTCATACTTCAGATTCTGAATCTATCCCGCTCAGGTTTATTAAACAATAGTAACAACCGACTCTTATCCGGGATCACTTCTTGTTGTTGCCTGACCCCAATGCCCTGCCAATTCTCCAGATGTTAATAACCAGGACCAGGGCCAACAATAGCAGGAATGTTGGAGTGGATCCTATACCAAGGCCCCTGGCCTGGCCGTCGGAAATGAGGATAGTGCCAATGATCAGGCTAAGGAAGATGAGCGAAAATACCAATTTCAGCTGCAAGATCATACTCCTAACCATGCCCATTACAGCAGCTGTCTTTTCATCATTGCGTTTCATAAACTTATTCAACAGACCGACAAAAGTGAGCACCACATAAATTAGTCCTCCCATTATTGGCAGCAGCCAAATCTCATTCTTATTACCAGTATCATCAGGAATTCCATTGAATGAGAAATGTGTAGGAATATTGTCAGGAAGCCGTTTTACGCTCACAATCACTAGAAATATACCGGAAATCAATGCTATCAAGGAGATTATCTCGAGAAGCAGGTTAATTGTTTTTTTATTCATGAAGTTTGATACGTTTTTTCTGATCTAGGTTAAGCAAAGTAAGTCAATTTCTTTCAACTAACTATCTTCAGTACTTTTGCAAATCCAAGATTAAAAATATATGCTCCCAAAAATAGTCTTATCAAAAAAAGCTACGGCTTTGTCCAATACGGTCCTGATGATTTCATCCATTAAGGACCTTTCTCCAAAACTGTTCACTGAAAAAGAACTTTCCTACCTCCGCAAACGCTTTGCTGATAAGGCAAAAGATATGGTTCTCATGGATCGGCTGGGAAGTTTCATATTCATCTGCCGCATTGAAAAACAAAAGCCGACTCCTGCAAAGCTTGAGAAGTGGCGCAGAAAAGGTGAAAGCCTGCTCCCTGCCATTCATGAGCATAAAATTGAAAAGCTGATAATTTATGATAGCGGTATCTTCCCGAAAATTGTCCTTGCCTTTGCAGAAGGCTTAATGCTGGGAAATTACCAGTTCCTGAAGTATCGCAAGGATGCATCCGACAAGGAGTCTCCTTTGAAAACCATTGAACTGGTGAGTAAAGAAATCAGCAAGGCCGAAGTAGAACAATTGTCTGTTTTGGGCGCTGCAGTATATCGCTGCCGTTCATTGGTGAATGAGCCTTTATCTTCGCTGAATGCAGAAGCCCTGGCATTTGAATTTGAAAAGATGGGCCTGGAAGCTGGTATAAAGGTAGAAATCCTCAATAAGCAAAAGATTGAAGCCCTCAGGATGGGAGGCTTGCTTGCTGTTAATCGCGGCAGTATTGACCCCCCGACCTTTACCATTATGGAATACAACCCACTCAATCCGGTGAATGACAAGACTATTGTCCTCGTAGGCAAAGGAGTGGTTTATGATACCGGGGGATTAAGCCTGAAACCCAACAGCAGCATGGATACCATGAAATGTGACATGGCCGGTGCTGCAACGGTTGCAGCTGCCATCTATGCCATTGCAAAATTACAACTTCCTCTACATGTAGTTGCCCTTCTTCCGGCCACCGATAACAGGCCTGATGGAAATGCCTATGTTCCCGGAGATATTATAACCATGATGGATGGCACAACTGTGGAAGTCCTGAATACGGATGCTGAAGGGCGCCTGCTGCTGGCTGATGCGCTTTCCTATGCTAAAAACTATAATCCGAAACTGGTAATTGACCTGGCAACCCTTACAGGTGCTGCACAGGTTGCTATTGGCAAATTTGGCATGGTTGGGATGCATTCAGGTGCCTCGAAATACATGAACGAATTAAAAGATGCCGGCTTAAAGGTTCATGAGCGTATCGCTGAATTTCCTTTCTGGGATGAATACTCAGAACTGATTAAATCGGAAATAGCCGACCTGAAAAACATAGGCGGACCACATGCCGGAGCAATTACTGCCGGTAAATTTCTTGAACATTTTACGGATTATCCATGGATTCACCTGGATATTGCCGGGATTGCATTTCTTGATAAAAAGGATGGCTATAGGACAGCCGGTGGAACAGCTGTGGGTATCAGGTTATTGGTAGAATTTGTCAATAGAATTGTGAAATCTACAAGGTAAAAACCTAAAAACTTTTACTCAGCTGAACATAAACACTTCCATACTTCACAGTCTTTTCCATTGTTGTATTATAGTCAACTGATAAAGACAGCTTCCGGCTGATTCGCCACATCAGGTCAGCTTCTCCCAAGTACTGCATGATAGTTGCATCGAAACTGCTATAGAGGTATTTGGCATACTTTACGTTGATATTCGCATAGAGCTTCCCTTTAAGGAAGTCCCTCGAAATACCGAGTCCAAAAATATTACCAGAAAGATAGGTTGACTGCATCAGTGTTGCAGACAAAGTGAATGAAACATGTAAACCAGGCATATCCAGGTAGGTTGCATAACCATAGAGGTTCTTCGACGGTTTGGGATCATTCTTCTGGAACCTGTATCCTGATGACAGTCCAAATAACAACCTGCTATTCGTATGATAATTGGCTGTCACAAAATAACCCTGTGTTTGGCTGGACAACGAATTCCTGATCATATCAACATAGCTTTCAGTGTAAAGCAACCGGTAAGTTTCATAATAAATGGTATTCTTCCTGGAACTATATGAAGCCGAAAGTGATAGTTTCTGTCCTATTTTATATCTTAATGAAACATAAAGGTTAGTCAGGCTGGGACTGCTATTGCTGATACTGTCAATCTTCCTGATGAAAAGATCCACTTCGAGAGAACCATAGAGGTAGAGGTTTTTCACTACCGTATTGGAGTGCTGGAAATAAGCAAACCGACGATCCGTTTTCCCGGAATTCTGCTGTTCAATAAACGCAACGGAATTCTGCATGCTTCCTTTCCCCATTTGATGATCCAAACCAAGATACGCCCCATACTGCAGCAGATTAAAATTGAACCCGTAATCACTATAATCAGGCCGTGATCCGGCAATTACACCAGCACTGAATTCCTTTTTCCTGAACTCATACTGAAGCCCGTCAATAGCCCCCATCGTCGATAGATTTGGATTGATTTTCCGGCCTAAACTCAGGTGCGAATATTTCCCCAACTCGTAACTCAACGCAAGGTTATAAATCTTAAGCCCGTTGAAGATATTGCTTTTAATTTGCTTCCACTCATTGTTCCTATGAGTAAAAGATACATAGGATTCGGCTGATAATCTGGAGTTGCCAATATTCCTGGCATTCAACTGCAGAGTATAACGCATTCGCTCATTTGTTGAAGAAACGTTTGAAAAACCTGTATTCGAAGAAACCGAGATCCTTCCTGTAATCAATTGTTTCCTGGCTTGCTGGCCACTCCCTGAAGAAGTTGCTGTATCAACCTTTACCTCGGCTGGTTTCACGGGTTCAGGGTTTTTAGATGCAGCGTTGGAATCAATAGCTACTAGCTTTTCACCGCTTATTATCTTATCCCCGACGGTAAAGACCAGGCTGTTAAGCGCAATACATACGCATGAGCGGGAAGAAAGATCCTTAATTAAAAGCGCTGGTATGGAATTATTTTCCTTTAGAATATAAAGCGTGTCTCCTGCGGTCAGGCCTTTCGTTGAAGCAAAACCCACATAAACATTTTGAGAGGTAATATAAGTAACCGACCCCTCAAGCACCTGCTTACCGGCCTGGCCGAAACCAGCAATACCGATCATCATCAGAATAAAACACACAAAATACTTCATAAGCTTCGCATTAATCTATTTTATCCTTATTCTGAATTCTCATTTTCCCACCGGAAGAACCGTTCGGATGACATTGATAACAAGCATTGCTATTGTACGAATATCCTGAGACTCCACTATGGGAATTGTTCATTGTCGACTGCGCATGACAGGTTAAACACGTAAATACCGTGTAATTTGAAGAATTTGTATGGCAATCGGAACAAGTACTCCACTGCCCGTTATGTGCTCCCGAATAAATGGGGAAGTATTGGGCGTCATGATTGAAAGTAGATGGAATCCATGCGGTTTGTGTATGGCAACTCTCGCAATCTGTAGGATATTGTGCTGAAGCATGAGGTGGATTGTTCGTCTGGTTATAATCTGTCAGGTGGCAGCCTACACAGGTATTCGGGATGTTGTTGTAATTCCCGTTATGGCAGGTATTGCAAGCCAGAGAAATATGAGCACCGGCAAGCACATAATAATTGTTGTGAATGGAGAAAGTCGCAGGTGTCCAGCCTGGATTTGTTGTATGGCAGGTGGCACAATCATTCGATAATCCTAGTGTCACATGACTTGGATTATTGGTCTGGTTATAGTTGTTCATGTGACATCCTGAACATACATTCGGGGTGGAATTGTAGTTACCATTATGACATGATGCACAATTTGAGGAAATCGTTGAATGAGCTCCTGTAAGTGCATAATAATTATTATGAGTTGGGAAAGTTGCTGGTTGCCAGCCAGGGTTTGTAGTATGACAAACAGCGCAATCCGTAGAAATGCCAATAGCGGCATGCACAGGATTAGATGTCTGGTTGTAATTGGGAGTATGACAATCCTTACAAATCATACTTGTATTGACATAACCATTTGAATGGCAAGCACTACAATCAACACCCTGGTGTCCCCCGGTTAACGGGAAAGGAGATGTTCCGTGATTAAAGGCACCCGCCGTTGATCCTGTTGGATGACAGGCGTAGCATGCCGGGCTATTGTATGCATAACCACCTACTCCTGAATGCTGGTTATCAACTTCTGTCTTATTACTATGTGAATGGCAGTCAATACAACTGAATTGTGCATAGTTTGCCGGATTCGAATGGCATTCAGAACAAAGTGTCCATTGGTTATTATGCTTCCCTGAATAGATAGGAAAGTATTGGTTATCATGGTCGAATGTTGCAGGAACCCATGCAGTTTGCGTATGGCAGGAGGCACAATCGGTCGAAAATTGAGAAGTAGCATGAGGAGGATTCGTTGTCTGGTTATAGTTTGCGGCATGACATCCATAACAGGTAGTCGGAGCATTTGTATAAATACCAGCTGAATGACAATCACTACAGGCTACAGTAGTATGAATGCCTGCCAGAACGTAATAAGTATCGTGAACCGCAAAAGTTGCCGGCTTCCAGCCAGGATTTGTAGTATGGCAGGTTGAGCATTCTGTACTCAGCCCAAGAGAAACATGGGGAGGATTTGCAGTCTGGTTATAGTTATTGGTATGACAACCTGCACAGTTATTAGGTGTATTCGAATAATTACCGTTGTGACATGAATTGCAATCCACGGAGGTATGAGCACCGGTCAATTCATAATAGGTGCTATGAGTAGGAAATGTGGCTGGTTTCCACCCTGGATTCGTTGTATGGCAAAGCGCACATTGGTTTGAAATATTCGCAGTTGTATGATTCGGATTGGTGGTCTGGTTATAATTATTGGTATGGCAATCCGCACACACTGTCGTTGTCCCTGCATAACCGTTTGCATGACATTGACTGCATGGTGTGGTTGAATGAGCGCCTGTAAGCGGGAATCCGGAAGTAGAGTGATTAAAGGATCCGGTTGCACTTCCCTGGGGATGGCACTGAAAACATGCATCACTGCTGTAAACATATCCACCAACACTGCTATGGGCTTCGTCTGTCGATGTTTGATTATGATCATGACAGCTTACACAGCTGAAAATTGCGTAATTCGAAGGGTTGGCATGACAATCCGAACAGGCATTCCAGACTCCATTGTGCTTTCCGGAGTATATGGGGAAGAACCTGCTGTCATGATCCTTGTATTCAGCCGGTTTCCATCCAGGGCTGGTAGTATGACAGAGGGAACAATCTAGAGGAAAGTTCAGATCCTGGTGGCTGGGATTGTTGGCTGAACTATAATCTTTCTGATGACAGGATTCACAGGACCTGGAAAGGCCGGAATAACTGCCGCTTGTATGGCATCTGCTGCAATCAAGTGAATGCCCTCCGGTTAACGGGAAAAAGGAATGGTTGATATTGGTACTATTCCAATTGAACCCTGTAACCATATGACATTCTGAACAGTTTGTGGAAAACCCTCCCTGAACATGGTTAGGGTGAGCCGTAGCTTCAAAATCAGTCCTGTGACAGTCGTAACATTCTGTTCCCAAGGGATCGAAACGATGAAGTGAGCCCGATTTATGACATGAATAACAGTCAGCTATGGCGTGTTTACCTTGTAAAGGGAAACGGCTTTTCAAGTGCAGGTCAGTGATATTATTTACCAGCCAGGCTGAAGGAGTGTGACATCTTCCGCAATCATTTCCAAGCGTCTGTTCATGGATATCGGCATGACATGCATTGCAATTCTGCTTACCCCTGGCCTCAGAAAAAACAAGGGTTGAATGACAAGCTTTACAGCTTACTGAATTATGCTGGCCAAGCAGCATGAACCCGGTAGAATCATGCCGAAAAGTGGAAACATTCCTGTCGTAATCCCAACCCTTGGCGCTATGACATACTCCGCAACTTATCTTGAAGTCAGGGCCATGTGGTGACGGAGACAGCAATTTTGCTGACATCACAACAACTACAAGCAGAATTATCAGTGACAACTTTCGCATCGCGTATCTTTTATCTTATACAATACATAGGTGATTTGCTGTTCCTTAACAGGCACATGGCATTTATTACAAGGCACATGTTCATGTCTTCCATCCAGTTTAAATCCAGTCTTATTATGATCAAAATCCTTGATGGTCCAGGCCTCTGAGGAATGGCACTTTATACATTCAGTCTTACCATTTTCATCAAATTGATGATTATGATTATCGGTATGACAGCCATTGCAATCTTGTGGAAGCCCGGCAAATCGCTGTTCGGTCTGGCCTCCAGGCTTGTTTTCAAAGTGGCACTTCCGGCAGGGAGTTGTAGCATGAACTCCGGACAACTTAAAGTTCGTCTGAGAGTGATCATATGCTATTGAAGCCCATTCCTCAGGGTTGTGACAACTTTCGCAGGAATGATCAGGATAATATTTTATATCTATACTATTCTGATGAATATCCTGGTGACAATCCTTACACTTTTTCCCAATATCTCTGAACGCCCATTTATTATTCTTAAGATGGCATGCATTGCATGGTGTTGCAAGGTGAGCACCTTTAAGCTGGAAGTTGCCCTTGTCGTGTTGCTCAATTGTGTAGTTGGCATTACTGAAGCCGGCTACATTATGACAATCCGCACAATCCTGAACACCTCCCTGGTTAACAAACTGCTTCTCATGATAATCATTGTGACAATCCTTACACTGCTTCCCTAAATTCCTGAAATTCCAGGTATCTGACTTTTTGTGGCATTTCAGGCAGTCAACGTCCAGGTGTTTTCCTTCAAGGGCATAATTCGTTTCCTTGTGCCTCCCTGTTGTGAATGATGTATTATTGAACCCCTTGGTATCATGGCAAACTGAGCAATCCTGGTTAACACCTTGCTTCTCAAATTGGGCCTTATGAAAATCAGGATGACAATCCAGGCACTTTGAATGTTTTACCGGGTCACTGATATTTCCCTTATGACAGGATTTGCATGCTACCTGCTGATGCTTATCCTCGAGTTTAAAGTTAGTTTTTGAGTGATCAATTTTGGAGTTTCCCTTGATATCCTGGAATGACTCAACAACGTGGCAGTCACTGCAAAGCTTGCCAAATTTATTGTTGTGCGGATCATCATGACAATTCACACATCCCTGGAACGGGATTCCGGTAAATTCCTGGAACTTCAATCCCTTTAATACCGTGATCTTATGACACTTCACGCAGGGCACATCAACGTGCTTCCCGCTCAGTTTGAATTTTGCCGAATTATGGATGAAGTTAACCGCAGGCTTAAAGTTGTCAAAGCCATGGCAATTTGAACAAGTCAGGGAAAGTGTATTCTGGTGATAATCTGTATGGCAGGATCCGCAATTAGTGCTTAGTCCCAGGTAAGTGAACTTCTTGTTCTTAATTGCAGGCACACTGATATTCTCCGGCTTATGGCATTTCTTGCACTCCTGTTTAGCATGCGCACCCTGGAGTTTGTAACCGGCAAACAAGTGATCAAAACTTTCCGGATTGAAACGGATTATCTGGAATTTCTTACCATGATGATCATTATGACAACTCACACAAGCTTTACCGGAAACAGGAACAGATGAATGGTAACCTTTCTGGCTTTTAATTCTGGCACTTACTTCAGTATGGCATTGCAGGCATTTTTCGTTCGACACCTTTGAACCAAGGGTATGGCATTTTGTGCAGTTCGAAATACCTTCAAGCTGGGCATGCACCTCGGCAAGATCTCCTGGTGATATCTGGGCCTGGCTGTGTTTACCACAACAAAGCAATAAAGCAAATACAATCGATGCAAGTATGAATCTCATTTCGCCAGGGAATTTTCCTGAGTTACTATTTATGTTTAAGAATGGCTTCCCCAAATTTCTTTGTAATCTGTATTCCGACCTTTTCAAGGAACTGTGTTGGTAATTCTCCACCGGCAAAGATGTACACAAGGTCATTTTTGTAGATCAACTCCTTACCGGTTTTTGAATTTGATAGTGTAATGAAATCCTTATCAATCCTGCTGAGTTCAGTGTTAAACTGAAGATCTACCAGTCCCGAAACTGCTGCCTCATGAATCTTCTCATTATTCTTTTGTTTGATCCTGCTGAAAACATCACCCCTATATGACAGGATAACCTTGTTTTGATCAGCAAGGAGAAGGGCGGATTCGATGGCAGAATCTCCACCGCCGACAACCAGAATCTCTTTTCCGGAAATAATCTCAGGATCAAGCAAGCGATATGCAACCTTTTCCATCTGTTCACCTGGAACTCCAAGTTTTCTGGGCGTACCCCTTCTCCCAATTGAAAGAAGCACGTTATGTGTAGTGTATCGCTCACCGGTTAACGTTTTCAACTCAAAATATCCATTTAGCTTCTCAATTGATTCTACTTTGGAATTTTCTCGAATCAGGATATTATTTTTGGCGATAACTTCCTTCCATAAATCCAGCAACTCGGTTTTGCTTGTTTCTGAAAGCTTCACCTTTCCATACAAAGGCAATTCCATGGCAGATGTCATTACTATTTTTGCTCGTGGAAAAGTAAACACTGCTCCACCCAAGGTATCCTGTTCAAGGGTAATACATCTCAGATTATGCTTTTTTGCAGTCAGTGAAGCAGAAATCCCTGCAGGACCTGCTCCAACTACCACCAGGTCATATTCTGCTTCATGATGTTTGTTACTGTACTTAACTATATTTTCAACAGCCTGCCCTCCCTGTTGAACGGCATTCTTAATAAGTCCCATACCGCCCAATTCACCGGCGATATATACTCCGTTAATATTGGTTTCAAAAAGCTCGTTGATATGGGGAAGATCGACTCCCCTTTGCTCAGTACCAATACACAGTGTAATTGCCTGCGTTGGACAAGCATGAAAACAGGCGCCATGACCAATGCACTGAGAAGCATTGATTGTTGTCGCTTTGCCGTTAACTATACCAAGAATATCTTTCTCAGGACAGGCAGAAATGCAGGCACCTGTCCTTATACAACTGTTAACGTCAACCACAGGATGCAGTGAAACAGGTTCATACAATCCTTCAGCCTTGGCTTTCAATATCTTTTCTTCAACCTTACGCGATTTTTTCTTTTGCCGCCACAAGTATAGAATGATCACAGCCAGGCAAAAAAGGATAGCTAAAGTGTAAATGAGGGCTTGTTCAAGAACTAATTCCATAATCAGAAAATCCAATGAGCTCCAAAAGTGACGGTTACAGCAACATGAATGACCATGATGATCAGCATGACAAAAGCAAAGGGAAGATGAGCCACATGCCAGTATTTAAAAAGGTTCTGCATGGTTACCAGCCTGTCAATCCTCCTGTTGAGCGAGATATCGTGCTTTACCAGCCTTAATAATTCCCTGGTTTCAGATTTTGATAAGTTATTCTTTGACAAAGCAGAATGCACTGCCTTTATAGCTTTTGTGTCAGCTGAATATTTTTTGAAATACCTGGCAATAATGTTTGAATCTATTACTTCTATCTTCTTCCTTGTAGATTCAACGATCAGGTTAAAAGAGTCCTCATCCAGGTGATAAGATTCAGATAGAACCTGTCCAATATTACTCTTCATGTCACGAACCTCACTGAGGCTTAACTCGCGTCCTTCAATGGTCCGCGGGATCTGGATATAAATGAACCGGCCTATAACACCGGAAGCAAACACAGCAACCATACTCCAGAAACTAACGGCTACCAATCCTCCGAATTTGAATGTTGTATGATAGAGGACAAGGATAGGACCAACTGTGCAAAGAAAAATATGAAACTCCAGCCAATGCTTGAGCAGGCCAATCCTCGACCAGCTGCGAAGCCGTTTCCTGGCTATATATAATACTACGCCTAACAACATGCACAATGAACCAATAATTCCATAGCCATGTCCGAAAATCCCGCTTGGTTTCAGAGATGCATAATCAGGATGAAAAAACCGGTCTTCAAGGTTTGTTTGATAATAATTCCAACCATGAAACGATAGATAGGCCAGAACAGCTAGAGTGATAATTGTTAACAGGAAAAGGTAAAATTTGTGGCCAAGTGACATATTATCAGCAAGAGTTAGTGTGAAAATATTATTAACTAATCCGAACTTAATGTCAAATTTAAGAAATATCAAGAGTCTCGAAAAAACTGAAGAAGGATGCGGAAGGCGGAGAAAGCGCTTAATCCTAGATATATATATGCTTCAGGCCATAGAGCAACATGCAATTTATAAGAAATCTAAATTAGAAAATAGCTTATTGAATATATAAAGAAGAGATTCACTTACAAGCTTGTGACCAATTCAGCCGGAGCTGAATCGTCAGCTTTCTTGATCATGCTCCTTTCATTTCACAAATTGAATTATACGGCACTGACATAATTGAATGCTACCTCAGAATATATCGCCCAGCAATGATCATATTTATATGGTATTTGCACCCATTCCTTCATAGGCCGGTTTTTACCTGAAGGATCAAATAGTTTTGCTCCAGGTAAATTAAGTGCTTCATCCAATGATTCCTTTGGAAGTTTGAATACCATGCTTTCCTCAAAATAACAAAGGAATGCTTTCCCATTGACCTTGAAACAAGGTTTGCCAAACATCTGGCTTAAAACTGCTCCTTTCAATCCTGATCCAGTCGACTGATACTTTAACTCTGCCGGGTTCATTTCAATTTGTTTCGTTAACTCATTGCAACCTATGTATAGCAAAACTAACAATTCAGACTTAATTCCAATAGCATAAAAAGCACCAACATATGATATATATTTTTATTTAATACATTTGTCGCATAACTGGCTATTAACAAGTGAAACGACTTCTTCCTATATGCTTGTTAATCATCTACCTTGCGGGTGCAGGTGGGATATTCTATGGCCTTAAAATAGCGCAATACAGCCATTTTTTAAAAGTGAGATCCTTACTGGAAAAAGATCTTCTGAATGAGCATCTACAGGTTCTTGTAGTTGGTCAAAAAGAAGCCAGGCAACTTCGCTGGATGAGCGGGCATCAGGAAATTGAATTTAAAGGCAGGATGTTCGATGTTTCCAGGTATACGATAAAAGAGGGAACCTATTTCATATATTGTTACAATGACACCATGGAGAACCAGCTTATATCGGCAAGTCATAATAACAGTAAACTGGGGAAAAAGGACCATAATTTCCTGTCCAAGATATTGATTCTTCCTTGCATTGCTCCACCTCAGAAGGAAAACGATTTTCAAAATTTAAAGGTTACGTTTTGTAGTTTTCATTTAACACAATTCCATTCTGAATTTCTTGAGGTTATCTCTCCCCCGCCTAAACAGTTTCAAAAAATTTAGCTCAATAATCTAATTTTCACGGTTGGTAACAACTTCATCAAGTTGCTATCATACTGTTATTTAAGTGCATCCAGCACTTTTCTATAACTTTAAAACCTCAACAAATCATGAAATACAAACAACTTACGCTTCTCTTTCTTTTTTTGCTTTTATCTACTCTAAGCCGATCGCAGAAAACTAATAATAAGCCGTCGGAAAAGGCTGATACAATTAAAAACCTTAATGAAGTGGTTATTTCAGCTTCCAGGTTAAAAACACCACTCAAAGAGATACCCGCTACAATCTCACTCATTACCGGCAACCAGCTGAACTCCATGAATAAATCCATTAATGCAGAAGATATTTTCCGTTTGGTACCGGGTGTCAAAATCGAGAACGGAACCGGTGGGTCCCGTGTGCATGTATATATGCGCGGACAAGGAGTACTTACCGAAAGTGGATTCCGTGGAATAGGTGTAATGGTTGATGGAATAACTATTAACAATCCCGGTGGATTCGCCCCGGATCTGTATGATATTGACTGGGAATCAGTCAAAAGCGTTGAAGTGCTAAAAGGATTGGCTGCTTCTATGTATGGCGCGGGTTCAACGGCAGGCGTAATAAATATCACAACCAATGATGGAAGCGAGATGCCTTTCAAAGGTTCGGTTTACCTGTCAGCAGGTTCCTACGGCTTCTGGAAAACACAGGCCCAGGTGGGAGGCACTAAAGGTGATGTCAATTACAGGATTTCCTATTCCCATATGCAGGGAAACGGATACCGTGAGCACCAGGCATTTATGGGTGATAACTTCAGTGAAAAACTTAATTGGAGGCCTAACTCCCGTATAAAACTCACCCAACTTCTCAATTATTCCAGCTACTTCAACCAGAATTCCGAAGGGATCAGTTATTACCGCTACCTGAATTTCGGTCCGAGAGCAGCAAACACCGATGCTGTTCCATTCAATGAGTTCCATAAAACCCAGCGTTTAACAGGCGCTTCAATTCTCAATTTTGATCTGGGACAGAATCAGAATATCCTGTTGAAAAGCTTCTTCCGCTTGAATAACTACCGGGAAACTTCGAATAATGGGGATGATTACAAACCGTTTATCAGCCCCGGTTTCTCTGCTCAATATAACAGGAACGACGGAACTGAAATGCTTCTCAACCATCTCAGCATTGGAACAGACATTCAATCACAGACTATGACCGAGCACATGTTCGGAGGTATTCACGACCTTTCCAGGACCGATACCCATTTTGGCGAATCCTATATAGATACTGAAGAACTGAAAATCAACCAGATCATACTCCAAAGAAGCTTCGGTATCTACCTGATTGACAAACTCGATATTGCGAAAAAGCTGTATGCAACTTTGAATCTACGATACGATAATGTTTACAATAACCTGGAAAACAAAAAGCCTGATTCAAAATCTTCTGATAACAGGTCCTTCGACAAACCTACTTTCAGGCTTGGTTTAGCCTATGACCTGGCAAAAGTTGCAAATATTTACGCCAGCTTTGGTACTGGTTACCTGGTACCAACAGGAGATGAGCTATTGAATAATTATGATAATGGCGGTGAAGGTGGATTCAATACTGGTATTAAACCGTCCACGGTTCAACAAATGGAGTTTGGGGTAAGAGGAGAATTAGGGAAGATGCTCTACTACAATCTCACTGCTTTCAATATCAATGCGAAGGATGAATTTTACCGCTTAGCTTCCGGAAGCCAGACAGCTTACTTTGGCAATATTGGTGAAAGTAAGCGAACCGGTTTAGAAGCCTATATTTCAGCCAATCCAATTGATCCCTTCAACCTGTCAGTTGCTTATACTTACTCAAATTTCAAATATACCTCACCCGGCACTGTAAAGGATCAGACAATTCCGCAATGCCCGGAACATATGCTGACAGCGGAGGCATCCTATAAATTCCTCAGGCATTTCACACTTACACTGAATACTGAACTACAATCCAAGTGGTGTATCCAGACCGATTCAGCCATCTACAACAATTATATTGAAGTTACGCAGGATACCATAGTAAATACACGGAGTTCATGGGTAGATGGGTATAGCCTTTTCAATGCCAGTTTGAAGTATGACTGGAAAATTGGGACTTTGTATGGTGACTTAAGTCTGTTCGCCAAAAACTTCTTTGATGAGCATTATTTTGGATTCACAGAACCAAACAGCGGACCTGATTACAACAGCTATCAACCAGCTGCTGGAAGAGAATTTTTTGTCAGCCTTCGAGTAAGGTTTTAGATGATAATAGCAATATGTAAAAAAGCCGGGCAATCTCATTACCCGGCTTTTTAATTGCTGAACAGCTATTAAAATCAGTCCGTCAGCCGACGGATCAGAGTCTAAAAAAAATGAGCAATTATGCAGCATTTATCAGTCATTCAAAAATCATTTCAATCATAGAAATCTGCGTGTTAACAAACTGATCATTATCGCAGCATATATCATTCATTCAAAAATCAGTACAATCAACGATATCGGCCTCCTACAATAAAAAAAGAGGCATCCTGTTTAGGAATACCTCTTTTTGGTCATGAAAAAATTTCAATAACTATTTCTTAGGAGCTGCAGCTGGTTTTACTTCCTTTGCTGGTTCAGCTGGCTTAGCGGCAGGCTTAGCACCTTCAGTTGCTTTAACTGCAGCGTGTTTCTTGTGAGCCTTTGGAGCTGGTTTCACAGCTTCTTTAGCAGGAGCCGGGGTAGCCTTTACTTCTGCTGGTTTCTGAGCTTCAGTTTTTGTAGCAGGTTTCTGAGTTTCCTGCTTTACCGCGGTGGTAGCCTTCTGCGGTTGAGCTTTTCCTGTTTCTTTTTGTGTTTGAGCCAAAACGGTTACACTTCCTGCAAAAAAGATAGCAGCTGCAATGATCAATACTCTTTTCATTTTAATTGTTTTTTAATGTTTGTTATTTGGTTGTTTGTAATGAACGAGCAAATTTAGAAAAGGTTTTAGAATACTAATGTTAAGCACTGTTAAACAATCCTAATAACTGTTAAAAAAATCAAATCTAGTGATAATTATCTATAGCAACTGTATATATTAACAGATTGATTGATTGATAATTATAAGCTCCCTGCTTCTCTTTCTGGTAAAACGAAATAATATCCTCCAATTCAGGCTTGTTTCTTAAATTGCATTTCAAATCCTTTGTTTATGTTTACAAAAATCAAAATCTGCTGTATCAGTTCATGGGATGAAGCCCGATTATCTATTGATTACGGTGCCTCTGCTCTTGGGCTGGTAAGCAGAATGCCCAGCGGGCCAGGTGTGATAAGTGATCAGCTGATACATGATATTGCAAGTAAAATTCCTCCTCCTATTGCCAGTTTCCTGCTCACCTCGGAATTATTTGCTGGTGCAATTATTACGCATCACTTAAGAACCCAAACCAATGTAATTCAATTAGTAGATGAATTAAGCAGCGGAAGTAATAAGGAGCTCAGGGATGCCTTGCCGGCAATTCGTTTTGTCCAGGTTATACATGTTCTAGGTGAAGAATCAATTGAAATCGCTTTGAAATATTCTGAATATGCTGATGCCTTATTACTGGATAGTGGAAATCCCACTTTACGGACAAAAGAGCTAGGTGGAACCGGAAGAGTCCATAACTGGAATATAAGCCGGAAAATAGTGGATCAATGCAGGATACCTGTGTTCCTTGCAGGTGGATTAGATGCATCTAATGCAAAAGCCGCACTCGATAGCGTAAATCCCTGGGGATTAGATGTTTGCAGCGGGGTGAGAACAGATGGAAAGCTGGATCCGCAAAAGCTGGAAGCATTCTTCAGGGCAGCAGGGTATTGATTAGGGGGTAGTGATGGCCTGAAGGAAAGGTGGAGAGAAAGAGGGTAAAAAGGAGTGAAAGAGTGAGAAGCCGGAAGCCGGAAGTCTGAAGCCGGAAGTCTGAAGCCGGAAGTCTGAAGCCGGAAGTCCGAAGCCGGAAGACCGAAGTCGGAAGCTGGAAGCCGGAAGCCGGAAGTCGGAAGACCGAAGTCGGAAGCTGGAAGCCTGAAGTCGGAAGTCGGAAGTCGGAAGTCGGAAGTCGGAAGCCTGAAGTCGGAAGTAAGAAGTATGAAGCCTGCATCCGGAAGATGGAAACAAGCAGCTGCAACTTCAAAATTCATAAAAGAAAGTAACTCCTGGAAGGGGTACATGCCTCCTGGAACATGGCACACCGAAAATGGCACTTCCCCCTATGCGCTCTGCCCTTTGCCCTAAGCCCCTCGCACCTGCGCTAAGTAAAATAAAGGAATTATTTTAACTCCACAGTTGCATCTTCCATGATAACTGCATAGGAATACCCTGCACCAAAGTCCTTATTGAGAGTGATAACACCTTCACAAGTGACGGTATCACCAACTTTAGGTTCGGTAGTTGTGGTTACAGTCAGGTCAAAATCACCGCCAAAGTCAGTTCCATCCTGTATATGGATCCAGTTTTTCCCCATAATCTGAGTATTGACCTTAACAACCTGGCCATGGATCTTAACTTTTTTCCCGGCAAATGAATTCCGCTTTTCAAAGAGCTGTGCAAGGGTAATTCCACCGCTCGCCGGTGCCAACTTTATTTCCTTCTTATCGGGAGAAGCATTCTTTGAACCTGGAGAAACGGCAGGTTTGTTATTAACCATTGCAATGGGTTGCTTACTGAAAGTTTGCACAAAAAAGATCTTCTCAAAAGTGCGTTTCAGTTCCTTGCTAACGAAATTATCCATTTCCATTTCCTGAGCATAATAGCAGGTCTCACCTTCCTTTACATCCTGTTTGGTTATAGCCAGCCAAAGTTCCTTGCCATCTTCGTTGGCTTTCAGATAAGTATAATTACTGGTCTGGATAACTTCTTCAACTTTTATACGGTGAGTTCCGGGAGCAAGAATAACATTATCCCCGTCTTTCTTTGATTTGCAGGACACCAAAAGTGCTAACATCAGGACAATCAGGCTGTATCTGAATTTCATTACATTAAGTAGGTTAAGGTTTAAAAGTATGGATGAATTGAAAGCAAAGATATTGATAAATATTGATATGAGAATGTGAGAGCTATGTAAACCAGGCGTGCTTCTATCCAAACAATTTTAGTCTAGGGACGTTGTTGTAATATACATAGGTTGTGTTGAATTAAATCTATTCTTATTTAAAGGCTCTTTATTTTCAAATGAAATCAGCAGAAAATAAACTGGAAATATTTATCCTTTACAGTCGTTGGATCCAGGCACCAGTATATATAGGACTTGTGATAGCATCTGTCGCTTATTCTGTTCATTTTTTTGCAGAGTTAATCCATATACTGTCAGATTTCAGCACATATGATCAGACAAATTTCATGTTGGCTATCCTCGAATTAATCCATATTTCAATGGTGATCAACCTGTTAATTGTTGTAATCATCGGGGGCTACTATGCCTTTGTAAGCAAGATTGACCAGGAAAAAACCGGAAATCAGCTGGATTTTCTTGGAAAAATTACAGACAGCTCTCTTAAGATCAAGTTGATTATTTTCCTTGTAAGTATCTCCGGGGTTCACCTGCCTGAGACTTATATTAATTTGAAAGGCCTCACTACACTACAGGTTATTATAAAGATCTCGATGCACCTTGTATTTATCATTTCTGCATTACTGCTAGCCTATACCGATAAATTACAAGCCAAATCCCATTAAACTTACCTGATTCTTATCAGGCCCCTAATTGACACTCTATGGCTATTCCAGCATACACTATCACAGAAGTACTGAATGAACTTGATCAAATCGTTGAAAACTCAATCCGGCTATCTGATGCCAAAGGGATTTTTGCCTATATATACCGGAGAACGACAGCACAAATTAAACTTGGTATCCTGGGCCATGCTTTTGAGAACCCTGAGCGGATGGAAAAACTGGATGTAATTTTCGCCAATCGCTACCTGAAGTCGTATGATGATTACAAAAATGGAAAAGAGATCTCAAATTGCTGGAAAACAGCTTTTGAGGCCAACAGTGACAAGCTTTGTATAATGCAGCATATCCTCTTGGGAATGAATGCCCACATCAATCTAGACCTTGGAGTTGCAGCTGCAGATCTGATGGTTGGTAAACCTATCCTGGAATTAGAAAATGACTTTATCAAGGTGAACAGGATATTGTCAGGCCTGACAGACGAAATGCAGGAAAGGGTAGCTATGGTGTCACCGCTTATGTTCCTGCTTGATTGGGTGGGTGGAAGGAAAGATGAAGAATTAATCGGGTTTAGTATGGGTAAAGCAAGAGAACAATCATGGAATACTGCAACCCAGGTATGGGCTCTGAAGGGTGAAGAGAGGATTGAAAAAATAAGGGAGATAGATCTTCTTGTTGATGGTATTGCAAAACTTATCATAAATCCGGAACTCCGACTGGTTAACCTGGTGACTAAAGTTGTACGGACTACTGAAAACCATAATGTTAATAAGATAATTGAAACATTGAAAGCGTGAATAGTTCTGTGGATGATAATACTCATGAGCAATAATTTCAATTCATTGAAATTGACAGCTAATGAGAGTCGTCTTCTCCCGGAATAGTTGTACCTTGGTATATCCTATTCCATCTAACGTTAAAAAATATTTTACTATGACTGAAGACCAACTTAAAGAAGTAATGAAATTCCATCTTCAGAATTTTAACAATGAAGGTGTAGCAATTAATGATCAAACCATCCATAATACAGTTCTCAGTGATTCTGACGGATTTGGCGATTCCAATTCCAAAAGTATATACAGGGCAGCAATCCGGTGGACAATTCAAAAAAACGGAGCTGAAGATAAACCCTGGCCTGCAGACTGGTTCGATAACAATGTTGCCTACCTCGCTTCCAAATTGATTTAATTGATTGAGCTATGAGCCGCTATTTCAAATACTTAACCATAATTATATTGCTGTATTGCACTGTATTATGTAATGCACAGGAAAAACCCCTTCAAATCAGCCTGAACACTATTAAAACTGAACTAAAAAAAGGTGCAATCGGTTATGGAATCAAGTACTTAAAAACAGAAGACAGCCTCTTTAAAGTTCAGGATCTGTTTGGAGCAAAGGAAAACTATCTTTATCAATTCACTCCTCAATTCCTCATACAATCAGGAAATGAAGATGCATTTTCAGCCATTACGGCTAAGATATCCGGCATATTCATGTTCTTTCATCAAACTACAATTGCTGGATTAGTCACACCCAACACGAGCCGTGGATTCCAGACATTTCCTATATCCGCCGGAATTGAAACTAATAATATGTTCAATATAGTAAATTGTATTTTAGAGGCTGGCTGGGTTCCCTGGTATCAAACGGTTGGAAATTCTCATACGCCGGAATTATTAAAACATACCAAAATTGGATTTTTCATACAGGGAGGATACAAATTTGCCATTGATTCCACTGGTAAAGCAGCACTTGGTGGTGAAGCTGACCAAAGTAAAGAAGCTAAGGACCATGCGATCTTCAGGACAAAAGGCAGCTTTGGAATTGACACAAAATCGTTGGTTAATATAGGGTCCATTGGAATTGGAATTGCAGGAACAGCGGACGGATGGTATGATTTCCTGAATTCGGAAGTCTATTATGCTTTGCAGGGGAAAGCCAGGTTTTATCTTACTAAAAGCCTGGATCGCTATTTTGAATTTAATTACCAGAAAGGTTCAGGAGCGCCTAACTTTAACAAAGGTGATCAGTTTGGTTTTGGATTGACCATTACCTTTTAAAAGGAATTTTACAGAAGATTTGAATTACCTGATTTTTTGCTTACCCATCCAGGACTTCGTTCTTATAGGCATACTTCACCAACTCTTCCAAAGGAACCAATTCCAGCGTCTTTTCGTGGGTGGCTTCCAGCACAACCTTCGGAGCCACGCCGGCATTCCATGCTTCTACCCAACGTGATGCGCATAAGCACCAGCGATCGCCAGCGACAAGGCCTGGGAAGTTCCATTCAGGCCTGGGTGTACTCAGATCATTACCCGCTGATTTCGAGAATTCAAGGAAGGATTCCGTAGCTACAATACAGACCGAGTGAACTCCATAATCATCCACATCTGTATCACAGCAACCGTTCCTGTAAAAGCCTGTTATAGGGCTGGTACTGCAGGCAATCAACTTTTCACCATATACGTTCGTATGCATAGGAAATTGTCTTTGGTCATTAAATGCTTTGCGCATATTGCTTAGCGCTTAGCGTAAGGTCGGTGATGTTGGTCTTGAGGAAAATCAACCTTACATCATATACGTTTGAGTGCATCGGAAATTGTCTTTGGTCATTAAATGCTTTGCGCATGGCGCTTAGCGCTTAGCGTAAGGCCGGTGATGTTGTTCTGGAAAATTATCTACAAGCTGCTGGCTTCTCCTACTCCACCCAATCCGCTATAAACAAATTTGTAAAATGGGTTCCTCCATTATTCCTGTTAGATGAGAAAATCAGCTTTTTACCATCGTGAGAAAACATGGGAAAGGCATCAAAAACAGGGTCACGGGTGATCTGCTCAAGGCCGGTTCCATCAAGGTTAACCATAAACAGGTTAAAATTGAAACCACGGCTTCCGGCATGATTGGAACTGAATATGATCTTCTTGCCTGAAGGACTGAAATACGGGGCCCAGTTTGCTTTCCCGAGGTGAGTGACTTGCTTTAAATCAGTTCCATCAACATTACAGGTATAAATCTCCATGGCAACAGGAGCCACAAGGTGCTGCTTGAGCAAGTCTTTATATTCCTGCACTTCTTCTGGTGTCTGGGGCCTCGAAGCCCTGAATACAAGCTTCTTTCCATCCGGTGAGAAGAATGCGCCTCCGTCATATCCCAACCCATAGGTAACCTGTTTTACATCCTTTCCATGAATGTCACAGGTGTAAAGTTCCAGGTCACCGGACCGGTCTGATGTGAATACAATCCTGTCTCCCTTTGGTGAAACGGTAGCTTCTGCATCATAACCAGGAGATTTAACAAGCGTATCAATAATATGACCCTTGAGGTCCGCTACGTAAATATCAAAGTCAGCATAAACAGGCCAAAGGTATTTCCCATCGGTTCGATGTGCAGGTTCTGGCGGACAAGCATCACCTCCTGAACGTGTACTAGCATACAGGATAGTCGTGTCACCAGGCAGGAAATATGAGCAGGTGGTTCGACCCACCCCATTGCTGATAAGTTTAGGAATATGATCCAGCATATCTCCATCTTTAAAAGCGAAGTAGTAGATCTGGTCACAGGGAGCATTCCATGCCGGGTTCTTTGCCTGGAATGAAATCATGGAATTATCGAAACTGAAGTATGCTTCTGCATAATCCCCTTGTCTTGTTAATTGCCGAATATTCTTCAGGTGGCTTTCACCCTGATAGAGAGTAGTTGTATCGGGTTTACCGCCCAGCTGTCCACTGACAGAAATTGATAGTGATGAAATAAGCAATGTAATAATGAATCGAAATGACGATTTGAATTCCAGGGATTGATGCATGGTAAGATCTATGGTTTATGGAAAAACGAAAGTTTGATAAATAAGTTCAGATTAATTCAAATATTGAAGTAGGTTCCTCATAACCAGGGCTTAGATTAAAATCCTTTCTGCCCATTGCGGATTATGCAATTCAAAAACTATGAGTGAGAGTTCAGAACCATCATGAGCTGCATTAAAGGACCAGGTATTGCCAAAACGCTGCTTCCATTCCCCTGTGAGGCGCATGGATTCATGCACATGAACATGAAGGGTTATATAGGGCTGCTTCGACTCAATAAACCGCTGAATAGTTATACTTCCAACATGAACATCCAATGGAATATGATCCACCACCTTACCATCTAATGCTGCCCTGCCGAGGTTACATTGATAGGGCGGTGAGTGCATGAGGAATAATCAAAAGTAAAATAATCCTTAAATCATTGACAATAATAAATGATCTATGAACATCAAAATCATTTTAATACCCCACTTCCAATCTACGATTGGCTGTTACATGTAAATGATATATTTGAACTGTTTACCTGAGAAGTTTTGCAACGGCCTCAAAAAATACAAGGAAACACTATCTTCCAAAACAGGATGTAAAATAGTGATCCTAATCTTTGCTCGATTGAATAGGCAATTCTTTCCAGAAGAAACCTTAGCTCTGCAAGAATCAAAGTGTATTTACCAGCAATGCTTTTACAATCAACTCTTTCTGGTTAAACATTTTGCTTGCTTCAATATGTAAATTGTTGTATTTTTATTATTACTCTTTTAATATGAATATAAATTACATGGTATTAACAAATTAAAAAATACAAAATGAAAAATCTTTCCTTTATAATTGCATTTCTTCTACTTTTTAGCTGCTCAGTCTTTGCACAAGTAGGAATCAATACCGACAATAGTGAACCCGATCCTTCTGCCATGCTGGATGTAAAATCCACAAGCCGAGGATTACTTCCGCCCAGAATGACCACTGCCGAACGCGATGCTATTGACCAACCAGTAGCAGGTCTTACAATATACAACACCTCCAAAAAAGGAAATGAAACTTACAATGGCACCTATTGGGTTACAAATACTCATTATATCGGTGAAAATTATGGAGGAGGGATCGTGTTTTATGTTTATGATTACGGACAGCATGGTTTAATTGCAGCCCTTGCAGACCAAAGTACAGCATTACAATGGTATAATGGAGTATATAGAATTACTGGAGCCACCGGAGACGGAATGAATGCTGGTGTAATGAACACGGCAATGATAGTCGCTACACAAATGGCGGATAACCAAAATGGAAATTTTGCTGCTAAAATTTGTGCAGATTATTCAAACATATCATTGGGAGGAGTTTCTTACGGCGATTGGTATTTACCTTCAAAGTATGAACTGAATTTGTTATGGCAGAAAAAAGGCATTGTTGGTGGGTTTGGTTACTTTTACTATTGGAGCTCTACAGAGGTAGGTGATTCTTACGCTTGGGGCCAGATCTTCAGCGATGGCGAGCAGCACTTATATGTTAAGGGCGACCCTGACAATGTAAGAGCTATTCGGGCTTTTTAATAGTTTATAATTTTAAATAATTTCTAATTCTCTTAAGTTTTAATGGGTTTGAAATAGCCCGGCTCAGGATTAACAATTACTGGCATACCGAGATACTGTCAAGTTAATTTAATACAATTTGAAAACATGCATCACTTTCTCAATTAAGTATAAATACTTATATGTTCAGGATATAAATAAGATCCTATATACCAGTAGGAAGCATAAACAGGCTGACAAATAAGACTTTACGAAAGAGAGCAATTAGATTCAAAGTTTAATAGAAATACAAAAATTTGATAAATAAGTTCAGATTAATTCAAATATTGAAGTAGGTTCCTCATAACCAGGGCTTAGATTAAAATCCTTTCTGCCCATTGCGGATTATGCAATTCAAAAACTATGAGTGAGAGTTCAGAACCATCATGAGCTGCATTAAAGGACCAGGTATTGCCAAAACGCTGCTTCCATTCCCCTGTGAGGCGCATGGATTCATGCACATGACCATGAAGGGTTATATAGGGCTGCTTCGACTCAATAAACCGCTGAATGGCTATACTTCCAACATGAACATCCATAGGAACATGATCAACCATCCTACCGTCCAATGCAGCCCGGTCCAGGTTACACTGATATGGCGGAGAATGCATAAGGAATAATGAATAACCCAGATCCTCACCTGTTGTCAATTGTTCCAGGTCTTTGGAAATGGTATCCCATTCCGGATCATAATCCGGTGTTTCTGTCCGGTCACCTTCAGTTGGCGGAATACATCCCGGATCAACATACCTGGAAACATCATATTTCTCCCAGTCCTTTAAAAGAAAAGGGGTTGGAGGCACATAGGAATAACCGTAAAACCGGTATTTCCCTTTGACCTTGCAGCGCAGGTTCAGGTTCATCCAGATTCCTTCCTTCTCTCCTGCTTCAATCATTTTAAGCTGGTCCTTCCGGTCATCATTTCCGGGGATCAGGTATATGTCAGGGTAAGCACAATCCATCTGTTCCTTCAGCTTCCGGAACCGGGGAAGCAGGAAATCCATCCCGAAATCCTCCATATTCTCAAATCCGGCTCTTCCATGAATACCTTTATGCGGTAACAAGTCCCCACCGATAAACACAAAATCCGGCTTCTCAACCCTGGTCTTGCGGATCAGGCTCTCATACCGGCTCATCATACCGTGAAGGTCAGAAACGAAGAAACATTTATTCATGAAATGGGATCTAAAATTGCAAATTTCAAAGAGTAAATTGCCCCAAAGGGGAGCTTTTGGCTCAAAATGCAAAATTCAATTAACTCCTGCAGGAATAAAGCTGGCTAGAGTACAAAGCTTTAAAATTTGAAATTTAATATTTGCATTTTGACTTTTGCACTTTAACATTTGCCATATTCCTTCAACAAAATTAATCTTTTCCACCCCCTCTTCCTCCCTTTCTTTCAAAACAGTATCTTTGTCCAGCATAAAGGTTTAACGCATGATAAAGACTCCCGATAATGAAAACCGGATCGTAGTAGGCATCAGCCAGGGTGACATCAATGGCATCAGCTATGAAGTGATCATCAAAAGCTGCCTGGATCTCAGGATTCTTGAACTTTTTATCCCGGTCGTATACGGATTGTCAAAAGTGGCCTCCTTCCATCGGAAATTGCTGAATATCACTGATTTCAGCTTCAATGTGATCCACCGTGCGGACCAGATCACTCCAAAGAGGCCAAACCTGGTGAATCTCCATGACAAGGACGTGAAAATTGATTTGGGTGAATCTACCCTGCTAGCTGGTGAACTATCCCTGCTTTCGCTCAATGCAGCCATCGATGACCTGAAAAAAGGTGCCATAGATGTGCTCGTCACAGCCCCGGTGAATAAAAACAATGTTCAGTCTGCTACAGAAGAGCCATTTACAGGCCATACCGAATATCTTGCTTCAAAACTGGGTGCAACTGAACAACTCATGTTGCTGGTAAGCGGAAACCTCCGCGTAGGATTAGTAACAGGCCATATACCACTCGAAGAAGTTACAAAAAACATTACATCTGAACTGATCCTGAAAAAACTGGGACTGATGGAAACATCTCTCAAACAGGATTTTGCCATCCGCAAACCCAGGATCGCCGTGCTTGGCCTTAATCCTCATGCAGGGGACGACGGTCTTCTTGGAAGCCAGGAAAAAGAAATTATTCAACCAGCTATCGAAAAAGCCTCAAATTCCGGAATGCAGGTGTATGGACCTTACCCTGCTGACGGGTTCTTTGCAAATAAGTCCTACAACCAATTTGATGGTGTTTTGGCCATGTACCACGACCAGGGGCTGATTCCCTTCAAAACCCTGGCATTTGAAAATGGTGTCAACTTTACGGCTGGGCTGCCCTATGTCCGCACATCACCGGATCATGGAACTGCCTATGATATTGCCGGGAAAGACAAAGCCTCCCCAGATTCCATGCGGGCTGCCATATACCTTGCATGTGATATCTTCAACAATCGCCAGATGTGGAAAGAGATCAATGCAAACCCTCTTGCCATTGGCAAAATGGAAAAAGAAAGTTAGTTGATATATGCCGGTATTCAACCATTCAATCAGTGAAATCTCCAGGATTGTAAAGGGAAAGATCATCCAGTCTGGCTCTGAAGAGACTTTGATCACTGACTTGCTGACTGACAGCCGCAGGATGGTTATGCCGGAAGGATGCCTTTTCTTTGCCCTGGTGAGCAAAAGGAACGACGGGCATAAGTACATTGAAGACCTTTACTCCCGGGGTGTCAGGAATTTTATCGTCGAGAAGGAACCGGATAACCTTCTTCTTCTCCATGAAGCCAACCTTATCCAGGTTAAGGATTCGCTGCAGGCTCTGCAAATGCTTGCTGCCGCCCACCGGAGACAATTCAATATTGAAGTAATCGGAATTACAGGCAGCAATGGGAAAACCATTGTCAAGGAATGGCTTTACCAATTGATGTACGAAGACAGGAATATTGTAAGGAGCCCTAAAAGCTTTAATTCACAGGTAGGTGTCCCGCTCTCCGTTTGGCAAATGAACGATACCCATGAACTTGCTATATTTGAAGCAGGCATTTCAGAGCCGGATGAAATGGACAAGCTTCAACCTATCATCTATCCTACGATCGGCATCTTTACGAATCTTGGCCATGCCCATGATGAGAACTTTATTAACCGGAACCAAAAGACCGGGGAGAAACTGAAACTATTCACCAAGGTTGAAATCCTTGTTTATTCGCCTGATCAGAAAGAACTTCAGGAGGGAATCCTGAAATCGGGAATTCTCAAGAATATCAGGGCTTTCACCTGGAGCCGGAACCAGAAAGCCGACCTGGTAATCAGCAAGATTAATCACCAGTCACACTTCACTGCTATCACCGGCGAATACCTTGGAAACAAATCTGAGATAACCATCCCATTTATAGACGAAGCTTCAGTTGAAAATGCCATTCACTGCTGGTCCACAATGCTTATTTTGGGATACCAGCAGGAAGTGATCACAAGGAAAATGCGCCAATTGCAGCCGGTGGCCATGAGGCTTGAAATGAAGGAAGGTATTAACAATTGTACGATCATTAATGATAGCTATAACAGTGATATAGACTCTCTTGCGATAGCCCTTGACTTCCTCAACCAGCAAAAACAGCATCGCAGGAAAACAGTTATCCTTTCCGATATCCTTCAAAGTGGAAGAAGTGATTCCTACCTGTACCCGGAAATTGCAAACCTGCTTGAACTGAAGCATATTGACAGTGTTATTGGCATTGGAAAAGCCATTAGCAAGCAGGCATCAGCTTTTAAGATGGAGAAACAGTTTTTCCCTTCCACTGCTGATTTCCTGGGCAAATTCCCGCTTTCTTCCTTTTCCAACGAAACCATACTGCTGAAAGGTGCAAGGATCTTCGAGTTTGAGCAGATCAGTGAAGCGCTCCAGCAAAAAACACATGAGACCGTCCTGGAAATCAACCTGGGCGCCATAGTCCATAACCTCAATTACTATCGCTCGCTATTGAGACCCGGTGTAAAACTGATGGCTATGGTTAAGGCTTTTTCCTACGGAAGCGGAAGCTTTGAAATAGCCAACCTGCTGCAGTTCCACCAGGTGGATTACCTGACAGTGGCTTACGCTGATGAAGGGGTGGAATTACGAAAAGCAGGCATCAACCTGCCAATCATGGTAATGAATCCTGACCAGGAAAGTTTTGATTCCATGTTGAAGCATAAATTGGAACCTGAAATATACAGTTTTAGGATATTGCGTTTATTGCAGGAATCACTTTCACGTTTCCCGGAAAGCAATGCTTCAATAGGTGTCCATATCAAGATTGATACAGGCATGCGCAGGCTGGGATTTGACCCGAAGGAAATGGAAGAGCTTGTTGTCAGTCTGAAAGAAAGTCCAACCATTCGTGTTGTATCCGTTTTCTCTCACCTGGCAGGGAGTGATTCTGCTGATTTTGATGATTTCACTAATTACCAGATCAACTCGTTCCGTGAGGCCAGTGATCAATTAACCTCTGCCTTCGAATATCCCATTCTCCGGCATATTGCAAATACTGCAGGAATCACCAGGTTCAACGATGCACAATTCGATATGGTCCGGCTCGGAATTGGTCTGTATGGTATAGCCCCGATGGCATCGGAACAGCAGAATCTCCTGAATGTAAGCACTCTGAAATCAAGCATCTCTCAAATCAAGCAGATTGGCGCGAATGAAACTGTCGGGTATAGCAGGGCCTGGTCAGCAGAGAAAGATGCCTGTATAGGAATAGTCCCGATAGGCTATGCTGACGGCCTGAGCCGGAGGCTTAGCAATGGCCGGGGACATTTCATGTTAAACGGGCATGTGGTCCCTATCATTGGGAATGTTTGCATGGATATGTGTATGATCGATATAACAGATATCCCTGCCCGGGAAGGTGATGAAGTGATCATTTTCGGGAAAGATATGCCTATCAGCAGGCTTGCAGAAGAGATGGAATCCATTCCTTATGAGATACTCACAGGTATTTCGCGCAGGGTGAAAAGGGTTTATTTTGAAGAGTAGAACTCCATTCTATTAAAAACCATTCAAGGCTTGGACGATTGTTATGTTAAACTCCGTCAGGAATATCTCCATTTCAAAAGCCATTTGCCTGCTGCTTGGTGTTTCCATAGTTTTCTTCCGCTTCCTTTATCCTCCCGTAACTGTTCTATCCTGGGATGTATTTGGGTATTATCTCTATCTTCCGGCTAAATTTATATATAAGGACATTGGCCTTCATGACCTGAGCTGGGTTAAGGCTATTCTTGAAAAATACCAGCCCTCTGATACTCTATACCAGGTTTATTCCATCCCGCAAGGCGGCTATGTCATTAAATACAGTATTGGATTAGCCATCCTCAATGCACCAGCATTCTTTTTTGCAAATATGCATGCAGCGAAACTTGGTTACCCGGCAGATGGGTTCTCCCTCCCCTATCAATATGCATATGCCATAAGCGGTTTGATTTATACAATTATTGGCATGTTCATGCTCAGGAAAATCCTGAAAGAATATGTGAATGAAACTACTACAGGCATCGTGATTTTGCTTATAGTTCTGGGAACCAATTATTTCCAGCTGACGGCCTTTGATGGGATGCTATCCCATAATTATCTTTTTACGCTCTACACCTTTATCGTCTGGTATACCATCCGCTGGCACCAGGCACCCAAGGCAAAATATGCAGTTCTGCTTGGATTATTTATGGGGTTAACGATACTTACCCGGCCCACTGAAATGGTTTGTTTGCTGATCCCGCTTTTGTGGGGGATCTATGATATTAAATCCTTACAGGCGAAATGGAAACAGGTTTGCTCCAACTGGTCACACCTGGTTTTATTGGTTTTGGCCTTGTTTATTGCCGGCTTGCCTCAACTTGTCTATTGGAAATCCGTAACAGGCCATTGGTTTTACTACAGCTACCGTAATCCTGGTGAAGGCTTTGAATTTTTGCATCCATTTATCCTTGAGGTCCTGTTCGGCTTCCGGAAAGGATGGCTGATCTATACTCCCCTGATGGGTTTAGCCTTAGCAGGATTGTATATATTGTACATAAAGCAGAGAGCAGCCTTCTGGGCCAGCCTGGTCTACTTCCTGGTAAATCTCTGGGTAGTTTCCAGCTGGACCTGCTGGTGGTATGCAGGGGGTAGCTTTAGCCAGAGAGCATTATTATCTTCCTATGTGCTGCTTTCACTCCCTCTGGCATACCTTATAAACCAGGTGAGGGAATGGAAATCCGTTTACATTGCAGGAATAAGCATCCTGGTCTTATTCCTTCTTTTGCTGAACGTTTTTCAAACCTGGCAGTGGGTTCATGGGATTATTGACAAAACCCGTATGACCAGGGCATACTATTTTGCAAGCTTTGGGAAGACCTCTTTGAAGGACATTGACCGGTCGCTGCTGCTGATTGACAGAACTCAGGAAGAAATGCAACCTTCAGATACTATCAACCTAATATGCCATCAGCTAGCCTTTCATTCATATGAAGAATCATCAGGCATCCCTGGAAAACTAATAATGGATACTGCTTTCACTGGAAAGCATTCCCTGGAATTAAATAAGGCTTCCGCATTTGCCCCGGGTGTCGATATTGCTTACAAGGATCTGACAAATAAGGAATACGCCTGGATCAGGATCAGTGCAATGGTTTATCCCGCTGATTCAGCTAAAAATATTAGTGCCTCGCTTGTCGCTAGCTTTGAATATAAGGGAGGATCATATAAATACAAGGCTGAATCCATTACAAATGGAAAGTATCTTCTTTTACCCTATCACTGGACGAAAGTATCATTTGATTTCCTGACGCCGGAAATCCGTTCAACTGAGGACCGGCTAAAAGTCTATGCCTGGCTGCAGGGTGGATCGCGATTGCTTATTGATGACTTTAAGGTGGAGAAGTGGGAGCCAAAGGAGTAATTCAAAATTCAAATTGGAGAATTCAAATTGCTCATAAGGAGGGGGCTTTTGTGCAAATCAGGTTAATTTGATCCGTCAGCTGACGGATGGAAATGAATTAATTAGAAAATGAACAGCAAAGAAAGAAAATAATTAAGAATTCATATATCGCTATCAATTACGTAAAATCGACCACTGATTTCCTCCTCATTTATCTTGAAATCAAATTTTTTGTCTTCTAGTTTTTCAACAATATACGTTCATCAAGCAACCATTTTAGCCCAGGTTATACCTTTAGAAGATGTCACATTTTTCACCTCTAAATAATTGGTTATGAAATGGATAATTTGCTTAATCCTGCTCATGTTTTTACTTCCAAACTGCAATAAAGACAGTTCGAGCACAACGGTTCCGGACGGCTACAGCAGGGGCCAGATCACCGGGATGGATGCAAGATTGTGCCCTTCTCCATGTTGCGGTGGATGGTTTATTAAGATAAATGACAACACTTATTATTTTGGCCTCCTGCCGTCAAACAGCAGCCTGGACCTTTCGAATCCTTCCTATCCTGTTAACGTAATCTTAAAATGGGAAGCAGACACAACTCTTTGTACAAATAATGGTATCAAGGTTCTTGATATCCGGAAAGAGTAAGAAAATCATCTAATCCAGGCAAGATCATGATTTAAGGCAGTCAAACTGCTGAAAGTGTGTTCCCGGATACAACATTATAAGCCCAGTAAGACCTTGAGTGGGTCGTTCCCATCAAAGAGCATCTTAACCGGGTTTTCCAGCAACTCCTTTACCTTGACCAGGAAGCTGACAGATTCACGTCCGTCAATCACCCTATGATCATAACTAAGGGCAAGATACATCATCGGGGCAATCACAACCTGCCCATTTTGTGCGATAGGACGTTCAATTATATTGTGCATGCCCAGGATCGCTGATTGAGGTGGATTAAGGATAGGGGTTGACATCATGGATCCAAAAACACCACCGTTTGTAATGGTAAAAGTCCCACCACTCATTTCTTCAAGAGTCAATTTATTATCACGGGCTTTGGCAGCCAGTTCCTTAATTCTCAATTCAATCTCTGCCAGGCTAAGTCCTTCTGCATTACGGACTACCGGGACAACCAAACCCTTGGGTGCGCTTACGGCAATGCCAATATCAGCATATTTATGATAGATGAGTTCTTCACCGTCGATCATTGCATTCACCTGTGGGAATTGCCCGAGAGCAACAGTAACGGCCTTTGTAAAGAAAGACATGAACCCAATTCCAACACCATGTTTTTCCTTGAAGCCCTCATTGAACTGTTTCTTCAATCCCAAGATAGGGGCCATGTTTACCTCGTTGAAGGTTGTGAGCATAGCAGTTTCATTCTTCACCGAAACCAGGCGCTTGCTGAGTTTTACCCTTAAAGTAGTCATTTTCTTACGCTCCTCTTCCCTGCTTCCGCCCCAGGAAGACTGAATTACGGGTTTAGGCTGAGAACCTTTGCCCGATGCCACTTCCTCAATTTCGCGCCTGCCAATCCTGAAATGCTCAAGAATATCCTTTTCTGACACATTTTTATCCTCCATCAGCTTCCTTGCTAATGGTGAAACATGCAGGGATTTTACATTCTCATGAACCGGCTCTGATATGGGTTTAGCATCAGGTGCGTTAGCAGGCTGCGAATTGACTACAGGCACAGCCTTTTCAACTACTTTATCTTTAGAATGAGGAGAGATAACTCCTGCAGCTGCTGTATCAAGCAGTGCAATAGCAGTCCCAACTGCAACCGTTTCACCTGCTTCCACAAGTATCTTGATCTTTCCTGCTGCTTCAGCATTAGCTGTTAATGTTGCCTTATCTGAATCAATTTCGGCCAGTTCCATGTCTTTCTCAACCTGGTCACCATCTTTTACCAGCCAGTTAACCAGTTGTATTTCAGTAATACTTTCGCCGGGACTTGGGGCTTTGACTTCTATGAGCATTTGTTAAAATCTTGAATTCAAAGGTAAATATAGAGATTAATGAGCTTATATGTATAGGTTTTATGCAGGGTCGCAAATAAGGAAGAGAATAGATATCAAGGCTGGGATCAACCTAAATTTTACCTTGATTTCTCTTCCACAAACTGCCATTCCCTGGGAGCACAAAGCATCTTGCAGGTTTCATTGCGGTTTTCGCAGGTACAATCTCCGAAAGCCTTATCAATGATCTTGGCTTGCCGCAGGTTGTGCAGTTTCGAAGATCCGGTAGCAGGGCTGCCGCTTTCCGGCCTTGCAACAAGCAGTAATTTCACTTCTTTGAAATTCCTCAGCATATATGACCAGGCACCCATGTTGGCAGGCTCTTCCTGAACCCATGCAAATACTTTAGCATTACTGTATTTCTTGAGAATTGCTTTTAATTGTACCAGTGGTAAAGGATAAAGTTGCTCAACCCTTACCAGGGCCACATCCGACCGTCCCCTCTTTTCGCGTTCTGCAATCAGATCATAATAAACCTTGCCAGAACAAAAATCGACACGGCTAACCTCCGCAGGATTAACTTTTTCATCGTCAATCACTTCCATAAAATGACCTGTGGCAAGTTCAGTGATAGGTGAAACACAAGCAGGATGCCTCAACAGGCTTTTAGGAGTAAATACAACCAATGGTTTCCTGAAATCACGGTGCACCTGTCTTCTCAACAAATGAAAAAAGTTAGCAGGAGTGGAACAATTAGCCACCTGGATATTATTTTCGGCACATTGCTGCAGGAAACGCTCGATCCTGGCACTTGAATGTTCCGGCCCCTGGCCCTCATAACCATGTGGAAGCAACAGCACCAATGAATTCATGACCCGCCACTTTTCCTCGGCGCTGCAGAGGTATTGATCAATAACGATCTGGGCACCGTTGAAGAAATCTCCAAATTGTGCTTCCCAAATAGTTAGTGCAAAGGGAGAAGCCAATGAATACCCGTATTCGAAAGCCATCACCCCATATTCAGATAGTGGTGAATTGTAGACTTCAAATGATGCCTGGTCAGGGCTTATATTTTGAAGTGGAGTATATCGCTCTTCAGATTCTTCCATTGTAAGGACTGCATGGCGGTGCGAAAAGGTTCCACGCTGCGAATCCTGCCCGCTCAGCCTGACGGGAATGCCTTCCGTGAGCAATGTCCCATATGCCATCAGTTCCGCCATGGCCCAATCAAATATTCCATTATCCACTACCATGCTTCGCCTGTCCTCAGTAAGTTTGACAAGCTTCTTGAAGAAAGGTTTACCGTCAGGAAGAAAAGTAATTTTCTTTGCCAGTTCGACAAGAAACTCTTTTTCTACTCCTGTTTCTACGGGATTTAACCAATCACTTGCGGTGGCATAGCGAAGTTTATCCCAGGCAGGTTGCAGGAAGGTCATTACTCTGGATTTCTCATCACCTTTCGATGCCTGCAACTCACTCTCCAGTCGTTCCAGAAATTCTTTTTCAATGACATCGGCTTCAGGCTGGTTGATGGCTCCACTTTCAATAAGTTTGGCAATGTATATGCTTCGTGGATCCAGGTGCTGCTCAATTATTTTATAAAGAATAGGCTGTGTAAACCTGGGCTCATCACCTTCATTGTGCCCGTATTTACGGTATCCAAGGAGGTCAATAAATACATCCTTATGAAACTTTTGCCTGAATTCAATTGCCATCTCCATAACAAACACCACATCTTCCACGGCATCTGCATTTACATGGAAAATCGGGCACTGAATAGTCTTGGCTACATCAGTACAATATACTGAACTCCGTGCATCCAGGTAATTGGTAGTAAAACCTATCTGGTTGTTTACCACAAGGTGTATAGATCCTCCGGTTGAATATCCCTGCAGTTCAGACATCTGAATGGTTTCATAAACTACCCCCTGTCCGGCAACGGAAGCATCTCCGTGAATGATGATAGGAACTATGCGTGAGGCATCTTTTCCATATTCGGTGTCAATTTTACAACGTGTAATTCCTTCTACAACAGGGCCAACGGTTTCAAGGTGAGAAGGATTTGGCGCCAGTGAAAGGTAGATTGTTTTCCCGCTCCTGGTTTGTCGTTCAGAAGAGAAGCCAAGATGATATTTCACATCTCCCAATAAGGTTTCGTCTTCAAACTCCTTGCCCTGGAATTCATTGAAAATGTCCTGGTAATGCTTACCAAGTGTATTGGCAAGAACATTTAGCCGACCCCTGTGTGGCATCCCGATTACGAATTCACTGATTCCGCTTTCTGATCCTTTTTCAATCAGGGCATCAAGGGCAGGGATAAGCGACTCACAACCTTCAAGGGAAAACCGCTTCTGTCCTGTAAATTTTTTGTGCAGGAATTTTTCAAAGATAACGGCGCGACTTAGTTCTTCAAGTATAGCCAGTTTCTTTTCACGGCTGTAATCAGCTTTGTTCCTGGTAGTTTCCATCCGGGTTTTCAGCCATTCATAAATCTCGGGCCTTCGTATGTAAGCAAATTCGACTCCTATTGACTGGCAATATGTCTCATTAAGGTGAGCAAGGATGTCTTTTAAGTTTGCTTTGCCAATACCAATTTCATTACCTGCTTCAAATAAAGAATCAAGATCTGAAGCTGAAAGGCCGTAGTTTTCGATATCAAGAGTTGGAGAGTATTTGCGCCGTGTACGAACAGGGTTCGTCTTTGTAAACAGGTGCCCCCTTTTCCTGTATTCATTTATGAGCTCTATCACCTTGAATTCCAGTGGTTTCATCACTTCGCCGGAAGAGGATCCAAGCTTACCGGAGAATTCAAATCCTTCAAAAAAGCGTTGCCAGCCAGAATCAACAGAAGAAGGGTTTTTTTTGTACTGCCGGTATAATTCTTCAAGAGCTGAACTATCGGCATTGTTCAGATAGGATAAGGTATCCATAAAGAAATTTAAAGATTCAGAATCGCTTGCCACATCAAACCACAGCTAAGAACGTATCAGCCCGCGGTTTGTTTGATCAAAGATAGGATATTCGTGTGAATAGTGCAAATGGGAAGGAATAGGGACATTCGATGGTCACTCGATGGTCAGACAATGGTCATTCCATAGTCATTCCATAGTCATTCCATAGTCATTCCATAGTCATTCGGTGGTCAGACATAGCAAAAAGGCATAAAGCGAAGGGCATTGGGCTTAGGGATTAAATGGAAACTTAGCGGCTTTGCGCTTCTGCGGGCTAATATTGTCACACAATAGTTATTCATTAATCACTCGGTGGTCATTCAATGCAAGAAGGCTAAGCGCAGGGGGCAAAGCGCTTGGGGGAAATAGGCCAATTGTGGGTTAAACTATCTTTAGGCGGGATGTGTTTGATCATGAATGGAGTCTAATTACTTTGCACTATTCTCTTAGCATTCCACCTTTAACATTTTAAATTTTTCAATTTGCATTTTGCACTATGCTCTTAGCGCTAAGCCCTATGCCCTTAGCACTTCGCGCCTCGCCTCAAAACAGGTGCCTGAATGGCAATAAAAGCCATCCCAACATCTTTTCAAACCTGGGGCGACGCATCCATGCAACATGGTCGAACTCGAGGCAGCTCTCAAGAGATACATGGAAGTGATTCCTCACCTCATTCACAATGCCCTTGTTTTTCCCAAAAAGCATGATCTCATGCTGATATCGAAAACTACGATAATCAATGTTTGGCGAGCCAAGGCCAAAAACCTCATCATCAATCAAAACTGCCTTTGCATGAAGGTTATTGGGAGTATAGAAAACGATATGGATATTGTTTTTATAATAGAACCCCATATACTTATTCCTCAGCAAATCAACAGCACGGACATCCGAATGCTGGGGAAGAATGATCTTTATATTTACTCCCTTCCCGGCAGCCTTTGCAAGGGTTTTACGAAGGCGGAAACCCGGAAGAAAATAGGGAGTTTCAATAAGTATTTCACGCTTCGCCTTACTAATAAGCCTTTCTAACTTGTTCTTGATCTGCTGCCTGTAAATAGAAGGATTGTCCTGTACAATTTCAAAATCACCTACATGGACGATCTTTTTGAATGATAACTTATTGAAAATATATCGGTTATAAATCCTGAAGCTCTCAAGGAAAGACTTCTTGAATGCTTCGGATATACCTCCTGTCAAACGCAGGACTGATTCCCGCCAATCATGCGAATAGCCGGTTATATTGGCTGATCCGATATAGCTGATAGTATCATCAATGATCAGGAGTTTCCTGTGATTCCTGCGATGGTTCTTGGTAAAAAAGTCGAATGTAAATTTGATCTTCCTGAAAAACCTGACCTCGCCTCCGTAAGAAATAAGTTCTTCAAAGAAGCTTTCAGTATAGGAAACACCCCAGGAATCAACCATCAATTTCACTTTTATTCCTTGCCTGGCTTTTCGCGTAAAAGCCTTCCTGAATTGAAGGCCTCTTTCATCATTTCCAAACTTATAGGTTTCCAGGTAGATATATTTTTCCGCCAGGTTAATGTCGTCCAACATTTTCTGGTAGAAGATGGCAGGTTGATCAAACAACCTGAAGCTCGTTATATGTTCACCTTGGCGTGGAATACTTTATTCTATTTGATGTAAAAATAACCAAATTTAGCCTGAAAGAAGTTCATTGCCTCACGAATCCTTATTCATTGTTATCTTTGTTTCAAATAAAGGTATTCTATGATAAAATCAATGACAGGGTATGGCAAGGTGCAGGCAGAGGTAAATGCAAAGTCCATTACCATAGAAGTACGATCTCTCAATAGCAAGCAACTTGACATAAATGCCAGGCTCCCGCAAGCCTTTCGTGAGAAGGAACTTGAAATACGCTCAGAGATTAGCAGGGTGTTGGAACGCGGCAAAATTGATTTTACCATAAACCTTGACAATGATTCTGAATCTACTGGCGTCAGCATAAATAAAACTTTGGCAAAGCAATATCATAAGCAGATTCTGGAATTGGCAGAAGAGTTTAATTCTCCGCTAGGCGAGGATCTCGTTGTTTCCATATTGAAACTTCCTGATGTCCTGAAAACAGATAAGGAAAACCTGGATGAAAATGAATGGATTTCTGTTAAAAAAGCCATTGAACATGCATTAGCTCTTACTGATACTTTTCGGATTGAAGAAGGTCATCTCCTCGAAAAAGACATGAAAATGCGTGTCGGATTCATCCTGAACCTGCTGGAACAGATTAAACCATTTGAAGAAGCCAGGATTCAGACTTTAAGGGAACGGTTTGAACGCAACCAATCTGAATTCGTAGCTAACCGCCCCGGAATGGATAAGTTCGATGCTAATCGCTTTGAACAGGAGATCTTTTGGTACCTTGAAAAACTGGATGTAACCGAAGAAAAGATCCGCCTGAAAAAGCATTGTGAATATTTCCTTGAAACTATGAATAGTCCCGAATCAAATGGGAGAAAACTTGGATTTGTCACCCAGGAAATAGGTCGCGAAATCAATACCCTCGGCTCCAAAGCCAGTGATGCCGATATCCAGAAGATAGTAGTCCAGATGAAGGACGAACTCGAAAAGATCAAGGAGCAGTTAAGTAATATTTTGTAAGGCTGCATTTTAGCCGGATGAATTAAATCTTTATGGATCAGCCTCAAAAAATGATCATCGTTTCTGCTCCTTCAGGCGCCGGTAAAACCACGATAGTCAGGCACCTGTTGGACGCTCACTTAAACCTGGAATTTTCAGTTTCAGCTACCAGCCGGCTTATCAGGCCGGGAGAAATAGATGGGAGGGAATATCATTTCATAACAGCTGATTCCTTCAGGCAAAAAATCGATGAAGGAAAGCTGCTGGAATGGCAGGAAGTTTATCCCGGAAGCTATTATGGAACCCTTGTTTCAGAAGTTTCGCGCATTCACGAAAATCAGCACTACCCGATATTTGATGTTGATGTAGTAGGAGGATTGAATATCAAGAAAATGTACGGAGATCAGGCACTTGCACTTTTCATTCAGCCCCCCTCCTATGAAATTCTCGAAGGAAGGTTACGTGCCAGGGCAACTGAAAATGAAGCAAGCATAAAAAAGAGACTTGAAAAGGTGCGCTGGGAACTGGAATTTGCCTCCAAATTCGATGTCATCATCATCAATGACAATCTGAATACAGCTTTTCAGGATGCAGAAAAAGCAGTCAGAACTTTCCTGAAATAAGGCATAACAGGATAAATAATCCAAACAACCAGAAATCAGCAGCATCACAGTAAAAAGCACAAAGTATTCATTTTAGAGTCATCCTACCAAAATCATTCTCTTTTCTCATCGATAAAACTCCAATTACTAATAACTAATCCAACTTAAGCAATAAATAACTAATAACCAATCTCTTATACCTAATTTCTAATAGCTACTCCAGGCCCCTATGCAAGCATCAAAAAAAACAGGACTCCTTTTCGGTTCTTTCAACCCGATACACACCGGGCACCTGATGATCGCCAGCTATATGCTTGAATTCAGCGACCTGGAAGAAGTCTGGTTCGTGGTTTCCCCGCAAAATCCGCTTAAGGAAAGAAATAGCCTTCTGGCGGACCATCACCGACTCCAGATGGTTAATGTCGCTATTGAAAATGATTACCGTTTCAGGGCCTCCAATATTGAATTCGACCTGCCAAGGCCGTCCTATACAATACATACGCTTGCCTACCTGCAGGAAAAATATCCTAATCGGGAATTTGTAATGATTACGGGGACGGATATATTTCCGACTTTCCAAAAATGGAAGAATTGGGAACAACTTCTTGAATTCTATCATTTCTATGTCTATCCCAGGCCAGGCACACAGGATCATGAGATGACCAGGCACCCTTCAGTGACTCTTTTTGATGCACCCCAGGTGGAAATCTCAGCAACTTTTATCCGTCAAGGGATCAGGGACAAAAAGAATATGTTATACTTCCTCCCTGAGAAGGTGTACCAGTATATCCTGGAAATGCACTTTTACGAGAGGTAGATGGATTTCATCCTCCGAAGCATCTCTGGGCAAAATGCCTCACAGCCTGTAATGTAATCGCGGGCGCCTCTATATAGCCCATATGACCAACATCAGCAAGGATAAGGGCTTCTGAATGTTCAGGTATTGCTGCCTGCTCCAGCACCAATTTGAATGGGATCCTGGAATCCTGCTTTCCAGCAATAAAGAGAAATGGAAATGAAGCAGAGCTGAGCAATTCCAAACCGCCTTTCCGGTCGCGCATTCCTGAAATAGCAGCCATTATTCCTTCAGGGCTCATTTCAGAAGCGATTTCCAGTAGCGATTTGATACCTTCCTGGTATTCGCTCACATGAGACGGATCAAAAAGATCGGGTATAAATTGTTTAATAAACCCATGCCTGTTTTGCTTAACGATTTTAATTGTACGGTCTCGGTTGCGCTTTGCTTCATCAGTATCAGGTGCAGCCTGGGAGTGGAACAGGACAATACCTTTTACCCTTTCTGGGTATGAACTGCCTAATTCGAGTGCAACGTATCCTCCCATGCTATGCCCGACTATCAATGCATTAGTAACTGCATTCTCATCCAAAACAGCTTTCACAGAATCAGCCATAAGGCTCATATCATGTACACTTGCACAAACTTCACTTTCTCCATGTCCCGGTAAATCTATTGCAATCACTAAGAAATCAAGAGAAAGCACTTCTGTGAATTTCGTCCAGATCGCTTTCGATTCAATAAACCCATGAAGAAGAACAACAGGATTTCCCGCTCCAGCTATATCATAACTGATACTTTTGCCCCGAAACTGAAGCGATCTCTCCATCTCTAATAATAATTAAGATCTGAAAGCAGTCAGATGTAGGTTTCCTTTGACAGCCTTCATTTCCAAATTTTCAAATTATCTGATTATCTGATTCCCAAATTAACCAATTACATCCCCATAGTAGCTTCCACTTCAGCTACAGACTTTGGTATCGGTTTACCCAGGACCCTGCATGAATCAGCAGTAACAAGTATATCGTCTTCGATGCGGATTCCTCCAAAATCACGGTACTCATCAACTTTTTGATAATTGATGAACTCGGGGAATTTATTCTCTGATTTCCAGATATCAATCAACTCGGGAATGAAATAGATTCCTGGTTCATTTGTAATGACAAAACCAGGTTGCAGTCGTCTTCCCATGCGCAGATATGCTGTTCCAAACTGGGTACTGGGCTGGATTTCTTCGTCATAACCAACATTGATCTGGCCAAGTCCTTCCATATCATGAACATCCATCCCCAGCATATGGCCCAACCCGTGAGGCAGGAATAATGCATGAGCCCCGGCAACAACAGCTTCCTTTACATCTCCTTTCATCAACCCAAGTTCTTTTAACCCTGAAGCAATAGTTTCACAGGCTACAGTATGACAATCCTTGTAAAACGTACCAGGCCTGGTTGCGGCTATCGAATTCAAATTCGCTTTCAATACGATCTCGTAGATCTCTTTTTGCCTTTGGTTAAACTTCCCGCCAACCGGGACGGTACGGGTAATATCACTGGCATAGAGCAATTTTGACTCCGTCCCTCCATCCATTACAAGCATCCTTCCTTCTTTGAGATAGTTTTCATGGTGATGATTATGAAGAATCTGTCCATTGATACTCAATATAATTGGAAAGGAAACGGGGCGTCCGTGTGCAATGGAAATACCTTCCATGGCTCCGACGATTTCCTGCTCTTTTACTCCGGCCTTTGCCATTTTCATACCTGTGGTAAACATCAGGTAAGCTATATCAACTGCCTTTTCGATTTCAGCAATTTCTAATTCACTCTTTATCGAGCGCAGTTTAACAATTGCTTTGACCAGTTCCATCGATACATAATCCTTGATTCGAAGTGGATTAAGGCCTAACAGATGGGACATCAGCAAAATGGTTTCCCCTCGATAAAAGGGCACAAAATGCAGCTGCCTGGATTTATGTATAGCATTGCTCAAAAACTCAGCTAATTGTCCGGAGGTTGCCGTATTCTTTACTGCAACACTTTCAGCCAGTTTAGTCATACTGGGTTGAGGCCCCATCCAGATTATATCATCGATATCAATGTCATTCCCGAATATGTAATCAACACCGTTGTCCAGGTCAATAACCCCAACCAGGTCAGGATGATCCAGTCCAAAGAAGTAGGAGAAATTGCTATCCTGCCTGAATAAGTATGGATTAGCAGGATAATTGAAGGCAGCTTCTGTATTGCCGGGTAGTAGTATAAGGCCGGATTTTACTTCTTTTCTGAGGGCATTTCGCCTTGCCAAATAGGTTTCAGGACTGAACATCGGTAAATGATTTGAATTTTAGAAATTAAGAGTTTGTTCTTCGGCTCATTTTCCTTCAATTATTGCGCATCAAAGATTTTATAAGACAATTAGAATAAGCCTGTCACAAAAATAAACAATTGACTTCATGAAAAGGAAAAATATACTGAATCTAATTGAAAATGCGATACCTCTTCTGACGGATTTGAGTTTAGATTCAATTATGCCGTGCTGCTGAAGTTTGTTATTTTCGAAAAATCAAATAGCATCGGTATAGCATGATCAATTAGATATTCTTAACTTTGGCCTTGACTAAATTATGAAGCGATGAAAAAGGTCATTGGATTACTCAGTATATTAATATTTGCAGCAATGATATCCTTAGGTCAGACTGCTAAAGAATGGAACAAACAGGGAGTAGATCATTTTAAAAAGCTTGAATACAAGCAAGCATATGAGTGTTTTACCAAAGCCATCGATGTCGATCCAAATTATGCTGAGGCATACTACAACCGGGCAAATACATGGTTTCAACTCCCTGCAAATAGTTACCCGAACACTGATGGCTGTGAGGATCTGAAAAAAGCCAAATCGCTTGGATTTAAGAATGTCGAGGCAAAAATGAAAGAGTTTGGTTGCTTGTAAACACCTCTTCCTCAAATACTCCCATCCCTATCCTGTTTATAAAGCTGGCAAATCTCGAGCTTGTCCCAAGAATTACTTAAACACATGGATAATGTTTTATCTATTTGATTATCAAATATATTCATGATTTTTATCTTTTTGGGTAAAAGATGTAGATTTTTATATATTTACCGCTTTTAATCCTGGATTATGGACGACACAGAACTTATAAGCTTAAGCTATGAATTATTAGATTCTGCGGACAAGCAACCTGACTACCAGCGTCTGTTATCTTCATTGTGCAAGCTTTCCGGAGCAAAATATGGGGCTTTTAACCTGTACTCAGATGATTCACTAAAGATCAGGACAGTTGCAGTCCATGCTCAAAACAGCATCCTGAATCAGGCGACCAAATTCATTGGCTTTGCCCTGATCAACAAAGAATGGAATAATTCAGTACTGGGTCTTCATAATTTAAAGGAGGAATTCCCGGTAAGATTCGATAGCCTGGCCAAGCTTGCCCAGGATTCATTACCGGCAATTGTTGCAAACACTCTTGAAAAAACATTCAACCTTGGCAGTTATTATGTTTTTCAGATTGCAGCAAAAGAAAAGATTATTGGAGATTTTATTCTTGTTTTTGAAAGAGGCAGCGAATTGCAAAACCTGGCCAATTCAGCAACCTATGCAAACATGATAGGTCTTTCAATTGTACAGAAAAGAGCTGAAGAACAAATCCGAATGAGTGAACAGAAGTACAAAAGCCTGCAGGATCTCTTCCGGAACATGGCTGATATTATGCCTGATATGCTGTGGGCAAAGAATATCAAAGGCGAGTATATTTTTGCAAATAATTCCATTTGTCAAAACCTGCTTAGTGCCAGGGAAACCGATGAGCCTATTGGCAAAACAGATATGTTTTTTGCTAAACGCGAAAGAGAGTCTCATCCTGATGACCCCCACTGGCACACCTTTGGCGAATTATGCAGGGACTCTGATGCAGTTGTACTGGATCATGACAGAACAGATCAATTTGACGAATTTGGAAACGTTAAAGGGAAATTTTTATTTCTGGATGTTATTAAGACCCCTCTTCGGAATGATGAAGGTGAAGTAATCGGCATTGTAGGAACTGCAAGGGATGTTACTGAAAGCAAAGAGGCTGAACATAAACTCCGTGAAAGCGAGGCCAATCTGAAAGCCATAATAGAAAACTCCCTGGAAAGCATATGGTCGATAAATATAGATTATAAAATCAATTATGTTAATGAGGTCTTTGCCAGATTATTCCATCAATCCTTCGGTGTGAAACTTGAAAAAGGCACTAATATTATCGATGCTCTTCCGGAATCGCTAAGGAAAACCTGGAAAGATCGTTACAATCGTGCTTTTAATAATGAACACTTTGTTTTCATGGATAGAATCGAATTAGAAAATTATTCTATCCATATCAATGTGGCAGTGAACCCTATTGTTGTTGAAGATAAAGTTGTTGGCGCCTCATGTTATGGCCGTGATATAACCTCAAGCAAACAATCAGAAGAACAACTCATTCTAACCAAACAGACTTACCTGGGAATTTACAATACACTTACTGAAGCTATTTATGTACTGGATGATACATATACCTTCATTGATGTAAATAAAGGTGCTGAAAAGATGTATGGATATACACGCGATGAGTTGATCGGGCAAAACCCGCAAACGGTTGCAGCTCCGGGTTTGAATAACATGGAGGATATTATTCAAAAAATGTCTGAAGTTCCTTCAACGGGCAAAGTTGCACGTTTTGAGTTCTGGGCCTGCAGGAAAAATGGCGAAATCTTTCCTAAAGAGGTGATTGTGAGCAAAGGTCAATATTTTGGAAAGGAAGTCCTTATTGCTACAGCCCGTGATATTTCGGAAATGAAAAAGGCTGAGCTCGATATTCGTAAAAGTGAAGCCGACCTCAAAACAATTATAGAAAACTCACTTGAAAGTATCTGGTCAGTCAATGCCAATTATGAAATCGAATATGTAAATGAGGTATTTGTCAAGGCCTTCTTTCAAACCTTTGGAGCACATATTGAAAAGGGCACAAGGATAATTGACGTGCTTCCTGAAGCAATGAAACCTCTGTGGAAAGATCGTTATGAAAGGGCATTCAATGGGGAGCATTTTGTATTCTTTGACACCATTGAGGCGGGTGACTCATCGATATATATTGAAGTTTCCATGAACCCTATTTTTGTCAATGGGAAAGTAGTAGGCGCTTCGTTTTTTGGTAAAGATATTACTGAAAAAAAGATTGCTGAAAAGAAGCTCATCCAGGCCAAGGAAAAAGCAGAAGAAAGCAACCGGTTAAAAACCGCTTTCCTTGCAAACATGAGCCATGAGATCCGCACTCCTATGAATGGAATCCTGGGTTTCATGCAACTTCTTCAGGAAATGGACCTTAGCGAGGAGAAGAGAAATACCTATTTTGAAGTAGTTCAAAAAAGTGGTCAGCGACTTTTGGGCACTATTAATGACATCATAGAAATGTCAAAAATTGAATCCGGCCACATTGACGTAAACCTTTCGGAGGCCTCAGTAGAGGAAATAATGGAATTCCATTATAGCTTCTTTAAACCTATGACAGATGAAAAAAAGCTGGAATTTCGCCGTTCCGAAAAGGTAAGGGGCAAAAGTGCCATCATAATGACTGATAAAAACAAACTTGACGGAATCCTTACAAACCTCATAAATAATGCCTTGAAATTCACACTCCAAGGCAACATTGAAATAGGAAACTTCATAGACGGCTCTAATTTAATCTTTTATGTGAAGGATACAGGGTTTGGAATACCCTCCGATCGGCTTGAAGCTATTTTTGAAAGGTTTGTTCAGGCCGATCTCACTGTTACCCGTTCACATGAAGGCTCAGGATTAGGTTTGTCAATCTCAAAAGCATACGTTGAAGTTCTGGGAGGAAAATTGTGGGTTCAATCTGAAGTAGACAAAGGCACAACTTTTTATTTTTCAATCCCTTACTATCCGGTTGTAACTAAAAAATCTGATAACGAGAATAAAGGGGCATCTGGTTATCAAATCAAACCAGGTATTACAATCCTGATTGCCGAGGATGATTTTGCAAGTTATCTTTATCTGGAAACCATCCTGACTGCAATTGAGGCAAATATCATTCATACGAGGACAGGAACGGAAACTGTGAATATTTTGCGAGATAACCCAGATATTAACCTGTTGCTGCTGGATATCAGGATGCCAGGAATGAATGGAATAGAAGCAAGCCGTGAAATAAGAAAATTCAATCCAACTTTGCCCATCATTGCTCAAACAGCTTATGCACTGCCAGGTGACAGGGAAAATGCTTTGCATGCAGGATGTAACGACTACATTTCAAAGCCGATTGATATGAAAATTCTGTTGAGCAAAATTGAATCTTTGGTAAATGGATAAAAATAAATAATACAGGTTATCCACTTTTCTTAGGCAGAACAACAGTTAAACTTTCTTCATCAGAGCCTCAATATCATCAGGTTCAACCGGGATGGAGGCCATGAGGTTAACCGGTACATCATCTACCAGAACATCATTTTCAAGTCGTATCCCAATATCTTCTTCAGGAATATATATCCCGGGCTCACAAGTTATTACCATCCCCCTCTTCAGTTCATCCTGCCGGCTTCCCACATCATGAACATCCAAACCAAGGAAATGGCCGGTACCATGCATATAATACTTGAAAAATACAGGATTGGAAGGATCCTGGTTTTTAACCTCCTCTTCAGTAATTAATCCAAGTCCGATCAACTCTTTTTCCATGAGTTTGGTAACCTCAGCATGCCATTTCTCATTGGTAGTTCCTGGAATGAGCATCTTCATTCCTGCTTTTAACAACCTTAGCACAGCTTCATAGACTTGCCTCTGCCTGGCGCTAAACTTTCCATTAACCGGGATAGTGCGCGACATATCCGCACAGTAATTTCCATATTCAGCACCAATATCTAGTAAAAGTAGATCCCCATTATTACAGGTCTGGTCATTAGTGATATAGTGAAGCACGCAGGCATTCTTTCCGGAAGCAACGATTGGCTGATATGCATGAACTGCTCCTCGAATAGCAAATGCGTGAGTAAATTCTGCTTCAATTTCATATTCCAAAACACCAGGCTTTATCATCCCCAGGGCTCTTCTGAAGCCTTCTTCCGTAATATCACAGGCTTTCTGCATCTGGGTAATCTCTTCAGGTTCCTTGATCTTCCTGAGATCGGTTAACAAAGGGGCAAGTCGTTCGAAGGTATGAACAGGATACTCCCTTTTCATCTTTTCAGCAAAACGCAAATCCCTTGATGGCACTTCAGTAGTAAACTTAATATACTCGTTCTGATTTAGATAAACGGTCTGCACACGGCTCATCTGATCCCTGAGTGTTAATTCAAAATCATCCAGCCACTTTACATTCTTAATACCTGAAAGCTGCCTTGCTTCAGTTAGCGTATATTTATATCCATTCCAGGTCACCATCAGATCATTAGTCCTGACAATAAAAAGAACTTCTCTGAGAGATTCAACAGGATGCCCCGGACATAAAGTCAGTACACATTTTTCCTGGTCACAACCACTGATGTAGAAAAGATCAGAATTTTGTTTGAAAGGAAAAGTCTGATCCCCGCTCCTGGGCATTTCATCGTTGGAATTAATGATTGCCATTGATCCTGGTTTCAATTTTCCAACAAGTTTCGCCCTGTTGCGAATGTACATGTCTGATGGTATCGGCTGATATCGCATAATGTGAATGTTTTCAGATTTGAGAGTTTATTTTCAGAAAAACTTCTTCAGTAAAATTATTGCTTATTCTTGGTTTTAATTCATTCACTTACTGACAAATAGAGCTTATATCTAAAAAATGAACTATTTGTTCATCAGGCAAACAAATCTTTCTATATTTGTTCGGACTCTGAGTGAGTCAAAAATAGAAATTATTCCCCTCAGCCCGCCTGCAAAATCTGATATTTACGATAAATCCTCACGCATATGAGCAGTTTAGCATTATTCTACTCCTCCATAACAAAAAAAATCATCCTTGCCCTGGCTGGATTATTCCTGATAACTTTTCTCCTTGTGCATTTGGGAATAAATCTGCTGCTGTTGCTTAACGACGGCGGAGCTTTGTATATGACCGCAGTTGGGTTCATGACAACCAATCCGCTTATTAAGATTATGGAAGTATTCCTGTTTGGCGGATTTGCCATTCACATCATCCTGGGAATCATTGTTCAGGTATATAACTGGATGGCCAGGCCAGTGCGCTACAAGGTTGAAGGATATTCTCATACTTCATTTTTCTCAAAGTACATGATCCATACCGGAGCAATCATATTCGTATTCCTGATGATCCATTTCAATAACTTCTATTTCGTAAAACTGGGATGGGTTGCACCTCCTGCCGGCCTTGAAAAGGAAGATTTCTACCAGATGGCTATCCTGCTGTTCTCCAGCAGGTTTTATTCCATCATCTACCTCATCCTCATGCTTTTCCTGGCTTTTCATTTGAATCATGCATTTCAGTCAGCATTCCAGACACTTGGCCTGAGTCATACCAAATACACTCCGTTTATCAAGTTTGCAGGAACTGCATATTCAATCATTGTCCCATTGGGTTTCGCCTGCATACCTGCTTACTACCTCTTTCTGAAATAGCATCCATATCATCGCAATTACAATACATCCATATCACCTGACACTTTAACTTTAAGCTATGAATAAGCTTAACTCCAAAATACCCGAAGGTCCATTGGCTCAAAAATGGTCAAATTACAAGGATCACATCAACCTCGTTAACCCTGCTAATAAAAGGAAACTCGACATAATTGTTGTCGGAACCGGACTTGCAGGGGCATCAGCAGCAGCTTCTCTTGGCGCATTGGGTTTCAAGGTTAAGGCATTCTGCTACCAGGACAGTTCACGCAGGGCTCACAGTATTGCTGCCCAGGGTGGGATCAATGCCTCAAAGAATTACCAGAATGATGGTGATAGTGTATATCGCTTGTTTTATGACACTATCAAGGGAGGTGACTATCGCGCCCGTGAAGCCAATGTTTACAGGCTTGCCGAAGTAAGCGGAAATATCATTGACCAGAGTGTTGCTCTTGGTGTTCCTTTTGCAAGGGAATATGGTGGACTGCTTGACAACCGATCTTTCGGCGGTGCGCAGGTATCACGTACATTCTATGCCCGCGGACAAACCGGTCAGCAATTGCTTCTAGGAGCCTACAGCGCCCTCAGCCGCCAGGTAAAACTTGGAAATGTTGAATTGTTTGAACGGCATGAAATGCTTGACGTTGTCCTCGTTGAAGGAAGAGCCCGGGGAATTATTGCCCGCAACCTTGTGGATGGAAATATTGAACGTTATTCTGCACACGCTGTAATTCTTGCAACAGGCGGATATGGCAACGTATTTTTCCTTTCCACCAATGCAATGGGATCAAATACAACAGCTATCTGGAAGGCTTTCAAAAGAGGAGCATTATTTGGAAATCCATGTTTTACGCAAATACATCCAACCTGTATCCCTGTCCATGGCGATTACCAGAGCAAACTGACGCTCATGAGCGAAAGCCTCAGGAATGATGGCCGTATTTGGGTGCCAAAACGGAAAGAAGATGTTGAAGCACTGCGTCATGGAAAAATGAAACCAAAAGATATTTCTGAAGAAAACAGGGATTACTATCTTGAACGAAGATATCCGGCATTCGGGAACCTCGTTCCCCGAGATGTTGCTTCAAGAGCCGCAAAGGAAAGATGCGATGCCGGCTTTGGTGTAGGTGAAACGGGCCTTGCCGTCTTCCTCGATTTTGCAGCTTCAATAAAAAGACTAGGTAAATCAACTATCGAAGAGCGCTATGGTAACCTCTTCCAGATGTATTACAAGATCGTAAACGAAGATCCATATGAAAACCCGATGATGATCTATCCTGCCGTGCATTATACGATGGGTGGATTATGGGTGGATTATGAACTTCAAAGCACAATACCCGGGCTTTTTGTTGCCGGGGAAGCTAACTTCAGTGATCATGGTGCTAACCGCCTGGGTGCATCAGCGCTTATGCAGGGATTAGCAGACGGTTATTTTGTCCTGCCATATACCATGCAGAATTACCTCGCTGACCAGATCAATGTTCCACGTTTCAAAACCGATCTTCCTGAATTCGATGCAGCAGAATCTGCTGTCAATGCTCAGATTCAAAAGCTGATGAATATCAAAGGCAATAAAACTGCAGACCATTTTCACAAGCAGTTAGGTAAAATTATGTGGGAATACGTTGGAATGGGGAGAAATAAAGCCGGTCTTGAAAAAGCTGTTGAACAAATCAGGCAGGTAAAAGCAGATTTCTGGAAAGACCTGAAAATTCCCGGAGAAACTACTGAGTTAAATCCTGAACTCGAAAAAGCCGGGAGAATTGCCGATTTTCTGGAACTGGGAGAATTGATGGCTATGGATGCCCTGAATCGTGAAGAATCCTGTGGCGGTCACTTCCGGGAAGAATATCAAACCCCCGAAGGTGAGGCAATGCGCAATGATGAAAAATATATGTACGTTGCAGCCTGGGAATTCAAAGGAGAAAATTCAGTTCCTGAAATGCATAAGGAAGCTCTTAAATATGAATCAATCGAGGTAAAACAAAGGAATTATAAATAGGCTCCTTCTGATGGATTGATCAGTGCAATCTAGCCTGTTCCTATACTTGACCACAATGAAGGTTGTATGAAGAAAACAATACTGCTATGAATTTCACACTCAAAATATGGCGCCAAAAGAACGCCAAGGCAAAAGGAAAGTTCGTCACTTATAAGCTCAACGATATTTCCTCTAATTGCTCATTCCTTGAAATGCTTGATATCCTGAATGAACAATTGGTGTTGAAAGGTGATGAACCTGTTGCTTTCGACCACGATTGCCGTGAGGGTATTTGTGGGACTTGCAGCCTCTATATTAATGGCCATCCTCATGGCCCGGATACTGCTGTCACCACCTGCCAGCTACATATGCGGAAGTTCAGGGATGGCGATACTATAGTGGTTGAACCCTGGCGAGCCAAGCCTTTCCCTGTTATCAAGGACCTTATCGTAAACAGGAATGCCTTTGACCAGATAATTCAGGCTGGTGGTTTTATCTCTGTCAACACAGGTGGCATACCGGATGCCAACGCAATCCTGATACCAAAGGAAGATGCTGATTATTCGATGGATGCTGCTGCCTGCATTGGTTGCGGAGCATGTGTTGCTGCCTGTAAAAACGCATCAGCCATGCTATTTGTAGCTGCCAAGGTATCTCACCTGGCATTGCTTCCGCAAGGAAAAGCCGAAGCATCAGATCGTGTTCAGGCAATGGTAAGAAAAATGGACGAATTGGGATTTGGTAATTGTACAAACACTGGTGCCTGCGAAGCCGAATGTCCTAAACAGATATCCATCACCAATATTGCCAGGATGAATCGTGAATTCCTGGGTGCTAAGGTAGGTTCTCAGAAGAAAAGAGTTTCAAGTGGTGGTGGTTTTTAACTGCTTTCATAGCTAGTAAATCTGAAAGAACTGGATCAGCTTTTATTAAATTATTAGAAAATATCAGGCTGCTCATTTCATTGAATGAAGTGGGCAGTTTCCTTTAAGATTGAACCCTGTCAATGTCAATACTTTTTAAGGCAATGAACCGCTAATCACCAAAATCGAAGTACTTATTACCTTATTTTTGCCTGAAATAAATCATTATGCTTTTCCGTGAAATTCCAGGTCAGGCCAGGATCAAGCAACGTCTCATCCAGTCAGTCAGAGAGAACAGGGTAAGCCATGCTCAATTGTTCCTCGGTCCCGAAGGTTCAGGGAAACTGGCAATGGCACTAGCTTATGCCCAATATATCAATTGCAGGAACCGAACAACAGAGGACTCATGCGGAACCTGCCCAACCTGCAACAAATTCAGCAAACTGATCCACCCAGACCTCCACTTTCTCTATCCGATCAACAAAACAAAGGAACTGGATGACAAGAAGGTAACTCATAAGGATTTTATCATTACCTGGCGTGAATTCCTTATTGAGAATGGTTCGTATGTGACGCTACCTAACTGGTATGATAAAATTGGGATAGAAAAGAAGCAGGGAATGATCAGTGCCGAAGATGCCGATAGCGTTAATCATACTCTTGCCTATAAAGCTTATGAGGCTGAATACAAAGTGATGATTATCTGGATGGTGGAAAAAATGAACAACCAGGCAGCCAATAAACTGCTTAAAAATCTTGAAGAGCCACCTGATAAAACGTTGTTCATATTAGTATCAGAGAATCATGACCAGGTGATCAGCACAATCATTTCACGTACTCAACTTGTTAAATTTACCAAGCTCGCTGATAACGAAATTTTTGAAAACCTAAAAGCTCATTTTGAGTTCCCGGTCGATAGCCTTTCCAATATAGCGCTGCAATCAGAGGGAAATTATACAGCCGCCAAGGATTTGGTTGAACTCAGCTTAAATAATGCTGAGTCAACTGACACTGAAAAGGATAGATTCCTAATCCTTCGCGATTGGATGAGAAGAATATATGTTTATGGTGCCAAGCAAAAGGAATATGATAGCCTGCAGGAAATAATAGCAAAATTGGTTGGTGACGGTAGCAGGGAAAAACAAAAGGAAATGCTAGCTTATTCACTGAAGATATTAAGGCTCTGCATGCAGTATCATATCGGTAACCATCAATTAGTCAAATACTCGGGCGAAGAACTTGATTTCATTTCCAAATTCTCTGCCTTTATTCACCCAAGAAACATCCGCCAAATTGATGAAGAGATCAACAAAGCTATCTTTCATATCGAACGGAATGCCAATGCTAACATCATCTTTACAGACCTTTCACACATAATTGCCCGCCTGATTAAAATTCCGGCCGTTGCCCACAATAAAAAAATGTAATTTTGTAGATTACGGTCTGTTCGGGATTCAATTAATGATCACTTCAGCAGACTAATTTCATAATAAGCCCGTTAAATCATGGACCACAAAACGGGTAAAGCCTGAAGACCAGCAATAACCATGGAAGAGAACACTCCAAAACATATTTCCCCCGATCTCTTGTTTTCTCGCGGATGTCATGTTAAAAGTTCCGATACCGGAAATGATGATATCTGCTTTAAGAAATCATGTTCAAAATTAGATGTCTATGATTGGCTTAAGGATCTTGCGCTCCCCGACAGCCATTCGAGCTTTGACTGCGTTGAAATACGATTCAAAAATAATCGTAAGGACTTTTTTCGAACCCCATCAGGCCTGAATCTGCACCAGGGTGATATCGTGGCTGTTGAAGCCTCCCCTGGCCACGACATTGGCATTGTTACCCTCAGTGGTGAACTGGTTAGGGTACAGATGAAACGGAAAAATGTCAATCCTAATAAAGAGGAAATCCGAAAGGTATACAGGAAAGCAAGGCCTACAGATATTGAAAAATGGATTCTGGCAGTGTCCAGAGAAAATGATGCCATCATAAAATGCCGGGTATTTGCGGTTAACCTTGGGCTGAAAATGAAGGTGAATGATGTGGAATTCCAGGGAGATGAAACAAAGGCAATTTTCTACTATACTGCTGATGAAAGGGTTGATTTCAGGGAATTGATCAAGATACTGGCTGACGAATTCAAAGTCCGGATTGAGATGCGCCAGATCGGGGTACGTCAGGAAGCCAGCCGACTGGGTGGTCTCGGATCTTGCGGCCGTGAACTTTGTTGCAGTACCTGGATTACCGGATTTCATTCTGTTGCTACTGCTGCAGCCCGCGTTCAGCAGATGTCGCTCAACCCTCAGAAGCTTGCCGGGCAATGTTCGAAACTAAAATGCTGCCTGAACTATGAATATGAGTCCTACCTTGATGCTATCAAAGAATTCCCTGATGAAAATATTGTCCTGAAAACAAAGAAAGGCGAAGCAAATGTTCAGAAATTGGACGTTTTTGGAGGGACAATGTGGTTTTCCTATAAATCAAATGACAGCGAATTGTATGCCCTTCAGATAGACAAGGTTAAAGAAATCATCAGGATGAATAAAGCTGGAAATGTTCCTGAAAAACTTGAAGATTTTGCCAAGAAGCATGAAAAGAAAGTAGTCCTCGAGATGGTAACAAGTACTGAAGACCTCCATCGTTTTGACAAGAAATAGGCACAACAATATTCAAACTTCATTAACAAGTATTTAAGGCATATATGCTAACTATTGAAATGATCAGGAAGTATTCAATCCGGTTTATAAGCGCTGCCTCTCTGCTTTTCTTTATTGTTTCCTGCAATAACTCTGTTTACTACGAAGATATCAAGCACATCAATAATTCCAAATGGAGTTCAAAAGACACTTTGTTTTTCCATTTTACCATTACTGATACTATACAACCCTACGATTTTGGGGTTAGTGTCAGGAATACAACGTCTTATGATTACCAGAACCTTTACCTGTTTATTACAGCTACTTATCCTGGTGGAAACTGGTCGCGTGATACTGCAGAATGTATACTAGCCGCATCTGATGGGAAATGGTATGGAAAAGGGATGGGGAAAATAAAGGATTCTCAGTTTGAGTTCCGTAAAGGTGTAAGATTCCGAAAATCAGGAAACTATACAATTGCAGTTAACCAGGCTATGCGTCAGGAGACACTTGATGGAATTTCCGATGTCGGGATTCGTATTATGAAAGCCTCACCCCCTTCAAGGTAACTCTCATAGCTGCTTTAAGTAAATTATGATGGCAATAAGAGGCCTGATAGAACAAGGAGCTAGTATCCCTCTTCAATAGCAACTTCTTAATCATGAAAAAGAAACTTAACGAAACCGATTGGATAAAGCGATTTTGGATTGCATACGTTTGTTCGTTGCTATTTATTGCCCTGTTTTTTATAGCGTTATCATTTGGATGGCTGGGTTTTATGCCTTCTTTCCAGGAATTGGAAAACCCGAAAAGCAACCTTGCATCGGAGGTCATCTCAGCTGATCAGAAAGTTCTTGGGGGTTTCTATATCGAAAATCGCTCTAATGTCCACTACTATGAACTTTCACCCTGGATAGTCAAAGCTCTCATTGCAACAGAGGATGCCCGCTTTGAGCAGCATTCAGGAATTGATGGCAAGGCCCTAATGCGTGTAATCTTCGGGATGATTACAAACACAGATAAGGGTGGAGGCAGCACGATCACTCAGCAGCTTGCAAAGAACCTCTTTCCAAGACAAAATTATAACACAATCCTGGGTACAGGTTTTGCAAAACTCAGGGAATGGATTACTGCTATTAAACTGGAAAGAAACTACACGAAGGAGGAAATAGCTGCCTTATATCTCAATACTGTCGATTTCGGTAGCCAGGCATTTGGCATTAAGTCTGCTGCCAAGACTTATTTCGACAAAACACCGGCCGAACTCAATATGCAGGAATCTGCCCTTCTTATTGGCATCCTGAAAGCTCCTTCATGGTTCCACCCTGTAAGAAACATGGATAGGGCAACTAAACGCCGTGAAGTTGTGCTTCATCAAATGATGAAATACCACTATATAACAACCGAGCAATATGATTCAGTAAAAGTGATTCCTATTGACATGATGCATTATAGTGTTCAGGATCATAACGCCGGCTTAGGCACCTATTTCAGGGAATACTTGAGGCAGATGCTGATGGCCGATAAGCCTAAAAAAAGCGATTATGATGAAGTGGCTGAATACCTCTCTGATTCTATTCGTTGGGAAAGAGATCCTGCCTATGGTTGGATCAATAAATACAAGAATTCTGAAGGCAATACCTTCAACCTATACAAGGATGGTTTGAAGATTTATACAACCATTAATTCGAAAATGCAGCGATATGCAGAAGAAGCTGTTACGGAGCATCTTTCAAAGGACCTTCAGCCTGCATTCTTCAAGCATTGGAAGGGAAACAGCCACGCTCCTTTCGATCTCAGCGATAAAAATGAGATTACCAAATTGATCAACTCTTCCATAAAACGTTCGGATAGGTATCGCTCACTTAAAAAAGCCGGTGTATCCAATGACTCGATTGATATCAGCTTTAAAACACCAATCCCGATGAGAGTTTTCAGCTGGAAAGGTGAGATAGATACCGTTATGAGTCCTCTGGATTCTATCAGATATCACAAATGGTTCCTCCAGGCCGGGTTAATGTCAATGGAACCCCAGACTGGCTATGTTCGTGCATATGTGGGTGGGATCAATTTTAAACATTACAAATATGATCACGTAGTTGTTGGGCGCAGGCAGGTGGGCTCAACATTTAAACCGTTCGTTTATACAGTTGCTATGCAGGATGGGGAATTATCTCCCTGCTCCCAAATACCAAATGTGCAGTACAGTATTGAAAACAATGGAACTTTATGGTCACCCTCCAACTCCAGCCATTATAAGGAGGGAGAAATGGTAACGCTCAAGGAAGCTCTTGCTAATTCTATTAACTGGATATCTGCCTATCTCATCAAACGCTTTTCGCCTCAAGCTGTGGTTCAGGTAGCAAGAAAAATGGGGATCGTCAGCCCTCTTCCCGCTGTTCCGTCTATATGCCTGGGAACCCCGGATATTACACTCTATGAAATGACTGGCGCAGTTGACACCTATGCAAATAAAGGATTATATATTCAGCCAATCTTTATAACACGTATCGAAGATAAACATGGCAATGTCCTGGCCAATTTTACACCCAGGCAGGAAGAAGCAATGAGCGAAGAAACTGCATATCTTATGCTGATCCTGATGAAAGGTGTAGTGGAAAGCGGTACAGGTTCCAGGTTACGAGGTACTTATGGGCTTACAAATCCAATTGCTGGAAAAACGGGCACTACCCAAAGCAACTCCGACGGCTGGTTTATGGGTCTAACTCCTGACCTGGTAACAGGTGTATGGGTAGGAGGTGATGATAGAACTATCAGGTTCAGAGTAACCTCACTGGGACAAGGGGCAAACATGGCTTTACCTATATGGGCATTGTTCATGAAAAAGATCTATGCAGATGCTACCCTACAAATTTCAAAAAGTGATTTTGAAAAACCGGAATCACCTCTCTCAGTCGATATAAATTGTGCCACTTTTGAAGAAAAATCAGCAATTAAGAGTAAACAAAATGATGATGACAAGTATTGATTATATTCTCCTGACAATCCATTTTCACTATTACGCTTAATCAATAAAGAATAATATAAATCTTGTTTCGACTGAAATCAGAATTGCAATCAGTCTGAACTGGCAATTTAAATAAAGTTTTAACTTTGCAATCTCTTTAAGTGATCAGGTACGAAAATCAATACAATTAAAATCAATAAAATATGAAAATTCTAATTATGATCCTGGTTGTTGGGCTAGCCTTCTGCAGCTGCAACAACTCTTCAAGTTCACCGGATAAAAATTCAGACTCAAACAAGATTGAAGTAACCAACGATCTTGAAAACGCACTTTCGCTCATTCCTTCATGGGTAAATGAAAAGACCATCTGCAAGATGGAAAATGGAAAAGCACATTCTGGTGATTTTGTATCCAAAGTTGATGATGTCAACATATACACCTACGCATACCGTGAATACCTGATGAATATCAGTAAAAAACTGCCAAAAGCGATTTATGTATCAGGTTGGGTAAACAGTCCAAACCCTGCGGAAACTTTGTGCATGATCCTGGATATTGGCGATGGGAAAACTCCATTATTATGGAAATCCTATTACCTGAAGAGCATTGTTACTGAACCAAACAAATGGTTTGAATTCAGGGCCGGCTTCAATATTGACAAACCTATTAAACCTGAATACCTGCTTAAAATTTATGGTGCAAGTGGTGGGAAAGTTGCTTATTTCGATGACTTCAAGATCACTTTCGAATACTAAAAACCTGCGAATTTTAATCCATGAAGTGAGTTCGGCCTTTACACCGGACTCATTTTATTTTATGGACCACAAAATCGTCGAAATAGGCTGTGTCCTGTCCACAATTCCACAAATATAGAGTAAGGTCACTGCCTTTGATTTCAGGTATTTTGAATTCCAGCTTCAGTTTCTTCCATCCATCATTTGTGCGTTCAGTTACTGCATTGCTGCTGACATAAAATTCTTTTCCTGCTGAAGCAACAATTTGGCAATCATCTTTTTTGGAATATGCCCATACTGAAGCCTCAACTTTTGAATAGTTGGCAAAATCAAACAAGTGGTATGAAGCTCCATAGGGATTATCCTTTGTAAATCTCAACGAATACCTTCCCTGGTGAGCCATCTTATCAGTCCTGAATTTAATGGCCTCTGAAATCTCCCCGGTAGAAAATACTACATACTTGCCTTTACGATCCAAGCTTTCAGCATCGCATCCAACTATAGAGTCCTGGATCGCATTTAGCGGTTTCTTCTTTAGCAGGGTAACAGGATATTCTTCGCCTACAACTTCATATGCACGTGAATTTAAGTATTGGTCACGGAATTGCTCATTCGCTTCTGATGAGAAAAGGTAGTTGTTATGTACGCTTGATATCAGGATGTAATCAGCATCATTAACCACAGGAAAGAAGTAGATGAACTGACGCTGGGCCAGGTGTGGCAGGATAAAATCTGAAGCACTTACCTTGGCATCTGCAGGAACAAGCGATAAGAGATGGTACAACCCCTTAACGTTATAGGGTGATTTGAAGAAGTTCCTATTATAGATTTGTTCTTTCTCAGGAAACGATGCATATTTAAGCTTTTGATTGGCGACCTCCAGTTTATTCAGTGTAACAAACAAAGCTGCTATCACAACAGCAACGGCTAAACTATACCTGAGATATTTTTCTTTTATATCCGAAAGGACCAGGTAAACCGCAAGTGGCAGTAATGTTACTATCTCAATGCAATAATAACTTGCAATTCCCCAGCGAATTGGGGAGTCATTCAATTCCTTTTGAGCAACTAAGGGAATAAACCAGATAAGGTACTTTGGCCGAAGTATTAATAAGATTCCTCCGGATATCAGGTATACCCAGTAAAACTCACTTTTCACACCGTCATAAGCAGGGTTTGGCAAATGATTGGTAAATAGAAGCATGAAAGTGTTGATCGGGTGCCGGATTATAAACATTAAGGCTTCGGACGGGTTTGCACCTAATGCTGCATAATTGAAGAGCAGGAACTTTTTCTCAGGTGTTTCAACAGCGGGAATAAGCACTTTGAATAGTAAAATAAAGTAGGCCAAAGAAATGATTATTCCTGCAATACTGAGGTAAATGACTCTTCTTTCCTTCCGATGCTCAATTATTAGGTATATAAAGATGAATATGAACCAAATAGGAATATTCTCGCGGGAAAATAAAGATAGAATGAATAGTATGGTTGCAGGAACATACCTGCGAACTTCAAAGTAATAAAGGAATATCGGAATGAAACAAGCAGAGAGTATAGCAATATTACAATCGCATGCAAAGCTGGTATACCGGCCTAACAATAAAAAGTATAATAGAAGTCCGCCAATCCCCAACCAATGATCATTCGATTTATGCATGATGAGCTTATACGAATACCACCCTGCAATTAATATCAGCATATTCTGAATAATGACCAGTGTATAGGTTCCCGTCAACCAATTCATCAGCCAGTAAACAGGAACAAAATACATGAGGGTATAGGAATAGTGGTCTTGCAGGAAAGTTCCAGTAGCTGTAGGCAAATGGCTAATCCTGAAGTGGGAATAATCCCAGAAGGCAAAATTGTAGTTTCCATAATCAAAAGCGAAAGTCCTGAAATAGTAATGATTCATTATACTCATTGTCATGAGCAATGCACCAAACAGGATCAGGATAAAATATGGAATGTGCTTGGGGGTAATTCGAATTTTCATCTTATCCGCTTAACTTTAGAAGATGCAAAGAGTAATATTACCCTTGACTCAATCGACAAAAGTATTAATTATTTTGTGGAGCATAGAGCGTAGCTATCCAAATAACAGGGATATTTATGAAGTAATCTAATAAGTTTTGGACTATTTTTACATCTTCTGAAAGGAAAGTGGATGATGCAAGAAGTTCTCCCATCACCATTAGATGCTTAATCTTGTTCATATCAATCAGAATACAGGATGTTAAACAAAATGATCCAGAAGTTGAGCTTAAGTAAGCTCATAATCATTATCGTTATTCTATTCGTTGCAAATCAGGATATCAGCTATAAGTATTACAAAGACCCAAGCCGGATAATAGCCAGCGATGTAATCAACTATTATGCATACCTGCCGGCTTTTATCATCTTCCATGATATGGAACTGCATTTTCTTACGGGTGACACACATGGTATCTTGAGGTATTTCTGGCCACATCCTGTGCATAATGGGAAAGCAATTATTTATGGAAATATGGGTATGGCGATCATGTACTCACCTTTTTTTATCGCTGTTCATTATCCGTTAAAATGGCTGGGGTTTGAAGCCTGGGGGTTTTCACTCCCATATAGGGTGGCCCTTATAGTAGGATGTCTTTTTTATCTTGCTGTTAGCTTATTAATGTTACGAAAAATCCTTAAGCGCTACTTCTCTGAAACCGTTACTTCAATAACGCTCCTACTTCTTGTACTGGCAACTAACCTTATTTATTATGTTGCAGATGAGCCGGCAATGACACATGCCTATAATTTTGCTCTTGATATAGCTTTTTTGTATTTGACGATTAAATGGTACGAAAAACCCGGGATTAAATTTTCTTTACTATTAGGCCTTGTAGCTGGTCTCATAGCACTGATAAGGCCGCCTGATGTAATAGTTGCAGTTGTATTCATTTTCTGGGGTATTTGTACATGGAATGACATCCTCTCCCGTCTGATCCTATTTCTCAAAAAGACCCACCTGATTTTTATCATTATGGCTGTTGCGGTGCTTGTCTGGGTCCCTCAAATGCTCTACTGGAAGCAAATGACAGGTCATTACCTATATAATGCATATGCTGACGACAAAAGCAAATTCTTTTTCTTCAACCCCCAAATTATTAGTTCCTTATTCGGATACAGGAAAGGATGGATGATATACACTCCGGTCATGCTTTTGATATTCCCGGGGTTTGTAATCCTTTGGAAAAAGTATCGACCACTTTTCTGGCCGGTTTTTATTTATTTTATTCTTAACCTGTGGATAGTTTCCTCATGGTACCTTCCATGGTATGGTGGAAGCTATGGTCAGCGAGCTTATATTGCATCATACAGCATTATCTCGCTGTCTCTAGCCGCCTTTTTTGCTTTTATGCTTTCGCATAGGTTGTTCATTAATAAAATACTGGGCGGGTTTTTAGTAGTTTTATTTGTTTATCACAATCTTTTTCAGCTTAAGCAATTCCATAATGGTGCAATTCATTTTGCTTCTATGACTAAAGAGGCTTACTGGGACTCGTTTGGTCGCTCACACCCATCACCCCGTTTCTACCATTTGCTGTCTTTTCCAAATTATGATAGTGCAAAAGTTGGCCGCTACCCTGACCCTGTTATCGACCCTTTGTACCTTGGGAAACTCAATGAGCAGCAAGCTTTCTATAAATACAGGGCAGATGTTATAAAAGAGCTCCTGAAAAATAATTTCCAACTAATGAGCTACTACAAAAAAGCTGGACAAAACAATATGGCACTTGATGCTTACATTGACAAGGAGGCTAGGTCACGGATGGAGGAACAGATAAAGAGTAAAGTCATTCGAATCCGGAAGAAATAACTATACTTTTACCCTTATTACTTCAAAATCTTGCCTGTAAAGCCACGATTCTCTTCTCCTGAACTGAGATAATCCTGTTGCCTCGAATAATCAGGATATTGTCAAGAAGGATGCTTCCGAGCCTCTGCAACTCTGATTTTAGTATCTTCGCAAATGAATCCGGGTAGCTGAAATCGCGCCTGGTTAAAGGAAGTAGAAAATAATTCCAGAAATAATGAGCGCAACTACCAGCTATTCCATTATTATCCCTGCATACAATGAAGAATCCGGTATCCGAACATTATTGGAATCGCTGGAGGCAATAGGTATCTGCAAGGATCATGAGGTTATAATAGTTGATGATGGTTCAACGGATCAAACCGCCAGTATTTGTAATGAGTACCCCGTGAAATTGATATCACACGAAACCAATAAAGGATATGGAGCTTCGCTTAAGTCAGGGATTCGAAAAGCATCCGGAGAAAAAGTACTGACGCTGGATAGCGATGGCCAGCATGATCCTTCTTACCTCAAACAGGCTTTTGCATTACTTGAAAAATATGATATGGTGATTGGAGAAAGAGGGGCAGATTCATTTCAGGTCAGTAATCGAAAAGGAGGAAAACGTATTATACGAATGGTTGGAGAATACCTGGTTGAACAAAAACTTCCCGACTATAATTCGGGTTTCCGGGGCTTCGATCGAAAGCTAATCCAGCCTATGTTGCATTTGATGCCAAACGGGTTTAGTTTCTCAACAACCTCAACACTTGCATTCTTGAAAGAGGGATACTCGATTGGAACATTTCCAATTAAGGTTGAAGAAAGAAAAGGACGTGCCAGCAACGTTAAATTTGTTAAGGACGGGACGAAGACTTTGTTGTTGCTATTCAGAATTATCATGCTATTTAATCCCTTAAAAGTGTTTTTCCCCGCCAGTGTATTTATTACCATATTGGGATTAGCCTGGGGTATCCATGGATTTATTGTTTTTGAGCGTTTCTCAAATTCGGCCATCATCCTTATGACGCTAGGTATGTTCTTATTCTTTTTCGGGTTACTAGCTGACCAGATTGCATTGCTTAACCGGAAAAAGTAGGTCTGAGTCACTGTTTATCTGGCATTTAGCCTTATACAATAGTTCAACGGTAAATTTTCCCCAGCGGCTGGTATTGAAAATGAAAATCCTTACTTTTGCAGTGCAATGGGCTATATTTCGGGAATATGAATTTCTGGGATGCCCTGTTGAATCGGGATGTAGCGCAGCCTGGTAGCGCGCTTCGTTCGGGACGAAGAGGCCGCTGGTTCGAATCCAGTCATCCCGACAAAAACCCTTGTAAATCAATGATTTACAAGGGTTTTTCATTGATTTTAGTTTATTTTCCCATTACTTCGTTTTTAAATTCCTTTATTGTGATTTCTTGTTTCAGTTCCAAATAGTTGGACTTCCAAATGTTTGCAAAAGATAACCAATCTTGTTACAATAGTTAAGATGCGATCGAACATATTCCGGGCAGTTTTAAGTAGCATGCATTATAGCATTTAATGGAAATGTTCCAGTCAATTCTTACTAATTGAATGTGTGAATGATGTAATTTATAATTGGAGTTATGTAAAGTAGTATATGTGACATGAGAATACCTTTATCATTCTTGAAAACTAAGATAGTAACGAAGGCAATATGTCACTTAATCCGCTTATTTGGCTATCATTCTATTGCATAAACCAGCAATTATGAAAGCAACATTTTTGTTAGCTTTTATTCTTTTACTTTACAATTTCCCAAGTATTGCGCAGAATCTTGCCAAGTCTGATACTATTGTCCCAGCTAATGGCAACACTAAACTGCAACTTGAGAAAATCAAAACAAAAAAAACCAGACTTCACTCAGATGTCATAGGCAATGAGCCCAAAAAAAGCATTCTCATTGATACCACAATCCAGAATAAATATGGGGATTTGCTCAATAATGATCCAGAATATAATAAACGGTATCCTTTATGGAAGTCTTTCCTGGGAGTACCAGGAGGACTTATTCTTACCTGGTCATTCGACAGGTATATTCTGAAAGCAGATTATTCTCGGATAGGGCTTACAACGTGGAAAGGAAATATTAAGGATGGTTGGGAATGGGATAATGACAGGTTTGGAATCAACTTTATCGGCCATCCCTATTCGGGTGCGTTTTCCTTCAATGCAGGCCGAACAACTGGTTATAACTTTTATGAATCATTTGGATTTTCAGTAGGTGGCAGCTTGCTATGGGAGTATTTTGGAGAAAACACCCGGCCTTCTTATAATGATCTCATTAATACGCCCATTAGCGGAGCTTTCCTTGGGGAAATACTTTACAGAATTAGTTCCAATATTTTAGATGACCGGACCCGGGGCAGGGAAAGGATACTACGTGAAATTGCAGCCGCCTTAATCGATCCCAAGAGGGGATTCAACAGGCTTATTATGGGAAAAACCAAAAGAGTTACCAATAAGGAAATCTACCAGAAAGAGCCGCTTAATGTTGCCATTTATTCAGGATTGCACCGGATTAATGATGAATCCATGGAATTCTTTGGAAAAGGAAGTTCGAGCGTAATGCTCAACATACAACTTGATTATGGAAATCCTTTTGAAATTCGCTCCCGGAAGGCATATGATTTTTTTAAGATTCGGGGCGATTTAAGTTTTGGAGTAGGCAGGAAATTCGTTGATGACATTACAGGCTATGGAATATTATTTGGCAAAAACATGCAAGTCGGTAAAGTGGCAATTCTCGCTGGCGGATTTCAATACTATGATTACCTGGATAATAAGACGTTTGAGTTGGGAACCATTGGATTTGGAGGCGGAATCTTTTCAAAGTTGCCCATTGGAAAGGAAACGAATCTTTATACTAACCTGCATCTTGCCATAGTGCCGCTTGCCGGAAACAGCACACGCTTTGGGCCTGACACATCACAACTAAGGGATTATAACTTCGGGGGTGGTTTCGAAGGGAAGCTTGAAAGTACACTAAGCTTGGGAAAACATGCAACAGCATCGTTGCTATATTATTTCTACATGATTCACACCTATGTAGGCGCACCGGGAAATAACCAGATCAGCATTTTGAAACCCAGAATAACGGTAAGACTATTCAGAGGCCTGAGCATAGGAGCAGAACATTTTGTATATTTAAATAACCGCTACCTAACTGAATTTCCGGCTATTCATGCGGCAAGAACTGAAGAAAAAGTGTTTCTCCTGCTTTACCTCGAAGATCCACAACGTAGAGGTCACTACAATTGATAAAGTTAATCCTTGCTTTTTCAAATAGAATTCAAAATCATGTACCAAAAATTGCTAATAGGATTGCTTGCTGGAATCATCTTCCCATTGTGCTCAATTGCCCAGGAAATAAAAAAGGAAACAACTCCTGAAACAAAAGCAGAAAAGGTGCAAGAAAAGAAACTTTATAGTATTTCTCAATTTGTACATGAATCCTATCTCTTTGTTCAGCAACCTACCAAATGGAAAGGCATGGATTGGTTAAAGCTTGGCCTTGTAGTAGGGACTACAGCCTCCATTATGACATTGGACCAATACATCATCAATTCAACTCAGGGTCAGCAACGATTTTATTACAGCCTCCCCATTGTTGGAGGCAGGGTTTACGGAGAATGGTATGCAATTGGTGGAGTTGCTGGCACTTTTGGCTTGTATGGTTTAATTGCTAGTAATAACTCGGCCAAAAAAATAAGTATTGAATTGTTGCAAGCCGGAATTTATTCAGAACTCGCTACCATTATGCTCAAAATAGTCATTGGCAGAGCAAGGCCGTTAACGGGTGAAACTGCTTTTAGTTACCGGCCATTCACTGTTTTAGATGATGATTTTCATTCGATGCCCAGTGGCCATACTACAAGCGCAATGGCCCTTTCAACGGTCATGTCAAGGCATGCACATAAAACAGTATTTAAAATTTTGGCATATGCTCCTGCTGCTTTCACTATGTTCTCAAGGATTTACCAGGATAAACATTGGCTGTCGGATGAAGTAATTGCTGCTTCCATAGGGTATTTTGTAGGTAATTGGGTCGTTGACCTGCATGAAGGGAAACGCCACCGGATTAATGTGACCTCAGTCTATCCCACTACCAGAATCACTGTAAGTCTCGATAAATTACCGCCGAAAATGACAAATCCAAGGCAAGTTGTAAATCAAATAAGATGAATAAGCTCTTAGCCAAGGCAAAAAAAATAGGTTTCCTGTTTAAGGAAACCTTCAATGCCTTTTCTGATGACAATGCTGTTAAGCTAAGCGCAGCTTTGTCATATTATACCGTTTTCTCCTTACCTCCATTGCTAATCATAATAATAAGCCTCTGTGGCTTTGTTTTTGGGGCAGATGCAGTAAAAGGTGAACTATTTGGACAAATTAACGGCCTGGTAGGGAATGAGGTTGCAATGCAAATTCAGGAAACCATAAAGAACGTGAAGCTCTCTGATAGTAGTGCCTTTGCTACTACTCTTAGTATTATCATCTTAGTAATAGGAGCATCCGGTGTATTTGTTGAAATCCAGGACTCTCTCAACTACATCTGGGGTATAAAGGCAAAGCCCAAACGCGGATTCATAAAGTTCATCTTAAACCGGCTTATGTCATTCTCTATGATTGGTTCTGTCGGCTTCCTGCTATTGGTAAGCCTGATCATCAATTCCCTTATGGATATCATGAGTAAAAAACTTACTGCGATCTTCCCGCAGAATCCCGTTTACCTGATTTATGTTTTCAATGTTCTGATTGTCTTCTTCATTATTTCCCTTCTCTTTACCATAATTTTCAAAATCCTTCCGGATGGGAAGGTAGCTTTGCGGGATTGTATTATCGGAGCCTCATTTACGGCCTTTCTCTTTATGATAGGGAAATTTGCTATCGGTGCATACCTGGGAAGTTCAGCGATTGCATCTGTATATGGAGCTGCTGGCTCCGTAATCTTGATCCTCGTTTGGGTCTATTATTCTGCAATAATCCTCTATTTCGGTGCCGAATTCACTAAAGTATATGCTAACCTTCACGGAAAAAAAATAATTCCAAACGAATATTCCATTCAAATCCAGAAATAACTCATTTTACTGTTGAAGTCAGGATTGATTGGATTGTCTGAATAAACACTAGTCCAGGTGTGAAATATGTAATATTTTTCAAGGGTTGTGTAAAGCTTTCTGATGCAAAAGCACTGAATTTTGGAATGTTTACAAGCTTACTTGCAAATCGGGGTTGAATTATCACCCTTATTCCTGAAAGCAATAATAATAGTATTGTTCATGAATAAAATATTCAGTTTACTGGTTGCATTTTCATTTTTTGTCAATGTATTCTCCAATCCAGCTGATTCTCTTCTGAAATCTAAACTTTATCGCATTAATTACCCGGTAGTAGGTGTTACTATAGCAGTTGGTATGGTTTCGGATTTCTTTGCCATCGGCCGGATAAAAGGAAAAACGGCTATTACATCTGAAGAATTGAGTTTTCTAAATTCTACAGAACAAAGGAACCATATTAATTCATTTGACAGATGGGCCCTGAATCTGAAAGCATCTGACCGTAAACGATACCAGCATTTTTCTGATTATGGAGAGGCTCCTTTCATGCTGCTGCCTGGTTTACTTGTCCTCGACAAGAACATACGAAAGAAATGGGCTGACCTGCTTTTGATCTATACCGAAGGGCATGTTGTAACTTTTACATTTTATAATTACAGTTTCCTTGGCCCTACATTTCAGAACCGGTACAGGCCTGTGACCTATTATTCTGAATTCACAGATGATGAACGAAAGAACGGAAATAACCGCAACTCATTCTATAGCGGGCATGTTGCTTCATGTGCCTATAGTACTTTTTTTATGGCAAAGGTTTACTGTGATTATCACCCGGGCATCGGAATGGCCAGGTATTTTCTTTACATTGCTGCAGCTGTACCACCTTTATTGATGGGATATGTCAGGACAAAATCATTGGATCATTTTCCTTCAGATGATGCAATCGGCCTTGTCCTTGGCTCTGCCCTCGGCATCGTGATACCTCAATTGCATAAATACCCGTGCAGTAATTTCATTTCCATGGGCATGTTTACTTCTCCCGGAGGCTTGGGAATCAGTTTGAAAGTTGATCTCGACCATAGTATTCTAGCATCTGGATTACCAAGTAAACCAATCTTGAAATTCAAAAGATAAGAACGAACTGTTTTACAGTGCGCCATCCTTTTCCAATGCGGTTATTTAACCAATTAATTTATTTATCTCCAATTAGCTAGTTTTAATATAGAAATCTGATATGGTGAACTTTGGATACTACTCAATATAAAAGTCACTAATTATTTGATCTTCTCACTATTCTCATATGGTATTGGTTTTCTTAATTTCCACATTATCAATTAAGAAACAATTTATTATTTAATTTTTGAGCTAACTGCACTGTAGCCGGGTTTCCTTTTAAATCCAATTTGTTTAGTGCCTTCCTGTTTTTCATTAGCACTGCGGGCCTTCATGAATACCATCAAGAATTCAGGGGTTTGCTTTCTTTTATTTGGATAAATGGTTACAACTCAAAATAACTTTCCTGAAGCCCAAGGAATTGAATTCAATGCACTTTAAGAATTACCATCCAAATCAGGAATCTCGCATTATCAGATGTAAGGAATGTTTAATCATATAGATACTTGCTCTAATTTTCATTTTTGAATGAGTACGAAGTTCAATATTTCTACCCTCGGACAAGGATTATTGTTTCATTTTTACAATTTCATCCTGATTTACTACCTTTGCTGAGTTATCGGGAAAGTGGTTATTTATTTATGGAAGATAGATTTAGAAGTTGTTAGGATTCCCCCTGATAATATTATAAATCAGCAAGATACGATTTTTACAATAATTTCTTGTAGTTCTTTGAAAACTAAAGTTTTACAAGTATTGACAACTTGGTTGTTAAGTTAGTTGGATAATCCAACCATCCCAACAACCAAGCCTGTTGAATTGCATGTTTTGTTTTTCCTGACCAGAGATGTTGTTGAATTCAATCTCCGATTGAAGTTAATTGAAATAGCTAGTTAGGAAGATTTGCCACTTTAGCTCAGTTGGTAGAGCAGCGCATTCGTAATGCGCGGGTCGGGGGTTCGAGTCCCCTGAGTGGCTCTCTGTCATTATCTTAAATGGATTTTTTTCTTAATATCTCCAATTTATTGTTTTTTCTACTATATTTGAGTTTCCAATATGGAAACTTATTAATTGTGAAATGATTCGATAGTTAATAAAGGGGGTGGCGTTAAATAAATAAACGACTTTGATTTGCTCAACTCACTTTTTCTGATATTTTGCCCAAACAATAATATTAATATTTTTGAAATATCAAAATATTTTACATACAAAATCATATCTATTAAGACCAGATAATTTTTATTACATTTATTTTGTTTTAATACTAGAAGTTCTTCCAATTAATTTCGCAATGTATGAAACGGTATAATACAATTATTATTGATGATGAAAGAAACATCAGAGAAGCCTTATCAGCACTAATCGAGAAGGATTGTCCAAATATAAAAGTGTGTGGGACTGCTGGCAGTGCTGCTGAAGGCAGGGAACTTCTGGAGGAATATAACATTGATTTCATTTTTTTAGATATTTCAATGCCTGAGGAAGATGGATTTGAATTTCTTGCTTCTATTCCCAAAGATAATTATGGTATAATTTTCATTACGGCTTACAATGAGTATGCGATACGGGCACTAAAAATAAACGCAATTGATTATTTGCTTAAACCCATAGATCCTGTTGAACTCAAAGAAGCGATATTGAAAGCTACAAAGTTGCTTTCCATGCGAAAGAACAATGCTTCAGTCCAGGAAGCATATAATGAATCGTTTCGCCTATTTGAAGAGCATTTACATTCTACTGGGAAAAAAGTAAAGAGAATTACTGTAATGGAACAATTTGGTTTTAAGATCATTAATGTTGACGAATTGATCTACTTAAGGGCAGACTGCAATTATACTGAATTACATATCTTGAATACTAAGCCCGTAATTGCAACAAAAAACCTGGGGGAATTTGAAAGGATGCTTGATAACCCAGAATTCTTTAGAATTCACAAGTCTATTTTGGTTAATGTCAATTTTATAAGGGGGTTTAGCAATTATCAAGGATATTTTGCCGAACTTAAAGATGGGACTGTGTTATCTGTTTCCAGAAGAAGAATTGGTGAATTTCGTGAGTGGTTAAAGAGTTCTACTAGAGCAGCAGATTGAAAAAAAGCATAATTATAATTATAAATATTTTTTGTGTTGTTTATACAACAGCTCAAAATCCATATATTCATCACTTTACAACTTCTGATGGGTTGCCATCAAATACTGTATATCAAATTTTTCAGGATAGTAAGAAGTTCATTTGGTTTTCCACTGATGCTGGGGTTGTGAAATTTGATGGAACCACTTTTAAGTGCTTTAGAAAAAAAGATGGATTATCAAGCAATGATATAGTGACTATAAAAGAAGACTCTTATGGGAGAATTTGGTTTTCAAATATAAACGGTTCATTAGATTATTATTTCGAAAATAAGTTCTTCAATTATAGAAACTGCAGTTTCCTTAAGTTGCTGAACAGCAAAGATTTCTTTGTAAATTTTTATGAGGATAGCAATCACATTATTTATTTTTATAACAGACATGGTGAAGTATATTCGCTTGACAAGAACTTCCATGTTATAAAATATAATGTAGGCAATTTATCAGGTAGTTCCCCAATCAACTGGATCACTTGCTTATATATGTATATTCATTATCTAAATCGAATGCCATCAGGTGATTTTAAATTTTGGACAAGCTGTGGCCTGTTTAAATTAAGTAACCTTAAAGGAGAAAATTTCTCTTTAATAGATGAATCTATTGGAGTTTCAGGAGTCTTTCCTGTGAACAATAATACAACATATGTCAATTCAACTAACTATGGCCTACTTAAATATGTTGGCGAATATTACCGAGAATCGATTCCACTTCCATTTGAAAACTATAAAATCAAAACAATAATACAAGATAATGATGGCTTTTTATGGATTGCAGCATTTAACGAAGGTGTTTATTGTATTAAAGGTAATGAAATTATAAAACATTTTGAAATTAAAAATTCACAAGGAATCATTCAAGATAATGAACAGAACATATGGGTTAGTACAATGAACGATGGAATATACATCATTAATCATGATATACTATTTCAAAAACATTTTGACTTAAGTAATTTTGATAATCAAGGAATTTTAAATTTATGCAAACTTGAAAACTATTCTAGTATAATTTGCTCAAATGGCAGGACCTTATTTTTTTTAAGAAAGAATAAACTACAGAAATTTGACCCCCGTATTTCTGGTGTTTCGTTTAACCTAGTTCAGTATAATAATAATTCATTATTTGTAGGTGAAAAGAGCAATCAGCTTTGGCACTATGAATATTTTGCAATTGATACAACTAAAAGTATCAAATTTAAACTCAATTCAAAAAAGATCTACCCATATAAAGTAAAAAATTTCGATATAGACAACAAAATCTTGTTGACATTTGATCAGTCTTTTTTGAGTATATCGTCTATTGGAAATCCAACGAAAAATATTGAAAGATATTATATGGATGAGAGAATAAATAACGCATTTTTCGATATAAATCATAAAATAGTAATTAATGCCACAAGAAATTACACTTTAAACGAAGGCAAGAAAGAGCTATTAACGAACCTTTCAAGATTTGATGGGTCAATAATAACAGGACATTTAAGAATTAATAATAATGCTGAAATCTATTCAATAGATGAAGATAGCCTCTTTTTGAGGTATAAAAATTCTTTTTACAATTTAACATCTGCTTTCAACCCTCCATTAAATAAACAGATTAAATGTTTCGATTTTTATAAGTCAACTTTATTTTTCGCTACCAGTAATAATGTATTTTTCTGCAACTTTCCTTTTAGAGTTATTAAAAACAGGAAACTTGAAATACTTCCTTTCAATTTTACATTGAATCAGATTAATGATATAATAACTTTCAATGATTCCCTTTATATCGCTTCCAATGAAGGATTAACCATCATCTCACTTCTTTCAAATTCTAATAATAATGCTCCACCACCAATACCCTATTTAAAATCAATAGTAATTAATAATGGTGATTCATCCTACACTTCAAGTGAAATAGTTTTGATAGGCAAGAACAAGATTCGCCTTTCTTTTGGCTCAATTAAGTTCTTTACTAGTGCTACCTTATTCTCTTACAGATTATTTGGAGTCGATGATGAGTGGACATATGGTCTTGACAAAGAGCTAAGTGTCGTCTACCAAAACCTACCAAAGGGTAATTACCTCTTTAAACTCAGAATGAAAAGATCAAATTCTGGCTGGAGTCCTCCTTTGGAAATAAAAATTATTATCAAACCAACATTTTGGGAATATCCAATCGTTTGGATTTCCATCGCAGCGCTCTTTATTCTCATTATTTTCTTGATCAATTTACGATTGAGAAGTCAGGAAAACAAGAAAACAGAAATGAACCACCAATTGATTTTGCTTGAGCAAAAGGCTCTGCAATCAATGATGAACCCTCACTTCATTTTTAATTCTTTAGGCTCAATTCAGAACTATTTGCTTAAAAATAATGTTGGGGATGCAATACTGTACCTGTCACATTTTTCAAGACTCATCCGTCAAAACCTGAAAGCAATTAATCTTGCTATGATAAGCCTGGATGAAGAAATTTCAAGACTAAGAAGCTATCTAGAATTGGAACAAACCCGCCTTGAACAAAGCTTTGAGTTCATCATCGATATTGATGAAGAACTACTCAATGAAAATGTGTTTGTCCCGAGTATGATCATCCAACCTTTCACAGAAAACTCTGTATGGCATGGCATCTCACATTTACCTTTTAAAGGCTACGTTGGGATTAAATTAACTCTTATTGATGATAAAACAATGAATGTAATTATCGAAGATAATGGCGTTGGAATGGGGAATACTGTTAAGCTTAAAGTTAAACCTGATTCACATCTCAACCTTGCTATGAATCTAACTAAGAAACGTTTGGCTCTGATTAGCAAGAAATATCATATGGAAGCACAAGTAACCTATTCAGCTTTGCTTCCAACCCAAAAATACTGCGGCACAAAAGTAGAGATGAACCTCCCATTTACTCATAAAAGTTCAGTCTTATAATTACAGCACCTAATTTCTTCATGAATCTCATTCTTTTGTATAAATTCAATGAACAACCTCTCTTGTCATCAACAGATCCAACATATTCAAGAATTCCGATACTACAATTGGTTTTGAGACATATTCATTACATCCGCATTCCATCGCCTTTATTCTATCCGATTCCCTTGCATATGCTGTCTGAATAATAATAGGCAAACCTGGCCTGTCTTGTTTGATTAATCGCGTTGCCTCATACCCATCCATTACAGGCATCTTCACATCCATTATAACCAGATCGATGTCTAAATTGGACTTACAAGCCATTACAGCCTCCGCTCCATTATTAACCCTTATAAGGGAAATATTCCTACCAGATAATATCTGTTCCAGTAACATAAAGTTAAAATCCTCATCTTCTGCTACTAGAATCTTTCTAGTTGAGCCAGTTTCAATATTCTGCATTAGCTCAGACCCACCTTTTCGAGAATTACCATTGCGAGCAATCTCGAAAGGAAGATTGAAATAGAAAGTTGATCCAATCCCTGGTTTCGATTCCAGCCATATTTCACCTCCCATCAACTCAACATAAGCCTTTGAAATAGAAAGCCCTAAACCTGTCCCACCATATTGACGAGCAATTGTGCTGTCAGCCTGCCTAAACCTCTCAAAAATCTCCTTATGCATATTCTCCGGAATCCCAATCCCGCTGTCTTTGACATAAAATTCAAGAAATTGATTCTTAACAGTATACCCGAACTCTACCGCTCCTTGTTTTGTAAATTTTAGAGCATTTCCTATCAGGTTAGATATTACCTGAACAAACTTAGTCTCGTCAGTATCCAGTTTTGCTTCATATTCAGGCAAAGGTGTGAAGCACCGCAATTGAAGCATTTGATTATTAGCCTTTAACTCAAACTGCTTACATATATCATTAAGCACCTTATTAACACTAAACTTACTCCTATTTAAATATTCCTGGCCAGTTTCAATAGTTGCAATGTTAATTATATCAGATATAATGGATAATAATTGGTTGCTTGCATTACAAATGATCTCTGTAAAATATTTCCGCTTGTCTGGCTGAAGATTTGGTTCATTTAAAAAACCTGAAAAGCCAACAATAGCATTCATTGGTGTCCTAATTTCATGAGAAATATTATTGAGAAAAGCTGTCTTTAGCCTATCATTTTCTTCAGCTTTCTCTTTTGCCATAATCAAGGCACCTTCTGATAACTTGCGATCGGTAATATCTTGAATTGTCCCAATCATTTTAACAGGAACACCAAAATCATTAAATATAAGCTCTCCCAAGCCCCATAACCATCGTTCCTTCTCATCGCTTACTCTGCGAATTTTATACTCCTTATTAAATGGATTCTTTTGACCTATTACTTCCTCAAGGAGGTATTTCTTCATCATATCCTGATGACTTGGATCAATCAGTGAAAGCCATGTATCAAGTGTTTTATTTGAAGCCGGATCTATCCCATGAATCTCATCCAATACTTCAGATGAATACCAAGCATTCTTGACAATATCAAGACTATAGGAACCAATTTTGCCAACCCTTTGTGATTCTGTTAACCAGAATTGCTTCTCCTGTAATAATTCCTCAGCTTTCTTCCGCTGTGTAATGTCTCTGGTCACTCCAAGGTAACTAACAAATTTATCATCTTCATCCCAAATTCCACTCATCGTAATTTCAGTCCAAACTGAGGTACCATCCTTACAGGTCTGTTCAAAAATGAAATTTTGACTTCCCAGCTTCTTGCCAGAAATAATTTGATCGTAAGATTCTTTAAAAGTCTTCAAAGCATCAGGAAGTGATCTTTCAGTTAATGAACCATTTATCCCCTGCTGCAATACCTCCTCTGCGGTAAATCCTCTTAATTTTTCTACTGATGGGGAAACATAAATGTAATTCCCCATTAGATCCATTGTCCAAATAACATCAGTTGAATTTGTAGCTAATAACCTGAACTTTTCTTCACTTTCACGCAGAGCATCTTCAGCCTTTTTCCTTTCGGTTATATCCCTTGAAACACCTAGAAAACTGATAAATTTCCCGAACTTATCATAAATTCCACTCACAGTAACTTCAACCCAAACTGTTGAATTATCTTTACAAGGTTGTTCAAGTATAAGATTATAACTGTCGAATTTCTCCCCTGCAAAAATTTTTTCTTTCGCTTTTTCTTGCCATAAGGTAGCAAGCTGAACTGATGAAGGCGTCAATGACTCACTTTCCATCATTGAAATAGCCTCTTCAGGGGTATAACCCCGCAATCTTTCAACAGAAGGACTAATATATGTATTACGCCCATCAATATCCATAGTCCAAATCACGTCTGATGAATTTACAGCAAGTAATCTGAACTTTTCTTCACTTTTCTGCAGTTCTTCTTCCATAATCTTCCGTGAAGTAAGATCACGCATATGAACGAGCAGCAAGCTTTTATCTTCAATTGAAACTTTTGATAAGTTAATATCAACAGTCACTAATGTCCCATCAAATCTCTTATGCACCCATTCGAACTGGAAAGCGCCATTCTTGAAAGCATTTTTAACAATATCTTCAGCCTTCTCTTCTGACAGTCGCCCATCTGGCTGATATTCAGGTGATATTTCGTAAGGTAATGCTGAAAGTACTTGAGATTTATCTCTTGCCCCTAGAATACTAACTGTTGATTCATTACAATCAACAAAATGGAGATTTTCATCCAAAAGTTGAATTGGATCAGCTGCAAACTCAAACAACAACCTGAATTTTTCTTCACTTTTTCGCATTAACTCTTCAGCATTTCTTCGCTCAGTTACATCCCTGTGTACACCACGCAGTTCCATTTTCCGGGTTTCAGGATTCAGAAATGAATAAGCGGTAATCTCAGCCCAAATAAAACCTCCATCCCTGCAAGGTTGTTTTACAATTTGGGTGTGATATCTCCCAGCAGGTTCGGTGCCTGATGTACTATCATTAATAATCTTTTTCAAATCCTTTATCAGCTTTTCCCGATAATCAGGTGCAACCAATCTTTCAATCGGAAATGTCAAGATTTCTTCAACCTTAAAACCCACCATTTTTTCAACTGATGGACTGATATACAAAAGCTTAAGTGTTTCTGGATCAAGTATCCATATTACATCTTTCATGTTTTCTGTCAAAGCACAATATAAATCAGCACTCTTCCGAATGGTTAATTCAGCTAACTTTCGCTCTGAGATATCTTCAATATAAGTGACAAAATATTCTATTCTCCTGTTTGAATCATGGACAATACCCATTGAAACATTTGACCACCTGATTGATCCATCCTTATGCAAATGCCTTTTCTCATAAGTCGCCATGCTCAATTCTTTTTCAAGCATCTTCTGCATTTCTTCACGACCTATAGCATCATCATCCTTTAATGTAATATCGTTAAGCGTAAGTGCCAACAGTTCTTCCTTTGAATATCCAAGCATATTGCACAAAGCATGGTTAACGCTCAGAAATCCCCCGCTTGAACTAACCAGGCATACTCCTACTGTTGCATTTTCAAACGCCGTTCGGAATAATTCTTCACTTTGAGCTAAAGCTGCTTCAGCCTGCTTTCTTGCAGTGATATCAACAAAAGAAACCAATACTTGCTTCAGCGTAACTGAACAGTCGGGTCTGACTGATAGTCTTAACAAGAAATGGCGGTGTTCCCACCTGAACGTAGCAACCTGTATTTCTGTCTCAAAATATTGGTTTCCTTCAGCCAGACTAATGATCTCTTCCTTGAAAATTGGCCAAGACTCATCCATGAAACAAGCCGAAAAATCATCTATCAGCTCTTGCTTCGATGTAGCCTGAAAAAAACCTAAACTTTCAGTGTTAACATTAGTAATCTTTACAAGTGTTGTACACTTAACTATATCTTCGGGGTGGCTATCAAAATAGGATCTAAAATTAGTGACTCCATTATTCCGCAACTCATCAAATAAGGACTTGACTTCTGAAAAATCTTCCTCAAATATGGGAATGGCTGAGTTTTCAAAAAGCGATCTATATCTTTCTTCACTCTTTCGCAAAGAGGACTCAGCCTCCTTTTTTTCAGCTATCAGTTTCTTTTTCTCGATAGCCGCTTGAATTGCGCCACTTAACCGTCTTAAATTCTGCTTGATCACGTAGTCATCAGCACCAGCTTTCATACATTCAACAGCTGTTTCCTCATTAACTGACCCTGTGACTAGTACAAAAGGTGTTAAAGGAGCTATTTCCTGCTGTATTGAAAGAGCCAGCATACCGTCAAACTCAGGCAAGGAATAATCGGAAAGTATAATATCAGGCTGAAAAGAATGAATTGCAGCAATAAAATCCTGTTCAGAATCAACAACCATGTCGCTGAATACCATCCCATTTCGCCTCAACTCACGTTTGATTAATTCAGCGTCAGTTAATTCATCCTCGACTAATAAAATCTTCAATTCAGATTCCATAAAAAGAAAATAGTTTAGATTTTGGTAATAATTAATAACTGAAGAGTGAAAAAGTTATATTAAAATCAACAAGTTCAGAAATATAGGTATCTGAACTCTAAACAATTCCAAATGAGAATAAATACGAAGAAGAATGAGGATGAATTGTAAGAATTTAGAGTTTAACTATGATCTTACGTTTAAACAGAATAATAGCTACAACAGCCCAGATTGATAAATATAAAATAGCCCATGCCAAAGAAGCATTCATTGGACTAGCACCCACATCTACAAGAAATTGAAAAAACCAATCATTCAAACTTAGCCTGGCTGCGCCAAAAACATGGAATTGCCATACAATCATTATTAACAATTCTGAACCGACATAAAGTACTAATGGATTTTTACCAAAGGCAGTTAAAAGCCAAACAGACTTTTCCTTCTTGTAATGATCAATTAGCCAATAGAATGCACCTAAGGTCATTGATGCAAGTCCTGCAGTATATAGCACATAAGAGCTGGTCCAAAGCTTTTTAATAAGCGGGAAAACAGTTCCCCAGGCAAGACCAGTAACAGTGAGAATGAAACCAATTAATAGCAGCAAGATAGTCTTCTCTCGCTGATCAGATTGTTTAGTAAAAAGAAAGGCAATCTCAATCCCAAGTAAACCTGTTACCATTGCTGGAAAAGTACTGAGAATACCCTCCGGATCCATCTTAGGCATATACTCCCAGATGTGTCTTCCAAGAATATTCTGATCTAGCCATGCAGCCCAATTTGTTTCATATGCGAGCGTAGGATAACCTGTCAACGGAGATGGGACAAAGCACATTAATACCCAGTAAATGATTAGGATTATTAATCCAGAATATATTCTTGTCTTGCGAGTTGAATAGATTAAAAACAGTCCGCAAGCAAAGTTCACTATAGCTATCCTTTGCAAGACTCCGAGTACCCTCAGATTTGAAATATTATTGAATGGAAACGCATTGAGGATGAGTCCGATCAAAAAAATCAGTGCAGACCTTTTTAAAACATGCCAGAAAAGCGTGCTTTTTGAATCTCCTCGCATTATCCTGTGCTGGGTAGATAAAAAAAGAGAAAAACCCATTATAAACAAAAAAAACGGGAAAACAAGGTCGGTTGGAGTACATCCCATCCATTCTGAATGGCACAGAGGTGGATAAGCTGCCGTCCATGAACCTGGATTATTGACTATAATCATTCCAATGATTGTAAGCCCACGCAGGGCATCAAGAGAAGAAAGCCTTTCCTGTGAAGCCATAACTCAGTTTTAATTTACTAAGATACTGCAATTTTTTTCTGCATAAAGTGTTTTAGCCGGTAAAGCTGTCACCTTGATCTTTGGAGGACGGGGAATGAACCTTATTGCCGGAACTATCGGATTAAATTTATAAACCCTTTTAACTTAAAGTTATCTGACCCTTCAGCTTCAGAACCATTGAATTCAATAATATACCAGTATTCACCTAAAGGACATGGTTCACCCTTGAATGTCCCATCCCAGCCTGTTTTGGGATCTTCACTTTCAAATACTAAACCGCCCCATTTATTAAAAATCCGCATGGTATAACTTGAAAATACAACCCGGTCTGTTACAGGCCGGAATACATCGTTCAATCCGTCAAAATCAGGGGTAAATGCATTGGGAATCCAGAAACCCGGTATGTAATAGTAATTCATCATTGCGGTATCGGTGCACATATCCAGATTCACTCCAACCAATCTGATTGTATAGGCACCCTGTATGTTATATTTTATTTGCGGTTCTTCATCTGTACTTGATCTCCCATCCCCAAAATCCCAATAATATGATACTGCTCCAATACTCTCATTATTGAATTTAATTAATCCCGGAATGTTTCCTATGTCCTTTTGAATTGTGAATTTACTATCGGGATGATCATTTACTATAATTTCCTTCGATATGGTATCAGAGCATCCAAAATTATCAATTACTTCATGGTAAACCAGGTGAGGACCTGTATCCTCAACTTTCAGAATGACTGAGTTTCCACTTTCAGCCAATAATCCAGGCGTATCTCCCTCCGTCCACCAGTTATATAAAGCAAGAGTAGTATCCGCAGCTGTACTCCTATCAGTCAAAATAATTTTGGCTTCCCTACATGGTATTGAGTTATCAAACAAAGCGGTCGGAAGCTTATGAATTATAATTGACCGAGATATTGAATCAGCACATCCGAATAAGTTTTCAACTTTTAGTTGGATTGGAAATATTCCTAGATTCTTAAATACGGCTTCAGCATTTTTAGAATTTATACTATTCTGAATTGCAGTTCCCTGACCAAAATCCCACTTCCAGGAAGAAATATAATCACCTGTAGATCGATCCTTCAACTCAACTCTTTCGTTCAAGCAATTCCTATTTGCAACAAAGCCAGCCACTGGATTGGGAATAATGTTGAATTGTTTCTCCTTAACATTAATACAATTCAAGCTATTGGCTACTTTAAATGTTATGTTCACCAATCCTGTATTGGAGTAAGTATGAGTGGTTATTGAATCATCAATTACTATCTGGCTACCGTCACCCCAATCCCAGTATCTATGTTCAGCTTTCCCTTCATCCGGAATGGATGCATCAGAAAAGGTTATCGGAACGCCCGGGCAACTCACGAAATCCTTTGAGGCTTCAAAATCTGCCCGAATGGAAGGCTCTACCAAAACTGGTATCTGAGAATGTTGATTCCCGCAATAATCATTTAAAAAGTCTGCATTTATAGTATCCACTCCAGGTTGAAGCCACCGGATTGTAACCTTATTACCTGAAGGGGTCCCAACAATTTCCCCTTTAATCAAACTCCAATTAACTGAACTGATCGGCCCATCTATTTGATAGGACTCAGTTGTATAGTTACAGGCGTTTATATTGCCTTTTATTATCGGGGGTATATTTGAGTGAAGGTATGTACTAAAGCTTGCAGATATCCCATCACCACACTCTGAATTTTTGCCAAGTACTGATATGATGTATATTCCCTCCTTCATTCCTTGAACAAACTGATAGGTTAAAATTGTATCTGGTGCACTGATTTCAGTTTCATAATTGAAGGAAGGGCCGGTTATTTGCCATTGATATTTGTCTGCATAGGGAATGTTTTTCGTCCGAAATGTAAAAGATTGGCCTTCGCAAAGGTGATTCGCACCATTTATTGAACCGGATGCCGGTTTGAGTCTTAATACAATTGGAACAACCATGGAATTTCCTGTTGTGTAATACCACCAGCTGTTGATTGTGTTATTGTTACCCAGATCATTGTCCTTTAACCAATTATGGCATCCTGAAACCGAATCAGTACCGGAATAAATGCAGCCATCAACCGTATTGGAAGTTGGGAAATTTTTCTGAGGCAAGCGAGTATCATCCCAATATAGTTTGAGTTTGCTTGAACCAGTAATCGGCAAAGGCCGTTGAATATCGACTTTAAATCCATGTGGGTTATCTTCAACATCAAAGAGGGGAATATTGGAAAGGCCGTTTAGAAAGGTCACTCTTGCAATTACCTGGGTTCCATTGGGGACAATCATTCCAAGAGCATTTTTACCATTCCAGGGAGGGTAAAGTATATTTTCACCAGCAGTTACAGGGTATCCTAACTGAACATCTTCCGGTCCAGGAGAATCCGGGCTGAAGGGCGGAAGATCAAGCCTGACTTCTAAATTCCCTGCCTTGTTAACATTTGAAATAAATGTAACTGCAGTATCACAGTCAACCGGCAAAACCATGAACGAGCTAAGTTGACCTATTCTGCCTGTGGGGAAGTTAATTTGATCAGGATCATTAATAAAAATTTTATACTCAGGCTTTACTGAAGTATTCCCTTTTATTGACTGTCGGCGTTCACTCCAATTACCAACGGTTGAGCATCCCCATTGGTTGCTGTAAATTGACCAGATTCCACCTGCAAGCCCGTTACAATCAAACCTTGCAACAATACTGTCGTTTGAATATATATAGAATTTCGAAAATGAACCATTATCAGACGCGGTTACAGTTGAACTTGTGAGTTGCCATGCTTTACTCCATAATCTTCCTTCGATCGGGACATTATCTTTCGCAACAGTAATATCGAATAATTTAAACACTCTTGCCTTATTTGGTTCCATGATCGGAATATCGAATTCTATGTAATAATTCCCATTTAGTGAAGGAGTTACAACTAAAGGACTATAACCTTGCGGATTTGAATGATTTATATCCGGGCCTTGCAGTGCTTCAGACCGTGAGGTTATGAAACCTGGCTCAGAAGGATCAGAGGGAACAGTAGCCAGGCTAAAACCAGGTACTATATTTCCAAGCGGATCCCTTAACTGGAATTTAACATCCCTGAAATAGACCGAGTCATTACTATAATCAGTAATCAATCCAAAACCCAGGTATATTTTCTCGGATGTAAAATCTCCGATAAAAATATTTAAGCGATATTCTTCGCTGCAGTTCGTTAAAGCGAATGGTATCCGGTAGGCACTTGTATCCTGGGTTAAGGCCAGGCGGCAAAAAGAATGATCCGGGAAAGCTATGGATTCCAGTTGCTTTGTCCCCTCACAACTGGCTTGATTCTGGATTTGAATAATAAAAATTACGATCCAGAAAATGGATAAAATTTTAAATTTAAAGTGCCGGACAAACTTGTACATTATTCGTTCAACTGCATGATTACAGCCAGAATAAACAATTATAATGATAAAATTCCTCTTTAAATCGTGCCATTATTAGTATAAAAGTAATCATAAAAAGGAAGAAAGTATCGATCTGCCTGCAATACAGCGATATTGGAAGATCTGTTCCCTGTCATTTTCAGTTCTTATTCTCAAATCCTTACTTTTGTAAATTCAAATGAGTTCCTGATGGCAGAACAGCAAAATCCCGAAAAACCTGGGAAGAAAGATAGTTTCAAGGAAATGACGTTTTGGGAGCACCTTGGTGAGCTACGTAAAAGGCTGATCCGAATTGTCCTTGCGGTATTAGCTGCATCCATCCTCGCATTTATTGAGCGGGATATAATCTTCGACACCATCATCCTTGCCCCTAAAGATGGAGATTTTATCACCTACAGGTGGTTATGCAAACTTGGCGAGTGGTTACATGTTGATTCACTTTGCATGACTGACACACACATTAAACTCATCAACTTTAACCTTTCCGGACAGTTTATGACCCACATGACCATTTCTATGGTTGCTGGGCTCATCATCGCAATGCCTTATATTTTTTGGCAGATATGGCAATTTATCAAGCCAGCATTGTATGAAAAGGAGCGAAAGTACGCCCGTACAGCTGTATTTATTATGTCAGCCCTCTTCATAATTGGTGTACTGTTCAGCTATTTTTTCATGGTTCCATGGACATTAAATTTCCTTGGAACCTACCAGGTCAGTTCCAAAGTAGAAAACCAGATTGCCCTCAGTTCCTATATAAGTACTGTTGTCAATGTGATACTATCTGTAGGTGCAACTTTTGAACTGCCAGTTGTTATTTATGTTCTGGCAAGGGTAGGTATCATTTCACCTGAGTTCCTGGTCAAGAATCGCAAATATGCCTTTGTTATTGTTTTAATTATTGCCGCAATTATCACCCCCCCGGATGTTTTCAGCCAGATTATCGTTACAATACCCCTTTGGGCACTTTATGAGGCTAGTATCCTTGTTGCCAGAAGAGTTCATCCGAAGGTGAATGATGATGAACCCGTAGAAGCGGATTAAGCAATCATTTGGGAACTGTTGAAGTAAGTTCCTCCAAATATTCTGATTTCTTTTGTGATTCCCTGCATTGTGTCACAAAGTACAAGGCACTATCCGGCATTGAAATTTCATGATAAATTGCCGAGAGATTGTATTTCGGTTCGTCGAAATACGGATCAATTTTCAACGTCTGACGCAGAGCAGCAATTGACGCCCTGGTTTCGCCAAGAGAATAAAGCGAAGCACCATAATCATTCAACAGCCTAACCTCATAGGGCGTTGAATGCATTGCTGATTTAAAACAATCCAGGGCATCCTGTGCTCTCCCTAACCTGTACTGAGCAACTCCCTCAAACCAATCAACCGGAAGAGTATTGGGTGTAATTGTATAAAATGGATTTCGAGCAAGATGACAATACCGGATAACTGCTTTATCATTTTTCCTCTCATTGCTGAAGATTTTCAGAGTATAATACTCACCCTTTAATCTTGCAAGAACGATAACACCTGTTAAAATGACCAGAATGGTGAAGAGATGAGCATAGTTAATCACGTCAAAGACATACCCTTTTTGAAATAGCCTATAATTGAGTACCGGAACTTTATGGAACAAGAAAGCAAAAACAGAAAACAATAAGATTATGTGTTCAATACGCCTGAAAGGGAAATCGAAGGATGCAAATATCATGAAACCACCCAGAAACGCACAAAGAATAACAGCTGTAAAAGGAATATCACGATGGTTTTTAACAATTAAGAAGAATACGGCAGCAATAGGAAGAATAAATATCAGTAATGCCAAAAGAAGACCGATTATGCCTAATTCCGTCAGGAAACAGATCCATTCATTATGAGGCTGGCTATAAGTAAAATTCCGTGTTGTCAATTCAGGGTTTGGAGGTTCACTAACCCCTGCAACCCTGATTCTCCAATTACCTGCACCAACCCCATAAACAGGCGATTGCCTGAACAGGCCCAGGGATTTTTTCCAGAAAATCAAACGAGAATTTACATTCTCAAAATACTCAACAGGAATATTTTTTACATCGGCTGATCTACTATCTGGATCTCCGATTGAAAGGTCATTAAATCTAATGCCTTCCTTAACATTGGCAACTGATGGCATAAAATACTCCCAAACAGCGACTTTACTTCTGAAAGCATTTTTTCGCGTTGCATCCAAGGTATGATAGAAAAACACCAGGGCTATTGCCAGAATAAATAAGGAAACTACTCCTGACAATATATTCTTTAAGGTTAATACATACCTGTATTTTATGATTACAAGGATTGACAGGACAAAAAGTGAGAACATTAATCCAATATATGCTGCCCGGGACTGAACGATGATAATAAAGAAGAAAGTTAAGATTATGGTTAGCAAACAAAGATATTTCCAGAAGCTTTTAAACAATTCATAACCATGAAATAATAGTGCAAGAGAAAGCAGAAGAAAACAGGCATACAGGTTATTATTGAGTGAAATAGGATGGATTTTATATGGATCATAGAACTGAAGTGAACTCATTTTGAAAAAAGCCATGACAAATGAAATCATCAATAAAACTATCAAGGTCTTGATAAAAATGTGTTCAAACTCAGTTGATTCATTCAGGAAATGGGAAATGAACCCAACCATTGCCAATCCAAGGAAGACTAATTGTGATTGCATTATCGCTTCAGAGCCGGAAATTGACCAAAAGCTACTCAAGAGGTTCCAGACGTAGAAACAGATAAGTAGGAACAACCAGCCACTATTCCTGAACAATGGTTTCTTCCACATGTGCAACACATAGGTAGCCAGAAGTAAAATTGCAAGAGAAAATGCCCGTGGCAACAAAGAAGTGTCTACAATAATTTCAGAGCGGACGAGGCAGGTAAAAACCAGGAGAAAAAAGCTGAAAACTACAGCAAATTGCTTATCTGTCAATTTCATCGAGTGAACTGGTTTTTACTTAAATTATTGACACTATTATCTTAGAAGATTCCCTTATCAGGATCCTTTTTACTCGTTATTTAAGGGTTAAGAAGTAAACTTGCAAATACAGATGTGGAAAATGTTACTCTATAAATGTAATTATTGCACAACCTGCCTCCCCGGAAGTTGGCAAGGGTTCAGAGTAACCGCTGAGCGATCCTCCCCTGCCCGGTTTAGACGTAAATAACCGGTCCGAGATATAGGACCTGGGTATACCAATATATGTATCAAGTTGATTTGACCCGCCATATGAGGGATGAGCGGTTATTGTTCCTATATTATCAATACCGGGACTACCATTTACAATAGTCCAGGAATAACTACCCTTTTTACCGCCGGCTCCTCCTGCGGCTTTCATAGCTCCAAAATGACTGTCACCGCCATTGCCACCATCCACATCACCAACGTAATTTCCATTGAAATATACGGCATTCTGTCCAGGGCTTCCACCATCTCCAATGCTTATATCAAACTGTTGGCCTGCGACTACATCATATTCCTGGCTTGAAAAGCCACCACCGCCACCGGCTCCGCCATCCTGGAGGTTAAAGGAATAACTGTAAGCACCGGCACCGCCTCCGCCTCCCGATCCGCCCCATAACTCAACTTTAATCTTAGATACTCCAGCAGGCACAGTGTAGGTCTGTGAAGAAGTGAGAACAAGTTTTGAATTTAATGGGACAGTTGAAACAGCCGAATTTATAACATAAGGATTGTCTGAAGTCCCCGTACCCGTGATGTTGATTTTCGAACCGGCGCTCAGCTTAGTTTCAGAACCATCTGTAACAGGTTTATTGGCAAGGTCATTATAGTTTCCGCTAAATCCATCCCCGGATTTATTGGCATATAGTGCATAGGGAGTACTCAGAAACTGGCTTGTACTTGTCAGTGAGTAATTGCTTCCGCCGGAAAGATCAGTTTCCGATTTGATAAAATATGTTCCATTGGCCCAGTCGATAAGCTCAAAAGCCCCTATTGAAGCAATCCCTGTCCCAATTTCAATCGTTACAACCCCATCATTATTTGTTACCGGACTAGGGCTATAGGTTTCCTGGAATACAATATCCCCTGTGGCAGAATTATGAAGCACACTAATCCTGATTCCAATTGCTGTATTCCTAACAAGTGCATTTTGAGAATCAAATACAACAGCCTGGTAATTCAGCTTCTGGGGTGCTTGTGCAACAAGGATAGATGGAATTGCAAAGCTGCAAACCAAAATAATGAACATCAATACTTTAGATAATAGTTTCATTGTCTTTTTCATTAAATGGTCGATTGTCATTGAAGGTATACCTGGAACTTACAATCAATACGACATCAGTTTTTTATTACTTTGAATGACTTGATTTGCTTACCATCCAATGTAATATTCAGGAGGTATGTACCAGGGGGTATACCATCAAGTTCAAGTAAATTTGAATTAAGCTCAACAGGTTTTCTCAATATTAAAGTGCCATGAATGCTGAATAGCTCACATTCAACATGACCGTTTATCTTCTGATTCAAACTGAGGGTAAGAGTAGATTTAACTGGATTAGGGAAGAGTGAGATAGCCGCACCTCCCGGAATTCCTGGATCAACACCCAGGGTGTACACATGAAAAGGCTGCTGTATCCCACCGGACATAGAGCCTTCCGCACCTACCGCTTTAATGATATATGGTTCTCCAACAGTGTAGCTAAAGCTTCCGGTAGCCCCGGTTGATATGCCGCTTGAACCTGAAAAAGAAGCCTGGGAATGAACCTTATTAGGAATTACAGCATTTAAGGCAAGAAAACCAATGAGTAAAATTGCTGGCAAATTATATCGGCATTTGAGCATAGCAATAGATAAAAATTAGTAACCTCAACAGAATATCCTGCAAAACCATGTAAATTTAAGTATAATTAAGGGAAATTGTATTTTCATTCAGAAATAAATTCAATATAAATGTATTCGAATCTGGATGTTGAAACCATCGCTATTATTCAATCTTATTCAAAAAGAAGTGTATATTCTTTATAAAGTTTAGATTTTTTGTAACCGGAAAATCAGAGTTGCGTCAGACTATACAATTAAAAGAAAATAATCATGGAAAAGACTAATCGTTTATACCGTTCAACTACCAGCCGGGTTTTCGGTGGTATTGCAGGTGGAATTGCTGAATATTTTGATGTAGATCCCATTCTGATCAGGCTGCTTTTTGTTGTCATTGCCTTTGCCGGCGGAGGAGGATTGTTAGTTTATATCATCCTGTGGATCGCAATTCCTCCACGCCCAATTAATACAACTACTTTCAATATGGGGATGGGGAGTACAACCCCTCCTCCACCCCCTCCACCTGATTCAGCAAATGATGGGAGCGCGCCTGCCGGTACTTATAATGCAGAACCTATTCCGACTTATGATCCAACAAAAGAGAAAAGTACCCGTGGAGGATTGATCGGTGGATTAGTGTTAATTTCCCTTGGATGTATATTCCTTGCCGACAGGTTTATTCCTCACATTCATTTCGGAGATTTATGGCCAATTATACTTGTGGTTGTAGGCGCTGTGCTAATTGTTACCAATTTTTCAGGGCATGATAAGGACAAGGATAAATTCTGATCTTTTAGCCTTCAATAAATTAAAAGCCGTTAAACTTTAAATAAATTCGACATGAGCTATCGCAAAATATTCTGGGGAGTCCTTCTAGTTTTGATCGGCATCCTGTTCATCCTGAAAAATACTGGCATTCTATTCTTTAGCTGGCATACATTCTGGAACCTGTGGCCAGTTATACTTATACTTTGGGGCGTTTCGCTGATCCCTGTAAAGGATTGGATTAAAGCAGTCATATCTTTGGCAACCATTGTAATTGCCTTTGTAGTAGTGCAGCAATTCGGAAAAAATGATTCCTGGAACTGGCACTTCAATTACAACGACCGGAACAATGATAAGATGGAAGAGCCTATATCCCAAAATCTGTCAGAAGACATGGATTCAATAGTAAGGTATGCCACCCTGGATTTGAACATTGGTGTAGGTGATTTCAGCATTAAAGACACAACTGACAAGCTGATCGACCTTGACCGCACTGGGTCTGAAGGAAAGTATTCCATGACATCACATGACAATGACAGTATGAGGGTTATTAAGCTTTCGTTGGATAAAGCTGAATTCAAAGGTGAAGTCAGGAATACAGTAAAAATGAAACTGAATACTGTACCAGTTTGGGATCTCGAATTAAATGTCGGAGCTGCTGAAGTGAATTTTGACCTTAGCAAATTCAAAACCAGGAAAATCAATTTACAGGGAGGAGCATCCGATATTGAGGTAAAACTAGGCGATCTTTATCCTGAATCGAATGTAAACATAGAAGCAGGTGCAGCCTCAATTACTGTAAGAATCCCAAAGGATGCCGGTGCTGAGATCACTAACAATACTTTCCTGGCAAGCAAAAGTTTTAATGGTTTCCAGAAAACTTCCAACCACCATTATCAAACAGATAATTATGTAAACGCCAAAAACAAGATACACATCAATATGGAAGCCGGCATGGCCAGTATTAATGTAGAGCGATATTGATTATGAATAAAGGCCTGGCATTCAATCTATAGAAAGAGTGCCAGTTGATGAAACAGTTCATCCGGGGCATCTGCATGAACCCAATGCGATGCCCCGGTTATTGTTTCCAGGGAGAAATGCGGAAATAATTTTTGAATTAGAGGCCGGTCTTCATCTAAAATATAGTCTGACGCTGCTCCACGAATAAAGAGAACAGGCCCTCTATATTGAGTTTCAGCCGAGATTCCATCAAACAATTCGGGCAGGCTGTGATTAATAGCTTCCAAATTAAGTCGCCACGCCAGTTTACCAGGTAGTTGATAATACAAGTTTTTGAGGATGAACATCTTTATTCTTGGATCCGGCACCCGATCTTCCAGGATTTTTTCCGCTTCTGTGCGGGACCCCAAGGAATCAAGGTTAAGGGAAAGCATTTGGGTAATTACTTGAGTATGAACATTTCTTTCAGGGTATTTTCTTGGACTGATATCTACGATAACCAGTTTCTCAACCCTGTCGGGAAGTTCCAGAGCAAATGTCATTGCTACCTTGCCTCCCATCGAATGGCCAATTACCCTTGCCTTTGAAATATCATGTTGATCCATAAAATCAGCAAGGTCGTCCGAAAGTGCCGGGTAAGTGTGAACAGTTGAATGCGGGGACATTCCGTGATTACGCTGATCAGGAATAAATACAGAGAAATGCTCTGCTAATCGCTTACCAACGGTAACCCAGTTATCGCTCTGTCCAAAGAGACCATGCAGAATAATCAATGGTTCTCCCTGTCCAAAATGTCTGAAATTTAACCTCATTATTATCAGTTAACAGGCTCACCATCTTTGTAAACAACAACTCGGGAAATAGTTCCATCTTCTTCCCAAAAAGTCCACTTTCCATCTTCAAAACCCTGCAGATATTCCCCTTCCTTCATTTTCTGACCACTCTGGTACCAAAATATCCATTTACCGGTTTCCCGACAGTTAAGGTAGCTGCCTTCATTCTCTTTCTTACCATTCTCGTACCAATGCACTGAAGGGCCATTCATCATTCCGCCAACATATACTTTCTCCATCTCCAGCTGGCCATTTGAATACCATTGTTTGTATGAGCCGTTAAATTCCCCATCTACGTATGTAACCTCAAGAAATTTCCCTCCATTTCCATTGTACGTTATTTCAGTGCCATTCAGTTTACCATTAACATAGGTTGACTCTATCTGCTTCTGGCCAGGCTTAAACCAGTGAACTGCAGTACCTGTAAAGGGTTTAATATCATTGTTATAATACACAATACCTTCCTTTTCTTTGACATTGGCAGCATCATAAACTTCCTGTGCATTCATGCCGAATCCGAATACCAGTAAAAGAGAAAATAACAGTAGTAAGGACTTCATCTTATTTGAGTTGTTGCAGATAACAATTTATAGTCTTCTCGAGCCCCATATAAAGGGCGTCACTTACCAAAGCATGTCCAATGGATACTTCCAACAAAGCAGGTATTGTGCGTGAGAAATACCAAAGATTATTGAGATCCAGGTCATGCCCGGCATTCAACCCAAGACCTACTTCCTGAGCAGCTTTCGCTGCATTGTAGTAAGGTTCTATAGCTTGCTCACGGTTCAGGGGGTAATTGCTGGCGTAAGCTTCAGTATATAGTTCTACCCTGTCAGTCCCTGTATCAGCGGCATGCTTAACCATCTCATTATCAGGATCAACAAATATGGATGTGCGGATATTATGCTGTTTAAAAACTGAGATTACTTCTTTCAGAAAATCTTTATGCTTTAAAGTATCCCACCCTGCATTGGATGTAAGCACGTCATGTGAATCAGGGACAAGTGTTACCTGGTGGGGCTTTATTTCCAGAACCATGTCAATGAACTGCGGAATAGGATTGCCTTCAATATTGAATTCAGTTCGGATCAAGGGCCTTATTTCAAATACATCCCTGTACCGGATATGACGTTCATCAGGACGCGGATGGACAGTGATTCCTTCAGCTCCAAAAAGCTCACAATCAATGGCTGCTTTCAGCACATCCGGCATATTGCCACCCCTTGCATTGCGAATTGTCGCAATTTTATTGATATTTACACTTAACTTTGTCATCGCATCGTTTATCTAATGCAAAGCTACAAAACAGAATAATAGCTCCCTCGTGTAAAAGGAACCATTAAGTTGCATTCGAAGTATGAACAGATGTTAAACATTCGACCATGATTGCCAGAGATATTTTCACTCGTGATATACTGCCACTTTCTCCTTCAGATACGGGCATGACTGCTATACACTGGTTTGAGGAATTTAAGGTATCCCACTTGCCAATTGTTGATGGAAATGAATTTATCGGCCTGATTTCTGAAAATGAAATATACTCCGCCAACAGCTTTGAGGAAACCTTAGACAAGCAGATCATCCCATTACAAAATATTTCAGTTACACAATCCCAGCACGTCTATACTGTAATCAGGCTGTTTGCCGAGTACAAACTAAGTTTGTTACCTGTACTCGACGAGAATAATTCCTACCTCGGTGTAATTACATTACCAGGCCTTGTTGAGAATCTTTCAGCCATAGCAGCTGTTGATAATCCTGGCGGAATCATTATCCTGGAGCTGAATGTAAATGATTTTTCCTTGTCAGAGATTGCCCAGATCATTGAATCGAATGATGCCAGGTTGCTAAGTTTATATATGAAATCACAACCGGATTCACTTCGGACAGAACTTACTTTAAAACTGGATAAAATGGATATCCAGCCTATACTTCAAACATTCCTGAGATACAATTATGTCATCAAGGCATCATTTTTTGAGTCGGATTATACAGATAACCTGCGTGACAGGTACAATCTCCTGATGAACTATCTGAATATCTAAGATCCTGATGCGAAACAGCTTATCAATCAAGATGAGGCAGATTGTGTTGTTTTGCACATCAGTTTTCCTGTTTCTGGCTTCTCCCCAAATTGCTTTTTCGAAGTTTCCTGGCCCGCTAGGGGAAAAAATTCCCGTCCACTCTATCCTCCTGGAAGGAAATAGCATCACTAAATCTAATATAATTCTTAGAGAACTTCTATTTCAGGAAGGTGACAGCATAATAGTCGCTGATCTGGCGGAGTCAATTGAAAAGTCACGACAAAACCTGTTAAATACGTCATTGTTCAATTTTGTCACAATTTCATGGGAACAGAAACCTGAAGGGTTGAATGTAAAAATTGAAATGGTTGAAAGATGGTATATCTGGCCTACGCCCATACTTGAAATCACTGACCGAAACCTGAATGCATGGTGGGATTCCCATGACTTCAGACGAATCAATTATGGAGTAAGGGTTAAATGGTCAAACTTCAGGGGCCGCATGGAAAACCTTGACCTGTTTCTGCGATCAGGCAAGAACCATCAATACAGTTTATTGTATGATATTCCGTACATTGAAAAAACAAAACGATTTGGTGCCGGGATAGAGATCGGGCATTTACGAAAGAGGGAAGTTGGCTATATTACAAATGAAGATAAACTGGTATTTCATTTTGACCGGAATTTCCTGCTTCTTCAACAGTATCTTGCATTAAAATTCAATTACAGGAGGAATATCCATACATTTCACCTCGCAGAAATCAGGTTTCAGCATGTAGAATTCGCTGATTCACTTCTTTCACGAAATAAAGATTTTTATTACCCCGGAGTACGGATAAGGAATTATCTCAGTGGCTATTACAAACTCAAAATTGATCACCGGGATGCCAAGTTCTATCCACTTGACGGTTGGTATGTGGATTTTGAAATCTATAAAGCCGGGCTGGGCTTGAAATTTGAGAATCCGGTAAATGTTTTATGGGCCCGGTCGACTTCCCGTATATTTGTCCCATTGTCAAACAGGTGGTTTTTTGGAAGCAGTATCGTTGGAAAAATATCATCTGATGCTTATCAACCATACTTTTTTATGCAAGGCCTGGGGTATGACAGGGATTTCGTTAGAGGGTACGAGTATGATGTAGCGGATGGAGCACATTATCTATTGACTCGTAACAACATTAAATTCAACCTGATTCATGAAAAGAAATCGAACATTGGTTTCATTCCATCTCCAAAATTCAGCCGAATCCATTATGCTTCCTACTTAAACTTTTTCCTGGATGCAGGATACACATGGAGAGGAAACACTGTAATTTCTGATTCGAGTATTCTCCCTGAAACTCTGCTCATTGGAGCCGGCATTGGGTTGGATGTTGTGACCTATTATGACAAGGTGATGCGAATAGAGTACTCCACGAATAAATCAGGCAAAAGTGGTATCTTTATCCACTTTATTGCGGGTATCTGAAATTAAAGAATCATCCTGTGAAGATAGCTTTATACGGAAAGGCTTTCAACCCCGACCACCTGGAATTTTTCAAACTGCTCATCGGCAGGCTGGAAGAATCTGGTTGTAAATTATTGATTTGGAAACCATTCTATGATTTTATCCACGATAAGATCACATTTCATCCAAAAGCTGAAGTCTTCAGCCATCATGAACAACTACCTGGAAAAGCCGATTACCTGCTTTCGATCGGGGGAGATGGAACTATGCTTGACGCTATCCAGTTGGTTAGAGATTCAGGAATTCCGATCGCAGGCATCAATCTTGGAAGAATGGGATTTCTTTCAAGCATTTCCAGAAATGAAATTATCCCCGCTATTTCTGACATTCTCGAAGGAAGATTACGGATCGAAAAGAGGTCTCTTATTTCCATAGAATCGCCCTCTGATTTGTTCGGTGATATGAGTTTTGCACTCAATGAACTCTCCATCAATAAAAAAGAAATGTCTTCGATGGTTGTAGTTCAGGTATGGATCAATGAACAGTTTCTGAATTCTTACTGGTCAGATGGACTCATTGTTGCAACACCAACCGGTTCCACAGCTTACTCCATGAGTTGTAACGGGCCAATAATAGCTCCTGAATCTCAGAATTTTGTTATCACTCCCATTGCCCCGCATAATCTGACGGTAAGGCCCATTGTGATCCCGGATAGCAGCAGGATCAGGATCAAAATTGATGGCAGGGATAAACATGCACTTATCAGGCTTGATTCCAGGGTTTGTGTATTTGAAAGGGAGACGGAGATCGTGATTCGAAAAGCTGACTTTGAAGTCAACTTGCTGCAGCGCAATACTGAAAATTTCTTCTCGACCTTAAGAGGCAAATTGAATTGGGGAATGGATATCCGTAACTGACAGCCAGGTTGCCACAGGCGATCTGCCTCAGCACTCCATCTTTCATTGCCCGGCATAGCAAAGCTAGTGGCACTACAATAAAAGGTATAAGTTTTAGTTTATTAAACGGGCATTTTGCCCTTAACCTTGTCGTGTATAGAGGTGAAACCATTTCAATAAAAATCATACCTTTGCAGCCCCTGGAACTTTATGCGAAAATCCTTTATTCCATTATTGTTTTTGCTTTGTTGTTCTGTTCTTGCTTTCGCTCAGCGGACGGGAGAATTAGGGGTATTTGGAGGTGTCTCTTATTATATCGGAGATTTAAATCCGGGCAGGCCTTTTTTGTTGCCAAAACCAGCCTACGGTTTGATGTATCGCTATAATATCAATCACAGGTTGTCCATCCAGGCGCATTATTTGCATGGAAAGGTCGAGGCAAGTGATTCAAAAAGCAAGGCAGATCCCACCAGGAATCTTAATTTCAGCTCTCCCATTGATGAAGCCGGAGTTCAGTTTGAAGTGAATTTTTTTGAGTACTTCCTTGGAAGTCGGATGCATTGGTGGACACCTTATATTTTTGGAGGAGCAAACATGTTCTTTTTTCAGCCTTACGGACAGGTAAACGGATCAAAGGTTGCACTTCAGCCCTTACATACAGAAGGCCAGGGATCCACAGTATATCCTGGCCGTGTACCGTATAAACTATATGCCTTCAGTATGCCTTTTGGCATTGGAGTAAAAGTAAGCCTTAATAAGCTTTTTGGAATCGGGGCTGAATGGGGAATGAGAAAAACCAGCACGGATTATCTTGATGATGTAAGCAAGACCTATTACCTGGACTTAGCCAGTTCAACTCCACCACAACCAACTGTTGAAACATTGGCTTCTGATCCCACATTATCGCACAACACAGGGATGCAGCGGGGAAATTCAAAAAATACTGATTGGTATTCGTTTGCAGGGATAACTTTGGTAGTTAAGATCAGGATGCTAAGCAAAGAAAGATGCCTTGACCATCAAAGGGAAGGATATTGAAAGAGATGACGGATGGGGGTAAGAAATTCCACCCGGAAAGGCATTAAGAATAATTAACAACTAGCAAAAGGAGTTAAACTTACCAAACTCCTATATTTGTCAATAATGGAAGAAAACAAGGATTTACTCGCTCAGGTTGACACTACCAAGCTTCCCGCGCATGTTGCCATTATTATGGATGGTAATGGGCGGTGGGCACAGATGCGCGGGGAACACAGAGTCTTCGGGCATCAAAACGGAGTGGATTCTGTTCGCGAAACTGCTGAAGCTGCGGCTGAGCTGGGGATTCGTTATCTGACACTTTACGCCTTTTCAACAGAGAATTGGAACCGGCCTAAAGAAGAGGTAAATGCTCTCATGCATTTGCTGGTTATTACCATTAATAATGAGATTAAAACCTTGAATGAAAATAATATCCGGTTGCGTGCAATGGGTAACCTTCATTGCCTTGACAAGAAGGTGAAAGAAGAACTGAATGAAGCCCTGGATAAGACATCGCAGAATACCAGGATGGACCTGATTCTTGCCCTGAGCTACTCAGGCAGATGGGAGATAGTTGAAGCTGCAAAATCCATTGCTGCACTTGTCAAAGATGGAAAATTGAAGGAAGAAAAAATCAATGAAAAACTATTCGCTTCATACCTGAATTTGCCTGAAATTCCCGATCCTGAGCTCTTGATCAGGACAAGTGGCGAATACAGGATCAGCAATTTTTTAATGTGGCAAACTGCTTATACGGAACTATATTTTACTCCCAAGCTTTGGCCTGATTTCAGAAAAAATGATCTTTACGAAGCAATTGTTGATTACCAGCAAAGAGAAAGGCGCTTTGGTAAAACAAGTGAACAAATAATACAATTCAAAGGATGACACTCAGGCATAGTATATTTTCAGTTCTGGTCTTTTTATTACTTTCCTCTGCATCCTTTGCCCAGATTGCGATCGGTGATGATATCCCCGATTTGGATTATGGGATGCCGCATAAATACATCATTGGCGGAATTGTTGTAACAGGTGTACAGTATCTCGACAATTCAGTTTTGGTTTCACTAACAGGATTAAGGGTTGGTGACAACATTGAAATACCTGGTGATAAAATTCACAGTGCTATTCAAAAACTATGGGAACAGGGGTTGTTTGATGACGTTAAAATAATGGTAGATGGAGTGCAGGGTAACCAGGTATTCCTGAATATCATACTTAAAGAAAGGCCGCGAATGTCAAAATTCAGTTTTTCCGGAATCCGGAAAGGCGAGGCTGATGATTTGCGCGACAAGATAAAACTTGTATCTGGTGATGTAGTTACTGAAAACTTACTGGTCCGTTCAAAAAATATTATCAAAAAGCACTATATCGGTAAAGGCTACTTTGAATCCGATGTCAAAATCATCCAGGTACCTGACACATCCCGGGCTAATTATGTGATTCTTAAATTTGATATAAAGAAGAATGGAAAAGTAAGAATTGCTAATATCAATATTACAGGTAATGATCAAATCTCAGTGACTGCGCTTAAATCCTCTATGAAAAAAACTAAAGAGAAGGGTGCATACAAGATTATGACGTTAGCACAGGAGTCCTTTTTTGGCCTGTTTGAACATGTTTTAACCGGGAAACTGAAGAAATACCCTGATTTTGTGGTGAACACATTTGACGAAAATTTCAGGTTCAGAGTATTCAAATCATCCAAATTCATCCAGGAGGATTATGCTGAGGACAAATTAAACCTTGTAAAAAAGTTTAATGATAACGGTTATCGCGACGCGCAGCTGCTTAAGGACAGTGTTTACAAATCAGGTCCCGGACTCATCAACATTGACCTCAAGGTTACTGAAGGCCATAAATATTATTACCGCAACATTGCCTTTGTCGGCAACACCAAATACACTGCTGAAGAATTGGCACTGATCCTGGGCATACGAAAAGGTGATATATTCCGGCAGGATCAACTTGACGCGGCATTGCAGTTCAACCCCAACGGAGTTGATATTTCAAGCCTTTTTGTTGATGATGGTTATCTCACTTGCCAGATCGAACCGGTTGAGGTGAATGTTGAAAATGACTCCATCGACCTTGAAATAAGGATCCGCGAAGGAAGGCAGATGACCATCAACCAGGTAATTGTGAAAGGGAATACAAGAACCAATGATCACGTTATTATCCGTGAACTGTATTCAGTTCCGGGCCATCTCTTCAGCCGTTCGGATATTATCCGCACCAGGACCTCCCTGGCTCAGATGAAATATTTCGACCCTGAGAAAATTGATATCCAGACCCCAAATGTAAATGCTGCAGATGGAACTGTGGATGTTCTTTATGGTGTAGAGGAAACATCCTCTGATCAGTTGGAATTGTCGGGAGGATGGGGTTACGGCCGCTTGATCGGTACGCTGGGAGTATCATTCAATAACTTTTCTGCTCGCAACTTCTTTAAAAAGAATGCATGGCAACCTGTACCTTCAGGTGACGGCCAGAAGCTATCCCTCAGAATGCAGTCCTATGGCAAAGGCTACCTGAGTTTCAGTACATCATTTACTGAACCCTGGCTTGGAGGGAAGCGCCCACAACAATTCAGCGTTTCGGCATACGTTTCGCAGTATTCATACTCATCCACAACAAGCTCATCTTACAATATAGCTGGCCTCTCATTCGTATTCAGCCGCAGGTTGAATTGGCCGGACAACTATTTCAACCTCTCCCATACGATTAGTTTCCAACGATATAAGTTGAAAAATTATACATCGCTAGGCACTACTATAAGCGGGAATGGTAATTATCAGAATTATTCCTACTCCATCGCATTGGGCCGATATTCTACGGATGCAACAATCTATGCCCGTTCCGGATCGGAGGTATCAATATCATTAGAACTCACCCCTCCATATTCACTCATTGCAAAACAGAAATACAGCACCATGAGTAATGAGGACAAGTACCGCCTGGTTGAATACCATCAATGGAAGATAATGGGTACATTCTACAAACAACTTGTTGGTGACCTGGTATTAATGGCCCGTACCAAGCAAGGCTTCTTAGGCAAGTATAACAAGGACCTGGAGGTTACACCTTTCAACCGCTATTTCATGGGTGGGGACGGTATGTCTGGTTATTCAGCAATAGACGGACGACAGTTGATAGGATTCCGAGGATATTCAAATGAAAGCATGACACCGGATGCATATACCAATTCACCTACAGGAGGTATAATTTTCAGTAAGCAAACACTCGAACTTCGTTATCCGTTATCTCTGAATCCTAATTCAACTATTTACGGCTTGGCTTTTGTTGAAGCAGGCAATGAATGGCTCAAGTTCAAGAATTACAATCCATTTGATCTGAAGCGCTCTGCTGGGGTTGGAGTAAGGGTGTTCCTTCCCATGTTTGGTTTGTTAGGTCTTGACTGGGGTTATGGATTTGATAACATTCCCGGTATGCCAAGCGCAAATAAGGGTCAATTCCATTTCTCTATAAACTCTTCCATAGATTAATAACCATAAAACAGGAGGGATCAAAATGAAAAAGATCGCAATCACAGCCCTATTAATTATCTTCACAGGGTTTATATCCTTTGCCCAGAAGTACGCTTTTGTTGACACCGATTATATCCTTGACAATATACCTGAATATTCTGATGCCCAAACCCAGCTTGATGACCTGTCAGCCCAATGGCAAAAGGAGATTGAGGCAAAATTTACCGAGATCGATAAACTATACAAGGCGTTTCAGAATGAATCAGTATTATTGCCTGAAGACATGAAAAAGAAGAGAGAGGAAGAAATAGTTCAGAAGGAGAAAGACGCCAAGGATTTGCAAAAGAAAAGATTTGGCAAGGATGGAGACTTGTTCAAAAAACGCCAGGAACTCATAAAACCAATCCAGGATAAAATATATACTACTATCGAAGGGATTGCCTCCGACGATAATTATGCAGTTGTATTCGATAAAGCAAACAGTGCTACTTTAATCTATTCAAATCCAAAATTTGATATTTCTGAATTGGTGTTGGATAAGATGGGATATACATACAAACAAAAAGAAAGCCCTAAAGGAAAAGGGAATGACGACTCCAAAGGAAAAAAATAACCCCTGCAAGGAAGCCGATTTTCAAATCTGATGAAATTGTTTACCTTTGCGACTTAATTTTTGATAACCCATTTTATTAACAACATGATGAGAAACCTCGTAAAAATTATTGCCCTTGTTGTATTTGTAACAGGTGTCACCACCATTAATGCACAGAATAAAACCAAACTTGGACATATTGACTTCGGAAAGTTGATTGAACAACTCCCCGGTCAGGATACAGTAAAAACTTCTATGGCAAAATACGCACAGTCCTTGCAGGATCAATACCAATCCATGCAATCTGAGCTTCAGTCAAAGATTGATGATTACACAAAGAATAAGGAAACCTTTTCCGCACTAATTAAACAAACGAAGGAGAAAGAAATTGCCGACCTCCAGTCAAGAATGGAAGCATTTCAACAATCTGCTCAACAGGATATGAGTGATCAGGAAAGTAAATTAAGTGCTCCTTTTATTGAAAAAGCAAAGAAAGCTATCCAGGATGTCGCCAAAGAAAATGGATTCTCCTATGTTTTTAACAGTGTAGAAGGTCTTTTACTCTTTACTGAAGGTGGTGAGGATATTATGCCACTTGTAAAAAAGAAACTGGGTATTCAGTAATTATTGTATTAAAAAATTGGAAACGAGTGAAGGCTGCCCCTAAAAGGCAGCCTTTTACTTTGAATATCAAGATCAGATTTCTTCGATCGGGGTGATGGAAGGATCATGCCATGAGGCATATGTAGTATAACTCCTGGCTATCCTATTGACTTGGCCCTCAAGTAATGCCTTATCAACAGACTTAATTTTACGAGCCGGGATCCCGCCGTAAACAGAACCTGATTCAATTACCGTTCCCTGCGAAACAACCGCACCGGCCGCAATAATTGAATTACTCTCAACTACAACACCATCCATCAGGATTGCCCCCATACCAACCAGGACATTGTCCTGGATAGTACAACCATGGATGATGGCAGAATGAGCGATTGATACATTGTTCCCAATGGTAACTGGGGCTTTTTTATAAGTGCAATGAACAATAGCTCCATCCTGGATATTTACATTATCCCCAATGTGTATGAAATGAACATCTCCCCTTATTACGGCATTGAACCAAACACTGCAATTATCACCCATTACGACTTCTCCAACGATTGTAGCGTTTTCAGCAATAAAACAATTCTTGCCAAATTTTGGGGATATCCCTTTAACAGGTCGGATTAGCGGCATACTGGGTAGGTTTTGTTTTACAGAGGAAATTACTTAACGATCAATATAAGAAAATGTTCTAATCCTCAGGGTTAAAATATATAGTACCAATTTCATTGGCTTTGGGATAATCTATCGAAAAATGCAACCCCCGGCTTTCTTTTCGTTCTTTAGCCATCCGTATAATAAGGTCGGCAACTTTGATAAGGTTCCTGACTTCACAAATCTTCTCGATCAGAATAGATCTTTTATAAAGCAGTTCCGTTTCGCGGTTCAGAATATCCAGCCTGTCGGATGCTCGCTGTAAACGAAGGTTTGATCGGACTATACCAACATAATTGGTCATTATACCCTGCAACTCTTTAAGTGACTGAGTTATGAGTACCATCTCCTCATTCATTACGGTCCCTTCAGCATTCCAATCAGGAATTTCATGACAATATTCAATTTCATTAATTCTTTCGGATGCATGAATAACAGCCCTGTGCGAAAAAACCAGTGATTCCAGCAACGAATTGGAAGCAAGCCGGTTTGCGCCATGTAAGCCGGTAGATGCGCATTCACCAGATGCATAGAGGTTTTGTATAGTGCTTTCCCCCCACTCATTAACTTTGATACCTCCGCAGATATAGTGAGCTGCAGGAACAACTGGTATCATTTCATGAGTAATATCAATACCTATGCTAAGGCATTTTGCATATACTCCCGGGAAATGATGAATCAATTCATCTTTAGGTAAATGCCTGGCATCCAGGTAAAGATGATCCTCACCACTTATTTTTAGTTCATTATCTATGGCCCTGGCAACAATATCGCGCGGAGCAAGTGATAAACGGGTATCATACTTATGCATGAATTCATTACCATGTATATCTTTAAGGACTGCGCCAAACCCTCTTAAAGCCTCTGTTATTAAAAAGGAGGGTTTTTCAGAAGGATGATACAGAGAGGTTGGATGGAATTGAATAAATTCCATCTTTTCGAGTATCCCCTTTGCCCTGTGGACCATTGCGATTCCATCCCCGGTGGCAATAGCAGGATTTGTTGTTGTTGCATAAACATTACCTGCACCACCTGTGGCCATTAGTGTTGTCTTAGCCAGGATCGTGTCGATCTGCCTGTTTTCATTATTCAGAACATAGGCTCCATAGCAGGTAATATAAGGCGATCGCCTGTTTACTTCAACTCCAAGATGGTGTTGTGTGATCAGGTCGACCGTAAAATGATTTTCAAGAATTTCTATATTTTCATTCTCCCTGGCCCTGGTCAGCAAAATCCGCTCAATTTCAAGCCCTGTTTGATCTTTGTGATGCAAGACCCTGAATTCTGAATGCCCGCCCTCTTTTGCGAGATCATATTTCCCACTTTCATTTTTGTCGAACTCAACACCAAGCTCTATCAGTTCCTTAATTCTTTCAGGAGCTTCGGTGATTGTTATCTTGACAATATTTTCATCGTTCAGGTCATCCCCGGCAATAAGGGTATCCTTAATGTGCTTTTCGTATGAATCCGGAGTGTAAGTAACAGCAGCTATGCCACCCTGGGCATACTTGGTAGCTGATTCTTCGGCTTTACCTTTGGTAACTATGCAAACCTTACCAAATTTTGCAGCTTTCAGTGCATAGCTTAATCCTGCAATCCCACTTCCAATTACAAGGAAGTCAACGTATTTTCTCATTTCCTGACGGATTATGGATACAAAGTTAGCAATAATACTTCTGCAAAGATTTGAAAGGTCGAAGGCTTTCTTTGCACCAACGCAATGGCGTTTCAAAGCCTCCTTGAAATCAATAATTTACCGATTGGATTCTGAAAGCAACTTAATTACTAGTGCATGTAAAAGAAAAATATCCTGTTCTTCAAGCAATGCCATCCTTTCGAGTAATTTTACCCGGATGAGTCTATCTTCTCTCAAATTCAAATTATCGAGGAGTAACTCTGTCCTCCTTCGCAATACCAGCCAACTTTCATGATTCAGTTTAGCAACACTTTTTTTATTTTTTTTGCCCGAAAGGACTGAAAGCTCATAGGCGAATATCATAACAGCCTGGGCTAGGTTCAGGGAAGGGTAGCGGGTCGCCATGGAAACTGTTGCCAGCACATGACAAAGATCCGCATCACTGTTACTCAAACCACTTTCTTCATTACCAAAAACAATGGCAACATTTTTAATAAACTCTCCTTTGTTTAAAATTATTTCCGGAAGTTCCTCTGCCCCCAGGAACTTATTGCGCACTGTCCTCCGCCTTGAAGTGGTTCCTATCACAAAATCCATTTGTTCCAAAGCCTCTTCCAGGCTGATGAAGACGGTAGCATTTTCAAGTATATCATTGGAAGCATGAGCCAGCATCCTGGCTTCGGGTGAAAGGTGATCACATGGATTTACCAGTCTCATCTCGGTAAATCCCATGGTCTTCATTGCACGTGCTGCAGCTCCTACATTAGCCGGAACTGCCGGTTTAACTAAAACAAAAACAATATTTAACAAACCAAAGGTGTTTTTCTTTAGTTTTTATTTTCTTTCTTAACAGTTATCGTTTGATAACGTGGTGTTTTCATTATTCCCATCTTGTTGAGAAAATGAACCATCGAAGTATGCAGAACTCCAAACGCGTAAACCGTGCTGCGGCTGAGGTTGATTGAAGAAGCCTCTTCAAAGTATTTTGTAGGGCAAGTTATTTCAGCAACCGGGAATCCAGCATAAATAATTTGCGACATCATCTGGTTGTCGAAAACAAAGTCATCACTATTGAGATTGTAATCTATTGCAGTCAGAACTTCTTTTGAAAACGCCCTGTAACCCGTATGATATTCAGAGAGTTTCTGATTAATTAGTATGTTTTGAACAAACGTAAGACCACGGTTGGAGATATACTTAATCAAAGGCATGCCACCTTTAAGAGCGCCATTCCCCAGAATCCTTGAGCCCAAGACAACCGGATAAACACCATTGGCAATAAGATAAGCCATGCTGTGTATCAGTTTTGGGGTATATTGATAGTCCGGATGAAGCATAATGACTATATCTGCCCCTAATTCAAGTGCTTTATTATAACAGCTCTTCTGGTTCCCCCCATAACCCTTATTTTTCTCGTGGATTACAATATTCCGGATACCGAGTTTATGTGCCTTTTCTACCGTATTATCCCGGCTCCGGTCATCTACTAATACTACCTCATCCACAATATCAAAGGGAATCTCGGCATATGTCTGTTCAAGGGTTTGTTCAGCATTATATGCCGGAAGTACAATTATTAGCTTTTTATTATTAATCATGTAAGGATCAATTGTTTATTATTGATGTGACAATATTAATCTTTTTGTTTGAACATCGGTGAGTTTACCAGGTCAACTTCGTAAAATGCCTGCAGCCTTCCTTTATAAAGCTGCTTTAAAGCAAGGCCTCCCCTTTCAGCCTCACTTAATTCACTATTCGTCATAGGGCCTCCGACCAAAAGCAATTTACCTTTCGAAATAGCCAGAATACTTTTGGCATTCAGACCAGTTTCCCAGGATTGGAATGAATGATTCCTGCAATCGTAAAACAATCCTTCCGGGTATAAGGACCGAAGTTTATTCAAATGAACCTGGTTTGAGTATACACTTCCCCATCTTAAGGCACAGTAAGGGTTGATTGAAACCGGGTAATAGTAGGCTTTTGCATACTGAGGGTATTCTTTTTCCAGTGCATCCGACACCTTACAATATTCCTCGTTTGAAATAATATAACCCTTGAATGCCCTGTTAATATAGGAGTAATTCAGGATGCTGATGAAAACAAACAGCACGAAACAGGCGGGAGCAATAAATTTCCTAATAGAATTCTGCTTACGCAAAGTACTACTCAGTTGCAAAATCGCAAATATCCATATAACCCCGGTAAGGCAAATTTCCGGAACCATGTAATGATTTGCATGGTAATGCTTGGCTACCATCAGGATTCCCATTAGTTGCGAAAAGGCGATCCCACTCATGAACCTGAAGTGAACAGATTTGGTTGAAGCTTGAAGCTGCTTGCTGGCATACGAAACCCCAATAAATAACAGAGTGCAGACAAGAGAAATGGACATACCAGGATTGTTGGCAAGAATCAACGTAAGGTTCCTGAAATAATCCGGAAGGTTAACAATACCTAATCCTCCCTCACCATATGTACCGGTATGGACAAAAAGCATTGCAAACCACTTGGCAATATGAGGATATTGAGGAATAGCCGGAATAGTAAAAAAAACAAACGATATGCAGATTTGAAGGATGAATGTCTTCCAGTTTTGTCTTCCTTTTAATATCCATAGTGGGATGAGTGCTATGGGCAGAAATGTTGCTTTTGTTGCAATTCCAAAACCGCTAATCCAACCGAAAAGCTTCGAATACTTTGCTTCTTCTTTACCCTGATTCAAGTAGAACTTAAGAAGCAAAATAATAAAAAGCGAAGTTGTAAATACCAGCACCGGTTCGGGGGATACTTTAGTGAAAGCCGTTTCCAGAACTGTGGTCGAAATAAAAGGAATAATTTGCAGTATCAGACTGAACCAGAGCGATTTCAGAATGTAAAAGGACCAAATACCTAGTACAATCATCATCAAGGCATTGATGATCACAGAAACCTTTCTTTCAATCTCAACATATACCTCCGGATGAGTTAAAACATCAACCTGCAGGCTACTTGCTTTATCCATCCTGAATAAATGCGAGATTCCTAGTACTACGGCGCTATAGGATTGAACCGGTGTCCCGGGATTATCAGCATGTCCAACAGGATGAAAAGAAAGGATGTTGATTCCGTTCAATAAATAGGCATATTCAGGATCTCCACTAAACCAGGTTCGGTTAAAGCTTATCCCTATAACCAGGAATGCCAGGGGAAGTAAGGCCAACGTAATGAAAATTAAAACCTTACGGATCATTTTAATAGATTTTCCCAACAAAAATTCGAAAATTATTTAGACCTGCTTTGTTCAAAAATCCAGGTAGCGTCCCCATGCAGCATTTTTTCAAAACTGACCTTATTCTTGACAGACTTGTCGCGAATTAGTTTAACCATATCAGGTTTACGTCGAATATCGGCAATAATTTCCTGAACTCTCTTTTCCTTTTCGGCAGGTGATATTATACTAGATTTCTCAGGATGTTGAAGGGCATTATAGGCATCATCAATAAATCCAAAACCAAACCTGCTAAGGTTAGCCTCTGTAAACATGAGCATGATGAATTGCTGTTTCTTTATCACATCTACCAGGTTCAGGTCGCTTACCTTTTTCGGCTCAGGCCAAGCCGGGTTGTGCGCTTCACGGTTATAATACCAGAAATTATTATCACCGAATAACCGTGCTGCAGTTCCTGAACCCATGATATTCCAATAATAACTATCCCCTACGACAAGAACATTTGGCTTTACCCTGTCAGGCCCTTCATCAAACCTGATCTTTGGATAAGCAAGCACCCCGGTTTTCACAGGAAAAAGCACATTCATTCCCTGGGCAATATCATCGTCGGTTTCCCTCGGCTTCGAAGATAATTCAATACCATCCCAGCCATAGCCTACCATTTTGATCCCAGCCATCCTTTGCATCACTTTAACAAGGGTATCAACCGAAAGTGCAACGCCGTAAAGACTCCAATGTATACCGGCCTTGGTATACAGAGGATATCGACTGGTATCTTTCATCTGCATGAACCATTTATTCAAGTCCAGGTAATTGATCCCTTCTTCCCGGCACCGTTTCGTATACGTATCATAATTTGTAAAGCTCCTGTCCTTAACTTGGTATTTATCAGGTATGAATTCAGGGAAGTAGCTTGCCTTGCCCGGAACAAATACAATAAGAAATTGCTTCCCGCTCTCTTTCAACTTATTCTGAATATATTTTGCCTTTTCTATTTCCTGGTTAATTTTATCAAAACCCGAAAAATCAATTCCCTCATAGGCTTTGATATAGTTATATTCATAAAGGCAATTCTTTTTCCCAATGATTACGCCATTGGCAAGAGCTGTATCAAAAACAGAAAAAGCGATTTGGTTATTTATCCTGATCAGTGTAGACCTGAATCCTATTCCTTGTTCAAGGTAATCATCATAACTCTTTTGGTAAGAAGCATCGAACCAGGTTTTTGCTGAGAATATTGGCTTTTCAGGTACAGTAATGGCACCATGTAAGGGCTTTTCAGGAAAAATGCCGGTATATAGCTGAAAAGCAGGTAAAACCAGCATGATCATTATGCAACCAAACAATATGTACCTTACAATTTTCATCCTTAAAACCTGAAATAAATGAATGGATTAAATCCAAATGCTGTTATTGAGCTCACACAAATAATTAGAAGAAGCACTGAAATTAACGTGAGGCTAAAATGTCTTTTGGTTGTATACGGATTGAAATAGATTTTATCCTGAATGATTTGTCCCCATTTGGTATACACAAAAAAGGCAAAAAGAAAGGCTATTCCAAAATAGAGGTACACTCCTTTATACAAACTAACGCCAGTTCCATTCTCAAATACGAACATCCTTTTGAGGTAAACGAAAGCATCACTAAGCTTTTCAATCCTAAAAAACACCCACCCGATTATTACAACAAGGAAAGTAAACAAGGTGCTAATCATCTTTCCAACCGAAGCCAGGACTTTTGACAGAAAAACTCTCTCAATTACTAGGAAAAAGCCATGATAAGCACCCCACAGAACGAAACTCCAGGAAGCCCCATGCCACAATCCTGAAGCCAGAAAGACTATCCAAAGATTAAAGTATAATCTCCATTTGGAATTTACACGGTTACCACCCAGCGGGATATAGAGATAATTGCGCATCCAAGCCCCGAGGCTCATATGCCAGCGGCGCCAGAATTCTGATATACTCTGTGATATATAGGGATTGTTGAAGTTTTCAGGAAAACGGAATCCAATCATTCTTGCTATACCTATCGCCATGTCAGAATATCCTGAAAAATCAAAATAGATCTGGAAGGTATAGGCAAGAATTCCAATCCAGGCAGTGCTGGTACTCAGATGAATATAATCGAGTGAAAAAATAGCGTCTGCTTGCTGTCCCAGGTGGTTGGCAATTATTACTTTCTTTGCCAGGCCGAGGATAAACCGGTAAAATCCAATCAATTTATCATCAATGGTTTCGTTTGCAGAGCGGTCAGTGATCTGGTCTGCCAGTTGATGGTAACGAATTATCGGGCCGGCAATTAGCTTGGGGAACAGTATGATATAGAGCTGGTAATCCCAAAAATTCTTTAGGGGTTTGTGAATCTTTCGATAAACATCAACTACATAAGTGATTGTTTCAAAGGTATAGAATGATATCCCGATTGGAAGGACCAATTTTGTCCAGTGAACTCCTGTCATTCCAAACATTGATAACATGGAATTGACATTTTCGACAAAGAAGTTGGAGTACTTGAAATAAAACAACAATCCCATGTTGATTGAGACTGACAAGGTCAACATCAATCTGCGGTAAAGCGTGGTTTTTGTCGCAGCCATCCACTGAACCAGGTGAAAATCAAGGAAGGTTGTGCCTAAGATCACAAAGATGAACCTTGGGGCTCCCCAGGAATAAAAAATAATACTGGCCAGGAGTGCAAAATAGTTTTTGAATTTACCTGGCAACAGGTAGTATATAATTAAAAAAGCTGGTAGAAAAAACAGGATAAAAATGCTGCTGCTAAAGATCATGCCAGTAGTTCAGGTTGAAGAAAGCGTTGAGGGGCAAAGGTATAAAAAGTTAGATTTAATTCAAGTTCGTGAAGTTTACAACTGATTATGAAAACTTGAATATAAACAGGGTGTACATTAACTTTGGTAATTCTAAAATTACAACGCTGCTAGCTTTCTCCCGGTTTAAATCTCATTCCAAAAACAAGCATTGGCACTTTGAGGCAATAACAGGATAAAGTAATTCAAGGCATCGATTTCAAGTATGAAAGTGGAAATAATCTTATACGTTAAAGATCAGGCTAGAAGCAGAGACTTCTATTGCGAAAGCCTTTCTTTGGAACCATCAATGGATGTGCCCGGAATGACAGAATTTGACCTGAATGACAACTGCAAACTAGGGCTGATGCCGGTTTCCAGTATCTCCAAAATACTTGGCGACAAGTTGCCTCACCCTTCATCAGGAGATGGTATCCCTCGATGTGAACTCTACCTTGAGGTTGAGGATGTTATCCTCGCCTTTGAAAGAGCTATGAAGACAGGGGCTGTAATCGTTAGCCCTGTTTCAAACAGGGATTGGGATTATAAAGTTGGATATCTATGTGATCCGGATGGCCACGTTATTGCCTTTGCACAAAAAATATCCAGTCTATGAAAACCTGATCATAACCTGATCAAGAAGCTTTATCTCCTGATTCTTTAGGTTGCAGCTTAAAAAGCTTGAAAATCAACAAGGAATCATCCTTTACCTGTTGCAACGAAATTGGCATTGTGAGCCAATAGAACAGTCCGATCAAACCACCCCAAAGGAAGAAAGCAGTAAAATGCAGCAGGGAGAATGAGACTGCTATTTCAGAGGAAAATCCATATCGTGCAAAAAGGAATACCAGGGTAGCTTCACGCGTTCCGAAGCCTGCGATTGAAATAGGCAAAATAGTGGACAGGCTCATCAAACTCATTATAAAAGCTACATCTGTCATTTCAGGCTTTACCCTGAGCGATAGCATTATCAGCCAGGAGAAGAAAAAGTATGCAATGTAGGCTACAATAGTGATAAGCCACATTGCAACAAACCGCTTGCTGACAACTGCCCTGAAACAGTCATAAATAAATAGCGGTATCTGCCAACGTGCAAGCCACTTTTTCCTGACAAAGAACCCCAATAGTTTCATCCCGACAATATAACCTACTACTATGCATCCCAGCACAATCAAAACATAAAGAGTGCCTGGCAGATCCCCGAATGTTTTAAGGTAATAAGTAACGCCGGATACTCCAAACCAACCCAACATGGTAAAATCAAAAATCCGGTCTGAGACTATGGTTTTGAAAGCCTGGAAAAAGGGAATATCCGTTTCCTGTCTAACATAGTACAAACGCGAAATTTCCCCTATTCTTCCCGGGGTTACGATCCCAATGGCATCACTTGACATATAGGCTCCAAAAGCTCTGTATGCTTTATAATTATAACCTTCGTTCGAGATTAAAATTTTCCAGCGGTAACTCTTGATACCGAGAACAAAGACTACTCCGAACAAGGACAACAGGTAGATTGGCAGGTCAATACCCATTAAGGTATCCCAGAAGCCTGTTGTATTGAAATTAACCTTAAAGAATAGAAATACCAGGATCGCAACGGTCACCAATATTTTCACAAGAAGGGAAAAGGATTTTTTCATCACTCTCCAAGGTTATTTCGTTTGATATTATGGGTAGACTTTTTCCAGGATATTCTGGCATTTTCAAATAGCTTTCCAATCAAGGATGGTGGAACCATTTCGGAAATAAACCTTGCAGGCCTGCTTCCCAGTATTAAAAATAAAGAAAGAATGACGATCTCCATCAGGTATCTGCTCAGCGGGAATCCTTTAAGCTTATATCCAAAATCAGGCACTGGCAAACCTAATAACTCCCTGAAACGTATCCTGATAAAGCTTCCGCGCTTTTTCAGATCATAACCATGTGAATGCATATCGATTGCTTCCTGTAACCCTATCTCATCAAGTTGCATCCGGCCTTCCTTTTGGAGGGCTTCAAGGATTTCCAGCCCCTGGGCTGATCTGGCTATGACCATTGAAAACCCTTTTCCCCTCTCTTCATAAACCGGAGCCCAGGCATCACCACCAGAGATATCGGTAAATTCATTGCTTAAATCTGTGCAAAGAAGGCTATTCTTGAGTATATGGAATGGTATCAGGTAATTAGCATGGAATTTTGGCAGCTCAATGACCCTTTCATTTTCCATTTCTATTCTCATATTTCCGGGCCACTCGCCATATCGAAAATAGAGTTTTTTAATCTTCCTGTAATTTTTCTCTCCATAGGATCTGAGGAAACTCTCAATGGAAGAAAAATGAAGAGTATTCCCGTAAAATGGGCCCAGGATATATTTTATATTCTGGACAGACGGATGGTTTATAGCCTGAAGTTTACGTATGGATTGAATTTGCCCTGGCAAACCAACATATGCTAATTTGCCCTTAAAAGCCTCTATATCCGGAAGAATTTCATTTACAGAAGTAATGATGTATTTGCTTTGGGAAGCTGAAAGTACCTGATCTGGAGTTGTTGCAATGAAAGACTTACATAACCATGGCTCTGCTTCCGACATACCAGTAACAACGGCACCATCGATCAGCTTTTTTTCAAGCAACCAGATTAATATGGATGAGAGAACGCCACCGCTTGCTGCTGCCCGCCTGATATCCTCCTGCCGGCTATAACCAATGAAGATCTTTTTGTAAGGGCCAGTATAAACATGAAATGGAGTGTCTTGCGGGTAATATTTCCGCCGGTAAAGCTGAAAATCGAAATTCTTTCCCGGGCAAGCTTCCCAGATCGAATCTGCCAGGAGGGTATCCGGCTCCCTGACAATCTCAGGCAAATAACTAGCTGTTTTATCACCAAAAACTATGGAACCCGCAGAAAGGCCAACACAACTTCCGCATCGGTTGCAGAGGTTGTGGCCAATTACGGACCGAAGCTGATCAATACTTTTTGCAGACATAAAATTGACGGATTCCTAATTCAGAAATAAAACTACCCTGTGCCTTTTCAAGTATAGATTCTCCAAATTTTTTAAACCATTTAGGCCCGACAGGGAATAAAACAGTCCCTTTATGAAGAATTAGCTCCCAGCCTGTTTCTTTGAGCCACTTCTTTACCTGTCGTGAAGGAGGAAATTTATGAGGACCTTCTCCATGTCCTCCGAATAAGAACGTATAAACCTGGTAAGGGATTTCACTGGTGGCAGGTGGACAACTTAATACCATCCTTGCATCGGGAATGGATATCCTGTGAAGTTCTTCCAGGAACCTGACAGGTTCGCTGACATGTTCCAGCGTTTCAAGGGTCAGAATGCGGTCAAACTGCGCATTTTCAAAAGGCAGTTCCGAATAGCTGTCAATCTTCAACTGGTTAAGATAAGGCCGCTCATTATGTGCGACTTCGATCAGTTTTGAAGAGATTTCGGCATTGGTTACCAGTACTGAAGGTTCTAATTTTGCCATATATTCTGCAGCTTCACCGTCCCTGCTGGTAATATTCAACACTTTGGCACCACAATAGAGATCAAGCTGTGGGAGGCTGAAAAGAAAACGTTGGTCATGAACATTTTTCACCTTATCGTTCTCCGAAATATAAAGGTGAGCAACATTGTCCCAATGCGCTTCAACTTCCTTGTCAGTCCATGAGTGCGTATATGTTGCTTTACTTTTCAATTATCCTGTCTAATACTCATTAACATTGCTGTGCTATTGCAAAGAAACTCAATTTCGGCAAGCTATCCAATCATTAGTCCCATTCAAGTGGATGATTGATAGAATGATTGTGAAACCTAATACTCCGTAGAATGCATTCCAGTCTGTGGATAGAATCCTATTTATACAAAAAGCCCTTCCAGTATAAAGAGGAAGGGCTTTAGGAATCATGAACAGGAAATTATTTTATTTCCCAGGTATCGCCACTGTTTAGCAGGTCGTCAACATTCTTTATTTTACTGGTTGCCTTGGCATGGTCAATCTGGTCTACGACAAGGTCATCATATGTAGGATACATTGCTGAACGGATCACTCCAACTGCTACAGGGTAGTGAGGTGGAGCCATCTTGGCAAGCATCAGGTGGACTCCCGGATCTTGCTGGTATTGGTCATGGACGAGTAAATCATCTTCTGTAATACCATTTTCTCCAAGCTTAACAACTTCGAGCTGGGTACCTTTAAGCCTGATCCCTTTATCCTTGGCTTTTCCAAATATCATCGGTTCACCATTCTTAAGGTGAATCTGGGCATCATCCCTGACTTCTTTATCAGTAATGGCAGCATGCGTTTTGTCCGCAAAGATCACGCAATTCTGTAGGACCTCCACAATAGAAGTTCCATCATGTCGAGCTGCTTCAAACATAACTTCAGTCATCAGCTTTACATTGCTATCAACCGCACGGGCAAAGAAAGTTCCTTGCGCACCGAGAACAAGTTCTCCCGGATTGAAAGGATGTTCTATTGTTCCCTGGGGGGAAGTTTTGGTAACGCTACCCATTGGTGTAGTGGGAGAATATTGTCCTTTTGTCAATCCATAGATCTGGTTGTTGAAAAGGATGATATTCACATCGATGTTTCTCCTGATGATATGGATAAAATGGTTACCACCAATAGCCATGGAATCACCGTCACCAGTGGTAATCCAGACACTGAGCTGAGGATTGGCAATTTTCATACCGGATGCGATTGCATGAGCTCGCCCGTGAATACCATGGAAACCATAAGTGTTCACATAGTAAGGGAAACGGGAAGAACACCCGATTCCGGACACCATCATGAAGTTCTCCTTCCGGTAACCGATTTTTGGAAAAACGTTGGCAACAGCTGCAAGAATTGCATGGTCCCCGCAACCCGGGCACCATTTTACCAACTGATCACTTACAAAATCTTCCTTGGTGAGTTCAACCGAGGAACGTTCAATTGTTTTATTTGGGAAATCAATCATCTTGTATCCTCCTAAAGTAATTCGTTGAACTTTGAAACGAGCTCGTTTACAGTAAATGGCAACCCCTGTACTTTATTGTATTGAAGGTACTTATAATCCGGCTCCTTCATTCTTAAGTAATTAACAAACTGGCCGCTGTTGAGTTCGCATACAATGTTCTTTTTAAACCCGGCCAATACCTCATGGGTATTCCTGGGAAGAGGCATAATATAATGGAAGTGTGCCAGGCTGATCTTCTTACCCTGTGCCTGAAGCTCCTCGACAGCAGCCTGGGTTGTACCCCTTGTACCGCCCCAGCTTACAACAAGAAGGTCACCTTCTTTATCACCAAGAATTTCCTGTTCAGGAATAAAATCAGCTACTTTCTGGATCTTGGCTTCGCGAAGGTCAGTCATTAACTGGTGATTGGCAGGATCAGTGCTGACATTACCGCTTACGTTCTCTTTTTCTAGTCCGCCAATCCTGTGTCTAAGCCCTACCGTACCTGGAACTGCCCATTTCCTGACCAGTGTTTCGGGATCACGCTTATAAGGTTTATAGTCCTTATCATTTGCAACTGCCATAGGTGGTTTTATATCGGGAAGTGAAGATACCTTGGGAATACGGAAAAGTTGGGAACCATTACCTAAGGATCCATCAGTCATAAGCATGACCGGTGTCATATGCTCCAATGCGATCTTCGATGAGATGTAAGCATAATTGAAACAATCGGCTGGGGTTGAAGCAGCAATCACAACAACAGGTGCTTCTCCGTTTCTCCCAAATAAGGCTTGCATAAGGTCGGATTGTTCGCTTTTGGTTGGTAAACCGGTAGAAGGGCCTCCACGCTGAACATCCACTATAACTAAAGGAAGTTCTGTCATAACTGCAAGGCCAATAGCTTCACTTTTCAATGACAGCCCTGGACCGGAGGTAGTTGTGAGTGCAAGGGAACCTGTATAACTGGCTCCAATGGCAGAACAAATCCCTGCGATTTCGTCTTCAGCCTGGAATACCTTAGCTCCCAACGATTTGTACTTAGCAAGTTCCATCAGGATTTCCGTTGCAGGAGTAATTGGATAGGAACCGAGGAAAAGTGGCCTTCCGGAGCGTTCAGCAGCAGCAAGGAATCCCCATGCTGTTGCCACATTACCGGTGATGTTCCTGTAGCGGCCCGGAGCCATTTTTGCCTTTGAAATATGAATTTGCGACTTCAAGGCTTCCACATTATCAGCATAATTCAGCCCGCCTTCAAGCACAGCCTTATTTGCATCGATCAGATCCGGTTTCTTTTTGAATTTTAGTTTGAAGTATTCCAGGGTAGAATCTGGTTTCCAATCCAAAATATAATATACGATGCCCAGGGCGAATACATTCCTGGTCTTATCGGCTGTTTTAATGTCAAAACCAAGAGGTTTAACAGCTTCACGGGTCATTGAACTAATGGGGGCCTTAACAAGGTTATATCCTGCCAGACTTCCATCATCCAAAGGATTAGTTGCATATCCTGCCTTTTTAATTGCAGCCTCATCAAAAGAGTCAGCATCAACAATCAGGGTGGCACCCTTACAGGTCCATTTGAGGTTCGATTTGAGGGAAGCAGGGTTCATTGCCACCAGGATACCAACCTCGTCTCCAATAGTTTCAATCTTTTTCTTTCCAATACGAACCTGGAAACCTGATACGCCTGCAATAGTGTTGTGAGGGGCACGGATCTCAGCAGGATAATCGGGAAAAGTAGCCAGGTCGAGACCCAGTAGTGCGGCGGCATCACTGAAAAGTGTACCGGCAAGTTGCATTCCGTCGCCCGAATCGCCAACGAATTTTACAACGACATCTTCTTTTTCGATGAAGTTAAGTTTATTGCTCATGCTTAGCCTTTTTGGTAACAGGGTTACAAAGTTATAGGTTTTCTAAATGGTGAAGAAGTAAAAACATTCAGTTTAGATTCGATCTGTGCAGATGGTCTAATTACCTGCTATATAAGTTATTAAAAAATATTCGACAAACACATATGTAAATTTTTCATTATAATATTTTTTATTACTCCAGTAAAGGCTTCATTGAACATATTCAAATCTTCATTTGTCTTACTTCTGAAAGGATGCAATAATTTAGATTGTATCTAAATACAACTCCCGTCCGGAGTGAAATTAAATACTAACTATATTTGCAGCACCAAACCTAAAATTAGAAACAATGGCTTACGTAATTTCTGACGACTGCACCGCTTGTGGCACTTGCATTGACGAATGCCCCGTGGAAGCTATCTCCGAAGGCGACATCTATAAAATCGACGCTGATGTGTGCACCGATTGCGGTTCATGCGCCGATGTCTGCCCTGTAGAAGCTATTAGTCCTGCATAAGTAGCTCACAGGATTTAGCAGAGAGTTAATATGCCTGTTCACATTGTGAGCAGGCATATTCTTTTTCTTACCAGAAAAAGGTGAGTGATTATCAAACCTCATTTATTGCTATGCTGCAGGGAAAACAACGATGTTTTCAATTGAATGCCGAATTAATATGGGCAGAAAACGAATCCTGAAAACGGAGGTTAACCGGAATCACTATATGAAGTCGAGAATAGATGCTGGGTTTTTGATTTATTGTTTTTCTGAGTCCTGGGATTAGATCAGGTATTGGAAGTATTCTTGTTTACCAGGTATATACCTGTGAATATCAGAAGAGTAGCCACTATTTTATACATTGAAATACCTTCACTGAAGATCAGAATTCCAACAACTGCAACTATAACCGGCTGCAGATAGGTATAGAACGCAACTACTGATGGTGTTAGCCTGCTCAATCCGAAAGTAATGAACAGGTAAGCTAGAAAAGTAGTCCCCACTATAATATAGATCAGGCTTCCCCATGTGGTTAAGGTAAAGGAGTCAAAGTGGATGCTTGTTACTGAAGTTGCAGCAATAGGAATTAACAGGATGAACCCATAAAGGAAAATCCAGCGCATCAAAACGTAAGGGTGATATTTCCCGGTAAGGGGCTTAATAATGATCAGGTATATACTCCAACAGAGCGTATTTAGAACGATCAGAATATTACCCTTTATACCCCCCATATGCAGGGGATAGCTTTCCCCACCGGCTAATATGAGGATCAGGGTTCCGGAAAAGCCAAGCAACACTCCCAATATTTTCAATTTTTTGGCTGGCTGATGCAGGAAAATCACGGACAACAGCAATACTATCATTGGATTCGTAGAATTGATAATTGCTGTATCGATAGGGGTGGTAATGCTTAACCCGGTGAAAAACAAGGCCTGGTTCAAAGTAATACCCGTGAGCGCTGCAAAAGCGAGCCGATAATGATCTTTTTTCTCAATCCGCTGCCCTTTTGATTTACCAGTTATCCATTCTAACATCCAGATAAGGACAAGAGCGCCAAATACCCGAAGGAAGACAATCTGCAATGGCATCAGGTGATCCGGCATCATTCCTTTAGCAACCCAATAGTTTAGCCCAAACAGAAGCGTGGCTCCTGCCATCGATAAATGTGCCAAGGGTGTGGTTAGATGCCTGATAGGAATTTTATTTTTTGCAGAATGACGAAACTAAAGTACCAATTATTCAAGGATCAAAACAAAAAAAGCGGCGCCAGGCCGCTTTCTTCATCAAACCAAAACCCTTACGCAATCGTAATATCTTTCTTGGTTACAGGTTGAACTTCCTTTTTAGGCAAGTTAACCTTGAGTACGCCATTCTTGTATTCAGCCTGGATAGCATCCAGGTTGACAGTATCAGGCAGTATGAAAGAGCGTGAATACTTCCCGGACCTGTTAAACTCGATCCGTGAATAAGTTTCTTCATTTTCATTCTCTTTCCTTTCGTGTCCGGCTGTGATCTCAAGAATATTCTTTTCAACTTTCATGTTGATCTCCTCCTTTTCAAAACCAGGCAACGCCAGCTCGATTCCATAACCAGTTTCGCTTTCTTTAATATTAGCTGCTGGTTTGTAGTAACTATCCTTTAGTTCAGCAGCTGCACTTTCAAAAACTTCATTGAAGAACGTCGGGAACATAGGCCTGTAGCCACATTTAACAATCGTATTCATCTTATTATCTCCTATTATTAATTATTTTTTTTTGTGAACATCAGGATCATTTATCCAGTCCACTCCCAGGCTCAAGATATGTGCCATTGAAAAAACAACTAAAAACAAGGGTAAAATTAAGCCATATTGGCATTAATTAAAGAATAAAACTGCCATACTGGCAGATTTGGCTATTGAAAACTGCAGAATAGAGTCTGAATTTCTGTTTAGGAAGGAATATGAAGACTATCCGCAATGAAAATATTTGTTCACGATGTACTGCAATTGCGTTTTGTCATTTTCAAGCTTTTCACGAAGGCCTTTATCATCATAGGACTTAAGTTTCCTTGCAGTACCCTCAATTACAGATTGTGGGAATACATCATACATCCTGTAGATATCAGCCTGCTCCAGCAACTTTTCTGCAGAATCCCAGCATGAAACGGGTAGCTGGCTCAGTTGGGCGACTCTTGCTTTATTCTTATCATCAAAGATATTCACATCAACATATGTCCTTTGTGCATATTCAAGAGCACCCTTCATTTCCAACCCATGCCTTGCTGCAACTGTGAGTCCTGCAAGAAGAAGGTAGACATCTGCTGAGCCATCCGGGCATCTGAATTCAACAGTTTGCTTATTGCTATAATCCTTCTCTTCGACCAGTTCACCAGGATTAGCCTGGTAAATCATTGAATTTTTGCCAGACCATCCCAAAGGAACTCTAACCAGTACAGAGCGATTTCTGTCACCCCAGCAAATGTTGGTCGGTGCTTCCTGGTGCGGGACCAGCCTGAAATAAGAAGTAGGATTGGTATTACCGAACGACGTCAAAGAAGGCGCAAGATCCAGGTACCCGGCAATCGCCTTTTTGGCGGTATCACTTAGCGAACCATTCTCCACCATAGCATTTCTTCCATCCTGGATCAGGCGGGTATGAATATGCATTCCGCTTCCGGCTTTCCCGACAGTGATCTTTGGTGCAAAAGTAACCGAAACTCCATATTTGAATGCCAGTGTTCTAAGTATCCACTTGGCGATAACCAGCTGATCTGCAGCGTCCTCAAGGTTAACGGGCAAGAACTCAATTTCATTTTGTTCAAACTCCTTCCCTTCCTGTGAAAAATTACCAACCTCTGAATGCCCATACTTAATTTTTCCACCGGTTTGAGCAATGGCAACCATAGCTTCTGTGCGCAGGTGCTCCCATTTTGCAAAAGGAAACGCTTCGTGGTAACCTTTCTGGTCGGCTGCCTGGAATAAAGTGTTAGAGGGGCTGATCACATAATATTCCAACTCCCCCATTACTTCAAATGAATGACCGGTTCTCTCTTTCAGAACGTTGTGTGCTTTATGTAATATGTATTCCGGAGAACTTTCAAGAGGATTTCCATCCTTGTCATAATAGGAACAAAGAATATCAAGCGAAGGAATTGTAGAAAAAGGATTTACAAAAGCAGTCCTGTACCTCGGAATTACATATAAATCGCTGCTGCTGGCCTGGACGAAAGGAAATAAACTGGATCCATCAACCCGCTCACCGGTGGAAAGAATGTTATCAAGGTGCTCCTTGCTATTGATTACGAAATTCAACGTTTTGAGCCTTCCATCACCACCTGTATACCGAAAATTAATCATCGATATATTGTGATCGTCGATGTATCGTATGAGATCGGCTTTGGTAAAATCTTCACTGGGTTTATTCAGGTATTGAACCAGTGAATTTGGATTCATTTCGGTCAGGCTGTTGGCAAATGGATTCTTCATAATACTACGGTATACGCGGCAAAATTAGAAAGTTTTCCATTTGTTCAGCAATTAACAGACAGGAAGAAATTGCTAGGCTAAAAGGCCCTCCACAAATGAAGTTAAGTGCCTGAAAATCGATCAGGTACTATTTCCTTTTAAAATAAATATTTAAAAGCATCTGGGCAGCTGCATACTCGCTAATCTCCATTTTTGTCAGGCTTTCGTTTAGTTTCTTCAACTGCTTTTTAATCTCTGCAGTTTGAAAGAAATGATTTGACAATGATTCTTCTATTGAGATATGCATAGTATTCCTGGCCTGTTCCAGCCTTCGCTTGTTGAAATAGCCATTCCCTTTGGCAAACTCTACATATTCAGAAATAGTTTGCCAGGCTTCCGGAATTCCATTCCTGGTTCTTGCCGAACAGGAACCAGCAACAGGTATCCAACCTGACTCAGAAGGATGGAAAAAATGAAGTGCGTTTCTAAGTTCGGCTAGTGTTATGTTGATCTTAGGAAGATTATCCCCGTCAGCTTTATTGATAAGTATGGCATCAGCCATTTCCATAATCCCTCTTTTTATTCCCTGCAATTCATCACCTGCTCCAGCAATCATTAAAAGTAGAAAAAAGTCAACCATTGAATGAACGGCAATTTCACTTTGGCCAACTCCAACCGTTTCAACTACGATTACATTAAACCCTGCTGCTTCACAGAGAATAATAGTTTCACGGGTTTTCCGGGCAACCCCTCCCAAAGAACCAGAAGAAGGTGAAGGACGGATAAATGCATTTGGATCTGTCGCCAGCTCCTCCATACGCGTCTTATCCCCAAGTATACTTCCTTTCGAACGCGAACTGCTTGGATCAATAGCTAAAACAGCAATCCTATGACCGGATTGAGTAAGAAACCGGCCGAATGATTCAATGAATGAGCTTTTGCCTACACCAGGAACACCTGTAATTCCAATACGAATTGAGTTTCCGGAAAACGGGAGACTCTGCCCGATAATTTCCTGAGCTAAAGATTGGTGTGCTGGGAGAGCACTTTCAATCAGGGTAATTGCTTTCGAAAGTATTGTTCTGTCACCCCGCAGGATACCTTCCACATAATTTTCGGCAGTGAGCACATTCCTCCTGGTATTCATGAACTGATGTGCGGCCTTCAGATTAATAGATGGCGGTTGTTCCACTCCCCCCATAACATGCAATGCTGAATCAGTTTGCTGACGATCTTTCGGTTTCATATCCCGGGAATTTTTTGCCACTCACGCAAAAATAGAGATTATTCAAATCAACTCAGGCAGATCCGGGTTTAGATAAAACAAAACAGCTACCCTTCTTAGCTAAATAAGGGTAGCTGTAATATGCAAAAAAAAGCTCTATTTACTGCTCTGGTGGTGAGCTTAAAAATAGGATAATAATACTTCGGAGTATGTAAAGTTGATATGCAATCAATTGTGAAAAATATAAATATGTACAATAATTTTTCATTTTCCAGTTTTAAACGAAAGAACCAGTAAAGAAGATTGAGGAAATCGGAGAAGACGAAAATGCAGAGGAGTGGTTGCCTAATCAAAGGTAAATGAGAAAGAGAGGCGAATTCGATTACAATGAGCAAACGGTTTGAATGATGGGTCAAAACACTATCAATGATGTATTATCGGCATCTGCATATTTGCAATAACATTTTACTGATGAAGGATCTATGGCTGCATCCCTTTCCAGTAGTATATTTGACATCAGCATAACATCACGCACAATGATTAAATTCCTGAAGATTGGTAACCTCGTGCTTGCTTGCTTTCTTTTCGCGAACATTCATGCACAAACCCTTTTCAATAAAGGAGTTAACCTTACCGGATGGTTTCAATGTGATAACTCACAGGTTATTCCATTTACCAAATACACAAAAGATGACCTGAATAACTTAAAGTTTCTGGGTTGTGATGTATTTCGACTGCCTGTTAACCTGCATGAAATGAGTTCCGGAAGTCCGGATTATATTGTAGACCCAACATTCTTTGGGCTTATGGATTCGGTAGTAAATTGGTCAGAACAACTGGGTCTTAAGATCATCATTGACAACCACTCCTTTGATCCGAATGTGAATACTACACCGGATGTCGAAACCATACTTGGAAAAGTTTGGCCTCAAATTGCGAACCATTATAAGAATTATGGAAATTTCCTTTATTATGAGATTCTTAACGAACCACATGGTATCTCAACCCTTCAATGGGGTAGTATTCAACAAAACATCATTAATGCAATCCGCGCAGTTGATCAAAAACATACGATAATAGTAGGCGGATCCGACTTTAACACTTATACAGAATTGGCTAACCTCCCCTACTATTCTGATACAAACCTGATTTACACTTTTCATTTCTACGATCCGTTCATGTTCACCCACCAGGGTGCCGATTGGTTTGAGCCTTCAATGGCCAGCCTTTCAGGAGTCCCATTCCCGTACGATCCTGGTAAAATGCCTCCTTGCCCTGCGGATCTGGTTGGAACCTGGGTGGAAGAATCATTGAACAACTACCTGATCGAGGGAACATCAGAGTATGTAAAATCCCTGATAGATATAGCCGTTGAATTTTCAAATAACAGGCATGTACCTGTATACTGCGGCGAATTCGGAGTCTTCATTCCGAATGCTGACACCGCTGACAGGGTGCGCTGGTATAAATTGGTCAGGCAATACCTTGAAGAAAAAGGAATTCCATGGACCACCTGGGATTACCAGGATGGTTTTGGCCTGTTCAAAAAAGGCTCAAATGAATTATTTGATCATGACCTGAATATTCCTCTTCTTGAAGCACTTGGACTCAATATCCCGGCACAGACACCATATTCTCCCGGACCTGACATTGGAGGTTTGAAGGTTTATACAGATTACCTGGAGCACCTTATACTGGATGCAAGCTATGGAGGAAGTTTAAGTTACTATTCCACCAACCTGCCTGATAATGATCGTTTCTGTATACAGTGGAAGGATTTTACACAGTACAGTGCGATTGGGTTTGATTTTGCCCCGGATCATGACTTCTCAGGGCTTGTAAATGCTAACTACGCCCTGGATTTCATGGTAAGGGGAAATGGAGATGGATTGGAATTCGAAGCCCGATTTGTCGATTCCAAAACCACCGATCCTGAAGATCATCCCTGGCGGAAAGGAATTACGGTCAATTCATCTTTTGCAAACTGGGATAAGCGATGGCATCATGTACACATCCCTCTAACCTCTTTTGTTGAGACCGGCTCCTGGGATGAGGGCAACTGGTACGAACCAGAGGGTAAATTTGACTGGAAAGCCATTGATAAGCTGGAATTTTCAACCGAATCAGCAGTTAACCTCACAGACGAGCTTTGGTTTGACAACATTACCATCACGAACCTTGATACAGCAATTGTCAGGCAAACCGGGACTCTTTCCCAACCTGAATTAACAGCTGGTAAATTAAATGAAACAAGCATTTATCCCAATCCTATGGATCAGGAAACAACAATTTCCTATGTAGTTCCAGAAGTTAGTGAAGTGGCCATTGATATTCTGACTTTTACCGGAATACGCATTCGATCTTTGCTAAACGAAAAACAACAGGCTGGTGCAAAATCAATTGTCTGGAATGGTTGTGACGGCTCGGGATCCGCACTTCCGGGAGGTACATATATTTGTCGTATTAGATCAGGTTTTTCCAATTCAACCTGCCTGATCATTAAAAGGTAAGATCCATATTATTCAAAACAAATCCCTCCTGCACCTGTTGAATGTATAGGTGTTATAATAAACATTTTCAAATAACGATATTGAATGGATCAGACTGCCTTAATAACAGGTGCCTCAAGCGGAATAGGGTATGAACTTGCATTTATTTTTGCCAGGGAAGGATATAATTTAGTACTTGTAGCACGAAGCGAACAAAAGCTTAATGAAATCAAATCACTACTTGAAAAACAATACAAAGCCAGGGTTAGTGTAATTGCCTGTGACCTGTCAGTCTTTGAGGAAGTAAAGGGCCTGGTTTCACAAATTAAGAAATCCGGTATTGATGTTGATATCCTCGTCAATAATGCCGGTTTCGGAGACTCAGGATTCTTTATTGAAACGAACTGGGAAAAAGAATCACAAATGCTTGATCTGAATATCAGGGCGTTGACTTACCTGACGAAGGAATTTGCGACCTTAATGGCTGTCAGGAAGAAAGGGAGGATCATGAATGTTGCTTCAACTGCAGCATTTTTCCCCGGTCCTCTTATGGCTGTTTATTATGCAACCAAGGCCTACGTACTTTCGTTGACTGAAGCCCTGGGCAACGAACTTAAGGATAAAGGAATATCAGTAACTGCTTTATGTCCCGGCCCAACAGCTTCCGGATTCCAGTCGATGGCCGGAATAGAGGATTCTAAATTGGTTAAAGGGAAAAAACTTCCAACCTCGAAGGAAGTTGCTGAATTTGGATATAAGGCACTGATGAATGGAAAAAGAGTTGCAATACCCGGTTTGATGAACAAGATGCAGGTATTTATGACCCGCCTCACCCCCAGGAATATCCTCACATCCGCTGTTCGTTACATGTCGGAGAACGCATAATTCCTATATTTGCCCTGATGGTAAATGTCGGTAAATTCAATTCGCTTAAAGTCCTCCGCAAAACAGAAATAGGCCTGTTTCTTGATGGTGGCGACGAAGGAGACATTCTTCTTCCTTTACGTTATGTACCTGAATCCTGCAAGGTTGGAAGTACTGTAGAGGTTTTTATCTATTTTGATTCTGAAGACCGGATCATTGCAACCACTGAAATACCCTATGCCATTGTTGGAGAATTTGCTTATCTGAAAGTTGTTTCAGTTAATGCTGTTGGTGCTTTCCTTGATTGGGGACTTTCAAAAGATGTGCTGGTCCCTTTTCGCGAACAGAAACTTACCATGGAAGAGGGCAAGCGCTATATAGTATTCATTTATATTGATGCTGAAACCAACCGGATTGCCGCATCCGCCAAACTAAAGCAATTCCTTAACCATGACCCAATTAATTATATTCCAGGAGACGAAGTTGATCTCATGATCATCTCCCAGAGTGAACTGGGTTATAAAGCAGTGATCAATAACAGGCACGAAGGAATACTTTATGAAAATGAGGTTTTCAAAAAACTTAAACCCGGTCAGAAGATCAAAGGATATGTTCGAAAAGTAAGGGAAGATGGGAAAATTGACCTGCGCCTTCAGAAGGACGGTTATGAAACGGTTGATCAGGTAAAGATGTCTATCATGTCAATTCTGGAAGAATACGGTGGATCAATCGACATATCTGATAAAAGTCCTGCTGAGGAAATATACAATATCTTTGGAATCAGTAAGAAAGTATTCAAGAAGGCTATCGGATCGCTCTATAAATCTCACCTGATTTCACTTTCCGATTCAGGGATCAGCTCGCTGTAACACATGCAAATTCAATTGTATATCTGGTTAATCTTTATTAATTTCAGGCTTGCATGAATTGCCATATTCTAAATTAAGCCCTTTTTCTCGATTTTTTCCAAAGGTATATGTATAGTTTCTACTTTTGACTTTTTAAACAAAATGGTCAGATAGTTGTTTATTTGCCATTTAATTCACAGGAGTTATGAATTATACTGAGGTTGGTACAGAGCCTGAAAGCAAGATTGACATTATTTTAACTGCAGCACAAAAGCGACTTGGACTATTTGGATACGAGAAGACGACTATGCAGGAAATAGCTGATGACATTGCAATGTCAAAGGCAGCACTATATTATTATTTTCCTGATAAAGAGAGCCTGTTCAAAGCAGTTTTAGAGAATGAGCAAAATGAATACTTCCGGTTGATCGACCAACGGCTTGAAGGATTGAAAGATGCCGAGAAAATGATAACCAACCTTGTAGATCAAAGACAGATTCTGTTTCAAAGATTTCTGAACCTGGGGAAGTTCAGAGTTGCTGACAATCATAAGATGAAACCCTTACTCAAAGAATTATACAAGAACCTGAGAGAAAAAGAAATCAGCATACTGACAAAGATATTCCAGCAAGGCAAAGATGATGGCATATTCGGTTTTGACACTGCCGGGGAAACTGCAATATTGTTTAGCGATATGCTACAAGGTATAAGAATCGTATCGATGAAACGGCTGCATTTAACTGAAATGTCAACTGAAGAAACCCATAATATGAAAGTGGCTATTCAATCAACGACAAAAATCTTCATTAATGGTTTAAAATACAATGCATTACACAATATCAAAAAATAAGATCAATACACTTTAACAATCATATGGAAACAACGGAAGAAAACAAGAACAAAGGAAGACGGATCAGGGCTTATGTTGCTTTAAGCCTGGTAGTAGTCGCATTGGTAATATTTGGATGGCAGTGGTATAAAAGCTACACCACATTCATTACAACTGATGATGCTTATGTAGATGCTGATAAAGTAGCGGTCAGCCCGAAAGTACTGGGCAGGATTGCCGCCATCTATGCTGCCGAAGGTGATTCCGTCACTAAGGGTGAACTTTTAGTGGAACTTGACAGCACAGATCTTGTAGCTCAAAAGCAGCAATCAGTTGCAGCCAGGAACCAGGCGAGCGCAGCTTCGAGCCAGGCAGTTGCCAAGTATAATTTCGACCTTGCGAGTATCAAGGTACAGGAAGTTGCACTGGAAAAGGCAAAGGAAGACCTGGACAGGGCAAAACTGCAATTTGACAACAAAGTCCTGACAAAAGAACAGTACGATCATGCAAAGAAAACCTATGAGTCTTCCCAGGCTCAACTTGATGCTGCAAAGGCGCAGGTGAATGTCAGCAAATCAATGATTGAGAGTGCAGAAAGCACTATTCGAACTGCAGGAGCCCAGGTAAATACCGTTCAAACCCAACTCAGGAATACACGGATTTACGCTCCATCTTCAGGCCGTATAGCTAAACGATGGCAGCTTCCAGGCGATGTAGCACAGCCTGGCCAACCAGTTTTCACAATTACCAAGGATTCTGCACTCTATATTACTTCATTCTTCGAAGAAACCAAGATCGCATATCTCCACATCGGGAAGAAAGTAGAATTTGCGGTTGATGCATTTCCAGGAGTGACTTTCACCGGTGAAGTCTCTTATATAGCTTCAAATACGGCTTCCCAGTTCTCCCTTATTCCGCCAAACAATGCATCCGGAAATTTTACGAAGGTCACACAGCGTATTCCAATAAGGATATCCATCCTTGACTGGGATAAGAAAGACAAATATCCCCATCTTAAGCTGGTAGCAGGGATGTCAGCATTTCTAAAAATCCGTAAAGACTGATCATGCGAAGGCTTCCGGGTATAAAACATTTTTTAGCTTTTGTCAAACAGCAGAATTCAACGTTCGACACTACAAGCCCCACCTATCGCTGGTGGTTACTTGGGAATGTTATGATCGGTACGTTCATGGCGGTGCTTGATGCCACCATTGTGAATGTTGGATTACCAAAGATCATGGCTTCTTTTGGGGTTGGACTTGATAAGATTGAGTGGGTACTAACAGCTTATATGCTTTCTCTGGCTGTGATGCTTCCGACTTCTGGCTGGCTGGCAGACAAATTCGGGTACAAGCGGGTTTATTTCATGGGACTGGGCCTTTTCACGTTCGGGTCGTTTCTTTGTGGGATCTCCCCTGATGAAAACATGCTCATACTTTCCCGTGTCATCCAGGGATTGGGAGCTGGTTGTATTATGCCTGTGGGGATGGCCATTGTTACCAGGGAATTTCCACCTGAAAAACGAGGCATAGCCCTTGGATTCTGGTCTATTGCCTCGGCTGCATCTGTTTCATTTGGTCCGCTTATCGGCGGCTACCTGGTAGATAACTTCAGCTGGCCACTCATTTTTGATGTCAATGTCCCGATCGGATTGGCCGGTATGCTTGCAACTGCAATCATCCAAAAGGAATTCAGGAGCAAGAGCATACGGAACTTCGATGTTATAGGCTTTATTTCTGTCAGTATATTTCTGCCAGTACTCCTGTATGCCCTTACAGAAGGCAATGCGGCAACAAATGCAGGCGGGTGGCATTCACCGACAATAATCATTTGCTTTGGGTTAGCTGCACTGGCCTTTGCCGTCTTCCTGGTAACGGAATTTACAGTCAAAGAGCCCCTGATTGACCTGCGGATGCTGGGAAACTACAACTTTGGAATGAGTGCCTTGATAGTATTCATTTTTGGAGTGGGAATGTTTGGCAGCACCTTCCTTATTCCACTTTATCTTCAAAACTCCATGGGTTATACGGCAATCCAGGCAGGAGCCGTGTTTCTGCCTCTGGGGCTGATCCAGGGAATAGTCGCACCCTTTGCCGGTATCTTTTCTGACAAGATCAATCCTAAAGTACCTATTGTCATAGGAGCACTGCTTCTGGCATTTAGCTTCTACCTGAATAGCTCCATGTCGTACCTTACAGAACTGAGCTATATAAAGATGACCCTATACCTCAGGGGATTGGCTATGGGAATGATGTTCGGACCGCTTACAACCATTTCACTGCTTTCAGTTCCAAGGCATAAGATGGCCCAGGCTTCGGGGATCAGTAATGTGATCCGGCAGGTTGGAGGAAGTTTTGGGGTTGCACTTTTAACTTCCATCTTCACAACCCGGATGGCCTATCACTCACAACTGTTTGGGGAATCACTTCAATCTTATTCGCCTGTATATCATTCCGTTGTCAGCCATCTCGGGAGTTATGTAACGAGTGTAACAGGCAATGTCGGGCCCACTGCTGCAAGGCAGGCTCAATATATCCTCCAGTCAAATTTGAGCAAGCAAGCCTTTATTGAAAGCATTGATGATGATTTCCTGCTTGCAGCGATCATTACCCTTGTAAGTGCAATACCAGTGTTTTTCCTCAAGGGAAGCAAAAAGAAACTGAAACTCCAGGAATCGCAGGCACAACCAATCCCTCAGGCAGCAAAAAATTAAATTGAAAAAATTGCAACTGCATCCCTTTTCGCAGTTACGGGGTTATGCAGATAATAAAATATAAACCGATAATATGAACAAAATACGATTACTTCTGTGCCTGGCCATGCCTGTTTTTATAAGTGCAAACGTAGCAGGACAGAATATTATCCAGCAGTTCACGTCTGATTCTGTGGACCTTCAAAAAGTTGTAACAACGATTATCGAAACTCATCCTTCTGTCTTAAAGGCCCAGGAAGCGATTCATACAGTTGAGGCTTCGGTTGGGCTGGCAAAGGCTGCCTGGTACCCCAATATCGACCTGGGAGCAGGATATACGAGGATAGGGCCGGTGCCAAAAATTACCATTCCGAACCTGGGAAGTTTCCAGATGGCCCCGGAAAACAATTATAATACTTCGGTCGATATTCATGAAACGGTTTATGATTTTAAAAAAACCGATAAAAATATCGAGCTGGCAGCTTCCGGAAAGGATATAGCTGAAACAAATATTAACCTGGTAAAACAGAAACTTACTACGATTGCTATCATAACTTACTACAATCTTGCCTACCTGCAGGAAGCTATTGGGATCAAGGAGAAACAGCTTGGAATTCTTGAACAGCACCTGGATTTCATCAACCGGAAGAAAGAAACCGGTTCAGCGACGGATTATGAGATATTGTCAACCAAAGTCAGGATCTCTGCTGCCAAAAATCAGAAAATGGACCTGGAAACAGCCCTGGATAACCAGCTGGCAGCGCTGAACTCCCTGCTTGGGTTCCCGGAAAGCACTAAAATCAAAGTACGAAACAACCTGGTGCTGATGCCTGTGAACACCCGCTACGACTCATTGATTGATTATGCCGTAAGTCACAGGAATGAAATGATCCTTGCAGGATTTCGTGAAAAACAAGCTGAGATAAAGCTTCAATCGTTGAAAATTGAGAATAACCCTGTTATCTCCGCATTTGCTTCAGGTGGTATAAAAAATGGCTATTTCCCGGATCTGAATAAGCCAAAAGCAAATTATGCTGCTGGACTTGGAATTAAGGTTCCCTTATACACTGCTACCCGGCATAGAAACCTGTTAATGATGGCATCTTCGGATATCAATTCCATTAAACAGGATATTGAACAGAGCCGAAGGGAAATTTCCACAGAGGTATATCAGAATGCTGCAACTCTTGAATCATCTATGCGGAAGATCGAACAGTCAGAACTCCAGCTTGAGCAATCAGAAGAAGCACGCAGGTTGGCTGACCTCAGTTTCAAGGCAGGAACGCTGACCAACCTCGACCTGCTGGATTCAGAATCGCTAGAAGCTGAAAGCCGGCTCAGCCTGATGAGAGCTAAGATCGATTATATGATCAACACAGCTAGGCTTGAGATTTCAATCGGCAAACCCGGGTATTAAAAAATAACAAGGATCATGTAAAAATGATCTGGGTCTGCTGGCCGTCGCACTTTTCATAGAATTCACCGACAGTGAGAACACCGAGGACGCCTTCCCAGAGATCTTCCTTTTTCAGCTTGAACATATCCATGGCAAGTTTACAAGCATAGATCTCCCCTCCCCCTGCTGTGATCATTTCGAGGAATTCATCCACTTTCGGGATGTCAAGTGCCTCCATCTGGCCTTTCATCATTGCTGAAACACCCAATTCCACTCCCGGCAACATTCCGAGGATGGAAGGGAAAGGCAGTCCGCCAGGCATGCGCATGGCAGGATTCCCGACTGTGCCGGTATGCAGCTTCATCATCTGCTTTTTGGTTATGGCATCCAGCCCGAAAAAGGTAAAGAAGATTTTGGTCTCTATGCCTTCCATAACGGCTCCATTACCCATGACAAGGGTTGCGTAAACATCTTCTATCGTGCCTTTGGCACAGATGATACATACTTTTTTCAAAGGATATTTTTCTTCGCTCATATTAGTATTTTTCAAAGGTTGGAATTAAATGCAGCTGGCTGGCTTGGGGATGCCTGCAATCTTTGTGGCTTTTTTCATGGGAGCCCCCGGGAACATCTCATAAAATCCTTTTATATCTACTATCCCTGATTTACCAACACCCCTGATGGTGAGAACCTCTCCCTTGGATACGCGATCACGCAGGTAATCAAGCATGGCCATGTGTTTGTCGGTAAGCACCACACCTTCCTCTTTGGCTATTTCAGCCGCTATTTCTTTTGTCCATTGAGCAGGATTAGTAAAGTAACCTTCTTCATTTACATCGACGGTCACGCCTGCATAGGTTTTCTGTGCCATAATTTGTACTGTTAAGATGAATGAATATTTATTGTCGTTTTTGTCTTAGTTCCTGTTGTTTTACAAGATTCTTCAGGAAATTAACCATAAATCCCATGCCCTTGCGCATTTCGGGAGAACGCATTTCACGGAAAGCTTTCCACAATGAAAATTCCTCAATATTTTGCATGTCCAGGCTTCCATATACTGCAATGGCATTGTTAACGGCTACCAGCATATCAGGCTTAGTAACCCGCTTGACTGTCTCAAGTATATTGACGATGTTATCAGCCAGGTCTCTTGCGTCAGCTGGTGAAAAATGCGTTGTGATGTTTTCCCCTACCCTGCCCAGTTCCCTTATAAAATCGAGGTAGCCTTTCCTTTCAAATTCAGCCATTTTATTGATGGCGTCGAGTCCGACCTGGTGAGCAATGGGTGTGACATTCTTAATCAGGTCATGAACACTCTCGAAAGTATCCATCAGTTCATTTATGTTACCAAGGTTACGGATAAGTTTAACTAGCAATCCTGCAAGCACTTCGCCATCAAACTCAACTCCAGCTTTATCAAGCTGGCTCACTGTATGGCTGAATGCATCCTTGCCGATTACAGAAAGGTCAGAGATCAGGTCCTCACGGCTTTCCCTCGATTGTTTCTGGGCCATGATCTCTTCCAGGATGAAATCGAGTTTGCGGTTAATGGCATCAATCTGGCTTTGAATACTAATATCTTCCATTTCAATTGTGTATGTCTTTACTCAGGTTTGAATATGCTATTCCAGCTTTTTGCCTGCCATAGTCATTTTTGCATCGATTGGCATTTCCTTCCCTTTAAGCAGGATATGCCAGTAAATCCAGCGGAAAATCAGTTTTCCATAATGATTCATGCGGGATTCCTTCAGAAGGTTAAACGGGCCGAGGCCTGGAAAAGGGAAATGGCCTGGAAGAGGCTCAGTATCATAGTTAAAATCAATCAGGGCTCCTTTACCATGGCCGGTTTCGATATAACAATTCGAGTGACCGTCGAAACTGGCTGTGAAAGGCCTGCCTTCAATATAGCACATCAGGTTTTCGAAGAGGACATCAGATTGGAAATGAACTACTGAACCGGCTTTAGAAGTTGGGAAACTACCGGCATCTCCTATCACGAAGACATTTTCAAACTGGTTGCTCTGCAAGGTGTGCTTGTTTACAGGAACAAAATTCAGGTCATCACCCAATCCACTCCTGCCTATCATCGGGTCACCACCATGCAAAGGGATAGTAACGAGAAGGTCAAAGGGAACCTCTTTCCCGCTGTAATCGCGAATCAGCTGCTGTTCATTATCCACTTCCATAAGCGCAAAGTCAGGTACTATGTTGATGTTTTTTTCAAGGAGCATATTCCCAAGCACCTTCGAAGCCCGGGGTTTGGTAAAGGCTCCTGACAGGGGGGTGGCATAGGTTATATTCACTTTATTCCTCATTCCTCTTTCCATGAAGAAGGAATCAGCATAAAACACAAACTCTAATGGAGCAACCGGGCACTTGATGGGCATTTCAGCAATATTCAGCACGAGGTTGCCTCCTTCCCAGGTCTTGAAGAACTTGGCAAGCGCCTTTGCCCCATCAATAGTGTAGAAGTCGAAAACCTTTTTGTGCCACAACTCACCCTTCATTCCCGGGGTTTCTTCAGGCAGGATTTTAGTTCCGGTTGCAATGATCAGGATATGATAATCAAGTACCTCTCCGTCTGTGAGATAGACTTTGTTTGCTGCCCCATCAATACGATCGATCTCAGCAATTTTGAAGTTGACTCCAACAGGAATAAAATTATTTTTTGGTTTGACCACATCCGCTTCTGAGTAAAATCCGAAGGGAATGAAGAGAAAACCCGGCTGGTAATAATGGGTCTTGAACTGATCGATTATGGTAATATCCCACTCATCACGTGAAAGATCCTTACTGAGTTTGTTTGCCATGATGGTGCCACCGGTTCCTGCTCCAAGAATTAAAAGCTTTTTCATCTACACTTATTTAGATTCATGAATTTATTGTGAATCGATTCACAAATGTATTCCTGAATAGCTGATTCCAATCATATTTAAATATGATATTTATCATGTTTTGATATTTTCCTCTACTTTAGCAGCCAATTCTAATCCCCCGTGGTAACTGACGTTTTAGAATCCTGCAGAAGCTGCGTATACAGCTCTGAGCTATTCGAGGGCCTCTCGGAAGAGGAGCTTGAATTTCTTGTCAATTATACTTCCTACAGATCATTCAGAAAAGGTGAAATCGTTTTCCTCCAGGGAGACGAGATACGCTATATATCTTTCCTGAAGAAAGGTTTGCTGAAGGTTTTCAAACAAGATCATGAATCCAGGGGCCAGATCATCAGCATAGCCAAACCCAATGATTGTGTTGGCCTGCTCAGCGTCTTTTCCAATCATCAACACCAGTATTCAATAGCCGCGCTGGAAGACTCACTCATTTACTATATCGAACTGACTGCCGTACATCATATTCTCAGGAAAAACGGGAATTTTGGCATTCGCCTTCTCGGAAGGATAAGCCGTGCTGCTGATACTATCATCAACAATGCCTTTGATATCAGCAGGAAAAACATTCGAGGAAGGATCGCCTTTATACTGCATGAATTTTCGGAAGATATCTACAAGAAGGATGAATTTGATCTACCGGTTTCACGCAAGGAAATAGGCGAACTGATAGGGATGACAACCGAAAATGTGATACGTGTCTTCTCAGAGTTCAGGCGGGATGGGATTATTGAGATAAAAGGAAAGACTATCCGGATCCTTAATAAATCTCTACTCCAGACCCTGGAAAAATTCGGTTAGAAATTCAAAAAGCATTGAGTTGTATGCTTAGTCTTTCCTGAAGAAAAGGCAGCTATCGCCATAGCTCAGAAACCTAAATCCATTTGATAAAGCATAATCGTAGGCTTTTTTCCAATCATCCCCGATAAATGCCGATACCAGCAGTAGCAATGTACTCCTGGGCTGATGAAAATTGGTGATTATTGCTGACGGCACTTTATACCTGTATCCCGGAGCTATAAGCAGTGAGGTGCCTCCGCGAAGTTCGGTACAACGAAGCCTTAGCATGACCTGGTAAACACAATAGAGCGCTTCTTCCAGGCTGATACCGGCATTAAACTCAGGCTTGTAAGGATCCCATTGAAGAACTTCCAATTTTGCTTCTGAAGGTTCTTTACATAACCATTTAACTCCTTGCCAGTAAAGGCTTTCAATAGCTCTAACAGTGGTAGTCCCGACAAGGATAATTGGTTTTTCAAGATGGCTAAGAAGTTGCTCAATTACTCCCAGCGAAATTGAAACCTGTTCAGTATGCATCGAGTGATCAGCAAGGGTTTCCGAATTGACAGGTTTGAATGTACCTGCACCAACATGCAAGGTTACCTTCCCGGTTTCAATCCCAATGGCTTCAAGTGATTCAATCACTTTAGGCGTAAAATGAAGGCCAGCAGTGGGAGCAGCGACAGAGCCATCGTGTTTGGCATAAGTTGTCTGATACCGGCTGGCATCAATTTCTTCAGTATCCCTGTCAATATATGGAGGAAGCGGGATTTTACCAAGTTCTTCAAGCACCAGGGCGAATGACAACTTTGCAGGTGTCCAGCTGAAATGCACGAGAAAGGCTTCATCAAGATGCTCTCCTTTTTCAACGCTTAGTTCCACCATTTCACCCTGGATTTCAACCTCCATTTTCAAGGCTCCGGACTTCCATCGCTTTGCATTGCCAATAAGGCACTTCCAGGTACATCCTGATGTTTTTTGAAATGCTATTTGAATTTCGGCCGGCACAACCGGTTCAAGGCAGAATATTTCAATCCTGCTGCCTGAAGGTTTATGAAAAACCAGTCGGGCATGAATTACCCTGGTTTCATTGAAAAGAATTAGTGAATCAGGAGGAAGATGAGTTGAAAGGTTTGAGAAAACATCTTTATCAATATTCCCATCCTTATAAATCAATAAACTTGAGTTCTCGCGCTCTGTAAGGGGATATTTTGCTATCCGTCCCTCGGGGAGCGGATAATCATATTCTTTCATGGAAATATTGCCGATCTCTTCCAAGTAATTCTGTCTTAAATTGATTATCAACCATTTTCTCTGACAAAGCAACACCAAACCAGCATGCCTGGTTCACTGGCAAAGTTAATTGATTTCCCTGCATCAGAACAGCAAGCGGATTTTACAATCAGGTCCTTAAATTTCAAATTCAGGTCTTATGACAATTTTAGGATCAAAGTGATTTAATACAAAACCAACGGAGCAGATTTCGAAAAAACTTCTACCTTTCATGCAGAATAGCTGTTATGAAACACTGGACAACCTCATCGGGATACACCATTTTCAGGGTATTAAGATTTCGATCGAATGCATTTCTTGTAACCAATGGCAGGAATAATCTGCTGGTCGACAGCGGAACAAAACGATACAGGCGACAACTCTTATGGAGCCTTGCCAAGCTTGGGGTCAGTCATTTGGATGCACTTATTCTTACACATTCTCATTTCGATCATGCCGGTAACGCTCATTATATTCAGAACCGATTTCATACACCTGTTCTCATACACAGCGATGAAGCCGGCTACCTTCAAAATGGACAAACACCAGTACCTGGTGGAACTATGCTTCTAACCAGGTTCCTTATCCGAAACTTTGGCAACAAGGTAGGATCGCTGATGAAATTTGAGCCTTGTGAAGCCAATCAAACTTTTAAAACCAGGCTTGACCTTTCGAAATTCGGCTTTAAAGGGTATATACTGCCAACACCGGGGCATTCACAAGGTTCGGTAAGTATTGTGATTGATGATGACATTGTGCTAGCCGGCGATGCACTCTTCGGGGTTTTCCCGGCATCTGTAATGCCGCCCTATGCCCAGGATAAAGGATTGATGATTCAAAGCTGGAAAATCTTACTTGATACCGGAGCCGGAAGTTTTTTCCCTGCACATGGAAAACCTCTAACCATAAAAGCAATAGAATCCTGTTATAATAAAAATATACGAAATATCACCTTAAATTCCCAGAGCTGATTGCTACATTTGCGCTATCAAAATATTAGGCAATCTCTAATTTCCGGCATTCATGAAACAAAGTCTAAAGAGCAAACTGATTCTTGGCTTGCTCCAGAACAGGCAGCTGTTTAAACTTAAGTTACATAAACCGCCTTTTGACAGCTCGCTTGAAGGTATTCGCAGGTTACGCGCCACAACAGAGGATGCGGGTCTGAAATTCGGCAAACTTCCGGCAGGGCTAAGCATCCAACCTGTCCAAATTGGCCCTTTGTATGCTGAGTGGGTCAAAATGCCCGGGAATGATGAGACCAGGGTTATCCTTTACTTTCATGGAGGCATGTACCTGATAGGCTCCGCCCAGGGACACCGGATCCACGTAGCAAAATTTGTAAAGGGGACAGCTATTAATGCCATTGTCTTCAATTATGGCCTTGCTCCTGAAAATCCATTTCCAAAGGGCCTTAACGATGCTTTGTCTGCTTACTGCTATCTTCTTGAAAACAACTTTAAACCCGAAAATATAGTATTTACAGGCGACTCAGCAGGTGGCGGGCTTTGCCTTGCAACACTGCTGGCAATCAGGGATAAAGGGCTTCCAATGCCAGCTGCTGCTGCCGTTTTATCACCTTGGACAGATCTCACCCTATCAGGGGATTCCTATTCGAATAATGAGAAAAGCTGTCTTTCACCAATAGGCTCGGCTCAATCTGCCAGTGAATATTACTGCGGCTTGAATGATCGCAAAAATCCATTTATTTCTCCTTTATTCGGTGAATTGAGAGAGCTTCCTCCTCTTCATATAAGCGTTGGCAGCAAGGAAATCCTTCTCGATGATTCTGTTTCATTTGCCCGTAAAGCAATTGATGCGGGAGTTGATGTGACATTGATTATTGGTGAAGGTATGTGTCATTGTTTCCCAGCATTCGGAAACCTCTTCCCTGAAGCCAAGGCTGCACACAATGAAATTTGTTTGTTTCTCCGTAAACATTCCGGTTGATTTGATTGTATTATAACCATGGAAATGTATGTAGCACTGCTGAGAGGGATTAATGTAAGTGGAAGCAAGATCATTAAGATGGAGGACCTGCGGGCCTGCATGGCAAAATCAGGTTTCAGGAATATCTCCACTTATATACAGAGCGGAAACATATTATTTGAATCTGAGAATATGACCGATGTGGAACTTGAAACCAGAATCGGTTCAGCCATTCTGAATGACTTTGGATTCCAGGTACCTGTGGAGATTATTTCCAAAGCTAAACTCAAGCAGATCCTTCAGGAGAATCCATTTTTAAAGGATATCAATACCAGTATTGACTCTTTGCACCTGACCATTCTTTCTGCAGCACCATCCCCAGACTTGTTCAATAAATTAATGCCGTTGGAAGATGATATGGATAGCTGCATTTTTATAGATGAGTGTATCTACCTGAAATGTCCAAATGGTTATGGAAGGACGAAGTTTACAAACACTTTTTTTGAAAAAAAATTGAAACTTAATGCCACAACCAGGAATTGGAAAACCATGGCAAAACTTGGAGAACTAATCGCATCCTGAAAATTCGTCAAATCTGCGAACGGCATTAGATCGGTAAATTATCCCTGCAAGAAATTGTCAACGAATGCTTTACGACTTGTCCCAATTTGGGACAAACCCATTTCGCTGAAATATTAAACAATTCATGAGTAGCTGCTGATTCTGAAATCAAAAGAGATCGCTCAGTTTTATCTGGTTTTCATATAGTTCAAGAACAGAATCAATGCCCATTATAATTATTCTGTCAATCTTATTGGTAGTTTGCCTGTACCACACCTCCACAAAGAAGTCGCCAATAGTATATAGCCGGATATTATAGAAAACAAATATTCTGCACATCAGTTCCCTTCCCTGATCAAAGAGAAGTTCCATTTGCTGAAGGCTGGTCAGGTGCCTGAATTGATCCGGTGTCATTTCGATGATAGCTGCAGGTTACATAAAACAACTCAAATAGATTACGATTCCTTATTCAACAAGGCGCAATGACAGCAAGAGAAGGTTTTAGATTAATATTCTTGCCTTATCACAAAGATATTGAATAAATCAGCTACTTCAAAGGCAGTCCAGAACTGCTTTCAATGGAAACAGCATTTCCCGGATGAACGACTGATCCACGTTTATTTCTATCTTTGACCTAAGAAACAGAGTTATCAAAAATGATAAAGAAACATATTCCCAATTTCATTACTTGCCTGAATTTATTCAGTGGTTGTGTTGGGATCTATCTTGCCTATCAAGGATCATTAGCAGTGGCCTCAATGTTCATCGGTGTTGCTGCAGCATTTGATTTCTTTGACGGGATGGCTGCCCGGCTATTGCATGTTAAATCAGAAATTGGCAAAGAACTTGATTCTCTTGCAGATATTATTTCTTTTGGCTTACTTCCCGGTGTGATAGTATTTGAATTACTGTCCTCTACAATGAATTTACCACAGTGGAGTTCAGTATCTATAAATCCATATCCCTTTGTAGCATTCCTTATTCCAGTATTTTCAGCTTTGCGATTAGCTAAATTTAACATTGACAGCAGGCAAACAGAATCATTCATTGGATTGCCAACACCTGCTGCTGCTATATTTCTAGGTTCTTTTCCCCTGATCCTGACTTATGCAAAAAGTGCTGTAATTAATGATTTCGCTCATTTAATTCTTGTGAACTTTTTCATTTTAACAGCTATTACCCTTATGATTTGCTGGTTATTAGTTGCGGAACTTCCTCTTTTTTCTCTCAAGTTCAAGAACCTTAAGTGGAAAGACAACAAGCCTCAATTTTTATTACTTCTGATTTCCATTTTTCTGCTGCTACTCCTCAAGTTTGCTGCCTTGCCAGTAATTATTATGATTTATGTTGCTATCTCTTTAATTTTCAGAAAAAATGAAGCATCAGGTCCATTGTGATCAATTACCATGAAAATAGCTAGTATTTCAGGGTTTTTCATAATGATGACATTAGTGTCCTGCAAGATTTATATGCCACAACCAGTCCCCATTCCATTGTTGTCATCCAGCGGGGATTTGCAGGTAAGTGCAGGTATATCTGTCCCTCCAGCACTGAATGCTTTTATAGCTTATTCACCATTAAATCATACTGAAATCCAGGTTTATAGCGAAATTGGCCCCGAAACAGGAAGGAATATCCAGGGAGCCGCAGGTTACTACTGGAAGAACACACAGAACCTAAGTTTTGAAGTACTGGGCGGCATCAACCTGGGTAATGGAAAAGCAGTCAATAACACATCTGGTCCTTCGATGGAAGGACATTACAAAGCATATTTCGGCCAGTTTAATTTCGGTCAAACCGCTTTTGGAACTAGAAATATTGATTATGGAGTTGGTCTGAAAACCGGTATGTTTTCAATTGATGTTACAGACAGGGGCTATTATGAGAACCAAAAGCTTGACCCCAATTACTTTAGCAATCAATATCTTTCGTTGGAGCCAATGGCATTTATAAGAATCGGGAAAGGCAGGCTTCGAAGCGGGTTTCAGATAAGCGGGTCTTCATTGATTGGCCTTTCATCAAAACAAAAGCCAATACCATATCATTCCCTGACCCTGGGCATTACATTAAATTATTCCTTATCGAAAATTCATGGAACACGCTAAGCTAGCGCCTCAATTCAAAATTCTTTCCAAGATAAACCTTTCTAACCTGCTCATCTTCTGCCAATTCAGAAGAACTACCAGATTTAAGCACTGATCCTTCAAACAGCAAATAGGCCCGGTCAGTAATGGTTAAGGTTTCATGCACATTATGGTCGGTAATCAAGATCCCTATATTTTTTGTCCTGAGCTTTGTAACGATCGTTTGAATATCTTCAACCGCAATTGGGTCTACGCCAGCAAAAGGCTCATCCAGCAGTATGAATTTCGGATCAGTGGCCAAAGCCCTGGCAATTTCTGTTCTACGCCTTTCCCCTCCTGAAAGTTGTATGCCCTGACTTTTCCGAACACCCTGAAGTCCAAATTCTGTAAGAAGCGATTCCAGTTTCTCCTTTTGATCGGATTTTGTAAGCTTAGTAAATTCCAGCACTGCACGAATATTATCCTCCACACTTAATTTACGGAAAACAGAAGCTTCCTGTGCAAGATATCCTATTCCCAACTGAGCCCTGCGATAGATAGGAAGTGATGTAATTTCTTGATTATCAAGAAAAACTTTCCCCTTTAATGGTTTTATTAAACCAACGATGATATAAAAGGAAGTAGTCTTACCTGCTCCATTCGGACCCAGAAGTCCAACTATTTCTCCTTGTTCCACCTGGATGGAAACATTGTTTACCACTGTTCTCTGGCGGTATTTCTTAACGATTTCTTCAGTTCGTAAAAGCATAATACGAATATAACCCCGCAAATTTAGATTAAAAATGTTTTCTTGCTTGCTTAAATTTTCCCAATCCGGGAATAAGGGAGTGATTACTTCTATTTATATCTTTGTCCGGAAGATTGTTTAGGATACATTGCTGAAGATTAATTTTAAATAGTTGATTTTCAATAATTGTGTCTTTATTGAACGAAGCATGTAGAATTGTTATTTTTTATTATTTTTTGCATTATTGGAACAAAGAAGTTCATTTTGGGACATAATCCAAATTTGATTGTAAGCGTAAAATTTGTATATTACTGATTATGTGACGCCTATGATATTAGGCATAGAATTTGAGCACTTGTATTCTTGAAGTAAAAAGCATATTTCGACTTGCTAGGACTACTCGATCGGTTATCGGGAAATTTTATCTTCAACTTAAAGTAAAACTCTGAATAGCATTATTTTCTGTATGTCAATGATAATGTAATCATTTGAAACAATACTGAAATTATTATGATACGTGAAGAAGAACGCATAAAATCATCGATGTTTGGGATCTACACTATGATCCTGACATTGTTGACTTTCATAGCATCTATCAGGCTGTCCCAAAACTTTGTTGATTCAGGAATCATTTATACATCTGAATACCTTGCACTTCTTCTTTTATTGCTTCCCATATGGTTTTTTGGACTTTCTAAAACCAATCTCTTCAAGATATACAGGGTGAATCATTATTTGCAGTTATTGAAACAAAGCATAATGTTCATTGTACTGGCAACCGGCATCCTTTTTATTCTAATAAACCTTTTTAACCTTAAGACCGTATCCAAAGAGTTTATATTGATTTTTGCCGCTCTTAACCAATTCAGCATTTTTACATCTTATATTGCTGTTAATCAATATTACATGAGGCTGCGTAAAAAAGGCTACAACCTCATTAACATTGTTATTATTGCGGATGAAAGCAATGAGAACTTTATCCAGAATATCGTTGATCATCGCGAGTGGGGGTATAAGATCATGCTTATCATCACTGAGTCGGATTATATTGCCGAAAAGTTCAGCAGCAGTATTAAAGTTTTAAAGAAGATTTCCAATCTCCCTTGTATCATTAAATCTGAGATTGTTGATGAGGTATTCTATTGCAAAAACCTTATGGATAAGCAGGAAATTCAGAATATCGTTTATGCATGTGAAGAAGTTGGAGTAGCTTTCCGGTTGCAGTCAGAATTATTGACGCTGGCAACCTCAGGGGCAGAACTTAATCATTTCGATGGAATACCCTTTATCACATACAAAAACACGCCTTCCAATCAATATGCACTTAGCTGGAAATACATTTCTGATTTTCTCATTTCATCAGCTATTATAGTACTTTGGATGCCACTAATGGCTGCAATTGCTATCATAATTAAAGTTACTTCTAAAGGTCCAATTGTATTCAAGCAGAAAAGGGTTGGATTACATGGAAGAGAATTCTACATCTATAAGTTCAGGACAATGCTCAAGGACGCTGAAAAGATGCAGATGACTATTATGGATCAGAATGAGATGAGCGGTCCCGTATTCAAGATCAAGAATGATCCCAGGATTACGAAAGTCGGCAAATTTCTTCGCAGGACAAGCCTGGATGAGCTCCCTCAATTTTTCAACGTTATAAAAGGTGATATGTCACTTGTTGGTCCTCGTCCGCCAATCATGAGTGAGGTCAAGCAATATAAACCATGGCAACTACGCAGGCTTTCTATGCGTCCTGGTATTACCTGTACCTGGCAGACCACACCTAAAAGGAACAGCGTTTCTTTTGAAGAATGGATGAAAATGGACTTGCAATACATTGATAACTGGTCATTGGAGAAAGACTTTATCTTAACATTCAAAACCTTGCGCACAGTTTTTATGGGTAGTGGCCAATAATTATTGAACAAATTTATCACTAACACGTTTTAATAAATATTTTCTTCGTTTGAAATATCAGTAAAACCAGATTTTGGAATCTATTGATTTCAACTCCATTAGATTTATTAAGTATTTTATTAACATTCACAGACATAGTTTTCAACAATTGGCTTGTTTTTTATTTCTGAACCTAACGTGTTCAGAAGTTATCTTTTTAACACAATTTCTTTCAAGGCCTTGAATCAATAGGCTTGCAATGATTGTATCCTTTTAGCTTTTTATTTCTAACTCGGTTCTCCGATCAACCTTTATAACAATACTTATAAAGGGCATCATTTTTCCTGAATAAATTTAAATTAGCTTTGCGCTGCTTAGGATAAATGGTGATGACCAATCAAATTATATCTGCTGATACTATTAGCCTTAAGATAAGTTTTGGTTTTATCTTGCTCACATTGAGCCAGTTAATACTCTACCTCTCTATAATTTTTGGCTAATTTGTTGGGTAAACCAACAATACTCAGTTTATTCGGGAGAACCCTTCTCACTAGTATATCTGAGTAGATTGAACGCAACTTTGAAGCTGTTTTTTTTGTTGGTGAGACACCAAGGCAGTATCCTAACGACAGACACAACTAATTCATGAGTATTTAATGATCACTTCATTGGAAGTGATGAGAACTGTGCACTAGCTTGTAGCCATTGCACACCCGGGAGTTCTTATGATATTGCCTGGGCCCATGTTCATCAAAAGACTTTTAAGTTTCACAATTAAAGCCCCAAATACCCAAATAATCAGCAGTAAATCTACTTCCCGAAACTCATATGAAGACTAAGATTACAAATTTATCACTATACAGTAGTGTTGCAAGTCCTACTCCATCCCGAATAAACTTACTGAAATCGCTAATAAAGAAGACAGGTGATTTTTCTTTATTATTTTTTGTATTTCTGCTATTCAGTTTATTCTTTATAACTACGGAAGCCTCCGCCACAAAATATTACCTGGCGCCCAGTACGGCTGTACCTGCTGGAAATGATGGCAATTCCGGCACTATTCAATCTCCATGGTTTACCCTGAATAAAGTATGGACATATCTTTCTGCGGGAGATACCGTTTATTTAAGAGGAGGAACCTACCAATACACTGTTATGCAAGATTTGCGGAATAAAAGTGGGGTTGCCGGAAATCTGATAAAAATCTGGGCATTTCCGGGAGAAGTTCCAATATTAACCAAAGGCTCAACTTATTCATATACTGGTGTCCCATCTGGAATCTATCTAAATTATGTCAATTATATCCATTTTAAAGGAATTGAAATAACTGGGTTCACTCAACCAGTTGGAAACACTAACCTATGGAGAGGAATATTTGCTGATTATGTTAATTTCTGCATTTTCGAAAATTTGAACAGTCACCACAATAGTCATGGTATGGGCCTTGCTCATGACTCGCAAGGCAACTTATTGCTGAATTGTGATTTTCATAATAATTATGACCCTTATAGTGTTACACCTTATGGAGATGGAGACGGGCTTGAAATATCAAGCTTAAACGGTGCTTCAATAACAGGTGCACCAAACCTCATTAAAGGTTGTCGTTCATGGTCAAATGCTGATGATGGATATGACTGCTGGATGAGTGACGGGACGATAAATTTTGATAATTGTTGGTCATTTTGGAATGGATATAAAGAAGATGGGATAACAACGGGTGGTGATGGCAATGGATTTAAATTTGGTGAGACAGCTGCCAGCAGCTTGATTAAGAGAACATTAAATAATTGCCTTTCTTTTGAAAACAGGGTCCGGGGTTTTAATCAAAATCTAGCTCTTTGTGTAATTGCCATATATAATAGTGTTAGTTACAACAATAAGACAGGCCGAGGTTTCGATTTCTTTACAGGGACAACAGCTAACATTATGAGGAATAATATTTCTCTTAATGATGCGAATATTCCGATTTTCACAGCACAGTCAATAGTGGATCATAATTCATTCCTCCTTAGTGGTAGTCCTAATACTGCTTATACTGTAAACAGTTCTGATTTTGCCTCAACTTCATCAATTGGGATGGACGGTATGAGACAAGCAGATGGATCTCTACCGGTTCTCAATTTCATGCATCTTGTGTCAAATTCGGATTTGATTGATGCTGGTACAAATGTGGGACTTCCTTATAATGGAACCGCCCCTGACCTCGGAGCGTTTGAGTATTCATCAACAAGTGGAAGCACCAACCAGGCACCAGTTATGGGAAACCAACTATTTCAAATCAATGAAAACAGTGCAAATGGAACTATCGTTGGAACACTTGTGGCTTCAGATCCGAATGTTGGGCAATCACTTACATTTAGCATATTTTCAGGAAACGTGAACAACGCGTTCTCGGTCAATTCTACAACAGGTCAACTTACAGTTAACAACAGCGCAGCTTTAAATTTTGAAGCAATACCAGCCTTTCCCTTAGTAGTATATGTGCAGGACAATGGAAGTCCAAGCATGAGTACTCAAGCAACCATTACAATTAACCTGATAAATGTAAATGAAGTTCCTATTTTAGCTAACCAGTCATTCAGCATAAATGAGAATTCTGCAAACGGAACTTCCGTAGGAACAGTTGTAGCTTCAGATCCGGATGCAGGTCAATCCCTGTCGTATTCCATTCTTTCGGGGAACAGTAACAATGCGTTCAGTATTAATGCTTCATCAGGATTAATAACGGTATCAAATTCTACTGCGCTTAATTTTGAAACAACGCCTACATTTAATCTTGTAGTAAAAGCTCAGGATAATTACTCCAGTCCACTCAGTGCTCAGGCAACTATGACAATATCCCTTGGAAATGTTAATGAGCCGCCTGTAGTCAATAATCAAACATTCAGCGTTATCTCAGGCTCTGCAAATGGAACTTCGGTTGGGACAGTCATAGCTACTGATCCGGATGCAGGACAAATCCTAAGCTACGCAATAACCTCAGGAAATACAAATACAGCTTTTTCAATCAATAGTATTACAGGATTGATAACCCTAGTCAATACTTCAGTTGTAAACTATCTAACAACTCCGGTATTTGGCTTAACAGTTCAAGTAACCGATAATGGCACTGGCAATTTGACAAGTAGTGCTGTAATTACTGTGAATATTACTCAGAGTCCCAATCATGCTCCTGTTATCAACAACCAATCCTTTACCCTGAATGAGAATTCTTCCAATGGGACAGTAGTTGGAACTGTTGTAGCTTCAGATCCTGATGCGGGGCAATCCCTGAGTTACATTTTAGTTTCCGGAAATGTTAACGGCGCTTTTTCACTTAATACAACCACAGGAGTCCTTACTGTCCTTAATTCTTCTGCTGTAAATTTTGAACTTCTCCCAACTTTTAGCCTGACTGTCAAAGCTATTGACAATGGAAACCCTGTTATGTACAACCAGGCCATTGTAACAATAAACTTGATCAACCTTAATGAACCACCAGTGCTTGCAAATCAGAGTTTTTCGATTGCCGAAAATAGTATTAACGGCACTTTGGTTGGGACAGTCGTTGCAAGCGACCCTGACGCCGGTCAAACGCTGACATATTCAATTCAATCAGGTAATACCGGAGGTGCATTTACCCTAAGCTCCACAACCGGGGCATTAACGGTTGCAAACACTTCAGTCCTGAATTTTGAAGTAAACCCCATTTTCTCCTTGATTGTAAATGCTCAGGATAATGGTACAGGTAATTTATCCAGCCAGGCGACCATAAGCGTAATGCTTACTGATGTTAATGAAACCCCTGTAATTGCAAATCAATCATTCAGTGCCCTTTCCGGAGCTGCCAATGGAACACAAGTTGGGATTGTAGTTGCTTCCGATCCTGATGCCGGTCAAACTTTAACCTATAGCATAACTACAGGGAATACAGGTTCAGCATTTGCCATCAACAGTTCCACTGGTGCATTAACCATTTCATCTTCCACCTCAATAAGCTATCAATCAAATCCAATATTTAACCTTACAGTTAAAGTTACTGACAATGGTACCGGTAATCTGTTTTCTAATGCTACTGTTACCATAAATGTATTGCAAAGCAACAACGCGCCTGTTATTAGCAACCAGACTTTTGCCATTAATGAGAATTCCCCAAATGGCACGACTGTAGGAACAATAATCGCCACTGATCCCGACGCAGGTCAGTCGTTAAGCTACTCTATTCTTTCAGGTAATACCAACAATGCCTTTAGTCTTAATGCTGCTACCGGAGTGCTGAGTGTTTCAAATACCCAGGCAATCAATTATGAAGTGCTTCCCACCTTTTCATTGATAGTAAAAGTGCAGGATAATGGTCCAATGACTATGAGTTCTCAAGCGACAATAACGGTTAATCTCCTCAATGTCAATGAAGCTCCTTTAATTGCCAATCAAACATTTTCCATCAACGAGAATTCCATCTATGGTACTGTAGTTGGAAACATCATTGCCAGTGATCCTGACGCAGGACAATCTCTTGTTTACTCCTTTGTTTCAGGTAATCTTTACGGAACATTTATAATGAATCCTGCAACCGGTGTTTTAACTGTAAATAACCCAAATGGCTTGAACTTTGAAGTTACTCCGGTTTTTACAATGATCATTAAAGTTACAGATAACGGAACGAGTCCACTGAGCAGCCAGGCAACAGTTGTAGTGAACCTGATAAACGTGAATGAAGCTCCTGTAATTTCCAACCAGTCATTTACACTTGCTGAAAACACTGCCAACGGAACTTCTGTAGGAACCGTAGTAGCTACAGACCCCGATGCCGGACAAGCATTAACATATTCCATACTATCCGGTAATACAAATGGTGCCTTTGCGATAAACTCCTCTAACGGCAACATAACAGTAAGCAACAGCACAGTACTAAATTTTGAATCAACACCTAGTTTCAGCTTAGTAATAAAAGTACAGGACAACGGAACTACGGCACTATCAAACCAAGCGACAGTTGCCATTGGCTTAACCAATGTTAATGAAGCCCCGATTCTAGCAAATCAATCCTTTTCAGTAGCCGAAAATTCAGGCAATGGCACAGTTGTAGGTACTATTGTGGCTTCTGATCCTGATGCGGGATCGGTATTGACCTATGTGCTGGTATCGGGCAATATTAATGGAGCTTTTGCTGTTAATTCTGTCACTGGAGCATTAACAGTTTTAAACTACGCGGCATTAAATTTTGAATTCATTCCAACTTTTTCTTTAACGGTCAAAGTTCTGGATAATGGCAGTCCAAGTTTAATATCGCAGGCGAATATGACTGTAAACCTCATCAACGTAAATGAGCCGCCGGTAATCGCAAACCAGAGTTTCAGCATAGCTGAAAATACCACCAACAGTACTTCGGTCGGAACGGTAGTCGCTAATGATCCCGATGCCGGACAATCATTGACTTATTCCATCCTTTCAGGAAATACAAATGGAGCTTTCTCTATAAATGCAACTTCTGGATTGATTACAGTTATTAATTCTACCGCTTTAAACTATGAAGTGTCACCCGTTTTCTTGCTTGTTATCAAGGTACAGGATAATGGCACTGGCACTCTCTCAAACCAAGCTTCAATTACGGTCAATTTGACTGATGTTAATGAACCTCCTGTTATAAATAATCAGTCGTTCACAATTGCTGAGAACACAGCCAGCGGAACTAATTTAGGTACTGTAGCGGCAACTGATCCGGATGCAGGCCAGGCTCTTACTTTTACAATACTCTCAGGAAACACCAATAATGCATTTGCCATTAACTCATCTACCGGGTTACTGACAGTAGCTAATTCTGCCGCTCTCAACTTTGAAACTACTCCATCCTTTTCCCTCATTGTTAATGCACAGGACAATGGTACAAGCCCACTGAGCACTCAGGCTACTGTAAGCGTACTGCTATCCAATGTAAATGAGCCCCCGATCATTGCTAATCAGACCTTTAGCATTGCAACCGGATCAGCCAACAACGCTCCGGTTGGAACAGTCATAGCTTCTGATCCCGATGCCGGACAAACACTAACTTATGCCATAACAGCAGGGAATGTCAGCACTTCTTTTACAATAAACACTGCAACCGGGCTTATCACTGTGAATAACTCAACAGCAATAAATTACCTGATCAATCCTGTATTCAACCTGACTGTGAAAGTCACGGATAATGGTACAGGAAACCTATTCTCCAGTGCAGCAATAACAATCAATGTGACACAAAGTAACCATGCCCCGGTAATCGCCAATCAAACATTCTCGGTTAATGAAAACTCTGTTAATGGTACAAATGTGGGGACTGTTTTAGCTTCGGATCCTGATGCCGGTCAGACTTTGACCTACAGCATTCTTTCAGGAAATACGAATGGAACATTTACCCTAAATTCAACAACCGGATTGCTAACAGTAGCAAATTCAACAGCTTTGAATTTTGAAGTTACGCCTTCCTTTTCGCTGGTAGTTAAGGTTCAGGATAATGCCACCAGCAGTTTAAGTTCTCAAGCTACAATTACTGTTAATCTGATTAATCTCAATGAACCGCCGGTAATAGCAACACAATATTTTAACATCAATGAAAACACTCCTAATTCTACAATTGTAGGCACAGTATTGGCTAGCGATCCGGATGCAGGCCAATCTTTGACTTACAGCATTTTAGCAGGGAATACAGGAGGAGCTTTTTCTATCAACTCAACAACTGGAGTACTTTCTGTTGCAAACTCAGCTGCATTGAATTACGAGGTAATACTTACCATTGCGCTTACTATTAAAGTTCAGGACAATGGAACAGGTAATCTGACTAACCAGGGTGCTATCATTGTGAATCTGATTAATGTGAATGAAGCACCTATAATTAGTGATCAAAGTTTCTCAATCAATGAAAACTCTCCAAATGGAACTGCTGTTGGAAATGTTGTAGCTACAGATCCTGATGTGGGTCAAACACTGACCTATTCAATACTCTCTGGCAATACCAATGGAGCATTTGCGATTAATGGTGCGACTGGAGCGCTTACCGTAGCCAATGTCCTTGCGCTAGATTATGAGACAACTCCCAGTTTTACTTTGGGAATAAGGGTTGTTGACAATTACTTTTCCCCTTTAGGGAGCCAGGCAAACATCGTTGTTGCTTTAAAAGATGTTATTGAACTTACTGATGGAAATGGGGCATCCACAATAATTGGATCTGTTGGCGAAAAAAGCCTTATTTCTGATACTAAAGAAGTTGGAATTAATAAAATTATGGCCGATGGCGTACAAAACAAAAACCTATCCATCAATTCAATAATAAATGATCCATTGGTTTACCCTAATCCATCTTCAGGCATCTTTAATGTTGAACTAGGCACTGAACAGGTTGATGGGGTAACTACTACAGTATTTGATGAATCCGGTAAAATGCTAGCAAATAACGCAATTAATGCTACAAATAAGTTCCAGTTAGATTTATCCAAATTCTCTAAAGGATATTATTTTGTGGAGATACGGTACTCAAACTATAAGTTTGTAAAAAAACTTTCTCTTCAATAGGATGATTCCCAATTAATGTATGTGCAGGTAGACAAATGTCTACCTGTTTTTTGTTAAAGCCATAATGCTGCTTTCAATATTCGATTTCAAGGAGCTATAATTTATCAGAACTCTGCATCCTGTTCTTTCATGCTCATTGCTAATATCTTGACCGCAATCTCTTACAGGTGGTTTATACATCAACTGCTAAAAGTCCGAACACTTTAAACATTAAAAGCATCCAGGTATCTTAAGTCCTGCCGGGTTTATCCGCCGTTTGTTATCCTTGAGTCAAAGTTGAAATTCAACTTACCTAACCTCTCTCCAGAAAAATTAAGACTTATCCGGTTAGACTGGCTCAGAAATTCAATTTGTCATAAAGGTCTTTGCCCAGAATCCAACTTGATTATTCATTCGGACGAAAAATCCATCGCACGAAAGCAACGTATCATTTTCACTGATTTGGTATTGCTTAATAGAATACATTTTACTATATTGTCTATCAGTTTATTTGAATCTCGTCTAAATTAATGTAAATAGTTAAATATGATATAACCTTTTTCATAATCCAGCGATTAATGTATTGAATGTTTTAGTCGGATTTGGCCTTTCTTTATCTAGATTAAACATTTTCAACTACTTACCTAGGTTACACTACTCGTCTTACTACCGTTTCTACCATGAAAACTTGTATTACTCGTAATAAAGGGGAATTGCTGAAATTTATATCATCCTATGATAGAAATACTTACAGCAGAGTTCATCAATGTGCAGGTCTTAGGATAATAGTTTACGGTAAGCTAGCCTTTATTATTTTCTTTTTATTCTCTTTCACCTCATTATCAGCTACTAAGTATTATTTATCGCCAACGGGATCAGATTCGAATCCTGGATCATTAGCTTCTCCCTTTTTCACTTTAAATAAGGCATGGACACTTGTTTCAGCAGGTGATACGATTTATATGCGCGGTGGCACTTATGTGTATACCATGATGCAGGATATGCGCAACAAAAGTGGTTCTTCCGGTCATTATATTAATATCTGGAACTACCCTGGTGAAATTCCAATAATTACGAAAGGAGCTACATACAGCTATTCCGGGTTGCCATCAGGAATAAATTTGAATGTAGCTAACTACATATATATAAAAGGTATAGAAATAACTGGATTTCCTCAGCCTTCTGGTACCACAACTATCTGGAGAGGCTTATTTGCAGATAATGTAAATTACTGCATATTTGAGAATCTGCATAGTCATCACAATGGCCATGGCATGGGGATAGCCCACGATTCCCAAGGCAACTTAGTGCTTAATTGTGATTTTCATAATAATTATGATCCTTATAGTGCCACACCTTATGGTGATGGTGACGGATTTGAGATATCATCCATAAATGGTGCTGCAATCACAGGAGCCTCCAATGTCATAAGAGGATGCCGTTCATGGTCAAATGCTGACGATGGATATGATACCTGGATGAGTAATGGATTAGTGGAATTTGATAATTGCTGGTCATTTAAAAATGGATACCGGGAAGACGGAGTTACAACAGGCGGTGATGGAAATGGATACAAATATGGTGAAACCGGTGTTTATGATGTACTTAAGCGAAAAACAACCAATTGCCTATCCTTTCAAAACAGAATGAGGGGGTATACACAGAATTTTTGCCATGCGATAGCTTATTTCTATAATGATGTCAGTTACAGTAATGGCGCCAGAGGCTTTGATTTTGACATTGTTGAGAATAAAGCACATATTTTTAGGAATAATATAGCCTATGGAGATGTGTCAAATTCTATATTCTTAGGAAGTGGTAATATAATTGACCATAATACATTTGGAGCTAGTGGAAGTCCGATTATTACAGTTACCAATTCAGATTTTGTATCGGTTTCTTCAGTCGGCATGGATGGCCCAAGGCAAGCTGATGGCAGCTTACCGGTTCTGACCTTCCTGCATTTAGCATCAAGTTCAGGTTTGATTGATGCAGGAATTGATGTTGGAATTTCATATAGTGGCTCAGCTCCCGATTTAGGTGCTTTCGAATATGTTAATATCAGTGGAAATCTTGCCCCTGTTATCGCTCCTCAAAACTTTCAAATAAATGAAAACAGTCCCAATGGAACAATTGTTGGAACTGTGGTAGCTTCCGACCCCAATGCAGGACAAACACTTACCTACTCAATAGTCTCAGGAAATACCAACGGCGCTTTTACAATTGGTGCCTCTACCGGAGTTATCACAGTCGCCAATTCTACGGCAGTGAATTACGAAACAACTCCAAGCTTCCCTTTAACAGTAAAAGTACAGGATAACGGTGCAGGACCAATGAGCAATCAGGCAACTGTAACAATTAATCTTGTTAATGTAAATGAAGCTCCAATCATAGGCAGCCAAACACTTTCTGTGCCTGAAAACTCAGCAGCAGGTACTACGGTTGGAACAGTTGTAGCTTCCGATCCTGATGCAGGTCAAACTTTGAGTTATTCAATACTTTCAGGAAATACGGGAAGTACGTTCACCATTGGAGCTACAACGGGGCTTCTTGTGGTAGCCAATCCATCAACCTTAAATTATGAGGTTCAACCTCCATTTGCTTTGGTAGTAAAAGTACAGGACAATGGGACTGGGACGTTGTCAAGTCAGGGAAATGTAACTGTGAATCTAACAGATGTAAATGAAGCTCCTCTAATTGCTAATCAAACATTTTCAATAGCAGAAAATTCAGCAAATGGCACAACTGTCGGAAATATTGTGGCTTCTGATCCGGATGCAGGACAAACTCTAACCTATTCAATCTACTCAGGAAATAGCAGCGGGGCTTTTGCAATCAATTCAGCAACAGGTGCTCTAACAGTCGCCAATTCAACAATTCTGAACTTTGAAACAAATCCTGTTTTTACTCTCGTAATTTATGTCCAGGATAATGGACCAGGTACAATTACCAGCCAAGCTATCATTAGTGTTAATCTTACCAATGTCAATGAGTCTCCGGTTATTGCTAACCAGACATTTACTGTTGCTGAAAACTCAGCCAACGGAACTTCGGTAGGAACAGTAGTTGCTTCGGATCCGGATGCTGGTCAGACGCTCACCTATTCCATCTTCTCAGGTAATACCAG
>JACAAZ010000006.1:249954-262212 GCA_013376995.1 Bacteroidota bacterium | reverse complement strand
TTCGGAGCACAGATGCTTACGGGAACTTATACAGTTATTGCAACCGGTGTTAACGGATGTACTTCAAATATGAATGGTTCGATTGTGGTTAACCCATTGCCAATAGCTTTTGATGTACTTCCAACTGGCATAAATTGCACAAATACAGTTATAGGACTTAACGGATCACAATTGGGAGTTAATTATATCCTGGTCCTGAACGGTGTATTGCTTATTGATACCATCCCAGGAACCGGAAGTCCGATTAACTTTGGTTTGCAGGTTACTCCAGGAACTTACACTGTAAATGCATACAATACTACCACAGGCTGCCAATCAACAATGAATGGCAATTCCGTTATCAAGGTTTCTCCGCTGGCCTATGCAATGACACCCAATGGCTCTTCCTGCGTCGGAGTGACAATAGGCTTGGTTAATTCTGAAATAGGAGTTAACTACCAGCTTCGCCTGAATGGTACCATCAACATCGGTGCTCCTGTAGTTGGAACTGGCATTGCTATTAGTTTCGGCGCTCAGTCGCTACCTGGAACCTATACAGTAGTTGCCACTTCAGGCAATGGCTGCAGTAACAATATGACAGGCAGCGTAGTTGTTAACCCATTACCGGTTGCTTTCACAATTGCCCCTGCCGGTGCGAATTGCATGGGTGCAAGCCTTGGGGTAAATGGTTCGGAACTGAATGTAAATTATATCCTTGTCCTGAATAATTCGATCCATGTTGATACCATTCCCGGAACAGGTTCTTCTGTCACCTTTGGCCCGCAGTTCACAACGGGATCCTATACGGTCATCGCCTATAATACCCTGACCATGTGCACGGCAACAATGTTTGGGACTTCAACCATTCAGCAGGCTCCAACAGTTTACAATCTCACACCTGTAGGTATTGATTGTGTCGGAGCAACCATTGGCATTGACAATTCTGATATTGGAGTTACATACCAGTTACGTCGCAATGGAACTTTGAACATAGGTGCTCCTTTGGCAGGAACCGGATCAGCCTTGAGTTTCGGCCCGCAGCTTTTACCCGGTACTTATACGGTTGAAGCCTCGAACGGAAATAATTGCATTTCCGTAATGAATGGCACCATCACCCTATACCCATTGCCACTGGCGTTTTCAATCGTTCCTACCGGGAATCATTGCCCGGGAACGATCATCACCCTAAATGGTTCGGAATTAGGAATGAATTATGTTCTAATGAGGAATAGCCTGTTCCCGGTTGATACATTGCCAGGAACCGGTGCCACCCTGAATTTCGGTGCACCTTTGATTTCAGGAACCTATACCATACTTGCTTATTCGACCGTAGCATCATGCCAGTCGACCATGATCGGCAACTGCGTTATTATGCTTGCTCCTACTGCATACAATGTGACACCTGCAGGCATTAGCTGTGTTGGCGCTACCATTGGTCTCGACAATTCTGAAGTTGGTGTAAATTACCAGTTATGGAGAAACGGTACTGTCAGTATCGGTGCTCCTATTGCAGGGACCGGTTCAGCTATCAGTTTCGGAGTGATTAACATTACCGGAACTTACACAGTAACCGGAATAAGTACATTAAACGGTTGCCCGACTACCATGAATGGCTCGGCTAATTTGCAACCTGCTCCTCTTGCTTATACGCTTGTTCCACAAGGAATTCAATGTGCCGGAACCAGCATAAGCCTGAATGGATCAGCAGTTGGTTATAATTATGTCCTGGTTATTGACGGAACATTCTATGCTGATACACTTGCCGGTACAGGAAGCGCCCTGAATTTCGGGCCACAGTTTATCACCGGAAATTATACTATACTAGCTATTGGTGGATCATCAAGTTGCCAGGTAAGCATGGTTGGTTCCTGCGACCTGATGGCAATGCCCACAGCCTTTAACGTAATACCTGCCGGTATGATCTGCGCTTCAGCCATAGTTGGCCTTGACGGATCAGAATTGGGCACTGATTACACCTTATACAAAGATGGAATTTCAACAGGAATTACCCTTCCTGGCACAGGTAGCCCTCTGACCTTCGGACTTCAGATTGCTGGTGTTTACACCATCAAGGCAATGAACCTGGCCAGCGGATGCAGTGTATTCATGACAGGAAATGCAACGATCGATCATCTGCCTACTGTAAACGCAGGTGCAGATATTTCAACCTGTTCAGACCTGACTGTTCCACTCAACGGAACCGCCAGCTTTGCAGGAACTACCACCTGGGTGACATTAGGCACAGGAACTTTCAACAATCCTTCTATCCTGAATGCTGTTTACACTTTTGGAGCAGCTGATATTACCAATGGTTCAGTGCTTTTGGTTCTCAATGTAGCGGGAAGTGGTGCATGTGCTTCATCCATCAATTCGGATACTTTATTGATCAATATCACACCTGCTCCGGTTGTAAATGCCGGACCAGATATTGAAGTTTGCCAGAATGGTGATTATACAGTATCCGGAGCCACAGCAAGCAATTACACAACAATGCTCTGGTCGACTTCAGGTACAGGTAATTTCCTGAATTCAACCAGCCTGGTTACTACCTATGTTCCATCAGCAGCTGACCTTGCAGCTGGATCTGTGAACCTTACCCTGACCATCCACGGTATTGCACCCTGCATGAACGTGATCAGCGATGTGACGGTTATGACCTTCCATCCGTTCTTAACAGCATCCGCAGGCCCCAATGACACTATTTGTGCAGGTAGTTCCTATACCTTCAGCGGTGCCACTGCCACAAATTACGCATCAGTAATATGGTCGACACTGGGATCCGGATCCTTTGTTTCAGGTAATTCACTCACTGCAACCTATACCCCAAGCATGGCAGATGTTGCAGCCGGTAGCGTTACCCTTGTGATGAAAGCTTTCCCGATTGCACCATGTACGGCTACGATTTCTGACAGCATGATCCTTTACATCACACCAACAGTCCTGGTTAATGCAGGAGCTGATATCAACATCTGTGAAGGATCGATAGTTACAACGTTGGATGCTACTGCAGCCAACTACAGCTCCCTCCTTTGGACCACTTCAGGAAGCGGAGCTTTTTCCAGCACCAACATTTTACACCCGGTATATACTCCTTCATTAGCAGATGTTATTTCAGGATCAGTAACCCTGACTCTGACTGCAAATGGGAATACCCCTTGTCCATCAGTTTCGGATCAAAAGGTAGTAAGCATAACCCGTCAGCCGCAGATTTACGCAGGTCCGGATACACTTTTATGCGAAGGCAATGTGATGAACGTAGTTGCTGCCACAGCCTCTTTCTTTACGAACCTTAACTGGACAAGTTCAGGAACGGGTTCATTCACCAACGGCAATACCGTCAGCCCAACCTATTCACCAAGTGTTGCTGATATTGCAGCTGGAAGTGTAATCCTTACAATGAGTGTGGATGCTCTTGCACCTTGCACCGGAACAATTACAGATTCTTTCATCCTGAATATCAACAAGGCACCGGCAGTCAATGCAGGACCTGATGCTTCCATCTGCGAGAACACTACCTATATTCTTTCAGGCGCATCTGCCAGCAATTTCGCAACTGTAAGCTGGACAACCTCAGGAACCGGGATTTTCTCAAACTCATCTGTTGTGAACCCGGTTTATATTCCTTCAACGGCTGATATTCTTTCAGGATCTGTAACCCTGACCCTGACTGCAAATGCATTACCATCCTGTACAACCATCCTTGACCAGATGGTCCTGAGCATTACCCAGTTGCCACAAGTAAATGCAGGAACCGGAACCCATATCTGTACCAACCCATATACCTTAACCGGTGCAACTTCTTCCAATGTGGCCTCAATACTTTGGACAGTAACTACAGGAACCGGTACGCTGGCAAATGCAAACACCCTTACCCCGACCTTTACCCCTTCAGCACTTGATATTACCAATGGATTTGCAGTTCTGACCCTTACCGGTAACCCGCTCAATCCATGCCCGGCACCTGCAACAGACACTATCATTCTGACCATTGATCAGACCCCGGTTGTTTATGCCGGAGCAGATGCATGCAATTGCATGAGCGCTACCTATACCGTGAATGATGCTACAGCAATTCATTATGCAAGCCTGATCTGGACCTCAACAGGAACCGGAACACTGATCAATGCAACCACATTGACACCTTCCTATACACCAAGTGCAGCTGACCTCGTAGCAGGTTCCGTGATCCTTACCCTTACTGCATCGAATTCCGGTTGCGGTGTTGTTTCTGATTCCAAAAAACTAACCTTTATTTCCATGCCGGTAGTTAATGCCGGGCCAGACATGGTAATTTGTCAAAATACATCTGTAACAATCGGTGGCGCCTCGGCCTCATCTTACTCTACTCTCGTTTGGACTACTTCCGGAACAGGAACGTTTGCCAATGCAAACACTGTTTCTCCTACTTACACTCCGAGCGCTGCCGATATTCTTTCAGGGACAGTCACTTTAACCCTAACAGGAAATGCAATTTCTCCCTGTACCGGCTCTGTGATTGACCAGGCTATCCTAACGATCAAGCGTATCCCTGTTATCAATGCAGGAATTGACGATAAGGTATGCTCAACCGATGTCTATCTGATCAATGATGCAACAGCTGTAGATTATGACTCACTGGTTTGGACAACTTCAGGTACGGGTATTTTCACCAATCCGAATGCTGTCCTTACTTCCTATATTCCAAGTGCTTCTGACATCGCAAATGGTTCAGTTATCCTGACGCTTACGGCTTCAAATCCTCCATGTTCAGATGTAACTGACAGCAAGGTCCTGACCATTATCCAGGCTCCACTTGCCAATGCAGGCCCGGATGCAACAATTTGCAACATTTGTAATTATGATGTTATTGGAGCAACAGCGCCCAATTCCACCACGGTTCAATGGACAACTTTTGGAAGTGGAACATTCAGTAATGCCGGCATTCTGAATCCAACCTACTATCCAAGTGCATTTGATTATGCACAGGGACATGTGGTCCTTCAGCTTAGCGTCAATGGTAATGCTCCATGTACTGCAGTTACCGATACCATGACACTGTTTTTCTCTGCCAGCCCTGGTGTTGATTTTACCTGGGGCCCAACCTGTGAAGGTCAACCTGTTCCATTCAGTGTAAATACAACCGCAACCAATGTTGGAGCAGTAGCAAACTGGAACTGGAATTTCGGAGATGGCACCACATCAACAGTAATGAACCCGTCTCATTTCTATGCCAATGTTGGATACTATACAGTAACACTTACAATTACAGATACAACAGGCAACCTGAGAACCAATATCCACCAGATTTATGTGTCCCAGTTACCGGTTGCATTCTTCACTGCTGATCCACATAGCTGTTCAAATGAACCAGTTCATTTTACAGACCTGTCGCATACCCTGCTTGGCAATATAGCCCAATGGGTATGGAGCTATGGTGATGGCACTCCCAATGATACGATCATCTTCCCGAATGACCCGAACACTATCCACCTGTATGATACAGCAGGAAACTTCAATGTAATCCTTATCGTTACAAATTCATTCGGATGTATAGCTTCAGTTACACAGGCTGTTCAGATCATTGCCGCCCCGGTTGCAAACTTTACCTATACCAGTAGCTGTAACGGGCTCAACACTAATTTCCATGATGCTTCCAATGCAAATGGAACCGGTAATGTAGTCCAGTGGTGGTGGGATTTCGGTGATCCGGCTACCGGAGTTAATAATTACTCTGACCAGCAGGATCCAATGCACCTTTTCAGTGCTCCAGGAACTTACCAGGTAACTCACGTTGCCCGAAATTTCAATAATTGTACAGATACCATTGTCAAGTCGGTGGTTATCCTCCCGGGATTGGCCGTAGATTTCACTCACCAGCATACCTGTGTGAATGACCTCTCTTATTTCGCTCCGGATCCTTCCGTTATGAATGTCAGCAGTATCACAAGCTGGGCATGGGATTTCGGTGATGGCGGATACAGTTACATCCAATCACCGGTTCATATGTACCTTGCACCGGGAAGCTACCAGGTTACACTTACTGTAACTGACCTGAATGGCTGTACTTCATTCAAGAAAAAGACCATAGTTGTAAATCCGTTACCAGTTGCCCAGTTCAATATTTCTGCACAGCATTGTAAAGGGATACCAGTTGATTTCAATGATGTATCCAATATTTATGCAGGTTATATCGTAAACTGGACCTGGGATTTCGGTGACGGAAGCCAGCAATCCTACAATTTCCCTGCTAATCCTGATACAGATCACACCTATACTACATCAGGCACATACACGGTAACCCTTACCATTACTGCAAGTGATAGCTGCACAGCTATTGCAACCCAAATGCTGGTGATTGATCCGGCTCCTACAGTGAATTTTGAAGCCCTCAATACCTGCCAGAACAATCCAGTACAGTTCAATGACCTTTCACAATTGGGAGGTACCGGAACGATTTCAGGATGGGAGTGGAATTTCGGTGATCCTATTACCGGATGGAACAACACTTCAAACCTTCAGAATCCGCAGCACACCTATGCTAACAGTGGCAACTACCAGGTTAGCCTGACAGTTCACACGATCAACGGATGTTCAAACACACTGATAAAGACCATCAGCATCACACCAAAACCAGTAGCTGATTTCTATACGGATGCTCATTGTGCCAATTCACCGGTGCAGTTCCATCCGACTCCAAATGTTAATGCAGCCAGCGTAACCAACTGGTTCTGGGATTTCGGTGATGGTTTAACAGGAAACATTTCAAACCCTGTTCATATTTATACAACTGCCGGCAATTACCAGGTTACATTAACCATAACTGATATTTCCGGATGCCAGAGTACGATGATGCACACTGTGCATGTAATTGCGCAGCCTTCGGTAATTTTCGGCCATTCGCAGCCAACATGTGCTCAATCAGCCATTACTTTTACCAGTGGCGCGTCAGCTCCTGAAGGAAATATAGTTCGCTGGGAGTGGAATTTCGGTGACGGAAACAACCAGACCGTTTACTTCCCGGCAAATCCAACGGTTACTCACCAGTATGCAAATTATGGCAACTTCAATATTACACTGACCGTTTATACAAACGACAGCTGCTCTAATTTCCAGACCCAATCCATTAACATTCTTCAAAGCCCGACCGCCAACTTCCAGTCATCGGGCACCTGTGCAGCGCAGAATGTGCTATTCACAGATCAATCGCAGGGTAATGTAAGCAACTGGTCATGGAACTTTGGTGATCCTTTGTCAGGCACTTCGAATACTTCATCCGTTCAGAATCCGCAACACACCTATTCACAGGCAGGAACCTACCAGGTTACCCTGATTGCAGGTTCTGTAAATGGTTGTTTCAATACCATTACAAAGGCTGTCACAATCACTCCGGCTCCTGCTGTAAACTTCAGCTACAACAATGGTTGCGCCAATGATACAATCATGTTCGTAAGTTCAGGTTATGTTGTTGCAGCTACTACTGCATCCTGGTTCTGGCAGTTTGGTGACAATACCACATCAACTTCGCCGAATCCAGGTCATATCTATGCTACTCCAGGAACCTATACTGTAACCCTGACGATCACAAACCTGACAGGGTGCAGCAACACTAAGGTGCACCAGGTACAGGTTAGTACTGCGCCAATTGCACAGTTCAGCTACAGCGCACCATCCTGCAGCAACAGCTCAATCCAGTTCAACGATATTTCAAGCGCCAGCAATGGTACCATAACCAGCTGGCATTGGGATTTCGGTGATGGCAACACAACCAATGTAAATGCACCATCCAATCCGGATGTTGCCTATACCTATGCAAGCAGCGGAATTTACACTGTGGTTCTGACTATTCACACATCCTCGGGTTGTGAAAATCATATGGCTACCAACATTGTTGTGAATGCCTCCCCGGTTGCTGCTTACAGCTTTAACGAAACCTGCTTCGGACAGCCAACCAGTTTCACGGATCTTTCACAGGCAGCCGGTAATGCAGTTATCGGAAGCTGGAGCTGGAACTTTGGTGACCCAACTTCAGGAAACAATAATACCACCACAGTGGCCAGTCCTTTCCACCTTTTCACAGCTTCCGGTGCTTATACTGTCACCCTGGTTGTTACCAATACAACCGGATGTTCTGATACTATATCACAAACAGTAACGGTAACACCTCCGCCGACTGTAGAATTCCTGAGCTCACAGCCAAGTTGTGATGGCACACCTGTAACGTTCAAGGTTGATCCATCCGTTGTTGCTCCTACTTCAGTAGCAGCTTACGATTGGGATTTTGGTGACGGATCCATTCACTCCAATATGGCATCTCCAAGCCATCTTTATCCATCTGCCGGAAATTACAATGTGAATTTAACAATCACGAATACTTCAGGTTGTGATGGTTCAATTTCGCACACTATTACCGTGCATAATCTGCCGGTTGCCCAATTTGCCGCAAATTCAGCCTGCAGCAATAACCTGACACTGTTTGATGATAACAGCTACAGCCCTGATGGCTCGGCAATAATCGGATGGCATTGGGATTTTGGTGTAACAGCTGCATCCAACGACACTTCAAACCTGCAGAATCCATCCTTTGCTTATCCTGCAGCCGGAAATTACAATGTAAGCCTCACGGTTACAACATCTTCAGGATGTAATTCCACTACCATTGTCCAGGTCCATGTAATCCCTGCACCCAATGCAATGTACCAATACACTGCAGAGCCTTGCCATAACGGTTCCGTTATATTCCAGGATCAGTCCACAAGTCCGCAATCGGCAATTACCGGTTGGTACTGGGAATTCACTCCGGGAACATATTCAACATTACGTGATCCTGTTCATGTATTCGGATTTACTGATACCACCTTCAGTGTGAAATTGATTGTTACTAATGCTACCGGTTGTACTGATACCATTATCAAGCAGGTTTATATTCCTGCCGGAATGGATATTACTCTTAAGAACACTCAAACCTGCCTTGGTGAAACCACCTGGTTTACCAGCAACGTTCTCAATCCAGTTGGAGATTCCCTTATTTCCTTCACATGGAACTTTGGCGAACCCGAATCCGGATTCAACAACATTTCACATCTGAGAAATCCTTCACATACTTACAGCAAATCAGGTCCTTTCGTAGTTTCACTGGAGGCAACAGATATTCACAACTGTACCAAGAGCATCTTCAAGTCGATTGAAATTGCCTCCCTGCCGGTTGCTGCATATTCTTATATCGGTGGACAGTGCGATAGTCTGATAACATTCGCTGACCATACTTCAGGCGCAAGCATTGACCAGTGGATCTGGCAGTTTGGAGATGGAAGTTCAGATACCATCACTTCTCCTTCCAGTCCGAATGTAAATCATTATTACACTTACCCGGGAATTTACATGGTAAGCCTGACCACGATCAGCAAGGGTGGCTGCACAAATATGATTACTGATACTGTCCGCAGAACTCCATGTATCAGCAGTTCATTCGACTACAATGACACATTGATCTGCCAGAAGAAAACCATGCATTTTGTAGATCATAGCTACTGCCAGGCTCCTATTGCTTCCTGGACCTGGGATTTTGGAGATAACACGGTTAATACTTTTACTTCAGGCAGCCAGGTTGTAGAACACACTTATATGGCCCCCGGAACATACACAGTAAAACTAACCATTTCAACACAGATGGTAGGTGGAGCAGTAACAGCTTCTTCAACCGGCCCGGTAAGCGTTAATCCAGCTCCTTCAAGCAATTTTACCTGGAAAGATGTTTGTATCGGTGGTACCACACCATTTACAAATTCAACCAACGGAAACGGCACGCAGATCAAGGATTATATGTGGAAGTTCGGAGATCCTGCCAATAGCGCAGCAACTTCAACCCTCAGGAATCCTACCTATCAGTATGCTAATCCAGGCAACTTTGATGTGCACCTCGTTTCATCGAACACCATTGGATGCTATGACACCATAGCCAAGTCGGTAACTATCTTTGCACCGCCGGCGGCTGACTTCAAATGGTCGAATAGCTGTGAAGGCAAGCCGGTTTATTTCATTGATCAGACAGATACCTCTTCATCAACACAGATTACTACCTGGAACTGGTATTTCAGTGATCAGAATCAAACTTTAGGAGCTTCCACTTCACCAAATCCATCTTACTATTTCACGCATGCCGGAATATTTGATACGAAGATGATCGTTGTTGACAGGAATGGATGTTCCGACACCACCTCGCAACAGGTAGCTATCAATGCCAGTCCTGTAGCGGTATTCAATATAACCGACAACTATGAAGATGTTCAGGGCAAGGTTAAACTGAATAACGGTACCGTAAATGGAAGCAACTATTTCTGGGATTTTGGAAATGGTAAAACCTCCTATGAAGACGAACCGGTAGTTACATTTGACCAGGATGGCGATTATACTGTAAAGCTGATTGCATCTAATGGCCAGAACTGTTCTGACACAACAACGCTAAATTATTCCTTGTTATTCAAGGGATTGTATGTCCCCAATGCATTTGCACCGGATGATACCCATTCAGGGGTAACACTCTTCAAACCATCAGGGCTCAGTATAGCCAAGTATAATATGGAAGTTGTCGACAGGTGGGGCAATGTAATGTGGTCATCAGATAAACTTGATGTCAGAGGTTGTCCAACTGAAGGATGGGATGGAACATTGAATAATAATCCTTTACCACAGGGCGTTTATTTATGGAGAGCCAAAGCTGTATTCCGTGATGGAACCTACTGGGATGGACACAATGTTGGTAAAAATGAAAACATGCCACAAACATTTACAGGAACTGTAACTTTAATTCGATGAAAATACATTTGAATCAATTTTGTTGTATTTTTATTCGCTTAATTTTATCGATCCTGTACTGGCCTATCAGCTTTTATATAAGTGAGTACTTGCCTTTGGCAACTAAAAATAAGGACAATGAATAATTCTACCGGCACCAGGCGCAGCATTGTTTTCGTTGCGTTGATTTTGTCAGCAATTGCTGGAATTGGCACACTCAGGGCCCAGGACCCTTTATTTTCACAGTTTTATAATAATCCCATTTATTATAATCCTGCCTATATCGGGCTTACGCCGGGCTTTAGGGCAAGGTTCAATTACCGTGATCAGTGGACTGGAATTCCCCAGGATTTCAAGACTTACAACTTTTCGTTGGATGTTGCTGAAAGGGCACTCCCCGGTTCCGGTGGCCTCGGATTATTGGTTCTTTCTGACAAAGCAGGTACAGGTCTCATTAAGACAAATAATATCGGATTAGGCACTTCTGCGCGAGTTCCTTTGCAGGAAAACATGGTAGCCCAGGTTGGGTTTATGGTTTCGTTCGTTCAAAAAACCATCAACTGGGATGGATTGGTTTTTCCTGATCAGTTGAGTGCCCGTTTTGGAAATATTTATCCTACAGCATTTGAACCTAGTGCAAAAGCAAGCGTTACTTACCCCGATTTTTCAGTCGGAGGTGTTTACCGTTTTGCCGAAACCGGAACTACTATTGCTGGTATTCAAGGAACTCTTGGTGTTGCTGTTCATCACGTTTTTCAGCCTAATGAATCATTCCTTGGACTAAATGCACCTCTTCCACGCAAACTTGTTATCCAGGGCGACCTGGTACTCGATGTTGAAGGCGGGCGTTCCTCTTCCTACAGGACTTACCGGAATTCAGGCTCATTCAAATTCAACCCTGGTTTCATTTATGAAAAACAAGCTGATTTCTCCACCTACTCCATTGGACTGAATATCCTCAAATCTTCGGTTTACCTGGGTGCTTGGCTAAGGAATCAAACCTTTGATTTCTTCAAGGCCAATGATGCCATCTTCTCTGTAGGTATAAATGCACCTTTCAGCAGGGATACAAGGATGAAGATTATGTACAGCTATGATTACCTTATTACTGACCTTCGTACCGCAGCCCGTGCCTCACATGAGATCTCGATTGTCTGGGAATTTGACCAGTTCAGCATGTTTGGCGGAAGCGCAAATGGTGGATTTAACCCAGGATATCGCGGAGGCCGCGTACGTGAAATGGAATGCTGCCCCTTCTAGGGCTTAGTGCTAAGCGCTGAGCGCATAGCGTAAAAATATTTTAGAAGAGAAACCCTGCCTGTGAATGGCGGGGTTTTTTATTAAATGCAAAAGGGATGATTGCAAATATTAAATTTCAAATTGAACTAGTCTACAAGGCCTGGCGTGAGGCGTGTAGCACATAGAGTAAAACTTTTTGAAAAGAGGTTGAGTTATGCGGCTACTGAAAAGGAGTATACAATCCCTTTGGCCCCTCCCTGCCTCCCCGAT
>JACAAZ010000006.1:174256-249854 GCA_013376995.1 Bacteroidota bacterium | reverse complement strand
AGCCTCCCCCTTCGGGGGAGGTTGGTGGGGGCTAAAATGGTAAGATGTACAAAAAATCGTCTCCTTTGCAAATTATCCTAACACTTGGCAAGATAAATTCTGAGAATGGGTACAGGCACTTCTTCATATGAGCTTAGCCATTGTGTTTTGCCCTATGCTCTTAGATCTCAGCCCTTTGCCCTTTGCGCTTTGCTCTAAGCACTACGCCCTTAACCCTGCGCCCTTGCCCCCTACAGCAAGTCATTCGCCAGGTTTGCAAGCTCTGACCGCTCCCCTTTCTCCAGCCTTACATGGGCATACAGGGGATGATGCTTGATCTTGTCGATGAGATAGGATAGTCCGTTACTCTGGGCATCCAGGTAGGGCGTATCTATCTGGTAGATGTCTCCTGTGAAAACAATCTTGGTATTTTCCCCGGCACGGGTAATAATGGTCTTTACCTCATGTGGCGTAAGGTTTTGAGCTTCATCCACAATAAAGAACACATTGGAAATGCTACGGCCCCGAATATAAGCCAATGGGGTAACCACAAGTTTCTCATTAGCCAGGGAATCCGAAACCACCTTGGCTTCTTTGTCCTTTTCTCCATACTGGCTCTGAATAAATTTCAGGTTATCATAGAGCGGCTCCATATATGGCCCGATCTTTTCTTTGATATCTCCAGGCAGGAAGCCAATCTCCTTATTACTTAATGGTATGATAGGACGGGCAAGGTATATCTGCTTGAAATCCCGTCTTTGTTCCATGGCACCTGCAAGTGCAAGTAAGGTCTTACCTGTACCGGCAACGCCCTGCAAGGTAACAAGCTTTATCTCAGGGTTCATGATGGCATGCAGGGCAAAAACCTGTTCAGCATTCCGCGGCATGATCCTGTATGCTGGACGCTTATCAATCCGTTCGATACGGTTGCTGTTCTGGTTGTAAAAGCCAAGGGCTGAATTCTTGGTGTTTTTAAGGATATAATAATGGTTAGCAATAGGATGATCAATACCAATTTCCTTCGGATCACACCAGCCGTTCTGATAAATACCATCGATAACTTTAGAAGACAGACCTTCAATCGTAGTCTTGCCAGTATAAAGGCCTTCAAGATCCTTCACCTTACCTGTAAGGAAATCCTCCGCGGACAAATTCAGGGCTTTGGCTTTCAGCCTGAGATTGACGTCTTTAGAGACAAGGATAACTTTTCGATCCTTAAACTCAACCGACAATGAAATTGCTGCATTGAGGATCCGATGATCGGCCTTGTTATCTCCAAATACAATTCGGGCATCCAACTCAGAGTTCTCGTTCATGATAACCTTGAACTTGCCACCTTTGGATTTTGGCAGGGCAATCCAACGGCTCAATGTCCGCTTGTCCGAAAGCTTGTCGATTATGCGGATAAATTCCCGCGCCTCAAAATTGATGTTATCATTCCCCTTCTTGAAATTATCGAGCTCTTCCAGGACTGTTATGGGAATTGCTACATCATTATCATCGAAACTATTGATAGCGTTGTGGTTATAGAGAATAACGCTGGTGTCGAGTACAAAGATTTTCTTCTTTTTGGCCTTTGAAGCAGTTTTGAGTGGCATGAGAGTCTGCTTAAGTTTGATACTACTGAGAAGGCATATCGATACGTACAAAATAAACGATAGAATGCCCGTTTACGTAAGCAATAACACAAAATATATGAAAAAGTTATGAACAGAAATAAGTAGTATATTCTGTTGAAAACCTATTGGTTAGCAGGAACCAAGGGGTTTATATCTTGAAAGATGAAAGAAAAAGGCTTCCGTTGCAGTCCATCAATCACATTCCTGGTTAGCTTTTACAATCTTGCCGGTATCAAATCCATCCGCTTTAAGTTTATCTATCAGCTGGCTGTATAACATAGGGTCCATAGTCCTGGACCTGCTTAAAATCCATAAGTACTTCCTTGAAGGCCCCGAAATGATAGCCCATGAATAATCATCTGCAAGTCCTATGATCCAGTACGGTGCCCTGAAAGGCCAGAAGAATTGAACTTTGAGCTTGGCATTGTTTGAACCCGGAACCACGAAAGCCTTTCCTGTAATTGAACTTATCTTTCCATTTGGCCCGCCCTTCCTGCACGAATTGTAAACCTTGACATAATCCTTGTCGGTCAATGTATACTCAGCTGAAATACAGGAACAACCTTTCTCGAAGGAGACAGGAAATGAAGCTATTTCATACCATTTCCCGGCATATCTCTGCAGGTCGACTGAAGGAACCACTTTGGGCACATTTTGATTTGTTGAGCAGGCGAAACATAAAATCATCAAGGTGATGAAACTCAATTTTCTATACATGACTGCGGATGTTATTTCTTCAAAGTTACGATGCAAAAGCAAATAAAGGGTTCATTAAATATTTCATTCATAAATGCGTTATAAGGTATGACCAACCCAGCCATTCAATGCGCATAAGAACATTTTTGCAAATCCTTCTATTCCTTTGCCTTTCTTTAGCAGGGTATTCAGAAACCCTTAGCCTTGAGGATGCTTTAAAGAAGGGGATTGTTTCAGCGGAAATCAGCGGTAGGCCTTATGATTCTTCGCGGATATTCCTGAGCAGTTACTATGGCCCATGCCTGAACCTTCACCTTAAGAGTAAGTCTCACAGCACATTAAGCATTATCCTGGAAAACGGCCGTTTTCTGGAAACAGCAGATACCAGTGAGCAAAGGATGATTGTCACCCAACAGGAATTGATCTCTTTACTCCCGGATAAGGAAAAGAAAATTGCCATCTATGCTATGTGTACCCAGATGCATGATCATTCCCCGGGTTCGAAATCAAGGCTTTCTATGGGACCCATGGCCAGCGGAAATCTCCTTAAGCTCACGCGTTTTATTGGCCACAATAAATTCCAGGACCAGGCAGCACAGGAAACCATTTGGGTTATTACTGATGATAACAGCCCCGACAATATATATTCGGAAAATGAAAATGAATTAAAAACTCTGCAGAGTTTTATTACCGAGCTGACAGGTAAGAAGCTGGCGCCTCTTCCACAGCGTATTGAGTATGCTGAAGGAATAGCTTCCGGTGAAATTATCTTTGAAAACAAGGAAAAGGAGGCTTATACCATGAAGATTCTTAATGAAGAAGGCGAAACAATTGTTACGTATTTTGAAGACCAGCCCATTGAAAAACCGACACGGACCACTCTTACCTGGCGGTTCCGGTATAAAGGATTCCCGAAAGGAGTTTATTACGTTAAGCTTATGAATAGTTCCCGGCAATTAATAGCGAATAGGCCAATCATTATCAAATAAAAAACTTCCCCGCCAACCGGCAGGGAAGCCCATCTAAACCAATCGAAAAACACTAGTTTTTATTTCCCGGCTTGCCTCCAACAAAAAGTACCTCGCTGGCAATAATTTCAGCTGATGTGTGCTTCACACCACTTTTATCTTCCCAGTTTTTGTATGTGAGCCTGCCATCAATTGCGACTTCCTTACCCTTCTTGAGATATTTTTCACAGGTTTCGGCAAGATTTCCCCAGGCAACAATATTGTGCCATTCGGTTTGCTCTTTGCGGTTGCCTTCCTTATCAGTATAAACATCACTTGTGGCCAAAGAAAAAGAAGCTACTTTATTCCCTTTTTCAAGAGTTCGGAGTTCAGGATCATGGCCCAGGTGGCCAATCAATTTAACATTGTTACGTAAGGTGTTCATAATTAATGAATTTAGAATTTGAAATAATAAAAAATGAATTTGATCAGAACAGAATTTTTGAACTTTGTTTACCTCCTTTTTTAAAAGTTAATAGAAAAATAAATACTTACTGAAATTGCAATTACAGTTTTTAGTTTCAAGCCTGCCTGCCGGGTTTTGTACAGATTAAATTTGCCAAATATTTGACAATGAAGCAATTTGAATGAATTTGCGAGATCTTCATAATAATTTTTACCAAAAAGAAATAACAATTAACTGATAACTTAAACTTGAATAAAGATACAATAGTTTCTTCCATTTTCTTCAGTTTGTTCCAAAAAAAGTAATTAACAATTCGTCGGGTCCGGGTTATAGTGATCATGTGAAGAAATCATTAATCGGATATTGTTAAGGGAGATGCCGTAACTTTGCAGTGGATTAATCATGGATAAAGAACCGGAAACTGAAGGACTGAAATGCGGCAATCCATGAGATAAAGTAATTATATATGAAAGTATCGAAAAGAATAGCCCTGGTGGCACATGATAATTGCAAGAAGGATATGGTAGAATGGGTAGAGTGGAACTGGGAATCCCTTATCAACCACGAACTCGTTTGCACCGGTACTACCGGGACCCTGGTAGAAAGCACCCTGAAAAACAAGATAGAAACAGAAAAAGGCCTTCGTTTCCCCATGCGCCTTACCAGGCTAAAGTCAGGACCATTTGGGGGTGATCAGCAATTGGGAGCCATGATATCTGAAGGCAAGATCGATATCCTTATCTTTTTCTGGGACCCAATGGAACCACATCCTCATGAAGTAGATGTAAAAGCACTGGAAAGAATTTCAGTTCTGTACAATATTCCTACCGCTTGTAACCGTTCTACAGCAGATTTTTTAATTTCATCCCCCCTGCTGAATGAACCTTATGAACGCACAATGCGAGATTATTCCACCTATTTCGACAGGCAAATTCAATTGTAAACCTATGACTTTTTTCAGGAAAACCCTCATCTCCATTGGCTTTGTGCTGATGGCCGGCTATCTGTTTGCCCAGCAAAACATGGTTTGTTTTACGATTGATGACCTCCCCCTGCAAAGGCCATCGTGGTATGATGCAGCCAGGCAAAAACAAATCACTGAAAATATTCTTTCTGCACTTACCAAATATCACATCCCTGCCATAGGCTTTGTGAACGAGGATAAGTTATATGTTGACGGAAAACTGGTAAAAAGCAGGCAGGCCTTACTTGAAGAATGGCTGGCAAAAGGCTTTGAACTGGGCAACCACTCTTATTCGCATCCGAATTATGACAATGTTTCTTTTTCCGTTTTCAGGGATGATGTAATTAAAGGGCAACAAATAATTGGAGAACTGGGAAAAAAGTATAATAAACCTGTCAGGTATTTCAGGCAGCCTTTCCTCCACACCGGTGATACCAGGGAAAAATCGGATTCTTTGTCTAACTGGCTAAAATCCTATGGCCTGATCGAAGCCCCCGTTACAATCGACAACTCTGAATGGGTCTTTGCCTTCGCCTATGACAGTGTCCTGAAAACTAAGGATACCGCTCTACTCCACAAAATTGGAGATACCTACATCAGTTATATGGAGGACAAGCTGCATTATTTTGAAAAGGAATCAAATAAGCTTTTTGGACGCAATATCCGCCATGTACTTCTCTTCCATGCCAATGCCCTGAATGGCGATTACCTGGATAAACTTGCACAAATGTTTGTCAGGAATCAATATACCTTCATCAGCCTCGATCAAGCCTTGAAAGATAAAGCTTACCTGTCAGAAAATAACTACTTCCATAAGAACGGAATATCCTGGCTCGACCGCTGGGCGCTTACAAAAGGCTATAAAGGTGATTTTTTTGCAGGAGAACCACTGGCACCGGAGTTTGTGAAGAAGCTGGCGAAGGTGGAGTACGAGTGAGGGCGAAGGGCGGAATGCGAAGGACAAAGGGCAAAGCGCAAAGGGCAAAGCGCAAAGGGCGCAGCGCATAGGGCGTAGCGCATAGGGCGTAGCGCATAGGGCGTAGCGCATAGGGCATAGCGCGAAGGGCGATGGGCAAAGCACAAAGGCTCATGGCAAAGAGCATAGGCTAAGGGATAAGAGCGTAGCGAAGAGGGCCATGGGTAGCCGACTCTGGCAGATAAAATACTAAACGACGAATATCGAACAAATTACCAATAACTTGAAACCAATAACTTATAACTATTTACCAATAACGAATAACTCTCCCCCCTCAATACGCCTCCACAATCAGCTTTGCAATATTATCCCTCATCTCCTTGAAAACAGGCCTTAACGGGCTATCCCCATCGGTTCCGTAATTCACGATCAGCGACATGATAGCATGATGCTCAGGAAAATAGAACAAATCAGCGCTGTAACTCAGATCCCTGCCCCGGTGTCCCCAGGCATAGTCCTTTGTCGGATCTCCAATATCAATAAAATCTTTAAAACAGGCCACACCTAAGTGCTTGCGAGATTCAATGGTCTTGTGAAAGACCAGCATCTGATTCAGGGAGGCCTGGGTAAGCAAGGTCTTATCAACAAATAATGCATTGATAAACAAGTACATATCCCAAACCGTAGAATAGACTCCACCGTAACCGTTTCCACTTCCGGTATTCCAGTTGGTCAGATTTTCCAGGTTCCCGTTATTGTACAAGTCGTAGTATCCCTGGGCGATCCGGTCGGAAGGCAGATCATCATGCCAGAAATAGTAAGTGTCGGTCATTCCCAGCGGTTCGAATACTTCCTCATGCATCACCTGGGAATGTGGCTTACCTGTTGCCTTCTCTACAACCATACTAAGCAGTGTATAATTGGTATTTGAATAAGCCGCAGTATCCACAGGATTAAAGGAGAACATAGCAGGTTTTCCATACACATATTTCAGCAGATCTTCCTGGCTCCAATGCCTGCCGGGATTATTCAGAACCTGCAGGTAAAAGCCTTCATCTTTTATCAGTTCATAGAACCCTGAAGTATGATTCATCAGGTTGCGGATAGTAACCGGCTTATCCCCGTTATCAATCTTACTGAGAATATCACTGGAAATGTATTTGCTGATCGTATCATCCAATGACAGGACACCCTTTTCCTGCAGGCGGAAAACAGCTGCTCCCAGCATGAATTTAGTAATGCTGGCTATCTTTGAAATATGGCAGGGCTGCATCTTCACACCTTTTTTAATATCAGCCATCCCCGCCGACCCAATGTAAAAACCATGATCATCCTTTACCAGCAGGGTAATTCCAGGCAATCCTTTCCCCACATAAGAATTCAGAATGGCCTGGAATCGATCAGATTTGGGATTTGCTGTAAAATCAGCATTATCCATGATCGGGCAGTTGATCTCGGACGGGCGTTTGATCTCATCCTGCCTGCATGATTGGATCATCATCAGGATGACAGAAAAGAGAATTGCTGTTCTGAAAATTGACTTGTTATACATGATGATCAGGTTATCAGAATAGGTTTACGATTAATTAAGGTGTGTCTGGAAACCAAGCGAAAGAACCCCGTTTGGCAAAAGCGGTACATAGCTTTTTACAAACGGCATCTGAAGCCTGAGGTCATAATTCAGGAAGATCCTTCTCCCCAACTCCCTGTTCCCCAGGTTATATCCCAGTCCAACTCCTGCCCCTCCAATGAATTGTGGCTTCCCAAATCCTTTTTTAGCCTTGTAGGTTCCATCATCCTGCGGAACCAGCCTGTCAGTGATTAAAAAAGCATGCATGTACCCCGCATGTAGTGAACCTTCAACTGTAAGGTGCCCCAACGACCGGCGGTAACCTGCTTGAGTATAGAGCAATAATGCCCTGTATACATAACGGTGGCTGAAAAATCCCAGGTTTGCATTCTGGAACCATTTCCCGTAGGATTTCTCCTTCCATCCAAATTCATAGGATGCGACAATACCAGGATGAATGGGCTGGGTAAAGACAGCCACTATAGAAGCGGGAGGCAGCAGCGTAGCATTATTGAACAGTGCCAGGCTTACCGATTTGTGCGGGAAAGATTGGGCATGCAGGAAAAACGGAAGCCCAAGGCAAATCATCAAAACTAATTTTCTCATATTATTAGATATAAGAACTTGTATTATATAAAGATACAGAACAAAATGCAAAACATATGAATACGAATGGAAATTTAATGGCTTCAGTCTGGATAATATGAATTCTCTCCTTACATTTGACAGGCTTCTCTAAAGCCGGAAACTAAACTCGTACACTCTTATTCTCACTTACTCCAGGATAATGATTCCCCTCAGAACCCATAAAGGTCCCCGTTATGCATTTGCGCCAGGTTGCGCATTAATGCTGTATAAACCAGATGTCGCAGATAAAATATACAAAATCCTGACGGCCTTCCTGGGCGACATGAAATTGTTAAATATTTGCTGCCATCACGACCCGAAACTTCCTGAAAAGACAATTATTATAAATGTCTGTCCGGGATGCAGCAAGCGGTACTCAAAAGATTTTTCCGGGATCTCAACCATCTCGCTCTGGGAAATCCTTTCAGAAAGCAATTTTTTCCCTTTTCCTAATTACAGGGGAATGAAAATGAGCATACTGGATGCCTGCCCGACCAGGGAGGATGAAAATGTTCATGAAGCAATCAGGACCCTTCTTACAAGGATGAATATCCAACTCACTGAACCCTTAAAAACACGTACCAGGGGAAGTTGCTGCGGGGATAGTTTCTACGGCCTCATTCCTGTTGAGCAGGTTAAGGAGCAGATGAAAAAACGTGCTTCAGAAATGCCTGAAGAAGATGTTGTGGTTTATTGCGTCTCTTGTGTAAATTCCATGCTCATTGGTGGCAAAACACCGCATTACCTGGTAGATCTGCTGTTCAATGAAGAAACCAGGCCTGTAATTGTCGATCCAGACCTCTGGCATTTCGAACTCGATAAATACATTGAGAAGCATTAAGTTTTAAGAAAAAGAATGAATCTTTAATTTTCTGCTAATCATGCTTTTTGTATCTTAGATAGGTATTAGTATTCACCTATTTCAGGATCATTAGCATGCGAAGCATTTCAATACTGCTGGTATTTATCTGTTTCATCAAGGCCTATTCCCAGGTACCGGTACAAGGAGTCGTTAGGGATAAGGAAACCGGAAAGACGCTGTCATTTTGCAGCATCGCTGTTAAAGGAAGCCGGACCTGCGCCATCACAAACGAAAAAGGGCAATTCCTTATCAAGGCCATACCGGGGAAAGACACACTCTGTTTTTCTTTCATAGGTTACAATGCCGGAGCAGTTCCCGCTGGTTCACTTCTGAAAAACCCGGATGTTCGTTTACAGAAGAAAAGTGTAGATCTGAAGGAAGTTACCATCCACTCTTCAAACGACTATCTCTTCAAAGCCTTATCAACTCTGAGAAAAAGCTTACAGCACTCCTATGTTAAGAACCATGCCAAGGTTTACTTTGGCCTGGAAACCGAAGCTGATAAAGAGCCGGTAGAACTCCTGGAATGCTACTATAACGGAGACTTCCTCGGGAATAACATGGAATCCCTCAAGTTTAAGAATGGCAGGGTCGCTCTTGACGAATTGGATCAACGGTATTTCCTCTCACTGAATTCCTCGAAGGCGATAGCCAGCATGAAACTGACCGAATCAAATGAATATTATCCTTCTAATCCTTTACAATTCAATGAAAAGGAGATGAAAAAGCGATATTCTCTTGAACCGGAGTACATTGACGAACATACACTTAAAATTATTTTTAGGCCATTAAAAGATACAAACAGCAGCTTTCGTGGGGAGATATGGATCGATCCGGTTACAAACTTTCTTCAGCAAGTGAACCTGTCTGTTAGTAATACGGAAAATCATCCTTTTTTACCTTTTTATTACAAGGATTCGCTTATTAATGTTGGTATTGACTTGCACCAAACTTACAAACAGGAAAACAAGTCAACAGTACCTGAAGTCATCGATTTCAGCTACCATATGATCTACAAATCAGTAAGAGAAGCACCGACTGCATCTGTATCCTCCATTATCAGCAGGGATATCGTGTCTCATGGCCTGCTCTATTTTTATGATTTCAGCGATCCGTTTATCCTCCCTTATTTTGAATATGATAATGCCTATTACGATTATTTCAAATTATGCATCATCCCCTATAATGAACGATTTTGGGAAAATAATAATCCGCTGGTCCTTACTGATAATCAGAAAGAGGACCTTGGATTCCTGGCCAGGAAAGGTAATCTCATCAATTACCGGAACCCTGATACCGGTTATCCGTTCTTGCGTTTACCGAATGCAGACAGCGCTAAGTTTTTTGAATATAATTATTCTTTCTGGTATGCTGATAAAAGAGTTTTGCTTAACCGGAAACTGAAGCAGAATACTGAATATTCACAGGAAGCAATTAATGGTAGCATCCCTGCTGACCTCATCCGTTTAAAAGTGCAGATCTTACTGGATGTAAATAAAATGAATGACTCCCTGTTATGCAGGTCCTACACGGTCTTCGATGCAGAAAAGACCTTCTATCATCTGCCCGAACAGAATTATACAAGCGCTTTCCTGAATATCTATTTCGACATTTGCGAAATAGAAAGAAGGGGCATGCAGAAAAAACTGGAGTCTTTCTCACCAACTTTGGAACAGATTGATGAGATCTATGCAAAAACAAAGGATAAAATGGATAAAATAACAACTTTGTATCTCAAGGAGGTTCAAATGGGAAAGAATGAAAAAGCTCTATCGGAATGGAACTCCTATATCATTGAAAACCTTGGCATTGACAACTTAAAACTATTCCCGGCAAGCGCTCCAAAATAAACCCGGGCTATCCCGGGTTCCTAATGATTTATCAAAATTGAAAATCAATTTTTTATTTCAACTGTTTTCGTAAATTGAGCTTTTTTTAGGACATTATGGCCAGGATCTACTTCATTTTTATTCTCATTTTGACCATATTTCGTGTCAATGCTCAAAACTTTATTTCGAACGGGGATTTTGAACATTATACACAATTGCCCGAATTTGCAGGTCAATACTACCTCTGTACAGGCTGGAACAACTGCGGAGGATTCGGAACCCCGGATTATTTTAACTCGGACGGGACTGGCCCTTCGCATTTGCCTGATAATTATATTTCAACGGTATTCCCCCATGGAGGTTCAGCAGTCATGGGTATCAGCATTTATGATTCATCCTTCCAGGATTTCAGGGAATATCTATCAACTTCACTTTTAAATCCCCTCACTCCCGGTCTGCATTACCAGCTTATATTTTATGTAACAAACGGGACACCTCCTTTTCTGCACGGAGGGCTAGGCAGTGATCACTTCAGTGTTGGATTTTCAACCAATCCCCTTGTACAATCAACACCTCTTGTGATTTCCTTTTCAGCCCAGTATGTCTACAATGGATTTCTGTTCAATAGCAACTGGCAACAGATAACCTATGACTTCATTGCAGATTCCGCTTACCGGTACATTACTTTTGGTTGTTTTGTGAATGATTCGGAACAGAAAGTCCAGCAATATTATACAGCAACCTATTTCCCTTCATCTTACTATTTTCTGGATGATATAAGCCTGAACCTGTATACAGGTCTTGATGAAGCAGATAAAGAAGAGGCAATTCACGTATATCCAAATCCATTTTCAGATCATTTATATGTATCTCCCGGCAATTCCGAACAGCTTGAAATTGTCTTATTTGATTTGAACCTGAAACAGGTATTTTCGGAGTCATTTTCAGGTAATAAAACCTTGCAAACAACTAACCTGGCTCCTGGAATTTATTTCTTTGAATTGCTGGATAAGGCTGGTATCAGGCAGAAAGGTAAACTTGTAAAATTCTGATTTAGAAGTTTTTACTATTCTTATATGATTCCTGGCCTATTAGTTTGCCATCGTTTTAATTCCTGATTAAGCATCCTCTTATCTGCGCTTTAATGCGTAATCAGCGTCTAAATTTCATATTTAGGACACAAGTGACACGGAAAGAACTGATTTCCACGGGAAATATTGGTCTTTAACAACTAATGCTGCCAACTAACACCTAATCAGTGCATATCAGTGTAGTCAGCGTCTAATAAATAAATGGAACGCTGATAACGCGGATTCGCCTCTGGCGCTCGAATCCGCAAGCTGACGGACACTGAAAATATTTGACTCACCTCCATTAAGCCAACGTTATGATTAACTCATAACTCTTCGGCTCATTTTGCCTACTTTTATCCATTCCAAATGTTAAACTTGAATGAAGAAACTATTCCTACTTGATGGCATGGCACTGATCTATCGTGCCTTTTTTGCCATGCAACGCACACCCCGGTTCAATTCAAAAGGACTGAACACCTCCGCAATACTGGGCTTTGCCAATACCTTACTCGACCTTTTAAAAAATGAAAAACCTACTCATATCGGTGTAGCCTTTGATACGATTGCCCCCACCGCAAGGCATGAAGGATTCATTGAATACAAGGCCAACCGGGAAAAAATGCCTGAAGACCTTGCAATCTCCATTCCATATATCAAAAGGCTGATCGAAGCATTCAACATCCCAACCCTTTTCGTTGATGGATACGAAGCAGATGATGTGATCGGAACACTTGCAAAAGAAGCAGAACAGGCCGGTTTCACGGTATATATGGTTACCCCCGACAAGGATTTCGGGCAGCTTGTCAGCGAAAATATCTTTATGTATAAACCTGCCAAAGCCGGTGAAAAGCCTGTTATCATGGGCCCTGCCGAAATCTGTGAAAAATTCGGCATCAAGGATCCTTTGCAGGTGATAGATATGCTTGGAATTATGGGGGATTCTGCGGATAATATTCCCGGGATCCCTGGGATAGGTGAAGTGGGTGCCAAAAAGTTACTGGCTGAATACCATTCCGTTGAGGGGGTGCTTGAAAATGTAAAATATATCAAGAATGATAACATCCGGAACAAGGTAGAGCAGGGCCGAGAACTGGCCATCATGTCAAAACAGCTTGCCACCATCATACTGGATGTTCCTATTGAATTCAATGAGGCAAACCTCCACCTTGATCCGCCTAATGTTGCAGTTTTAAAAAACCTGTTCGACGAATTGGAATTCAGGCAATTAGCTCAACGGATCTTTACAGACCTGTCATTGGGAGAAGGCAGTTTTATGCCAACACCAAAACAGGCTGCCCCTCCGGCAAAACAGGCCACTTCAACCTCTGCTCCTGATCTATTCAGCGATGTTTCAGCAGAAGAAGCAGGTTTAGATGCAGGAAATTATTCTTCCATTGAATCAACACCTCATGAATATATCCTTGTGGATAGCCCGCAAAAAATAACCGAACTGTTATCAGCTCTTGGCAATTCCCCAGAATTTTGCTTTGATTCTGAAACAACCGGACTGGATACCATCACCGCTGAATTGGTCGGGTTATCATTTTCTGTTAAACCCGGCAAAGGCTGGTATGTTCCGGTCCCGGCTGATCAGAAGGAAGCAGCAAAACTTCTCCTAAACTTCAAACCCCTGTTCGAGAATCCCGCTATCGCGAAAAGCGGGCAAAATATGAAATTTGATATCCAGATGCTGGCTTCTTATGGCATTGAAGTCAAAGGCCGGCTTTTCGATACCATGATCGCCCATTACCTCCTCGAACCTGATATGCGTCACAATATGGACCTGCTCGCTGAGACTTACCTAAGATATAAGCCCGTCAGCATTGAAACACTGATCGGGAAAAAGGGCAAAGGTCAAATTGGTATGCGGTCTGTTCCGCTGGAACAAATCAAAGAATACGCTGCAGAAGATGCAGACATAACCTTGCAACTCCTCAATGTCTTCGAGCCCAGGCTTGGGGAAACAGGGACCCGTAAGCTTTTTGATGAGATTGAAATGCCCCTTGTTCCGGTTCTTGCTTCCATTGAACAGGAAGGGGTAAAACTGGACACTGCAGCCCTGGCAGACTTTTCAGTGCAACTCGGGACAGAAATTAACGAAATACAGACGCAAATATGGGAGATGGCTGGCAACAGTTTCAACATTCAATCGCCCAAGCAATTGGGAGAGGTATTGTTTGATAAGCTGAAGATCTCTGATAATGCCAGGAAAACAGCTACAAAACAGTATTCTACAGCTGAAGATGTGCTGGCAAAACTGGCACATAAACATCCCATTGTTCAGACTGTCCTCGATTACCGCTCCCTTACAAAGCTGAAAAGCACTTATGTTGACACGCTCCCTACCCTGGTTAACCCGAAAACAGGCCGAATCCATACCTCCTATAACCAGGCGGTAGCAGCCACAGGAAGACTGAGTTCCAATAATCCCAACCTTCAGAATATCCCCATCCGGACGGAAAGAGGTCGGGAAATACGTAAAGCTTTTGTCCCGAGGAATGAAGAATTTACGCTGCTTTCAGCCGATTATTCACAGATCGAATTGAGGATCATTGCCTCTATAAGCAAGGATGCAGCCATGATTGAAGCATTCCGCCAGGGAATGGATATTCATACAGCCACTGCTGCCAATATCTACGGCATCTCCCCCGCAGAGGTTGATCGTGATCAGCGACGGAATGCCAAAAGTGTGAATTTCGGGATCATCTATGGGATTTCCGCTTTCGGGCTTAGCGAAAACCTGAGTATCCCCCGCAAGGAAGCAGCAGAGATCATCGAACAATACTTTATCAAATTCCCTGGCATCAAGGCATATATGGATTCCACCATTCAATTTGCCCGTGAAAAGGAATATGTGGAAACTATTTGCGGTAGGCGCAGATATATCCGCGATATCAACTCCGGCAATGGTGTTATGCGTGGTTTTGCCGAACGAAATGCAATCAATGCACCAATACAGGGCTCAGCAGCAGATATGATCAAGATCGCCATGATCAATATCCACAAGGCAATGCAGGATCAAGACCTAAAGAGCAAAATGATCATGCAGGTGCATGACGAATTGGTCTTTGATGTCCACAAAACTGAAGTTGAAAAGGTCCGGGAGATCGTTCACTCATTAATGACCACTGCTATTCCTATGGATGTGCCAATCGAAGTTGAGATGAGTACCGGGGAGAACTGGCTTGAGGCGCATTGATGTGGGACTGGGAGATAGGGAGACTGGTGGATGTAGGCAAGAAATAGGCAATCAGCAGTAGGCGGTAGGCAGTAGGCGAAATACAGAATTTGGATTAATATGATACACTTAGCTCTCTCCTTGTCACCCCATCTTCCCATCTCCTTGTCTTAGAGGAGGAGGGAAGCAGGAGGCAGAAGTTGCCATCGACCCGCAGGCAGCCGGAAGGCGGGTGTTCACCAGTGCAAGGAGTTAGTTCCGGATTCCGGCAAAGTATCCTATAAGGAGAGTGGTAAGCCTGATCCTATGCCTTCATTCCAGGTCAAAGGCCCTTTTATCCAGACTTAACAGCCAGGAAAACCTTAGCTCCTATTTCTTATCGAAAGAATTGTTTCATTTATCCAGTAGTGATGCATGCTGGCCCCTATATACCCATTTGAACATGATTGGGAAAATAAACAAGGTCAGGATGGTTGCAGTGATCAATCCACCAATCACGACAATTGCAAGCGGCTTTTGAGATTCAGAACCTATCCCGTTTGACAATGCAGCCGGCAGCAAACCTATTGCCGCCATCATTGCAGTCATAATGACCGGCCGGATCCTTGAAGTCACACCCTTAAGAATGGCCTGGTCCAGGGTCATTTTTAACTCTATGTTTTTCTTAAACACAGAAATCAAAATCACCCCGTTCTGGACACACAAACCAAACAATGCAATAAATCCCACCCCTGCAGAAATCCCAAAGAATACCCCGGTAATATGAAGGGCGAGTATCCCTCCGATAAGCGCAAAAGGTACATTCATCAATACCAGTCCGGCATCCTTCACATTCCCAAAGGTGATGAATAACAGGATGAATATGAGTACAAGGCAGAGAGGAACTACCTGGGCAAGCCTGTTGGTTGCCCGGACCTGGCTTTCAAATTCACCGGTCCAGGTGATTGAGTAGCCTTTCGGAAATTTTACCAGCCTGTTTACCCTTTCCTGGGCCTCTTTGATCGTACTTCCCAGGTCGCGGTCCCTAACAGTAAATTTGACAGCGATCAACCGTTTGTTGAGATCGCGGTATATAAAGGCAGAACCTGTATGGTCGCCAATATTGGCAATTTCACTCAATGGGACCTTGGTACCTTTGATGGTTGGGATCATCAGATTCTTTATGTCATCTTCATCTTTCCTGTAATCCTGGGGATAGCGCACCCGGATATCAAATTTCTTTTCGCCATCGTATAATTGTGTAACTGCTTTCCCTCCAATCGCCATTTCGATAATTGCCTGGCAATCTTCCTTTAGGATTCCATATGCAGCCAGTTTGTGCTCATCCAGGTCAATTCTCAGTTCCGGCTGGCCAATATTCTTCAAAATCCCGACCTCCCTGATGCCTTTCACATCTTTAATGGCATTCATGGTGGTTTTCGACAAGCTATCCAGGACTTCAAGGTTTTCACCATAAATCTTGATTGCATTGTTGCAATTCAGACCCGCAACAGCTTCCTCCACATTGTCCCGGATAGGTTGTGAGTAGTTAAAATTGATCCCCTGGAACTGGCTCAGTTTGGCATCAATTTCATCGATAAGCTGATCCATGGTAATCTTCCTTTTCCATTGTTCTTTTGGATACAGGTCAACACAGGCTTGATTCAGGAAGAATCCTGAAGGATCTGTGCCGTCATTTGACCGCCCTGTCTGAGATAATACGCTCTGCACCTCTTTGAAGCTGAGGATCACCTCCCTTATCTTGTGCTCCAGTTTTACAGTTTCCTTCAGTGACATACTCATAGGCATCTGAGCTTCCACCCATAAAGCACCTTCATTCAGGGGTGGAAGGAATTCTGTCCCCAGGTAGCGGAATGAGTATAAACTAAGCAGCATCACCAGGAATGCAACTAGTAAACTCATTCTTTTATGGGAATAGGTAAAATGGAATATCCTCAGGACGGAATTTGTAATGAAGTTCACGAAAGGATTCTTCTTTTCTTTAATTGAATGCCTGAAAAGGTGACTGGTTAGGACAGGTACCAGCGTCAGGGTGAATATCAATGCCCCCAGCAGGGCAAAGCCTAAGGTATAGGCCAGCGGTGAGAAGATCTTTCCTTCAACCCGCTGGAAGGCAAAAATGGGTATCAGGGCTGTGATAATAATCAACTTGGAGAAAAATATGGCCTTTGCCAGTTCTCCGCCTGTATTCTTTATCAGTCCCAGCTTCGAGAGAAGCCGGTATTTAGGCAATCCCACCTCCCTTGCTCTATGCTCCAATGCTACAAACATCCCTTCAACCATCACGATCGCCCCGTCAATAATGATCCCGAAGTCAATTGCGCCCATCGAAATGAGGTTGGCTGACATTCCTTTCAGCCGGAGGCACATGAATGCAAATAACAGGGATAAAGGGATGATAAGGGAAACAATAAGGGTGGCGCGTAAGTCGGCCATGAACAGGAAGACGATCAGGATGACCAGGATGATCCCTTCGGTCAGGTTTCCAAGAACTGTGTGGGTGCAGAAATCGATCAAATTATCACGGTCGTAGAAAGTAACCATTTTAATATCAGCCGGAAGCACCTTGGTGTTCAACTCATCGACTTTGTCTTTAACATTCTTTAGCACATCATGAGGATTTTCGCCTTTTCTCATGACCACGATGCCTTCAATGATATCATCTTCATGATCCATTCCAACCTGTCCAACTCGCGGGAGTGATGCTACTTCAACATCGGCAATGTCTTTTACCGTGATGGGTGTATCATCTATGTTACTGATAACTATATCTCCAATCTCTTCCTTGCTGTTGATCAGTCCAATACCCCTTACAACGTAAGCCTGGTCATTCTTTTCAATTACATCGCCGCCAACATTCAGGTTGCTCTTTGACACTGCATTGTAAACATCCAGGGCTGAAAGATTGTACTTCTCCAGCAATCCGGGAATTACATTGATTTCGTAAACCTTTTGCTGTCCGCCGAAAGTAACTACATCTGCCACCCCGGGCACACCCAGTAACTGCCGGCGGATAATCCAATCCTGGTATGTCAGCAGGTCCCTGGAATCCCTGTTGTTGCTTTTGATTGTATAGCGGAAAATCTCACCGGTTGGTCCGTACGGGGGTTGGACCTCTGCATCCACCCCTTCAGGCAGGTTTACAGAGGCAATGGCATTGTTTACCTGTTGCCTGGCATAGAAATCTTCAACGTCATCCTCGAAAAGTATCTTGATCACTGAAAGCCCGAACATGGAAATCGAACGAACATTTGTCTTCTTCTGCACGGAGGTCATCGCTATTTCCAGCGGAACCGTTACAAATTTCTCAACTTCCTCAGCACTTTTCCCCCTCCACTGGCTGATGATTATGATCTGCGTATTTGTAAAATCGGGAAAGGCCTCAATAGGGGTATTGTGATAGCTGTATATCCCTGTAATGATCAGTACAATTGTGAGGAAGTAAGTAAAGAACTTATTCTTCAGGGAGAAGGCTACTATATTTTTAATGAACTTATTCATGGTCATCAATATTTCAGGTTACTGAAGCTAGTCCGTTAACTGATCATAAATAAGCAGGTTGTTATTCAGGATGATCTTTTCACCGGCCTTAAGGCCGTTTTCGATATAGGTAATGTCACCAGCTGACTTGTAAAGACTGACTTCCCTGATTTCAATATTGGATTTGTCCTTGAAAACCAGCACATAATATTTACTGTTATCGAATATCAGTGCTTTCGATGGTATTTCAAGCCTGGTAATGTTCTCTGAATAATTAATAGTGATATAGGCAAACATCTCAGGTTTTAGCTGATAGTCGGCATTATCCAGCCTGATTCTGGCTTTCATGACTTTTGACACAGGGTCAAGTATGCTGTATACTTTATCTACTCTGCCTTTGGTTACCTGGTCAGGATAGCTAAGGGTTGTAATCCTGGCATCACATCCTTCTTTCACCCTCGAAATATCTGATTCAAACACATTAGCCATTACCCATACATCCTTGAGATTGGAAAGAACAAATAGGTTATCATTAAAATCAGTTCTTATCTGCATATCAGGATTAATATGCTTTTCGATGATGACTCCTGATGCCGGGGCCTTGACGTAATAATCCGCTGAATTGGTTCCTCCAAGCACATTGGAAATGGATATCGCTTTTTTTAACTCGGAGCTTGCTTTCTCTAATTCCCCCTTTGCAGTTGTATATTCCTTTTCTGATGCAATGCCTCCTTTATACATATCCTCAATGGCATTGTAACTCTTAAGTGCTATATCGTAGTTCGATCTGGAGGTATTCAGATCATTTTCTGCAACCGCCATCTCTGTGCTGTTAATGACGGCGAGGACCTGCCCTTTCTCAACATGGTCACCAATCCCAACTCTCACTTCTTTTACCACGCCGCTGACCTGCGGATATATTTTAACAACCTTATCCTCGTTGTAGGTTACCTTACCTGTCAGTTTCAATTGATCCTGCACGATCCCGCTTTTTACGAAGTCAAACGTTGCAGATTTCTCCATGGTTGGGCTAAGGACAAACTTTTGTTCTGCCTTCTCTGCCTTTTGCCTGCAGCCCCCGAATAATATAAGTGTGAGGGCCAATGAAATAATTAGGGATGTTTTCATCAGTTAATAATTTATTTTCAAGAGGTCAGTACTTGTCCCGATTTATCGGGATGGAACACGACATGGTTACCATAATTACCATATTCGGTTGGCCTGGTCAAAACTTTGAAGAGGTAGCCACATCATCTTGTTAATAGCTGATGATATTTTTACCGACACTAAAATTCAGTTCTTCAAAAGTATCCAGGCGGTTATTCAGGAAAGTATTCAGCTGGACCTGGTTATCCTTGTAAGCTTCATAGAAATCAAGAAATTCCAGGAGGCTTATGTTTTTCTTCTCAAAATTGAGTGTGACTTCTTCCAGTAGCTTATCAAAATTCCGGTAGAACGGCAGGTCGAAGGATTTATAGAGGTTCTCGTTCTGCAACATCCTGTTATAGGCCTGGATCACGTCGCCTTTTACATTGTCCTCCGCTAACTGCAGCATGTATTTGCTATTATCTGCCTGGAATTTGGCAGCCTTTATATTACCCTGGTTTTTGTTAAAGAAAGGCAGGTCAATCCCCAGGGTGATCGCATTGTAGTCGCGCACGTAACTTCCCTGCCTGCTGTAATCAGCTTGCAGGGTAAAATCAGGGATTGCAAGGGATTTCTGGAAAGCAAGATTTGCTTCATTCCACTTCACATTATGCTCCGCTGCTTTAAGGTCTGCCCGGTTCTGCATGGCTGTATCTATCAACGCCTGAAGCGGGAAAGCAGTCATTTCAGCAGGGGTAGTGCTTTTTTCATTCAATTCCGGCATGATGAAGCAACCCGGCCTGTGAAGCAGGATTCCAAGGTCAACATCCAGGTCAGTTATTTCATTTGACAAACTAAGTCGTTCATTTTCAAGCGAGAACTGGGATGCCTGGAGCCTGGCCAGTTCCTTGTCCGACACAAAACCTTTTTTGTTTTGCTCTTTGTACACTTCCACAAGCTTGTTGAGCGGAGCAAGTTCTTTATCAAAGACCTTCAGCGTTTGCTGTTTGAAATATAGAGTGTTGAAATCGTTCTTTAATTGGTATCTCAGAGATCTGAGTAAGTCGTAAAATAGATCTTCCTGCCGCTCAGTATTCAATTGTTCTATCCGGATGCGTTTGTCACGCTTCCCCGCGAGATAAAAAAGCTGCTGCAGGGTAAAGCCTGTGTTTCCTGTATACTCTACATCGAATAGTTTCTTGGAGTCAGGGTCGTAAACCCCCTGCTCAATGGTCAGATTAGGATTACTATACAAGCGGGCCTGGATGATCATAGCTCTGGCTGCATCAACATTGCATCTTTCAGCAAGCAGCGAAAGATTTTGTTCCAGGAATAGTTTTTCAGCATCGGCCGGTTTTAGTCTTAGCGTATCTGAGAAGGAACGCACTTCAGCTTTGCACTGATCAGGTCCACCGGAGAGAGAAATAAATAGTATTAAAGGAATTATCAATCTTCTCATCACCTCATTGATATTATAAGCGAGCAAAATTATGCCGCCGAGGTTAGAAGACAATTAGAATAGTATTAGAGACTGATTAGAATAAGACAGTTCAAGCGATTTTAGTCTTTTTTAACAATACCATTACGGTTGTTCCCTGGCCTTCTTCCGATCGAAGGAAGAATTCTCCATCATGCAGCAGGATGATTTTCTGGCTTAATGACAAGCCTACACCCGACCCCTTGAAATTGCGGGCGTTCCCGGCGCGAAAAAAGGTTTGTAATACATTTTGCATATCTTTCTCAGGAATGCCGATCCCAAAATCCCGGATGATGATCTGTATGGATTCTAAACTGAAATCCATATGAATCAAGATTTTATTGTAGGATGAAAACTTGTTTGCATTTTCAATGAGGTTCTTAAAGGCGATCGTCAGGAGATTCCGGTTGCCAGTAACCAGGAGTTCCTCGGAATTTTCAGGCATATGCTCAAACTGCAATTCCATTTTACTTTCCGGCATCTGGTTATGGATGATGTCCTTAACTTCCTGCAGGAGTTCGTCGATACGGATAGGTTCCAGTTTGAGGTTATTGATGTCAAAGCTTGCCTGGGCTATATTTAACAATCCATCACTCAGGGTGTGCAGGCGCTCGGCCTCTTCCAGGACGGTTTGAAGCACTGCCCGGTATTCCTCAGGATCACGTTGTTTTGAAAGTGCCACTTCAATAGTTCCAATGATGGAGGTCAGGGGTGTACGTAATTCATGCGAAGCATTCGCAACAAAATTCTGCTGAAGCCTAAAAGCCTCTTCCAGCCTCGAAAGCATCTGGTTAAAGGTAATCGCCAGTTCTGCCAGTTCATCCTTGCCATTTCCTTCGTTGAGGCGTTTATTCAGGTTTGTATTGCTGATCTCATTTACCTGTTCAATAATATCACTGACAGGCTTCATGACCATCTTGGTCAGGAACCGGCCGATGAAGAATAGTGCCAGGATGCTGAAAAAGAAGCCAATGACCAGGTCATCCCGCAGATGGAATAGCTTTGCCTCCCCGATTACATCGGTAGCTTTAACAAGAATGACAAAATCTCCCTGGTTGTCATGGTAGTAGAGGCCGTATACATAGGTATTCTCGTTTCGCTGCTGGAGTTCGCCTTTTTTCCGCGTGATTTCTATTAAATAGAGCGGAAACGTAAAATCGGAATTGTTGGAGATAAAGGCTGGTTGATTTTTTTCATCGTACATCCGGATGATCTCTCCCGGTATCTTCTCGAGCTGTTGCACTTTGTACTGCTGGTAAATGCCAGGACTGACTTCATCCTGCTCAAGATATATGTTAGCGGCATTCAGAGCCCTTTCCTTCAGCCTTGACACGAAATTGCTTGTTGCATAAGACCTGCTGATAGAGTAGATATAGAAATTCAGGACAATCAGCAGGATTGCAGTGATCAGTATAAAAAGAAGGGTGAGTTTGGTCTTGATTTTCATTCTTCACCTTCTTTAAAAATATATCCCATCCCTGTAACGGTATGAATCAACCTGGGGGAGAAATCTTTGTCTATTTTGTTCCTCAGGTAATTAACATAAACATCGACGACATTGGAACCTGTGTCGTAGGAGTTCCCCCAGACTGACTCTGCGATTTGGGTGCGGGTTTTTACCCTGCCACGGTTTTCAATAAAATATTTCAGGAGGAAAAACTCCCTGGGAGTTAGTTTAATGGGATGCCCGTTCCGCTTCACTTCCTTGGTAAAATCATTTATTTCAAGCCCGGCAAAGCTGAAGACGGGGTTTATTACCCTGTTTTCTTTCCTTCTCATCAGAGCATCAATCCTTGCAAGAAGTTCCTTGAATTTGAAAGGCTTAACTAAATAATCATCGGCCCCGGTCGATAATCCGGCAACAATATCATCGGTTGAGCCTAAAGCTGTAAGCATTAGGATGGGAGTTTCCAGGTTTTCCGCACGGAATATCCTGCATAGCTCCAAACCATTGATTTGTGGAAGGATGACATCAAGGATAAATAAATCGTAAGAATTCTGTAATGCCAGCACTTTCCCAATATAACCATCGAAAGCGACATCGACATGAAAGGATGCCTCCTCTAGTCCTTTCTTGATGAAGGCAGAAACATGCGCTTCATCTTCTATCAGGAGAATATTCATTGTACAATCCTTGTTATGAGGAATAATTGAAGAAAACAGATAATCTGCATTGATCAAGGTTTGCTCTTTACCATCAATTCAACTTCCTGCAAACTTATAAAGTAATTTACTTATTGTGCATTTCTGCTCTCCACTTAAATATTTGGAATGGTGAAATAAAAAATACTTCCCTTACCTACCTCCGACTCGACCCATATCCTTCCTTTCATAAGTTCTACCAATCCCCTTGCAATGGATAAACCAAGGCCTGAACCATCCGTTTTATTGCTAAGTTGGGCTTCATTAACCTGCCGGAAGGGTTCAAATATTAATTCCTGCTTATGCGGTGGAATCCCGCAGCCGTTATCTGAAACTGAGAAACACAATTCACCTGGGACAAGCTCCCTGCAATCAAGAACAATTGTGCCTTTTTCCGTAAATTTAACAGCATTGCTTATCAGTTTGTTCATAATCTGCCTCAGATGACGAAAGTCAGATCTGATCAAACCATTATTCTGTAAATCAGATCTATTGTAAAGTATTTCGAGCTTCTTTCTTTTATTCTGTGAGACTAACTGTGCTGTATAATACTCCTTTAATCCAGACAGCAATTCATGGACACTTTCATGTGTAATTTCCAGCTTTTCCAGGCCTACCTGGATGCGTGAAACGAAAAGGATATCTTCTATATTGGCCAGTAAGTCAAATGCCCCCCGCTTGATATATGCGGAGAAACTCCTCTTTTGATCATCGGTAAGTTCCGGGTTCACAATCAGTTCGGAAAAGCCTAAAATAGCATTTAGGGGCGTCCTGATTTCATGCGAGATATTGTTTAGAAAAGCTGTTTTTAATTTCTCGGATTCTTCGGCTTTTTCTTTCGCTATTTTCAACTGATCTTCAATAGCATTTCTTTTTTTCAGTTCCTTCTTTATGAGTGAAAAAAGCAACCAACCGGTAATCAAAACATAAAACCATCCCTTATAAGTAGAAACAAGGTTAAGCGTATGTGTATCCTGAAAAATAAAGAACATGAGCCTGTCCGAAAACAAAATCCACAATACTCCTAATATCACGTAAATTAGCGTGATCCTGCTGGCAAAATTTTTTGTTTTCTTGATGAGATCCCGTCCTGGCATAAAATTATATCCTGATAACTCACAGCTATGTAAAGATAACAATACTTAAGCCTGATTCCTATCAAAAAATGGCTCCATCTTTCCGACAAAGCCATTTACATTTATTAACCACTTTTATTGAAGCAATCGATATGAAAAACTGAATACCTTAACCCAACCCCGAGAAATTGAACAATTTCTTTTCATATAAGACAATTGAAATTGAATATACCCCTACAAGCCTTTAAAATAAAACTTACAGTGCAACCATTTATACTATAAATCCCCCTATAATACTCTGACAAGTAATAGTTTAACATAATCTACGAAATGAAACGAAATCGCTTACTACTAAGTGTGATCATCGTTATTTTCCTGAATTGCTCACTTAAAGCCCAATCTTACGGCGAGAATGCTGTTTTCCTTAAATCAGGAAGCATTCTCTATGGGAAAATCCTTGAAGAGAATCCAGGGAAAGATTTAAAACTGGAGATCATCGGGAATAATATTCTTGTCCTGCCTTACAACGATATTGAGAAAATTATCAAGTCAGAACCAAAGTCATTATCAGGTGAATATAGGAGTTCACCCATTGAAATTAGCCCGGCCTATAGCTTTTATGGTGGAACTACGAATTCCCAAGGCTTTACGGTTATTTCATCCTATTACTTCCCTTTTCATATGTCAACAGGGCTGGGCCTGGGGGTTGAAAAATTCAATTACCATGTATTACCGGTTTTTGCTGAGTTAAAATATTCAATGATGTGCAGCCAGGTTATCCCATATATCTACGGGCATTTCGGATATGCTTTCCCGCTGTCTAAAAGCAGTTCAGATGCTAATGCAGAGATCAATCATGGTGGAATTCTTGCTGCCGGGGGTATTGGTATCCGTAAAAACTTCGCCAGGCAAAATGCATTCATATTCTCTGTTGGCTATCGATATCAGAAGTTGCGCACCAATTCCGACTATAATTATTATTGGGGTAATCCGGATTATTCAGTAGAAAAAATTGATCAGTTAAAGAGAATCTCAATCACTATTGGCCTGTTATTTAACAATTAAAAATTAACACCATGAAACGACTATTTACCCTCGAATCATTCAGTCTCCTGGTACTTTTGGCATTAGGTTTTTCTTCCTGCAAGGACACTTATATGGAACGGAAGTCCTATTCGGCTTATGTCCCGCAGTATATGTCGTACCAGGATATGCGTACACCCCCTAAACTGAAATCGGCCTCTGACATCTCTGAGCCGGGAAAGATCTACATCAAAGGACAGTACCTTTTCATCAATGAGAAATACAAGGGCATTCACATTTACGACAATTCAAATCCTGCATCGCCGGTAAACATGGCATTTATTGATATCCCGGGGAACGTGGACATGGCTGTGAAAGGAGATTACCTCTATGCCGATAATTATGTTGACCTCCTGGTAATGAATATCAGCAACATCCAAAACCCGGTTCAGGTTGCAAGGATGCAAAACCTGTTTCCTTATACCATTCCTGAAATTGAAGATTACAGCTACCCAATATCAAATATTGACCAGGAAAAAGGTGTAATTACTGGTTGGGAAGTAAAAAAAATAACCGAGAATGTTGAACATGGCTCCTTAGGCGGGCCAATATATATGTTTGATAAAATGAGCAATGGATTTTATACAGCCGAAAGTGCGGCTTCAAGTTCAAACACATTGATTGGAGTAGGAGGCTCACTTGCAAGATTCATTATTATCGACAATTATTTCTATGGCCTGAACCAAACAGACATGCAAGTGGTTGATATCCATGAACCGGATGACCCGCAAGTTGGGAATAAGATTACCATGCAAAGAATGGTGGAAACGGTTTTTATTGACAGTTGCTACCTTTTTGTAGGCTCACAGACAGGCATGCTTATTTACAATGTTTCTGATCCTTCTAATCCTGCCCTTATCACAAATTATGATCACTTCCAAAGTTGTGACCCGGTTGTTGTTCAGGACAATATAGCCTACATTACCATGAGGGCAGGCAATCGTTGCGGGAATTTCCAGAACGCAATGGACGTGGTTGACCTTCATAATATCAGCAGCCCTCAGCTTCTTAAAAGCTACACATTAAACGAACCTTACGGACTTGGTATTGACAATAAGAAACTATTCGTTTGTGATGGATCTTCCGGTCTTAAGGTATATGACGCAACCGACCCCCTGAATATCGATCAACACCTGTTGCAGACCTTTAATGGTATCACTGCAACAGACGTAATTCCGAATAACGGGGTGCTAATACTAGTGGCAGCAGACGGACTTTACCAGTATGATTATTCAGACGTCAACAACCTACAGTTGCTGAGCAAAATTAGTTTTGGGAAGTAAGACTGATTAGGCTACAGCCGGTTCTTTTTTCCAGATTAACATAAGAAGGAAAACAAGCCCAATTGCAAAAAAGACCGTTATCGCCAGCACCGAATACCGCATACTTCCTGTCAAAGCTTCAATAATCCCAAAACTGAAGGTACCGGCAACGGTGGCCAGTTTTTCCATCACGTCATAAAAACTGAAGAAGGAGGTGTGATCCGTGGTTTCGGGTAACATTTTCGAATAGGTTGAACGTGCAAGCGATTGTGATCCACCCATAACGATACCTATGAAAAAGGCAGCAATGACAAAACCGACAGCTCCTGTGATGGTATAAGCGTAAACACAAATGATCATCCAGATGATCACTGAAATGATCAATGCTTTCAGGTTACCAAATTTTCCGGATAGGCGGGCAAACAACCAGGCCCCGAACATAGCGACAAGCTGGATCACCAGGATGGTCGGTATCAGCACCCCTTCCTTCAACCCAAGTTCCTTTTCACCGAAAGTAGCTGCCATGAACATGGTAGTCAGGGTTCCCATCATCATAAAAAAGAAACCAAGGAGATAAACGCTCAGTTTATAGGATTTCCTCACCTGGTTGAAAACAACTCTTAATTCCTTATAGCCGTTGGATAGAACTGAGGCGCGCTGCATTCGTTTGCGGAAGGTATACTTTGGAAGGTGTCTGAAAGTAATAGTAGAGAAACCAATCCACCAGACAAATACAGTCAGGAAGGAGATCCTGGCTGGCATGCTCGAATCCTTATCAAAGCCAAAGAAGCCTGGCATCATGATCATCCAGAGATTGAACAGAAGCAGAACAACTCCTCCGAGATATCCCATTGAGTAGCCCCGGGCACTGATACGGTCCTGGTCCTCCGGTTCAGCAATAACAGGAAGGAAGGAATTGTAAAACACTATACTCCCGCCATATCCCAGGGTTCCTATGGCAAAAGCAAGTATACCCAGCTCTATGTGATTGGCATCAAAAAAGAAGAGCATTCCGCAGGCTGCTGCTCCAATGATAGTGAAAGCCCTCATGAAACCCTTTCTTCTCCCGGTAAAATCAGCCATGGATGAAAACAAGGGAGAGCCAATGGCAACAAAGAGATAGGCCGCTGCAATCGCCCATGAATAGAGTACGGTATTTACAATCTTTGCCCCGAAAAATGATACGGTAAAATCACTTCCGTGACGGGTAACCGTATTATAATAAATCGGGAATATGGTCGAAGAGATGGTGAGCTGATAGACTGAATTAGCCCAATCGTACATCACCCAGGCCCTGACGATCTTCGGGTCTCCCTTGACAATGGTCTGGACATCTTTACGTTTTAGCAAGAAATCAGGTTTTAAGTTAATTGCCGTTAAATTTATTGAATTTAAAGCAATTTCTCACAGAGGCTTACCTGATGAGTGAAATTTTACCAGTGCACACTTCATTCCCTGTCAGCAACCTGTAAATATAAATACCTGCCGGTAAAGGATTTCCGTTGGCATCGGATGGATTCCATTGCACTGAATAACTGCCTTTTTCCTGCACCTGATTAACAATTGTACTTATGAGAGAGCCATTCAGGGAGAGAATATCAAGTTTTACATGAGCCTTTTCCGGTAATTCATATCCGAATCGTGTTGTAGTTAAAACCGGATTGGGAGAAAGTGTCACCCCTTTGAAAACCGGATTAACCTGGTTGAGACCCGTAAGCAGGTCAGGATTAACGCAGATCGCAACCTGGTGGTTTGAAACAGGAGTAGTGATGAAAAGGGTATCACACAACTGTGCAACCGGGAATGCCGGAAGATCAAACTTAACAGTCAGGTTCAGCGAATCTCCAGATGAGACAGGATATGGCAGGTTAATGTTCCATGGATCAATATGCCAGGCATAAGGAGAAGTGTTAACTGAATTTATGTAGTTGATAAGGACATTCTGGGCAGTATAATTTCTCACATAGGCGGTTTTTCCTTCTGTCAGGTCGCTGAAAGTATTGAAAAACAAGGTATCCGGAGTTACAACCACATCGGGGGCAGCGGAAACTGCTACCTGGAAGGTATGAGGATCAGCAGCACCTATAAATGGATGGTTTGCATTTCTTCCGGATGCATCTTCCGCATGAATATAATATGATATCGTACTGCCTTCCATCTGACCAGGGATCATGCCTGTATAGTGATTAGAACCGGTATTGACCATTGAAACCGTATCATAGGTACCTGAATTAACTTTGTAGATCACCCAAACCGAATCACTGTAAACCTGTTGCTGCGAATATGCTGTAATATCAGCATTGATAAGAAATCCTGGTTGAGCGGGCAAATTACCGTGAAGTGGAGTATGTTCGATGTAAAGCATTCCCCTGTCCGACATTTCATGTGTTCTGCAATGCAGCGCATCCGTTGATTCCCAAACTGCAGATGAGGCAATATAGCCGGTAACCTGGTAGCCCGGCATAGCCTGCTGGTAAGCCAGTAAAGCACCAGCATCATTGGCAGTACCCATAAATGGCACAAATACTTTATTGTTCTGAATGTATGAGTTGGTATAGGGCTCATCGTTAGGTGTGTTCACCCTGAAAACCCTGTAGGGAGTTCCATAGGAAGATATCTGCGAAGCATAGAATGCAGCGGTTGCTTCAATCTGGCTATATTGCGGATGAGTTGGCGGAACTTTCCTGATCAGGATCTTATCCGGACCAAGGAATTTCCCCCAGCAATCAATATGGTCAATATAGGTCCCATTAGGGTCTGCTTCTACCATATAATTATCAATTCCAAGATAATCATGCATTTTCTGGGCTATCTGGGCAGCAGTCTGGGTTGGGTTCTCATCATACACCAGGGTGGTTGACGAAGCCTGGTGAAGGCCATCGGTCATGTAATTACCGCCTGTATGGATAACATTCATACCAAACCACTCTATTCCCTGCATTTCAGCAACTCTTTTGGGAATCTCATCATCATTAGGCCGGGGACGGTTATAAGGAAAATCAATAATTCCGGTTTGAAGATTGCCATAGGTTACATACCATGGCCCGTAGTCACGGGTCCAGTAACTATCAGTAGGTGCTACCAGGTAACTGCAATTTGCAATATTTACCCCATTGGAAACGTATTGCGAGTTTACCGTAGCCTGCTGGGAACTGTTTGCCACAATAGTTACCAGTTTACAGTCCTTTGCCATCTCTTTGATCAGGCTCATCGGAATCCCGAACGGATAACGAATCAGCGTGCTTTCTGTCGGGCCAAATTCTTCTACATTCCGGATAATCCCGGTTGGGGGATCAGTTTCCACAAACGACAATCCTATCAGGTCACGCTTGGATGCTTCCTCGGCTGTCATCCAATGCTTGAGGCCATTGTTGGGATCAAGTTGCTGGGCGGAAAGTTGAATTGAAAGGGCCAAGAATAGCAGAGTACAGCACCTGAAAAGTAAAGCTTTCATATTTCGGGTTATGAGGTAAAAATATTTTCAAAAGTAAGAAATATGTTGCATATCCAACACAGGTTTATAATTCTCATTATCAAACCATTAAACTCCTTAAATCACAAATTATATGCATGCGGACTTTATTTATTTGGTACAAAATTGTTAAAATGATAAAATTAATTTAACGAAAGTGCCAAAATGGGACAAATTGTATGTATCTTCGCATGGGTTTTTGGTCTTTGATTGGATGTATAGACGTCCAATTATTGATCCCTGAAAAGGGAATTTTATTTCTCTTTAGGGTATTTGGTAAAACTGAACACCTCGCCTTAACAGGCGGGGTGTTTAATTTTTATGGCTTTAAAGACTTTAAGACCAACTACCCTATTCGATGATAGAGTTAGAATTACCTGACAACCAAAGTTTTCACCTTCTGTTCTCCCTGGTTTCCTGCAACTAGAAAATATGTTCCAACGGGGAGTGCCGGCAAGGAATAGTTTTCCCTGTTCACAATATTTATATCATCCTTTTGCCAAACCACTTTTCCCAATGTGTTATATAATGACAATTGCCTGAATTTGGCGGCACCGTCCTCGGGTTCAATTGTGAATGATTCCCTGCATGGATTTGGGTATATGGTGAATTCGGGAACCTTGTCGGATACAGGGAAATGAATCTTAACCAACTTTTGTGCAGTGCATCCATTCTGATTTGTAACCTGTAAGGTAACGGATTTGCTTCCCCTGTCCATCCTGAGGGAGTCAATCGTAAGCGTTGGACCAGTCTCATTGCCGGGCAACCATAACCAGGAAACAGCTCCTGTAGAAGAAGCATCTAAAACCATTGGGGTTTCATAGGTTGCAATTGTATCCGTTGGAAGATTGATTTGAGATATGGCTGAAGGATGAATAGTAATTGTGGACATAGTAGCCTGGCAGTTCTCAAAGCCATTCACCTGCATTGACAGCAATACTTCACCGTTCAGGATATCTCCAGGACCCGGGAGATAGCTTGCAAAAATCAGGTTCGGATCATCAAATGTACCATCGCCGCTGCTTTTCCATTCTATACTGTTGTAGTTCTCAACATGTGATTCGGCTTTAAAGCTGTCCCCCTGGCATACATTTCTTCCTTCCCCGGCATCTGCAATCATGGCATCGTGAAGCGGCAAACTGATGTCATCCAGCCAGGCTGCATCATCAAAAGATGAGCTGCTGGTATCCTTCAGGAACTTCCACTCAATTTTATGATTTCCCTGCTCAATTGTAAAGGAGTAATAATCCCAATCCTGTGTATTTTCCCATTCATAAGCTAAAGCATCATCAAGGAGCAACTGGAGTTTACTGCCGGCATGTACATCTGTTTTAAGCCAGAATCCAAGATAATCACAAGCTTTCACGTTACAGGGATATATGAGCGATGAGAAGTTCCCACCTTCAATAAAACCAGACCTGCAGGACTTTGTACCACCGAATACCTGGTCAGGTTCAATCATCCATCCTGCACTTCCTGATTGTAACCATTCCGGACTTTTCATGGAAACGTTTTCAAAATCTTCATCTGCTCCATATAGGGTTTCAAAATCAAGCACTTTCCCATTTGAAATTCCGGCATCATTCACTGCATCAATACGCCAGTAATACTTTTGATTATAATTCAGTTTGACTGCCGGGGTATATTGCATACTTGTTACTTCAATGCCATTTGCCAGGTTTGTCGGAGGATTATCAGTTCCGAGGTAGAAGAGAAAATGTGACGGAAGAGCAGCTGAACCAGAATCCCATGAAAAATGAGCATGAATTGGAATTCGCTCAGAGTGATTCACAGGGAAGTAAGTTTCCGGGGCTGAAGGGACATTGACAATGTGAATTTCAGCCTGGTAAGGAATATAATTAAAGGAAGTAACGGTCAGGGTCAGGTTGCCTGAATGAATCGGCTCAATTAACGTGATTAGAGCTTCCCCATTTACAATGCTCCCCGTACCGAGAACCTTATCCCCGGTTGTTAGGCAGGCTGTTCCGAATGTGGTATTTGTCGAAAGGCGGAATTCCATGCGCCCTTCTCCAATATAATTCTTATGAACGACCTTCATTGTCCTGGGGTTGCATGTTCTTACCTGGAGCGAAGGATCGCCGAAAAGGATCCAGGTATCTGTCAGGGCATACCCTGCTTCGCCATAAATATCATTCATCCTGTACAAGCCACTGACTGACAGGCCTCCAAAAGTTCTCAAAGTATTGTCAGTCCCTGCTTTAACAAGTTGGTTCACCATTTCATCCTGGGCTTCCATTGGAGGATAGGAAGTTTGTGTCCCTGATGCCATGAGCGCAGCTACTGCACCTTCCGGATTCCCGTTTACATCGGAAGCAGTCATCCAGGCTTCAGCCAGGCAGCTTGAACCGTCAAAATTCCCGGTTTCGCAGGCTGTAGACCAAATAATCGGATATTTCCCGTTGTTAGTGAGCGATCCGAGAGCTGAACGTGTAATTCGTCCTGTTGCCCATGTTGAAGTTGAGCCATGGCCTGTATAAAGTATCAACCCGGTTCCTGCATCAAAATCACTCATTATGGGTTGTGTTGTTGGATTTCCTGCTTCATCATCACCACCCTGGGTACCATCGAAAAACTCACTTGAAGATGTATAGGTAAATCCTTTTAAAGCAGTGATCATATTATGAACATGCTGATAGTCTGTTTCACCATCATCACCGGGCCCCATGGTTGAAGCAAGTCCCGTTACCTTTCCAAGCCAGTTGGCATCTGCACCGGGTTCTTTTTCATATTGGATGGTTTTCCTGACCTGTACATCAAGATCCTTTGTTGAAATTGCTGAAAAGCGTCCAACTAGTATATCCGGGTAATGGTCATCACCGGCAAGGTATGAATAGTAGTTATCGGAGGCTCCCAATGGATAATGAAAGGACGGTACCTGTTCGGCATCTCCAACCAATAAAAGGTAAGTCAAATCACCCCTGGAAGTATAGACATTCTTTACAAACTCCTTGATCTGACCTGCATCGGTGAATTGGCTTGCATCAACTGTTTCCGTAGTAATTCCGCATTGGTTTTTCCATGTGACAAAAGGCTTTAAAGTTTCCCTGAAAGAAGGGGGACAAATAATAAGCATTCTACCCTTGCTTGCAGGAAGAATTGAGGACTTCATAGAAGGTACAACGGAAGGATTCAAGGCTGGACCTACAATATCAGGAAGAAAGTTGGAACCTGGTGCTGTTAAAGTATTTTTCCCACTCCCAGCAATACGTTCCAGCTTGACTTCCATATGATAATACACTCTCAGGATATGACTGATAGGGTTGTATTGAAAAGGATACAATTGCACAACCTGTTTGCGGGAATTTCCGCTCACATAAGGATCTGAAGAAGCTACCAGGTTCCCGGGATAGAAGGCATCCCTGGAATACACCTCACTAAACGCAGCTGTTGCGGGCTCAGCATTCCGGCTTTCATTGCCGCTGGATGGGGCTATGAAATAATCCGGGAAATCGATATATTCCGAAGAAACTATGATTGGCTTGAAAGTGCCTGTCCCGGGGATAATCAGGGTAGTAAATAATTTTGGCAAATCGGGATCCCCGGCATTCAATAAAGGATATGCATCCTTGAGTGTAGGAACAACAAAGGTTTTGTCCCGGATGGTTTTTTCATTGATTGAAAAACCGGGAATGGAAACCTGGAAAGCTATTTGGGAGGGTGTAGAAGAATTCAATGAAAAAAGGACGGCTTCAGAATTTGAGTACATATGTACCCATTTCCCGGAAACCGCCCTTGAAGAGCATACGAGTAAGAGAGCAAGGAAGAGTAGATTAGTAGTCCTGGATTTCATCCCAGTGCAGTGATTGCCTTAGTATTAGTTTATTGCTGATAGGGCAAAAGGTAATAGGGCCGAACTAATGATTTTGAATAAATGTTAAAATCTAAATTCATTCTAAGTAAGAATTAATTCTATTATATTGATTTTGTGGAAAATAAGAAAAACCGGATTGAAAAAGACCGGTTTTCATTGTTAATAAGTCTGGAGTTCTATCTGTTTAACTCAAACATATGACTTAGGATGTTATTCCAGGTAAACTGAATACGTGTATTGTGAAATTATGAGTCCAATTAATTATTCTTCAATCATTTGTGGCTTTTGCAATAATAGCGGCGTTCTCAGTGAGGGCAAAAATCCAGGTCATAGTTGGATTGCCTGTGATGATCACTGCATCAGTTGATCATCATGAACCTCCTGGAAAAAAATAACCCTGGCAGAGCCTGATGCCCTGCCAGGGTTGAATAACCCGGTTGAACCGGATTACCTTATCAGTATTATTTTGTGATCACCAATTTCCTGTTAACCTGCATGCCGCTGTTTTCAAGGAATAGCAAATAGCTGCCCTGGGAAAGGTTTTTGAGGTTAAGGTGTTTGGTCATGTTGCCATCAATGCTCACAGCCGAAGGACCATATACCACGGCTCCCTTAGTATTTACAATACGAAGGCTTAGCTCTTCCTTGCCCAATGAATTGAAGCTGATATACAGATCCCCCTGGCTTGGATTTGGATAAATTGAAAATCCCACTTTACCTATATAATCTTCTATTCCTGTACAATCTTTGAAAGTTACAGCACTTGAAGCAATGGATTTACATCCGTTTGATCCGGTCATTGTAACTGAGAATGTGTGAGGAGCCAGTCCTAAACCTACAGAATCAATACTGATGGTTTGCGTAGTTTGTCCACCAGGTGCCCAGAGATAGGAAACTGCGCCATCGGCTTTAGCACTCAGGTTAAGGGTGAGATTCCCGCATAGTGCAGTATCGGCTGACATCGCTGAAACAGGGGATTGCAGAACCTGGATTGTAGAATTGGAGACATCGGTACCAATACAACCAAAAGCATCAGTTGTGGAAATAACCGAAAAAGTCGCAGTGGCGGCCGGCTTAACCCATTCCTGCCAGTTAGCTGCCGGTATGATCCTGGTACTGCCGCCATCATAGGTAACTACGAAAGGAGGTTGCCCGCTGATGGTATAGCTTAACTGCGTGCTATCCCCCTTACACAAGGTTGCAGCTGAAGAAATCATAGTAACCGGCAACGGATGAATAGTTAAAAGCAGGGTATCAAGTCTTGAAGGACAAGCATTGCCTGTATTTACAGTGAGGTAGAGCGTGGCTTTCCCGGCAGAATTCTCAACGGAACCTGGGGTGTAAGTAGGCATCATCACCGTTGGATCGCTGAATACTCCGTCACCCGATGTGGTCCATGAAAGTGTAGCGTAATTCGTTGCTGATGCTGAATTTACGGTGAACTGTGTTCCTTTGCAGATTGCTTCATCTGGGCCGGCAAACACTGTTGGTTTTGGATTTATGGTAAGAATGAGACTACTGCTTGAGGTCTCATTGTATGATTTACCATTTACCGTCAAAGTAAGGGTTACAGTTCCGGAGGCTATATCCGAAGAGCTAGGTGTATAAACAGGGTTCAGGATGGTGTTGTCATTGAATGTCCCTGTACCTGAAGTTGACCATGAAAGTGTTTGGAAGTTGGCAGCAGTAGCATGCAGCTGAACGGGATCGCCTTCACAGGCATACATATTGTTTCCGGCAAATACCACAGTTTTCAGTTCGGGAGGGAATACAATGAAATCGACCCAACCAGCATCCATTCCAATTGAATTGGAACCGTCTTTGGCATATTCCCATTTGAAAACGTGTGGACCAGCCAATACAGGATAGGCCATCCTTTTCCAGTTCTGGTTACCCGACCATTGGCCGATCTTAACTCCGTCAATATAGAAGCTAAGTACATCGTGGAATAACTCAGAACTGACTTTCCTGTAGAATGAAATACTGTCGTTGTACATCACGCTATAGTTCAGCACCAGGCTGCTAGTCTGGTTATGTGTGATAGCACCTGAACGCGCGGAATACTGGCCTTCGAAAACATTAGTGTTATCAAGAGTCCAGTCTGCATTACCCGCGAATGTCCAGGGGAATTTGGTAAATGTCCCGGTTTCCCAGTCTTCGACGATAAGCCCGATTGATTCAACAAACGATTTTTGAGAAGATTGATAAGAATAATTGACAAGGTTTGTAAACTGTGCGGCAGTTCCAAAGGGTATATCAGAAACTTTCACATGGAAAGTGGCGCTGTCCGATTGACCTGCACCAATGCCGGGCATAGTTACAGCAGGATTGAGGATGGATACAAAAGTCTGGGGTGTACTCAGGTGACTAACCGGGCTGGTAGCGGGGAATAAGCTATTATTATTGTATTTAATAACAATATCTGCATCTTCACCGGGATCCAGGAAGTGATTATTATTTCCAAGAGGATCATTAACATGAATATTAGCAATGGTTAATTCCGGCGCATTAGCAGAAATGGAGAAATAACTGTAATTGACACTGTCGAGGTTATTGACGGCTTTTACGTTAAATACAAGTTCAGTTCCGTTGGGAACCGAATCGGACACATGGAATGCAAATCCATCAGGCATGGTTTTTATCTGCCCGACGGCGAAATTCCCGTAGAATTCGGTACTGTCACTGAAGGTAATGTATGGCGAATCGCTGCTTAAGGTCACCATCACATTGGTATCAGGCTTATCACCAATATTTTTAAGAACAAGACTTATCAGCAGGTCTTCACCATAATCCAGTGTTCCATTATGATTGCCAAAACTATAATCATTCAATTGGTAGGATTCAAAGGTGATAAAAGCCTGGTTCATGGCAGGAGAAAGAAGGAAGGGGGATACATAGGTCATGCAATGCCCTGAACGGGTATCGGTCCAGCAAGGATATACAACACCGTAATTGGCAGTGATACCGAGGTAGTCGCCCATGTAATTGGACGCCATGTTTGGAATTGGTGAAGGTGTAAATGCCACATCGCTGACTGCAAAATCTGTAAATGTTTCAGCAGCATCAATGGAAATGGCACACCATGCTTCAGCCTGTGTTGAAGTTACATTCCTGTTATCATAGAATACAATAGAGACGTTACCATTTGAAGGATCGCAGGTGACCCAAGGAAGGTAATGCTGTTTGTTGGTTCCGAGAGGATCTGTATTTACTTTAACCGGGGTTGACCATGATAATCCCTGGTCAGAAGATTTAATAAGATAAACTTCAACACCTGATCCGGTATTTACTCCGGGAGTGTTAACATTTGTCCATACAATGTATATGTTTCCACGATGCGGTCCATTGCTCAAATCAACAGCCATGGAAGGAAATGAATTTACGCGCATACTTTGGGTAACTCCATGGTTCCGGATACCCTTAATATTGGTTATGATCCTTGTGGCAGGCAAATAAGTTGCGCCTCCATCCAATGATCGGGCCATTCCCAGAGCATCTTCATCTGCAGGATAGGCATCATAGATAGCCCAAACTACATATACCTGCCCATCAGGGCCAGTTTTAATATTTACACCCTGGTTATGGCTTCCGGCATTGACTGCTGAACTAATATGTACGGCTGAAGACCAGGAATTTCCGCGGTCCGTGCTTCTTGAAATACCTATCTGGCTATCATTTGTTCCTCCAAAGGTTGTCCAGGCATCATACAGGTTACCTTCATAAGGACTGCTTTCGCTATTGTCAATCCACATATGGTTTTTATCGAGCATGTTGTTGAAGCCTGAAGGAGCAGCAGCAACAGCCTTAACTGTCCAGTTTACACCCTGGTTATCACTGTATGCCACACTTTGGCCGCTGGTATTGTTGATGAAACCAACATACCACCTTCCGCTTCTATCGATAGCTGTTGTAGGGTCACCACTATTTCCGCCGCCGGCGCCCTGGAAAGTTCCACCCCAGGTTGATGAGCTGTCGGATGTATTGAATTCGTCAGCCCCATAAATCGAACCAGTACTCGGTTGCGGGGTTGAGTTATTGGAATTTATAGCAGCTGCGCCATTGGTAGGTGAAACAAATATCGAATTCTCACTCTGGGTAGAATTGGAGGTTGTAACAGTAACGTCAACTGAATTACCCGCAGCAATTCCCTTTGCAAGGATCTTGGATGTCCGCTTTACAGGAGCCGGAACAATGGCATTGGGGGCAACCGGAACCAGGCCCATATCAGCCATTTTTTTCCAATATCCCATATTGTCAATGCGATAATCCACCTTAAATTTATCAGGAAGTTGCTCCCTGCTAAGTTTAACAGTATCTTTTTCAAATTGAAATTCCATCTCCTGTGCAAAAGACGGGATTGCCAGCAGCAACAGGAAAGAAAAGAGGGTCAGCAGAATCACTTTCATGGTTAGGAGAGATTTGGTGATCATTGAAATGAACGGATTAAAGAACCATTATCAAGGAGATGAAAGTCATCCCTGTGACGTTGCTAAATTATCCTTTTTTTGTTTCTATTTTAACAGATCAATGCAAATTACAAATTGCCCCAGGAAGAGCCTTTGGCAAAAAGTGAAATTTGAAAATATCAAATTGAAAAGTGCAAAATAAAAATTGTGCAGGGCTATGGGCATAGCGCAAAGTGCTTAAGCATGAGTTAATTTCAAAATGAAAAAGGCAAAGTGTAAAATTGCAAAATGAAAGTTGCATAGTGCAAAGTGAATAATGCAAATTGTCAAGGAAGGGAGCCGTTGGCTCAAAGTGTAAAAGGCAAAGTGTATTATGAAAGTGGAATTTGCAAAGTATGAATTGAAGATTGCATTTGCCTGGATTTAATTGAATTTAGATCTACATATTAATTTTGAAATTTGATATTTACTCTTTGACTTCAATTTTATTCCAATATCCCGCAACACAGCCTTCAATTTACCATGGAATTCTTCTTTTCTATTCTTACATTTGAAACTTGATTTGAAAGCAGGATGAAACAAAAGTATGTGTGCTTTCAGCGGGTGATTATCATAATCCTTCTGTCACAGTCCTTAGGTGTGCTGGCTCAAAACTCGCTTCCAGCCTATATAGGACAGGCCATTCTTAACAGTCCCTTCATTACGGATCAAAGGAACCAGGTCAAATCCCTGGCTCTTGACAGCATCCGTATCCTGGCTACCTTAAAACCACAGCTGAATCTTACAGGATCAGGGTATTTTGCACCGGTGGTAAAAGGCATTGGCTATGATGAAGTAATAACTAACGGGCAGCTGGTAACAGGGTTGGTTGGAATAAACTATTCTTACCAGGGCAAAGAAAGGTTGAATAACCAGTTTACTTCCATTCAGCTTCAGAAGAAAGTGCTGGAAATCGGTGAAAAAATTGGTGTCAGGGACCTGGAACAATCTGTTACCACTCAGTATATTACTGTTTACCAGGATCAGCAATTACTCCAGAATACACAGGAAATACTTGGCATCATGCAAAAAGAAGAGCACATCTTCCGGTCGCTGACAGAGCAGAGTGTCTATGCCCAGGCTGACTACCTTGCTTTTCTTTCAACCCTTAAGCAACAGGAAATAAGTGTACTCCAGCAAACACTAGTTGCCCGATCTGACCTGTTTCTGCTCAAGTATATTTGCGGTATTACTGACACTACTTATTTTGAATTAAATCAGCCTGAATTAACGCTACCTCCTTTATTTGCTATTGATCATACGCTGCAGTACCAGCAGTTTCACATCGACAGCCTTCAAAATCAAAATTCCCTTGAACAGTTCGACCTTACTTACAAACCCAGGCTGAACCTGTTCGGCGATGCAGGTTACACCTCATCTTTAACCTACCAACCTTACAAAAATTTCGGAACGAGTGCAGGAGTCAATTTTACCATGCCACTGTATGATGGCAACCAACGAAGGATCCAACATCAGAAATACCAGCTCATGGAAGTTACACGAACAGCTTACAAAGAATCCTACATAAGGCAATATGCTATTAAATATGGCCAACTCCTGAATCAAATTCAAAATACAGATAGGATCATGGTGGAAGCCGGTAAGCAGGTGATCCTTGCGAGGTCGCTGGTTGATGTCAACCAGACTCTTCTCGAGGCAGGTTCCCTTAAGATTTCCGATTTTCTTCTGTCACTGTCGGGCCTGGTTACTTCCCATGGCTCACTGAAACAGCTGGAGGCATCAAAAATGCAACTAATCAATCAGTTAATTTACCTCAACTACTGATCATGCAACTACTAACCAGGGTTCTAGCAGGACTCACAATTCTGATCCTGCTGATTTCCTCCTGCAAGCAAGGTACTGAAGTCCAAGCCCCCAGGCTTGCCACCGGAACGCCTGTTGATGTGACTACTATTTCCAATGGAGCCCTCACGGATGAAATCGAATTAAATGCCACTTCGTCCTTCATACTTAAAACCAATGCAAAAGCAACAGCAACAGGTTATCTCCAGCACCTGCGATTCCGGGAAGGAGATCATGTAAGCAAAGGCGAGATACTTTACACCATTATCACAAAAGAGGCTCGTACCATTGGAAATTCAATTAACAAACTGGATACATCTTTTCATTTTAAGGGCGAAATAAACGTTCTTTCTCCCGGCAGCGGCTATATTACTCAAATGGGCTTCCAGGATGGAGATTATGTGCAAGAAGGCGAACAGATCGCCACCATCAGCGACGATAAAAGTTTTGCCTTTGTGCTGAATGTACCGTTTGAGCTTACTCCCCTGCTTCGCCCGAATAAAAACATCAGGCTTGAATTGCCAACCGGTGAAGTGTTGAACGGAACGCTTGGGAAAGCGCTCCCTGCGGTAGATCCTAATTCACAGACACAAGGATTCCTTATACAGGTGAACGAGGGAAAAATGATCCCGGAAAACCTCATCGCTAAGGTTAAACTTACGCGTTCATCCAAGGCACAGGCCCTCTCACTTCCAAAAGAGGCAGTCCTGACAGATGAAACGCAAACAGAATTCTGGGTAATGAAATTGATGAATGACAGCATAGCCGTAAAAATTCCCATTGTTAAAGGGATAGAAACCCAAACCCGGGTTGAGATTCTGGACCCTGCCTTTTCAACTGCCGACAGGTTCCTCATTAAAGGGAATTACGGGTTGCCCGACACTGCCCTGGTGAGGGTTCAACATTGATAGCCTGATATAGTCATGAAATTATTTAATTCTCATAAAAGACCATTATCGGCTGTCATCCTGATCATCCTGCTTGCAGGTGGTTTCCTTTACTCCCGGATGCAGGTTTCCCTTTTCCCTGAAATCACATTTCCCAAGATCAAGATCATTGCCGATGCGGGGCAAATGCCGGTTGAGAAAATGGTACTGACTGTTACCCGTCCTCTTGAACTGGTAATCAAACAGGTCCCTAACCTGAAAGTACTCAGGAGCACCACCAGCCGCGGCTCCTGCGAGCTCTCTGCTTTCCTCGACTGGGGATCGGATATCGACATCAGCCAGCAGCGGATCGAATCAAAGATCAATGAGATTAAGAATGCATTGCCCCCTGAAGTTTCGGTTACAGTCGAAAGGATGAATCCAAGCATTTTGCCGGTAATAGGTTATACCCTTGAAAGTTCGAAGCGAACGCCTATTGAACTGAAAATGCTGGCGGTTTACACCATCAAACCCTTTCTTTCACAGGTTGATGGCGTAAGCGAAGTACGTATCATAGGCGGAAAATCAAAGGAATACCACCTGGTACCAGATCTGGCTAAAATGTCTTCTCTGGGGATCACCCCTGATGCTATCAGTAATGCACTTAACAGCACCGGTTTTATTAAAAGTAATGGCTATCTGAACGATTTCAGAAGGATGTACCTTTCGATTACAGATGTATCGCTTGACAACAAAGAAAAACTGGAAAACCTGGTAATCAGCAATGGCGGAAAGCGTGTTGTACTTCTTAAGGATATAGCAAATGTTGAAATTGCAGAGGCAAAGGAATATATAAGGATCAATGCCAACGGTAAGGAAGGCATACTTATAGCTATTGTCAAGCAACCGGAATCCAACCTGATCAGCTTGTCTTCTGATATGAAAGCACAGGTGGAACTGATGAAGAAAAGCCTTCCTCCTGATGTTTCTCTCAAACCTTACTACTACCAGTCGGATTTTGTTGAAGAATCAATGAGTAGTGTGAATGACAGTATCTGGATCGGCCTGTTGCTTGCCATTTTAGTCGCTATACTCTTCCTTCGTTCATGGAAAGCAAGCCTGACCATACTCATTACCATTCCTATCACATTGCTGCTGACTATCATAGTATTGTATGCTTTCGGTGAGACGCTTAACATCATGACTATGGGAGCCATAGCAGCGTCAATAGGCTTAATAATCGATGATGCCATTGTTGTGGTGGAGCAGATCCACCGCACACATGAGGAACACCCAAACCTTCAGTCGCGTGAACTTGTAGGAGTAGCCATTCATTACCTCTTCCATGCCATGGTGGCCTCATCACTCAGCACCATGGTAATCTTCATCCCCTTTATGTTCATGAGCGGTGTTGCCGGATCCTATTTCAAGGTGATGACGAATTCCATGCTGATAACGCTGACAGCTTCTTTCCTTGTAACCTGGTTGTTGCTCCCCGTTGTTTACCTCCTCCTAACGAAGAAGGAAGGTGCAGCAAGTTTTCATTCCATTAAAGCTAGAGAGGTGAAGCAGCAACCCTGGGTTAGTTATTTTATCCGGAAACCCTGGATAAGTCTCGGCTTTGTTATTTTCTGCATTTGTATGATCCTATGGACCATCCCCAGGCTTGAAACAGGCTTCCTTCCCGAAATGGACGAAGGCAGCATTGTTCTCGATTATGCATCCCCTCCCGGAACTTCCCTTGATGAAACAGATCGTATTCTTAAGGAAGTTGAAAAGATCCTTGTCAGCATTCCTGACGTAGAGACCTATTCCCGCAGAACCGGAACACAGATGGGATTTTTCATCACAGAGCCCAATACAGGAGACTACCTTATCCAGCTGAAAAAAAACAGGCAACATACTACCGAAGAAGTGATCGAAGATATCAGGGCAAGAGTGGAATCTACTCAATCGGCATTGAGGATCGATTTTGGGCAGGTGATAGGCGATATGCTGGGCGACCTGATGAGCAGTGTACAACCGGTTGAGATCAAAATATTCGGGACAGATCAGAAAAAACTCCAGGAACTTTCGCGACAGACGGCAGCAGTTGTTGAAAGTGTGAAAGGGACGGCGGATGTGTTTGACGGGATCGTTATTGCAGGGCCTTCTGTAAGTATCCAGCCAAATGCCATTGCCCTCGCGCAATTCGGGATAAGTCCAGGCAATTTTCAGCAGCAGGTCCAGGCTTCGCTGGAGGGAAATGTTATGGGTAATGTATATGACCCGAACCAAATGACCCCAATTCGGTTTACCTATCCCAGCAATGATAAAGGCAATGTCAACAGCTTGAAAGATCTGCAGGTATTCCTGCCTGATGGCAAGCTGAAACCTATATCAAGCCTGGCTGATATCAGGATCAAGGAAGGAGAAGCCGAAGTTCAGCGCGAAAACCTGCAATCGCAGGGCATTGTGACTGCACGCCTGGAAAACAGGGACCTGGGAAGTGTTATGAAAGATGTAAAAAAGGCGGTATCTGCATCAATTGCTCTGCCCCAGGGCTATGACATAGTGTACGGCGGAGCTTATGCCGAACAGCAGCAATCGTTCGATGAACTACTTATTATCCTGCTAACCTGTATTTTGCTGGTATTTGCCGTAATACTTTTCCTTTTCAAGGACTTCAAGATAGCATTCCTGGTACTCATCATTTCTATATTGGGTATCAGCGGAAGCCTGATAGCCCTTTATATAACCCAAACAACCCTAAATGTAGGAAGCTATATCGGGCTGATCATGATTACAGGAATTATTGGAGAGAATGCCATTTTTACGCTTTGGCAGTACAAGGAATCACTTGGAAAGGGCCATTCGATTGATGAAGCTGTTATTTATTCTATTTCAACCCGTTTGAGGCCTAAGTTGATGACTGCCTTGGGTGCGATTATTGCCTTGCTTCCCATTGCCATAGGTTTTGGTACCGGTGCAAAACTACACCAGCCATTGGCTATTGCCATCATCGGTGGATTTGTAATGGCCCTGCCGTTGCTACTAATCGTTCTTCCTTCTGCCATCAGGGCATTTAGAATAAAATAGGATGATTCTGCTGAGAAAATAATGAGCACACGCCTGTCATTAGGCGAACAACTCCCTTTTTTATCAGATCGACTTTCCATCAACGATGATACACATCAGTGGCTCTGCCTTTTCAATAGCGGCAACCCGGCAGCATCTGCAACAGCCTGTGCACCCAGGTCACCTTCATTGCTGAAAGGCCAGACGAATATTGATTTGATGGGATGTTCCTTCCGAATGCTTTCAATCGCCTTCAATGAAAGCTGGCTGGCAATTCCTTTCCGCCTGTATTCAGGTAAAACCAGTGCCGAACAGAGATAAACCGAATCATAGGAAGCGCCCTGTGGAGTCTGCCGAAACAATTCCAGCTCCGTGATCTCTTTCTCCAGGAACTTATACATCAGTTCTGAAGTGGTTGGAATAATCAGCACCCAGGCCACGGGGCCATTCCCATCATCATACTCTGAAACCGTTGCGGGATGAATGCGATGAAGCTGTTCAATAACCTCCTGGTCGACATCCAGCTGGTCAGGGTCATTCTTAACTGCAAAAACATCTTCTGCCAGTTGTATCATTCGTTCGAGGTTGGTTGGAGGCATGGGGGAGAAAGTTTGAAGTATGAGGTTTGAAGTATGAAGCCGGAAGCCGGAAGAAGGAAGAAGGAAGTTGGAAGTCGGATGTCGGAAGTCAGAAGCTGGAAGCAGGAAGCTGGAAGAAGGAAGCTGGAAGAAGGAAGTTGGAAGTCGGATGTCGGAAGTATGATGTCAGAAGTTTGAAGTCAGAAGTCAGAAGTAGGAAGTATGAAGTCAGAAGTAGGAAGTAGGAAGTAGGAAGTAAGAAATTTGAGGTTTGAATTTTGAATTTTGAATTTTAATGTTCGACGCCAGTGCTGAATTATTTTGGGTGTTGGGATCAGTGGGAAAGCAGGATTTTGCCGCAATAGGCTCTATCAGCGGTCAATGCTATAACAATGTAAATTCCATCTGGTTTGGATGTGAGATCTATTATGTTTCCAGTTGGAGCAGATAATATTCTTTGCCCAAATGTATTAAAAACGCGCAGCTCCTTTAGACCTGATATTCCCTGTTTATTGATGCTGAATATCCCTGTTGAAGGATTTGGGAAAAATGAAATTGAAGCTGATTCTGCGACTGGTTCCTTTCCCAGTGAAGAAATACAGCCCGTAAATCCAACAACATCATCCCACAAATCCGACTGGGCAGTACGAACCCCGCATTGGCTGCCATCAGGTGTAGCCTTCATTTCAAGATAACAATCTGTAGAGCTTTGTGATTGAGGCCAGGCAGGAAATCCGGAAATATTCGGATCTCCTGTAGCTGCAAAATTTGTCCAGTAAGCCAGCATTGATTGTTGAAGTGAATCATCCTGGGGTGTAAAAAGGAATCCCGATCCCAGGGTGGAATTCTCCCAATTATTGAATACATAGAACAGTTCCAGCCCATGATAGGAGCCCAGGGCAGCGAGAAGGGCGAATGGTGATTTATAGGTAAAAAAGTACCGCCACACAGGTTCAGTTTGATTCAGGCTTACGCATTGGGCGGTTCTCCTGGTTGTAACGGTAAATTGAGCATCCGTCTCTATCCCGACATAGGATTTCCTGGCTTCGGTAGCATTTGACCCCGGGGGGTAAAGAGCAAAAGCCTGGGGTTGGTAAGCCGGTGGAACCGTTGCATTAATCAGGGCAGTGACCATGGCCGGCAAAACTGTTGCCGGTGCCGAAAGGCTCATTTCTTCCGAATTTGACCCGGTCATTAAAGGAACCTTGTTGTAATTTCCGCTTTGAAAAACATTCACAGGATAATTCGCAAATACATAACCATCAAGTACGGAAGGCCAATTCATTTGAACCGCTCCGCCTGAAATAGGGTTGGTTTCAGATTTGATAAGTGAATCAGCCGGGAGCGACCGCAAATAGGCAATCTTCGCCGAATCCGACCCGGTACTGATAAAAGAGTTAACGAAATCTATTCCCTTTTCTTTGGTATCAGTATAGTTGGCTACGACCGGTGAAGCACTTTCGATACACGCCCTCTGGAACAATCCGGCTGCAAGCGGCGTGGTTAGAAGGTTCCCCACAGATACTCCTCCTGCACTTTCGCCAAAGATCATTACCCGGGAAGTATCTCCTCCAAAATTTGAAATATTGTGCTTAACCCAGGTTAAAGCTAGTATTTCATCCAGGATGGCATAATTTCCTGAAACCCCATGGATATTCTCCTGCTCCAGCCCGGGATGAACCAGGAAGCCTAATGGGCCCAGGCGGTATTCAATTGTAACAACAACAACATTTCCTCGCTCTGATAAATTTTTTCCGAAATACATCTGAGTACCCCCTGAAACCTCCGAAGCACTCCCCTGCTGGTTACCTCCACCATGAATGAAAACCATAACCGGCAGGTTCGCAGTGCCAAGTTGAGGTGTCCAGATGTTGAGATGGAGGCAATCCTCATCTCCTTCAAGTGTGTAAAGCGTATCCCCCTGCTCAAAGTGTTTTTGAGGACAGACCGGAGAAAAACTTGTAGCAGTTAGTACACCGGTCCATGGATCAGGATCTTGAGGAGCTTTCCATCGCAAAGTATCAACAGGTGGTTTTGCAAAGGGTATACCCAGGAACTGGTAAACATTCCCGTTTGCAGATCCCAGGACCTGGCCGAATTGCGTATTTACAGTCTGGGCCCTGAGTCCGGCCTGGAAGAACAGAATGGCAAATAAGGTCAAAAAGGGCTTCATGCCAGTACTTTATTAATCAATCCTGATACTCATAGAAAAGTAATACCTCTGGAAAGAAAAACCGTGATTTAGATCAATTGTTTCATACCATCCAAATAGGGCAATTTTCAATTGATTGGTCTTTCAGGTTTTGAAATTAGCTAATGTTTCAATCACGGTTATGAACCCCAGGGCTCTCGTCACGAGAAAGATTGATGCTACGTTGATAAATTTCTCTTTCGTGACGAGACTGGACCCATTTTCCGCCCCAAGGGGCGGGGTATTAAACCCTCCGTCACGTCTTTGACGCGACGGGATTGTTCAACATCTGTTTTCAATGCACTTCGTTTTTGAAAACAGTGTTTCACTAATAAACTCAAATTTATAAAAAATGAACTTCCTGTCTATTCCGTGACAATATCTACATCAGGAAATTATGCAGACAGGAATTCATTGAATAAATTCATGTAAGAGCATACCAAGCTCCCAATACCTCCATGTTTATAACTTGTATGATTTACAGCCAGCGGGATACACGGGCAGAATATGAATTGTATTCTTCCTTCAAATCCCTGGCAAGGATCTCTTCTTCAAGAGGTATAACTACCCGGGTGACATAAGCCAACATAAGGGGAAGGAAAATGACCGGCCAAAGTTGGATCAGGAAAAATGCTTCGCCCAGGTATGCCAGGGTAAGGCTCACATACATCGGGTTACGGCTAAAACGGTAAGGTCCATAGGTAACTAGCTTCCTGGAACTTTCACCGGGCGTAGTGGTTGTCTGAGCTTTAGAAAATATGATCAAACTCCAGGATGCAAGCGTGACGCCCAATAGAAAGAGAATCCCTCCCAGGATTTTTATATATATTAAATAGTCAGGCGATAAAATGTGTGTGGGAAAAATAAATTGAAAGGCAAGCCCCAGCAGGTAGGTGAGGATGAATACCCAGGGCACGGGTATTTTCAGAAGGATTTTTATAAGATTTGAATGTCGGGAGTTGATTTCTGAGGGCATGGCTAATTCATTTTCTGAAATTCATTCAATTTCCCTTACTGGATATTTCCTACAGCCAAAAAAGGCTAATGTTGTCAGAGTACAATGCTGATCAGGGTCTCAGCCACCAGCTGGTTGCCTTTTTCATTCAGGTGCACTCCATCCGTGGTTAGGATTCCCCTGTCAAGGTTTCCCGGATTGTTCTGCAGGATATATTCATGGAAGATTTTCCTGAAATCACAGAGTTTGCAATCATATTTTGCTGCCAGGTCGCGGATGATCGTCGAGTACCTGTTCAGATCTCCATCCTGCTGGTTTGAATAGTCGGAACGCTCCCCAATGGTTGCCGGTGTGCATAATACAACCTTTATATTCCTGGCTTGCAACTTTTTGATAATGGCAACATAAAACTTCTCAAATTTATCAGCATCCGTGCCTGTGCCCATCGAAGATTTATGCCAGACATCGTTAACGCCTACCCAAATCACTACCCGATCAGGTGATTTAGAAAGAACGTCATCCTCAAGCCTCAGGTAAAGGTCATAAACCTTATTTCCACTGATTCCTGCACCAATAAGCTCATATGCAGCCGATTTACCTGTCGACTGCAGGATCTTATTCATCCTGTCAATATAGCCACCAGGATCAACACCCATTTGGGTGATGGAATCTCCAAAAAAGATGATCCTCATAGGTTTATCCATAGTAAACGACAGCATGCAAAGTAGCACGCAAAGTGCTGTAAAGTTTTTAATAACTGGTTTCATAAATGGTGAATTAATACAACTCTAAAAGTAGCAATTATTGCCGGGATGAAAAAGGAGATGGCCAATGGTCTGTAAGTTCTCTGATCCCTTTAGCATTTCAATATACTCTCTTGAATTATGATTTGGGTATTCCCGGAATCCTGCCTTATAATCACTAATTAATTAATCCCATTACCCAAATGCTCCAATACATTCTCCATTCTCAGGATCCGCAAGCCAGCCCGTTATAAAACTGACACAACCCGGACCTTGCTTTAGGAAGCTTTTCAATTTTACTCAATATAGTGTTAAAAAGACTGTCTGAGTTTGGAGAATGTTGATTTAAATAGTTTGTTTAAGGCTATTTACCCTATGTTGGAACCGTGACGAATCCTACCTTAAATAACAATAATCTTCTTAGAACCAACCTTATCACCATTCCTTACCGTGAATACGTAAGTACCCTGCGATAGCTTATGAAGATCCAGGTGCTCAACCTTGTAACCTTCAAATTCAAATTCAGGGGATTGCAGGATCACAGAACCAGCATCATTGCTAAGTTGCCAGGAAACTTTCTCGTTAATGGAAGTATAAAATTCAACATAAAAATCGTCCTGTACCGGATTGGGATATACCCTGAAGAAGATATTTCCAGCAGCCTGTTTTTCCGTGCAATTTGTAAACTCAACTGATAATGAGGCATCAGTGCTGCATCCATGCTCATCGGTTACTGAAACCTTATAGTTAGCTTTTCCTATGCCTACACCCGCTGTATCTATTCTAACTTCCGGGGATGTTTGACCACCTGGTTGCCAGGCATACGATACACCTCCCGGGATTGATGCATTGAGATCAGCAGAATAGCCGGCACAGCGGGTATATTCCTTTTCAAGCGGAATGACCGGCAAAGGATAAAATGTAAGCAACATAGTATCAGTTGCCACTCCGCAATCTTCAATATTACTTGCATAGATATTCAGAACAAGTTTAACGCTTCCCATTAGATAATCTTCAGCAGAAGGATGATACATAGGCAAAAGAATGGCCCTGTCGTTAAACACACCTGTACCGCTGCTGTACCAGGAAAGTGTTTTGTAATTGGTAGCGGAAGCACCTGTTACCTGGAACTCACCTCCTGCACAAATTCCCGCATCGAAACCCGCATTTGAAGTCGGCCTTGGCAAAATAGACAGGTTCATGCTGTCGGATGCGAAGTCACTGGCTGAGGGCCCGTAAACCCGGAGGATAAGGGTTACAGAACCAGCTTCTTTATCGGATTCACCGGGCCTGTATTTTGTCCGCTCTTTAGTGGGATTATCGAAATGCCCGGCGCCTGTCGTAACCCAGCGAAGTGAATCATAATAGGTGGCTGTTCCTATACAATTGAAATTCTCACATTCGAAGATGGAAGCATTTGGGCCAGCATCAGCTGTGGTGTATTGTATTGACGGGAATTCTATGAAATCAATGAAAGCGGCATCCAAACCTGAAGTAACTGCCTGGTCCTTGGCATACTCCCATTTTAGGGTGTGACGTCCCGGTAAAAGTGGGAACACGACTCTTTCCCAATCCAACTCCCCGGACCACTGCCCTACCCTGACCGAATCAATGTAAAACTTTAAAAAATCATACCTGTTCTCGGTTGAGGTCTTACGGTAAAAACTTATACTATCATCCGTTAAAGCCCTGCAACTTACAGATATTGTGGACTTCTGCATATCACCGATCATTCCGGAGCGAAGGCAGTACTTTCCCTCGAATGGTTTTAAGGTATCGATTGTCCAGTGTACATCCCCTCCCTGCTCCCAGCTGAACTTCGAGAAACCTGCAGATTCCCAGTCTTCGAAGATCAGACCTATCTTTTTGTTAAACAACCTGCTTACCTCTAATCCAGAATAGGTTGTATTGGTGGCAAAGCTTGCCAGGGTTCCCGTCCTGACTGAATCAACGGAGATCCCGAACTTAGCATCTCTCCATTCTCCTGCGGGCACTTCACCAATGTTGAATAAAGTATCAGCAAGGTGAATAAAAGATTGAGGGGAAGTCATGCTGCAGGTGGTATTGGTTGCAGTATATTGTGTTGGGTTCAGGAGCCTGATCTTAATAAGGGCTGTCTCACCCGGATCAAGGGAGTGGCTGTTATTTGAGGCAGAATCATCCACAATAAAATCCTTGATGATCAACTCCGGCCCCGAAACCTGCAAAGTGAAACTACTTTGATAAGTACTGTCGAGATGATCAACAGCTGTTACGGTAAAAACCAGCCGGGTTCTGTTTGGGATAACAGCAGATATGCTGAAAGAAAACTCATTGAGGAGTGAAGCTGTTTCTCCCGCGCCAATATGATCGATATAGGCTGTACTATCGCTGAAAGTGACCAATGGAGACCTGCAACTAAGGGTTACTGCAATTCCGGTATCAGCCTGGTCACCCATATTCCTGAGCTTAAGATTAAGGCTTGCGCTTTCACCGTATTCAGGTATACCGTTCCCGTTTCCTCCAATGGTATCGTTGTACTGGTTAGATTGATAGGCAATATAGGCTTGCCCGGGCGCCGGGCCCAGGCGGAAAGGAGAAACATAGGTCATTGCAACACCTGTACGGTTATCTGTCCAGCAGGGATAAACCATCCCCTGGTTAATGGATATGCCAAGATAATCACCGAAATAATCATCGGAAAGGCCTGTAACCGGCTGGGGCGTAAAGGCTACATCACTCACCCTGAAATCCTGCCAGTTTGCGCCTCCATCCGTTGATGCAGCAACCCAGGTTTCCAGCTGATCCGGCAGCGTGAACCTGTCATCATAAAAAACGACAGCCAGGTTACCATTTGCCGGGTCGCAACTAATCCAGGGAAAGAAATGCTGTTTGCCTTCTATTGGCATATCCTGGTTTATCCTCACGGGAGGCGACCAGGTCGATCCGCTATCGGCAGAATGGATCATGTAAACATCTACATTGTTTCCTGAATTTTCGCCCGGGATACCTACATTTGCCCAAACGATATAGATAGTTCCTCTCCAGGGAGAATTTGAAATATCCACTGCCATGCTGGGAAAGGAATTTGTGCGCATGCTCTTGCTCACCCCGTGAATCCTGATACCCCTTATATTGTCAATCGCCCTGATCGCCGGTTGCCAGTTTGCACCTCCGTTAAAGGAACGTGCAAACCCAATAGCTTTTTCATCGGCAGGGAAACCATCATAAACCGACCATGCGGCATAAACCTGGCCATCGGGGCCAGTAGAGAAATTAATCCCCTGGTTATGGCTTCCGGCATGCACCGAATCACTTATCCTGACAGGCATTTGCCATGCCAGCCCATTATCGGTTGAGCGGGAGATCTGTAAAACACCATCCAAAGGACCGGTTATTACCGTCCATCCATCATAAAGATTTCCTTTATAAGTACTTGAAGGGCTGTTATCAACCCAAAGATGAGGCTTATCAAGCAGGCTCCCGTCAATTTGAGGTGGAGAAGCAACGGCACGGACTTTCCAGGTAGCCCCTCCATCGTTGGAATAGGAAATTGCCTGGCCGCCGCCGGAATGAATGTACCCGACAAACCACCTGCCATTGCTGTTAATTGCTGCAGAGGGATCCCCCATATTGTCACCACCAGCCCCATGTACTTGCCCGTCCCATATTTCTCCCCCATCGGCAGAAAAAAAGTCGTCCGCCCCGAAAAAGTAGCCGGGATAGGGATTATTGCTTCCATTGTTGGAATTCAGGACTGTAAAGCGATTAGAAGGGCTGACAAAAATTGAGTTCTCGCTTTGCGTTGAATTCACATGGGTAACAGGAATATCGGGTGAATCATAGGTGGCCAGCGAGGCATCCGATAATATGGAAGACTTCCATACAGGAGAAGGGACCTTACGAAAAGGAGCTACCGGAACAAGACCAAGCTCAGCCATTCGTTTCCAGTATCCCATATTATCAATGCGATGGTCAACCTTGTATTTGAAGGGAGGCTTTCCAGGCATGAATTCCTGGGCTACAACGGATGTAGCCTGACTGAGAGAAAGGAAAACTACTAAACTGGTTACTGCCAGGATTGCCTTTCGTTTGTTGGGAAGAAACCTGGTAAGATATGAGTTGATCCTGGAGACAAGTAATAACATCTTAACCCATCAGGGCCTTATCGTTTTATGAAGCGTTGATTCAGCTGTTTATCATCGACTCTTATCGTGCAGTCGTAAACTCCAGGAGCAAGCCGGGCAGCATTCCATTGGAAACTGTTATTTCCGGCATTTTCCTTCATTCCCTTCCTTATCAGCTGTGTCCGCCCATCCGCTGAAGTAAGGGTAATAGATATTGTCGCAGATTTGGGAAGTTGGTAGGACACATTCAGTTCTTTATCGACAGGATTTGGTGAAATGCGCATATCAGCCTGGACTCCAGGGGTTGCATCAATTCCGGTATTCGGACCGATTATAACAGAGTACGATGTTGGAACGCAATTGAAACCGGAAACAACCAACTCAGCAACACCGGCATTTTGCTGGGGCTCATTGAATACAATAGTGGCATTACCATTAATATCAGTGTAAGCTTTGCCAATTATTAAACCACCATTTAGAACCACGCAGGTCAGGCCGTTTACGGCAAACCCGGCACTCATAACATTTACATTCAAGCTGGAAGTTCCAAGGGGAATAATGGATGGATAGGTAGTGGCAATATTGATAGGATTATTGGTCCAAACTGCCATAACAGGATCCCCGAGGAGATTGCAGTCGTAGAAACACCAGCGGATGGCACCCGGTTCCCATTGTCCGGGGGCTGTAACCCAGGGTGCAGAGGCAGCCTTTGATTCCATATGTGCGCGACCAATGCGGTTTAGCTTATCAGTGTACAAAGCGTCAATGAATTCACGGTTAATATGCTCAGAGGGGCCTTCGGATGTTCCTTCATTGAACCAGCCATACCTCGAATTTCCAATAAACGCAGCAGCAAAATTCTGGATCGAAACCATTTTCTCTGCAATACAATCATCAAAGTCGAATGACCCGCAATCGCATCCATGGGTATAAACAATTGAATAATTATGATTTATACCATTTACATTATAGAAATTAGAATTCGTAATGTCAGGGTTTGACAGCTTCATCACATAGGTCTGGTTGGCATGGCCGGCGTGATCCAGGATCGGATATCCGGTATTTAGCTGGTTAATCAAGTCTGTCCCGCTCCAGCTGGCGGTTTCATCATACATTTTATTGATGTTGTAAGCTTGCGGAATGCCAATAGTTGTGTACCCATTATCAGCATGCAATCCTATAAGTAACTCCAGATAATCGCTTCCCCAGGTTTCAGGACTGTAGTAAAGATTTTCACCGGCAAGCAATATCTTTTGAAATTCACCGGCGACAGGTGTAAACTGGTAGCTGATCGTTTTATGCAACATATTTTCCAGTTCGAATACGCTGCTGAATGATAGCCTTCCGACGGATACCTCAGGAAGAAGGTCATCTTCACCCGGCTCAGCCCATTTGTTATCTCCATTGGTATTCCAGTTGCCATCAAGGGATGAAAAATAAATGTCTGCCGGGATATCATAATCCTCATACACGGAAGAAGATTGCACATAGCAATAAAACCCGCGATGGGGAATAAGTTCATCATCTCCCCCGAGGATTACATGCAGTATACCATGTTGCTGGTATTCCTGGATAATGTAATTGCGCATCTTTTCCTGCAGGTCGATACCTGACATGGAATCTGCAATGGTTTCCGTTGAAGTTACCTTTGATTGCATTCCTTCACGCAGGTATTTAGCCTGTAAACCTGCAAAGCTATTTGTATAATTAGAAGGAGTAATGATAAGGATATCATAATCATCTGCCGTAGCCGTCCGATCCGACTGGTAAGCATCCATCATCTGGGGATTATCGGCAAATCGCTCAATTTCCTGCACGATGCCAGGGCTCTGCCTGAGGTTGGCAAGGGCAGCTGTAGCCTGTATGGTAGATTTTGTATGTATGGTAACCTTTACTGAAGTAAAATAGCTAAGTTTCCCGCTGGCAGGCACATAATGAACAGGTGTAAAGCTTGACAAAGCAAACGCATGCCCGTTCATAAAAGAAGTAATAATATGGGATGCTGGAGTTGAAGGATAGACAGCAAATGATTTGTAAATGGATTCCTTAATTGTGAATGCGCCTTTGCCTTCTTCCGAAACAGGTTGAACGAACTGCTGCGGGAATATCCGATGGCTACCTTCTATAACAACTTCATTACTTCCTGTAATATCAATGCTTTCAGCACTCTCTCCCGGAGGAAGAAGCAGTTTTATTGATTGATAAGGCAGTGCAGGTTCACCGGAAAGGCCGGTAATGAGAGTACCTTGAAAACTGATTGACTGGTATTCACCTTTTGAAGTAATGACGGGGTTACTGAATGTATAAACATGTTCAATGATCCCGGCATAGGAAGCGACTGATATTGCAACCAGCACGAAAATAGAAGTAATGAGTTTATTCATGTCCTAGGGGTTTCAGATGGATTAATAGTTACAAAGTTCAGCAATTTTAGACTTCAAAATGCAGATTACAAGACTTTGATTTCAAATTGAAAACTTCCTTTGCAATAAGACACTCAGGAAATCTTTTACCCTGACATCAAGGCGAAATATTTCACATTTGAGATTAGATATCAACTTTATATAAACAAATATCCCCGCCATGAGTTTTGCCATAGCGGGAATAGAATTTTAAGCTGATTTCAGGTTATCTGTCAGGAAATGAACCCGGATCTGGCTGGTATATTATCGTGCTACAACAAAATGTACGCTGCGGCTGTGCTGGTTACCCGTAACCTTAAGTAAGTAGATTCCGGATGTAAGTTCGTTAACGTCAAGGATCAAAGTCCCTGAGCTTAGGTCAATATTTCCCTTGTGCCTTATAAGCATACCAGTTGAATTCAAGATCTCTACATTGCAATCTTTCCCAAAACCAACATCTTGTAAAATAGTCAACCTTTCTTTAACAGGGTTGGGAAAAATATTGATTCCATCAGAACTGCTTAACAATTCTGGTGTTGAAACGGAATTATCAAATGCCGGGAAAACAATGAAGTCAAGCATGGCACAGTCTGTACCTGCTGAAGTCATCCAATCCTTATCATAGGCCCATTTGAATGTATGCCAACCGGGGCCAACGGGGTACACATGTTTCTGCCATCCCAGTTCACCTGACCATTCTTCCACTTTCTGTGTATCTATGTAAAATCGCAGGAAATCAAAGAACTCCTCCGAAGAAACCTTTGAGTAGAATGAAATACTGTCGTCAGCCAGAACATTAAGCATAATTGAAATCACTGAACTTTCAGAATTGACAATGTCGGCTGACTTTGCTGAATAAAAACCCTCAAAAGGCCCGCTGTTCACCGTAGTCCAAGGTTTTGACCAGGAATTATTCCAACTAAACTGGTTGAAGTTTCCTGTTTCAAAATCTTCCACAATCAAACCGGCCACCGGATAATAACTAGCTGTTGCTGAATAAGCACCGGATGAAATGCTGAATTTCAGATCTATAACAGCCCCTTTAGGCGCCTGATCACTAACATGAGCTGCATATGTGAATACATGTGATTCCCCGATTGATAAAGCGGGTAAACTTTGAAGCGTATCTGTAAATTCAATGAACGGGCTTAGGGAATGAAGGCTTGCATTAACGCCGGAACTAACGCAATGGCCATCGTTCGTGGCAGTTATTTTTAAGATGACATCTTCGCCAGGGTCAAGTCGATGGTTTCCATTCCCACCAACTACATCGTCAATCAGAAGGGATCCTGCAGTAAGGTGAGGCGCATTTACCAGTACAGGGAACAATGAATAGAAATTGCTCCCTCCCGAAATTGCTTTCACATTTACATAAATGGTATGCTGGTCAGGAATATTTGAAAACACTTGCAGCCCATAACCATCCTGGATTGTAACGGTATCGCCCGCGGCAATGAAAGGGTAGATCTCAGCCGTGTCAGTCACCGTAGCATAGGGATCAGCTGTGGTAAGTATTACAGGTACATTATTGGCATCGCCCAATCCTGTATTCCTCATTCCCAGGCTCAAAAGAAGTGATTCGCCAAAATCAGCCTCCCCGTTTGCATTGCCGGAAGCATCATCGATGCTGTGCGTAGCATAAACAACATAAGGGCTGGCTGTTGCAACAAACTGTATAGTATAGGTAGCAGGCAGGCAATTAATTCCTGAAACAATCAACTGAACTGTAACCGGAGCCTGAACCAATGGATCAAATGTTATAACTGCATTACCTTCGTAATCTGTAACCGCCTTGCCTATCAACGTGCTATCCTGTAAAACTACGCAATTCAAATTGTGCAAAGGTACTCCGGCGCTGCTGACATGAACATTCATCGAAGGCGTTCCTAATGGCAGTGTGGCGGGATATGTAGTTGTAAAAGAGACCGGATTGTCAGTCCAGATTGCCATAGCAGGATCTCCGAGGGCATTGCAATCATAAAAGCACCAGCGGATGGCACCTGGCTCCCACTGTCCGGGAGCAGTTACCCATGATGCTGTTTGAATTTTCGATTCCATATGTGCCCTTCCAAGCCGGCAGAGCGAATCGTTGAAAAGCGCATCAACAAATTCGCGGTGCAGATGGGCTGACGGGCCTTCTGTCTGCCCTTCATTAAACCATCCATATCTTGAATTTCCCACAAATGCGGCTGCAAAATTGCTGATACTAACCATTTTCTCAGCTATACAATCATTGTAATCGAAAGCACCGCAGAGACAACCATGCGTATATATAACAGGATAGTTATGAGCAATTCCGTTTACATTATAGAAATTGGCATCTGTAATATCCCCGTTGCTGAGTTTCATCACGTAGGTTTCATTGGCGTGCCCGCTATGCTGGAGCATTGCTGCCCCCAGGTTCAGGTGGTTGATAAGGTCAACTCCGCTCCAGTTAGCATTTTCATCGTACATCTTATCGTAAGAATAAGAAACAGGCATACCATTGGTGGTATAGCCGTTATCATTATGTTGTCCTATCAGCAACTCCAGGTAGTCACTTCCCCAGGTTTCCGGATTGGAATACAGGTATTCACCGGCCATCAAAATCTTACGCAACTCACCTGCAACAGGAGCAAATTGATAACTATGGCTCTTATGAAGCATATTCTGAAGTTCCGTTTGGTTGCTGAATGAAAAACGGGCAACAGCCAATTCCGGCAGAAGGTCATCTTCACCGGGTTCAGCCCATTGATTGTCACCATCCGTATTCCAGTTTCCGTCCAGAGAGGAATAATAAAGGTCAGAAGGGATATTCCAGTCCTCATAAACCGATGATGACTGTACAAAGCAATAAAATCCCCTGTGCGGAACCAGTTCATCATCTCCTCCCAGCAAAACATATTCAATTCCATGTTGCTGGTACTGTTCAATGATATAGTTGCGCATTTTCTCCTGGATATCGTTCCCTGATATGCTGGCAGAAATATCTTCAACTGTTTTGACCTCCGATCGTATCCCTTCTTTCAGGTAATCCGATTGCAGCGTTCCGAAACTCCCTGCGAATGCGGCCGTTGTGATTATAAGCATCTCATAGTCACCAGCAGTTGAGGGCTGGTCAGTTTGATAAGCATCCATCATTTCAGGATTATCAGCCAGGTGCTGTATTTCAGAAGTAATGGTTCCGGATTGGCGGAAGTTTGCAAATGCTGATGCAGCCTCTGCAGTAGGCGCAGTTTGTATTTTAATGCTCACTTTACGGTAATAGGATACTTTACCACTTCCCGGGTTGTACTGCATAGGTGTAAACGTGGATAAGGCAAAGGAATGGCCGCAAAAAAACGAGGTTATCAGTTTACCAAAAGCTGACGCAGGATACGTTACATCCGAATCATAAAAGGCTTCATTCCTGATGAAATTGCCAGAAGCCCCTTTGGAATAAGGTTGTACATTCTGCTGGGGAAAAAGCTTGTAAACGCCGGGGAGTTCAATTTTATCATATCCCGTCATCTCAATGGATATCGCAGATTCACCCGGAGGCAGCAGGATGTTCAGCTGCCTGTAAGCTAATGCCGGGAAGCCCGGTAATCCTGAAAGCTGGGCATCATCAAGGTTTACCATCTGATACTCACCCTTCTGACTTACTGTATATTTGCTAAAGTAATAGTCCCTTGTGATTATTCCTGCCTTTAAAAGGATGGTAAATCCCAGCAGAAGGAAAGCAAGAATTAATGATCTTTTCATTGGTAAAAATTTGTTTTATAAAGGCCGGGATCACTTGCAGAATCTTGATCAGACCTAATCCTAAACTTCAATATCATCCAATCGTTAATTTCTTCATACAAAATAAGTAATACTTTGGTTACCAAATAAAAAAGGGGCCAAAAAAGTAAAGGCCACCTTAGCGGCAGCCTTTCCATGACCATTATTCCATTTATATTAGTTTTTATGTTTATCCGCATTATGACAACAGGTCTCAGCATTGCAGGTTTCCGGTTTTTCGACAACCAGAACAACACTGAAAATTCCATCATCTGAATTGATATCATTGTACTTGGCAACCATATCGGTGCTAAGGTATTTTGTAAGAAGGTCATCAGGCAATTGAAGCTTATTCACTTCAACGATACCTCCGCGGGTAAAACCGGTTTTCTGGAAATACGCCATAAAATTCTCCACCCTTTCAACACCTTGAACACAGCCGGCTATTTTTGCAGCTTCAGCCCTCAATTCTTCAGGGATCTCAGATAGGATAACAAAATCCGAGACACAAACATATCCGTTGTGTTTACAAACCCTGTACATCTCATCTGCAACTTTCTGCTTGTTCGATTGCAGGTTAAAAACACAACTAGAGTAGATTACATCTGCATATTCATCAGGTACTGGTGCCTGTTCTATGTCACCCAACCTGAACTCCACATTTGATACCTCTGTTGAATCCATAAGTTCCCATGAGCGGCTGATATTCTCAGACGAGATATCGATGCCTATCACTTTACCAGCCGGGCCAACTACCCTGGCTGCAATCAGACAGTCATTCCCGCTGCCTGAGCCAAATTCCACAACCCGGTCACCTTCCTGCAAAAGCTGAAATCGTTCAGGTATCTCCGGGTTGAATTCACCATGTGAAGCTTTGCCTGAGTGACAGCCACAGCCTCCTGATCCGCAACCACATGCGCTTTCTGTCATCCTATCGTTGTTCTCTATCGTTTGTACTTCAACTTGCATATTAATAGGTTATATCGTTAGCGTTTTCTGTATTTCTCAAAAGGATAAAATTTTCCTTAACATCAATAACAAAAGATGGGAGATAAAGGTTTAGCAGAACAACACATTTAAAATATCATATATGAAATTAGGCTACCAGGTTTGACTGAAACCAGGTCCACCGACCGGAAACGAAAAGGGGCCATCGAATGACAGCCCCTTTATAATTTCACAAATTAATGATTTACCTGGAAATCACAACTCTCAGGGTTTGAGGAGATGAATTACCGAGTAACCTTACATAGTAAATACCGCTTGGCAGATTTCCTACATATAGCTGGATATTTCTTTCACCCGCAACTACATTATCAATATTGCGTACAATGCTGCCCAGTGAATTCAGCAGTTCAATCCTGTTTACAATATTGTTATCCGATAACTGGACGGTCAATAACTCATTGGCAGGATTTGGCACAACCTTGCATTGAACCTGGTCCACTTTTGGAAGGCCAACAGTGCTTGTCTCGGTTGTAAACATACTCACGCCTGCCATTGTATGCACCCCACTCAGGTTCTCAGCTGTATCAACCTTTAGATAATAAAGCTGGCCATATTTCAGATTTGGGTTGGGTGTTACAGTAATAAGGGTCTTGCTCGAATTAATGGTTGCAGTGAATCCTGCATTGGCTCCGGCAGGGCCATTTTCTTTCAGGGTGATGAGATCAGCAACATTGCTATTGGTTATCGCCTGGCCACCAACCATGCGGATCGGTTGGGAGAACTGAATGGACATAGGTGCATTTACCAGGACACCGGTAGCACCGTTGGCTGGAGTCATGGTGAACATGGAACCTGTTTCCTGCGAATAGTTCGATTGGTAGATTTCTTTGGTTGAGTTATCCTGTACGAAAATTGCAACAAGCAGGTCACTCATTTGTTCCACATTGGTCGCTGACATATCCTGGGTAAACTGGAGGTTCAGGGGTTGGTTTGCAGTAAGGTTAACGGCTGTTCCGTTTGCATCAGGAACCATTTTCATCATTACATTATGAAATTCCGTTTCACCGTTGGTAGCAACATTTCCGGTAGTAATATGCTCCACAACTACTACATAAACAGTTACATTGCTGTAATTGGCATAAGGGAGAATATTGGCATTAATGATCACGTTGTTACCCTGGATCTCATGCTGTGACTGAATATCCATATAGGTGATGGTATTCAGCGAAGTGTTGAATGCGTTGTTTACTGCGCTGGTGTTTGTAGCAGTAACTTTCCCGTCGGTGTAGAGGTCGGGAACGGCATTAACGCCATAATATGCCCTGCGGACACCGCCTTCAGCCGTATAATAAGGATCTCCGGCGCCTGGCCAGTTCATCTGGTATTTTACAAGGGTAATCTCATCACCATGCTGAGCAATGAAAGGGTTAAAAGTTGAGGCATTGAAACTAGCGCAAGGGGCGCAGGTCGAACTGGTGAACTCTTCGAACATCGGGCGGCGCATGGCCATATGTTCTGGGATGGCAATATTCTTTACCATTGTGTCATTAACAGGATTATCATCCGGGGTAGCCAATCCGTTCACACCGGATACCCAAACTTTAAGGTTATATACGCCTGGAACAAGAGCAACAGAATCGGAACAAGTAAAAGAATAACTACTTCCTGTTGTAAGATTGAGGCCTGTGAAATTTGTAGTATGGATATCACCCTCGTTTGCCTGCCAGTTAACATTAACTGCATTTATAGCAGTTAGACCGACATTTACAAATTTACCTTCCAAAATATGTGAACCGACAAAGGATGAAGGAATTGTAACGGCAGCCATCCCGGCATCCAGTGTAAGAGGGTTCAGAACGGTAATATCATCAAAATACCATGCCTTGAAATTAGTGCTGCTTCCTGTTACATAGAGGCAGAATTGGAAATTTGAAGATCCCACATCGGTATTATTCACACCAATGGTAACGGTTTCTGCCGAAATATCTCCCGTGGCGGCTTTCGTCCATACATTATGCCAGGTTCCACCATTTGAACGCGTGTCCACAGCAATGGTAAAAGCAGTCGAATTGCCATCAGTGTGGTCAAACATATGCTTGAACTGGATAATTACCTGTGTAAGGCCTGTTGTGTTTACACCGGAAGAAATTAAACGCATGGTACCATTGAAGGCTGGTGTACTCTTTACCATACCTTCAGGAACAATTCCGCCAGCCATATTTGCCTGGTTGATCGTCCAGTTAGCTGTATTACCAAATACCATCCAACCGGTTGGAGGCATCTGGCCTGCACTAAAATCCTGTTGCATCAAAACTTGAGCAAACAGGTTTAGTCCAAGAAAACTCATTAGGACAAAAAGTAAGATTCTTTTCATAAGGGTTGAATTGATTGAAATAATGATTATTGATGGGGCTTATTAAGAATCATAAATTAAAACAGAGCCCATAGAAAATAAAGGCTCTGTTTAGTACTATATAAATTTATTATCGTTGAATGGTTACCTTCTGGGAAGTCTTAACTTCCTTACCACTTACACTCAGGAAATACATTCCTTCAGGTAAACGGGAAACATTCAGATTACTTACGGCTTTTCCACTAACCTGCACCAAATCACTGGCAACTACTTTACCTACAGCATTCATCAGCCTGACTTCAACCAGATCCTGGTTACGGGTTGTTATAGAAACATTGATTTCTTTGTTTGCAGGATTCGGATAAACGACAACAGCAGGCTGTTGGGCGTTAACGTCAACACCTGTACAGTTTACTGCCGAAATATCCATGTATTCAGTCCATGGCCCTTCACCACAATCGTTGATACCTTTAACACGGATACTTGCTGTTCCAAACCAATTGTGGTTCCAGTTAACAGTAGCTGTGGCGCCATTATTTACAATCGTGCCTGCACCGGTTGCAGGGTAAAGATCCCAGATATACTGGCTGGCACCTGTGCTCGAGGTAGTATAGGTAGAGGTTGCACCAACATTGTTAGTACAAACAATCTGAGGACCCGTAGGATCAGTCACTTCTGCACCAGGACGGACTGTAACATAACCGGTTTTAACAACAGTATCAACATCAAGGCCGGTTGTTGTAATCAGGGTTACATCATATGTGCCAGGTGTATGATAGATGATTGAAGGGGCTTCTGAGGTTGCAGTTGCCGGAGAGCCACCCGGGAACAGCCAGGTCATGGTAGCTGGGCGTCCAACGCTTGTGCTTTCGAAGTTTACACCATTATTCTGGCATATGTCTGTAGGAGTGGTTGCCTGAAAATCAGTAAGTACAGGGCGGATAGTCTGTTGAATTTCCTTGCCGGTATTATTCTGAACGAAGGCCACAAACTCAAGATTGTTGATATTCCAGGTTGGGTCTATGTTAGCTGTGATCGTAACATTCTGAACATCCGTACTGGTGAAATCAAGTGCTGTTCCATTCTGATCGGGCACCATGAGACGGTTTACATAATTTAATATGCTTTGTCCTTCCCAGCTGTAGACGATTTCGGATTCTGTAACGGTAAATTGAAATGCCAGCTGGTTATTCGCCAGGGCAGCAACTTTGGTAATCGTAAAATTGAAGACATATTGCAGCCCTGTATGAGAAACTGTATATTCAATCTTTATTGGTGACTGGATTGCGATTCGCTGATTGTACTTAGGCAGGTAGCTGGTGTACATACTGGTAGTATGATTTCCTCCAACAACTGGAAGAACGCCATCAAAATAAGCGCCTGGATTTCCACCGGGATTATACCAGGTTGAACGAGCCTGGGATGCAGTGGTAACAAATGGATCATTGCCCTGCCAGCTATTATGATGCTCAATACCGGCAACCCTGCATCCGTTACTATAAAGGTCATCCAGACCCAGAGCAGCCCCCGGGCAGTAGGTACATAATGTACTTGTTGTAATTTCAACCGTAACCATGTTTCGCTCAACCTGCGCACTAACAAAAGCGGCACATAGTAGGATAAAAGAAAAAATAAGAGTAAATTTTTTCATGTGGTTTGGTTTTAGTTGCTAAACGGATGATGGTTTTGGGGCATAATGCACCAAGGGTTAATAGTCATTTCTGACAAAAGTAATAGAAATTATTTTGATTAATTAACCTTTTAAAAAGATTTATAAAGTTTTAATGAACTTAATCGGAAAATTTGAATCAGGCGTGTGAATTAGCATGAAATAATTGCCTGGGGCTAATACATTTCCATGCAGCAACTGATTGCTGCTGAACCGGGAAATACCCGAAGTAACATTTTGGCTTTCTGACTTATAGACCCTTACTCCTGTGAAGTCAAACAACTCAAAACTGAAATTTCCCTTTACCTGGAAATTCAATTCGAGAGTGAAATCAGAAGTAAATGGATTAGGATAAATACAAGCATATTTTGCGGGTCTTTCATCCCCGGGTAAACCGTCGGTGGAGAAAAGGTAAAAATCATGGGTCAGGGAGGATGCAGGCTGAACCAGGAGAGTATCACAATGAGTCATGTAGTTATTCCTGGATGAGCAAACAATTGATGATCCCCGGTTTACTTCAATAGCATACCATCCGTCACTGTTAGTTACTGCAGAAGAATCTCCAAAGCTAACGGTAGCACCGGCTAAAGGCATTAAGGTTACTGCATTGTAAACATACCCGGTCAGATGGCCCACAGTATCAGGTTTTGCAGGATGAAGACAAACGATGGCATCAAAATCAAAACCTGCGTTATCAACGTTGAATTGGCCATTGTTGTCATCAAGAAGCATGAAATACCTGGCTTTATCTACGCCATAGGTTTGTAAGTCAAACTGTGAAGAGCCGGTGGCAAATCCAAGGTTAGTCCAGGGACCATCCATTGTCGGACCGGAATATAACGTGAATCCTTCAGGAGTAGAATCTCCTTCATACACAGCAATATCATTTGCACCGGGAGTATCAACTATGGTATCCTGCATATCAACGATGATATAACCTCCCCTTCCCAGGGAATAATTTACATTATCAGGAGCACCAAGGCAAGCAGCAGTATAGCTTTCATCACCCGGGTTCTGAGCGTTGAACGACGGAATATGAGCGCTCACAACACGATAAGCATACTGTGATGATACAGGATTCAACTGGGCATTCACAGTTGTGCACTGGAGGTTGTTAACCACCACACCAGGAATGTTTTTCGTCTCGTAACCGTTAGCTACAATTTTCAGGTCATAGGTGCCTGCAATGAGGTATTTATGGAAATCACCAACTTCGGGGTCTGAATATACAGGGTAATTGGCACCGACAAAAATGGAAGCATTCACCGGCTTACCGGTAATAGCATCTGTAATAACTCCCTGTATGCCGTAACCGACGTGTTCAATCAGGGCAAGCATCGCTGATTTATTAATGGTATAATAATGCTGAACCTCTGGTGTCTGCTTATCGAGTGATATCTCTATCGACCAGGCCACTGATCCGAGTGAACCATAATTAAAATCCTTGGTGCTGCCTTGTATCAGGTACATGATCACAGAACCTTGTCCATACGGGAGGCTAGTATACCCTGATGCAGATGAATAGACCTGGGCAAGGTGATCAACAGAAGGCTTGTCAGGGATCGGGCTGTACCTGTAACTCCAAGGGTAGGAAATGGTTTCAGTTCCACTATGGTAGTTTGTATAGGCAACAAACTGGTTGGAATACTGGCAGGCCCTTAAAGCCTTGGTTTCAGGCTGGGAAAACGGGCCCGGGCTGTTGCCTTCTCCTCCCCACATATATCCGTTGTCGCGGTTAATATCAACGGTAGCAGAATTGTAGCGGGTCATATTGTCCCTGCCGAATGGATTGACGCAATAGTAGAGCCATATCTCGCGGTTATCAACCAGGTTGGTAATCTGGGGATCCACCCCGTAACCAAGGCAAAGATCACGGGCAAACTGTATAATGTTTTGGGGGCCGCCTACTTCATCGCCATGGATACCGCCATCAAACATGATCTCCGGCTCATCCTGGTCAATTTCAACGCTATCGCTGATCTTTAAAGCAGCTAATTCCTGCATCTGGGCGTTGTATCCGAAAATAACCTTTTTACAGATGGAAGGGAAATTTGCAGCCAGGCTATCTGCTATATTCTTGATTTGCTGAAAAGTATAATACCCTTGCGGAACCAGGGCGGCACCAAAACTCTTCGACCAGGCATTCAGGTCCGGTTTGGTAACTTCATAAGCAAGTCCTGCATTTTTAACTTTATCGAGTTCAGCGGGAACAAGATATGCAAGGGCGAAATTGTTGTAGATATCACAGTTGTAATTGAAAGAAGCCAGGAGGGCTGCATCTGCAATGCCATTGATCGGAATTCTGACTTCCATTTCACCTTTGCGCCATGGGGAGCTTTGAGAATACGCCACTGAAAAGACTGCCAGTGCAAAAAAGAGTAGTACAAGTTTTCTCATAATATCTCACTTGGTTTTTGATGGCGAACTCGTCCTGTCAGTATTGCATCTTATTATGAACTTTCTTGTCAAAACAGAAAATCATAAAACATCCTTGCAGGGAAATAATCATTTAACCATCTGAATGAAGGTTACAAAGATATATCACTCGCGAATGTAAAGTATCCTAAAATCATAGTTTTATGTACTCTCCGAAAAAATTGATCAACTTCCCGGGAATATATTGCTTAGAGCCTGAAGTAGATGCATTTACCATAGCCTACACCAGCCTGGAGTTGAAATTGCTTGAAATCTTAGTATATTTACACTGAAACTGTTACAATATTAATATTCTTGAAATATAGCTATGAGTCGCGTATATCAAAAATTATGTAACGAGTTTAATTCTGCTGTTGATCTGATGAATGCAATCAACTCAAATAAGGCCATAGCATATTATTGCTTATCTCAACTGATTATCCAAAGCTGTGAAGGATATGCCAACATAGCCCTTAAAGCAGGAAAAGAAGCAGCGGATGATTTATTGACCCAGGTCTTACTGGTATTTCACCGGCAGGTTAAACATGGCAAAACAGAACTTAAATATAAGAATGGTTTGATCCTGACTGCCAAAGATGACAGGGAACTGCTTTCACATCTGTCAGAACTCTTGTCCATTACTTACCAAACCAACCCTCTGAATCCTTCCTATCCGAAAGCCAGTGAATTCAGCTCTGCCCTTGTCAATGGAAGAGGATTTCAGAAGATACTCAATTTCAAAGGTTTGATTTTTAACACTTTGAACAGCTGTGGATGTTCTGAACCTGATGATCGTGAAGAAATCTTAAATGAAAGCCTTATCACTTTCTGGAAAAAACTGGGATGTGGTGAAATCGGCCTCTATTTTACAGGAAATGACATTAACCTTGAAAATTGCAAGGTATTCAACTACCGGTTTTACCAGAACAGTAAGTTAAGTACTTTCCTGGCTGGTATTGCCAAAAATATATTCTTTAACCGGACAAGAACATCTGCATTTCAGCTTTCCCTCAACAGCACCGCCGAAATCACTGAAGAAAGTTCATCAGAGCAGGAACCTGAAAGCCCCGCATTGTTCCTGTTCCTGTATTACCGGCAGTACCTGGAAGAAAGGAAACTCAGGACCATCATCTCCATCCTTCAATATGACTGTAACCTTGAGGACAAAGAGGTCCGGCAACTCCTGGGGATCAATAATGCAAGGATTCATAGCAGCAGGCTCCGCGCCGGTTTTGCAGAATGGTATGAGCAAAATATCCGGAGAACTCATGAAATATTGGACAATGCACATGAATACCTGGTACTGAGAGAATCGAAGAAAGAACAGCTAAATGAAAAAATAAGGACAATCGATCTGTATAACAGGTCTTCCCTGCCTTACCTGAACCTTGGCATATTTAAAGAGGAGTTCCGGTCAATTCCTGAATTCAGGCAAAACAGGAACATCTTTAATACCATGTTTTATTTTGCTTCAACCGGAAAACCCAGCGCACTGGCGGGACTGCCGGATGAAAAGCCACTGCGCGATCTCCTGGAAATCTTTAAAACAGCTTTGTTCTCCCTAAAACAACTCAAGGCGATCCATCTGCTCCTCTTTTATGGTTCCGACGAACCCAGGCAGGCTGTGCTTCAGCTTTTTTCGCACCTTCTAGTGGAATTAAATCACTCTAACGGAGAAAACAGAGAAGGTTATGAGCTTGTAAAACAACTAACGGAATCTGGAAACATGGATGAAGAATGGCTTAGCAATGATCTTTATTCAACCAACAGGATACTTTTCTCAAAATTTTCGGACATTAAGGATTTCATGAACATATTACAGGCAAATGAAACGGCATAGGTTACTTTTTGAAAAACACCAGCAAGGGACTCTTGATGAAAACGGTATTAAAATACTGGACCAGCTCCTTGTTGACATGTATTTTCGACAGCAGGACGAATTGAGTCCCGCGGAAATTGAATATGCTGAAGATCTCATCATCGAATTGATTTCTGCTGGCGGCCTGAAAGAAGAATACGCTGAGTCATTCAGGATCACACTGTCTAATAATAGCTCCCTTACCAGGAAATTCCGCTTACTGGAGGAAGTAAAATCCGGAACGGAGAAAGCCAGGGATCAGCAGATTTTCCAGTTGATCTCAAATGAAAACCCGGAATTGGAAAAACAGGAAGAAGAACAACTCTCAAGAATCGTCAGGGAAGCCATCGAAAAAGTACACAAGGAAGAAGAAACCCAGACAGCCGGATCCTTCCTGGGGAAAGTACTCAATGGCCTGGGCTCGTATCTTGATAACCTGCTTCCCGGGGTTCCAAATTTAAGGCCGGTGTTAGCCATTGCCGGTATTCTGCTGATTGCAGCAATTTTCTGGATCTCTGTCAAACCCGGCCAAAAACCTATGATCTCGAAAGTTAATCCAAAGGATACGGTTTCAGGACAAGCCAAAAATGACAGAGACTCAATTAAGGGCAAATCCCGGGAATTAATCAAAGTTCAGCCTTCTCTCCTGAAAGATAAACAACTGGCCAATATTGATTCGGCTAAGATATTTCATCGGAAGACAAAGGTTTTGCACAAGAACCGTTTAAAGATCAAGCCATCCGTGAGTTCACCTGAACTGGACAGAACCTTGCTGGCATTGGCTGATGACGTTCCTTCGGAGCTTGATTATACCGAGGTTAGATCTGAGACTTCCGAAGGATATGATTTATTCGTAGATGCCGCTGATAAATACAATAAAAAAGACTACAATGGCACGATCCTCCTGATGAATAAGCTCGTCAGGGGCAGGTATTTCACTTCCGGCGATACTCTAAATACTCTATATTTCTACCTGGGGAATTCTTACCTAACAAAAGGATTTGAAAAGCCGGCGGCAAAATTGTTGAAATCAGCCCTGGCAAACTATTCAAAAGTTTCGGAGAACTCAATTTATTACAAGGATGCGAGATGGTATTCGGCATTGGTATTTGTAAAGTTAGGTGAAAAAAATAAAGGGCTGAAAATATTGGACAGCCTTTTACATGACCAATACCTGAGATCAGGAAATGTATTGAAATTTAAACAATTGCTTAAAGGGCAATAGGCTTTCTATAATTTATTTATTCTTCACTTTTAATCCTTTCGAAAAATGAAAAAGATCATCGGATTTTTAATCATTGTGATTGGGTCGCTGGGATTGATATTATCATCCTGCAATACTCAATCAGGCACAGGTGATGGCAGTTCGCCACCTGACAGTTCAGAACTGAACAAATCAGCAACAATCGATTGTACCAAAAGAATCCAGGATGCCAGGAAAATTGACACAACCGGGAGCCAGACGGAAAGCGGTACCGGTGATAGCACCGGAGGTAATCAAAAGAAAAAATGATCGGGGAAGAACCTTTGAAGATGAAGCGCTGAAAAGCCATTCATAAATATTTATTATTCACTTATAAACATCACAAAAATGAAAAAGATCACCGGAATTACAATCATGCTTTGTGTGGCCATCGGGTTGATAGTATCATCCTGTGGCCCTTCAGCCAGCGAAAGGACAGACTTAAGGCCAAATGACAGTATAAAAAAGATTATTACTTCGTCTGATTCAAATAATAGCATAGTAAATAAAAAACTCGATGTCACCAGTGCTCAAACTGAAGTAAAAACAGGCGACACTACTCAGCATATTAATGTTAATGCGTTAAAGGGCAGATTAATAAGGAAGAATCGTTAGAACTATTCTTGCCGGGATTCGATGAAAAAATCACGTTTTCTCCTGTTAATCTGGATGCCAGTATTAGCCCCTCTGTTTCTGCCCGCGCAGGTTAACATTGATTGTTACAGGAAGGCTGAAGAGAAATTCAAAAAGGGGCTTTACACAGACGCCAGGCAAAGCATTGACACCTGCCTGGCGTCTGTATTACCTGGGAAAACTGACAGCTTATTCCATGCTTCAAAAGAACTCCAGGGAAGATGCTGTTTGTCAACGAGCGACCTGGACAAAGCAACGGAGATATTCCTCGACCTTGCAAAAGCTGATTCGTTGGAACAGGGAGCTGACCATCCAATTACGCTTGCTGACAGGTATTATATTACCGAATGCTATTATGAATCCGGGAATTATAAGAAAGCCCTGCCACTTTGCAGGGAAGTATTGTTAAACAGGCTAAAATCCCTTGGCGACCAACATCCTGACTATGCATCCTCCCTCAATCAGTTAGCACTGATCTTAACTGACCTGGGAAATTATGATACCGCAAGTATCCTGTTCAACCAGGTCCTTTTAATCAGAAGATCTGCACTGGGGAAAGATCATCCTGATTACGCCTCTTCTCTTGATAATCTTGCAGTGCTTTATTATTCAACCGGAAAATACAGGGATGGCATACTGCTGCTGGAAGAGGCTCTCAGGATAAGAAGGAAAGCACTGGGCGAAAAACATCCCGATTATGCCGAGACGCTGAATAACCTGGCTGCTTTTCATTATGTTCTGGGTGAATATGAAGCCGCCCTGCCGTTGTACAGGGAGTCCTGTTCCATTGACCTGGAGAAGCTCGGAAATAAAAATCCCGACTATGCCATCGACCTGAATAACCTTGCATTGCTTTATGCGCGCCTGGGAAGGTACCGGGAGGCCCTGCCGCTTTACAGGGAGGCTTCCCAAATTTACAAATCATCCGGTGTAAATGACAATTTACACTATGCAAATACCCTGTGTAACCTCGCTGACCTGTACGTTGACCTGGGAATTTATGATTCAGCATTTGCGATGTACGAAGTCGTTAAACAGATCAGGCTTACAGTTCTTGGCAAGAAACACACGGATTACATTAAAACCTTGAATAATATGGCCTTCCTGTATAATAAACTGGGTGAATCTGAGAAAGCATTGCCTCTCTACCAGGAAGTCAGCCTTACCAATAAAGAAATACTGGGAACCCGGAACGCTGAATATGCACGCTCCTTAAACAACCTTGCCTATACTTTTTCGTTGACAGGTAACTATGATGCAGCCCTTCCATTATTCGAGGAATCACTGAGGATCAATAAGGAAGTCCTGGGAACCGGGCATACTGATTATGCAGCCGCCCTTACCAATCTTGCAATAGTTTATAGCGACATGGGTAACTATAATTCAGCCATTAGTCTGCTGGAGGAAGCAACTGATATAGAAAAAAAAGCACTGGGACCCGCTAGCCCAATTTATGCGCTGAACCTGGTAACCCTGGCAAATCACTATTCTGACCTGAGCATGGATACTTCAGGAATTAATCTCCTCAAAGAAGCTGTGCAAATCCTTAAAGATGCTGATGGAGTCAAGCATGCCGACTATGCAATGGCAATTCAAAGCCTGGCCCGCGCATACCAGCTTACCGGGAACTATGATGCCGCTGTTCCTCTCTTTAAGAATGCCGCTGACATCTATCTTGAAGCCCTCGGAGCAATGCATCCCGACTATGCAAGGGTTATTCGAAACCAGGCCTTGTTATTCAAGGAAACCGGTAATCTCTCCGAATCCATTGCTTATATGAAAAAGGCCGTAAAAATCTACCGTGAATCACTTGGAACGCATCATCCGGACTACGTTTTCAGCCTTTTTGATCTTGCAGAATCCTATATGCAGTCGGGAGATCTTGACTCAGCGTATACCTTGCTGCTCGAATTAAACAGTATTACGAATCAGAGCCTGCAGGATTATTTCTCGTTTCTGTCAGAAGAGGAAAAACGAAAATACCTGGCAAAAGCAAGTAGTTTTTATGACCTGTTCCTTTCCTACCTTAAGATGCTGCCCGCCCCATCGTCAACGCTCAATGAGCAGGCTTTTGACAATGAGCTGCTATTGAAAGGTGTGGTCCTTACCTCCGTTTCAGCCATGCAGCAAGCAATCATTGACAGTAAGGACACCGTCCTGATAGCTGATTATGAAAAAATGCGCCTGATGAAACGGCAGTTGAATTACTGGTTGCAGAAGCCGGTATCAGAAAGAGAAATCAACACAACTAATCTTGAAAATGAGATACATAATCTCGAAATCAGCCTGACCAGGCGTTCAAAAGTATTCAGTGAGTTGCAGGCTTCGTTTCATGTCCGCTGGAATGAAATTCAGAAGCAGCTTAAACCAAAACAGGCGGCTATAGAATTTATCAGTTTCCACCAGATCACCAACAGCAAGCAAGATGGCAAGATTATATACGGTGCCCTGCTCCTCCGCAAAGAGGATCCCTACCCGAACCTGGTTTTCCTGGGGGAAGAAACTTTGTTAAAACAGATTATTCCCCGCATCGGGGCTTCTCCTCAGGAAATTAATGCAAGCTATAACAGTACTGCACTTTATTCAGCTGTATGGAAACCCCTTGAATCTTACCTTAAGGGTATTGATACCATCTACTTTTCACCCTCAGGAATCCTCAACCGGGTATCAATGTCCGCACCCTCCTTATGCGACAGCCTCAACCTGATGGATAAATTCTCGCTTGTACAACTCAGCTCAACAAGGATACTTGCCCTGCCTCTTCATGACCACCTGGTAAATTCAGCCGTTGTTTACGGAGGGATCAACTATGATACAGACACAATTGCCCTGAAAAATAGTGCGGCTAAATTCGGAAGCAAGGATCTCAGCCAGCCGGAAAGCAGTCCTAACCCCGGAAATCTGTCGAGGGGCGGATTCCGATATTTACCCGGCACATTGAAAGAGGCTGAACTTATTAGTGCCATGCTGAAAAACAAGGGAATACAGACTACACTTTATTCAGGAAATGAAGCTGTTGAGGAATCCTTTGTGTCACTCTCCGGGGATAAAGCACCTGCATTGATACATATAGCCACCCATGGCTTTTATTACCCGGATTCAATTAATGAAATCACAAAGAAAATCAGCTTATTGACAAAGGGAGGATCAGCATTCTACCGCTTCTCATCCGATCCCTTATTCAGGTCAGGGCTTCTGATGGCAGGTTCCAACCAGTCATGGAAGGGAATGTCACTGCCTGAAGGTGTTGAAGATGGGATTCTTACTGCCCGGGAAGTTTCATATATGAACCTTCTGAATACGGAGCTGGTGGCACTTAGTGCCTGCCAGACAGGCCAGGGTGATGTTAAAGGCAGTGAAGGAGTTGAGGGCCTGGAACGGGGATTTAAACTGGCAGGGGTGCATTACCTGCTAATGAGTTTGTGGGAAATACCGGATAAAGAAACCACCGAGTTCATGAGCGCATTTTACGATCACTGGCTCGGTGGAATGCAAATTAAGAATGCCTTTAAAACTACGCAGATGGAATTAAGGAAGAAATATCTTAAGGAACCTTACAAATGGGCGGGGTTCATCCTGGTAGAGTAAAAATCCGGGCTGTTACTGTCAATTACCTGCCTGGCCTGTTACCTGCATAGCATTTTTCTGCTGAAGAAGGCAGAAGATCGGTAATGTCCTGGTCAACACCTTCGAAGCGATAGCATAAGTTAGTATCCGGATTTATTAACAGGGTATAAGGTAAATCAGGAACACTCAATGCCCTTTTCAAATTATCATTCCTGTCAAAATAGATATCAAAGGCCAGGCCCAGAATATTTACCATTGGCCTGATGCTTTCCACTGACGAATTATTGTTGGAACAAATTCCGATAATTCTGAAGGTCAGCCCTTTCCACTCATTTTCATAAGTATCGCTTAACTCCTTCATGAATTCGAGGCAATTACGGTCGTCGCAATTCCAGAATACCAGGACTGTGGGGCGGTCAAAAGCCAGCAGTTCTTTTGAATTTATCGTTTTTCCATCCAGGGATAATACATCAACCGGGGGCATTTGAAGGGATTGAGATTTCGAAATGAAATGAAATGCCAACAGGCTAATCATTAATACGGTTTTTACTGAGTTCATGGCTATACGATTTATGAGGTTTACATTATTTATATCTATATGTATACCCCTGGAATTATGTATCAGTTTATTCCTGTTTTTAAAAAAAAATCATGTTTCTGTTACACATCTCAAAATTGCCACATAGAGATGATGTAACCTAAACATGATAACCATGAATGCAACGCATCCTTTCAACAATGAACAAGTAAGAAGCAGCTTCTATGCCTTACTGGTCTTCGCAGCAATGATCACTATCTCATTGATCTTCTTCTGCCATTTCTGAATTTTTTCAGAAAATTTTCACCTGACTGTTACAAAATTTTTCGAGCCTACATTTATTGAAAAACGCTTACCCCAAAAAACACTTTTGACTCATCAAAACTGAATGTTCAGGATTGATCCAGATGATGAAAAAGTAACCTGAAAAACACGCAATCATTTAATAAACCAAAAAAATCACCAAACCTTAATCTTAAAAAATCAAAGCCATGAAAACAATTAAATTCTTAGGACTGATCCTCGTTACCGGTTTATTCACCTTTACCGCATGTCAAAAAGATGAACTTGAAGTTGTACCTATGGACAGCCACCAGGCTGAAGCACTGAAATCATCCAATCCCGGCATCCAGGTTGTAGTTACCAATGATTGGAAAGACGATTTTACCTCCGCATCTTCTGTTGCTAACCGTTGGTTTCTCTTTGGCGAACGTGCACCACAATTTATTCCTTATGCTTTTGATCGGTTTGGGCTGTTGGATAACAATGGAAGCCTCGGCAGCAGTAGCTATGCCGTCTCAAAAACAAGAATCGGGAATGGAAGTGCAATGTCATTAGAATCATCCGTTTACATTGATGTAACAAACCCTAAAGGAACGGTTGTTTGCCCGGAAATTGGCATAACCCGTACAATGATTACCAGCAATAATCCTGACAACCTGGATGCAGGAATCTCAATGAAACTGGTATACATGGGAAAAGATGTCCAGGGTGTGCCAGCGCAATACCAGGACCAGACCTATGTAGTAATGTCGACCTTACTGGAAGACGGGTCATTGGCTCAATCAGGAGACTATGCCTTTAAAGTAGATAATGCAACCAACGGGTGGCATACCATGAATATCACCATCAATGCTTCACATCAGATCTTTTTCTTCCTTGACGGGCAGTTGATCTGGACTCCAAAGAAACCTGTAGCTGCATCACTCCTTAAGAACAGGAATGTACTGGTAGGCCGCTATTCACCCGGAAATGGAGGCAAAGCTTATCATGACTTCATCAAGGTAACCTACCCAACGCCAGATCAGACAGTAGTCATCGGAGCAACTGGATCTTTAGAAAGGTAAACAATCTGCTGAGAAACCTTTCCACCTGAGAGGCCTGCCTTTGGAAACAAAGGTGGGCTTTTTTAATTTTTAGACTCTGACATTCAATGCACATAAACCTTTTAACTCGTCAACTGTCACATTGAACTTAACAATCGATCACTTCAAACCCGTCAACTGTCATATTGAGCCTGTCGAAATGCTGCTCGTTTGCTCGTCAACATCGTACGACAAGAAGCATGAGTGCGGACTTCGACAGGCTCTGCCTGACAGAGATGGACGAGTGAAAATTATAAATAGAAGGCAATATTAAGCTCATTTACTCAACCAACTTGTCAACTGTCCCATTGAGCTTGTCGAAATGCTGCTCGTTTACTTGTCGAACCGGTACGACAAGAAGCATGAGTCCGGACTTCGACAGGCTCTGCCTGACAGAGATGGACGAGTTATTTAACTAATAATAATTAACAATATCTCATATCCTAATTCTACTTGTCAACTGTCCCGCACAACCCGTCAACTGTCA
>JACAAZ010000006.1:115688-174156 GCA_013376995.1 Bacteroidota bacterium | reverse complement strand
ATCCTAATTCTACTTGTCAACTGTCCCGCACAACCCGTCAACTGTCATATTGAGCCTGTTTGACAGGGTGGGACAAGTTGGTATTATGATTTCATAATAGATATATTTCATTAGTATAATTCAATCAGAAAGCTTGTGCTTTAAACCCCATCCAGCTTACTCAAAGCAAAAGCATAAGCCCCGATACTTACAGCCCTCGAAGTTCCTAACCTGGAGACACCAATTCCTGTCCTTTGAAGCGGATCATAACTTATGTTCAGGCTTGTGCCGGGAATCGGGATGGTTTTCATCAGGCCTTTTAGAAACAATGCCTTTTGTGTGACATCTTCAAGGTTAAATGCAGTTAATTCAGTTCTGCAGAGGGGTTCTCCCTTTATATTGCTCAGAGGGTTATTCATTTCGGCAACCAGGTGAGGAAGAATAAGTTCATGAGCTCCCGAAAGGCCTCCACCAACTACAACCAAAGCATCAAGCAATGTAACCGCATTTGCCAGTGCATCCCCTGCATTTTCCGCCAATTGCCGCCATGCTTCTTTAGCAGCTTCAGCATTCCCTACTATTTCACCTTTAGCGATCCTGCAAATATCCCTGGGTTCAGGTGCTTCTTCAAACGAAATACCACAGAAGTCAGCATATACCCTGCGCACAGCACGAATTGCAACACCTTCCTCTGCATATGCCAGTGGATGAAGTTTTGAACGCATAGCCCAGATTTCTGCGCCTGCTGAATTATCCCCGATAAAAAGTTTTCCATCTACAACCAGCCCTCCTCCGAAACCTGTACCGAGAGTAATCCCAAAAAGATTCCTGTAACGCTTTGGGTTGCCGGCATACTCCAACTCGGCATTAATAGCTGGAAGAAGGCCAGCCATGGCTTCGCCATAAACAAAAAGGTCACCGTCATTATTAATGAAAACTGGTATGCCAAAATGATATTCCAGCATTGGCCCAAGGGCAACGCCTCCCCGATAGGCTGGCAAATTCTTTAAATCGCCTATGATGCCATTCGGATAATCAGCAGGCCCCGGGAATGCAAAACTAATAGCGACCGGAGGTTCAGGTAACAGTAATTTGACCTGCTCAAATCCACGGATAATCGTCTGTAATGATTCTTCGAGGGTCTCTGCCTTAGCAGGAAGGCCAACGGGTTCTATGATCTCTTCCCCTGAACGTGCTGCGGAAAACACGAAATTGGTCCCTCCGGCATCCAGTGTCATTACGATCCGGTTATCTGTATTGTAAGGCATAACTTCAGAATATTAAAGGTTATCTGATCTTTTTCAGCAATTTCGATAAAATGGAATTCCAGGCAAAAACAAATAAGATAAATTCAAGCCATAAATTTACCAATAAGTGTTCATCCCTGTTATAAGGGATCAACCTTCTTTCAATAAAAGTGCTAAAATATTAAACGGTCCTGCAAGCGAGCTCCTCTTTTAGTTGCTTAAGGAGCAAATCGTAATGTTCTTTAAAGGAAGGAACCAGGTTATGCAACTGGTGCAACTGATCCCATATCTTGCAGTATTCATGAATATGCTTGATCTGGTCTCTCATCTCAGGGCTCGCAATCAGATCAATGCTGGACTTAATCTTGTGGGCATACATTTCAACGCCTTCTATATTGTTATCATTATAGGCTGTGATCAACTCATCCATATACCCTGGAGTGACCTCGATGAATTTCCGAATCATCCTCTGGATCTGCTCGTCATCCCCACCAAGAATTTTAGAAATAATGGCAAGGTCAAACATTTTTGCCCCGTTTTCAGAAGGCGATTCTGAATCCACTGAGCTTTCAGGAACTCCTGGAATAACCTCACCTTTGTCAAGCAAGGATAATAACTTCAGGTAGAATTCGTCAGGATTAAATGGTTTTGAAACATAACCGTTCATTCCTGCTTCCTTGCATTTCTCAATAACTCCCTTAAGCACATTAGCCGTTAATGCCAGGATAGGAGTTGTAATATTTAGTTGAGTCCTGATGATAAGGCTTGCAGTTAGCCCATCCATCACCGGCATTTGAAGGTCCATCAGTATTAAATCGAATGCTGTAGTTTTAAGGATTTCGACAGCCTGCTGACCATTCTCGGCGATGTGAACCTCCGTTTGCCACTTTTCCAGCAAGGATTGAGCAATGATCTGGTTGAATTTATTATCCTCAACAAGCAGGATCTTAACTCCGACAAGCGAATCCTGGGAGGGCTTTATCGTTTCAGAAGTATTGGAAGCAATTTTGCTGCTGCCTACAGGCAAATCAAGGATAAAATAGAACTTGCTTCCAACATCCTTAATACTGCTAACCTGGATCGACCCACCCATTAATTCCACCAGTTGCTTGCTGATCGGCAGGCCAAGGCCGGTTCCTCCGTAGGTCCTGGTAATACTTTCATCTTCTTGCTGAAAACTTTCAAATATTTTGGAAAGATGGTCAGAACTAATGCCAATCCCGGTGTCTTCAACACTGAACTTGATCTTATTCATGCCATTTTCTTTCGCCAATAATTTACAATTCAGGTTAACAGTTCCTTCAGTAGTAAATTTAATGGCATTGCTGACCAGGTTGACCAATACCTGCTGCAGCCTGACCGGGTCACCTATTAGTACAGGCGATAAATCAGTATCTATTTCATACCTGAATTGAATATTCTTATCTTCTGCCTTGTACTCCTGGGTATCATAGACTTTTTTCACCAATTCCTTGAGGTTGAAATCCGTATTATCCAGGTCGAACTGGCCGGATTCAATTTTTGAGAAATCGAGGATATCGTTTATGATGTTGAAAAGACTATCGGAGGAAGTATTCAGGTTCCTCAGGATCTTTTTCTGAGATTCGTCAAGGGTGATATTATCCAGCATCCCTATCATCCCGATGATAGCATTGAGCGGAGTCCTGATCTCATGGCTCATATTGGCCAGGAATCGTGATTTAGCGCTATTTGCAGCCTCGGCAGCAAGAGTAGCTTTTTTAAGTTCCCTGTCAGCATCAATACGACTGCTTATATCCCTGGCAATACCGGTAGTCCCAAGTAGTTCACCATTCTGGTCAAGGATAGGCGCCCTGTAAATTTCAAGCCATTTTTTCTCACCATATTGCTCAATTTGCTCCTCGATGGTCATTTGCTTGAGAGAATGCATTACTTCATTATCCTGTTCCAGGAAATGGTTTGCAATTTCGGCAGGCCAGAGGTCTTCAACTGTTTTACCCATCATCGATTCTGCATCGGGCAGGTTGAAATTTGCAGCGAAAGGCTCATTAACGGCCAGGAACTTTCCTTGCCTATCCTTAAGCCACATCTGGTAAGGAATATTATTAAAGATCGCTTTAAGGTAGGCTTCCCTTTTCCTGAGCGCTTCTTCTGTCCTTTGCCGGTCAGTGACATTACACAAAAGATCCGCCAATACTTGCAGGAAAGTGAGCTCCTCATTGTTCCAGACCCTTTTCCCTACAACAGAATCAAATCCCACAAAGCCCAGGCATTCATCCTTCAGCATCATGGGAATAGTTACGAGAGTTTTTATACCCTGGGGTTCAAGTACCTGCCTGAGATGGTTATCAGCCGGAAGGCTATCAACGTCTTCAATATTTACAATCTGACCTTTCTGATGTGTTAAGACCCACTCAGGGAACAACTCTGTGGGAACGTTCTGAAGGTTGTCAATCTCATGTGAAATACCTTCAGCGCACCATTCGAAAGTGTTTGTTGTAGTGTTTTCAGAGAAATCGTAATTGAAAATATATACCCTGTCAATTTCCAGTTGTTCACCGATAAGCTTCAACAGGCGGTTAATAGCGTTGGAACTGTTTTCAAGGGGAATATTGATAAATTCCGTGGCAAGGTGAGTAAGCAGATTTTGAAGGTTAACCAGCTTGTTCAGTTTCTCTTCAGCGAGCTTCCTGTCGGATATATCGGTAAAAGTACCAAGGACTCTTTCAGGGTCATTGGAGGCTGTTTGTCCAACAGCTTTCCCCCTGGCAAGAATCCATTTGTAGGTTCCATCCTTACACATGACCCTGTGCTCATTGATGAAGCCAGGCGCTTTGCTGTTAAAGTGTTTGTGAAGATCCGTCGTTACACGTTTCCTGTCATCGGGATGAATCCTGTTTTCCCATTCTTCAATGCTACATCCTATTTCATTCTCCTCAAAGCCAAGGAGGGCTTTCCATTGACGGGAATAAAAAACCATATTCCCCATGATATTCCAGTCCCAAACTCCATCACCAGATCCTTCAAGAGCAAACTGCCATCTTTCTTCACTTTCCCTGAAAATCTGCTCCACTCTTTTCCGTTCAGTGATATCCCTAATCGTTCCCTCGATCAAATAGGGTTCCCCATCTGCATTTCGAAGCAGGTGGCTTGTGATTGAAACGGGGATCCGCTTTCCATCTTTATGAACTAATATACTTTCATAGTCGTTAATGGTGCCTTTCGACAACAATTGGGAGATCAGTTCACTCCGGTTTTCTGCATCAGCATATACAAATTCCGAGCTTTTCCCTATCAATTCTTCTGGCTTGTAACCTGAAAGTTTATACACAGAAGGCGATAAATCCAGGATAGTTCCTTTTACATCGGACCTGTAATAAAGATCCAGGAAGGAATTGAAGATTGCCCTGTATTTTTCAGCATTCTCCTTGATGTCCTGTTCTGTTTTCTTTCGGTGTGTGATATCGTGGCTTATACCCACAATACCTATAACATTTCCTTCAGAATCTGTCTGGGGAATCTTGTTACCAATAAACCATCTTTTTTCACCTGTAGGCGTGATAAGGCTGGATTCCCTGTTCAGTATAGGCGTTTTGCTTGTAATCACCTGGTAATCTTCTTCTTCTGTCCTTGCAACAATTTCAGGAGAATAAAATGCAGCATCGGTTTTTCCGATCACATCTGCAACATCGTTTGCGCCCAATAGCTTTGCTTCAGCATTGTTGAGCAGGGTCTTTTTGCCTTCCAGATCCTTGAAGTATATTGGATCAGGGATATTTTCGATAATGGTACGCAGTAAAGTCCGTTCGCTTTTCAGGAGTTCTTCAGCGGAGATTCTTTTCATCACTTCCAGCGATGAATTGCAGACCTGAGCCAACAGATTTACTATTGGTTCCAGGTCCTTTAAACGCGGGTATTCAAGCCGGGCAGCCCTTCCAAAAATAAGAATGCCGAAGTCGCTCAGTTTAAAGCCATAATAGAATATCTCCTTATTAAATTCAAGGAAAGATTCCTTTGTCTCTTCAGAATTCAATGCCTTAATATACTCAGTTGCCAGCTCTTGGTGTTCCTCTTCATCCTTAATAAAATAAGGCACTGAATAGATAGTGGTTATTGTATCTTTTTCTATCCGGCTAACGCTCACAAAAGTGCATCCCAGCTTTTTAAGGAAAGCCTGGGTTGACTTTTTAAGTGTTTTTTCCAGGTCGAACTCACTTCCAACTGATAAGGAAAGTTCAAGCAAAACCTGATTCCAGATATAATTATCCATGTTAATCTGCTACAATTCCAACGACGGAGGTTTTATTATAAAATTCCAGGTAATCTGATCCTGAATTTGCTATTTCACCTAAAGAGAGGGCTCCAATTAATTTACCTCCTCCTGATGCAATATGGAGTTCTTCATTAAACTGATCTCCCAGGAATAGCGCCCTTGTAATGCAATCAATAAAGAAGGTAACGGAAGTTGATGACAGGTTTGGAGAAACTTTCCTGGATGAGAAAACTGATTCTGCCAGCGATCTTGATCTCCTTGCCCCTTCAAGTAAGGACGCAGAATCACCATTCAACACAAATACAAAGGAATTCAAAGGAAGTTCTCCAAGGCAGACCAGGGATTGATCCTCTGTTTTTACCGGATCACGGACCAATAATTCATCCGCCATTTTAACAATACCAATAGGGTATTTTTTAGCCAGTTTATCAAAATCAAAGGGGAATCCGGCTGAGCCAGATTCTTTAACAACGATATCACGATAAACTTCAAGTGCAGGTTTCCAGTCGAGTGATATAACTTTGTTATCACAAGCTTCGGTTACTTTAAGTGCCCCTGAAATGGGCGACCATCCGTGGGCAACCCCTACACCACTAGTCATATCAGCGAATGCAAATATGGCAGCATCCTGAAGTATTCCTTCAGGAGTTATTATGCAGGGTGTTGGCTTAAAACTCATGGATCCTGCCCCACCGCCTATATAGTTTGATTTTAATCCGAAATGATTGAAGGAACTTTCCAGCAGTTTGGCAATGCTTGTGCTCATTCCATCAACAAACAAGAAATTGGTTTTATTGATAACAGGTTTCCCTGAAAAGGGAATTTCCATTTGCTGATCGATATTAGTTAACGGATGACTGATATTCTTAATAACGAAGAGTGAAACTTCGCAGGTTAAACCAGCCAGTATTGTGCCTTTTGTAAGGGTCTCAGACTCAGTAAGTATCTGGGGGAAAATCCCCCCAAAAACAGGTTTGTTCAGCCTGCTCAACAAGGGGTCAACTATATACGGTGTGAAGAAATTTTCATCACACGCAAGCATCATAATAGACTTGACACTGGAATCAGCTAACAGTTCAGAAAGCATCATCTCGAGCTTTGCGAGGTTTCCTTCCTTATCAATTTTTATTATCATGACATCTAGTTTACTCTAATAATGAGGAACTTGCAGTATGTATCTTAGATTTTATCGCCCTGGGTATCGTTTTGTAATACATTAGTTCGCAAAACACTAACGAGTTTTTCATAAAACTCTTCTGCATTGAATGGCTTGGAAACATATCCGTTCATACCGGCTAACAGGCATTTTTCAACAATCCCCTTAACCACGTTGGCAGTCAATGCAAGTATTGGAGTATCATTGTTAAGTTTATTCCTGATAATATTGGTTGCTGTGATACCATCCATTACCGGCATCTGGATATCCATAAGTATCAGGTCGTAGGACTTGCTTTTTAACATATCTACTGCCTGACGTCCATGTTCAGCGATTTCGGTATTAATTCCCCATTTCTCGAGTAAAGCCTGTGCAATAAATTGATTGAATTTGTTGTCTTCAACCAGTAATATTGTTTTACCCTGCAGTTCAGCTGTATTATCTTCAATTCCGGGGGATGGTATTTCTTCCTTTAATTTTCTTCCGATTGGCAATTCGATCGTGAATGAGAATGTACTCCCGACTTCCTTTACACTTTGAACTTCTATTGTACCCCCCATTAATTCAACCAATTGCCGGCTGATAGCAAGGCCAAGGCCTGTACCACCGTAAATCCGGGTTACACTTTCATCTTCCTGGTTAAAGCTTTCGAATATTTTATGGAGGTTTTCGGGATTAACACCGATTCCTGTATCCTGAACGCTGAATTTTATACGGTATAAGCCATTGGTAACTGACATCAGGTCACAGCGCATATCAACTTTACCTTCATGGGTAAACTTAATGGCGTTGGAAACGAAATTTGATATTACCTGTTGCAATCTGGTAGGATCACCCCGGAGAACTTCATAGATCGCAGGATCGGAATAATAATTCAGTACAATATTTTTCTCATTAGCCTTAAATTCATGAGACTCATAAACATTCATCATGATCTCATGAGGATTGAAGTCGGTGTTTTCGAGGTCAATCTGCCCGGATTCAATCTTGGAAAAATCAAGAATATCATTTATTACAAAGAGGAGGTTATCAGAAGACACGTTAAGGTTGTGCAAGAGCTTAAGCTGTTTATCATTCAGGTGAGTATCACTCATTAATCGAACCATTCCCACAATTGCATTTAGTGGTGTCCTGATCTCGTGGCTCATATTGGCAAGGAACCTTGATTTGGCCAGGCTTGCTGCTTCTGCTGCCTCTGTAGCTCTTTTCAGCGCTTTCTCAGCATTTTTACGATGGGTGATGTCCCTGTATTGCCAAAGGTGGCCAAGGAATTTCTCTCCCGAAATGATCGGAAGATAATCGCGCTCAAAAAATATACTGTTTGGAAGTTCAAGCTCTTCACCAATTACAGGTTTCAGTTCTGAAATAATAGTGATAATACGCTGTGAAAAATGCCTGGGATTTGTAAAGATCTGGCCTGTTTGATCAGCAGCCCTCGAACAGTCAAGGCCAAGCATCATTTCGGGCTCAACCGGAATCTTGAACAGGTTGCAAAAATGCTTATTAACAAGTGCAATCTTCCTGTTTTCATCTTCAACCAGTATCCCGGCTTCAAGGTTATGAATGAGAGTAGAAAGCCTGGAAGTCATAGATTCAAGTGTCGCCTTATCAACCTCATGCCTTGCCTCGTTCAGTATCCTTGTGTAAATATTGCCTGCCATATTCGAGAGCAGGTCGAGGACCTGGATACAATTTTCCTGCTGACAGGCTGGTTTATCACTTTCAAGCCCCAAAACGCCTAATAACGTATTTTGATTCAGAATTGGGACATAAACCCTGGAACATGCCAGTTCTTCGGGCGTATTCTCAATTCCTGCTGGATAATCAGACTCAACGTCCAGTATGAGTGGTTCCGAATGATTAAACACATACGCAGCAATACTATCAGATGTCCTGGAAGTATTTTCTCCCCTGGTCCTGAGGGATTTAGGAACAACTCTTTGTAGCTCGTTCTGGTCAAAATTATATAACCAAAGGTGCATCCTGCGACAATCGACCAGCCCATTCATCGCAACTTCCAATTCATTTGCCAGCTCCCTGGCTGAAGAAATAGCAGAGGCAGAAACAACAAATCTTTTTAGTTTGTCAATAAGCTGCAAGGAAGACAATGGGTATGTCATCAGGGAATCAGTATTCATAAACGTTTACTCATCAATATTAATAACACTTAAGGAAGAAAGTAACGGGAAAAAAGTGTAAATGTGAACTTTAATAACATGGCATTGTTCATAAACTGGAAACAAATATTGTCATTTTGAAAAAAGTAGTTCAAAATAAGACCATTCGCCCTCAAGTCAATTTATCATAATATTCTGATTAAGAGTTGTTTAAGTGTTTTGGAACAATATTTGATTTTCCAGTAGCAAAAATACGAGTATGTATATTCTACTAGTTGAAGAGGATCACTTTTATGCCTCAATGATCATGGGATTACTGAAGAAATCAGGATTCGACGACATTAAGCACATTGACAACGGAATTGATTGCCTTCTCCAGGTTTACGAGGATGTTACTCCGGACCTGGTAATCATGGACTCGCATCTTGGGAGGGTAAACGGAGTAGAAGTATTGCAAAAGCTACTTACTCATAAACCCGGACTAAAGGTAGTCCTGATGTCAAGCCAGCCGAATGGCAAGAAAATCAATGAATCACTCAAAGATGCTGTCCTTGATGTAATCATGAAGGATGAAATGGTCTATGAACATCTCCTTCCATTTGTAGAGCAAATTCAGAAAGATGTAATCCAGAAGAGAAGGAACCGCCCCGTTACCAATCTCCTGGTGAATTTTAAAAGGTTCATCCTTGCTCCCTGAGATTAGTTCCTTCGAATGCCCGCCGCATTTATATCCCGAAAAGATCTGCTTACACCAAGCTTTTACTTCTGCTTGATAAATTTTCCTGAAACATAGCTGTTCCTGCAGTTTAGAGAATACAAATAGATTCCGGCAGCCAGTCCAGATACGTCCACCCTTAAGTTTTGTTCCTCACCGGCCATGGCAGATTGTTTCTGCTCCATGATACGCTGGCCTTTCAGGTCATATATTTCAAGGGAAACATCCGAAGATGTTTCGAGATGGTAGCGAATGGTTAACCATCTTTCTACCGGGTTAGGAAATAGCTGAAGAACCATCGTGTTATCAGCGGGTTTTTCATCTATGCCGTATAGAGAAGGATTAAATTCAATGGCTCCTATGTCATATCCGGAACCATATAGCCTGTTGTGGTGAAGATAATCAGATAAAATTCCCAATGCATTGGGGTATGCTTTGTCAGCCATTGGTGATCCAGGTGCAGGTGAATAGGTATTGCCTATAAACCATGAGGGATCAAAGGTTCGCGAGAAGAAATTATTCTCTATAGTAATCTCAGCCCTGTCATCAGGGATCATAACATAGGAATCCTCTCCCTTGAAGGAAGTGGGGCCATTTTCATAATAATCATAATTCCCCGGGTTCAGGATAATATTGGAAATGATAAGGTTATTCCGGGAAAGGATGCTGTTGAACCTGATGCCATCAGACTTTGGATTTACAATGGTATTGAAAAGAATATTGAAGGAGGAGTCGGCCTCTACTGAAACATCGGTAACATAGATTCCGAACCTCATTTTACTTGTATCTGCAGGCTGAAAATCCTTCCCGGGATCGATAATGATGTTATTGTATATTTTCAAACTTCCCAATCCATGCACTTCTATTCCATTTCCTTTCCCATGGCTTATATAATTGTTGTAACAATCACATTTAGAGCCACCTCCAATAGTTATCCCTGACATCTGAGCAAACATTTCCTTCTGGCTGTCGAATAAAATCATATTGTCAAAAACCTGGCAATCCGTGGTGGCAGAACTCACCTGGATTCCATCCATTCCTGTATATTCTACAATATTATTATAAACCCTCACTCCTTCGAGCAAGGAGGGCATAAGAAGGGTATCGGTTCCGTAGCAGTTCACATTCTGGCCAAAATACTTGGTACTCCCGATGTACATTCCTTCATCACCCACATTTTCAATATAATTATCGTGAATCAGGGTATTGTACTGGGTAAATTTGTCACGCGTGGCTGTCAGGTTGCAGTCAGGGTCGGTTTTAGCGTTAAGCCCACCAGCAGGGCAGTTTCTTATTGAGACGTGGTCTATTTCATAATCTGAACTTTTTGCCCCAATCCCGAGACCACCTCCACTGGCAACCCTGTCAATCCGGATCCCATAGAAGTTGGAAGGATCTCCCGAACCTGTGAACTTAAAAAAACGGCAATTCTGGATGGAAATCCCGAAATAATGTTCTGTATCAATGATCAGGGGCCCATCCTGGTTAATAATTACAATTGGATACCCCTCAGTTCCCTGGATATTCTTGATCAGCAGGAAATCTCTCTTCCCACCTTTCAGAAAAATAGTATCTCCTGGCTCCAGTTGGCTAAAAGCTGCTGCGTAACCATCAATAACCCGTGTATTCGTATCAACTGTCGTGTGGCTGGTCTGTCCATAAACTGCTATCGAAACAAACAGTATGGAAACCAGGATCAGCAGGACAGGGATATTCCGGTTCATGATAGAATTTGGGATTAACTATTTACCTCTTTTTGCTCTTTCCCAATTTACAGATTGTGAGCCTTTCAAGTATCTTTTCAAACCCAGGAAAACCGATAGGTTCATGATAAAGAAATAATAGGGAACAAAAAGGATTTTTACCCTGATGGACCTGTTCTCCAGGTACCAGCCCAGTAAAGCTGATAAATAGAAAAGAACTTGCATCCAGAAGAGAATATTGTACAGCCCTAGGTTAATAATCCCTTCGTTGAGGGCAATGATGAGGCCAAGGGGGATAAGCAATGCCAGTGACAGTGGAGCCAGGGTCCATCTCAATACCCGGTGGGATATGTATTGAAAAGAGAGTGTTCCATACTTGAAAAAATTAAGGAGTGAACTGAGCCTGACAACCGATTGGATTCCCCCCGCCGAGATACGGATTTTCCGTTTTAGTTCTTCCTTTACGTTAGCAGACGCCGTTTCAATGGCATATGCTTCGGGGTCGTACTGAATGGTATACCCATCCTGTGCAACTCTCAACGAAATAATAAAATCGTCGAGAAGGGTATCCTTTTCCACTTCCCGATAAAGTTCAGTGCGGATTGCAAACAATTCTCCCGCAGCCCCAACAACGGAATACAATTCAGCATCCCATTTTTTAAGGGTGGATTCGTATTTCCAGTACAAGCCTTCGCCCGCACCTGCGGCCCCATCCTTTTCTTTATTGAAAATGCGTTTTTCACCAGATACACAGCCTACCATTGGATTGCTGAAAAGTTTAACAATCCTGCGGATCGACTCCCGTCCCAGCATAGTATTGGCATCACAAAACACAACTATCGGCGATTCGACGAATTTCATCCCCCTGTTCATAGCTCCTATTTTACCATTGCGCTGGGGAAGATGATGAACGGTAACTCCTTCAAATTTCCGTATCTCATCTGGTGTGCCATCATCTGATCCATCCGTTACCCAGACCATATGGAGTTTTTCAGCAGGGTAATCCAATTCTTTCGAATTCCTGATCTTCTCCGCAACAAAATCCTTCTCGTTATAGGCTGCAATGAACAGGGTTACTTCCGGTTCATAATTTTCAACCATATTCATTGCCTTACCAAATCCCATCATGCGGCGGAACCTGATAATAATGAATAACAGCAGACCGTAGCCTACATAGGCGTAAAACACAATAAAAAGGAGCAGCCAGAAGATTATTTTCAAGGTTGTCATTTCTTCAGATTTATTTAAGATTCCCGATTTTCCGGGCAAACATATTGAACTCATCTACCCTGCCAAATTCAAATATGGCATAAGTGCTTAATCTTTTACGGATCATTTCATCCCCTGTAAGTTTGTCTTCAATTACGAAAGTCAGGTTTGGATAGTTCCGGATGAAATCCTCTGAACCTGAAATTGCCTCAGGCTCCATACCTTCCGCATCCAGTTTCACAAGTATCTTATCCTGCTTTGACAGGTTGAGTTCAGGGAGAAAAGAATCAAAGGTCCTGATCTCAGCAGGATAGCTTTCAGGCCTGTTATCTCTGTCAATACGGGAAGCCCCTGTATTAACAGGGTCAAAAATGAATCTTGCCTGCCGGTTATTTTCACCCAACCCAAAGGGGAAGGCCTGCACCCTGTCAGCACAACTGTTTAATTGTACATTCTTTAAAAGAACGCTGTAATTGTCGATCATAGGTTCGAATGCAATACACCTGATGTTACTTCGCGACAACAGTATGCAATAATCGCCAATGCAGGCGCCCTGGTCAATAAATACATTGTGATTCTTAATCTCGTTGAAAATGAATTTCTTAACACTCCACTCATACATGAGGTTTGCGAATTGAAAATCATTGGTATTTCTCCTGCAGTGAAAGGTGCCTATAGATGTACGGATAGTCCTGTCACGATTGTAGGAAGTGTGATTTGCGAGGTAGGTGATAGACGACCAGACTGATATCAAATCCCTGAACTTCAGGTATTCATATAGATATCGTAAGTATATCCAAAGCTTTTTCATATTACAAAACGGGATTTAATCTTGTTTTCCTTGAATTAGCAGTGCATGCCCTGCCCAGGAAAACAAGCCTGGTAAAGTTGTATGGTTTGAATAAATAATCCAGTAAAATGGGCAATGCTATACCCATAAGCATGGAGACGGTAAAAATAATTGCAATGGAATTAATACCAACTGCCCTGAGAATAATCCTGGCACCTGCAGTGCCAAAAGCGTGAAACAAATAAATTGTGTAAGCAAAATTTCCAATCCAAATCAGCCATCTCACTTTCCACTTAAGATTGAGCAGAAGAACTGCCCCGCTGAGCCCGATCAATAATCCAATGCCTGTTCCTTTCTTCAGGTTGTAATTAATTACATGATACCAGGAAAGCTGTTGAATGGCCAAACCGACCACTAAACTAAAGGCTAGAATAATCAACAGGTAGCGATTCGAAAAGAAACTCCTGAACCTGTTGATCCCTATTCCGGCTAGAAAAAATGGCATTAGGTAGATTGCGCCCTTATAACTTAAATAGTTGGGATCTGATTCCTTAACAACATAAGTCTTTACTATAAGGATTGTAACGGCAATGGCCAGTAATACCAACCAATTCCTGAAACTATCCATCTTGCCGTAGGAATCGAGCAGGGAGATAACCAGGAAGACTAGGAAAAGTGAAGGCAAGTACCAGTAAATGGTAAATGGAAAGATAAAAAGCCGCCACATATCCTGAAGGTTATTTTTAAGGTTGGTCCCCGGAACAAAGTACTGAATAACGTAGTAGATGGCTCCTACAAATATCATTGGCAAGAGCAGGCGCCTGGCTTTCCGCAAATTAAACACCTTCCAGGTTGATCTGTATGCCGGCCGAAGTGCATAAACCCAACCCGAAATCACCGTAAAAAGGGGCATTCTGAGGTATAGGAAAGTAAAATAGAAATGCCTGAGGAAGGAATCGCCCGAAAGCCCCATTCCATAGCCGGGCCCATCACCTATGGCATGGCCGGTAACTACCAGGATGATGGCAGCTCCTCTAAGTGTTTCTATTGAAAGATCTTTTTCCCTTCTAAATTCCATCAGAATATTTGAACCCGGCAACTCAGGCTATTTTGCCCTCTGCCTCGTCCGTTTTTATGTTAATCACCTTTTCGGAGGTTGATTCCATCTTCCCCAGTTTAATAGCTTCAGCATGGGGGGCCTTTGTTTCGCGCCTCGTGGAACTCATAACGATCATAAAGCGTTCTTTTTGCTTCAGGAAGAAAGACTCAAAGTATTTGTATGAGAAACCTGCCACTGCAATAGTGAGCAGAACCGATCCTACGTATAGCAGTATATTGAAGAGTACGAAGTTTGATGTGTCGAGTCCGATCTTTTGAAGTATTGTCAGAACAATGGTAATACATACCGTGTGGAACATGTATATACCATAGGATATATTCCCGAGGTAAGAATAGACCTTATTCTCCAGTTTGAGTATAAATTTCTTGTTGGTGGATACATTGAGTATCAGGATAGTAAACAGCAATGCATCAAATAATGTTTGCCCGATAAATTTGAATTTAACGGTAAGGATAACTACAATCCCGACAGCCATGAAGATTTGGGAGAGCGGATGGTAGATAGCATTCAGTATCTTTTCTTTTTTGTAGAAGAGTACATAGGCTCCAATTGCTCCGAAGCACATCTGCTCTATCTGAAGAAGATCCCAGAAACGCTGAATTGTTCTTAACCAGGCCATATGTGCATAGGTTGGACTCACGACATAATCGAGTGAAAGGGCCATCATTACGGTAACTGTGAATTTCAGCACGATAAACAGGATGAGGAACTTAAGGAGAACTTTCCTGAAAGTTCTGACAAGCAAAGGCCAGATAATGTAAAACTGTTCTTCCACACCCACTGACCAGGCCTGGTTGGCTCCTACGATCGGTGCCTCCATTACCCTTAGAACATTGGGCAGCATAAACATGAACAGGAGGATTTTCAACGAAAAATGTTCAGGCAACTGTGAAACTGGTCCGATATTTATAAAACGGGGCAGAACAAACAAGCCCAGGATCATTATCAGGTAATAAAGTGGCCAGATGCGCAGGATACGCCTGATGTAGAAGTTCTTTACAGCTATATGATGCGTCTTTTCATATTCGGCAAGCAACAGGAAAGTAATGAGAAAACCACTTAACACGAAAAACAAGGAAACCCCTTGGTGTCCTATAGATTCAAAGAATGTGTTCCTGAACAGGTTGGGCATATTCTGCCACAACTTAAATTGTTCACAATGATGCAGGATAACGAAGAAGGCTGCCCAAAAGCGCAACCCATTCAAGCCCGGAAAATAGATCTTTCTGCCTTCCATAGATTCTTAGATTATTATTCTGGATATTCCCGGTCTATTTTACAGGCTTTTCCCACTTATTGGTCTCGAAATTGAACTGCTTTATCACTTTAGCCGGGTTCCCTGCCACAACCGAATAGGGGGGCACATCCCTGGTTACCACGCTTCCCGATGCAATAATGCAATGGGTGCCGATCCTTAATCCCTGGATGATCACGGAATTTCCACCAATCCATACATCGTCCTCAACAACGGTTCGGTTTGGCATTACCCCTTGTTCCTTAATCGGGCGGGTAACGTCCTCAAAGTTGTGGGTCAGCCCGGTGATCTGTGCGCCACTTCCAATGGTTACCATATTGCCCAGTGTAACGGGGCCTACCAGTTTAACACGTGATGTAACTGCACAACGATCGCCAATAATTATATCACCCATTCCATTATTGATGATGGTATAATCCTCGATGATTGTCCTGTACCCTATAGTAAACTTCCTGGAAGGGATCAGGTCGAGCCTGGCTTTGCGGCGAATAATGGATCCTTTGCCTCTCTTGATGATAAAAGGATAAACAAGCAGCCGGGTCCATAAACGGGGCCGGGTTGCATAGGGATGGATCATGAGGTAATGTATGATCTTCTTGAGTTTAGGATTGCTGTCTAACATGGCTTAGTATTTTCTATTGATAGGTGTTTAAATGGTTTTTATTGCGGCCAAGCTTGATTGAACTATTTAGCATTTTTCATGTCAAGCATAGCCTGGAGGGCATCTGCAAAAGCTTCTGTGCGGCTTTCCCATGAATTTTTGGAAGCAGTTTCAACGCGGATCGCTTGTTTTTCAGGGGTATCTGTCCCCACTTCAAATTTTATCTTTTCAAAGAAAGTCTCATTATCAGGTGCAATGGAAACGAGGTTCTCAAATTCCGGGAGATGTGCAAAATCAGTCATCACCACCGGGGTGCCAACTGCCAGGTACTCATTAATCTTCAATGGGTATACATTCTTGTTCAGGTGTGTACGTGTATAAGGTATGATACCCACATGGCTGTTATAGAGGATAAGCGGTATCTCTTCAGGAGGAACCGGTGGTTTTAGCTTAACATTCGGATATTTGCTTATTGCTTCTGCTGCTGCCTTATTCCGGACAGGGCCAACAAAAATGAACTCATAATCAGGTGCACCCTTGATGGCATGCTCAACCATTTCCGTTTCAAAACGCTGGTCGATACTACCAGTGTAACAGACTACCTTTGGGTGATCCGGCTTTTTGTGTCCATTCACTGCTTTACGGAACTGATGGAAATCGACCCCGTTTTTCACTGTAAAAATGTGTGGGTTCAGGTTCTGTTTCTGCGAAGCAAGATTATCGGAGGTTACGATTACCCCGTCGATATCCTTCATATACTCGGTTTCATAGGTTTTTCCCCTTGGACCGTTGCGCTTGCCATCTATTGAATCATAGCAGTAGTAGACATTCAGCATCTCATTCAGTTTTCTCTTAAGAAATAAACCATAGAAAGGCATAAATGAGGTGATGGATATGACATCCTTCATTTTGAGCCTTCGCATGGCCTTTTTCACAGAAAGCCTGATAATAAAGCTATTGAATTTAAGCACCATCCTGAACACCTTGTCATTCTTGAAATGATTGAAGGGTATTACAGGCGGGAGGGTCATTTTTACCACTTTGCCCTCTTCGTGTTGAGCTATCACATCCAGTCGGTCCTTAATCCCGAGGATTTGCTTAACAGGGGTCTTGTTCTTTTTGAGCAGGCCTGTGATAACATCCTTAATGGTAAAGGCATATTCCACATAGAGGATTGTATTGTATTTACCAAGCCTCGAAAGCAGCTGTACCGATGATCGTTGGTACTCTCCGTACCAGGTTGTATTGGAAATACAAACGATATTTTTTCCTTTAATCATCAGAGTTAATTCTAATTGTTGGTTACTATTTCTTTATATACAAGCAGAACTTCTTCTGCCATTTTTCTCCAGGTAAATAATTGAGCCCGGCCCGGTCCTTTCTGCTTTAGAGTTTCCCTCAGATCCTTATCATTTATTATCCTGATCATTGCTTCTGTAATTTGCTCATGTTTAAAGGGATCAATTATGATTGCAGCATCTCCTGCAATTTCGGGCATGGATGAAGTGTTTGATGTGATCACAGGCACCTCGCAGGCCATTGCTTCAAGCATGGGAATACCAAAACTTTCGCGAAGTGAAGGATAAAGGAATGCAGTGCATTGGCTGTAAATAGCCGGAAGATCCGTATTCACCACATATCCTGTAAGAATGATCTGGTTCATCAACGACAGGTTGCCAATCTCGAAGAGCAGCTTTTCAAGCTCATCATGGTCGTAATCCAGCATAACCAGCTTGATATCATTACCGTGTTCCTTAACAAAATTGGAATATGCCGTCAGGGTACCACGGGTGTTCTTTTTGGGGTCAGTATTACCAAGGAAAAAGAAGAACTTATCGGGTAAATTGTACTTTTCCTTAACTCTGGCAAGTTCTGATTCTTCCCTGACCGGCTTGAAATGTTCGCTGACACCATTATAGATTGCTGTAAGCCTCGGATTGCCTTTCATGCCAAAGAAATCCCCTATCCTGTTTTTCTCAAAATGGGAAACGGTGATTATTTTCCTACTCTTGTCAACGACTTTCGGAACAACCATTTTGCGATAGAAATTCCCAAATTTCTGGTAGGTTGAACCGCTGCCATTCAATATCTTAAGATAGCTGCTTTCCATGTATATAATATCATGGAGAGTTACTACCAAAGGAATAGCTGAGAAGATCGGAGCAGTGTTGCTTGTACAATGAAGTAACTGGCATCCTGCCTTTTGCGCAGCTCTTGGAAGTGCGTATTGTTCCCAGAGAGGGTATGCGCCGCCTTCCAGGCGCTGTATCCTGAAGTTCTTAGTCTCTTTGATGATCGTATCATCTTCATCAGGAGCGATGAAAATAACATATTCATTTTCCTGGTCGATCAGCTGCAGGTTGCGAATAAGCTCAACTGCAACCATGTCCATTCCATGTTTTTTGCTTCTGAAAAGCCGTTGTCCTTCTATTCCTATTCTCATTTTACTGAATATTACGCACGGTTTTAACGGCTCCATGTTTTGTATGAATGAACTGCTTGTTGGCACCTTTCAACCTGAACAGTGAAAGAATCATAAGCATCATTCCTTTGGGCAGGCTAAACAATGCCTTTAGCGTTTGCCAGTTATAAAATATCCCGGGTATACAAAGCAGGAATGCAACTATGCACGTAATGCCTGCAAGGATCCAGGCCCAACTCATCCATATAGCAGCGCCTGCAAGGGTATTGATGACAGGAAAAACAATTCCAAGGACAATCATTGTCCCCAGAATAAGCACTCGGGGCGGTTGCAGGTACTGCAAGGTCTTTTCGAAATAATCAATATTTCCTTTGAGTACCAGGTGCCTGAGTGCGGAGGTAAAGTCACGGGTTACATAGTGAAATTGAGCTGACAGCCATCTGCGGCGCTGGTTCGAAAAAGCCTGAGCCTTTTGTATTTTTTCATCCATTACATAGGCATCATCAAGGTATTCGATAGTTACCCTGTTCTTTAACATTTTCAGTTCGATTTCTTTATCGAAACCACCAACAGCTGTAACGCTTGCCATCAATTCCTTAAAGAAATCGTAGCGAAATGCCATTGCAGAACCTATGATGGCTGATGAAAGCCCCAAAGCCCTATGGCCTTTGCGGAAGATATGGTTATTAATTTCTTCGCTCACTGCGTCAAGTATGGCAAAGGAAGTATCAAGGTTTTTAGCAGTACGATGGCCCTGGATTACGAGTTTATTATCTTCAAACCCGGCGTTGATCTTACTAAGAAAATCGGCAGCCATTATATTGTCAGCATCGAGAATTACTGCTATCTGGTAGTCATCAGGCAATACCTCCATGGCTTTGTTCAGTGCTTTAGCCTTGGTACTCTTATCGAATTTGACTTCAACCACCTTGATTGGGAGTTGCCTGAGATGTTCCAGCGTTTGCTGCTGGAATGAATCTGCTATGATGATAACGTCAAAGAGGTAAGTAGGATAATCCTGTTTTAGGGATTCCCTGGCAACATCCACAATCACATCATCTTCCTTGTAACCGGGAATCAGAACGGCGATTTTCCTGAAGAGAGGATCCTTCTTGTATACTGGCTGCCTATAGAACAGGCCCGAAACCGCGAAAACGAAAATATACAGCGTTGCCAGGCCAAGACTTACCAGTAGGATGATCTCCAGCGCATTAAAAAGGAAAAGGATAACCTGGTTCATTATTTCTTCAATTTAGTGTCATAAAACAGGATGAGCATGAATCTCATTGATTTGTAAGTTTTTCAGGTGCCACAGTATAGCCCTGCCATAGGCTTTCAGGTGCCCGAACTCGCCCTTGAATAAAAACCCTGCAAGGTTTTTGGGTATAGAAATGAACATCTGGAACATGAGGGCAATAAGGAAGCGGAAACCCGCTACATTCCGCCTCAGGTAAAGCAACCTGGCCCTATTGATGTAATAGGTCTTGAAAGGGCTCAATTTCCCGGTGGAAATGGATTCCTTGTGCATGACAAGAGAATTATGCACGTACCAGAGCTGATAACCGGCCTGTGTAATTCTGGAACCCCAATCCAATTCCTCATAATAGAGAAAATAGCATTCCGCCATCAGTCCTACTTTCCGGATAACTTCCATCGGGATCAGCATAGCTGCACCATGCACAAATGGAGTTATTACATCCTTTTCATACTGGCCTCTGTCTTTTTCGCCGAAACCAAGGCCCCGGCTCCTGATTGTATATGGATTTATGGGCGTAAATCCTGTAAACTGGATGGTATCAGGCCTGGAATAAAACCTGATCTTTGGGCTGACGCCCCCTATTTGTTTATCAGATTCACATTTTGCTACTAGTGGTTCAAGAAAACCCGGCTCGACTTCCGTATCATTGTTGATAAAAAGTACATAATCCCCTGTTGCAATCCTTGCCCCTACATTATTTCCACCGGCAAAACCAAGATTCTCCTTTTCCCTTATCAAAGTGATATGGGGAAAAGAATTTTTGATAACAGCCGGATCATCATTGGGAGAAGCATTGTCCACCACGATAATTTCAATATTCGGATAAGTGATGCGCTGCAGTGAATCCAACAACGCACAGGTCACATCTGAATGATTGTAATTGATCGTTATGATCGAAACCAACGGGTATTTCATTTCAACGTATTATTTCAATATTTAATCGTCTCAAGCGTTTATTGTAACAATTTGCTGCATCAGCGCTGACAAATTTGGTTTTTTCAATTCCCCCCAATACCTTAACACTCTTTCCAGGTCTTCCAGTCTTAAGGGTTTGGAGATGTAATCATCCATTCCTGCGACAATGCACTTCTCCTTATCTCCTTGCATGGCATTAGCCGTCATGGCAATAATAACAGGCCCGTCATCCTTCCAGCGTTCCTTAATTTTTCCTGTAGCCTCAAGACCATCCATCTCCGGCATTTGAACATCCATGAATATGAGGTCATAATGTTTGCGTTTCAGGGCATCAATAGCTTCATGGCCGTTTGCAACAAGATCGGTCTTGAAGCCCATCACGTCAAAGAGGTTCCTGATGAGCTTCTGGTTTATGAAGTTATCCTCTGCAATTAGTATCTTGAAAGGATAGGAAACCGATAATTCCTTCAGGTTCAGCTCATGATCTGTATGAAGTGCAACTTTATCATTTCCTGTACTTAATACATCCAGCAATATCTCCGCAAGATGTGAATGCTTTACAGGCTTGTTGATATAGTAGGAGAAAAGTAGTTGAACTTCCGGGGTTCTTTGGTTAAAACCGATGGAAGTGAGCATAATCAGTGGAAGCTGAGTCTTGGAGTAACGTTTCTGTATTTCCCTGGCAAGCATTTCCCCATCCATTTCGGGCATCTGCATATCCAGTATACATGCGTCAAAAACTTCATTCCGGTCAAGCAAGGCAAGGGCCTCTGCTCCCGAACCAACCGCTTCGGATTCTATATTCCAATTATGCAACTGCAGTTGAAGGATCCTGCGATTAGTGCAATTATCATCAACAATCAGGATCCTTTTACCCGTAATATTGATAAGGTGTTCAATGGTTCTGTTTGAATCCTGGGGAGGAGTGGTAAAATAGGTTTTCACCGTGAACCTGAAATCAGAACCCTGGCCCAATTCGCTGTTCACCCAGATCTTACCTTCCATCAACCTTACCAGGTTAGCCGAAATTGCCAATCCCAGCCCTGATCCGCCATACTTGCGCGTAGTTGAAGCATCCACCTGTGTAAAGGGCGTAAAGAGGGTATCAATCTTATCGGCTGGAATTCCAATGCCTGTATCCCTGACTGAGAATTCAAGGAAAATAGAATCATCATCCTGGTCATCCAATATTACCTGCACCAGGATCTCTCCCATTTCGGTGAATTTAATTGCATTCCCGATGAGGTTGACAAGGATCTGCCTTAACCTGAATCCATCCCCAAATATGAATGGCTGAATTTCCGGATCGAGATAATAGATGATTTCCAGTTGCTTCTCAAAGATCTTCGGAGCCATCAGGTCAAGCACGTCTTCTATACAGCCCCTAAGATCGAAGGAACTTTCCTCCAGCATCATATGGCCTGACTCTATCTTCGAAAAATCAAGGATCTCATTAATGATATTGAGCAGGCTGTCGCCCGAAGTTTCAATAGTTTCGACATACTCTCTTTGTGATTTAGAGAGGTCTGTTTGTAAAAGCAGGCTGGTCATGCCTATAACCCCATTCATTGGAGTACGGATCTCATGGCTCATGGATGCAAGAAAGTTGGATTTAGCCCTGTCGGCGGCACGTGCGAGTTCCATAGCTTCCTTAAGTTCCTGCTGTGACATATGCCGTCTGAAAGCACCGCCAACATTGTCGGCGAGCATGGTCAGGACAGTTTCTTCCGATTCATCCCAGGTATGGCCCTTGGTGCAATCGGCAAAGCCGGTAAAACCCCAAAGAGTATTTTCGTGGGGATCCAGTATGGGTACGATAATGATCGATTTGATAAGTTGATGCTGAAAAAGTTCGCTTAAACTATCACCAAAATCCTCCAATTGACCTTTTATCACCATCTTTTGCTGCAACAAAGGATAGAAGCTGTTGGAATCATTGCTGTAATACAGGCTGGAATATTCCCTGGTATCTACCTTATCCGCAATTTCCGGATGAATCCATTCAAATACCTTTTCCATCCTTATTGCCCCCTTTTCACTGTCGTATTCATTTCTGAATATGAAGACCCGGTCGGTATTCGCTTTTAAAATTATGGATTCAAACGACTGCCGGATTGAATCATCAAGGTCTTCAATCGTAAGAAGGCGGTTTGACGCTTCAGCCAAGCCTTCCAGGAGGTTGCTCTGCTTAATTAGTTTTTCGTGGATCAGCTTCCTCTCAGCATTTTCCAGTTCCAGTTGTTTTCGCTGCTGGTTAAAAGTAATAATCAGGTTGGCTATCTGGCTGAATTCATCCTGTTTATCCTGTAAAGTATCCAGTTGGTAGGTGTCGCCTCTTTTTAAAGTTTCGGATATGATTGTTAAAGGGCGTCGAATCCAGCGGAAAAGTATATAAAAGAAAATGGATAACACAAGTAAAAGCAAAACGGCAAGGAAGTACATAACAAAGTTGCTGTTCCGGTGATGAAGAGCCAAAAGTTTATTTGGTTTCTGAAAAACAAGTGTACAGATAGAATGCCTCTTATAGTTATCAAGTGTGAGCGTAGTATTGATAGAATTTGAATTTTCAGATTCAGGAGCTTGATAATCGGCATTTTCAATCATAACCAGGCAGCCTGTGTTTTTTGAGATATCGGTGAGCATACGCTGATCCCACAGCTTGCTTGCAAAAAAGTAACCCTGGCTGCTGGTAACCCTGGCTGTATCTAGCGTTGGATGTATTGTGGCAGCTGATACTTCCAGGATTCCTGATGGGATTCGGCTGTAATAATGAATGAATTTTTGCCTGGAAAGTATCTGAAAGATGTCCTGTTGTTCGGAAGGCTTTCCCAACATCTCAGTCGGAACCTTGCCAAACCCATAAACCATTTGATTTTTAGTATTGAATACTCCGACTGACTGCAATTTGAAAGACTTGATGATAGAAGCAATATTGTCATCAGCCCATTTATTATCAATATGTCCCAGGTGAAAGATGATATCATCCCAATTGGAATAATCAGCCACAACTTGCCTGAGTTGATCAGATTTGCCAAAAATGGCATTGTTGATGATCATTTCCTCCTGCACCTGGGCATATTTAGTGACCAGGCTGTTCTGTTTCTTTTGGATCTCATTGAAAACCAAAAGAGAACCGGCAAAAATGATAAAGCAACCGATTATCAGAAGGATGATTTTATTCCGTATGGTCATGATTCTTCATTAATTAACGCATACATAGCATTTCGAGGTAATTCTATCCCGGATTTGTATGTATTATCCGGGTATAGATAGTTCAATAAGGCAAAATGCGGATTTGCCCATACGTTTATTAACCTGGAAACGAAATGTAATAAGCTGGAAGGGTTCAAAATGAATAATATTCCGTATCATTCAATATGATGCGAACCTATTATCAATCCCGATTTGAAGAAGCCGGAAGCAGAGTCCCGTTAACAGTTTCCGGAAGGGATCCGGAAGCGGGGTCATTACCTTGTGGAGTATCCAATATCAGAGGGTTAGTCAGCCATGCCATGGAAATATAGATCATCATCCCGGTAGGGAATGCACCTAAAACCGCGTTTCCATAAGCAGCAACCATAATACCCATCATTCCGCACACCAATGCAGTCATTTTAATCTTGAGTATTGGATCCCGGATCTTAACCATAATGTAATAAGAAGCTTTAATAATGATATAGAAAAGTATGAATAAATGGAGCACCAGTCCGACAATACCCTGTTCAGCCCAAATCATGACATACCAGCTGTCTGTTGCAGTGTTGGCAAGGAATGAATATGGCAGGTATTTGAGCGCCTTGGATCCGGCATGTCCTATCCCTCCTCCGAATGGGCGGGTGGCCAGGTATAATTTCATCTTCTTTTGATTCGACAATCTAAGCTGAAACGATTTGTCGTTAGGGTCAAAAGCTGTTCGCATCCTTCGGATTTGGTCGACATTCTGACCTATGCTGGTAAACTTGAAAAACACATAAGCTATCACCAGAAACGTCATTACAGAAATGGTGATATTGAACTTCTTCCGGATAATTGAATATAACAGGAACCCGGCAAATGGGACTGTAATGGCTCCTCTCGTCCCGGAAATGAACATGCCGTAAATGCCAAGCAGACCCGTGATAATATAAAAGATTTTCCGGTTGCGATTTTTAGTTCCAGACGCCAGGATCAGAAACACCACCCCCGTATATGCCTGGTTAGCGCCAAACTGACCGGCATCCGAAAGAAAGGAAAACACCCTGAGTTTACCGAATACGATATGATTGGTGTAAGCACCGGCATCAAGCCAGGCCTGTTCCCAGGGATCAGGACGAACATACAATTGCCATAGTCCTTTAGTTGTGGCCAGTATGGAAAGGATACCCCATAAGACAAAAAAAGCATCAACATGTTTATTGGTGTTCAACAACATAAGAGCCAATGGCACCATCAATAGCATGTAGAAAGAAACCCCTCTTACCGTGGCAAAATAAGCTTCAGTGCTAACCAATTCGGGATTAAAGAAGCCAAATGCTCCATAAGCAGCCCAGATGGCCGCCAGAGCTGTAATATCCTTGGCTGCAGGCTTCCAGTCAACCCGGGTGTAATAATTCTTGAAGAAGAGAGAAATGTATGACAAAGCAAATACGCCATCCATGATCATCCCACCCTGTATACCCTTGACATAACGGTTCAGCCCTAAAAGTATAAAGCCGAGGAAAACCATGGTATACAAGCCTAACTGGGGAAACTTGAAGAACATGAACAAGTAGAAGAAAACAAAAGGTGCTACCAGTAGAATCACACCTATAGAAAGGCCATTACTGGAAATAACCCAGGCTAGGGTAAGGAGGATGGCAAAATACAATTTCAGACTCCGTGGTGAACGCAGGGAATTTGCTCCTGTATAGGATTCAAAAGGATTTTGAATGGGCTCCATGAAGCAAAGGTAACGATAATGCTAAATATTCGATACCACCGCTGAACGAGGGTGTAATTGAGCTGAAACCTGCGAAAATCGGATGTGAGCTGGAACCTCTTTTACGAATTAATTTGCCTGGCTTAAGCAATCAAGATTCATCTCCTGACTAACTGGACCCACTGGGCTTTTACCTTCTCATACATATTCCTGTAGAACTCGATACCTTGCGAAAAGGTGAGCCGGTAATCAAGGGAAAGCTCTTTATCCAGGAAGCGATAACCTACCCAAACACCAAGTATGGTGAAAAGTATGGATGCCACAGCCACAGCTGCCAGAGATTTGAAAACATAAATTGCGATCAGGTCACCAATAACATTGGTAATCACCATCAACAATACCTTCAGGAAATTGATTGCCGGCTTGTTTATACTGTCCAATCCAACTCCTGTCATCCTGTCAATTGGGAGGATCAGCCCGTATATGGAGAGTATCCTCATAATGGTAACTGCATTAGCACCAGTTGCAGGGTCAACGCCAATATACTTGCTTCCTCCAAGGAGCAAAACGAAGAAATCAGCAAAAATGAAGGTTATCAAACTTCCGACAATGAACAGGTAAGTTAGGGCTCCTGAATAGATGTAAAATATGCTCTTTACCTCGTCCATCTTATGAAGTATGCTTGCTTTCGACATTTTCGGGAAAGCTGTTGCCACGAAACTGCGCAATGGTATCTGTTGAAGCTCAGTAAGCTTCATAGGAATGCTGTAGAGCGCAACAGCAGCTGTGCCCATGGGGCTAAGACTGATGATCAGGGTATCCGCAGACCGTAACAGATTTGTTCCTATTAGGGTAAAGGTGGTGTATTTCCCGAAATCGAGGAGCACCTTATTCGTCTTTTTTGTTGCCTTAGGAATGAACCTTAATCCATCCCAGCCTGCCAGTACGCATATTGATGAGGTCAGTATCACAATTCCGATCTGTGCCCAAACCAGTTGGGTCATATTCATATGGAAGAACAGGAAATTGACAAGGATAACTGCAAAAAAACCTCCCGCATTCAATACTTTCAGCAGCAGTATCTTCCCAAACCTCATATCTGCCTGCATGATCACCATCGCTGTATTATAAGGCAGGTTAGCAAAAGAGAGCAGAGGGTACCAGGTAAAGAACAATCCATAACCAGCCTTATTTATCTGCGAAGGAAAGAGCAGGTTGCAAACAATAACAATCGCAGCAAGGATAATGGTAGCAACCAAGCCAATCAATCCATTCGAACCCATGTATTGTTTTCTTTGCTCCTGGCTTACACCTGAAAGATAGCGGATGATCGCCGTATTGGTTATCCCAAATCTGAACATCTCAACAAATGCAGCAGAAGAAATATACAGCACCCATTGGCCAAATAATGAAACAGGAAATGTTCTTGCCAGTAACGCAAAACTTGCAAAACCAAAGAATGAAAAGGAGATATTCCCTGCCAGTGACAGGAAATTCGCCTCTTTCACCACTTTTCGCATTGCTGTTTTCATCAGGAAGAAGTTGGTTCAGCCATTCTTAGGGCTGGTAATGTGAGAAATACTGGAACTGAACGATCTTTTTGAAAGCCCGCCTTAGCCAGCTTCTCTTTCGAGGAAGATCACCCATTACCGTTTCAATCACTTCGAATTCCACACCATTGAGCACAAATTTAGGTTCAATCGTCGTGACTTTCTTAATATTTTCCAACGCCTCAGCATCAGCATGCGACCATGACCGGTTCGCACGGCATACCATAAGTGGCATATTAATCCCCGACACCAGTCCGGCAGGATAAGGATAATAAAGAATAGGTGGTATTTCGATCAGGACAAAGTCCGGGACATAAGATAACTCGATATTGTTATTCCTCAGAATGTCCTTATAATCCTTTACAGAGTAATATTCCTGGTCAACCTGGTAATCGTGATACTCTTCTTCCGACAGGTAGGAAGATGGCGGGCTGAGGAAAGGGCTGTTGTAATCCACCCTGTTATCAGGGTATCCCAGCATCCATCCAAGTATGGAAAACCTGCTTTTAAGCTTGACATATCCAGATTTTGATTTTTCGGGAACAAGGCCAGGATATTCAAGCTGCTTTACCTCATTTTCGCGCAACGACTCACGTGAAAAATTCAATATCAAAACCTTTTTACCCTGTTTCTTAAGTTTGAAAGCCAGGTTCCTTGTAATTACTGATTTCCCTTCATTGCTAAGGGTACTGAAGAACAACAGGGTTTGAGGCTCTGTGTGCTTTTTCTCCTGGTCGATGCTCATTAATATCTGTTGTATGATAAGTTCGAGCAAACGATTGGTGACAAATGGGAAATTGATTTTCCTCGTTTTAAGGAAGATCTTGGGGAACATACCGGCAGGAAGTATCTTGAGATATCTTTCAGCCCGCTTAAGGTTTTTAAGAGTGGAATCGAAATACTCAATGAGGATGATAACTGCAAACATTACCACAAAACCCAGGAGTGCAGCAAGAATAATGAGGATCTTCCGCTTTGTCGGATCCGGAATCAGCGGAAAATAAGGCGGATCCACGGCCTTAAGATTGGATGAAAGCTGTGCATCCTGGTCCTTGAGTTTGGCAAGGTTTAATCCATGAAGCAATTCAAGGAATTCATTTTCAGATACACTGATCTCACGTTCAATTCTTTTGAGGTTTGCACCTGCCGGAGCGTAAATGGCATATTGCTTCTGGAATTCCGTTATCCTGTCACCCATTACCTGCAAGCCGGCTTTGGTCTCTTCATATTGGATAACATTTGAAATCCAGTCATTCAACAGCGTCTGGATAGGCAAACCGTTGGGATTATTATTGTAGCTGTAAAGACTATTAACGATGTCGCGAATTTCATCCTTTAATGTTTCCCCTTTTTTCTTCAGGTCCACCAATTTCTTCATATCAATGGGATCCTTGTAATCAACCGATTCAATTGCGGCTATCTTTTCATTCACCCTTGAAAGCTCATTCCGCTTATCTACAATCCCGGAGCTGTTAAGCTGGATTTGTTGCTGCAGGCCCATTTTCTCTTCGATCCTCTTAATGGCAGCTTCAGCACCTGCAAGTTTGCTCCGCTGGTTATAATAATCAACTTCAATATTTTCCTTGGTGAAAGCAACGGCCTTACTCTGTTCATAATAGTTGATGATCTTGTTATCCTCGTTGAATTTTAACAGCTTGTCCTCTGCAGCACTCAACCGGCTGAGAGCTTGCTTTACCTGGTACTGGAAGTATTTCACAACTGCATCTGAACGATTCTCTTTGAGCAGTTTGTAATTCCGGATGCAGGCTTCAGTAATAAAAGCCAAGGTCTGAACACAGATACCCGGGTCATCGGCCTGATACTTAAGCTTTACCAGGTCACTGCTCCCGATACGCGTTGCTGTAATTTTGGAAATAGAATTGATCGAATAATGGGGATTTGAGAAATTCAGCAATTTGAAAACAAAATTTGTATCATTGCTGCTGGCATATTCCATTAAATTTTGAACGGTTTTCTCAAAATCAGCCCTGTTGATGTATGGGGGTAGATTTGAAGCAACTTCCTCATCTGTAATATCACTCACAGAAAATGTATCAGTTGGGAGCAGTGAATTCACCTCAGCCATTTCTTTTTCGGAAATAGCAGTTGAAGCTTCACTTTTCTCAGCGGGATGGTGGGCAATCATAATAAGTTGACCTACTGTCACTTTATTGTCGAGCAGCCCGTTCATTTCCATAAGTTTGCTCTCGGTAAGACCGTTATCAGTGGCGATGGTGAGCAGGGTTTCGTGCTCCTGTACCTTATGATATTTATTTTGAGTAACGGAGTCGGGAAGCTCAACCTGCTTCACCGGTTGTTGCTTACTGATATGTAATTTCCCGGCATCAGCAGCTGCCTTACCGTTTTTTACCACCAACTTGTAAATATCGGGTGGCACTATCCTTTTTAGGCTCAGGTAGGATTTTTTGGAAATGTAGTTCGGGTCAAAATCCTTGAGCATGAGGTGCTGGGCAAGAAGCCTGATTGCTACATCCTGTTGGGTTTCCCTTGATTTGATGATATTGATCAGGTTATCGAAAGCAGTATTATTGGCGAAGTAGCTGAAATTCTTATCCATTTCAATGCTGCCGCCACTTGCAATCCCTGTGTAGATTGTAGTTTCAGAGGAAAAAGTAAAGGTGGGCCTTCGTGTAAACCAGGTAACAGCAACAGCCAGCGCTAATGGTGTTACCATCAGGATAATGAAGTGCTTCCGGATCAGCCTTATAAGATCAATTATTTTCATTGGAAGCAGGCTGTGTTTGATTAATTTTAAATTTTATTCCTGTCATGTCTTCTAGTATCATAAGAGCCGTATTGAGGTCTGTCCTGGCGATCTCATAATTCGACTCTACTCCAACTGTAATGTCTGATAATCGGGCATACTCCGAAACCGGGATAACGCCATTGATAAACTCTTTTTCTGCCATCTGCTGATTGATCCGGGCTGTCTCAAGTTGCTTTGCCTTGATCTTGAATAGGCGTATCCTCAAGAGCAATTCGTTGTACTGGCGGATCACTTCCTGGCGAAGAATGTCACGCTGGCTTTCTGCCATATTAGTGGCTTTCTCCAACTCCAACTGGCCAATCCTGATCTGGTTTTTCCTGTTGATGGCATCTACAAGTGGCAACCTCATATATGCACCAACACTGAAGCGGAATTCATTCGAAGACCCTGCAACGTTAACAGGCTGGTATCCTTCAGATGAGGAAGTTGTTGTGTAATGGTCGAAAGTACCGTACCGTACATCCGTTTGCAAACCAATATTTCTTAACCAGTAGGTTCGGTCTGTTTTCAGGTTACCTTTCATAACTGCAGCATCAACATTCCTGTATTTAACAAGGGCATTGTTGGCAAAAGCAGAATCAAGAAGCTGGCTTAAAGGGGGAATATCAACATTGAAGTCCAAACCTTTTGGATCAATGAAGTCAGGATTCTGTGCATTGGCCTTTATAAGGAAACATATGTTCAATGCAAGGAACCATAGTGCTATTATGGGTAATTTCATGTTTGGGTTTTTGTTTTTCTTTCCAAACCATGGATTCTCAATGTTATAGCTTGAAAATGTGTTAGCCATGGTATATCTTTCCTAATCAAACAGTATCTTTTTGGAACAATGCTGGTATGGTCCTCAAAATGAGTTTTATGTCATACCAGAACGAATAATTCCCATTCACAAAGTGATCAGCATATTCGTTATCGAGCCGTTTACGTTCATCTTCCGACATCACTCCTCCCCTGCCACGTAATTCAACCTGCCAGAGGCCGGTTATACCAGCCGGTGCGAGGAATCTTTTCGACATAACATCCTGGGTAAGCTGTTCAGCTTCATAAACCGGAAGCGGGCGGTTCCCGACTATCGACATATCCCCTTTTATCACATTAATCAGCTGGGGAAGTTCATCAATGCTTGTATTGCGTATGATCTTACCAACTTTGGTAATACGTGGGTCATTCACGATCTTGATGAATGCAGATTTCGATTTGGCAACTTCCTTTTTCTGGGAGTGATACCAATAATCGCAGATCCGGTGAGGCCCGATATGAAGGATAGGTGAGCAGGTATCTCCATTGGGCAACTTGGCACATCTCGGACAGGGATCGCCAAAATTGATATCCGACTGTTGAGAAGCTGTTGCGTATTGATTATTATCCTTTGCCAGTTTGCTGAGTTCACTGTCAGCCCCCACCCTCATGGAACGCAGTTTATAGAAATCAAAAGGTTCGCGCCCAACTCTCTTGGAAGTATAATATACCTTTCCTTTAGATTCAAGCCTGATGGCCAGCGTAACGAAAAGCAGCAAGGGCGATAGCAGGATTAAGGCAAAGGAAGCCACAAGAATGTCAAAAATGCGCTTTGAACCGGGCATTACATATTCATACTTCCTGTGATATTCCTTTTTAGGAGCAATTGCATCAGCATTTTGCCTGAATTCTTTAAGAAAACTTAGCCGGCTTACCAACTTTTCAACGTCAGGCAATGGATATACATAGTAATCATCTATCCTGTTCCTGAATGCTGTTACGAACAATTCCTGGATGTACTCGTATGAAAGAAGGATAAAGGCTATCTCATCATATTCAGTATTTTCCCGCAATACCTGGTGCATTTCCAATCCATCTCCACCTGATAATATTGCTTCACAAAGAATGGCATCCGGCAGGTTTCCCTTTTGAAGAAATTTAACAGCTTCAAGGATATTGCCTTTATTGGTAATCGATATACGTGGGTCAGCCTGAAGTTCGAGCAGGTTCTCAAAAGAACTTCCGATATACAGGATTTTCAATGCTTTTTCCATGGGTTCGTATTCAATTACATTCTGAAATAATGATTTTGTATTCATTCATCATTTGGGAAATTACCACTTCACAGCGTAATGTATAGGGTGAAGGTTCTTTTCGATAAGTTCACCCAATTCTTCAGGATTAAAAGGCTTAGCAAGAAAATCCTGGGCTCCTAGCCTGTAACACTTTATCCTTTCCTTCGAATTTTCAACTCCTGAAAGCATAATGATGGGTGTGTGCCTTGTAAACCCGCGTTCCCTAACTTTTTCAATGAAAAGATACCCATCCATGTTCGGCATCTGCAGGTCGCAGATGATCAGGTCCGGAAGGTTACCTTCCAGCCATTCCAGCGCCTGTATCCCATCGCTCTTGCAGACAATATTGAACTTCTTTGAAAGGAAATTCTCGAGCAACAAGCGGATACTTTGTTCATCGTCGATGATTAAAATGGTATTTCTCATAATGCATTCTATTGTTTATTCATCAATCTATTTATAGCTAACAATTCCATTGGTAATACTAATCAGTAAAAAATTTTTACTTGCAGAAGCAATACATTGATACAATAGATGGCTGAAATGAAAGGATATCCCTCTTATTGTTGGCTATCTATCTAAAGAATTGACATATTATCTATACATCCTTATTACTTTTAAGGCTATCGGCTATCAATTACTGACTGAAAGAGATCAGGTTCAACTGGATTCCTTTTGATACCCGTGAACAAAAAGTATATTTGTAAAACTTAAATCACCAAAAATTCTTAAACATGAAAGTTGCAATCGTTGGAAGCGGTTATGTCGGTCTGGTGACCGGTACATGTTTTGCCGAGGTTGGTATTGATGTTGTTTGTGTAGATATCGACCAGAAAAAAATCGAGAACCTTAAAAATGGAATCATTCCTATTTATGAGCCTGGCCTTGAAGAAATGGTTCACAGGAATATGAAAAAAGGAAGACTCAATTTTACAACAAGCATAGCCGAAGCACTTGAAGATTGTGAAGTGCTTTTCTCCGCAGTCGGAACCCCACCAGATGAGGACGGAAGTGCTGACCTGCAATACGTTATCAGCGTAGCCAGGGATTGCGGCCGTAATATGAAGGATTACCTGTTGATAGTCACAAAAAGCACAGTACCTGTTGGAACTGCTAAAAAAGTGAAACAAGCCATACAGGAAGAACTCGATAAAAGAGGTGCCAAGATCGAATTTGATGTTGCATCCAATCCTGAATTCCTCAAAGAAGGCGCAGCTATTGATGACTTCCTGAAACCCGACCGCATTGTAGTAGGTCTCGATTCAACCAGGGCTGAAGAACTTATGAAAAGCCTCTACAAACCATTTACACTCAATGGACACCCGGTTATTTTCATGGATATCGTTTCAGCAGAAATGACTAAATATGCTGCAAACTCCATGCTTGCCACCAAAATCAGTTTCATGAACGACATAGCAAACCTTTGCGAAATCGTAGGTGCTGATATCAATATGGTCCGTAAGGGAATCGGTTCCGATTCACGTATCGGTAACAAGTTTATTTATCCTGGTATTGGTTATGGTGGATCATGCTTCCCAAAAGATGTAAAAGCTTTGATACACACTGCACAAGACTATAAGTACAACCTTCGCGTACTCCAGGCTGTTGAGGAAGTAAATTACGATCAGAAAGCCGTGATGTACAATAAGGTGATGAAATATTTCAACGGGAATATCAAAGGTAAGACCATCGCTTTGTGGGGGCTTTCCTTCAAACCACAAACCGATGATATGCGCGAAGCCCCATCTCTTGTCCTAATTGAAAAGTTCAAGGAAGCAGGTGCCCATGTAAAAGCCTATGACCCTGTTGCAATGCACGAAGCCAAACGTATTCTTGGAGATACCATTGAATTCTCCGAAGATCAGTATGAAGCTTTAATTGATGCAGATTGCCTGGTACTTGTAACTGAATGGCCGGAATTCAAATTCCCGAATTTCAATATTGTTCGTAAACTTCTGAAGGAACCTCTAGTATTCGACGGAAGGAACATTTATGAGTTACCGGAAATGAAACGCAAAGGATTCACCTACTTTTGCATTGGTGTTGACACAACTAATTAATTTTGAACGTTTATAAAGTGAAAAACCTAACCGTCAACACAGGACTGTTAGGTTTTTACTTTTCCAATAACAAAATCTATGATCAGGAAAAAGGTACTAGTTACAGGAGGAGCAGGATTCGTAGGATCTCATCTTTGTGAAAGGCTTCTCAACGATGGTCACGAAGTGGTTTGCCTCGACAATTATTTTACAGGGCAGAAGCGAAACATCGTTCATCTGCTCGACAATCCTTATTTCGAATTGATCCGGCACGATGTTACCATGCCTTTCTTTATCGAAGTGGATGAAATCTACAACCTTGCTTGCCCTGCATCTCCTGTTCATTACCAGTACAATGCTATTAAGACCATCAAAACTTCAGTGATGGGAGCCATCAATATGCTGGGTCTGGCAAAGCGCATCCGGGCAAAGATCCTGCAGGCATCAACCAGCGAAGTGTATGGTGATCCCCTGGTACATCCCCAGGTTGAAACTTATTGGGGCCATGTGAACCCAATAGGTGAAAGAGCCTGTTATGACGAAGGCAAAAGGGCCGCTGAAACACTTTTTGTGAATTATCACAAACAGAACAATGTGAGGATCAAGATCATCAGGATCTTCAACACTTATGGGCCACGCATGCATCCCAACGATGGAAGGGTAGTTTCCAACTTTATTGTCCAGGCACTGCAGGGACAGGATATTACTATTTATGGAGATGGGAGCCAGACACGGAGCTTTCAGTATGTGGATGACCTTGTTGAAGGAATGATCCGCATGATGGCCTCTGGTGAAGAATTTACAGGACCAGTAAATATTGGCAACCCGGGTGAATTCACCATACTGCAACTGGCCGAAATGGTGATCAGGCTTACAAATTCAAAGTCAAAGATCATCCATATGCCCCTGCCCTCTGATGACCCAATGCAAAGACAACCCAACATTGAACTGGCAAAAAAGGAATTAGGTTGGTCTCCTAAGATTCCACTCGAAGAAGGTCTTGTTAAAACCATCGGTTACTTTGACTCGATTATTTAATTAAGATTTGACATGAAGATACTGGTTACTGGGGCCAAAGGACAACTTGGAAACGAGTTAAAGGAACTGGCCCTCAAATACCCCGATTACAGGTTTCTCTTCACCGACGTTGAAGAACTTGATATCACTGATGCCAAAACAGTAAATGCCTTTGTCGCTGCCGACCAGCCCGAAGTGATCATTAATTGTGCCGCATATACTGCCGTCGATAAGGCTGAAACCGATGAAGAATCTGCCTTCAGGGTAAATGCTACAGCACCTGCTAACCTTGCAAAAGCAGCAAAAAAACATAACATCCTGCTGGTTCATATTTCAACAGACTATGTTTTTGACGGCAAGGTTTATTTACCATTGAAAGAAACAGCTCCGACCCAACCCGTGTCCGTTTATGCGAAAAGCAAATTCGCAGGAGAACAGGAAGTGCTGAAGCATGCATCCAGGGCACTTGTAATTCGCACATCCTGGCTTTACTCCGCATTTGGCAACAATTTCGTTAAAACTATTATGAAGTATGGGGCTGAAAGAGGCAAACTCAACGTTGTGTTCGACCAGACAGGTACGCCCACTTATGCGCATGACCTTGCAAAAATGATCCTTGAAATTCTTCCTGCAGCTAAAGAAATAAAGGGTGTGCAGATCTTCCATTATTCAAACGAAGGTGTAGCAAGCTGGTACGATTTTGCCAAAGCTATTATTGAACTTTCAGGAATAAACTGCATAGTAAATTCTATAGAATCAAAGGATTACCCAAGACCTGCAGTACCACCGTTCTACAGTGTACTTGATAAACAAAAAATTAAAGAGACCTTTGGAATAGAAATTCCTTACTGGAGAGATAGTTTGAAGGATTGCATACGAAGATTAGGTGCTGGTTAAATGCAGATGGATTTGCTATGAGTTGGCAGGAAGCGGGAGGCAGGAAGCAGGAGGCAGTGGGCAGCGGGCATGAAGCAGAAAATAGAGAGTAAATCCGTTTAATCCGCGGACTTTCATCCGCGTATTCAGCGTTCCATTTTACTCATCCTTTAATCTGAATTAAAATCGTTATTTTTACAGTAATTATCCAACTCACATGTTAGACAAAGAAAAATTCACGGATAACATGAAGTACTATGACAAGGAAATAGTTGTTCAGGTCATAGACATGTTCCTGGAACAATATCCTGGCAGATTGAAAGATCTTCAGTCAGATATCCTGGAGATGGATTTTTCAAAGATCGATAATCATGCCCATAGCCTGAAAGGTGAGGTAACGTATATGTCGGCAGAGATGGCAGAAGTTGCCCGCAAACTGGAATTCAAGGGAAAAGAAAAAGACGGGACCGGTTTAAATGAATTACTGGATGCACTAAACGAGGGGATCCCCATCCTGGCGAAAGAACTAACAGAATTTAAGAAAGAATATCAATCCTGATCAAACCCGTTTTTTATCGTTCCTGAACGTCTTCACATGGAATTCTTATTTCCAGGTGAGGCGATTATTTATTTAAAACACTAATTTTCAATCTTTTATATTACCTTAAAGCTTTACATCCCCATAACACTGAAGTTATTAATCACTTCAAATTCAGTATTAATTTACCAATTTCAGATTAGAATAGCTGTATAAGAGCCTTAAAACTAAGGATTATCGAACTCTGACAATTTATATATTGCTGTTATTCTGATTATTAAATCATTTACTGTTAACACTTAAACACACCTAATAGCTACCTGCTTGGTTCTTCGTATCTATATAGTACCATTCGTACTTAATAGCTGAATTTCAAAAAGTTGTCCGACTTCCTGAAATCGAACTACTTTGTTTAATCGAAATTTAGCAGCCTATTTTAGATGTTGTCGAATGAAAATACATTAATTCAAACATAGTAATTCACTTGTAAATATTTGATTATCTGCATTTCCCCATAGTTCCGGCTTTTCTTTGACAAAAAACAGGAATGCATTGCAGAGGCCATATTCCCGGGCAAAATGCTTGAATACCCTTTCGGGAGAGGATCCGCAAGCCTGCAAGTATAGCCTTCTTTTATAAATTTGTTATTCGTTGCAATCTCGAAAAGAATACCTGGTCAACTGTTCAAAACCCAAAAACCCAAAATTATTAACGGATGAAAACTTTTTACAAATCAAAACTATTGCTGCAGTGCTTTGCAATACTCGTTCTGTTCTTTTCCGGAGTATTTGCTGGTGAATCTTCAGCCTTTGCTGATATATGGCAACCAGAAGGACTGAATATGCCCGGCGGATGGAACGGATGGGCCAATCCCCCTTCAACCCTTGCCCTGGCCAGCTATACTCAGGTTAGTGGTGGAAGAGTCACCAAAATCTTGACCGGAACACCCCGCTGGCAAACTATTTTCAGCGTGGCAGCTACGGGTGGTGACTTAGTTGGGGGAAGCTATGCTTTCGTTTTCAGTAGTGGCCCAAGTAACAGCCCCTGGAACAACACCTGGAAAGGTACTAATGTGAGCATGAATACTTTACAAGGGTACACATTTCAAAATGGTGCTGATAACCAGATTACGGTCACCAATGGCAAATGGTACACCATGAACTGGCAAGATAATGGCTATGCCAGCACCCGGGCTATCTTCATGGAAACCAGTGCATCACCGGTGGCTCTTTCTTCTTTGTCAGTACCTTCGAGCGTACCTGCCAACGCTGCTGCAGTGATAACCTTGACTTCCTCTGCCGCACCTGCTGCTGAAGAAATATTCTACCTGCGTTACACAACCAATAATTGGGCTACTTCAGGATTAACCACTTTTAGCATGAGTGGCAACTCAGGAACAGCGACTATCCCCGGACAAAGCCCCGGCGCCGAAGTAAAATATTACGCTTTCAGCTCGACAGTCAGTGGAATAACATCCGACTTTGACCTTTATACCATCAAGAGCAGTTCCTCCAGTTCATATACTGTCAATGGTCTTAGCACACAGGCTGAGATCCTTACTTTCACTCTTCCAGAACAAACAGGTGCAGCCAGCATTAACACACTGGCAGCTACAGTGAATATCGAAGTAGCTTATGGCACGTCCCTTACTGCCTTGACCCCGGCCATCACAGTTTCTGCCGGTGCCGGCATTAACCCTGCCAGCGGAGTATCCCGCGATTTCACTTCATCTGTTACTTATACAGTTACAAGCGAAGCATCTACTCAAAAAGTATGGACTGTAACAGTAACCACAGCAGCACCTCCTTCATTCGATTGGGCAAACCTCCAATGGCCTCCAAACGGTAATATTCAACCCGGCCAGGAATTTTTTGTTTATGCGCAAGCCTTTGAAGGTGGCGTCACCAATAGCCCCGGACAGGGTTCAGGCGTTCAAGCCTGGATTGGCTATAGCACTGAAAATACAAACCCAAATACCTGGACTCATTGGGTTGCTGCTCCTTATTTCGGAGAATCCGGTAACAACGATGAATTCAGGCTTAACCTCGGGGCTGAGATCAGCGGTACAGGAACATACTACTACGCTTCCCGCTTCCAGTTAGGAACAAGCCCTTATCAATATGGTGGCTTCAACGGAGGATTCTGGGATGGGACTACAAATGTAAGCGGTGTTCTAACAATCGCCTACCCTGCAACTTCCACCTGGACAGGAGCTGTAAGTGATGACTGGACCGTTGCCGGCAACTGGAGCAACGGGCTTCCCGGTTCTATTACTGATGTAACAATTCCTGCCGGATTAGTGAATTATCCAACGCTTTCAGCAATCAAGACAGGCTCCTGCCATAATTTCACAATTCAATCCAATGCTACTGGCACAGGAAGCATACTTGGGAATGAATACCTCACTATCAGTGGAACTGTATCTATTGAAAGGTATATCGGAGCCTGGGGTGATGCAATTCATGGATGGCACCTTTTATCTTCTCCTGTAACCTCTCAGGCTATCCAACCTGGATTCGTATCCAATCCTCCGTTAGCCGGTGAAGACTTTTACAGCTGGAGTGAATCCACCAATAACTGGATTAATTGCAAACTCTTTTCCGGAACCTGGAATCCTGAATTTGACAATACATTTACTTCAGGTAAAGGTTACCTTGTTGCCTATCAAAATGCTTCCACCAAAAGCTTCAGCGGAACTCCCGCATCAGTTGATGTAAGCATGGGCAGTTTGTCCAATAATACCAGCAACGCGAACCACGGCTGGAACCTGCTTGGAAATCCGTTTGCGTCTGCTCTCAAATGGAATGACAGCCCGTCATGGTCATTAAGTCATATTGCTGCTACAGCAAAAGTATGGGATGAAGCCTCTGCCAGCTATGCAGATGTATCCCCTAATGGTATCATTCCGGCAATGAACGGTTTCATGGTTCAGGTAACAAATCCGAATACATCCGGCTCACTTAACATCCCTGCCGCTTCAAGGTTACACAGCAGCCAGTCATGGTACAAAAACTCTGAAGATGCCATTACACTCATCGCCCACGACCTTGAAAACAATACTGCTCAAAAGAGCATTATTAAAATAAACGAGCAGGCTACTGCAGGATTTGACAGTCAGTATGATTCCCATTTCCTTGCCGGCTATGCTCCAAAATTCTATTCAGTTCAAGGCAATGAAAACCTGAGCACCAATACGCTTCCAGCTATCTCTGACATTAGCTCCATTAACCTGGGATTTGTGAAGAATGAGGCATCATCCTTCAGCATCGAACTGCTTTCCGCTAACCTGGCCTCCAACCTTACAGTTATCCTCAGCGACAAAAAAACAGGTACGGTTACTAACCTGAGCGAGGTTAAGCAGTACAGTTTTACTTCTGAAGATGGAGACGCCAGCGATCGATTCTCCCTCAGCTTCAAAAGTGCAAACTCAGTTAACGAGCTAAAAGCCAGCGATTATTCCGTGTATGTCAGTAATCAAATCCTGAACATCTCCAGCAAGCTACCATTAACCGGTACTTTATATATTTCGGATATGATGGGAAGGACAATTAACTCTGTGACATTGGTTTCCAGCAATTCCGTAAGGATCCCGATGACCTATCCCGGTGTTTACATTGTAAGCATCCGGAGCACCCAGGGTGTTGCCAACCAAAAAGTCGTTGTTCGCTAATTCAAGGTACAATCTGCAAAAGAAAAAAACTCCCAACTATGAAACATATTCGCCAAATTTTGCTAATCACAGGCTTGTTACTGGCTCTTCTTGCAACCGCACCTTCTGCTTTTGCCCAGGAACCGCCTCATCCTCCTACAACAGGTCATGGCCAGACAGGCAATCAGAATCCCAGCAACACTGCCCCGCTTGACGGCGGCCTTAGTGTACTTGTTGCTCTTGGTTTATTCTATGGAACTAAGAAAACAGGTATCCTAAAGGCTAAGGATTCTGAATAACAGGAAGCATTAAAATTACCTGAGGCTTTTTCGGTAGAAATACTGGAGAAGCCTCTTTTTTTCGGCAGGCTTTGATCCTGCAATTTATCAAAAACAAGATTAGCCCTGTTGAATAACGCCAATATCGGTTTTCTCAGGCGTTTATAATCTTAATGCTTTATAAACCTTACTGCTCACTTTCATCCTTCTGGTTCAAAAACCTCAAAAGGACTACCTTTGTATTGTTAAACCATCCTTAATATGAGAATAGAATACGATATCAAGTTGGGATTTAAAGATGTGATGTTCAGGCCAAAACGCTCAACTTTAAGCAGCAGGTCGCAGGTAAAACTCGAACGCACTTTCAGGATGAAACACACAGATGCTGAATGGTCGGGAATACCGGTAATGGCCGCCAATATGGACACAGTTGGTACGTTTGAAATGGCTTTAGCCTTGTATGATAAAAAGCTATTCACTGCAATCCAAAAGCATTATACTGTTGAGGAATGGAAGAAGTTCATGACTCATGCTCCGAAGGGTGTAGAAAATCATATTGCATTAAGCACGGGTACCGGAACCAAAGATTTCGAAAATATATCCAGAATCCTGGAAGCCAATCCCCAGCTTCGTTTTATCTGCATTGATGTTGCTAATGGATATTCAGAGCATTTTGTTGCCTTTGTAAAACAAACCCGGAAAAAATTCCACGAAAAGGTGATTATCGCCGGAAATGTAGTTACTGGCGAAATGGTGGAAGAACTTTTGCTTGCGGGAGCTGATATCGTTAAGGTAGGCATAGGACCAGGATCAGTGTGCACTACCCGCGTTAAAACCGGGGTTGGCTACCCTCAACTTTCAGCAATCATCGAATGCGCCGATGCAGCGCACGGGCTTGGCGGCCAGATCATCAGTGATGGCGGATGCACTACTCCCGGTGATGTTGCCAAGGCTTTTGGCGCAGGTGCTGATTTTGTCATGTTAGGTGGAATGCTTGCAGGACATGATGAGAGCGGTGGGGATCTGATTGAAAAAAATGGTAAAAAGGTTAAACTCTTCTATGGTATGAGCTCTACAACTGCCATGGACAAACACGTGGGGGGTGTTGCCGATTACCGCGCCAGTGAAGGGAAAACTGTTGAAGTACCATACCGTGGTAAGGTTGAAAACACCGTGCTCGATATATTAGGCGGTATTCGAAGCACCTGCACCTATGTTGGGGCATCCAAACTTAAGGAACTCACCAAGAGGACAACCTTTATCAGGGTTTCTGAACAGGAAAACCGGGTATATACGGATAATGACGAATAGTTACTGACTGGTTAAAAACAGAAATTTACTTTATCCGTTCTAATCATAAAACAGGATAGATTCCCAATTGCATTTTCATTGATACTCATCCTCATGCGTTAATGATTCAGCTAGCATTAACATATTAATAATCAGCATACAACCCCATTATTTCTTAAGGTCTGAGTTGCTTTATTCTGCCATATCAATTACAAATTATATAGTTTTGGCGAATTATAAAAATCTTTACTTCGCCATATATCCTATTTTTATTATAATTTTGGCGCACTATAATGTACTTACACCATGGAAAATACCATAGGAAGAACCAGCGAAATTGCCATCCTTTCAAAAATAATTAATTCAGGAGAAGCTGAACTGCTCGCAGTATATGGAAGGCGCAGGGTTGGCAAGACGTTTCTTATACGGAATGTATTTAAGAAGCATATGGCATTTGAATTTTCCGGCTTACATGGTGCAACACTTGATCAGCAACTGGAAAATTTCACAGGAACATTGTCCAAAGCTTCTGGTAGCCTGCCACTCGCGAAACCTGCGAATTGGATACAGGCTCTGCAATTATTATCTGATTATCTCACTCCTGTTCTTAAGAAGAATCGTAAAGTTGTCTTCTTCGATGAGTTTCCATGGATCAACACAAAACGATCCGGATTCTTACCAGCATTTGAAAACTTCTGGAACTCATGGGCTTCCAACCAAAAAAATCTTGTTGTGGTAATATGCGGTTCAGCAGCATCCTGGATGATACAGAATGTTATCCGGAATAAGGGAGGGCTACACAACAGGGTAACTCGTAAAATACGCCTGCTGCCTTTTACGGTTAGTGAAACCGAACAGTATTTAAAAGCAAGGAAGATTAAGCTTGACAGGTACCAGGTACTTCAAATCTATATGGCGATGGGTGGAATTCCGCACTACCTAAAGGAGATCGAAAAAGGAGAAAGCGCTGCCCAGGCTATCGACCGGGTCTGTTTTACAAAAGATGGTCTGCTGCATGAAGAATTTGAAACACTTTATCTTTCCCTGTTTGAGAATGCACGAAATCATATGGAAGTGATCAGGGCGCTGGCCAGGAAGAATTCAGGACTTACCCGGAATGAGATTATCGAAAGCTGTAAGCTGACATCAGGTGGCGGTGCTACACAACTTCTGGAAGAATTAACCGAATCAGGTTTCATTACTCCCTATATTCCTTTTGACAGGACGGCCAAGGACTCACTATACCGGCTGACTGATGAATATTCACTCTTTTATATTAAATTCATTGAGAACAGTAAGTCTTTCGGGCCAGGGACCTGGATCCGCTTTTCAACGGGGGCATCCTGGAAAAGCTGGAGTGGGTATGCCTTTGAGAATATCTGCATTAAACACACTATCTTATTGAAAAAAGCCCTGGGAATCGAAAATGTACATACCGAATCCTCCGTATGGCGCTGCAGTCCGGAAAACAGGCAGCCGGGTGCACAGATCGACTTGCTGATCGACAGGAGGGATCAGTGTATAAACGTATGCGAGATAAAATTTTCAATCCATGATTTCGAGATCACTAAAAGCTACGCAACAGAACTGGAAAGCAAATTGAAAATATTCCAGGAGCGTACAAAAACACGCAAATCATTGTTCCTGACAATGGTAACAACCTATGGTGTGAAAAATCCTGAAAAGTATGCCGGGCTTGTTCAGAATGAAATCACTATGGATGCCCTGTTCCGGCTATAATTTACCGGTAAACCACCTGCTCTATCAGGAATTCCGGAACGCTGAGAAACCAGCTTCCCCGGCTCAGGCCATTCAGGAATAAGATTCTTAAATGTATCATAATACAATTATTAATTTATATATGTTATATTTGTTATATCAATAATTGAACTATTTATTATTTATAGCTGTTAACCAAGGTAATATTGATTCTTTAAGATCCCGTATTTCACTTTCATTTGTCGGAAACGCTTTAAAATGTTTTAACAGGAAATAAGTTGCAGATAATTTCCATTGCAGGATTTGTTTTTTGAATACGCTTAAAAAGATTATTACCAGTTATTCAAATAAAGGAATAGTTATGATTTATTCAGCGGATGCCGATATTGTTCCATTCCTGGATGGCCTCACACTAAGTATGCAATCCTATGCATTAGCTAACGAGATCCGCCTAACCTTTTCAACAAAAATCAGGAAACAGCTTGTCAATTACCAACCCTATCTGCTTTCCCAATCCCTGGTTCAACTCATTTGCAATATCATCAGTTTACTTCCCCCTAAAAGCGCTATTAAAGTTCGCTTATCCTATAACCTGCATAAGCAGTATCTTCTGGTAGAGGTAGAAAACACAGGTATAAACCTGATATTAGTCAACGAAATTTGTGCAAATACTCAATATTCTTTTATAGGGCAGCCATTGCCTGAGGGCACTCTGTATCGGCTGCTTCTTCCATTGCAGAAACAAACGCCTGTTCAAAATCAGCCGGAAGGAGCAATCAAAACCACCAATGATCTCCCTCAATTTTATAAAGAAATTCAGAAACACTTACGTTCGCATTTTTCACAGACAGAAAAATTACTGGCTACTCTTGAACAGAGCCGTCCAGAGGAAGCGGCTTTTATGCAAAAAATCAATACACTGATTAAAGTCAACCTGGAAGATGAGAATTTTGATACTCATGCGCTTTGCAAAGCAATGTCGTTAAGCCGAACCCAGCTATTTCGCCGGGTGAAATCATTGATCAGGCAAGCCCCTGCTACTCATATCAAGAATATGCGCCTTCAGAAAGCTAAAGAGCTGATAGAAACAACAGATTGTACTATAAGTGAAATTGCCTATAAAACTGGTTTTCAGACATTAAGCCATTTTACAAGGATCTATAAAAAGCAATATGGTGTGCTTCCTTCTGTCTTTCGCCAGGCCAAACGACCTGCAACAAATGAATAAAAGATCGCAACAAACGGACTAACATATCCAGATTCCTGCATGTAACTTTGTCAAAAAAAAAACAACCATGGAACAGCAACGAGAAAACAAGGAGTTTGTCATCCGCTACCTGAACGCCTTGAGCGGGAAAACCAAAACAAGGGAATTGATGGAGCAATATATGACAGATGAAGAACTTTTAGGACACATTGCTTTTTTTGACACAGCATTCCCGAAATACGAGATGTTTGCCGACGAAATCACTGCCGAAGGTAACCGGGTGGTAGTCAGGGCAAGGATGAAAGGTTGCCATGAAGGAGAATTTAATGGAATTATGCCTACTTACAAGAATGTAGAATTCCCTTTTGTTGTAAGCTATGATATTGAAAATGGAATGATTGTTCATCACTGGCTGATAGCGGACTCAATGGCGCTTATGGAACAGCTGGGCGTCCTGAAGATGGCATAAATAATTACTAATAATATGGAAAAGCAAAACAAGGAATTTATCATCCGGTATTTTAATGCAATGGCGGAATCAGTAGTCACGAAGGAACTTCTTGAAGAATATATAACAGATGAGGAACTTATCGGGCATATTCTATTTTTTGAATCGGTTTTTCCCAATTATGAAGTCTTTACTGATGAGATGATGGCCGAAGGCAACCGTGTAATGGTCCGGGGACGATTGAGAGGACAACATGAAGGAGAATTTAATGGCATAATGCCGACCCATCGAATAGTTGAATTTCCGTTGGTTATCACCTACCAGATCGAAAACGGTAAGATCGTACACCACTGGCTGATGGCGGATTCAATGACACTTATGCAACAACTGGGAGTAATGAATGAACCGGCATAAGCGATTGAAAAAAGATCCTCTTGCAAGTGCCCGGCTCAAAACCAACCTATTATTAACCTCAAAAAACCCATTATTATGATCATACGACTTATTTGTTTCCTGCTTATCTTATTAAGCTTTACAGCATGTAACCAAAAGAAAGCTATCTCTATCGAAGGTGCCTGGCGGCAAATTGAGCATAAAACCTTTACCGGGGATTCTGTTGTTATTGATTTCCCGGGGAAGTCAGAAGTCGATGCAATTAAAATCTGGTCAGGGAATCGATTCATGTTTGTTGCCCGTGTAAAAACCGACACTGTTGTTGAGGAAAATTACGGAACCGGAACTTTCAAACTTGAGGGAAACAGGTATGAAGAAAATATTAATATCCTTGGTTACAAGCCATGGGAAGGCAAAACAATTAAAATGACCCTTGAAATCAGGAATGACACGCTGATCCAAACCTATCCCGTTGATGACAATGGGGTAAAGGAAAAAGAATGGGCTTGCATTGAAAAGTATTTACGGCTTAAATAAATACGTACAAAGTTATTATTCCCTAATCTGCCAATTCCAAGGGCCAACAATAGGAATTCCACCCCCTGATCCGGCCTCCTGAGCTTCCATAGCAGTATTATTCCCTGCATACTCCAAATTTAAAGGAATTTTCTTACCAGCTGGTCATTCATCAGAGTGTGATCAGCTTCAGGCTTTGCCTTGCACTTTTCGATTTGATTACACATTTATTTCAAGATTATGAAAAAGCACATACTCATTCCACTACTAGCATTTTTAGTTTGCTTCACCTTGAAGACACAAAAAAGCCTTGCCCAGCCGGGCAGCCTGGATCCAACATTCAACCCTGCATCGGCATTATTTACACAAGGGTTCTTTTCAGGAATAGGTAATTTTTATACAAATATTCCAAGATCAATTACACAATCGGACGGGAAAATAATTATTGCATCAAACCATGGCTATTACAATGGGGTAGCTATCAATGCCAACCTTATTCGCCTTAACAGCAATGGCACAATTGACCCCAGTTATAATGCCGCCGGCAATGTACAAGGTTATGGAAAGGGAATAATGGCGATGGCATTACAGTCAGATGGAAAGCTCATTATTGCAGGGGAGTTTACCGGTTATAATGGCATACCCCGAAGCTGTATTGCCCGGTTAAATGCAGATGGAAGCAACGATAATACTTTTGACCCGGGAACTGGCTTTACAGAAACGATGTGGTGGACCTGTGAGGCGCGCTCAGTTGCAATCCAGGGAGACGGCAAAATCATTGTTGCCGGTGGTTTTGCAGGTTATAATGGTGTAATCAGGAATGGCATAGCACGCCTTAATACGGATGGCAGCCTGGACAATGATTTTGACCCTGGCGCATCTATTCCATATGTAGGTATCCCATATATAATGTCAACTGCGTTACAAAGTGACGGGAAAATCATAGTAGCAGGTGTGCAAACCATTTCCACCCCTACAAATTACAACATGGAAATCTTTCGGTTCAATACGGATGGTACCATTGACAATAGCTTTGTTCAACCGTTTTCTGCATTAGAACCTCACCGGTTCTGGGATGTGCTTATTCAGCCGGATGACAAGATAATTGCGTATGGCGGCAATTTTGTAAACGCACAAAATGATACACCTATTATCAGGCTAAATGCGGATGGAAGTCTGGATGCTAATTTCAACCCGGGTATTGCCTATGGGAATTCCTCTTCTTCTACTGTTTGGGACGCTAAAATTCAATCAGATGGCAAAATATTACTTGCAGGCAGCTTCGAATCTTATGGAAATGATATCGGTAATACGCTTGTTTCAGCTCCTGGCGGTATTGTCAGGTTATTCCCCGATGGTACTATCGATACCAGTTTTTATGCCTCATACGGAAATAACACAGGGGAGGCTCCGCATGTTCCATTTATCGAAATACAAAGCAACAATAAAGTTGTTATGAGTACGGCATTCTTTGGTGATGCTTATGTAAAGCGCCTGAATAGCGATGGCAGCCTGGATTTACAGACTGCCGATGGACCGGATGGACCGGTAGGGTGTTCTGCCATACAACCTGATGGTAAAATAATTATTGGCGGAGAGTTTGCTAGTTATAATGGAATAATAAGAAAAGGTATTGCACGGGTTAATCCTGATGGAAGCCTGGACGAAAGTTTTAATGCACTTTTATCAGTAAACGACACTGTATTAGCCCTGGCCATGCAGGCGGATGGGAAAATACTGGTATACCACCTTGGCTCTTGGGGTGTCGACTTTATCAGGCTAAATTCTGATGGCAGCATTGATAATAGTTTTAACACATCAAATTCACTTACTGAACCCGGATATGTTATAAAGTCAATTGTTGTACAAAATGACGGGAAAATAATTATTGGCGGACATTTCAATGTCTCAACCATAGTTTTACGCCTGAATTCTGATGGCAGTCTGGACCAGGGATTTTCCAGTGGTAATGTGACAGGAGGATGGGGCGAAACCGTATATGCAGTTGCTCTGCAATCTGATGGAAAAATTATTTTGGGTGGTTTCTTTGCAACTTTTTATGGCACTACTAGATTTGATTTAGTTAGAATAAATACAGATGGCAGCATGGATAACACCTTTATCCAGCAGCCGTTTAATACTGGATTACATGTAGTTACATCAATTCAAATACAGCCTGATGGGAAAATCCTTACAACACGCCTGAGTTATTTAAACTTAAACGGCATTGAAAGGCCCGGTATTGAAAGGCTTAATGCTGATGGCTCGCTTGATGAAAGTTTTTTTCCCTTTCCTTATATACCTCTTGTTACTACAGGCCTGACCTATGATATTGAATCAATGGCCCTGCAAAGCGATGGTAAAATCATACTTGGTGGTCTTTTTAATTGTTTCAATAGCGTTTCTCAAAATAACAACCTGGTAAGACTAAATGCGGATGGTAGTGTTGATCAGAGTTTTCAAACAGAAGGCCAGGGGTTGGATGGAAGGGTCCGTTCAATTTCCTTACAAAATGATGGGAAAGTACTCATTGGAGGTGATTTTAGCCATTACAATGCTACTCCCAAAAAGTACCTGGCCCGTATCCTTACCGCTCCATGCTCCAACTATGTTTCGCCCGATGTAACTATTACAGCCTCGCCATCGGGCCCGATTTGTGCCGGTACATCCGTCACATTCACAGCCACAGCGGTTAATGGCGGCACCACCCCTGTTTACCAATGGAAAAAGAACGGTGAAATTGTTGGCAGCAACAGCCCTACATACACAGATGCTTCACTTACAGATGGAAAGGTAATAAGCTGTAAAATAATAAGCAGCCTGCCCTGTGCATCACCGGTTACTGATAGCAGCAGCATTACTGCGACGGTGCATCTACCAGTTTCACCCTCTGTAAACATTTCCCTTACGGCCGGCAACATTCCGGCCTGTACAGGCGAACCGCTAACAATTACCGCAACTGCGGTCAACGAGGGCAACAATCCTACATTTCAATGGCTGCTGAATGGCAACATACCCGTTGGCACAAATTCCCCTATTTTAAACTACAGTAATTTCGGGAGTGGAGACATATTGACCTGCAGGCTTAGCAGCAGCGAATCTTGCGCCAGCCCGACTTCGGTTGTAAGCAACAGCCTTGTCCCGGTGCCGGCTTCAGGCATTCCTCCGTCAGTGAATATTGCCATTACCGCAGGGAACAACCCCGATTGCACCGGGGATCCTCTCACATTCACAGCTACACCAATAAACGGAGGCGCTTCACCCTCCTATCAGTGGTTTGTTAATGGAAATCCTGTGGGTACTAATTCCTTTACTTATACTCATCCTTCGCCTTCCAATAACGATGGAATAAGTTGTCGTATGACCAGCAGCCTCTCCTGTGCAAATCCTGTATTGGCTGTCAGCAACACTATCCAGGTAAAAGCCCAGAGCACATCCCAGGTTTACATTTATTCCAGTAATTACTACAACAGTTACTGCGCCCTGGCAACCGGAACTTTTTATGCATATACCTACGGTGAAATTATTACCTCATACCAATGGAAATTAAACGGGATCCCGGTTGGAACCAATTCATATTCTTATACCCAAACCGGGTTTACATCACATGATTCAATCACCTGCACCATTACAAGCAGCGAACCTTGTGCAATACCAGCCTCTGTAACCAGTAACATAATTGTCCCAACCGTTTATGATGTGTCATCAGCTGCACTTTCAATTTCAGGAGAATCCAGTTATTGCAGCGGCAGCACTATGCAACTCTATGCTTCGGCTTCTCATTCCGGGCAAAACCCTACTTACCAGTGGACAAAAAATGGCGTAAATGTGGGCAGCAATGATCCATCCTACACTGATAATTCCCCGGCCACAGGCGACAGCATAACCTGCGTGATTACTACCGACCCCGTTTGCGGGGATCCAATGATTGTTCAAAGCAGCAACAGTATTATAGTTACTGTTAATCCACCGGTCACACCTACCATCATCATTGCAGCGGCAGAACCGCTGATTTCGCCGGCTAATAATTTCACCGCCACAATCACTCATGGCGGCAACAACCCTACCTATCAATGGAAAAAGAATGGATCGGAAGTACCCGGAGAAACCGGCAGCAGCTATCTTGATCCGGCATTGGTGAATGGCGATGTCATCACTTGCAGCCTCACCAGTGACGAACCTTGCGCCAGCCCCACGTCGGTTATAAGCAACGCACTGACATCAGGATATTGTACCCCATCTGCAGGCAACAGCTATGGAGAATGCTCCATGTCATGGATAGCCAATGTACAGTTGGGCACCTCTGTCAACAAGACAACAGGATGTGATGGTTTCTATTCCAATTTTTCCGGCACCGATACCCTTAAAGCAGCGGCAGGAGAAACGATCTCATACAGCATAACGGGTGGCAGCAATGGCAGTAACTGGTATCAGCGAAGGGCCATCTACATTGATTTCAACAAAGATGGCGACTTTATTGATGCTGGTGAAAATGTAGCGGATGTTGCTACAGGGGCATTGCAGATTTCTACAGGGACGTTCACACTGCCCCAGGTATTGGCATCAGGCAGTTACCGAATAAGGGTGGTCGGCAGTTTCGATGATAATTTTTCTCCATGCACTGCAAACAATGGTGAGGCGGAAGATTATACGTTGAAAATAAGCTACTGCAAACCCTACAGCCCTGGCAATTTTTCCCCCTGCCAGTATTATTACACAAGTAATGTGACGCTGGGTAGCAGTGTGAACAACAGTACGGGTTGTGATGGCTTCTATTCTGACTACAGCGCAACGCAGGTACTTTCTGCTGCAGCAGGACAAACCATCAACTATTCTGTAAGCCTTGGAAGTATTGATGCACAAAACTGGGGAACCAACCTGAGAATTTATATTGACTATAACAATAACGGCAGCTTTGATGATGCCGGTGAAATAGTTGTTGATAATGGTAGCCTGGCTATCGCCTCACCTGCCACAGGCAACTTTACCCTGCCCGCATTGCTTCCCTATGGCAGTTACCGTATCCGTGTCATTGGTTCTCAAGGAGGAACTATTATTACTCCATCACCCTGCGAATTGGACTATGGCGAAGCGGAAGACTACTCCCTGCTGGTACCAGAGCCCACTTACTGCATCCCCGTCATTAGCCAGCCCTGTGATATGTGGATAAGCAATGTAACCATTGGAAGCATTCATAATTCATCCACACAAGCATCCAATTGCAATGCAGGCGGATATACCGATTATTCACCGCTTTTATCCACCACTGCCTCCCCCGGGCAAAGCGTTGACTTTTCAATTACCGGCGCCAGTTCAAATTATTGGCCAATATGGCAAATTGCTAATATATATATAGATTTTAATAATGATGGCGATTTTGAGGATGAAGGAGAAATGGTAGTATCTGACTTTGGGTTTATCACAGGATCACCATACACAGGTTCTTTCAGTATCCCTTCCAACCAGCCTTATGGTTATTACCGGATGAGAGTGAAGTCGTTTGACAATAGCGAAGCACAAACCGGACCCTGTGGAGATAACATCATGGGTGAAGTGGAAGATTACCGGTTCATTGTGAATTGTGTGCCCAATGGTTCAGAAATAGTGGTCCAGGGGAATGGTGTCGACATACCCAATTCTGACAATATACCAGACCTTGCTGATTTTACCGACTTTGGCAATGTGGAGATCAACACCACTTCCAGCCGGACATTCAACATTAAAAACAGCGGAACAAATGCGCTTGTCCTTGGACAGGTAACTCTAACCGGAAGCTACGCATATCAATATACTGTAATAAATCAGCCAGCTGTTTCCTTATTGAATGCCGGGGAGAACACAACCTTTACGGTACAATTCAATTCTCCCTCCTGGGGTGTCGGGATTAATTTTCCAGCAGTGCTGCATGTATCGAACGACAATTGCTCCAGCAAGGATTACAACTTTGCGATCCAGGCTACCGGCTCCTGCCCGGCAACTGGCCCGGATATCAATGTGCAGGGAAATGGGCTGGATATTGCCAGATTCGACTGGAGTCCTACTGCCGGGGATCTGACGGATTTTGGGACGGTAACGGCTAATAATACCTTAAGTAACACATTTGTGATCCAGAATAAAGGTAATGCTGATCTGCACATTTCAGGCATCCAGCTTATTAATTATGATAACCAGCTGCAGTTTAAAGTTACCACACAGCCTCCTGCTACCATAGCACCGGGCGAATCCGGCAGTTTTATTCTAAGTTTTTCACCTTCAGGGTCAGGTTCAAGGTATGCTTATGTGCGAATAAACAGTGACGATTGCGATGAGCCCTACTATGATTACCAGGTAATAGGCAACGCAGAATGCCCTGTATTAAATCCTGAAGTAAATGTAAAAGGCAATGGCATTGATATTCCTGACGGAGATAATTCGCCATCTGATGCCAATTTTACCAACCTCGGAGTTGCAGCATTAAATGTAGGTATCAGTAAATCATTTGTTATTGAAAATTCAGGTGCTGACCCCCTGGAAATATCAGGAATTACATTTACTGGAAGTGCTGCTTCAGATTTTTCCGTAATTACAGCTCCTGCAACTACCCTGGATCCAGGCAATATTACCATATTTACTATTCAGTTTTTACCAACTATTGCAGGACCAAAATCTGCAATAATGCATATCCATAACAGCGATTGCGATGAAGGTGATTATGATATTGCTATCAAAGGGACAGATGGGACTCCCTGCATTCCGGTTGTGAGTCAACCCTGTAATCAAATGTTTATCAGCAATGTAATTTTAGGAACTATCAACAATGCAAGCGGGTGCTCAAATGGCTCAGGGTATTCTGATTATTTTCCAACGCTGTCAACAACTGCCCGGCCGGGTGAAACCGTCCAGTTCTCTGCCAGTGCTTCAGGTAACCAGGAGAAGGTTAATGTGTACATAGATTATAACCAGGATGGTGATTTTGAGGATACCGGAGAAATGGTGCTAAGTGATCTTTTTATGACACCGGATTGGGGAAATGGAATAATAGATGCCAACGGATCCTTTGTAGTACCACAAACACAGGCGGCAGGTAATTACCGGGTACGAGTAATCAGCCAGTATGTGTATAACAATTCACTTACTCCCTGCTATTCCTATTATGGCGAGGCAGAAGATTATAAACTGGTGGTGCCATCACCTTCCAGGACCCTCAGCCTGAAACTATTACTGGAAAGCTTGTTTAACAGTACTTCAGGCACCATGAACCAGGCCAGGGGCGCCTCAGGACCTGAGTTTGGAAGTGGTATTGCCGACAAGGTAACCATAGAACTGCATGATAACACCTCTCCTTATGCCATTGCCAGTGCTTTTAACAATGTGAACCTGATGACAGATGGTACACTTACGCTAAACTCTATACCTCCATCAATTACAGGATACTTATACGTGGTAGTAAAACACAGGAACAGTATTGAAACCTGGAGTATGAATCCTGTTGCCCTTTCAGGTCCTGGTCCTTTCAGCTATGATTTTAGCACCGCCAGCACCCAGGCATATGGCAGCAATATGAAGGCAGTTGGTTCCGATTATGTAATTTTTGGCGGCGATGCTAACCAGGATGGCATTGTTGACGGATCGGATATGGCTTTAATTGATAATGCCAGTACTTCAGTCCTTATAGGTTATTTTCCTGAAGATGTGAATGGAGATGGGGTTGTTGATGGGTCAGATATGTCATTGATTGACAACAATTCAACAGCTATTGTCCAGAAACAAAGACCATAATCGTTGAAAGTTATGGTAATCACTCAACTATAAACGATCAACTTACTCCCGGGTTTGGGTTACGAAATAAATAAAGTTGATATTACGGTTCCGGTGGAAATGCCGGGACCGTTTTTATCTATAAAAATATCTGGCAAAATCGAAAATTTTATCAAAATAGCCTCTGAATTCCTTAGACATTCATCCATCCCTGAACCTGATCAAGCTTCAGGGAAGCTATATCAAGCTTTAGCTTCTTGCGCAGACCACTCAGGTCATTGAGGAGTTTGTTGGGATTTGCAGCTTTCACTTCCTCAGGAGTCTTGAACCCGGCTTTCCGGACAACAGCAACCCATTCGGCGGGAATCCCTATTGCGATAAAATCTTCATCACTGGCAAGGTTAGCAACAATCTTCTTTTCAGGACGCATCTGGGGGAATAATAGTACATCCTGTATGGAAGCCTGGTTGGTCATGAGCATGGTAAGCCTGTCGATCCCAATACCAATGCCGGCGGTTGGTGGCATTCCATATTCCAGCGCCCTCAGGAAGTCATAATCAATGAACATGGCTTCATGGTCACCTCTTTCCATCAGTTTAACCTGGTCTTCAAACCGCTCACGCTGATCGATTGGGTCATTCAACTCACTATAGGCATTGGCAATTTCCTTACCATTGATCATGAGCTCGAATCTCTCCACAAGTCCTGCTTTGCTGCGGTGTTTCTTTGTAAGCGGGCTCATTTCAACAGGATAATCAATGATGAAAGTCGGCTGGATATAATGATGCTCACATTTTTCACCGAAAAGTTCATCAACCAGCTTTCCCTTTCCCATTGTATCATCGATCTCGATGCCCAGGGATTTGCAAAGGGTTCTCAGGCCCTGCTCATCCATGGATGAAACATCTGTGCCGGTATGTTCCTTAATAGCATCATATATAGATATACGCTTAAACGGGGCCTTAAAACTTATGATCTTATCTCCAACCGGAACCTCGGTAGTTGCATGAAGGCCAACTGCAATTTTTTCAAGCATCTGTTCCGTCTGTTCCATCATCCAGAAATAGTCGCGGTAAGCCACATAGAATTCCAGGATCGTAAATTCAGGGTTATGGGTGCGGTCCATTCCCTCATTACGGAAGTCACGGCTGAATTCATATACCCAGTCGAAACCGCCTACGATCAGGCGTTTAAGGTAAAGTTCATTTGCTATCCTAAGATATAGTGGAATATCGAGTGCATTATGATGGGTGATGAACGGCCTTGCAGCTGCGCCCCCAGGAATACTCTGCAATACAGGAGTATCAACCTCAAGGGCTCCCTGTTGGTTAAGAAAGTCGCGGATGATGTTCACCATTTGAGTGCGTTTCACAAACACATCCTTGATGGCGGGGTTGATGATTAGGTCAGCATAACGTTGACGGTACTTGAATTCAGGGTCAGTAACTGCATCGAAGGTCTGCCCATCGGCTTCCTTTACAATAGGCAATGGCTTCACTGATTTACTTAGAATACAGAATTCCTTTACATGGATGGAGATCTCACCCATCTGGGTAATAAAAACATAACCCTTCACTCCAATAATATCGCCAATATCAGTTAAGCGTTTGAAAACGGTATTATAGAGGGTTTTGTCCTCACCTTCGCAGATATCATCGCGTTTGATATACAGCTGAATCCTGCCTGTTGCATCCTGCAGATCAACAAATGAGGCTGCACCCATGATCCTGCGGGTCATAATACGGCCCGCAATAGTGACATCCTGGTATTTAGAGTTATCAGCAGGGAATTCTTCATGAATTTCCTTTGTTGTGATATTTACCGGGAAACTCGCTGCCGGGTAAGGATCAATCCCAAGATTATGAAGTTCCTGTAATGAATTACGCCTGAATTGTTCCTGTTCACTTAGTTCCAATGCCATTTCTTAAATTTTTGGCAAAGATAGCGATATGGATTATTAAGAAGCAGAACTAACTGATTAAACTGATGTTCAAATAAGTGTCTGTCAGCTGCCGCATCTGCGAAATCTGCGTCCATTTTCAGCTTTTTGATACCTGGAATCAATCCATAGCCTCCTTGATAAATCTAGGAGATTAATATTCAATTTATTCTCAGCATCTTCTTATTTTTGGGGATGAAAATCAAGGGTAGATGAACGTCAAACCGATCAAATCCTTTATTCTGAATCCAAAGAACAGGAACTTAATGCTGGTTTTCCTGTTCCTGCCCATTTTATTCATCGATAACCGTTCAAGCCACGACTGGGGAGATGACTTTGCCCAGTATATCCATCAGGCTTACAACATTGTACATGGTATACCCCAGTCAGAAACAGGATTTGTGTATTGCCAGGAGAACTATATCGGACCTGCCGCCTACCCTGCAGGATTTCCTTTGTTACTTGCTCCTGTTTATGCAATCTTTGGTAATAACATAAAAGCATTTACGATATACATCTCGCTCTTTTACTTCCTCCTGGCATTTCTTTGTCTTTTTTATTACAGGCGTCACTTCTCGGAAGCAGGGGCCATTGTGCTCTGTATTATCCTGGTATATAACCCGCAACTACTGCTTTTCAAACAGGAAGTAATGTCGGACCTGCCTTTCACTGTTTTCCTGTTGACTGCTATCCTGCTGTATAAAAAACTTGATCTGTCAAAAACCAGGTCTGTCATTCTATACAGCATACTAACAGGGTTCATTATCATGATCCGGACTGTTGGTTTTGTGCTTGTATTTGCAATCCTGATTGATCATCTCATTCGCATAATAAAGGCATACAAGCATGCTAAAAAGGAAAGCACCCTAAAATTCAACTTGTTCAGGAAACTTATACCGCCCCTAACATTGACTGCATACTCTCTTGTCTTTTATTTTCTTCTGAATACAATCATTTTCCAGATTCCGTCAAGTGGAAGCATCAGTGATTACCTGGCTTTCTATAATTCGGGTGATTTCCTGAACACTATTCCTGCCAACCTTGAACATTACGAAGAGGTATTCCGCTTCATCTACACTCCTGTATTCGGGAATTTCAATTTCATTCCCCTATTGTCAGGATTTGTATTTATTAGCATGACCTTATTCGGTTTTGTAAGGAAAGTAGCGTCCAAACTTGAGATGACAGATATTTTTACCATTCTTTATCTTCTCATTCTGCTTCTGTTCCCTAACAACTTTTCAGCTTTTCGCCTCCTGATCCCGATAGGATTTTTGATGCTTCATTACGCAGGTATTGGATTTAGATCGCTGGTGGTCCCTTATGTGACTTCCTCAGTTAAGAAGGCCTGGATTCTTGGGGGCATAATGTTAGTACTATTTTTGCCAGGCCTTTTTGATATAGCAACCTCCAGTGAGTCAGTGCTGGATGGCCCGCAGGAAGTAGCTACATCTCATGTTTTCAGTTACATCCGTAAAAACCTGCCTGATTCTGCTGTAATTGCATTTTTCAAACCCAGGGCACTTGCTTTGTATACCGGGAAAAGCGGATTTGCTGATCCTTTCAGCCAGGATCCAACAACTATACATGTACAGCTGATGAAAGCCAATGTCGACTACATCCTTATTAATAACCAGCTTACTTCTGAAGGGATGAACAGGTATGTGAGGCTTCTAAGGCTTCGTGCGAGAGAGATATGGAGAAACGGGAAATACCGTCTATACCGGATCGACTGGGCTAATCCCGCAGCACAATACTAATCCTTCTCTTGCGCGTCTCCTTCCAGACGCGTGAACTCATCTCATCTCGCGCGTCTCCTTCAGACGCGTGAACTCATCTCATCTCGCGCGTCTCCTTCAGACGCGTGACAATTCCCTGCTTTCAACAACAATTTCAAGTGGTGCCTCCAGTCCTGCATAATTTCGGACTGAGCTATAATAGTATTCTTCCGGGACTCTAACCAACCCTGCTTTTACCGGGTTTTTATGTATGTAATTCAGCTTCTGAATAAAAATCTTATTGTTGAATAACAAGATTGGATGAAATCCATCCTGCCACACTTTAAAGAACTTATTACGTTTAATCTTAGAAGCTTCATATTGCATGATTCTGAGTTGCGGCCCATATCTCTCTTCCCTTTTCACAACATCAGTAATCTGTGTAGATGTATATTTCTTAAGGTCCCTGATCACATTTCCTAAAGGATTCACATGTGATTGAACGATAAGGTGAACATGGCTGGGCATAATGCAATAACCATAAATTGATAAGCTTTTATAAGATATACAATACTTGAGCGATTCAACTATTATGCTTGCAAATTCCTCAATATCAAATAAATGAATCCATTCGACAATTGTGAAGGTGATGAAATAAGGGGAATCAGGTTCGGATGCCTTATATTTTTCTGACATGTAAACAGTTATAAATAAAATAATATAGTAAAAAATACAATTTGTCAAGTTAAAAGCACAGGCATCTAAAGAAAGATGAGGACTAAATCAACAGTCTACTAATTTACTAAATCTGGATTTAGATTGTTTATTGATAGTAAAATTCTTTTAAAATTGGCAGAAAAGGGTGTACGAGTTTGCACGCATCGGAATGGAGGATATGAGTGTACCGAGTTTGGGCGCATCGGAGATGCGCGCGGAGAAGTGGTAGTAGCATACATCGAAAATGAGTGAAGAGAAAGAGAAGAACGACGAGTTTGCACGCATCGGAATGGAGGATATGAGTGTACCGAGTTTGCACGCATCAGAGATGCGCGCGGAGAAGTGGTAGTAGCATACATCGAAAATGAGTGAAGAGAAAG
>JACAAZ010000006.1:78735-115588 GCA_013376995.1 Bacteroidota bacterium | reverse complement strand
GAGATGCGCGCGGAGAAGTGGTAGTAGCATACATCGAAAATGAGTGAAGAGAAAGAGAAGAACGACGAGTTTGCACGCATCGGAATGGAGGATATGAGTGTACCGAGTTTGCACGCATCAGAGATGCGCGCGGAGAAGGACGCGGCTAGCTCACTAATCCCGCAGCACAGTATTAAGGATATGCGGTGATTTCATTTCGCCGAATGAAGGAAGATGCAACCTGAAATATTGAAGAATTTTTTCAAGTAATACTAACCTGGTAGAATGATCCAGACAATCATCCATGCCCGGACTGAGTTGAAGTAGGAATGCCAGTGACTTGCTGTATTCAGGCAGCAGGAAGTAATTATGTTCAGGGACAATAGGGGCGAACCGGCCTTCCTGAAGGTCAAAATAACTATTCCTTGCTGTATAATTTTTATGTGGCGCAAATCCCAGGTGATCTGAAAGCTGAAGAGCAAAAATCTGCGGGAAACCTGCCAGGTTTTCTCCCAAACTTTCAAGGGAATTAAGAGATTCAAGAATAAAACTGAAAAGACCCGGATCGGGCATTTCATCATGAATTGACCTGTACAAAAGTTCATTCATGAACAGCAGTATGGAACTCTTAATAATATCAGTTGAGATCTCATTGAACTGCCGATGGCAGGAAACATCACGAATAGTATGCAATCCGCTGTTCTCTTTTTGATAGGCAACCAGTTCGACAACAGATAACGGGCCAAACAAGTTCCTCTTTATCTTCGATCCCTTCTTCCGAACCCCCTTTACAATATATGATTGCAACCCGAATTGCCGGGTATAGACCTTAGCGATCAGGCTGGTTTCAGAATAATTTGAAACATGGAAAATAATACCGGTTGTTGAGATCAACATGATTGCAAATCATCTGTTAATAGCATCACTGTAAGAAAAAGAAGGCTACTTATCGATGAACAGCACCTTGGTAACAGCCTTAGAAGAGCCATCAGAATTGGTAATAAATACCAGGTAAACGCCGGTCTTCACCCTATGTCCGTCGAGGTCATTCCCATCCCATACAATACGTCCGCCTGATGCCTGGGTTTCCCAAACCAGGTTACCGCTAATGTCGGTAACCTTAACATAACAGTCTGCAACAAGGTTAGTTATGGCAATAGGGCCTGTGTAGTCAGGTCTCACAGGGTTGGGAAATACATAAATAGAATCTAGTCCAGCTGAGGGTGGTTGCGAAGAATCCTTATAAGACACGATCCCGTTTGATGTTGCAAAAAACACCTCACCGTCACTTGCAATCTTAATACTGGTGATGGAATTTGAAATCAATGGACTGTTTTCTTCAGTAAAATGATAGATCTCCTTTGATCCATCAGCTGACATCAGGAAAACACCTGATTTATCAGTTCCCATCCACTTTTCATTATTCCCGTTAACGGCAATGGCAGTTACAGCTTCTGTTTCCAGCAGAGGATGCAGGTATCCCGCTTCTTCAATCATTACTTTTTCTGCATCGAAATTCCCTCCTGTAAACACGTTTTCAGGTGAATAGATTACAGCAACACCCTGGTCGCTTCCAAGCCAGAGTTGTCCTTCCTTGTCAATTGCGAAACTTGCTATTCCATTTCCCGGAAGGTTTCCATTTCCAACTGCATTTGTAAGTTTATGAACCTGGTCATCGGCTGTATTGTCTAGGGTATTGTTATCATTGTAAACAAACAACGAGAGATCACGCATCTGCATCCATTTTTGGTTGGAATGATCAACTACGATATTCCCGACATCAACTCCTGTTGCATTGGTGCCAAGGTTATAGGATTTCCAATCCCCGTTATTTTTTCTTACTGTGAGGATATTATTGGCTGTAGAATTTGTCATCCACAGGTTGTGGTCAGTGTCAAAGGCCATTCCACCGACAAAACATAATGCATCATCATAAATAGATGCTTGCAGGGAACTATTAGCAGGAGTATAGGTTTTAACCAGGCTGCCACCATCCATTTCGAATAATCCATATCCCCAACTGCCAAGAAAAGCATGATCAGATTTGAGAGGATCAGTAGCTACGCAAAGGAGATCACGTGCATCGGTAAGTGCTGGTATAGTAACATTGTTATAGGATGTCCAGCTTTCATCCTGGTAGTTATAAAACTGGGCCTGGTTGTACAAATTCCCGAAAGATGCATTGCGCCCACCAGGAACAGCCCAAACAGAAGTTCCTACAATATCCATGGCTGAGACCTGTGAGGTAGCAGGCCCGTTGATCAGGTATTGCTGGCTTACGTCCGATTTATTAATGCTGTAAATCCCATGGTCATTATCTGCAATCCATAGCGTGTTGTCGCTGTCAAATTCAACATCATTTGGACGGATATTCCCGGGATTGTAGGTCCAATAATTCCTTTCCTTGGTACCATCAGGTTTGTATGCATCAATGGTAAGAAAATTACAGATCAGCAACCTGTCATTTGATACGCTCAGGCTTGCGCGGGTAGAATGGTTTGTATTATCAAAATAGTTCCAGCCAGTTCCATCATACACATACAACGTATCAGAATTGAAAGAAGCTTTGGATGCATTTGCATAAACTTTCCCGTTGAATGAGGCGATGAGGTTATATTTAGTGTTAGGAGCAGGCAGGGATGTTTCTTGCTTCCAGTTTTCATAGAAAGCTAGATTGGATGATATTTCTGCAGAATATATTCCCTTTTCAGTGGCAGCATAGAACTTGTTGTCTGCGGCATTGAAGGTGAGGTCGAACACATTGATTTGAGTTCCCAGGGGGCCGATAAAGTAAGTATCGTGAATTTCCTCCCGCTCCAGGTCAAGGACAACGATTCCAAAACCACAGGATAGGTATGCGTATTTATCAATGATCAGAATACGGTTTATTGTTTTATTCCCAAGGATCTGCTTTCTCTTGATATCAGGGATATTGGTGACATTATCGTTTTTCAGCAAATCGAGATTGGTATTAGAATAGGCAATAACGAGGGTACTGTATTTATCACTATAGGCAATAGCACTGAGGCCTACATCCGAAAGCCCGTTGATCTTGTTTTTACGGTTCAGGCTATTGTCTTTTTTATCAAAATAAACTAAGCTGCTCGGAGTTGAAGCATAGACACGATCTCCAGCCATAGAAATAAATGTACAACGATTAAAAGGGAGGTGGTCCCTCCATTGTCCTATGCGCAGATCCTGAGCAGATGCAGTATTGAAAATGCCTTGAAACACAAAGCATGAAAAGATCAGAAGAGATGTGAATTTCATTCGGTAATGCTTACGTGATGTTAATGTGTTATAACTTTTCCTGCACAATTTTATTGCAGATTATAAATCCGGTTTTACCGGCCAAAGTAATAGGAATGAAAACACCGGAAAACGTTGTATCATCGTTACAATATTACGACAAATGAGCTGAATCAGGCAACACTTTGGGATGAACCATGTTATATAGCAGGGAAATAAAAACATTCAGAATGTTAAAGAGGCTTGAATGGAATGAAAGAAGTTCAGGAGTATTTAAACTTTAGTGTATTATTGTAGTCAAAAGGTCTCAAAACGACAACCCCTCAATTAGTCACCTTAGCTGGTCTTCGACTTACAAATCTTATGGAACCCTCATTAATAAAAGACATTGCTCTTAGCGATTCTGGTTTTATCTTTAATCCTGTTACAGGGGAATCATTTACTGTTAACCCGATAGGAGTTGGGATTCTTAACCAACTTCGGCTTGGAAAAGCCCGGCAGGAGATCCTGGATCAGCTTGTAGTTGAATTCCAGGTAGATCTTGAACAAGCGGAAAGAGACCTGATGGATTTCTTGAATTTACTGAAACATTTCCGACTAGTTTCCTCAAATGAGTAGGCCTCGTGTTAACATCGCTGTCACTGGTTTAAATGCTGTTGATAGCCCGGGGCCCGGAGTTCCTGTTATTCGCGGATTGCATGAAGCTTTATCTTTCGAAGCAAACGTAACCGGCCTTGCTTATGAAGCACTGGAACCTGGAATATATATGGATGGTTTGGTAAACAAATCCTACCTTATCCCTTACCCTACAGAAGGCATCGATTCACTTCGGGATCGCCTGCTTTATATTCATCAAAAGGAGCATCTGGATGTCATCATTCCCAATTTTGATGCTGAGCTGTTCTCCTTCATGAAACTCGCACCGGAACTCGAACAGCATGGCATTCATATGTTTCTTCCCACTCTAGATCAATTTGAAGAAAGGCAGAAAGCCAACCTCTCTGCGTTTGGGAAAAAGCACGGAATTGATGTCCCGGAAAGCCTGACCATCCATAGCCTATCAGAACTGGAGAAAACTGTAAAATCTATGGACTTCCCTCTTATGATCAAAGGCCGGTATTATGAAGCATACATTGCTCACACTCTGGAACAGGCAAAAGGTTATTATGCAAAGATTAGCGCCAAATGGGGAGTTCCTGTAATTGTCCAGAAATTTGTAAAAGGGACAGAGCTAAATGTTACAGGACTTGGTGATGGTAGCGGACAAACTATTGCTGCTGTTGCAATGCGCAAGCAATTCATAACTGATAAAGGTAAAGCATGGGCTGGAATAACCATCAATGACCCAGATCTGCTTAAGATCACCAGGAACTTTATTTCCTCTACCCATTGGCGTGGTGCCTTCGAATTGGAAATTATGAAATCAGACAACGGTAAATGTTATTTGATGGAAATCAACCCCCGCATCCCGGCTTGGGTATATCTAGCCATTGCTACCGGCCAAAATATCCCAGAAGCCCTGGTCAACCTTGCCCTGGGAAAGCCTGTCTCGCCTTATGAATCCTATGAAGTTGGCAAGTTATTCATACGTTATTCATATGACATGATCGTTGAAAGAAACAACTTTGAGCAACTTTCAGTTAATGGAGAATTCAAGCAGATATAATTAATTAATCGTTTTAACCCGGTTTAGTCGCCCCCCTCTATGACTAGAAAAGAATATGAACGCCCGCTGATAAGAAAACTGGAAACAGGAATGCCTGGTAAATTTGGAATGAGGAATGACCTTAACCCAAAGACTCACATTGATGAAGTGGCAGTGAGTGACCTTGTAAGAAAATATGGTTCACCTCTGTTCGTTTTCAGCGAGGAAACTATTGTTCAAACGTTGAATAAGGCAAAGAGAGCTTTTACTACCCGCTATCCGCGGGTTCAATTCGCCTGGTCGTATAAAACAAACTACCTGGACAGCATTTGCAGGATCTTTCATCGGGAAGGTGCCTGGGCAGAAGTCGTATCCGGGTTCGAGTACGAAAAGGCACTGAATAACCAGGTCGATGGTAAAAAGATCATTTTTAACGGCCCCGACAAATCGCGTGAAGATTTGCAAATGGCGATTAAAAATGACTCTCTTATCCATATCGACCACCTGGATGAGTTGTATGAACTGGTCGACCTGGCAGGAGAATTAAACAGCAAACCTAAGGTTGCCATCCGAATAAACCTGGATACCGGAATATATCCGCAATGGGACCGATTTGGATTTAATCTTGAAAATGGCCAGGCTTGGGATGCCATAAATAAGATCATGCATTCAGGAAAGCTTGAACTGACCGGGCTGCATTGTCATATAGGAACTTTTATTTCGAGTACAGGTGCATATGGAATAGCTGCTGCAAAGCTTGCTCAATTGGCAATCGATATCAGGAATAAATACAAGTTTGCCATCAAGTATCTTGACCTGGGCGGAGGGTTTGTGTCAAGAAATACGCTGAAAGGATCGTATTTGCCAGGCCCTGATGTAAATCCAACCTTCGATGATTATGCAGAAGCTATAGCAACCAGCCTGCACAACAGCGGTTTCGAAACACAAGAACTCCCATTACTCATCCTGGAGACAGGAAGAGCATTGATTGATGAAGCAGGTTATTTGATCTCTACTGTGCTGGCCAATAAGCGCCTGGCATCCGGATCCAGGTCAACTGTAATTGACGCAGGAGTAAACTTGCTCTTTACCTCTTTCTGGTACGACCATAAGATTTTACCTGCACAGCCATTTTCCCAATACTTTGAGGAAACATTACTCTGTGGCCCATTATGTATGAACATCGATGTGATCAGAAATTCTATCAACCTACCCCTGTTGAAAAAAGGTGAAAGGATTGTGATCTTCAGTACGGGGGCTTACAACATTACTCAATGGATGCAGTTTATCACTATGAGGCCGGCGGTAGTTCTAATATCAAGTAGCGGAGAGCCGCATGTGATAAGGAAAAGAGAGGGAAGGGATAACCCGGGACTAATGGAACAAATTCCAGGTTTTTTGGAGCTGAATAAGTGATCGTATCTAAGAAGTTGAATTATTTCAACGCAAAAAAACATGATTACTAATCTATATTTTAGTATCTTCACACCCGAAAAAATGCAGTTATACCACAAGACTGGTAAATACTGGGTCAACAAAATCAGGTCCTACTTGTTGCTTGTATTTTCGGTTTTAGTGATACCAGAATCTCAAAGGTACTATTATGATCCACTATTCAGACTTTGCCATCATCGAAGGGTTAAGGCTCCATAGTGATTACATTATCAAATACGTATACAAGGAATTTTTTCCTTCCATCCGCTACCTGATCAAAACAAATGCAGGGTTGGAAGAGGATGCAGAAGACATTTTCCAGGAAGCACTTTATATCATTCTCAAGAAAATCAATGAAGATGAATTTGAATTAAGTTCTTCATTTTTAACGTACCTGTATTCTATCAGCAAAAACCTTTGGTTACAAAGGCTGAAAAGAAAAAGGCTGATTGAACACAACCATGATGAACTGGTTCGTCATTTCAGTTCTCCCTCGCATGCCAGTGAGAAATTTATCGAGGATGAAGAAAAATACGACGTGTTTATCAAACAATTTGATAACCTGAGCGAGGATTGCAAAAAGCTGTTACACCTGTTCCTGGGCAAAATGTCACTAAAGGAAATCGCAGATGAGATGGGGTACAAATCTGAATTCTATGCCAAGACAAAAAAATATCTTTGCAAGGAAGCCCTTAAACGAATGGTTGAAAATGATCCTGCCATTAAAGCCCTGCTTTAACCCCCCTTTACCCCACCTTCATTTCATAACATTCACCAAATCACAGCAGCATTTCGATGTTGTGTATAATAATGCCATTTCCCCTATCAGCCTATGTCCGGCAGACCTGCACTAATATTCAAGAAAGCAGGAACCAGCCTGCTGAACAGCTATTCCATGATCTTCTTTTCAAAGAATCATGCATTTGCTGCAATGCTGGTCATTGTTTCCTTTTTTGATCCCATAGCAGGTCTAGGAGGGTTGATTGCAGTTCTTACTGCTAACTTTACTGCTTACCTAATTGGATTTAACAGGAATAATATCCTGGCCGGAGTATATGGTTTCAACGCAGTACTGGTTGGCCTTGGCATAGGAGTTTACTTCCAATTCTCACTGGTGCTCCTTATTCTGATCATTTTTGCAGCCTTACTGACCTTGTTTCTAACCTTGTTCTTTGAGGGAGTTATCGGCAAATATGGTTTGCCATTTCTTACGCTATCATTCCTTTTTACGTTCTGGCTTGTTACTTTGGCTGCGAGGCGCTATACCCAGCTTAATCTAAGCGAAAGAGGAATCTTTACCTACAATGAATTTTATTACTGGGGTGGTTTTGCAATGGTGAAAGCCTATGATTGGTTTAATGATTTGAAACTCCCCCTGGCCCTGTCAACTTACTTCAAATCTCTTTCTGCCATCCTGTTCCAATACCATCTTTTACCAGGCATCCTTATTGGAATTGGGTTAATCTACTACTCCCGGATTGCGTTCGTGCTTTCATTGCTGGGATTTTACTCGGCTTACCTCTTCTATCATTTTATTGGAGCTGATTTTAACGAACTTAATTACAGCTATATAGGTTTCAATTTTATACTTACAGCTATTGCAATCGGTGGATTTTTTATCATATCCTCCCGAATATCATTCCTGTGGGTGATATTGCTTACCCCAATAATTTCCATTTTACTTTCGAGTTCAAGTGAGTTCCTTGGATACTTTCAGCTTTCGACCTATTCCTTTCCTTTTAATATTGTTGTGATCCTGTTCCTTTATATGCTAAGGTTCCGTGAAAAACCTGATAAGAAACTTGAACTGGTTACTTTCCAGGAATTCTCTCCTGAAAAGAACCTCTACAATCAAAAAAATAGTAAAACACGATTCAGGGGATACCAATACTTCCCTTTTGGCTTGCCATTTATGGGAGAATGGAAGGTTACACAAGGCCATTCAGGGGAACATACTCATAAAGGTATCTGGCGGCATGCCTGGGATTTTGAGATTGCGGATGAAAATGACAAGAATCATTCCGGCAAAGGAACTTCTCTTTCAGATTTCTATTGTTACAATAAACCTGTAATAGCCCCGGCGGATGGCTGGATTGAAGAGATTGTCGATTCAGTCGATGATAACCAACCTCATGAAATCAACATTGAACAGAACTGGGGAAATTCAATCGTAATCAAACATCTCGATGGACTCTATTCCAAACTGAGCCACATTAAAAAGGGAAGTTTCTCCGTTGAAAAAGGGCAATTTGTAAGAAAAGGAGATAAACTGGCTCTCTGTGGCAATTCCGGGCGATCTCCTGAACCCCATCTGCATTTCCAATTACAGGCTACTCCCTATATCGGCTCAGCAACGCTCGATTATCCTTTAGGCAGATATATGCTTGTTAATGAAAAGCAATTTGAATTACTAACCTGGGAAAGACCTGCAAAAGGGGATCGTTTATCCAACATTGAGAGTATCCAAAGCTTGAAAAAAGCGTTCAATTTTATTCCGGGGCAGAAGTTATCCTACCTTGTACAGGAAAATGGGAAACCTGACCAATCAGAAAACTGGGTCGTAGAAGTGGATATTTACAATTTTACTTATCTCCGTTGCCTGAAAACAGAATCACAGGCATGGTTCAGGAATGAAGACGACCTGCTTTATTTCACTGCTTTCCAGGGGGACAAGAGTTCTTTGCTTTATGCCTTTTACCTAGGAGCTTATAAAATTGCCCGTGGTTTTTACCCAGGCCTTAAAATAGTAGATGAGTTCCCTGTTACAGTTATGCAGACCGGTATCCGAAAGATACTTCAAGACTTCCTTGCCCCGTTTTACCTTTTTGTGCATACAGAATACCGGATGGAATATAAATCAATGCAGGATGAGATCAATCAAACCCAGGTTACCCTAAATGCCACAATTACCCAGAGAACATCGTTTAAAAGCAAACAAATTGCTGGAATCGGCTTTCATATTGATCATGACAGGATAGAACAAATCATACTTAACCGAAAAAGCAGAATCATCACTTGCACCTGCCAGGATAATCCTGATTTAACGAGCTGAAAGAACCTAACATGAAATTGTATTGCCGACAATTATTCAATCTCTTCATTATTTTATTGGTAATGGCTGGATACCAGGTTAGCGCTCAGAATGAAGCTAAGGATTCACGCTGGTATGATAGTGCAACCTATGAGGCATATACGCAACGTAATTGGCCGGAGGTGATTACCCAGGGGATGAATGCATTATCTGCTGGATATGATTATTACTATTTAAGGATGCGATTAGGCGCAGCCGCATATGAAACCGGTAATTACAGCAAAGCAATCAGCCAATACAACAAGGCGCTGCGATTCAACTCTTCAGATGATGAAGCTAAGTCAGGAAAATATTTTAGCTATATAAATTTAGGCAATCGGGATCAGGCAGCCCGGATTTCAGGAAAAATTGGAAATGAAAAATTAGATGCTCTTCACATACGTAAAGGAAACTTTTTAGATATGGTTTTCCTTGAAAGCGGCTACTCCCCCTCATCAGGCCATGGCCATAATCCGGGAGAACTTGCAGGCACTGACAGTATATACGGTGAGGAAGATTGCCAGAAAGACATGTTTTATACACAATTTGGTGGAAAGATAAGGGTAATGCCGGCATTATCAATTTTTGCAGCCTTTACGCGAATGAACATCAAAATGGAAAAACACCTGGCATACTCTTACCTTGTTGCCCATCTTGATTCCATTGCCTATCCTCCTTTTGGACAGGCATATCTATACTCATTCCCTAAAACCTTTTCAGCAATCAATATTCCCTATAATATTACCCAGGGAGATTTCTATCTCAATACAACCTACGTGGCTGATAATGGACTGAAGATCACAGCAGCCCTGCATCATTTGCAGGTTCAATATAAAAAAACGAGTGTTCAGTTCACAAGTAACCTGACTGATACCGCTTATTTCCTGGCCGCCGATACTTCCTGGCATATGTTTAATTACCAGGGTTCAGCCTATTCTCTTTACCAATGGGATACTTCTTACAGTAATTATGTTTTCTCCATCAGTGCAAGCAAAGACATTGGAAATGTTACCCTTGACCTATCAGGGAGCATCTCCGATTTTAACAGGATGCGACAGTCAGAGGTTGGATCGAGCCTTACTTGGTATCCCATGGGGAATACTAATCTTTATGGGGGTGTTAGCACTGTTTCAGTCTTCAATGATAAGAAACAGCGGATGGTGTATGAACTTTCGCTTGGTGGAAAGATTTTTGAAAATACCTGGATTACGGGGTTCTGGACACAGGGAAACATGAACCTCTACAATGAAAAAAATGCCTATGTTGTTTTTAATCAACCTGATTATATCACGTCCCGAACGGGCATCGATCTTACCTGCTTATTGGGAAAACATGCAGAGATAAGTTTAATGTACAGAATTTACTTGAAAGATTCTCAGCAATTACGATACCTGAATGCGGCTCCGGCTGGTTCAGATCCGGTTATCACTTCATCAGTAACAAGCCAATCTTACACAAATCAAATTTTTATCGGAGGACTAAAATGGAAACTGTAAATAATCTTTTTGTTAAAACCTGCATTTGCATTTCGCTGCTTCTGCCTGGAGCAAGTGTTTTTTCACAGGACTATAAGGCACTACAGGACGCATTCTCGAATAGTTACAGCCTTGAAAAAGCAGGCAAATATCAGGCTGCAGTTGACGTCATTAAGAAAAACTTTGACGAATCATCCTATGAAATGAATGTCAGGCTTGGCTGGTTGCATTACATGGCAGGATCTTTTTCTGAAGCTTTAAACTGTTATTCCAGAGCTATCAAACTTATGCCCTACTCGATTGAAGCAAGACTTGGATATGCATATCCGGCAGCCTCCCTTGGAAATTGGGAAGCTGTTATTGGTAAATACCAGGAAATACTAAAGATAGACCCTTCAAATTACCTTGCAACTTACAGGCTGGCTTCGATTTATTATACCCGGAAAGACTATGCAAGCGCCTATAAACTCTTCGAAAAGTTAGTCAATATGTATCCCTTTGATTATGACGTCCTCCATATGTTTGCCTGGACAAACTACCAGATGGGCAAATACAGGGAAGCAAAAGTATTATTCAATAAAACCTTACTAAACCGTCCCGGTGATGCTTCGGCAATGGAAGGATTGGGGATGATTAAGTGATCCGACAGAAATAGGTAGTAGGTAATAGGATGCAGGCAAAACTTGAAGCTTTCATTTCGGATATTTTTCCTTTTGTCTTTTGTCTTTTTCCTTTTGTCTTTTGTCTTTTTCCTTTTGTCTTTTGTCTTTTGTCTTTTGTCTTTTTCCTTTTGTCTTTTGTCTTGATTCCCCTTTTTCTTCAATTTTACGTACTATTGTAAAATCATTTAAAACACAGTCGTGTCATCATTCCTGGATCTATATTGCAGTCAGAGACCTGTCAGGTTTAAAACCCCTCAGATCAACATTGGAGGAGTCCTGCTTGGAGGCAATCAGCCCATACGCATCCAGTCCATGACCAATACTGATACGAATGATACAGTATCAACCGTAGCACAATGTATTCAACTTGCTGATGCAGGATGCGAACTCATCCGGCTCACTGCTCAAGGTGAACGTGAAGCATTTAACCTTTTTAAGATCAAAGGAGAATTAAGGAGCAAAGGCTATCGCACACCTTTGATCGCCGATATCCATTTCAACCCGAAAGTTGCTGAAATTGCAGCAGGTATCGTTGAAAAAGTCCGCATAAACCCTGGTAACTATTTCAGGAATACCAACCTGACCACCTATTCAGAAAAGGAATATGAACTGGAATTGGAGCAGATAGCCGAAAACCTGTACCCCCTTCTTAAAGTCTGCAGGCAACATGGAACTGCAATCCGGGTCGGTACAAACCATGGCTCCCTGGGCAAGAGAATACTTGACCGTTTTGGAGACACTCCCCAGGGAATGGTGGAATCTGCCCTTGAATTTGCAAGAATGTTTGCTAACCAAGGATTCAAAGAACTTGTCCTATCCATGAAAGCCAGCAATGTGCTGATCATGGTACAGGCTACGAGGCTTTTATCTGACAGGATGATGGAGGAAAACCTGTTCTTTCCTATTCATCTCGGTGTTACAGAAGCCGGTGAAGGTGAAGAAGGGGCAATCAAATCAGCTGTTGGTATAGGCACGCTTCTGGAAGATGGCATTGGTGATACTATCCGAGTCTCTCTCACGGGTGATCCGGTCAAAGAAATCCCTGTTGCCCTGGAAATAGCCCGGAGATATAATGCACGGTTTCCGGAAGAAATTGGAAAAAACTCACTGCCCTATCCCTCAAAAGATGATTTTTCCCCCTTCCAGTATAGAAAAAGGACTACAATTGAAATCGGAAATATAGGCCATAATAATCCTGTTCAGGTGCTTGGTAAAGCGAATGGACATCTGATTACTTATGATGAAAACGGCCGGGAAGTGCTTTCGCAGGATATGGATTTTGTTAAACAAGTCAATTTGATTGATGGTACCATCCGGGATATGCGCAGGGATTCCTTCGCTGTCCTCAACAATAATGACTTACGTCCAATTATCCTGTCAAATTCATATTTCACCGCCAACCTTCTTCGTTTCCAGGTAAATGCAGCCATTGATTTTGGAGCTATGCTTGTCGACGGCATTGGAGATGCGATTATGCCACTGGCACCTGCAATTGAAAGGCAATCTATTATCAGGACTGCATTTGACGTACTTCAGTCAACACGAACAAGGATTACCAGGACAGAGTATATTTCATGCCCATCCTGCGGCAGAACACTATTTGACATTGAGACTACACTTCAATCTATAAAAGCAGCAACCAGCCACCTGACCGGCCTTAAAATCGCGGTAATGGGTTGCATTGTCAATGGTCCCGGAGAAATGGCTGATGCAGATTATGGCTATGTGGGTGCCGGAAAAGGGAAAATAACACTTTACAAAGGCAACGAAGTTGTTGGCCGGAATATACCAGAGGAAGATGCCATCAAGGCATTAACAGAACTCATCAGGCAATCGGGAGACTGGAAGGAAATCGACGTTACTGAATAATTCAAGAGCTTTGAATATCCGGCTTTGAATTTTTATTACAATATATATTTACCCATCCTGTTTTAGTATCTATCAGCTAATTTTTGCATGAAATCATTTTTTCAATTTTCGTTACTTCTATGCCTGTTATTTCTATTTTCCTTTAGCTATGCGCAATATGAATTACATGGCAAGGTCATCGACCATAAATCCGGGCAACCACTGGCTTTCGTTACTATAATTTTCAATAAAAACGGGCGCTCCGGAACAACTTCTGATATTGATGGCAGGTTCAGATACAGTCAGAAAGCCAGAATCAACACTGTAAAATGCAGTTACCTGGGGTATAAGCCATATTTTATTAACCTGGACTCAATCCAGAGCGGGAATCAAGATCTGTTGATTGAACTTTCCCCCTCAGCTTATGATCTCAATGAAGTTACAATAATCGCAGGTGAAAACCCTGCCAACGGAATCATCAGGAAAGTCATCAATAATAAGGATATTAACGATCCTGAAAAAATCTCATCATTCCGATATACCTCTTACAACAAATCAATTTATGACTTTTCACCGAATGAAACAAAAGGATCTGACAGCCTTAAGATCAAACTCGACAAGTCATTAAAAGGTGGTCACCTGCTGATCATGGAATCGGTAACTGACCGGAAATTTATGTCACCTGATATCAACCAGGAAACTGTCACAGCTACCAGAGTTTCAGGGTTTAAACACCCATCATTTGCACAACTGGCAACCGACCTTCAACCTTTTTCCTTTTATAAGGATAACATCAGGATTTTCGACATAAACTACTTAAATCCTATCAGCAACGGCAGCCTTGACAAATACCAATTCTTCCTAAAGGATACGCTCTATCAACACAGCGACTCTGTTTTTATTCTCTCATTCAAACCTTTACCTGGTAAAAACTTTGATGCCCTGACCGGCCTTTTGTATATCAACACCAACAGGTTCGCCATCCAGAATGTGATTGCAGAACCTTTTGTCAAAGGTTTCATTGATATAAAGATCCAACAGCAGTATAATTTTATTGATGGGAAACAATGGTTCCCTGAACAGCTGAATTTTGAATTTACCATCCTGGAATATCCTTCTAAAAAAATGGGGATGCTGGCAAATGGAAAAAGCTATATCAGCGATGTACAGTTATACCCAAACTTCAGAAATAAAGAATTTACCCTGGAAAGCGTTTCCATGCATCCACTGGCAACTGACCGTGATAGTACCTTTTGGAATTCATTCAGGACTGAACCTTTAACCAGGAAGGAAAGGATTACATACAGGGTAATGGACAGCATTGGCGAAAAGAACAAACTTGATTTCTTCCAGCTTCTTCTGGAAAAAATCACGCAAAATAAAATACCTGTCGGCTTCATAGATCTTGATCTGTCCAGGACACTCATTTACAATAAACATGAAGGGACAAGGCTAGGCATGGGACTCTGGACCAATGAGAAAGTCCTGGATTATTTGAGCATTGGAGGTTTCTTTGGATATGGAACAATAGATCATACCTGGAAATATGGAGCTGAATTTATCCTGACATTGAATAAATACAGGGAATTGAAGCTAAGGGGTAAGTACTGGAATTCGCTGTCAGAAGCAGGCAATTCCGGCTTGAATTTCTTTGCTCAGAACTCATACGATTACAGAAGTTTAATGGCCTCGCGAATGGACAGAATTGAGATGCTTTCAGCAAGTCTTGGATTCAGAGCTTTGAGGTATGCAAGGATAAATTTTTCGTTCAATCACACATCAACCCAACCTCAGTTCAAATATGAATACCTGGCAAGCCCTGAAAATACCATAACAGATTATACCAGCTCAGATATCAGGCTTGATTTAAGGTACGCATTCAGGGAAAAAATTGTTGAATCATTAAACCAAAGGGTAAGTGTAAGTACAAGGTACCCTGTTTTCTTCCTGACCTACATCCGGGGAATCAGGCAATTGCATAACAGTGATTTTGACTATAACAAAATAGAAGCCAGGCTTGAGCATACCTTTTTTACCAAAAATATTGGTGAAACACAATTCAGGCTGGATGCGGGACTCACCGATAAAGCCCTGCCCTGCGGACTGCTATTCAACGGAAATGGGAGCTTTGATAATTCACTTCCCTTCGTAATCAATAATTCTTTTCAAACGGTAAAGCCTTACGAGTTTTTATCCGACCGTTACATCAATCTATACCTGACACACAAATTTGGGACATTGCTCTTTCAGACCCCGAAATTCAAACCCCACATCACCCTGCATCAAAATATGGGATATGGATCCTTATCCCATCCCGGGAACCATCATTTTATTGAATTCAAATCATTGGAGAAGGGAATTATTGAAACAGGATTGCAACTAGATAACCTGCTCAGGATCAATTACCTGAATATTGCATACCTGGGTTTGGGAGTGGGCATCTATTACCGCTATGGCCCTAATAGTTTCACTGAAACAGAAGATAACCTCTCTCTAAAGTTATCGATTGCCCTGACAACAAAATAATACTTAATCAAACCCAGGCTATAAATCTCAGTTTTTTATGACCTTCAAACTGTAAACCCTGTAGTTGTTAGAAGTTACAGAAACCAGGTAAGTCCCAGGCTTTAGGTCTGATCCGAAAGTTATCAATCCGGGCAGCACGTTCTCACGTTTAACAACGTTACCAGCCAGGTCAACAATGGTTAACTTAAATGGACATGTATACGATTCTGCATTCAGAACGAAACTATCTGTGCTCGGATTTGGGCTGATCGAAACATCAGGTTTGACAAGGCTTTGCTCTGTTGATGTAGGAAGATCAAGTGACATTGTATAGATCTTCCCCTTATCCGATCCTGCCCAAAGGGTATGGCCGGACCGTGATCGTTCCAACACATCAAAGCCATCAGGATCATTCAATTGCACGTTCCAATGTGTACCATGATCATCCGAGTATTTAACATAGAAATGATCTGCCGAATTTGGAATATACCAGGATGCTGTTCCGATAGCAAGCACATCTTCATTTTCTCCCAGTGAGTTATCACAGGTAGTCCAGGTATTTCCGCCATCCAATGTCCTGTAGATAAAGGGCATGCTTCCATAAAAGGCTAGCCCATACCTGGAATTGGCGAAACTGATCTTCCCTGGCGCTGAAATACTCAGGCCGTTATTTGATGGCACTACCCATGTGAAGCCAAAATCCGCAGAATATTCAACCCCCGAATTCGAAGCAGCTATGAAAATGGTATCTCCTATAATTTGCAGGTTGCCTTTCCCCAATGAATTAATGGGTGGATTAGGAGGTTGCAAATAAACATATGAATTCCAAATCTCTCCACCGTTACTGGTTTTATAGACTATGCCTCCATTTACCAGTATTCCTTCCTGATCATCCTTCATAAAGATAGTTGGCGGATCGGACGTATTCCCGGAAAACACCTGGTGCCAATGCAGTCCACCATCTGTTGTTTTGAAAGCATAGCCATACACAGTCTTAAATGCTGCATCCTTATCTACAACAAAAAGTCCTGAAGGATTAAATGATGCTCCACTCTGGATAACCTTATGCCAGTTCTGACCGCCATCTTCCGTTTTAAACAGGGAATCCATATTTGAAATAAACCAACAAACCTGGTCATTGGGAGATGACATAACCCTGGCCTGCTGGGTTCGTGGAGTATGATAGATCTGCGTCCATTGGGCGTGAAGGCAAAATGATACCAATAAGAAGCCTGAAAGGAATAAAATCTGTTTCATCGTGTTTCAATTAAAAATGAATCAATATGGATTATGAAATCTATAGAAGGTTCATTGGATACAATAGCAGCATAAGATTCGCTGCTGAATCACACATGTAACAAATTGAAATAGGGATTGTTTAAGGGAAATTAATTGTCATTTCCCTGGAAGAGAATAGAGCCTTTAAAAATGTGCTAAAATTCAATCACTAAGGATTCCCTTCAGAAACCTAGAGTGCTAAATCCCTTGCCAGGCTGATGGCGTAAGAATACTGGGGAGTTAACTGTTTCCCCTGGTAGTTTTTGTAAACAGGGATATCATACAATAAGGAAAGGCTCCATTTTCCCATAATGGAATAAGACACCTGGGGTGTAAAAACTATCAAATGATAGCCGGTGTTAACTTCTTCTGTTCCTTTTTGAACATCTTTGCCATGAATTTCATTCCTCACTTGAAGAATCCCGAAAAGGCGGGGAATTATCCGCTTTGAGACAAAAAGGGAATTGATCATCAAAGGCCCGGACTGATATTCATTAATATTCGAGAAATTGTATTCAAACCTGTTCAACAGGAATGACCGAAGAGTGATGTCAGAAAACTCCTTACTGAACATAAGGGTGCCTGTAAGGCCAAAAGCATTGGTCGAAGGACGCGCATCAAGTTGAAGTAACGTTCCGTTTGGAGCCGTCATGGGTTTACGGCTAAAAGGGAATTTCAATCCAAGTCCTCCTGAAAACTCGATCAGCCTTGCAGTATTTACATAAAAGCCATATTTCAGCATCAACAATCCATTGGACAAGCCTTTGCCATTATGATCAGTAAGTATGGGATTCCTGAAATCAACAATTTTACTGTAAAAATAACCCATATCGAACTGGGCTGTCAGTTTATGGGTAATACCATATTCAACGGATAAGGCCTGGTAACTGTAATGCGCATTATTGGCCATATCAAGGCTATCCTTCGAAGGTGCCGTTCCACTGTAATAAACATCTGAAAAACTGTGCCTGAAGAAGGTTGTAAACCTGATGGAATTCTTATTAAGAACTCCAACATAGGTCGAAGCGCCGACAGGGCTTCCCGTGGAACAACACTGGGCAAACACAGAATTCTGCAACAAGCTGAAAACAGTAAGGAAAGGTAAAAACAATAATAACCTACTCAACCGTAGTGACATAGACATCCTTAGTTGCTTTGTTATTATTGCTGTCGGTAACGTCACAGGTAATTTTGAATTTGCCGGCATGACAAATGGTAAACATTACCTCCGCACCTGATCCATCAATTACCCCAAGTTCATTATCGCACTTCCAGGCATAGCTTAACCCTTCACCTGTAACTGTCGCCGTAATTTTTGTGACTTCCTGGACAACGATGGTATCCTTTTCAGCTTTCAGCCCAACGAATTCAAGAGTTTTCCCGGTTCCGGCCGGACTATCATCCTTCTTACATGAATAGCACGACAATAATAGCACAACGCTAATAAGCGCAAGAAAGGAAATTCTGGATATGTACTTCTTCTTCATTGAATCAGGTATTTAGGTATTTCATTACAAATGTATTAATTACTCAGGAATTCAAATGGCATATATTTATCAATCAAATCGATGATATTTACTATGGGGTGTGACCGAATTCTGATAGCCACACCCCATGTAAACTATTTGATTGACAGGCGCAAACCTGCATAAATGGTGGTTCCTACGATCGGACCCCATACCATGGAAGTATCAAAGTGGGTATGATAAGGTTTCCAATATTCGGTTACCGGGTCTTTTTGTGTATAACCAGTCAGGTTTTCACCACCCAGGTATATATCGACCATTTTGAAGTGGCGGGTAACCTGAGCAAGCAATTGCATGTAGGCTGGCGAATATTCAGCTCTCTGAAGCTTTGCAGGCATCTTATAGGTATCCGGGATCCTTGCCTTGCCATTGAATTGGGAAGTCAGGTCAAATTTCCACTTCCCGAATTTCGTTGCATACGATAAAGTGACCAAACCTTTGTATGCATTCACCATTGCCTTCTCCCTCAATTTTCCATTCTCGGTAACATGAACATCATTTATCCTGAAAGCTGCCAAAACACTCAACCTTTTAACAGGTTCCATGGTAAATTGCAATTGGAGGATATTGGAATAGGATTTCCCGTCAAGATTGTAAATGAAAACAGCTGCAGGCATACTGTCAAGATCAACTATGACCTGGTTGATAAATTTAGTCCGGTATGCTTCCAGGTCAATCTGTGCATCCCTTTTGAAAAGTTTGAAATCCTGTGTAAGGTTAAGCCCCATATTGATGGCTTCTTCCTGTTTAGGAGTATCTACAAAATGGATTCTTCGCTGGCTTGCCATAATTGAATAGTTTTCAGCAAAAATGTTGGCAGTCCTGAATCCCTTGCCAACTGAAGCCCTGAAAGTTGTAGTCGGGGTGATCTTGTACCGGAGATGGACTCTAGGTGTGACAAAAGTCCCGAAGGTATTATGATGATCAGCACGGATACCGCCAATCAGGGTTAGTTTATCCTTCCAGGTGTAAGTGTACTCGAAAAAGGCTCCGGGCACGACTTCCTTGCGGTCCATCTTATAGGTTGTATCCCTGTAGCTTTGAATTACAAAAAGCAGGCTGTCAGTACCATAGGTAAAGTCAGTCCTTTTGTAGGCTTCCAGGTAATTATCATACATAAAGCTTAAACCGGTAGTAAACTTATGATGCGGGTTGCCAATGATATTTTGGTACAACAAATTGGCATAAAAGCTTTTCTGTGTTGCGTTGTAATTATTAAGGCCAAAGTATCCGTCCTGCTTATGGTATATTCCTGAAACAATAAGTGCAAGGCTCTTATCAGGCTTGTTCTTGAACATGATACCATTTTTCCAGAAACTCTCAAGCCTTTGGGTGTGCATTTGCATCCCGTAGGATTTCGAATCGTCATTTATTCCACTGGTATCCTGCTTATAGGTATCAGGGTTAAAATTCAGGAAACCGCCAATACGTTTTTCATCCAGGTATTTTATCCCAAAACGCGAGACATAATGATCCGGGATCATATAATCCCAGCGATTCATCAGGTTAAGCGAGGTAACTTTAGGCTGATCCATAAACAGATCCTTGTTTGCATCCACGGGATTGGCAAAACGGCTGAAATGCCCCAAAAACATGGTACTCAAATGTTCATTCAGCTTCGTTGCAGCATTGATATTGAATTCAGCCCTCCCGCGCTGGTTTCCATAAACATTGATGAAAAGTTTTTCACTGCTTGCGGGCTTTTTGAGTTCAACATTAATCTGGCCGGTTGTAGATTCAAAACCATTAACCACTGATGAGGCTCCTTTAGAAAGTTGTATCGATTCCATCCAGGAACCTGGAATGTAACCCATACCAAAAGAACTTCCCAATCCTCTTACCAGGGGAACATTCTCAGTAATGATCTGGCTATAAACACCGGATAGCCCCAACAACTGTATTTGCCTGGCACCAGTCAAAGCATCAGCATAATTGACATCAACAGAAGCGCTTGTTTCAAAACTTTCAGCAAGGTTACAGCAAGCAGCCCTGCGCAACTCATGAGAAGTAATGTTTTGAACCTTGCGTGGATCAAGTTCCGAAATAAATGAACTACCAATCCTGCCTTCAATTTCAACAGCATTCAACTGGCTGGTGGATGGAAGAAGTTTAACATCAACATGGCTTAAACCTCTTACGGCAAGCGTATCTGATTTATAACCAATCAAACTTATGATCAGCCTCATATCTTTAATAGAGGCAGAATTCAATTTAAATTCACCGTTGGCATCAGTAGTTGTGCCAGTTGTTGTTTTAATCCAGAAGACATTAGCCCCGGCAACAGGATCTGAATTCCCGTTTGACCCGGCGACAGTTACTTTACCGGTGATGTTTTGAGCCTGGGTAACAAGTGTTCCCAGGAATACTAACATTGTTATTGTAAAAATTCTTATCACTTTCAATTTCATAATCCAGGTGTTAGATTTGTGAAAATCCTATGAATTGCATCTAATGCCGCTGGAACACTTAGTGAGCCAAAGGCATAGCTATTGAACAGCAAATAGCTGATCAACAATCACCCGGAAAGGAAGGAATACGGATTTGATGAAAGCGAAAAACCAGCGATTTGCCGGATTTAGGGGGAGGATGATGCGATAACAATATGGGCACTGAAGGTTGCACAGGCTGAATTCTATCCAGGGTACTGGCAAGAATACCTGATTGAACAACCTCAACAAATTTAATTTTACCGAAAAAATCGCTGAACGATATGGTCGGTACTTTCTGGAAAAACTTATAATTATTGCAACAGCCTGATTTGCTGATGGCTGTTCCGGAATGGAAATGCGAAGCAGCCTTCATTGTATTGCTGCCTGATTCACACCCGCAACCGGCTACGTTTTGGAATAAACCTGGATAGTATGATGCAGATGCCCTGGAGCCATGGCAATAATGAATATGATAAGCAAACCCGCAACTGGCAAAAACAATAATGCCGGCGAGGATGCTGACCAAAATGCACTTTACCTTATTCAAGGGCCTTTTTGAGATCATATTTAATATCCTGCATACAAATGTAAGCTATCCTGATGAAACCAGGTTAATTTATGCCTGTTAAAAAGATGTTAAACTGGTAAGACTTAAAGGCCTGTAATTATCCTGAGGCTTCTGGGAATGATTACAAACTCAAAAGGCGTGTGGCCAAGCGATTCGCCATCAACTTCCAGGTACATCGGGGTTTCTGAAAGAATATTTATTTTGGAGGAGATGTAAGTGCTTACTTCAGGCAGCCGAGTAAACGAACCATCAAACAGCTTTACAACATTCCTGATCACTTTGAATTTGCCAATTGGCTTAATAATAGTAAGGTCAAACAGACCATCATCAGGCTTGGCATTCGGTGCCTGTTTCATCCCCCCCCCGTTGAATTGGCAAATGCCAACGCTCATACTAAACACCTCATGTTGAATAGATTGATCGTCCAGCTTTATCGATGTCCGGGTAAATTTATAATAGAACAGGCTAGAAAAGATATTAACAAAGTAGGATAGTGCCCCGCCTTTTCCCTGTTCTTTCTGACGGTTGGTTTTTTTAGCCACCAATGCATCAAAACCCATTCCGGCCATATTGATAAAATAACGGGTCTTTTCCATTCCAAGGCTTGTAAAATACTTCACTGAACCGGCATCTTGCACAAATTCCTTCCCATTGACAATGGTATTAATAGCCTCCTTATAATCATTGGAAATATTGTACATCCTGCACCAGTCATTGCCTGTTCCGACCGGGATCATGGCAAGCCTGATTTCTGAAGGCGCAACGTGCGATTGGGTAAATATTCCGTTAACAACCTCATTGAGCGTTCCATCTCCTCCAACAACAATAATGTTTCTGAATCCTTTCTCAATGTACTTCTGAGCCAGATGCATGGCATGATCGCGGTGTTCAGTAAAAATATTGATGAACTCTATGCCCGCTTCGTTAAGGAGTTTTGCGATATTCAACCAGTCATGCTGGCCCTTGCGTTTACCTGCATTAGGATTTACAATAATAAACCATTCAGTAGCCATGAAAGTGATTTTAATAGACACCGGATTGTAAAGATACAATTTGCATATTATCCTCAAAATAATGAGGAAAGTTTGGATCAATAATACACTTGAAAAGACTAAATTCCAGCTTGCTGCTTTTAATTACCCGAGCCTACCTGCCATCCTGTTTCCCATGAATCCAAAGGAAACGCAACTTTGCGTATTTGAGGAATGTGGAATGTGATGATATCCTGCTTATTGTATATCCTAAATACCCATCGAGAAACCCGGCCTTGGTGATATAGCACTTGATAAACATGATGCTCGGATTGACAACCAGTTTCCAGAGAGGTGCTTTTATGCCTTTTTTATACATGCTGGCAGCAGAGATTTCAGAAAAATTATTGGATTGTTGAACATGGCTGTGAATAGAATGATAGGAATAATGAAAAAGATCACCGGTAAGGTGTTTAATGTTATTATCTGAAATCACAAGTTTATCATGAGGGTTCTCTCCTTCCCATTTTCCAAGCCTGCGATCAATAAGTCTTAATTTCTTGTCAGGATACCATCCACCATGCCGGATCCATTTCCCGCAATAATTGTTCAGTCGGTTCATAGTAAAACCAGAGGCAGTAGGATTCTGCTTTACCTCTCCTATGGAAGACCTCAGTTCATCAGATAACACCTCATCAGCATCCAGGGAAAGGATGAAATCAAAGGATGCTATAGAAAGGGCACGATTCTTTTGTTCTATATATCCGTCAAATTCATGCTGATGAAAAATTGCACCTTTCTGCCTGCAAATAATTTCGGTGGTATCAGTACTGAATGAATCCAGTACTATCACTTCATCAGCAATACCCAGAACCGAATCAATACAGCGTCCGATTTGCTTTTCCTCATTAAATGTTATGATAACTACCGATAATTTCACCATAAAGTATTTGCTGTTCGTCACAAATGTAAGGAGAATTCACTCTTTTGTACAAACGGTTATTTTCATTCAAATAATCCCCGGGAATGAAATTTTGCACTCAGATAAAGTATATTTGTCTTGATATTTTCATTTATCTACCTGTACAAAAACCTGCTGTTATGGTACTATCTGCTTGTGGATTGATTTGCGATGAATGTGAATTCTTCGGCAAGGAATGCAATGGTTGTAAAGTTGTAAAAGGGCAAACTTTCTGGGCGAAAGAGATGATGCCCGATCATACCTGCCCTTTGTTTAACTGTTCTGTAAATCAGAAGAGTTTTCATGATTGTGGCAGTTGTGCCGAATTACCCTGTAAAATGTTCAGGGAAATGAAAGACCCTAACTGTACGGATGAGGAACATCAGATGGCTCTTGTCCAGAGAGTTTCAAGGCTAAAAGCTGCCCACTCCTGATTTTAAATGAGTTATATTAAAAATAAACCCGGAATTAATTCACCCGGGTTTATTTCTTTAGAATAGATAAATACCTCTTGAGCTCAAAAGTTCTTGCAACTACCTGAATTTCCAGACCTTAGCCTTCTTAGACGGCCATCCATCCCGGAACTGGTAATTCTTCTGCTTATAAACAGTCGCAAAAGTGATTGGAATTGCAAAGCCCACTAACATTCCGGCGGTGCTGCCCAAGGCCCAGTACTTATATCGATTGGCATTAATCTTTCCTTCCTTAAAATTGTAGCTGATAAGTGGAGAAAGTATGACCATGAGGATAGAGCCCAATATGATCGGTTCTCCGATTTCAGTTAAACCCTCTTTCTTCTCATTCTGAAAAGATAGATAATCGATCTGCCTGACAGGTATATTTAAAGTATTGGTATCTGGTGCGGCATAGCCTGTATAACATTTAGCAGGGGTAATCTTAAACTGCCTTATTCCATTGGCATAGTTAGATTCACTTCTGACGGTATTCAGTTTGATCCTGATAAAGTCGGAAGATCCGCTGATGAAGGTCCCTTCAATTATCTTGCTGACTTTCAAAGAATCGCTGTTGCTCTCCAGGTTATTCACTATGACCTTCATCCCGGGCTTCACCTTTAGGGTCATTGTCCCCTTGTGTCCATCAGCCCTCTGAATTTCTGCCTTCCATGTCTGGGCGCCAAGACCGGAGCACAAGCATAGTAATAAGCATATGAAAGTGTATTTTTTCATAAAATCTGGTATTAATTTCATAAGAAAAGAAATACTCAACTCTTAAAGAGTTGGCCCCGATAAGGGGAATAAGAAGACTACCGGATCTCACCTATCTTAGCACAAACGGGACAACGATGGCGATTATGCCGGTAAATGTAACCACCATGATGAACAGGTTGTAACGGGTATTATAATTCCCCAGTAAGGATGGGTCATAGTATTTGTCGACACTCTTATCCTTATACATCTCCATTAAGCCGGTTTGAAGTTTGGTACGAGTCTGTTTCCCTTTTTGAAGGCCAATGATCACAACAAGGTTCACGAGAACAATCAGAATGACAAATAAAAGCATGACTACCAGCATGGAATTATCTGTTCTCGATTTTTCAACCATTCCGGAATTAACGGCAAGCATAATAAGATTCAATAAAATAGCACTCAGGATAAAAATGGTATCAGTCTTAGCATTCTGCTGCAGTTCTGATGTCATGTGTTCGTGAAGATGCTCGATCATTGTATATAGATTTTAGGGTTTAACATGGGATTTAAACAATGTTTTTTGCTCGCAAGATTATTAAAGGTACAAATTTCCGTAGGATTTCCAAATTGATAGGGCAAATAAAAGTATCCTAATAAGGACTGAAAAAGGAAAAGTAATGATGTGACAGTTGCTGAGGAGGGTCAAACAGTAAGAGTGTCGGAACTCCTGATGCCCGTGAAAAATACTTGTCAAGATCTTTAGCTTTTGCCTCAATTTTGTCAGCTTCAGCCTTATTGCCCTGGATCATTTCAACCCGGTTAAGCAATCCAAGTGTGTATGCTTTTAATGGGATGTTTGGTTCAGGCTTACTTGCAAGGTATTGTTCAAGAAATGTTTTCGCAAAAGGCAGCTCAGTTTTGGCCTTTTCTTTATCCTGCATTACCTTCATCATATGAAACCGGGCAAGGTCAAGTATACGGAAGTTCAGTGATGGATCAACCTTAATGGCTTCAGTAAAATACTTTTCAGCCGACTTCACATCACCTTTGTACAGACAAGCTTTCCCAAGTTCAGTAAGATATTCGGGATTTTTGTCCTTTGTTCCGGGGAAGGAATTCCAGAATTTTTCAAAATCTGAATTCTCTGGCATAAGAACGGCTTTAGCCCGGGCACCAAAATAGGGATTCAACTCATTCAATTTATCTGCAAAACCGACGGCTTTCAAACTATCGCCGCCCATCTCCCTTGGCAGCAGACCATAAATTTCTACCAGGTATAGCATTGGCTCACAGTAATCCGGCTTAAGGGATAAAACCTTCTCAAATTGAGCAGCCGTGGCTTCAATATTCTTCTGCACTTCAGACCCGCCCTGTTGCATCGATATAAAAGCCTTAAGAAAACAGGAAATCCCCCTGTAATAAGCATAGGTTGCATTGCTGGGATCATTAGCAACTGCTTTATCAATAGAATTCATAATATCACCGATACCAACCTGCCCTCCGCCAACCAGCATGTAATGCTGTAAACGTGCCAGCTCATAGTATGCCATTGCATTAGTTGAATCTTTCGCAATAATATCATTCAGCAAGGCCTTTGCTTCATCAACCTTCCCTGCCATCCTGAGATCAAAAGCTTTCATTACATTTTTATCCGGATGATTCCCACCCATTGTGCTGGATATATGGAATCCGAACAGCATACAACTTAAGATAACCAGTTTTTTCATGATTTTGGGTTTTAAATTAGACACTTTGATTATTTATTCCTCTTCCTGACTGCTCTGAGGATGAGAAGGGTAATAACTAATATCCAGCCGATCGGATAGGGTACTATCAGGGACGACCACCACCAGGAAAGGCTTGATTTGCCACCAAATCCACCAAGATCGGAGAAATAGAACATCGCGCTTACACCTTCAACGATCATAATGAATGCAAGCAGGAACAACTTCCAATTACGATCCCGTCTTAACCAGGTTGTGAGTGCCAGCAAGCCACTTCCAGCTGCAATCAGCACAGAACCTTCCAGGGGATCAACCGTTCCAATTACTATGAGAACAACTCCCAGGATATGGACAACGCCCTTCCATTCTAATCGCTTTTTCATTTTTGCTATTTTTAACGGGGTAAAATTATTGACATTGGCGCCGTATGGGTTTGAATTTCTTTTGTAAATTAGTTGTAAAGATTTTGCAAGCCTTTGGCAAACACTTTTCCTAATTCTGTTCCAACTTTGCATCAGGAAGATAGTACATGCTTTGCACTCCTTAAGGAGGAAATAGTATCGGTGATGACAAACTCATACCCAGGTATCAATCCTGATATTAGAGAATGGAAAGGACAGGAGATTACAGATTTCCAGGAAGATTTATTTATTAAGGTTAATGGACGACTGAGCGAAAAATGGTTTTATACGCATATTAAATCCGAAGCTAAATCCTTACCGAGAATTGATGTGCTGAACATGCTCAGCAAATATGCCGGTTATAATAACTGGGATGATTTCAGGTTCAGAAATTCGGCAACCCTTCCAACTGCAAAAGTAAAATCGAAAGAAGTTTCAGTTTTTGTTAAAGTTCCGCTCATCCTGCTGGCCACAGTAATTTTGTTGTTCATTGTTTATATGCTGATGAATACCCAGAATTACCGCTTCTCATTTATTGATGCTGACACAGGTGAGCCCATCCTGGATGGACACATTCAGGTAGATATGCTCATGGGCAATGAATCTCCTTTAAGTTATACCTGCGATCCAAATGGCAAACTCAGCCTTCGCACAGATCAAAGCAAAATTCGCCTGGTAGTCAGGTCACCTTATTACATGACAGATACTGTTGACAGGATATTGAAGAAGTTTAACCGGGAAGAACAGGTAAAATTACATGCAGATGCCAATGCACTCATGATACGCTTTTTCTCCCAAAACGACATAAAAGGCTGGCAGGAAAGAAGGAACAAATTGGATAAGCTGTTCAGCGACGATGCAATCATTTACCAGGTGCCGGATGACAAGGTACTGGTTGCCATGGAACTATTTAATAAGAAGGAGTTCATCGATAAACTCAGTATGCCGGCTGCCATTCCGGGCCAGATTGAAATATTGGGTTCTAAATACAAGGATGGCAGGATTGCAATTCTTCGATTCAGGATTAAGAAATTAAGTAAATAACCAGGATACAACCAATGAGAAGCTTCATCTATATTTTCCTGCTGGCTCTGATATACCTGGTATGCGGGGCAAGGAGTTGCAATGAGGAAGGCAGTAAATCAAAAGTTAAAGAGGATTCTGTAGTTCTGCTCGCAAGAGATAGTGTCAAGAATGCTGTTGAGGGATCACTAATATCGAAACAGAACCTCCTCTCCTATGAAACATCAGCAACACTCAAGCTGAACAATCTTTTTAACTACCTGAAAATCATAGCCGATCCGGGCCTGGATAAATCATTTCGACAGAAAGCTGCAGAAATGTCAACAGCCCTTTTTTACAGGAATAATACTCGTATCCAGGGATTTACATCTCTTTTGTACGGCAATGAAATCAGCACAGCCAATGAAATGATGAATGCCGGACTGGAAAACAAATTCCATCAGACGTTAACACTGGATTCTTCATGGGTTGAAATGCATTTACAGCAATCAAACGACTCTACTATTAATGGGAAACTGGCCTTTTTAGTTGAGTTCAAAGAGCAGTCGGCTCAGAAAAAAATTCCGTTTGAAGTATCTGTTTATCTCATAAAAAGGAGCAAATCCTTTGGGAAAGACAGCATCCAAACCTGGGAAGTTTACCTGGGTGAAATCGCAGGGAGGAAATAATCACATTGTCCTTTCACCAACTATTTTCGAAACTATCAGATTAATTGAACGGCTTCGTTACATTTTAGTTGTTAGTATCAGTGAATTTAGAATATTTTCATCCTTTTTGCACTAGTACCCACTTGATTTTATCACTTGGATTCCTTCGGACTAAAAGTAACGAGAAACCTTAGTGAATCTTCGTGACTTCGTGGCAAAAAAAAGTTGATTATTCAAATATTGCCACTAAGAATCCAGGACACAAAGAATCACAAAGAATCATGTTCATGCCGGAAAGATCTCACAAATTGTACTTTCGTTAACTGTTGATTTATGATCAACAATATGGCTAACTCAGGAAAATTAAAGCCTATTAAATCAAACTTTCCGGTCTCTCCATTTTCCCTTTTTCAAATAGAAGTATGAAAAGGTTCCCAGGAAAAACGCATACACCCATTCGCTGGTCCAGACAATCTGAACAGGTTTCTTTAGTATGATGGCTATAAACCAGCAATACATTACATAAAAAGACAGTGTTACTACTTCAATGATCAACGTTATCCTGGTGTTGGCTGTACCAAGCACTGCGTTGAACAGCACACTCATAAGTGAGAACAGGAATAATGCTGACAAAATAATATAATAAGTCGGAATGGCTGCCTGGATTAGGCTCTGGTCATTGGTAAATACACCTAAAACCTGAACCGGTATAAATGCAGCTATAACCACAACCACTAATAATAAGGCAACACTGAATTTCATGATCTTAAAAGTTATAGGGAGCACTTGTTCAGGCTTTCCCTCACCCAGCACATTGCTCACAAGCGTATTGGTCACAGAACATAAAGCCCAGCCGGGGATCATCAAAAACATATAGATTGAGCGGGCAATATTGGAAATGGCCAGTGGGCGTTCACCCATCTTCTCAATGATCAGGAAGAAAACAAACCAAACACTCAATGAGAGAACAAACTGTATCATGACAAACACCGATACTCCCAGGGTACTTTTGATAATCTCCCATTCAGGTTTGACCCAGCGAAACAATTGATAAACTTTCACCCTCTTGTTCCCAATCGTGACCAGGAAAAGGAATATTGCAGCACAAAATTCCGAGATGCACGAAGCGATGGCAGCCCCGGCTATTCCCATGGGTGGTAATCCAAACTTCCCGAATATCATTGCATAAGCAAGGATAATGTTAAGACCAGCCATTATACCGGCGCTGATGCTTAGGTAGCGGGTGTCGGTTATGCCTGTGTAAAAGGATCGGAACAGCAATCCCATGGAAGCAAAGAAGAGACCAAAAATCCTGTAACTCAAAAAGGTAGTCGCTGCTTTGAATACTTCGGGAGAAGAAATAATTGGCTTAAGTATAAAGGAGGAACAGAGGTAGATCAGTCCTGTTACCAGCAAGGAGATGAAGGCCAGGAAATAAAGGCTGTTATCAAATATCTTCCCTATCTGTGAATAGTTTTTTTCACCGTGCCTGCGGGCAACAAGGATTTGAACACCCGTTGTGAAGCCATAACAAACCATGAAAATAATGATGTAAAACAATCCCCCTAGGGCAGCAGCCCCAAGTTCTACTTCACCAACCCTTCCAAGGAATGCGGTATCTGTAACACCAACAATGTTCTGTGCAAGCAGGCTGATCATTATGGGCCATGCGATGTCCCAAATTCTTCTGGTCGAAGGTATTTCCGTATTCAAGTTTAATAAGGGCATAAGTAAGTAATTCTCCTGCTAGTCAACAATTCTGAATTCATCCCAATCAAGCCCGACAGTAAAACCTTCCCGGAAAACCCTGAGATCTTCATATGCAAGCGCCACGGTTTCCATATCCTCAACTCCTGGAGGCAATTCAATAATATGCTTCCCTTTGAAATCAAGTACGGCCGACTCACCAAGGTGATTAATTCCTTTCCCGTCAGTCCCGACACGATTAACTCCCACAACATATGCCTGGTTTTCAATCGCTCTGGCAATCAATAATTGTCTGAATGCATAACTCCGCCTGCCGGGCCAGTTGGCAACATAAAGCAGGATATCGTATTCATAGCTACCATCTTTGTATGTATTCTTACTCCATACCGGGAAACGAAGATCGTAACAAACCAGGGGGCAAATCTTCCAGCCATTCAATTCTACAACGATCTTCCCGCTTCCGGGTGAAAACTGAAGGTGCTCGTTCCCCAGCCTGAAAAGATGACGCTTATCATAATGGACAAAGGTTCCGTCTGGTTTCATCCAGATCAGGCGGTTAACATATTTCCCCTGGTCTTTAACAACCAGGCTGCCAACAATCACAGAATCCAACCTTGAAGCCTGAACGGCCATCCATGAAACAGTAGGCCCATCCGGGGCTTCTGCCAGTGATTGTGAATCCACTACAAACCCGGTACTAAACATCTCAGGTAAGACAACCAGGTCCTGCAGCTGTTTCAGTGGGCGCAACAATGCTTCAAACTTTTTCAGGTTCTTCTCTTTGTCCTCCCATGCCAACTCAGGCTGGATAAGGGTGATAGTGAGGTTATTCATGGCGGTTTTTATGACAAAAGATAAATCCGTCAGCTGACGGAAAAGACAAAAGAGGAAACTAAAAAGACAAAAGGTAGCAGGCAGTAGGCAGTAGACGGTTGGCAGTTGGCGGTTGGCAGTAGACGGTTGGCAGTAGACGGTTGGCAGAAGGCGGCAAGCGTTAAGCAGTAGGCAGTTGGCAGGAGGCAGGAGGCAGGAGGCAGGAGGCAGAAGGCAAAGTGCAAAAGTGAAATGTTAAATGCAGAACACTTAAACGCCGATCCGCCAGCTGGCGGGCTAAGGCCGAACCCTTCTAACCCTTTGAACCCTTTGAACCCTTCAAACCCTTCTATATCCTGCAAATTATCTCTGCTGCCTTCTGCATGGTTTCCTCTGTCTTTGCAAAACAAAAACGAAGGGCCTTGTGTTCTTCCTTTTCATGATAAAAAGGCGAAACGGGAACAGAAGCTAACTTGTATTCCTTAGTTAATCTTATGGCGAAATCCATTTCACCTTCCTCAGATATCCTGCTATAATCAAGTAACTGGAAATAGGTTCCATGGCAGGGAATAATTCCAAACCTTGAACCCCGGATCATATCCAGGAACAAATCACGTTTTTTCTGGTAGAAGTCAGGCAAATGAATATAATTTTCCTTGTCCTGCAGGTATTCTGCCATTGCGTATTGCATAGGAGTATTACCGGCAAATACTATGAACTGGTGTGCTTTCCTGAACTCTTTCATCAGGTATGAAGGAGCAAGAACAAAGCCTGTTTTCCAGCCGGTTGTGTGAAAGGTCTTTCCAAAGGATCCAATCACAAAGCTTCTGGATACCAACGATGGATACCAGCAAACACTTTCATGCCTTATGCCATCGAAAATAAGATGTTCATAAACCTCATCACTGAGGATCAGGATATCTGTTCCATCGGTGATCTTGTCAAGTTCGACAAGGTCCTTTTTACTAAGCACGGCTCCCGTTGGATTGTGAGGTGTATTGATAATGATAAGTCGTGTCCGGGAACTGATCAAACTCCTGATTTCAGCCCAATTTACATCATAACCAGGCACCATCAAAGACGAATACCGGACAACTCCTCCATTGAGTTCCACAGAAGGAGCATAGCTGTCATAAGCAGGTTCAATAACAATCACCTCATCCCCTGGCCTTATTAAAGCTGCAATTACACCAAAGATAGCTTGTGTAGCACCGGCTGTAATGTTAATCTCTGTTTGCGGATCATAGCTGATTCCGTATGTATCCTGTACCTTGGCTGCAATGGCTTCGCGAAGCGACATCACGCCCTGCATCGGAGCATACTGGTTCATACCTTGTTTCATAAAATGATGCACAAGCTCTATCAGTTTCTCAGATACCGGGAAATTAGGAAATCCCTGTGAAAGATTGATTGCTCCAACTTCATTTGCTAGACCTGACATTACAGCGAAAATGGAGGTTTCCGTTTTTGGAAGCTTTGAGTTTAATAATCCGTCGAATCTGCTCATAGTTTAAGGGTGGAATGGGTCAAAGGTAATGCAATAAAATGGCTGCTGAAAACGTAAGTCGGTATTACAACTTCATGCCTTTACTGATCGAATATCTAAGAGATGTTTTATTACCTTTGCACTGAATTTTTAGAAAACCTTATCTTTATGAAAACAGTTGATAATTATAACTTTACAGGGAAACGCGCCATCGTTCGCGTTGATTTTAATGTTCCCCTGGACGAAAATTTCAAAATTACTGACACCACGCGTATAGATGCAGCTATACCAACTATCAATAAAATACTTTCTTCCGGTGGATCCGTTATACTCATGTCGCACCTTGGAAGGCCAAAAGGCCCGTCAGCAAAGCTTTCACTTAAACATATCCTTCCTTACCTCAGCGAAAAACTGGGCAAGGATGTAAAATTTGCTGATGATTGTATCGGGCAAAGTGCCGTTGATCTTTCAGCCGCACTTAAGCCAGGCGATGTCCTTCTGCTTGAAAACCTTCGCTTTTACGAAGAAGAAGAAGGCAAGCCAAGGCTTCCTGAAACTGCAACGGATGTAGAAAAGAAAGAAGCAAAAGCAAGGGTAAAGGAATCACAGAAAGAATTCACTAAAAAACTTGCAGGGCTTGCTGATTGTTACGTGAATGATGCATTCGGCACAGCTCACCGGGCTCATGCCTCAACTGCACTTATTGCAAAATATTTCCCAAACGACAAGATGTTCGGCTACCTGATGCGCGACGAAGTTGCTGCTATCAAGAAGGTGCTGGAAGACAATAAACGCCCGTTCACAGCCATCCTGGGCGGAGCAAAGGTTTCAAGCAAGATCGAAATTATCAACCATCTGCTCAGCAAAGTTGATAACCTGGTTATTGGCGGCGGTATGATGTTCACTTTCATCAAGGCACAAGGCGGAAAAATCGGGGGCTCTCTTGTTGAGCCAGAATTCGTTGAACTGGCAAAAAATATACTTGCTGGTGCTAAAGAACTTGGTGTTAACATCCTCATTCCTGTAGATGCAATTGCCGCCAATGCATTTGCTGATGATGCTGAAAAACAACTCTGCAAATCGGATGAAATTCCGGATGGCTGGATGGGCCTTGACATTGGACCTGAAAGTATCCGCATGATCAGGGAAGTACTAGAAAAATCACAAACCATTCTATGGAATGGACCCATGGGTGTTTTTGAACTCTGCAATTTCCAGAAAGGAACCAAAGAGGTAGCACTGGCTGTTGCCGACGCTACTGCCAAAGGTGCTTTCTCACTTGTTGGAGGCGGAGATTCCGTTGCAGCTATCAATAAGTTCAAACTGGCTGACAAGGTCAGCTATGTTTCAACAGGTGGTGGCGCTATGCTTGAATCCATTGAAGGGAAAGAACTCCCAGGGGTAAAAGCTATACTTGAAGACTAATCACATGATTTGAACCATGGAAGCTGCTCAAAAAAAAGGCCGTTACGAACGGATCATGACTCAATTACAGGGCTTGCTAACTAAGCCCGGTGATCCGATAGCCCGAATGGCAACTATTGCAGCAGTTTTAAGCCATAAATTCGATTATTTCTTTTGGTGCGGGTTTTATAGGGTGAACCAGGATGAATTAATTGCCGGGCCCTACCAGGGGCCGGTTGCCTGCCAGGTACTTAAAGATGGAGGCGTTTGCTGGGCAGCTGTCAATCTAAGAAAAACTGTTGTTGTACCTGATGTCCATCAATTCCCGGGTCATATTGCCTGTGATTCCCGCTCCAATTCCGAAATTGTCATCCCTGTTTTTGATAAGGATTCACAGCTGGTTGCAGTTTTAGACGTTGACAGTACTTCATTCAATTCCTTTGATGACATTGACCGCCATCATCTCGAAATGATTGCCTCAATGGTGTTTGCCAACCAATAGATTATAAACTCCTACTCAACCTCAAGCCTATGAATTCAGTTCAGATTGCCATTCTTGCAGCAGGCCTGGCATTGAATTCATTCATCAGCTTTTTCAATTCAGGCTATTCACTCACTTCAACTGATTTCGACCAGAAGTTACGGTCAGGAGCAACCCTTTTCATTTTCCAGGTGCTCATGTCCGGAGCCGGGCTCTGGTTAGGGATCCGGATCGGGATACTGGCCGTCAATTCAAATTATTATATCTCCCAGGGTATACTGATGTTCGTTGGCCTGAAGATCATCTTCGATTCATTGCGTTACAGGCAGGATAACAAAAGGACTAACCTGCTTGAAACAAGGGACCTGGTAGTGTTAGCTCTTTCCGAAGGAATACTTCCCCTGTTACTGGGTATTGCCATTGGCCTTGATGTAGACTCAGTTATGATAGCATGGCTGATAATAATTTCTTTTCAAACAATAGCAATCATTGCAGGATTTTCTGCAGGCCTTAAAAAGATCAGTATTTCCTATGGTTTCAAACTCGAAATCCTTGCAGGACTTGTCATTCTTGCTGCTGCCTTAAAAATGCTCATCAGCCTCATTGGCTATTAATTACACTTACAAACTCATTGACTCAAAAAATGAAACTTCTTCTACTAGCCCTGTTACTGATCTTAACTAGTTTTTGGGCCCAAAGCCAGCCACCTTCAGGATATTATGATCCTGCAGCAGGGAAATACGGGACTCAACTGCAGCAAGCTTTACATGACATTATTGACAATCATACGGTGATTACGTACGACGATCTTTGGAATGCTTTTCAGACGACTGATAAAAAACCAAATGGAAAAGTTTGGGATATGTATTCTGATATTCCTGGTGGTACGCCTCCTTATGAATTTACTTTCGGAAGTGACCAGTGTGGCAGCTACAATAATGAAGGTGATTGCTTTAATCGTGAACATTCCTGGCCCAAAAGCTGGTTCAGCGATTTGACTCCAATGTATTCCGACCTGTTTCATCTCTATCCTACGGATGGATATGTAAATAACAGGAGGTCTAATTATCCTTACGGAAAAGTCGGATCTGCAAGCTGGACCTCCGATAACGGGAGTAAACTGGGTGATTGCATTGCTCCAGGATATTCAGGAACTGTTTTTGAACCTATTGATGCCTATAAAGGTGATTTTGCCCGTTCTTATTTTTACATGGCTACCCGTTATTACAACGAAGACAATGGGTGGGCCGGGAGCGATATGACCAATGGCTCACAACTCAAGGCTTGGGCCATGACTATGATGCTTGGATGGAGTCAGCTGGACCCAGTCTCACAAAAAGAAATTGACCGGAACAATGCCGTTTACGCCATCCAGCATAATCGTAACCCTTTTATAGATCATCCGGAATATGCACCTAACATTTGGGGGCCGAATGCAGGATTGAGTGACCTCACCTCAGCAATAGTCCTGAATGCCTATCCGAATCCAGCCAGCGACATTTGTAAACTGGATATTCCGGGCATTTCTGCAAAACATAAGCCTGAACTTCTTGTTTATACAGCCACGATGCAGGAAATGAACGTTCAGGTCACCTGGAGTTCTTCAACTGCCGAACTTAATGTTGCAGGCCTTCCTTCAGGGATATACATAATTAAAGTTCTGTCGGATAACGATCAGCCGGTGTATTACAGCAGGATCATTAAAAAATAACTTCAATTGTCTCCTATTTTGTCAACTATAAGGCTAACCAAGGAATTTAAGTTTGAGATGGCTCACGCCCTCAAGGGTTACGACGGCCCTTGCAGGAATATACATGGCCATTCCTATGAACTATACGTAACTGTAATCGGCACTCCTCTAAAGGATGCATCCTCACCAAAGAACGGCATGCTGATGGATTTCGGTGATCTGAAAAAGATAGTCAGGAAAAGCATTGTTGAAGAGTTCGATCATGCCCTCGTCCTGAACAAGGCTTCCGCGGATGAATTCCTCCCGCTTAATTCAGAAGTTTTTGGTAAAACTATTCTGGTTGACTATCAGCCCACCAGCGAAAACCTGCTAATCGATTATGCCGCCAGGCTGATCCCTCTATTACCTGCCAATGTAAAGCTTCACAATCTTAAATTGAGAGAAACCGTTACTTCTTACGCAGAGTGGTTTGCAGAAGATAATATGGTTTGAACTTAATACTGTAAGCCGGCAAAACCGCAGAAGCCTGTTCCGGGTTGAAAAGTAGTCGGAAGACTGAACAATTTGTTTGGGAAAAATAAGGCAGATGATAAACACAATAGACACATAGTACACATAGAAGTCACAATAGAAAGAGCTATGTGCCAATTGAAACCTATTGTGCCTACTGATAACTATTGTGCCTACTGTGTTCCAAAAAAAGGAAGTGATAAAACACAATAGTCACAT
>JACAAZ010000006.1:66050-78635 GCA_013376995.1 Bacteroidota bacterium | reverse complement strand
ATTGTGCCTACTGTGTTCCAAAAAAAGGAAGTGATAAAACACAATAGTCACATAGGGCACATAGAAATCACAATAGTCAGAACTATAAGCTTATTAATTCCTATTGTGCCTGGTATGTTCCAAAAAACGTCGGAGATTGGCGAAAAAAAGGCCCCCATGCGGAGGCCTTTCATGATGGATGAAACATCCAATTAGTTAATTGCAATTTCCCTTAAGGGCTTCTCCTTTGCCTCCTCCTTCTTCGGGATAGAAATGGAGAGAACGCCATTTTTGTATGCTGCATTGATCTGCTCGGAATTTGCTGTTTGAGGCAGGCTGAATGCCCTGCTGAACTGCATATAACTGAACTCCCTGCGCATAAACTTTTTGTTCTCTTCTTCCTGCTGATTTTCCTTTTCCGATGAAATGGTCAGCACATTGTTCTGCAGGTTGATTTTGAAATCTTCCTTTTCCAGGCCAGGTGCAGCAACTTCAATCTTAAATTCATCCTTGCTTTCAAGGATATTTACTGAAGGACTGCTGATGCCATAATCAAGGTTTAAGAATCCCGGCAGGTCTTTCCCAAAGAACTCATCTACGATAGATGGGAAGAGCGAATTACGTTTCAGAATTGGTAACATGGCTGTATCCTCCTATTGATTAGTTAGAAATTGATTTTTTCTACCTCTTCTCAAACCCTATTCCAATGCCTAAACAACTGTATAGCAGCGACATAATGTCATATTATAAGGATGGGGTCTGTCGAATTGACACAACTCATGCTGCGAATTCTGACAATAATGAGTTTCCTGGAATGGGATTGAGAAAGGAAGACTGAAGATTGTACCCAGGAAGCTGGAGGCTGTTGACAGGGGGCAGGAAGCAGAAAGTAGCAAATAGGTAGTAGGTGGCGAAAGGTTGGACGCAGGCGGCAGAAAAAACTGTGAAAACTGTGAAATGCTGAAAATCAGGCCTAAGGGTCAAATAGTTCAACGCGTTCCGAATCGCTTAAGGCGGATCAATATCCCAAATATTTTTCATCACACCCGGAACACAAATGGTTAAGATCCTATTGTGCCCTATTGTACCTATTGTCCGCCTAAGGCGGATTGTGTTTCAAAATCAACAACTTAAGGCAATAATCCGGCTGGTAGGAGAACGTTAATCGGTAGAAGCAATTTTAGAAATTCAATTGTTGCCAATTAAACCTTATGTGATTCAAAAAATAAACACATTAGGCACATAGTTCGCAATAGAAAACACAATAGAAATTCTAATCTGTTATATTGTCCACGCTTGATGTATTGATTAAAATAATCACTATCCGCAGGGGACGGACCTAACTTCGAACCCTGAACCCTTATAACACTTATAACCCTTAGAACAATTATAACACTTAACTTCCTCTATTCCCCCGAACCAAGCTTCATCATTATACGTGAAGCAATAACCTGCACGGCAACCTTATTCTCCCCACCCTGGGGAACTATAATATCGGCATACCGTTTTGTTGGTTCAATGAATTGAAGGTGCATAGGTTTTACCCATTTGCCGTAATGATCCAGGACCTGCATAAAATCCCTGCCTCTCTCTACAGTATCGCGCCTCATAATCCTGGACAAGCGGTCATCACTTTCTGCATCAACAAACACCTTGATATCTAACCTTTTCAGCAATTCCTTATCCGTGAAGATAAGGATGCCCTCGACAATAATCACCTGCTTGGGTTCAACCCGAGTGGTTTCAGCACCCCTGGCACATGAAACATAGGAATATTGCGGCATTTCAATAGCTTCACCTTTACGTAGCATGTCAAGTTGTTTAACCAGTAAACTCCACTCAATGGAATTTGGGTGGTCAAAATTGATCTCGCGCTTTTCTTCCGGGGAGAGATGGCCGTTATCCCAGTAATAGGCATCCTGGGGAATAACAGTAACAGAACTTTTAGGTAGCCGGCGTATAATCTCCTTAACAACGGTTGTTTTGCCACATCCGGATCCCCCGGCAATTCCAATGATTAACATAATACCTGCAGTTAAAGGTTTATTGTAGATTGAGATCACCAGGTTCTTCACCTGTAAGTTCCTTGATCGACTTCTTCTGCTTTTTGTTCTTCTCCGGCCAGATGAGCGAAGCCAGTATACTTAAGCACAAAATACCAAGGACAATATAAAGTGAATTTGAAGTCGAGAAAATCCAGCTTCCTTTCATCAAACTGTGCAACAACATTTTTATTCCAATAAATGTAAGCAAAACCGATAAACCATGTTTCAGGAATCGAAGCATGCCTATTACATGTGCTACCACGAAGAATAGCGACCGCAATCCCAGGATCGCAAAAATATTCGAGAAAAATACAATGAAAGGATCGCGTGTAACTGAAAAAATAGCCGGAACCGAGTCAACTGCAAAAACAACATCCGAAAATTCAATCACCAGCAGCACCAGGAAGAGCGGCGTAAAATACAATTTCATGGAGTTCTTTTTGTTCCTGAACCAGAAATGCCCTCGAAAATAGTTGGGATATACAGGAAGATACTTCGATGCAACCCGAATGACCGGATGCCTGGATGTTTCTATTTCATCCTTCCTATTCCTTTCAATAAACATTTTCACACCGGTAATCACCAGGAAAAATCCGAAAATATAAATCACCCAGTCGAATTGCTGAATCAAAGCAGAACTCAGGAAGATGAATATGAAACGCATGACGATTGCACCAATAATCCCCCAGAACAACACACGTTTGTAGTACATCTTCTGCACCTTGAAGGATAAGAATATCAGTATAATAACAAAAACATTATCCACTGAAAGCATGTACTCTATCAGGTAACCTGTAAAGAATTCAAGTGCAAGATTCTTCCTGTAAACTGCAATTGCAGAAATGAAATCAAGTTTATCAATAGATATCGGATGCTTGTACTGAACTATCTTCTGCTGGATATCACCAACAGTTTTGAGCCCGTGAATTAATTCACCTTTAACGAGCAGTAACACGTAAAAGATAGCCGCCAATGAAACCCAAACCATGGTCCAGATAAGGGCTTCCCTGAATTTTATCTCATGGCTGTGACGATCGAGTATGCCCAGGTCAAGCGCAAGCATGCCTGTAATAAACAGTATAAACAAGGAAAAGAAAACTGTTTCTACTGGCATATCATTGAAATTGAGCAGGTAAGGTTCGGAGTCTGCCCCGTGTAAGCCGAACGGTATCCATGGCTAAGATACAAAATCAACTTAGAATTTCTTTGCCATTATCAGCCCTTCAGCTGTTAGATTTCATGCAATAAAAAACCCGGGACTGAAAACAGCCCCGGGCAAAAACCAATTCAAATTTATTCTGACATTTTCCTTCGTAAAAAGGAGTAACGTAAGAAATTTTTTAGCTAGCTGATCTTGATCAACAGGTCACCTTCGAGAACGGCATCTCCCTTTTTAACCTGAATTGCATTCACTGTACCTTCCTGGTCGGAGTTGATGTTGTTTTCCATCTTCATGGCCTCAAGGCAAATAAGCTTTTGCCCGATGGAAACCTTATCGCCGATCTTCACAAACACATCAATAATGGTTCCCGGCAAAGGTGATTTGATAACCCCTGTTCCTTTCGGAGCAGCCGGACTCGAAGTTCTCGGGCTGGCAGAAGCAGCATCTGTGGCAGGAACAGCAACAGAACGGACAAGGATGGGAGTCTTGGTGCTCTTAAGCTGGCGATCTACCTCAACCTGGTAAGTCTCCCCATTAACACTGACCTTCGCGGTAGTATCATCCATATTCAGGATTTCTACCTCGTATTGCTTATCGTTGATCTTGAACTTGTAGTTTTTCATGGTGATAAGATAATGGGTTGGGATTTATCTTCTTGAACGGGGAATATACATTGGCCTCTCCCTGAGTCCATAAATTTTCGAACTCCATGGGGAATAGGGCCGCATCACCTTTTGCATGGTTATTACTGTTTTTTCATAATCATGAATATCCTGCATATGAAGACTGAGGGCCAATCCTATGGCAGCTGCAATCTCATCCATGTTTACCGCTGTAATGGGTGCCGGAGCCTGTTCTTCAACCGGTGCATCCTTCTTATCATGTTTCCCAATTCCAAGGCTGAGTTTCATAAGCTTATTCTTTATGTGCGTGGGTGTAAAGCATTGAACTATTCCGGTTAAAGGAAATTTGAAGGCTCTTTACCTACAAAGGCAGGTTATCATGCTTCTTGGCCGGGTTAACATCCTTTTTGGTTGAAAGCGACTGGAAAGCCCGTATAACCCTGAAACGGGTATTCCTTGGTTCAATCACATCATCTATATAACCATATTTGGCAGCATTGTAAGGATTAGCAAATTTATCCTTGTATTCCTGCTCAGCATTCTGGATATAACTTAAGCGTTCTGCTTCGTTTTCAATTTCTGCAATCTTCTTGTTCTGCAACACTTCAATTGCTCCCTTGGGGCCCATAACAGCAATCTCTGCAGTTGGCCAGGCATAATTGATGTCGCCACGAAGATGCTTTGAACTCATAACATCATAAGCACCGCCATAGGCTTTACGCAGGATAACTGTCACCTTGGGTACTGTTGCTTCTCCATAAGCATAGAGGAGCTTGGCACCATGAATGATGATACCGCCGTATTCCTGTGCCGTACCGGGAAGGAAGCCTGGAACATCAACAAGCGTAAGGAGCGGAATATTGAATGCATCGCAGAACCTTACAAAACGTGCAGCTTTCCTCGAAGAGTTGATATCAAGAACACCGGCTAGATAATTAGGCTGGTTGGCAACAATACCTACAGACATCCCATTGAACCTGCCAAAACCAATTACAATATTTGGTGCATAGTGGCGTGCAACTTCCATGAACTCCCCGTAATCAACTATTGAATGAATAACATCCTTCACATCGTAAGGTTTGTTGGGATTGTCAGGTATAAAATAGTTGAGCGATTCATCCAGGCGATCAATTGGATCATCGCAAGGCATGAGAGGCGTATCTTCCAGGTTGTTTTGGGGCAGGTAACTGATGAGTTTGCGAATCAGTGAAATGCCTTCTTTCTCGTCCTCGGCAACAAAATGGGTGACACCGGATTTAGATCCATGGACCATGGCTCCACCCAACTCTTCATCTGTAACAACTTCGCCGGTGACTGTCTTTACAACCTTAGGGCCTGTTACGAACATGTAACTGGTTTTCTTGCTCATCACGATAAAATCGGTAAGCGCCGGGCTATATACTGCACCACCGGCACAGGGGCCGAAGATGGCAGAAATTTGCGGTACAACTCCCGAAGCCAGGATATTCCGCTGGAAGATCTCAGCATAACCTGCAAGGCTTTGAACACCTTCCTGGATACGTGCACCGCCACTATCATTAATTCCGATCACCGGGGCGCCGACTTTCATGGCTTTATCAAGGACTTTACAGATCTTCTGGGCATAGGCTTCTGACAAGGATCCTCCGAAAACCGTGAAATCCTGGGAAAACACGTAAACCAGCCTTCCATCAATGGTTCCGAAACCGGTAACTACCCCGTCGGAAAGATAGGATTCCTTCTCCAGGCCAAAATCGTGACAGTTGTGCGTCACAAACATGTCAAATTCCTCAAAGCTTCCGTCGTCGAGTAAAAGTTCAATGCGCTCGCGGGCAGTAAGTTTGCCCTTACGATGTTGCGCATCAATCCTTTTCTGACCACCGCCGAGTTTTGCCTGCTCCCTTTTGTCAAGCAAAAGTTTGATTTTATCCTCAATAGCCATTGCTCTATCTATTTTAGGTTCTTATTCTCACAGAGTTCGGTAAGTACACCAAAAGTTGATTTCGGGTGCAGGAAGGCAATATCCATTTGCTCGGCTCCCTTCCGGGGTGTTTTATCAATGAGCTGAATGCCGTTTGCTTCGGTTTCAGCAAGTGCTTCTTCTATTCCCTTAACAGCGAATGCAAGATGATGAACCCCTTCTCCTTTTTTTTCGATGAACTTACCAATGGGGCCTTCCGGATCCGTGCTTTCGAGGAGCTCAATTTTGGTCTGGCCAATCATGAAGAACGCAGTCTTAACACGCTGTTCCTTAACTTCTTCGATAGCGTAACATTTTAACCCAAAGACTTTTTCCCAGTATACAATGCTTTCCTGGAGATCTTTGACGGCAATGCCGATGTGTTCAATATGGGATATATTCATAGCTCAGAACTTTTGTACAAAATTATTTTCTTTTTGTTATTAGAAAAACAATAAAGCAAAGAAATATTCAAATATTTTCAATATAGAATCGATCTACATAAATTGCTGGAATACTTGCAGATAAGTCAAAATGGCATAGCCTACAATTTAAAATCCCGAGAAGTTTCACTTATTCCAATTCAATCTTGAAACGAATACATGTCGAAATGATGAATAAAGGAGGAATCTTAAGTGGCAGCTAAGAAATCCTAACGTTGAACAACGAATTTTTGGAAATATTCTTCTTCGGAACCTTTTAGGTCCAGGATATATATACCGGGAGGCAATTGGCTGACATCAATATCCACAGAATGGGTTTGAATCAGTTTCTGCCCAAGCTGATCGAAAATGTAATACTCATAATTTTCCTTGAAAGCTGACTGTCCAACATGGATCAGATCTGCAGCCGGATTAGGGTAAACCTCTATTGATGGTTTTTCTTTTTCCTGCTTAACCCCAAACGATGAGCAGTCGCCAAGGCTGTAACTGAATGCAACTTCCCTGTTTTTATGTATTCCCTCAAGTGTATCGGCAGGCAGGTATGCCCTTACATAGTCCACTTTTACACACGAACCAGAGACAAATACTCTCAGATGACCGGAACCATCAAGGGTATCTGACACATAAGCATCCGCATTGGCAAGCATTCCGATCTTATAGGTTGAATCACTGGGCATAGGAACTTCCTGGTAAATTACCCCGTCAAGTTCCTCCCTGGCAAAAAGGTGATCGTGACCCTGGAAGAATATATTTACCCCGTTATCGACAAATAGCTGGTGAATAGGCTTTCCCCAACCTGGCCTGTAAGTCCCGAATCCCCAGGTTGAGCCATCATTGTTATAGCCTCCCCATTCAAAGTAGCGGGCGGTTATGACCCCTCCTCTCCCCTGTCCTCGTGTATGATGTGCGAATACGAACTTATATTTGGAGGTGCTATTCTCCAGGGTGCTTTTCAACCAGCTATACTGGGGGTAACCTATGGTCCAGTCCCAATTTTTTGGCTTGGCAGAGGAGTCGCATTGATCCCTGTAAACATCCATTACTACAAATAAAGCGTCTCCCCAGGTCCAGGCATAATAGTTTTCAGGTGTTCCTATTCCGTAAGGTTCTACCTGTGTATTCCCGGTATAAAAATCGTTTGGAAATGGATTCGGATAATAGAACTTCCTCCATAAAGTTCCCCAGACAGCTATATTGTTTGGAGGATCCTGGGCTAAATAATAGTCGAACTCACCTTCATGATTACCAAGGCAAAAATAAAACGGTACCGAATGACAGATAGAGCCCAGGATTGGCCTGTAAACGCGATGGAGGGAATCGGATTTGGCGGAAGTCATTTCATCCGGGAAATGATCATCTCCAAAAGTATCCCCCAGATCAATCATAAAATCCGGATGGTCCTCTGCCTGGTTTGCAAGGCATACATTATAAAGATTTTTACATCCTTTCTTATCGTACAGGTGTACGTCAGCTTCTATAGTGAACGAAAAGGAGCTTCCCTCAGCCCGTTTTGTATGGAAGGAATGCTCGTTTCCTTCAATGAAAGGACTGGTTCCTGTAAACCGGTAACGGGTACGATAAAAATACTGCTTGTCAGCCGATAAGTTTTCAAGGTCTATTTCATCAGGTGTTCCGGGTGCATTCGTCAGGTGCGCTGTTGCCTGTGAATAGACTCCGGGAATGCTCCCGTACTCGACATAGAATTCAGTTTGTTTCTCAAACAGTATGCTTACTGTTACAGAATTGGATGTCGGTCTCCCAAGTATTTCGTTTAACTCCTGGGCTTTCACTCCAATATTCAGAACTAAAGCAAACAGAAGAAGTAAACTGATGTATTTCATTCGCATAGAACCCGCCTGCTAGAACTTTATCGATTAGTTTATGATGATCACCGGCTTACATACCACCTGCTCAGAGGTGATCAGTTTACATACATAGATGCCTGGTTTAAGCCGGTTTTCGGAGGTTCCGGAATTAAACCATTCAATGGAATTCCTACCGGAAGGATATTCCATACGGGGAATTTCAATGGCGACAGTCCCGGAAACATCAATTATACGGATCATTACGCTGCCAGCCTGGGGCAGTGTAAAACAGATCAGCGAATAATCCCTGGCTGGATTGGGAAATACCTGCACATTCAACTCCCCTTGCATAATCTGATCGCTTATACCGATTCCGTCGAGGAAGAGAAAATCCGTATTTTCCAGATTGGGCATTCCAATCGGATCGGAATACAGGTAAGCACCGTTACAGGGGAAATCATCCAGGTTCCTCAAACTGTCGAGTTCCACTTTTTGTTCGGCACTCAGTGTTGAGTTTACTTCGGCAAAGCTCGATGCATAATGGTAAGAGATAATGCCATCCAGCCTTCCGTAAGTTTCTGAGAGAGACAGGATCAAATTTGTATCAACAGGGCTGTTGTTCAGGTATCCTCTCAATAAGGTTGAAATATCCTCTCTGCGATTGACCAGGGAATAGAGCGCATCCTTCTGAATATTGACCAGCCCGGTAACTTTAGCAGCCTGGGTTGGGTTTAATATATCCAGGAAATGCAGGCCCCCGTTCTGGGTCAGGCTCGTATCAATGGAGTATCCCGGATTACCCATGGCGGGTGCATCCTTGATATAGAAACCCCCGAAATAGTCGCCCTGACGTTCAGGGCAGAAATAGACATCACTTTCAACATTCCCGACATACCACGAAAATATATCACCTGCATAGGACATTACAGCAACAAACTCACTGTTATTCAACCCGGTCTTATCAATCTGGTCAGGGAGAACAGGCATATTTCCCATTCCCAGGACAGCAACACTATCCAGATAATGCCGGGCTGAAGCGTCCAGGGAAGTTATTATGCCGGAATATAAGCGTGCCCGTTGAAGGCTTATCCTGCCATCGAGTTTATATAGACTGGCAGAATACGCCTTGATTGCACTGCTGTCAAGCTGTGTCCTTCCAGCAGGAAGATTATGATCACGCAACCTGATAAAGGCATCTATCAATGGAAACCTGTCAACCGCATACTCATTGATGAGCGGGACCTGTTGCCTCGCCATTGCAATGAGTTCGTCCTTTTGTGTTTCAGTCAGCACATAGAGCAGGTTATTAGCGATCACTGTATTAAAATCCGTATTATGCCCAATATGCGTAAGATCGTTATCACGCAGGTATTGAAACCCAAAAAAATCAGCAACTTTCCCGGGTGGAATAAAGGAACAGGCACAGAAATTCCCTGTCAGGAAGGCAAGTCCATCGAAAGCGATAGTATTGCGCTGAGCCCCATCCGACAAGGTTTGCTGTATGGTGAAATTTTGACCGGATGTTTTGCCAAAACAGCTCAACAAAAAAACAACAAGCAGGAATTGCCTGCTAAGGACAAATAAGGATCTTTTCATATAATAGATTTTTCAGACCAATACCTTTTCATTTATTATTTGTCAGGGGCGGAAAAGAAGGATTTTATGCCTTATTATCCTATCTCCAGACTTCAACGTGCATAGGTAAATTCCATTTACAACAGGAATTCCGTCAGAAGTTGTTCCGTCCCAGTCTGCATGGAACTCCCCCTTTGACCCGGTATTCGCCTGATGTAATTCTTTTACTTTCCTTCCCGATAAATCCGAAACCCATGCTATGCATTTATCTTCTGCATTAATGGGTTTATAATCAATTGCTATATGGCTCGAGAAAGGATTGGGGAAAGCCAGGATGCTTTCAAGGGCGCCAGATACGTTTTCATTTATTCCATATTCGACAGAGTCGTAACAATTGACAGCACCTATTCTGTAGCTTGCAGAAATATCCTTATTATGTCTTGTAAGTGTTTCCTGCAAAGGCAAGTAAGCCCTGACATATTCTACGGTCACATCATCACCTGTTACAGTAACCCTCAGATGTCCTGAATTTGTGAGGATAGTACCACTGTTATACCCGTAATCAATTGCCTGGGGTACACCCTGGAAATTCGGCAGGCTGGGTTGAGGAACTTCCTGGTAAACCAGGCAATCCAGGTCCTGTTTCGCATAGAGGTGATCATGTCCATGAAAGAAGATAGTAACCCTGTTTTCTTCCAGTAAATCCTTAATGGGTTTGTACCAGCCCGGCCTGTTAACAGCCCAGCCGTCTGAGCCATCAGGGTTTTTACCGCCCCACTCATAATAACCGGCTCTCTCAATACCTCCTCTACCATCCTTATCTCCTCCCACCAGTTGGTGAATGAAGACAAACTTAAATGTAGCTCCTGACTGTTCCAATGTCGATTTTAACCAATCATACTGCATTTTCCCGAGAGTCCAGCGCCAGCCATGTGTGCTGTCGGGTTTAGGTTTGGTAAACCAGAAAGGATCAAGGACAATAAACAAAGCATCACCCCACTCCCATGAATATGAAGCTTCACGCTGACCTACAAATGGGTAATTTGTGCTATCTCCTGAATAGAACCCGTCAGGCCGGGGATTGGGGAAATACTTTTTCCGGTAATTGGTATTCCAAACTGCAATGTTCTCCGGACTTCCATCCTGGTACCAACCGGCTTCCCCTTCGTGGTTTCCCAGGGTTATGAACAATGGAACTGAATGGCAGGCTGATTCATAGAAGGAACTAAGAAGTTTACATCGATAAGGAATAGTATCTTGCGGTATAGTATTGTTTGAGTTCTTCAATTTATCAGTCATGATAAAATCACCTAATTCAATCATAAAATCAGGGTTATCCTCTAACTCGTTCCTGATGCATCGCCTATACAATGCAGTATCTGAGGACACATCCAGGTGAGGGTCAGCCTGGATGGTGAAAATAAAAGACTGTCCAGACTGCCTGGCTGTATGAAACTTATATTCCGGACGAGTTACAATAACGGTATCTCCCGGCCTGCGATATTTTAAGCGGTAATAATACTGGGTATTTGGGTTGAGCCCTGAAATGGGATTGATAGAAACTGCTTCTCCCGCAGAATCCCGGTTGAATAATTGCCAGGGAGTATGGAATGTATATTCCTGGCTGGCAGTTCCATAAGCAACTGAGGTTTCAACAGGATCCGAAAAGACCGTATGAATAATCATACCCTGGGCTGATGGGCGTCCAAGTATTTCTGAATGAAGCAATTGTTGGGAAATGCCAGCTATTGGGAAACTTACAATAAGTACCCACGCACATGCTGCTGCGAAAAAGCAATTCCAATATCTCATAAAATCCTTTGCCTAATATACACGCGATAATAGATTTACCCTATTCATAAAGGGATTTATTTATCAGGAAAAAAGGTATCTCTATTAATTAGTCATTCAGTCATCATTGTAATTCTGACAACGCTGGCGGCACAAAGTTTAAATGCTGCCAGATTATTGTTAGCCACATAAAGTGAAACCTGGCGGAACATGATGAACTTATACAAAATTGTTGGGTCCAGCCTGGAAAAGGATAATAGCTTTTAGTCGCCAAATCACGGGTATGAACCCCAGGGCTCTCGTCACGAGAAGGATTGATGCTACGTTGATAAATTTCTCTTTCGTGACGAGACTGGACCCATTTTCCGCCCCAAGGGGCGGGGTATTAACCCTCCATCACGTCTTTGACGCGACGGGATTGTTCATCATCTGTTTTCAATGCACTTCGTTTTTGAAAACAGTGTTTCACGAATAAAACAAAAGCCAGTCATATCACCATCAGTCATTCCTGGTGTGCAACAAGTAATTCATGTAATTTTCAAAGTAGAAAGTTATCCCGAACTTCCATTAATGGCCAAACTCAATTAATGCATTTTATTTTAGCAAGGAGCCATCCACCCGATAAATGACTTCCTTCTTTCTGATTCTTGATTTGACATCAGCCTCGTATAGGATACCATCCTTCAGGCTTTCAATCATGGATGCGCCAATGATCTGATTGTTTTTACCAGCTTTTTTGATAGCGATGACAACAGCCTCGGGAAGCTGGTTAAGCGGCACCTCCTTTTCTGTCTCGAGCCAGCTCCCATCTGTTGAGAAATTTGCTGATGAGTTAATTCCTGCCATCACAAAATTGGCTTCCCATTCTGAAGGGTTCTCTTTCCCCCATTTCACATGCGATGCAGTCGGGAATTTCAATTTAAATGCACGTGCAACAGCTTCCGGAGGCCTTCCAGCCATGGTTGATAATGAAAAAAGCAAAAGGCAAATTGCAAAAGTGAAGAGGGTTTTCATAGAACTGATTTTATTTACAATAATAGTCTAATCCTGAACACCCAATTCATTAAGTGATACCATATTCAGATGAATAATTCCAATTACATAAATACAGATCGGGGTTTCAGTTACTAAATGAATAATATCTCTCTAGAAATACATGTAGCCTGGCGAGAAATGAATGATGCCGTGTGAGAAATGCATGATGTCGGGTGAGAAGTGCCTGA
>JACAAZ010000006.1:0-65950 GCA_013376995.1 Bacteroidota bacterium | reverse complement strand
TGTCGGGTGAGAAATGCCTGATGTCGGGTGAGAAATGCCTGATGTCGGGTGAGAAATGCCTGATGTCGGGTGAGAAGTGCATGATGTCGGGTGAGAAGTGCATGATGTCGGGTGAGAAATGCATGATGTCGGGTGAGAAGTGCCTGATGTCGGTCAAGAAATGCATGATGTCAGGCAAGAAATGTTTGATTGCCGTTTATTTGTTAAAATCTACAATTCGCAGAGTAAAGAGTACCGATGACTCAATAACTCAATTTTTTTGAGGCTAGCCGAGATCGGTAATTACTGATTAATAGCATCTTAGCATTAATAGGTGTTTGCTTTTCGAGGGATTTTAGCCTATATTTGAGTTGCGATTTTATCTGGTTATTTATTATTCACTTTTAATCATTCCTCCTATGAATATTAAACAAGAAAGCAGGCTGAGTATGTTCCTTGCTGTAAAGGACTATCTTGCCCAGCACGAAACCATCGTATCGGCTTTGCCAAACTATCCTGCCTATTTATCAGCATTTCAGGCCGCTATTTCAACTATTAAGACTTACAGTGAGCAGCAGATGTTCAGCAAGGCTGCCTTGAAATCTGATAAAGCCAAACTAAAGACAGAACTTATCCTTATCGCGGCTGATGTATCCCGGAAACTGCATGCCTATGCCAAGTTTGCCGGGAATCAGTTATTGATAAATGAAACCAGGTTTACTGAAAGTGACTTGAGAAAATCGGGCGACAACGTCCTGAATGACGAAACCCAGGGCATATACGACCGGGCACAGACTAATTTACCATCCCTCTTCGGGTATGGTATAAATGAAGCAAGCCAGGAAAAGTTCAGGCAAGCCATATATGATTTTGTTTGCGCAATTCCAAAGCCCCGTTTGGGAACCGCAGCAAGGAAACAGGAAACTGTCAGGCTGGGAAATGCTTTTACGACTGCAAGTGAAGCGCTTAATAACATTGAAACTCTGATTGAGGTCATTCGCTCATCTGAGCCGGGTTTCTTTTCTGGCTTTAAAACAGTGAACAAATTAATTATTAATGCCGGGAGGTCCATCTGTATGAGGGGTGTTGTTACTGATTCTGCAACATTAGAACCTGTAAAGGGAGCAACTGTTATGATCACACCAAATGGTAATGGAGACATTGTAAACGGAAATCGCAAAATGTCGGAAATTGCCAAGAGAACAGCTGACAAAGGTGGTTTTCATGTACGGACCCTTCCTGCCGGAACTTACAGGGTATCAATAAAGAAACCGGGTTATGCATCACAGGAAACATCCGTTGCCATTGCGGTCGGCGAATTGAGCGTATTAAAAATCAAACTATCAAAAAACTAATTTATAGTTCATTATGGTCGGATAAAGTCGCAACCCCGGTAATCCGGGGTTTTTTATTGGAATAGCCTTTAATGAAGGTTCAAGTAAAAATACTCATTTGTGGTAGTGAGTTTATTTAATAACGGGGTAAAACCGGAGAATGATGCTCGCTTACTCTTCAGCTTTGTTATTTCATCCACGTTCCTGGTTAGCTCGAATCGCATTTTACGTAAATTGCTCATTGATTCTGATTGCCATTTTAAAAAGCAGTAGTACCAACTTATTTCACTCCATTGAAAAAAATCCATCTGCTCGGATTGGCTCTGTTGAGTCTCCTGTCCGTCACGGTAACTGCCCAGGTTACCTTTATCATTGATGCGGTTCCATCGTATACGCCTGCCGAGGATACTGTTTATATCGCCGGCGATTTTAATGGATGGAACCCGGGAGACACTGCTGGCAAAATGCATCGGAACGACCAGGGCAAATGGGAAATTACTTTGCCTGCCCAATCTGATCAAACGACTATTCTGTTCAAATTCACACGAGGCTCCTGGGCTAATGTTGAAAAAGGAGCATCCGGTGAAGAGATTTCAAACCGCAGTTTCACTTATGGCAATGGGCTGACAGCTCATGTGAGCATACTCAACTGGGCGGATAACAGCGGTGGTGGAACAACAGCGGCTTCCAATGTGATAGTAATGAGCACCGATTTCTACATGCCACAATTTGACCGCCACCGCAGGATTTGGCTATACTTCCCCCCTGATTATGAAACTTCGGGGAAAGATTATCCTGTGCTGTATATGCATGACGGCCAGAACCTGTTCGATTCTTATACTTCATTTGCCGGGGAATGGGAAGTGGATGAAACACTGAACAATCTAGCAGGCCAGGGTTACCAGGTTCCACTGGTAGTCGGTATCGATAACGGGGGAGCAGACCGTATAGGGGAATATACTCCCTGGTTTAACCCCGACTATGGCGGAGGAGATGGGGAAAAATATATGCAGTTTATCGTGGAAACACTCAAGCCTTATATTGACCAGCATTATCGTACAAATCCAGACAGGGAGCACACAGCCCTGATGGGTAGTTCGCTGGGAGGATTGATATCGCATTATGGAGGGCTTGCCAACCAGGAAGTATTCAGCAAACTTGGATTGTTTTCGCCTTCCTATTGGTATTCCGACAGCATTTGGGATTTTACCCGACAGGCAGGCAAACAGGCTGATATGCGCATTTACCAGTTGTGCGGAACGAATGAAAGTACAGGCATGGTGGGTGAGATGCAACGGATGAATGATTCCCTTATTGGTATTGGGTTTCAGCAGACAAATATTTTTAACAAGATTGTCCTGGGCGGGCAACACAATGAGCAGCTTTGGAGAGAAGCATTTGGGGAAGCTTATCTCTGGCTTTTCAATTCATTTGCCAATTCAATAAATGAGCCGGGTATTCGTGAAATTGTTACTGTCTTCCCAAACCCGGCAGCAAATATAATTTACCTGAAAACTCCCGGGAATGCCTTCTATGACAGGCTGGAAGTTTCTGATTTTCAGGGACGGCAGGTACTGACCATTGACCGTCCTAAGAGTGATTCCATAGATATCAGCAGCCTGCCTCCAGGTAATTATTTGCTGAAGTGCATGAAAGACTCGGCACTTAAACAGCTGCTCAGGTTTACGAAGAACTGAGATTTTGATTCAGCCTGGCTCCATACCCGCCCTATGAACCTGAATATAGTGGTCCATCGGAACTTTTAACGTTTCCAAAAGCCTTTATAATTCTCAAACACTGGTAAAGTATTTGAATATCTCCGGGTTATGAATGCTCTTATTGATTTTGGAAGAAAGCTTATGGCTGTAAATTGTTTTCGTATTTCGGGAATAAAAAAAATCAAGTTATGCGAAACTAAATCGCAATACATTTAGACTGGATAAAAGCGCTGCCCCGGGAGACCTGTTTATTTGTGGAGGCGTATTTTTGGAATGTTAACGTTAAGCATCTACAAGAAGTAAGCGATTTCGAAGTACATAATTACATTTAACCTCTGTACCGCCAATTTCTTGCAGTTACTGTTAGCTTCTGTTCAGTTACAATTGTTTAATCGTCAATTGTTTGTGATGAGTAATTTGTATGTTGTATATATTTCATCACCTTCAATTAGATGAAGAAAATATAGCCCAGATGGCAAGTATTCACGATGAAAAGTAACTGTTTGTCCAGAAATATTTTTTATTTGTTTCACTTGTTGCCCGAATGAGTTGTAGATTGTCAGGATAGCGTTTTTAAATGTTTTGTCTGACCATAAGGTTGTTGAAGAGTATAAAGGATTTGGATAAGCATAAATAGCTGAGCCAGACTTATTCTCTGATATTCCTGCTGTGCCACATTCAATAGTAAAACTTTTAGAGCACATCATTCCATTGTATTTTGCTTCAAAATTATACGTTCCCGCAACTGTAGGTAATGTTTTTGTTGAAATCCAATAAGAACATAAATGACTCACATTGCTAGTGTGCGTCCAACTGGTGAATGTTGTCCCATCCGGATTGGCTATACGCATACTGTCAACCATTCCTGCAGTTTCATTTCTGTAAAAAGTATAAAACTTAGCCGAACTTCCGGCTGCAAAACAACTATCCTCATTTGGAGTTTCCGTAGCAGGGCAAGGAGGAAGAACAGCCAACATGGGATGAACGGAAGCCTCAATTATTGCAGGTTCGGTATATGGCTTTTGGACTGCCCACCATGAATTAGCATTTAAAGTATTGCATGGTCCGGAATAAGCATCGTTTAACGTGTTAATTGTAATCCCGCTCAGGACCTCAAAATGAAGATGTGGCGCTGAAGATGCCCCTGAACTGCCAACTATGCCTAAATATTCTCCGGCAACAACCGTTTGGCCAATTTGCCTCGTTGTAAGAGAATTCATTTTCATATGCCAGTACATAGCAACTGAACCATCAGCATGCTGAATTGTAATATAATTTGCATTCCCATTACTCCAATCGCAGTTCTTGTCATAATTTCCATCAACTCTGTTTATAATAGTACCAGAAGCTGCTGCAATTATTTCTACTTGATTGTTATCCATTTTATAGAACGGGTATGGATATGTGCATATATCCGTCCCTTGGTGACCATCATAGGTAACCAATCCGCAATTCCAATCTTTTATTCCTGGGCTTGTAGAATCCTGATCAAGATAATTACCAATATAATAATAGCTGCAATCGTTTAAGCCATTAGCTGTTTTTAGCGGCCAGATGAAAGATGTAGTATTTGTTCCTTTGTGACCGACATTTTCAAGACCAAGTAATTTAATATTAGCGACACATTGCTTCTCAATAATTTTATATTGTTCTGGTGTAATACAAGGATGATTTGCATCATTTCTAAGGATAGGATAATCGCCACCCTCATCAATTGATAGCGTCTGACCATTCTGTGCATAAGAAGTGAGTGTAAAGGCAAAAAAAAGCAGTAGTGCAAAATTCGAATATATGGTTTTCATTTATTATTGTAATTGTTAAGGTTATGAGCAGTTATGTAATGAATGTCCTCTGTGCCTATCATTGCATAGTGGCTAACTAATATATAACCTTAACACTCAGCCACCGAAAATTATATAAAAATCTTTCCTTATCCTGTATTGCTCAGCTGCTTAGCATTTGGGTTAAATGATGGCTACCTGTAACTGGAAACCTCACTTTCTCAGCAAGGTTATTGACTTTATATTAGTCGACTACATTTGGTAGATAAGGTACACCGTTTAAAAATGAATTTCAAACTACCTTTCGCTACTACAAATACATATTGATATTTTCCTGAAGTGAGATCAGAAAAAACTTCTGAAAGTCAAGGGCCTCTAAACGACCAAAGATTTACTACTGAAATCTACTCCACGGTCACCGACTTTGCCAGATTCCTTGGCTGGTCAACATTGCAACCGCGAAGAAGGGCCATATGATAAGCAAGCAGTTGCAACGGAACAGCAGCGAGCAGCGGCACCAGCATTTCATCAGTCTCTGGAATTTCGATGCAATGATCCGCCAAACTGCAAACCTGCTCATCTCCTTCTGAAACAATGGCGATGATAACGCCTTTACGGGCCTTTACCTCCTGGATGTTGCTAACCACCTTATCGTAATGCCCTTTTCTTGTGGCAACGACCAGCACGGGCATGGCTTCGTCAATCAGGGCGATAGGGCCATGTTTCATTTCTGCCGCAGGATAACCTTCAGCATGGATGTAGGATATCTCCTTAAGCTTCAAAGCGCCTTCCAGGGCAACTGGGAAATTGATCCCCCTTCCGAGATATAATGCATTTGAAGTTTTGCAGAAAATCTCGGCTATATGTTTTACCTGGTCGCTGAATTGCAGGGTCCGCTCAAGTTTTTCGGGGATGGAATTCAGTTCGTGAAGCAGCCTGTAATAACGCGAGGCAGCAATGCAGCCTTTCTTTTCAGCTAACATTAGCGCCAGCAGGGTGAGAATGGTTACCTGGCTGGTAAAAGCCTTGGTTGATGCCACGCCGATTTCCGGCCCGGCATGGGTATAGGAACCTGCATGTGTGGCCCGGGCAATGGAGGATCCAACAACATTGCAAATTCCTAGTATAGTGGCACCTTTCGACTTGGCCATTTCAATGGCAGCAAGGGTATCTGCCGTTTCACCAGATTGCGAAATTGCAATTACCACATCGTCTTCATAAATGATGGGATTGCGGTACCTGAATTCAGAGGCATATTCTACTTCGACAGGTATCCTTGCCAGTTCCTCAATGAGGTATTCCCCAACCAGGCCGGCATGCCAGGAAGTCCCGCACCCAATAATAATGATTCGCCTGGCATTGATAAGCTTACGTGAATAATCCTGCATACCCCCAAGCACAACTATTCCCTGCTCCATGTTAAGTCGTCCCCTCATACTGTCGCGCACTGTGCGTGGCTGTTCATAAATCTCCTTAAGCATGAAATGCGGAAAGCCTCCCTTTTCCAAGGCACTCAGGTTTAGTTCCAGGGTCTGTATATAAGGGGTCTTTTCTGTATTGGCAATGGTAATGATCCTGATTCCTTCCTTGAGGTCAACAACCACGATCTCTTCTTCACCAGGATAAACAACCTGGCGCGTATATTCCACAATTGGAGCTGCATCCGAAGCCATGAAATATTCTCCTTCGCCTATACCTACAACCAGCGGGCTTCCTTTACGGGCTGCTACCAGCATTCCCGGATCTTCGAGGGATAATACTACGATGGCATAGGCACCGGTAACCTGGCTAAGCGCTAACCTTACGGTTTCAGGGAGATCGGTCTTTTCGTGTTCACGTACATCCTGTATAAGGTATGCAAGAACTTCGGTATCGGTATCGCTTTTGAATACATAACCTCTTTGCTTCATTTCCTCCTTGAGGATCGCATAATTCTCAATAATCCCGTTATGAATGATGGCAAGCTTCCCATCGGGTGAAACATGCGGATGAGCATTTACATCATTGGGTTCACCATGGGTGGCCCATCGGGTATGGGCTATTCCTATAGTCCCGGCAACATCTTTATCTTCTAAAAGCAATTCAAGATCAGAAACTTTTCCCTTGGTCTTGAAAACCTGTAAACCATGGTTGAGCAGTGCAATACCTGCGCTGTCGTACCCGCGGTATTCCAACCTTTTCAATCCATTCATTAATATCGGGTAGGCTTCTTTAGGGCCTAAATAAGCAACGATTCCGCACATATGAGTAGAGTATCTGGATGAGACATTAGAAAATCAACAACAACTTTAAATCGAACCTTTTATAATGCTTGTCAAATTTACTATTTCTTTCTTAACGTAAGTTCTTAGAACATTAATTTACACAACCCTGATTTGTAATAGACTGGTTGAATTTCTTTGTGATTGCCTTGTAAATCAGTATCATTTCAAGGCTGAAGTTGAAATGAATGGTATCCGAAATAAGCGGACATAAACCATTATCATTAATTTATTTGAAAGCTGGTATTCCGGTAAAACAGTTTGCTGAAAACCATATTCTTAAGAAATCCCTGTCCCTGCATATTGTGAATCAATTATTACCAGTAAACTCAAAGAAACCGGAATTGATATCTCATACAATTATTTTAAATACCAGATGATTCACGATTTGATCCGACAATTAATTGTCCTTGACTACTGTGTATTTAATATACAACTTAAGAGGTGAAGAAGGCGACTTGGTACCATTAAGAACGAGGCGGCCACCTTGTACTGACGAACCCGGAATTAACAGGAACAGGCCGTTATCCTTCCCGGCTCCTGTCAATATCTGCTGGATATACCTTGTCAGCCTGAATTCATAGTTTCCTGAAGCCATATAGCTTCCTCCAAAATCATAATAGGTTTCGGAGTCGTCAATCAGGTAGGAAGTAGAGATTGTTCCATCATCTGCAATCGGGTATATGGAGATGGTAGACGGTGCTGGAAAGCTTGCTGAAGGCGAAGCATTTGTTAGTATCAACCTGGCATCGTTGATGATTACTTTTTGTGATTTCGCCCAATTCTTGATATAAGGGAATCGCAGCTTTACTTTAATCCCCCCATTCGCCTGAACAAACAGGAACTTATCCCCGAGCAGGCTGTCACCGGCAATCTGCTGCTGAAGTATTGGTGACGCCCCCTGGTAGTTTTCGTGTTCAAAATGATTGAACCTCTTGCAATTCGAATTGATATAGAACTTATAGGTGGAGGTATCGGTAGCATTGTGGTAATACATATCAATCCTGCTGGTACCACTCGTAACAGCAAACTGGAGGATTGCACCGGTACCGACACCTTGAGATGGATCAGCTACCATGGCAATGCCTTTAAATAACTTCACAAATTTTGCATTGGTAGCAAGATCGGATGTATCAGCATTGACAATGCTTGCACCAAAGTGATAATTCAGACGGATACGAAGGTAAGGGGCATTCTTTGCTCCATCAAAATAAATGCTGTCGTGTGGACGGGGAGTAAAAGTGAGTTCGCCAAGTGGGTTATTTACATCGTATTGAATGGTGGCATTTGAATATTTGTGAACCGAGTCCAGAATATCTTCCAGAAGGGGATAAATATGGACTGTCATATTACTCATAGTATCACCGTAGGAACCCGAATAGGGAAGCATAAGAAAGGCTGAATCACAGACTGCATTTGTACCAAAATTGGTAGGTTCGACCGCAAGATTGATCTGCCCAAACCAGTTAGCAGTTGTACGTCCAAAAACAGGATCGTTTGTACTACCCACAAGAGCTGCGGATAAATCGAAAGTTTTGATTGAATCGTCAGCTACAGAATAAGCATCGATATGAACAGTGTCAACATAACCAAGCTTCAGGAGTTCATCCGGAGATATCAAATCCAATCCAACAAGATTGAGATCCTTCTTACAGGAAAATACAATCAACAAAGAAACCAGGGAAAAAACTAAACGTTTGGCAAATCGGTATGCATTCAAGGCCGGCAGAATTAGATCAGTTAATTTAAATCGTTAACGGTTTGAAAAACTATTCGACAGGTTGCGCCTGGAGAACTTCTTCATAAAATTCATTATAGGCATCAATATACTTATCAGAAGAATTAAACGGAAGAACGGGTTTCCCTACTTGTGCAAGGTATTCCGAAATTTCAGGATTTATTTCCTGGCTCCCGATCACAACTCCGTCTGAAAAATCAATGGCTGCCTTCATCATGTTAACGAAGTTTGGCTTCTTATAGTGTTTAAGATCTTTGGCCGCGATATTTTCATACTTGATTTTCGAAGCAAAATTAACATCCAATGCCTCAGAAAAGTCATCATCATAAATCGACATGATTATCCGTGTGTCACTGAACAATGGATTGTCATTGTAGGCTTTCTTAATATACAAAGGCACCAGGCTGGTCATCCATCCATGACAATGCACGATATCAGGGGCCCATCCAAGTTTTTTCACAGTTTCAATTACCCCCCTGGAAAAGAATATTGATCGCTCATCATTATCGTTGAAAAAAGCATTATTCTTATCCCGGAATACAAATTTCCGATGGAAATAATCTTCGTTGTCTATGAAATAAATCTGCATCCTGGCAGACTGTATCGAGGCAACTTTAATGATCAGGGAATGGTCAGTATCATCTATGATCAGGTTCATACCCGACAAGCGGATAACTTCGTGAAGCTGGTTACGTCGTTCATTGATGCTACCAAATCGTGGCATGAACGTGCGTATTTCACGCCCCCTTTCCTGGATCCCCTGAGGCAAATGCCTGGATATTAAACCCATAGGGCTATCCTTCAGGAACGGAGTGATATCTTGTGAGACAAATAAAACCTTTGTTTTCTCCATAGATTTGCCCATCTTTAAATGGAGGGCAAATTTAAGAAAAAATACTGAATTATCTTAAATAACCTGTTTGAATTGAAGAGATTAATAAAGGTTAAGAATTTTTCTTTTCACCGAGAAATAATGACATTTTTGAGAGAAGGTCCCTGCGATTGATTGGCTTTGATAAATAGTCATCAGCACCTGATTCCAGGCATTTGGTCTTTTCTTCAGCCAGGGCATGCGCGGTTTGTGCAACAATCCGCAAATCAGGCTTCACCTTTTTAATTTCAGCTGTCGCAATATAACCATCTATCAAAGGGATTTGAATATCCATCAGGACAAGGTCAATAGCCTGTCCCAGTGAAATATCGATAGCTTCCCTACCTGTAAGTGCACGGATCACTTTCGCTTTCGTCTTGTGAATGACGATCTCGAGGAACCTGAAATTGATTTCATCGTCTTCAACTACCAGAACTGTTTTACCAGAAAAATTGTATTCATTGGTAGCCAATGACTTCAATCCTGTATCTTCGGTCTTGTGTTTGACAGGTGTAAACGGGATTGTGAAAAAGAATCTTGATCCCATACCTGGTTCCGAATCCAACCCGATTTCTCCCTGCATCAATTCTACCAACCCTTTTGATATGGCCAAACCCAGCCCGGTCCCGCTGTATTCCCTGGCGTAACTGCTGTCCAGTTGCCTGAATCTCTCAAAAACTTCCAAGTGCTTTTCTTCAGGTATTCCTATCCCCGTATCTTCTACAAAGAAATGCAGCTTATTATCTGAATACAGTGTGTAACCGAATGTAATCTTCCCTTCAAGTGTAAACTTCAAAGCGTTTGAAAGCAGGTTTGAAACAATCTGTTGAAGGCGCAGGGGATCCGTTTTTATGGTCTTGGTAGCCAGCCTTTCCGGCTTCAAAATCTTGAATTCAATCCTGCCTTTTCCTATAGACCTCAGTTGATCACTGAAGGAAATATACAGGTCATCCATGAATTTATCGAGGTCAAGGTCAACCTGGTTAATCAGTAACTGCCCGGATTCAAGCTTGGCAATATCGATAATATCATCGATCAGTTTGAGAAGGAGGTTCCCACTGCTTTTTACAATGGTCATGAATTCCTTCTTTTCCTTTTCCGTAAGCCCGGGATCTTTCAGTAACTCTATAAATCCCAGGATGTGATTCATAGGAGTACGGATCTCATGCGACATGCTGGAAAGGAAAGCGGTTTTCAACTTATCAGATTCTACGGCTTTTTCCTTTGCATTTTTCAATTCATGCTCTACCCTGCTCCGTTCAATAGCATTTGCTATCATCTGGCTTGTAAGTTTGAGCGGATTGACGGCCTCATCATTCCATTCCTCAAATTCCTTATCAGCAAAGTAAGCGATCATTCCCATGAACTTTCCGGAAACGGTCAGGGGGGTAATCACATAGGAAACAATGTTGGACAAATCCAATATTTCAGCCAGCAATGCCTCTTCTGACCTGGTATTCATAAGAGGAACCGCTTTAATTACCGTTTCCCCCTTTACTAATTTCTGATAAACTCCCGGCAGATCGGAAATTAGTATCTGATCCAGAACAAAAGCTGATACCGAAGTATCTGCAATCCATTTGTAGGATAAGTGAAGTTGAATTGCTTCATGGTTGATCAAATAAACGAAAGCTCTGTTGCTTCCGCTAAAGGAACCTGAATATGCCAGCAATTCATTTATGGATTCATCAATCTTATCAGATTCAAGATTTATCAGATCTGCAGAAACCCTGCTGAGAAATGTTATGAACTCAAATCGCTGCCTGAGTAATGTTTCTGTTTTCTTTCGCCTTGTGATATCCCTCACAATTGCCTGTGCAAAGGATTCACCTTTCCATTCAAAGACGTTTATACTTACTTCGGCCATAAACTGGGAGCCGTCAAGACGCTGATGCATCCACTCAAATGATTGTTGCGCATGGCCTTGAGCAGCCTTGTTATATTTGACGGCAAGCTTTAAAGAAGGAATTCCGTTTGGCTGACGTTGGGGGCTTAGATCTATAGCCGTCCTGCCAATGATCTCTTCACGTGTACATTTAAACATCTCAAGGGTACGGGCATTGCACTCAAAAACAATCCCTTCCTTCAAAAGAAATATTGCATCATTGGCTGATTCAAACAATAATTCGAAACGAGCCTGGCTCTCCTTCAGCTTTTCCTGTGCAATTACCTTATCGGTGATATCGTAATAGATGCTGTATACCCGAGGCTGCTTATGATCAGGCTGCGACTGGGTTCCAACAATGGTAACGAAAACCGGGGAACCGTCTTTTCTGTATCTTACTCCTTCATGCGCTATCCGTTCACCCTCAAGTATCCTGTCGGTAAGTTGGACAGCGGATTCCTTGTCAAAATCAGAAGGCAAAAACTCATCAATTTTACGTCCTTTGATCTCAGCCTGCTCATATTGAAACAGCCTGGTAAATTCCCTGTTCACGCTCTCAACAATTCCATTCTGGTCAAGCACAACAATCGCGGCAGGCGAACTGTGGAAAAGTTCTTCAAAATAGGAATTATTAAGGTGATCGGCTGGCGAAGTCTGTTCATTTTCAATTATACTTCCCAGGAGTGCAGTAAAAGCAGACAATATACTCAGTTCAGATGAGTCCCATGTTTTGCTTCCCAAAGTAAACTCAAAACCAAGAACACCCCATAGTTTCTCATTTACGAGGATGGGAAATCCTGAATATGATTCTATACCAAATTCATTGAGTTCGACATTCCAGCCTGCCTTAGCTTCAGAAGATAATAGATGAATTTGCTGGCCGGAACAAAGCAATTTGAGAAGTTCGACTTTTGCTTTGCCCCTGCAGACAACATACAGTCCTTCATTGTCCAGGTCGCTGGATCTGCACCAGGTTCGGGTTAATTCAAAGACTTGATGTTCTGAATTTGATTTTGACTGCCATTGTTGAAGACTAACCCTGCTGGACCCTGTAATCAGTGTGAGTTTGGCAAGGAGATGCCTGATGTCGTTTTGCCAGTTTTCGGTTGCAGTAAAATAGCGGGCAGCACTGGTAAGAAATTGATTCGTTAAATGCCCGGCTTCTTTCTTAGTTGGAAACATGAATGAAAACGACTATTGGAAGGATGAGTTAAGGTAGCTTCAAGCAAATCTATGCTAAAATAATAAAAAGATCAACTTCTTATCCCGAATGCTGCCAGTTCGAATAAAAAAATCATCAGAGCAGCTTACCAAATTTGCAAACTTCCTCTAATGATTTATACAGCCTGAGATAGGTCTGAAGCAATTCCTTTGTGTTTACTTTGTGTTTTTGTGACTTTGTGGCAATAAAATCTGCCACGAAGCCACAAAGCCACAAAGAATTCACTAAGAATTTAAAACATAATTATATCATATTTTTCACACAAAATAATGTGTTGCAATTACGCTGTTTTGGCTAATTGTTTCCGGTAAATCCTGTTTGACTTTCTCCTGGCCATTCTGATTTTCATCACATAGGTGATGTAATACATGGCGGGAACAAAGATCAGTGTAAGGAAGGTAGCGAAGCTAAGGCCAAATATGATTGTCCAGGACAATGGGCCCCAGAACATTACATTATCACCCCCTACATGAATATGTGGATTCAGCTCAGTTAAGAGGGTCATAAAGTTAAGGTTCAATCCGATAGCTAAAGGAACCAATCCGAGGATGGTTGCTGAAGCAGTAAGAATTACCGGGGTAACACGGATTTTACCAGCCTGTATGATAGCGTTCCTGGTTTTTAATCCTCTCTCCTTGAGCGTGTCAATGAATTCAACGATCAGGATTCCGTTTCTTACAACAATTCCTCCCAGGGCTACTATACCCAGACCGGTCATAATGATTGAAATATCCATATTGAAAATCACAATTCCCAGCAGCACACCAATAATGCTGAAGAATACTTCGCTAAGGATCAGTAACGCCTTACTCAGAGAGTTGAACTGTGTGATCAGGATAAAGAATATCAATCCAATGGCTATCATCATGGCCATCGAGAGGAAACTTGCTGCCTCCTGCTGGTCAACCTGTTCACCGGTAAGTGAAATATCAATTCCTTCATGTTTTGGGAATGAAGCTGCCAGCTTCTCGATTTGAGGCACGATCTCATTTGCAGTATAGCCAGAGAGCACATCACTCGAGATGGTAATGATCCTTTTCAGGTTCTGACGCTTAATTCCACCGTAGGTATCAGTGTATCCAATGGTTGCTACCGATGATAACGGGATGGAACGAAGCAAGCCGCTGTTCATATCCCTGTAAGTGATCTTCAGGTTGAGCAGGTTATTGACATTCTCCCTGGTCTCCTTTGAATATTTAAGCTGGATCGGGTACTCATCTTCCCCTTCCTTGTACTTCGACACTTCCAGTCCTAAAACTGCAGTTCTAATCTCCTGAGCGATCTGGCCCGTCGAGATTCCTTCAATGTTGGCACGGGTACGATCAATATTCAGGACTATTTCCGGCTTGATGGCAGTGAAATCAGTCTTCAGATCTTCCACTCCCGGTATCTGGATGGAATCCAGGTAATTCTGGAAAGCTTCAGCATCATGGATCAGGTCATCAAGGTTCTCACCTGTTACTTCAATGTTGATCGGTTTACCGGTCGGAGGACCCATCCTGTTTTTTTCTACATTGATTTCGGCTCCTGGAATACCTTTAACGGCTTCACGGAACTGATCAAGGTAATTGGTTGTATTGATTCCTTTTTGCCGGAATTTATACTCAACAAAATTAACAGTCACCTTACCCTTTTCAGAGGAGGAAGAACGGTCGAACATTCCTTCACCGGCACCAGTGGCTACATTTGTGATTACAGATTCAACATTGGGATTGTTCTTACCAAGGACACCATTAATCCTGCCTTCAACCACTTTAGTAACTGAGTCCGTTACCTTCTGATCAGTTCCAACCGGCAATTTGACGAAAACATTAATTGTATTCGGCATATTATCAGGGAAGAACAACACTTTTGGTTTCCTGGCACCTACAAGGAAAAAGGTTGCAAAGAATAAGACGGTAATTGCACCAAGGAGTACATAAGGATTCTTACCCTTCAGGAAGAATACAAGCTGACGGTGATAGATCTCCATCAGGTAAGGCCAGGCTGTTTCCTGCCACCATGCAATCATAAGCTTTAGAACCCTGTGGTAGAAGAGGATAAGCAAAGCAACAAACACGAAGAAATTCCCGATTCCAAATGCAACCTCAGAATGTTTTGCGGCAAAAACCAGGTAAGGGATAACAGATAATCCAAGGGCAATGAAAATGTTCCTCCACATAATTCGCCTCGATTTTTTCGTATCGGGTTCATCATATTCATGACGCATGAATGTTGTGGCAAAAACGGGGTTGAAAACGTAAGCTACGAAAAGTGAAGCAAAGAGGGTCAAAATGAGGGTTACTGGCATGTAATACATGAACTTCCCAACAATACCGGGCCAGAACGCAAGCGGAAAGAATGGTGCCAGTGTTGTGAGAGTACCTGAGAGGATAGGCAGGAAAACTTCACCAGCCGCCTGCTTGGCAGCCTTGATAATGTCAGGCTCCTTCTTATGGATGCGGTGCGTATTCTCAATAACAACAATAGCATCATCCACTACAATCCCAAGGGCAAAGATGAACCCGAACATCACGATCATGTTCATGGTAAATCCCAGGCTTGGCATGATCATATACGCCACAAACATAGACAAGGGAACGGATAAACCGACAAAAAATGCATTGGTGAATCCCATGAAGAACATAAGTATGATGGTTACCAGGATGAATCCCAGCACAATGGTATTGTTCAGCTCTTCAAGTGTGTTGCGGGTGTAACGCGACATATCACCTGTAACCGTTACTTTCAGGTCAGTAGGATAGGCCTTCCCCTGCAGATCCTTCTTAATGAGATCCTTGATCTTATCAGAAGCATTGATCAGGTTTTGCCCGGATTTCTTGATAACATTCAGGGTGATAACATTCTCACCATTTAACCTTGAGAAACTTTCCTGTTCCTTAAACCCATCAGTGATCGTTGCAATATCCTTGAGATAAACAAGGGCCCCGCTCGATGATTTGAACGCCAGGTTCCTGATCACATCTATGTTGTTAAACTGACCAACAACCCGGATAGACCTTTTCATACCATAACTGCTTATGCTTCCAGCTGATATGGTAAGATTCTCTGAAGATATAGCTCGCTGAATATCCGAAAATGTGACATTTGCAGCCTGCATGCGATAAATATCTGCATCTATCTGGATCTCACGATCCAGTGCTCCAACAATATCCACTCGGGTTATTTCCTTCAATCCCTCAATCTTATCCTGAGCAACATCCGCATATTTCTTCAGCCGCTCCAGGTCATATTTTCCGGATAGCTGTATATACATGATGGGGATTTCGGAGAAATCGATCTCCATGACATCCGGTGACTTGGGCAGGTTGTTAGGCAGGTCGGTTCCTGCTTTATCAACAGCATCTTTTACCCTCTGCTTTGCTTCTGCTACATCAACAGAAGTATAAAATTCAATAACTACAATCGAAAAATCCTGTAAGGAATTGCTGGTGATCTTTTTTACTCCATTTACCCCTTTTAATTGTTTTTCAATTGGCCGGGTAACCAGGTTTTCCATATCCGATGGTGAAGTTCCCGGGTACACCGTATTCACCATGATTGTAGGAATAATGATCTCAGGGAACTGTTCCTTGGGAATGTTCATATAACTTTGGATACCCAACAATGTGATAAAGATCGCCAGCACATAAATACTGGTCTTGTTATCAATTGCCCAACTGGTAGCAAAGAATTCCTTAAATTTCTTCTTTTCCATAAAACATATTGTTATTGTCTACACCTGTATGCGGAACATCCAGGTGATATGTTATTATTATCTTCAGTGAGAAAGAGCCTGATTATTTAATCTTAACAGCTTGTCCTTCAACCAGTGAATTGAAACCAGTACTGATTACTTTATCTCCATCCTTCAACCCCGAGGTGATTTCTGCAAGTCCGTTATAGATCTGTCCAACCTCAACTTTCAATTTTCGGGCAACAGTTTTCCCACCTTCCAGGGCTGTTGTATAAACAAATTTTCCATCCTGCGAATCCTTCACCAGGTTGACAGGCAAAACTATTGCATGTGAATTATGATAGTCATTGATCTTAACAACAGCTATCATATTAGCCCTGAAGTCAACCTTACCCTGTCCGAGACGAACCTCTACCTGGAAAGTCCTGTTAGTTGGATTGATATACTTACTGCTAAAACGTATGCTTGATTTCATCTCTTCCTTAAAATCAGGGAAATAAACCAGGACTTCGTTGCCGGGCTTTACTTTGGGAGCATAAACTTCAGCAATATCAGCAACGATCTTGGCGGAACTGAAATTCACTACCCTGAACACTGGAACAGCACCGGCAGCAGCCATCTGACCTACCTTTACACCAACTTCTTCAACAGAACCATTGATAGGGGATTTGATTTTGTACATATCCACCTGCTGCTGAATAGTTGCCAGGTTTTTCTCCAGGGACTCCTTGTTATTCTTAGCTGTAAGGAACTGAACTTCACTACCAATTTTCTGATCCCATAAAGCTTTTTGCTTATTGAAAATATTGGTTGCAAAGGCAAGTTGCTGGTTAAGGCCAGCAATCTGCTGCTGTAAAACATTATCATCAAGTTGAGCAAGAACCTGGCCTTTACGAACCATGTCACCTTCCTTAACGTAAACATTGGTTACAATGCCTGGAGCCTGGGGCGCAACTGCAACATTATCCTCCCCGTCAACCTTTCCCTGAACTTCTATATAATGATTGAATTCTGATGCTTTCACTTCTGTTACTACTACATCCGTATAGTTAACCGATGCACTATCTGTGAGTTTGAGCTCAGTTTCCAGCTTTTTGATCTGGTCAGCAATGTCATCGTGTTGTTTCTTGAGTTTGTCGAGTTCTGCTTTTTTATCAACAGTGCTGCTGCATGCTGCCAACAGGATGATCAGGCAGATGCTGATTCCTTTTTTCAATTGCATAAGATTGGTTTTCATATAAATAAGGTTTATGTTGTCAGTGATTTATATTGATCTGTATCAGGTATTTATGTTTGATTATTGGATGTTCAGCATTTTCTCCAGCTTATTCTTTGCAGTAAGCAAGGAATACAAGGAATTGAAATAATTACTTTGGGCAGTCAGGTATTGATTTTGAGCATTTGTCAGATCCATACTTGAAGAAACACCCTCTTTGTATTTAACCAATGTCTTTTTGTAGATCCGGTCAGTAAGCTCTATATTTCTCTTTTCATTCATGAATTTATCGTATGAAGAGTTCAGGTCATTCCGTGATTTGATGAAATCGAGCTGTAATCCCTGGGCAACAGTTTCTTTACTATTCTTTATCTTCTCGAGCTCAAGCTGCCTTTCCTGAACCATTACATTCCTCTGACCACTGGAGAAAATGGGAATATTAAGAGAAACCCCTACCATATCTTTCATGGTAAAGTCAATACCGGCTTTTTTAGCTTTCTCAGAATGCTTGTAGAATGCGGCCATATTTGGCAGATAAGCACTTTTCTGACGTTTAAGGTTTAACGTGCCGGCTGCTTCCTGGTTTTCCAGTATTTTGTACGAAATGTGGTTCTTAACCTGGAATTGCTTCATAACAACAGACATGATATCAGAGGATTGTATGACGTTGTCGAGGCTTTCAGTAAGCACCACCTCTGTTTCAAAAGGCAATCCCAATTGGAATTTCAAAAGATCTGATGCAGCTGTAATCTGGTTATCTATTGTCTTAACCCCATTTTCAAGAGTATGGAGAGTTAGTTCGATCTGGTCAACATCCGTATCCTCAATAAACCCTGCTTTATTCATTTCTTTCATCTGGCCAAGTGTAGCAGTAAGATTTTCGAGTGATTGCGACAAAATTTGCTTGTTCCTGTCAAGAATCTGAACCAGGTAATAGGTATTGGCAACCGATTCTTTCATATCTGTTTCAGCAGACTGCAGACTATTCTGGGAGATTTCAAGGAATACCTTGGTAGCTTGCAAACCGACAATATATTCGCCGCTAAAAATCAACTGTGATAGAGTAATATCTAAGGTTGCATTATCCTTAACACCCAGTTTAACAGGATCGTAAGGGAAATAGTTCAGGTAGACAGAGTCTCCCGGGGTTCCAGTAGATGCAACAGAGTATGATTGGCTCTTGCGGTTATCCGATATAGTCGTTAAGCCTCCAAAACTTAATTCCGGAACAGAAAATAAATGCTGGTAGGATCCGGTGGCACTTATCTGGGGAAGGCCTATAGCCTTGGTTTCCCAAATTTTCTTCTTTGCCAGTTCTATATCGATTTGCGCATTTTTCATATTCAGGTTATGCTGAATTGCATATTCCTGGGCTTGTTTCAAACTCAGGCTCATCTGTTGGGCTTGCTGCGCTTTTAAAGGATTTGCAAGTGACCAGGTTAACGTGAGCGATAGTAGAATAATCAGCTGTTTCATTGTATATGTACTTTTTATTTTTCTGATTGAGTGTTCAATTATTTGGATTGAGGGACATTGGCAAGCTGCTTTTCGTAGTATTCCAAGCCCGTCGAATTTGAAATACCACGTATATGGTTGTCGAACATAACCTGGAACATATTACTAAAGGAAAAGTCCTCAGATTGTAGAAATTCCGGGTCATTAATATACTCAAGCTTCTGAACATAAAGCCTGGCCACTAGCTCAATTGGAAGATCATCACGGTAAAACCCTTCTGCTATACCCTGCTGCATGTTCTTAACTATCTTGTTGAAAATGACCTCTTTCTTACCATGATTGAACTTTCGGTAAATCTCAGGATAGTATTTCTGCAGGTCAAAAGTGATGGAAGGATTAAAATGTTGCATTTCGGTGCATACTTTCCTGCTCACTATTAGTAACTGGTCAATTGCATTGCGGCCTTCATTATTTGCTGATTCAACTGCCCAAACTGCATCTTGAACAACGAAATCAAGTGTTTGAGAAATGAGGTCTGTCTTGTTCTCAACGAATTGATACAGGGTCTTCTTCGAAATACCCATTTCCCGACACAGATCATCCATTGAAAGGCTTCGAATGCCGAATTTGATGAACAAATGCGAGCTTTCTTTCAAAATCATTTTTAGTTTCTCATCCATACCTTTTCAAAATTGAACTGCAAAGATAAACATTTAGGAAACACAGGATACGTTTTTATACTTATTTCGTTTCCCAAGCGCGTTTCGTTTATAACAGATAAACAGCACAAATCCATTTTTGTTCTGCAAAATTGTACAGCACGAATGTTTTGAGAAATAAAAAATCGGTGAACCCCGGAAATAGGGTGGTGAATAACAGAAACTCAGAATTAAAAATTATTTCATGCAGGAAATGGTCAAGGAAAAGGCTACCTGATGCTATGTCTTTCGAAAAACGCCAATGCCAAGGGTCAGAATAAACATAAGACCGGCAATCACAAGGAAAAACCTGCCTATATAGTCACCATGTTTAACATAAAATGTAATTTCTGAGTTGGTATTCATCTTTGAACGAATAGCTGCTGGAACCCAATAGTCGGTTCGCTGGGAAATATCTCCCCTTTGGTTAATAAAACATGAAACGCCGGTATTTGCAGAGCGGGCAACACTTCTTCTTGTCTCAATCGCTCTCAGGACAGAAAAAAGCAAGTGTTGCCTGTGGCCGGGAGTATTTCCCCACCATCCGTCATTGGTGATGACGAAGATGGCATTTGCACCCCTCGAGACAAATTCATTTACAAACTCTCCATAAACGGATTCATAGCAGATGACCGGGGCAATCTTAAGTGAATCATTGATCATAAAAGGAATTTGTTCAGCATCTGAACCGAGGGTTCCCACTGTTCCGCCCAGGTCGAGGGCAAACTTTTCCAGGAACTTGAATAATCTGGGATAAGGCATTTTTTCTACGCCGGGAGTAAGTTTGGACTTGTGATGCTTTTGCAGGCTACCATTATTTGCCACATACAGTGCAGTGTTATATGCGTCATAATACTTGTCAGCATCACTGAATTTCCTGGCGCTGATCGTCAAAGGCTCCCCGGTATTGAAAATCTTGTATGTGGACATCCCAACCACTGCCTTCATAAGTGGATATTGTTTATTAAATGCCCTTATTTGACGAACACTTGACAGAGAATCCAGTTGATCCTCCCAGGCATGTTCCTGTATGGCACTTTCGGGGAAAACAATGAAATCTGCCAGGCTGTCAGCTTTTATTTTTGCTGAAGCCAGCATCTGAGCCGTTACCATTTGAGGATCTACCGAATATTGTTCTGAATATGGATCCAGGTTAGGTTGAACAACAATAACGTCAATGGATGATTTTACCTCTTTATAACCCCTGTATATATAATAGGAATAAATGATGGGAATCACTGTCAGAATAACAGCAATGCCAAGCTTCATACCAACCGCACGGCTGCATATCTTCTGGAAGAATCGCTGGTAGATGAAATGAAACAGCAAAATATTCACAACCAGCACCCAAAGTGAACCCCCAAAGATCCCGGTATATTCATACCATTGAATCCAGGAAGGATAGGATGCGAATCCATTCCCCAGGTTTAACCATGGCCAGTTCAGATCCCAGTTCAACTGAAGAAATTCATAGGATAACCAATACCCGATCAATGCGACATATGCTGTTGCCTTTCCCGCCAATACTCTATGAGTGACATGAAAAAGATAAAAGGCAAAAGAGGTTAAAAGGGTGTTGATAATAACAGCTGCTACAACACCTACAAGTGCTGCATTATAAATCCAGAACGTGGTAAAGCTGTTCCAAATAGAAAAAGCAATGGCTGCATACCAGAAAACAGAGAAGGAGTTTACCTCCTTTTTCTTATTAAAGAGGTCGTTTTCGACCAGTAACAGGGGAATGAATCCAACAAAAAGCAAAAGTGGAAATCCGTGCTCGGGCCATGCGCAAGAAAGCAATGCGCCTGACAGAATGGAAAGTGCAATTTTGGTCAGCCTGTTCATTAGTATTGAATAAGCCGCAAAGATACCAAAACCTGAGATGCTTACTGCGAACTATGAATGACCAATGGAAGGGTCGTCTTCAGTATAACTGGACCAATGATAATTATAAAGTCCGTCCAGTAAACGCTGCTCTTTTTGTTCAGGAGTTAGGATATCATACTTAAGCTTCTCTTCCTCAATCTTCTTGTATTTTTCCTCCTCAATCCTGTAAATTTCAGCCAGGTAGGTATCTTCAACCCTTTTTTTCAGAAAGTCATTTGCAACGGAAGGGAATAATTCAAGAAGGAGTTCCTCTTTCTCATCCCTGGCAAGCCTGACACCTCCATATTCTTCAAATATGGGGTTGTCCTGCCTGCGATAATACTTGGTATCATAAGGCGTCTCTTCCCTTACCCCTGCAATCTTGTACCTGTATTCAGGATCGATGGGAACCGGGGTATGCCCGTAAACGCCCTTAACAAGGTTGACAAACTGGATGGATTTTGTAGTATACATTGAATCCCCTTTGGCCTCATCAATTGCACAATTTACGGCCTGCACACCTACAATCTGGCTGGTGGGAGTTACCAGTGGGGGGCAACCTGAAACAAGCCTAACCATTGGGATCAGTTCCATAGCCCTTACAAGAAGTTTTTCAAGCTTCAACGCTTTCAATTGCGCCAGCATATTGGAATACATACCACCGGGAATCTCCGCTTCCTTGATCTTGTCGTCAGGATCGGGAAAACCAAACCAGCTTTCAATGCGGTGGCAAACTTCGAGGAGATCATCTTCCTTATCAGCTTTTGCATAAGCTATTGCTAGCTCAAACATCTGTTCAATATCCCTTGGCAAAGTATCTGTTAGAATATTGAACTCCCTTGGGAAGAGTTTAGTAGAATCAAATTCTGCCAGTTCCTTCCTTATATCCCTAAGTATTGGATCCAAATCTACAACAGCTTGAAGGTTCACGCCCGTATCAATGTCCATCCTGTTGCAGAAGAGCTGGATCAATTCAAAGGATGGTGCAGCAGAACCTCCTGCAAAACTAGCCAATGCGGTGTCAACGATATCTACTCCATTAACAATAGCCATCAATGTAGAGGCAAGCCCATATCCCGGAGTACAGTGGGTATGAAAATCAATCGGGACAGATATATTTTGTTTCAGAAGGCGAATCAACCTGCCTGCTTTACCTGGTGTTATCAGCCCTGCCATGTCCTTAACCGTGATCATGTCAGCACCCATTTTTTCAAATTCCTTTGCCCTTCCCAAGAAGTATTCTTTCGAGAAGATATGCGATGGGAGTAGCCTGGCATGAAGAAGAGCCCTTAACTTTTCCTTGGTTGAATATTTAGGATCCACAGTGTACACCACTGTGCAATCGGCAATGCCACCATTTTCCTTAACAAATTTTACAGTTGAACGTATATTATCGGTATCATTCAGCGCATCGAAAATACGCATGATAGAAATGCCTGAGCGTATTGCATTCCGGTTAAACCCTTCGATTACATCATCCGGGTAAGGATTATATCCAAAAAGATTCCTTCCTCTTGATAAGGCAGTCAGTAAAGAGGTATCTCCTATCTCTTTATGTATAATCTCTAACCTTGCCCAGGGATTTTCGTGAAGGTAACGCATAACAGAATCAGGAACGGCGCCTCCCCAGACTTCCAAAGCGTAAAACCCAGCATCCTTGAACCCTGGTAAGGTCCTGTCAACCTGGTCCTGGTTCATCCTTGTCGCAAAAAGAGATTGCTGCCCGTCTCGCAGGGTAACATCGCGGATTAAGAGTCGCTTTTTCATGCAATAGTTATCAGTTAATTCTAAAAATCCTGTTGCCGCTCTGTCTATTGTTATTGAATTAACAATTGAATCTGTTATTTCAATAACAATACAAAATTATAAATAAAGTATTATATCATTCTTTAATTTACCGAAATTAATTTTGTAATTCAATCTTTATTAAAATACACTACATCTTTCTGTATATCAACTTCTTATTTCCGTCCTCTATCCCTGTGATCTACAACTAAAACAAACATTGAATTGTTTTACCGGAAATTTCATACAGCTTAACCTCTTAATTGGTCAGTTTATCGATTTATCCCCCATTATCAACGCAGCCAATTTGAAAAATCGCGTTCTTTGATTCCTGAACTTCAGACTAGATGAAAAGAGATTTACATCCTGCCAATTAGCAGCTGGTTAGCACGATTTGAGTACTTTCGCATCAAAAATCACTAAGCCTCTAATCCTTAAAAGTCATGTCAAAAATCACCACGCTTCCAATTATTCTATTCTTGACATTGGTCCTATTGGTTTCAGGATGCGGAAAAAAGTCAGGAACCAGCAACACATCTAACTCCGATAGCATGAAAAGTGAAATGCAACAGAAAGTAGATGAATATTCAGTCGTAAAACTTACCACTGATTTGAGTAAACTATCGGATAAGGAGAAACAGATGCTGCCAATCTTTATCGAGATTGCTCAGTTAATGGATGATATTTTCTGGGAACAAACGCTTGGAAATAAGAACGCATTCCTGGATACAATATCTGATCCTGCCGCCAAACAATTCGCCATCATCAATTATGGCCCATGGGATCGCCTTGATAACAATCAATCCTTTATCAAAGGCATTGGTGAGAAACCAAAAGGTGCTAACTTCTATCCTGCCGACATGACCAAAGAAGAGTTCAATGCCTTCCAGGATAAAAATAAAAACAATCAATACACTCTTCTAAGGCGGGACGAATCAGGCAAACTGAAATGCGTATGGTATCATGAAGCCTACAAGGAAAAAATTCAAAAAGCTGCCGAACTGTTGAAAAAAGCTGCAGAATTGGCTGAAGATACGGGCTTAAAGAATTACCTCAATTTGCGGGCTGAAGCTTTGCTTACGGATGATTATTTCAAAAGCGACATGGCATGGATGGATATGAAGTCGAACACGCTCGATCTCGTAGCCGGACCTATTGAAAATTATGAAGATGAACTTTTCGGAATCAAGACTGCCCATGAAGCTTCTGTGTTGGTGAAGGATAAAGACTGGAGCAAGAAATTGGAGAAATACATTGCTATGCTCCCTGCTCTTCAGAAAGAATTGCCTTGCGACCCTAAATATAAAAAGGAAGTCCCTGGCTCAAGCTCTGATCTTAATGCCTATGATATAGTGTATTATGCAGGAAACAGTAATAGCGGGGGAAAAACCATTGCCATCAACCTGCCGAATGATGAAAAAGTTCAGTTGGCCAAAGGTTCCAGGAGATTACAACTGAAGAATGCAATGAAGGCTAAATTTGATAACATCCTGGTTCCAATATCCAATATCCTGATTGATCCGGCTCAAAGAAAGAACATTAAGTTTGATGCCTTCTTTGATAATGTTATGTTTCATGAAGTCGCCCATGGAATAGGGATAAAAAACACCATTACTGGTAAAGGGACCGTCAGGGAAGCCCTAAAAGAACAATATTCCGGTTGGGAAGAAGGCAAGGCAGATATCCTGGGCTTGTTCCTGGTTACAAAACTTATCGAAAAAGGAGAATTACAAGGTATTACTACAGAAGATGCTTACGTCACCTACATGGCTGGTTTGATCCGTTCCGTTCGTTTCGGTGCTGGTGAAGCTCATGGAAAAGCTAACATGATGTGCTTCAACTTCTTTGAAAAGAAAGGTGCATTCAGCCTGAACCCCGATGGCACTTTTAAGGTTGATTTTGAGAAGATAAAGGTAGCCATGAACGAATGGAGTTCATTTATTCTCCAGATAGAAGGTGATGGCGATTATGATCAGGCTGTAAGTTACCTGAACAAGAATGGTATAGTGGGAAATGACCTGAAGGCAGGAATTGAAAAACTAAAATCAGCTAATATCCCGAAAGATATAGTCTTTGATCAGGGTATTAAAACCCTGGGACTCTAACCCCTCAATTTGAAATTAAACTCTAAATCAATTAATAAAAGTAAAGATGAAAAAATGGCTATTGTCGCTAGTCCTTGTTGCTAGTCTTGGATTACAATCATTTGCATGGGTTGCCCCCGATGAAGGAATGTGGCTCCCAATGTTTGTAGAGAGATTAAATTATGTGGATATGCAGAAGATGGGACTTCACCTGACTGCAGATGAGCTATACAGTATCAATCATTCAAGTTTGAAAGATGCTATTGTCAGCCTTGGCGGATTCTGCACTGCGGAAGTTGTTTCTCCAGAGGGGCTGCTTTTCACCAATCATCATTGCGGATTCGATGCAATTCAAAATCACAGTTCGGTTGACCATGACTATCTAACTGATGGTTTCTGGGCAACAAGTAAAAATGAAGAGCTGAGCAATGAAGGACTGACAGTATCATTCCTTAAGAGGATGGATGATGTTACAACAGAAGTACTTGCAGCTGTGACTCCTGACATGGAAGAGAAGGACCGGGCTGCTGCCATCACCAAGAAGCTCGAATCTCTTAAAAAAGAAGCTTCTGAAGATGGGAAATACAATGTTGAAGTAAAGAGCTTCTTCAACGGGAATGAATATTACAGATTTATCTACAATGTTTATAAGGACATTCGCCTTGTTGGTGCGCCTCCATCAAGCATTGGTAAATTCGGCGGTGATACAGATAACTGGATGTGGCCGCGTCATACCGGTGATTTTAGCGTATTCCGCATTTATACTGCACCTGACGGTTCTCCTGCAGAGTATTCCAAGGATAATGTTCCAATGAAGAGCAGCAGGTTTTTACCGGTTTCCATCAAGGGATATAAAAAAGATGATTTTGCCATGATCTGGGGATACCCCGGTCAAACTGACCGTTACCGCACTTCCTGGGGAGTTGATGCAACCTTGAACGCCATCAATCCTTCAATTATTAAGATCCTGGGTAAAACCCTTGAAATCCAAAAAGCCGGGATGGATGCTGACAAGGCAGTCCAGATTGCCTATGCTTCAAACTACGCTGGCATTGCTAATTTCTGGAAGAATAAGGTGGGTGAAAGCAGGGATTTGAAACGATTAAATGTAATTGCCCTGAAACAGGGCATTGAGAAAGATTTTGGCACATGGGTAAATGCTGATCCCCAAAGAAAGGAAAAATATGGTGAAGTGCTTAGCACATTTGCCGATGTATATGGACAATACAAGCAGCAAAATCTTTACCCTTTGCTATGGCATACCCAACTTTGCTTTTTTGGATCACAGGCTTTTTCTTTCCCTCAGCAGGCCGCAGCAATTGAAACCATCCTGAAAAGCGGAGCAAAAGGGGATGAACTGAAGAAGCAGATGGAAAAGTACTCGAAAACTTCGGCTGACCATTTCAAGGAATACAATCTGCAGATAGAGAAAAATATCTACACAGCACTGCTCGAGATGTTCCGTGCAGATATTCCTGCAGAACAGCAACCGGATATTTATACGCTAATAGACAAGAAATACAAAGGCGATATCAAGAAATTTGTTGATAAAATGTTTGATGAATCCATCTTCTGCAGCAAGGAGAATTTTGATGAATTTATTCAAAAGCCTTCCCTGAAGAAATTGCAAAAAGACCTGGCTTCTCAGACCTATTCCTCATTTATGGCCAACTTCCAGAAGGCACAAGCTGCAAACCAGCAATTGTCATCAAGGATTAAGAAAGCACAGCGTTTATTTCTTGCCGGGTTGAGGGAAATGCAACCCGATAAGAGTTATTATCCAGATGCAAATAGTACAATGCGCATGACCTATGGTAAAGTGCTTGATTATTTCCCTGCTGACGCGGTTCATTATAACTATTTCACTACTCTTGATGGTGTAATGATGAAGGAAGACCCGACCAACGAGGAATTTATCGTACCAGCAAAACTCAAGGAACTATACAATGCCAAGGACTATGGAATGTATGGAGAAAATGGCAAGCTGTATACCTGCTTCCTTACTGATAATGACATTACCGGGGGAAATTCGGGAAGTCCTGTTATTAATGGGGATGGACAACTAATCGGCATTGCCTTTGATGGGAACTGGGAAGCTATGAGTGGCAACATTGCCTTTGAACCTTCTTTGCAACGTACAATCAATGTTGATATCAGGTACGTCCTGTTTGTGATTGATAAATATGCCGGAGCTCACAACCTGATAAATGAGCTTACCATCATAAAATAAATCATACTGACATTTTTTCATGAAAGGCTTCCAGATCGGGAGCCTTTCTTCTTTCCTTGCCTGCATTTTCCAATCCTGCATCTTTAGGAAATGAAAAACTTGTTACTTTTGAATCATATCCACATTTAACACTGATCCCATTGCAAGAGAAATCAAATTCAACTGTTTATATCCCACAATTTGATATAATCCGATTCTTCGCGGCCTTCATGATTGTGATATATCATTCCTACATTGCCTGGAAAGGATGGTTTGGATTGCCAGGCGTCATTTCTACAGGAGATTACAAGACCTTCACGTCCTTCGGACAACATCTTGATCAGTTCATCAGGAATCTGCCTATAGGGGTTGATATCTTCTTCTTCATCAGTGGCTACCTCTTAACTTATCTCCTGGTAGTTGAAAAAGACAGGTTTGGGAAAGTTAATATTCCGAACTTTTATATCCGCCGAGGGCTTCGAATCTGGCCACTCTATTTTTTCCTTGTCGCATTGGCACCTTTCCTGGTTATGTGGCTTGGTGAAAAACAGCCGGTTTATTGGCCTACCATCGCACTGGTAAATAACTTCTATACAATGCAGTCGCATGAGTGGTCGTATCCGTTTGCACACTTTTGGTCCATCTGCATCGAGGAACATTTCTATCTCTTCTGGCCGATTATCATTGCATTCATTCCTTCAAAAAAACTTCCTTTTGCTATAACCTTATTATTAGGTTTTAGCTGGTGCTACAAACTCTATACTTATATGTTTCTTTCCAATAATTGGTTTGAGCTCTACCTTCATACTTTCAGCAGGATGGATGTCATTTTGCTTGGCGGCCTGCTTGCCGTATTCTATATAAAGAAACCTTTTGTTTTCAAACTGCATTGGTCCACCATGCTCATGATCCTGGGCGTGGTTATCATTCTGCTATCATTTGATGACATGAGCAACTTTGACAACATATTGAATGGAGTAGCCCGCAGGGTTGTTTACATTGTATTGCTTGGATTGATAATGATGGATCTGTTGTTTAATCCTGACCGAAAGAGTGCTATTGGCCAATTCAAGCCTTTGCTCTACCTGGGAAAGGTGTCTTACGGCATTTATATGTATGGCAATATCCTGGTGCTTATCGTGATTAAAAAGGTCCTCCCTTTGTTGGGACATAACAATATCTACCTATATTTTTTGATCATCTTTATAGCTTCCTTACTGATCCCGGTTGCAAGCTATGAACTGCTTGAGAAGCCATTCCTCAAACTCAAACAGCGGTTCTCGTTAATTAAGACCAGGTATTAAGAATACGTATCGAAGGACATAAATAATAAGGGAAGCCTTGTAAGAGACTTCCCTAATTATTATTTTCGAAATGAGCTATTTCTTTGGTTTGTCGGCAGGAGCTTTTTCAGCAGCTTTGACCACTTTTACAGATGGTTTTGGAGTTACTTTTGTTGTGGTCCTGGTAGAATTCTTTAATTTTTCAGAAACAGCTACTTTGTTTCCGGTTTTTACTGGTTCAGCAGTGGCGTTTTCTTTTTTCTGGCCATGTTGTTCAGCCCAGTAAGGCTTTCCAGAATGAATTTTTTTGGCTGCTGTCCCCTGTTGTGCAGGCTCTGAAGCCGGCTTACTTTGCAATGCAGGATTTCCGGATGTCTTTGGGGTAGTATTCTGATTGGTTGTAGTTGTCGGTTTAGTTCCTGTACCTGGGTTAATTTTCCCGCCATTTCTCTTGTACTGATCAGCTTTCCTTTTCATCTCAGCCTGTTGTTCCGGCGTCATGGAATTAAACTTTTGCTTTAATTCTGCCTGTCTTTTTTTGTTCTTTTCAAGATTGGCTTGCTTTTGCTTATCTGCAGCAATTCCAACGTTTTGAGCCTGAACCTGTGTAAACAACATAATAAGGCCCAATGCAAGGACTGACGATAAGAACTTCATTGTTTTCATGATTGATAGTTTTAAGTGATTGATAATTTTTTACACCTCGTTTTGGCAAACATTATGCCAATAAAGAAAAGGGTTGAATTAATTAAGATTTTTTTGCCACCTGGCAGTACCATCGCTGGAAACCCGGTTCAGGAATATATAGCTTCCACCGGTATTTGATAGCCCCGTTATACAGTATCCTCCATCCTCATTCCTGACAAGTCCAAACCCTTGTTCTACTTCAGAACCGCCATAGGTAGCTGCCCAATTCTTAGTTCCGTTTTCTGTGATGTTATACAACATTACATCCTGGTTTGTAGAGCTTGATTTACTTGAAATCCCTGTAAAAGCATATCCTCCTGGAATTTGTATGACAGTAGTGCCATAGTCGTACCCAGTTGTACCGTAAGTGTTCTCCCAAATCTTTACCCCAAGTGTATCAACTTTGATAAGATAGGCATCCTGTCCGTTTGAATAGGCTGATCCACATATCAGGATGTTATTATCGGCGGTATTGATCATGGAATAACCTATCGATTCTATATAACTTTTTGTCCAGAGGCTATCTCCTTTGGCAGATATTTTCATCAGGAAGGATTTGCCACAGCAACTAACATTGCCCGCTATGGAACCTGTCAGATAGAATCCTGAATCAGCAGCAGGCAATATAGCGTAAGCTTCATCGTAAGCTCCGGATAAGGCTGCACCTGTTTTGGTACCGTAACGTTTTTCCCATACCTCCTTGCCGAGGGAATTCACTTTTATTACAAATAGATCCCTGTCACTACCCTGGTCTGTCTGTATATACCCACAGGCGATAAAACCTTTATCCGGAGTTTCTGTAATGCTATATCCTTGGGTGATAACGATTGAATTGTTATTGTACTCCCAATCAACTACCCCATCGCCGTTAGTTTTGACGATATAAAGGTCAGGCTTGCCGTAAGAGAACTGCGATTGAAAACCAACAGCTACAATTCCACCATCAGATGTATTGATCAATTTGTAGAAACCGTCAGTATTGGATCCGCCAAACGTCTTCGACCAAACCACATTACCATCTGTAGTAACTTTCATAAGGCAGCCATCAAAACCGGTTTGGGATGAGTAATTGTAACCTGCGATCAGCAGGTTGCCATCCAGCGAATATACCATTGCGTTCCCAGCCCTGAGATAGCTTTCAGTGAAATGATCCTTTTTACATGACGAAAAGGTAATTGCTAATAGGACAAAGAGTATAAGGATTCTAAAATTCATTGTTGTACTTTTTGGATATTGTTAGAACGATTGAATTTGCAATTTGGTCTTTGATTCACCTATAATTCCCAATGGGTATAAGGATGGACAGAAAGGGAGGAGTTATGGTAGCGGTTATCTCCAGTAACTTCAGCACCGATCCATGGTGGCAGTTCAACATCCTCATCCTGTGTCAACAATTCAACCTCTGCTATCCAAAGTCCATTGTTTTCGCCGAGGAACTCATCAATTTCCCAGGTTTTCCCTGCCCAGGCTATTTCTCTTCTTATCTTTTCAATCCTTCCTTCCCGGCAATAATTTTCGAGCATAAATTGTGCATCCATGAAAGGAATGGCATATTCAAACTCAGGTCTCGCTCCTTTATCAGATGGCCCTTTGATAGTGATAAATCCTTGTTGTTCCTTAATCCTCAGACGTATGGTTTTTTCAGTTCCGGCATATAGGTATCCCTGAGAAATTTGCACCCCCTTGTCCAAATCAGGCAAATGGGCATTCTTCACAAGGAATTTCCGTTCTATTTCATATGGGACATGATAATCCATGGAATTTCGTTTTCAGGCTTTAATTCCTGATATCAAGTTCATGTATCAGGTTATTTGCCCCTGCAAATTTATCAATGATAAAGAGAACATAACGCACATCAACACAAATAGTCCGTTGAAGTTCTGGCTCAAAAGCATAATTGCCGCTCATTGCTTCCCAGTTTCCGTCAAATGCGAGCCCAATAAGCTCTCCATCACCATTCAAAACAGGGCTTCCTGAATTTCCCCCTGTAATATCATTCGTTGTTAGGAAAGCAACTGGCATTTCACCTTTTTCAGCATATGGGCCATAATCTTTATCCTTATACAATTGCTTAAGTTTTTCAGGCACTGTGAACTCCCAGTTTGTAGGATCCTCTTTCTGCATCACACCGCTCAATGTGGTCTGGTAGCCGTAATCAACGGCATCTGCAGGGCTATAATCCAGCACCTTGCCGTATGTCAGCCTCATCGTACTATTTGCATCCGGGTAAAACTTTGTATCCGGGTTCATCTCCTGCAAACCTTTAACATAGAGTCTTCTGCCCTTAGTTAGTAGTTCTTGCCCGGGTTTCACCAGGTTATCGATTGCTTCAGAATTGCTGGCAAAAACTTTTTGCAACACAAAGGCCGGATCCTTGGAAAGCTTTTTCAATGAAGGATTTGCCAGGAAAACTTCCAGGCGGCCGGCATCAGCAAACATGCTCTTTTCAAATACCTTCATCGAAAATTCTGAAAAATCGCTTTTTGACTTTTTAAAAATTTCTGAAAGCAAGGGAGGCTGCTGATCAGGGGGAACATCTTTATAATACAGGTCAAGCATTGCAGCCAGCATTTTTTGATCTGTAGGTGCATTGTAATTTTTAAAGTAAGCTGCCGCATTCATTCTTGCTTTATTCACAAGGTCCTGTAAAGCTTTTGGGTCAGGTTTTTCCTTCGATAATTCTGCCTGAAGGCCAGCCAACTGCCGGGCAAAAGCTATGATTTCGCATCCTCTGAGTATGGCCTCAGAGTTATAACGGACAGAGGTTTCATATTTATCTATGACAGCATATGCTTTCTCTATATCCGGCAAGGCTTCGCCAAAGGTCCCAATCCTACCAGGACTGGCATTCACCCATGCTGTAAATTCTTTTTCCTGTGCTCTTTTTCTATCCAGGACCTTCAGGTTGCGGAGACCTTTGTTCTGCCCGATAAAAAACTTCCAATAATTCGCTGTGCCTGCATATTTGGATGCATATTTTATCCTTACATCGTGATCGGCATCCATATCTTGCCTGAGTATTTCCAATTTTTTGGTCCGGATCTTCACAACTGCGGGATTATTGTGTTCCAACGCCCAATCAATCGTATATGATGTAGCATACCGGTCTGTTGTTCCCGGATAACCCATGATCATTGAAAATTGATCCTTTTTAACACCTTTATTGGAGACGGGCAGAAAATGATTGGGTTTATAAGGAACATTTTGTTTTGAATAAGCAGCTGGTTTATTATCCGGTCCTGCATACACCCTGAAAATGGAAAAATCGCCTGTATGCCGTGGCCACATCCAGTTATCGGTATCTGCCCCAAACTTACCTATGGAAGAAGGCGGTGCACCTACCAGCCTGACATCTTTAAATACCTCGTAAACAAACAGATAATATTCATTACCATTAAAGAATGAGCCAACACGGGCATCATATTGAGTTCCTTTAACAGCATCAGCTTCCAGTTTTTTTGTGTTCTCCCTGATCTGGGAAAGGCGGTCAGCCTCTGACATCCCGGGAGTGATATTTTGAAGAGCTGCATTGGTTACATCTTCGATCCTCACGAGGAAGCGGGCTGTGAGATTATCGTTGGGCAATTCTTCTTCCTTTCGCATGGCCCAGAAGCCATCAGCAAGGAAATCGTGGTCGACGGAGCTATGCGACTGTATGGCTCCATAACCGCAGTGATGGTTAGTAAACACCAACCCTTCCGCTGACACCATTTCACCGGTGCATCCGCCACCAAACATGATAATGGCATCCTTAAGACTGTTATGATTGACACTGTAAATCTCTTCGGCGGTAAGGTGCAGTCCTTCTTTCTGCATATCTACATAGTTAAGCCTTTCGATAAACAGGGGAAGCCACATACCTTCATCAGCCTTTGTGTTTATGAAGAAAGCCAGGAGAGTGATAATTAGTGCAAAAGTCCTTTTCATTGTGTTTTGATGAATTTTCGGGGGTGAAACGGATTAAGAGTTAATAAGCGGGTTTGAGTTGATTATCGGCAAACTAAAAGCCGCGCCAGCCCTTTCACAAAAGGCCAGCCTGGTTATTGAAAAAGAAGAAAATTTATACAAATTTTTCGCCCAAATGTTCCCTGACGGTTTCAACGAATTCCCGTATCCTTTGTTCTTCATTTCGTTCGCAAATGAGCAATACATCATTTTCATCGACAACGATGAAGTCCTTTAAACCCTGGATCAACGCAACTTTATTACCTGGTAAGGTGATAATACAATTGTTTGTATCGAAAGTAAGTACATTATTTCCGACAATGGCATTTTCATTAGCATTTTTGGTCCGGGCTTCGTATAAGGAGCCCCAGGTTCCAAGGTCGGACCAACCAAGATCAGCGGGAATAACATACACATTATCTGCTTTTTCCATCACACCATAATCGATTGAGATATTGCTGCAGATGGTATACGCTCTTTTGATGAAATCATTTTCACCCTTGGTAAAGTAGAGTTTATCCCCATCCTTGAAAATGGAATTGACGTCAGAAAGATGGCTATCAAAAGCTTTGAGAATACTTTTTAATGACCAGATAAAGATCCCTGAATTCCACAGAAAATCACCTGATTGCAGAAATGAAACTGCAAGGTCATAATGTGGCTTTTCAGTGAAAGTTTTCACTTTGCGAACCAAACCATCCGGTGGGAATGAGTTGGTATCGTCGAATTGTATATATCCATAACCGGTATCAGGCCGGCTTGGCATAATGCCTAAGGTAAGCAGCCAGTCATTTTCACCTGCAGCTTGAAGGGCAGTATTGATGGTGTTATTAAAAACCTCCTCTTTGAGAATAATGTGATCGGAAGGAGCAACAACAATAGAAGCCTCCGGATCAAGTTTCGCAATTTTGTGACAAGCATAAGCAATACAGGGAGCTGTGTTCCTCCTGACCGGTTCGCAAAGGACATGATCAGGAACTATATTTGGCAGCTGTTCAATAACAAGATCCCTGTATAAATCATTAGTAACGACGAATATATTTTCAGGGGGACAAATAGAAGAAAACCTCCTGAAAGTTTGTTGAATAAGAGTTTCCCCGGTTCCAAGTATATCTATGAACTGCTTAGGGCGAAGTGTTCGGCTCATAGGCCAGAAACGGGCTCCGACTCCTCCCGCCATGATTACACAATAGTTCTTTTTATTCATCTTAATAGCATTAATTTATTAGTCACTTCCTAATTATCTGTTCAACCCCTTTCTACAAAAATAAAAAAAGCCTGATCAATGCATACTTTAATCCTAAATAATTTATAACTCTGCGAATTAGCATCTGTTTTTATCCAGAAACCTGCCGAAATTCCGCTTAAGTAAAACCGAAATTGTAATGACTGGCAATGACTGTCATTGCATCCATGCATAGCCATTTTACCTTTCTCACGAATTAGCCATTCCCAGCTGTTCTACTCCCGGAATGTTGTTAAGGAACACCTGGGCTGCAGGCGATACGAGGTAATATTTCCGGTTTGAAGGGCAATAGCATTTGTATCTTGTGCGGATCCTTTCAAGTTTTATCATCCTGCGACCATCAGATAAGCAGAAGTCGCTTTTCCCCGGGATATCTTTTAACATAAGCAGTTCACCCTTTCCATCAAGTTGGTGTAACAATCGCTGAAAAACAATATCGCGATGGAAAGAAGCTTTTGAATTTGTGAAAAATCGGGCCAGGCAGGCTTGCAGATCAAAGGAAAGAGCATCGCCTGCAAGAAGCGGAAGAACCAGCTGATGATATGAATTCTTCCATTCCTTACCATGGGGCAGAACTTTCCGGCCATGGGTCAGCCATACCTGGAGATGAGCCAATTCGTGCAGGAATACCAGCAAAAAAGAATATGGACCCAGGTCGTTGTTAATGTGGATCAGCGGAAGTTCTCCCTTGTTAGTGGCCTTGAATGAGCCTAACCTTAGTTTCCTGGGAGTTGTAATCTTGATCCGGAAGTTGTATTTCTGCAGGTACTCAGCTATAAGGTAGCGGGATTCTTCCGGGAATCGTAAGAGCAGAAGAGACGGACTTTCAAGCCCGGATAGTTTCGCCATTTTGCTCTGAAAAAGAAATCGTATGTTTTTGGATCAGGCAGCCACACTTGCTGTGCCCGGTTGAAGGCGGAAGCCTGCGCCAGTTTCTGTTATTGTAGGTTGTAGTAACACAACTTGAAGCCAGGATAAGAATGGCCCCGACAAGTAAAATGAAGAGGTAATGCTTACGCAAACAGGTCCCTAGATGCATCTTGATGAGTTTAATGTTACAAAGGAAGTAAATCTTTGGCAGCAGATTAATGGAGATAGTGGATAAATTTACGCTAATTTAGCGGTAATTATTGTGCACATGAAGATATTATACCATTTCGGCCGTTACCTGATGCTGTTGAAGAAGGTGTTCAGGCAACCGGAAAAAATGACTGTATACCGCCGTCAATTCCTCGTTGAGGTGGAAAAACTAGGACTTGACTCTGTTTGGATCGTAGCCATCATTTCAGTGTTTATGGGTGCTGTTTTAACCATCCAGATGGCTTTTAACATTGACTCTCCGCTGGTTCCTTTATACACCATCGGATTTGCCACCCGCCAGAGTATGGTACTCGAATTTGCACCCACTATCATCAGCTTGATTCTTTGTGGAAAAGTAGGATCCCGGATTGCGTCTGAAATCGGCACCATGAGGGTAACAGAGCAGATCGATGCACTGGAGGTGATGGGAATCAACTCAGCATCTTTCCTGATATTACCCAAGATCATGGCTGCCATGTTCATTTTTCCGTTTCTGATCATGATGAGCATGGTACTGGGTGTGATCGGCGGATGGGTTGCCGGGACTACAACCGGTTTGATTACATCATTCGGGTACATTTATGGCATTCAGTCCTTCTTCCATATGTATGATGTTTGGTATGCCCTGACTAAGACTGTTGTATTTGCCTTTATCATAACATCCATTTCAGCTTATCATGGATACCATACTTCAGGCGGCGCCCTGGAAGTAGGGAATGCAAGTACTTCAGGAGTAGTATACAGCAGCATTGCCATAATCTTTTCAAACCTTATACTCACCCAACTTCTGCTTGCATGATCGAGGGAATAAATATTACAAAGAGGTTTGGTGATCATACTGTTCTGGAAAACATATCCGTGCGGTTTGAACAGGGGAAAACCAATCTCATCATTGGCCAAAGCGGGATGGGTAAAACCGTGCTGTTAAAATGCCTGGTTGGCCTCTATGAATTCGAGGAAGGCAATGTGTTATATGACAACAGGGAGTTTACTTCGCTATCTTTTTTTGAAAAGAAATCCATCCGCCAGGAAATCGGGATGCTTTTCCAGGGTGGGGCATTGTTTGATTCACTTACAGCTGAAGAAAATGTGATGTTCCCGCTAACCATGTTTGCCCGGATGTCGCAGGCAGAAAAGCTGGAAAGGGCTAATTTCTGCCTTTCCCGTGTTAACCTGGAAAATGTCAATAAACTATATCCTTCTGAATTAAGCGGAGGGATGAAGAAGCGTGTAGCCATTGCCCGGGCTATTGCCCTCAACCCGAAATACCTGTTTTGCGATGAGCCTAACTCAGGACTGGACCCGCAGACGGCTAACCTTATCGATGAACTGATCTCTGAGATTACGCTTGAATATAATATGACCACAGTAGTGGTGACTCACGACATGAACTCTGTACTTGAAATTGGTGAAAAGATCTACTTTATCTATAAGGGTAAGCTATGGTGGGATGGCACCCGCGACAATATTCTTCACACAGGGAATCCTGAACTTGAAGCTTTCGTCTTTAATTCGGAATTAACCCGTAGACTAAAGCCTACCTGATAATTCTGCTTATATCCGAATAACCGATGAACACCCTCGATATCATCATGTTGATACCCCTGGCTTATTTTGCATACAGGGGATTCTCGAAAGGCTTTATCATAACGCTGGCTATGCTTGCAGGTTTGCTGCTGGGATTGTATGCTGCTATTCACTTGTCGGAATACACAAGTAACCTATTACAAAATGACCTTCACTTCCACAGCACCAATATCCGTTGGATCGCCTACCTGTTGACCTTTATTACTGTAATTGTGCTGGTATACCTGTTGGGACAATTTCTTACCGGAATTGTAAAAACAACTGGGCTTGGGCTTCTTAACCGCATTGCCGGCCTTTTGCTGGGAATTGCCAAAGGCGTATTGATTGTAAGTGCCTTCTTAGTGCTGTTCGGCAAGATTGATCCTAAATCCTACCTGATCTCTTCTGAATTAAAAAAGGGCTCTGTTCTTTACAAGCCCCTTTCAAGTATTGCAATGGAAATTTATCCGGTCATGGAGAAATACAGCGAAAAAGCCAAAGAAATGATCCTGGGAAACGAACAAACCAAGTGATCCGGATCCGACTTCTCCTCTTCAAACCAATAACTTATAACCCCATTAATACCGAATTCCCCAGAAAGGAGGTTGTTCATCCTTTTTCCTGTCATCCATATGCCTTTTGAGAACCTGGAAATAATCCTGCTCATGAATATGTTTGCCTTTTATTTTCTTGGGAAGCACCATCTCAGTGGTGAGTGTTTTCATTTCGATTTTATCTGCAGTAATCAGTAAAGCCCCGTCGTTTATCTCAACCTCCAGGATCATCCCAGGCAAGCCGCAAAACCGCTCCGGGCCGCCGCTAACTGGTATATCCATTGCAAACCAAGCTGTTACCTTCTGCTGTTTTAAGGTATCATTCCAAAATGCATCCATACAAATATGACCGGCCACTTCCTTAATATCATTCAGTATCTTCCACTGCTGAGGCCTTAAGGTATCCTCAATGATATACATCTTTCCAAGCAACTGTATCCTATCATAGATAGTTTGCTTTTCAAAATCCCGGTTGATATCATATACGTCCATCCTCCATGAATAGCCATTATCATCCGGCTCGGCCCTTTCTTCAGAATCCTGGTAGCGGGTTCGCACAGGTGTAAAAAACATCTCGGAATACTCTTTCCACTCAGCCCGGTTACCCCACATATAAGTTACCCTGTCGCGTTGTTCCTTGCTCAGGTATTCAACTGCCGCCATCTGCTTGGTCCAGTTGTGAGTCATAAGATACCGGATCTTTCCTTCCGTCGCCTGCCCGTTTGCTTTCCATATGAAAAAGGGGCCAACCAGGATAAACAAAACAATAATGCTCCTGAATAATTGACTAATAACCAGTCTGTTAAATATGCTTTTCATAAATAGGGTTATAAACTTCCGACAATTAATAATTCGTTTTACAGATCCGGGACTACCAGAAATTATTCTTTTTGAGTTTATCCTCAAATCCCCTCAGGTTATAGGTTGCACTAAGCATATAATAGCGGGCCAGCGTCGGGGCATTAACATGTGAGATGTAGTTGGCAGATCCATATTGGCTGATATATACCCGCTTATTCAGAAGGTCAAATGCTGCCAGCCTTATTTCCACCCTGTTCTTTTTACCCATTATTTTCCTGACTGAGGCATTCCATATGGGCATATCGCGGTTAAAATTCAATTTGTCATTCCTGTTGATTTCGTAATCGAAGTTAGTTTCAAGGAAGAACTTCTTTGCAAATTGCCACTTTACTGAAGCATTTGTATTATAGCTCCTGATCTTTTGATTTTGCTCTTTTTTAATAGAATAATCAATATTGTTAAGCGTGACATTCTGACTGACATAAACAAGCAATTTTGGCGAAGGCGTAAGATTGACCCCAAAATCCAGGTAATAATTCCTGCTTTTTGTTTCATTAAGAACGTCGTTCACTTTAGCAGGTGAATTCGTAACACCCAGGTTTCCATTCATTTCGACTGTCAACTTGGTTTTGATGATTGGGAAGCTACACCATAAATAAGTGTTGAAATTTGAGCCGTCCTGAACATTGCTTGGCATCATAGTAGTGCGCAAACCGAGATTTTCAACCATTTCGATTGTCTGGTCATAAACTATGTTTTCATCGTAGATACTGAAATTGCTACCGATTCCAACATTTGCGAAACTGGAAGGGTTCCAGTAATTGAAATTAAAATTTACGGAATGTGAACGTTCCGGCTTAAGGTTGGGATTCCCCTTTGTAAGGTACAAAGGATTGTCAGAGTTTGGAACTGACTGTAAATCAGTTATAGAAGGCTGATTAATTTCATAGCTATAATTCAAACTGACCCACATATTATGAGGCAGCTGGTAACTTGCTGACAAATTAGGTGCCCAATTGTTGTATTTCTTGTCCAGGGAATCCAGGAGTGGCAGGCCTTTATCAATTGAATAATCCCCTTTAATTTGTAATTGCTGCAAAGCTGCACCCACTGCAACATTCAACCCTTTATTGGAATAGCGGATACTTGAACCGACCCTGTTATAGAGCACATCATCCGTATAATAGACACTGTAATCCGGCATTCGCAGATCATTGCTGTCTTTAACCTGCCGGTTCACTCCATTATTACTAAGGCTGAAATTGTAGAATGATTCCCAGTACCAGATCTTAGATAAAGGTTCTGTATAAAGAATGCTGGATTTAACCTGGGATGCATCGTTTGACCTTGCATTTCGTTTGAGTAGGCGAACCTGGTCGGTTACCGTTTTAGCCTTAAAAAACTCGGTCACAGACAAAAGTGAATCAGATCCGTTTGACCGGTTGATGTTATATCCTCCACTCAATGCCAGAGAGCGTCCTTTTTTCTTGAACCTGTGCCGGAATATGGCTGCACTGGTGATTCGCCAGGAGTCAAGTTCTGTATGATTGTTCATGGATAAATGATTACTTGGGACCATCTCCGAGCCTAATGCTGATGTAGAGGTTAAAGTTTGCTGGATATCCGTTGAATTGGATCCGCTCACCCTGAAATTAGCCTTCGCAATAATGATATTATTTGAATCGAGTTCTTTCTCAAAACGGGTTGCAACGCTGTGTGCACCTCTGAAATTTTCCTGTGAAAGGGTATCGTTATCAACAAATGAACTATCGTTAAGGAACGTTTTCTTATAAGAATACTGGTCAAGATTGAGCCTGGACTGATTATAGAAATAGCTCAGGTTCAATTTCGTCTTCTTATGGTCATAGTTATAATTGCTCCCTGCCCCGAAGTTTTTGGTAAAGCCCCTGCCATCGAATTGATTCAGGGGAGAATCTTCTCCATTGAAATAGTAGTAACGTCCACCGCCGGAACTAAACCCAAAATCGCCGTTATCGTAATCGTTAAACGCATTCTGGCCTTTAAATTCACCATAATCTTCCCAATTTACCCCGGTTTGATTGATATTGTTTGCATAGCCAATGAATGAAAGCTGGTTTTTATCATTAAACCGATTGTAATTGCCCCTTCCGGCCCACCGGTCATCAGTCCCGACAGCAGCTGTAAGTTTCCCAAAGGATCCTTTCTTGAATTCATCTTTCAATTCAAGGTTCATAGCCTTCTCTTTAGTTCCATCGTCAATCCCGGTTAGCTGGGTTTGTTCCGATTTCTGATCATATACCTGCACTTTGGATACAGTTTCAGCTCCCAGGTTTTTGGTAACACTTTTAGGGTCATCACCAAAAAATGTTTTACCATCAACAAATATCCTTTTCACATCCTTTCCCTGTGTACGGATGTTCCCTTCAGCATCTACCTCAATGCCCGGTAACCTTCGAAGCAGATCCTCAACTGTTGAACCAGGTGGTACCTTGAATGTAGTAGCATCATACTCAACCGTATCGCCCCTTATCCTGAGCGGAGCTTTAGCCGCCCGCACAACAACTTCCATCAGTACATTGGAAATTGGTTTTATAGTTAGCACACCCAGGTCATTCACAGCTATAGAGGAAGGCACTATCATCTTCTGTAAGGGTAAAAAACCGATATGGGTAACCTTCAACAGGTATGTACCATTACGGATATTATTAAAACTGAAATTCCCTTTTCCGTCGCTGGTTGTAAAATTGATAAGAGTGCTATCCTTAGGGGTCAGCAACATAACTGTAGCGAAAGGGACCTCTGCATTTGCTGTATCACGCAGAGTGCACCGGATAGTAACTTTGGCCGGATTTTGAGCAAAAAGGATGTTCGGGATTGCAAAAAGTATCACAAGCAGATACTTGAATCGAATGGTCATAAGGTGGAAATTTCTTTGTTGGGGTTGAAATAATTAAACTTTGAGCTACAAGAAACCTGTATATGATAAATTGAGTATGGCAGAAGATTAAGCTACCTCTCAATAAACTAAAACTGAGTGCAAAAATTGTAGCATTTTGAAAAAATATTTCCTCAAATTCTATTCTAATCTGAATTTGCCGAGGTTACTGTTCTTTAAATAACAAAGAATAGTAAAAATTGTTAGGCATAAATTTGTATTCATCAAAAAACCCTTTCAAAGGGCGAAAGGGTTTTTCAGCAAAATTCTTGGCTACTCAATGAATCTGATGTTGAAAATAGATTATTGGCCGGGCTTAAAAAGGATTGATTCCAGCTTGGCCAGGCACAGGATCATTTTGCATGAGCCATTAGAGCAGCAGTCCGTTTCAAGCGAACTGTAAAATGCCTCAGGATTTGAGCCTCGTATTCTATCTCCATACCACAAGTAACGGAGGAGCGACGCTCAAAGACATTTGCCACTGCAGCAGCAACATATTCCATGTGATTGTTCGTGTAAACTCTGCGTGGAATTGCCAGCCTCACCAATTCAAGATCAGGATAGCGGTTTTCATGCGTTACCGGGTCACGATCAGCCATGATGGCTCCAATTTCTACCCCTCTTACACCACCTTCAATATATAATTCAACAGCCAATGTCTGCGCCCTGAATTGTTCCTTTGGAATATGAGGTAATATTTTATTTGCATCAATGAAGATGGCATGCCCGCCATAGGGCATCTGGACAGGGACACCGTAAGATGTCAACAATTTTCCAAGATATGCCACCTGGCCCACCCTTGCTTCCAGGAAATTGTAATCCAGTGCTTCATAAAGCCCCTGTGAAAGCGCAGCCATATCACGCCCGGCCATGCCTCCATAGGTCACAAATCCCTCGAACATTATGTTGAAGACGGAGGCTTGCTCAAATATGCCTGCGTCCTTCAGCCCAATAAATCCGCCTATATTAACAATCCCATCTTTTTTGCTGCTCATGGTCATACCATCAGCCAGGGCATACATATCTGCTACAATTTCCTTAATACTTCTATTTTGCTGGCCTGGTTCGCGCTTTTTAATGAAATAGGCATTTTCAGCATACCTTGCTGAATCATACAGTAGCATGATCCCATATTTTTTGGCAAGAGCACTAACCTGCCTGAGATTCTCAAGTGAAACAGGCTGTCCACCAGAAGAATTACAAGTGAGGGTAACAATGATAAAAGGAATACTTTCTTTAGGATTATTTTTAAGTACTGCTTCCAGCTTCCCAAGGTCTACATTTCCTTTAAAAGGATGATCAACTGTGGTGTCAAAGGCCTCATCAATTGTACAATCAATAGCATGGGCTTTCCTGAACTCAATATGCCCCTTTGTAGTATCAAAATGAGAATTTCCTGGAACAAGGTTCCCTTCCTTGACTAAAACACTGAACAGCACATTTTCAGCTGCCCTTCCCTGGTGAGTTGGCAGAAAATAATCGTACCCAAAGATATCCTTAACGGCAGCTTTGAGTTTGTAGTAAGAAGCGGATCCGGCATAGCTTTCATCACCTTTCATGATTTCTGCCCATTGAAGATCACTCATTGCGCCGGTACCGGAATCGGTAAGCAAATCAACGAAGACCTGTTCTGAACGGAGATTAAAGAGGTTGAAATTAGCTTTTGAAATCCACTCTTCGCGCTCAGAACGTGTTGAACGACGGATAGTTTCAATCATTTTTATTTTGAAAGGCTCAGCATAGGGTAATTCCATCTAACTTAGGTATTGAAATATGAGTAAAAGGTGTTGATTATATAAAACGATGGATAGGTTGAAAAAAATCCCGCTCCTTAATATTCCGGAATATTAATTTCCTTGAATTCGTTTTCAGAAGCAGATGCATAGTTGATGAATGAAACGGGTCAAATATACATTATTTTGATAAAAAACAAAAAATGCTCAATTTTGTGGAAAGTCTTGATTAATGCGACTTTCGATTCATCTTACCATTGATTCTCCATACTATGAACAGATCATTTCTTCCTTTTCTTTTCCCTGTTCTCGTTTTCAGTGTTTTCCTGAGCTGCGCTTCCGGAAACAGAGAAGGCACAAGAACACAAAACAATTTCAAACCCGGCGAAGTACAGAAGAAAGTGCTGTATGAGGCGGACAGCCTCTCATCATATGCCCTTTATATCCCATTAAATTATAATCCGGATAAATCCTGCCCGTTGCTGATATGCTTCGATCCCCATGCAGAAGGACTGTTACCGGTGAACCTGTTCAGGGAACAATGTGATAAGTATGGTTTCATTGTTGCCGGTTCCAATAATTCAAAAAATGGGATGACAATGGAAGAAACCACTGAGATATACCGGAAGATACGTTCTGATCTCGAATCCAGGTTCAAAATAGATGTGACATCAGTCTATCTTGCAGGTTTTTCAGGCGGATCCAGGGTTGCAGGAGCTGCAGCTATTACCGAAGGAAATGTTGCCGGGGTCATCGGTTGCGGAGCCGGATTGCCAAATGTTAACAAACAGCCTGTTAAAGCCTTTAGTTACCTGGGTGTGGCAGGATTACAGGATTTCAACTACAATGATCTGAAGCAGGTTGATGAATCCCTTGAAAAGGCTGGCTATACCCATCACCTTCTCCTCTTTGACGGCAAGCATGAATGGCCGCTGAAGGAAGTAGTTCCCGACATCTTCACCTGGCTCAATTTTGACAGGATGAGAACTAAGTCCATCCCTACAGACCGGGCTGCTATCAATACTTTTATAGATGTAAACTATACCAGGTCAGAAGAGGCAGGTAAAAAAGGCGATTTCCTTAACCAACTTTCAATCCTGGAAATGCTGAGAGATTATTTATCCGGGCTTACTGATGTATCTCCCCTTGAAACCGAGATCAGCAAACTCAACCTTGATCCAAAAGTCAAGCAGCAAAAAGATAAGCTGGCCATACTCTTTGACAGGGAAAGAACCTTACAATCAGACTATGCCTCAAAACTCCAATCAGAATCTCCGAAATGGTGGGAAAAAACAGCCGAAAACCTGAGTTCGCTTTCTGACAAACAGCCTGTAACAGATGAAAGCAGGATGTATAAACGCTTGCTTGGATTTTTGAGCCTTAACACCTACATGTTATGCAATTCAGCTTTAAAACAATCCGATCTGAATACGGCTTCCCGGTTTATAGAATTGTACCGGTTAGTTGACCCAACCAACGCAGAACATAGGTATATGGCTGCCACAGTAAGTATGAAGCAGGGCAAAAAAGATGAGGCCTTGAAAGAACTTGGTGATGCATTTCAACTGGGTTTCAAGGATATTCAAAGATTAACAAATGACCCTGTATTCACTGCCCTTCACCAGGACAAAACTTTTATGAAACTGCTCAACAAATAAATATCAGGTCAACAATTTGATGAATGTGATGTTTTCTTTATAACACTTTAACAGTGGTGCAGATCTTTTGGTTTAATCCAACTTTTAAATCGTATTCTATGAAATATCAACGGATCAAATACTTGTTTGTGATATTGACACTTTTCATGCTAACAACTTCCTGCAAAAAGACTAAAATTTATCCTAATCTTATTCCCTTTGCAACAGGGATCGAACAACCCGTTTCCATTGCTAATGCGGGTGACAGCAGGCTGTTTGTAGTTGGTCAGTTAGGGTCGGTTTATATTGTTGACAGTTCAGGCAACGTTATGGATTCGCCTTTTCTTGATATTCATGAACGGGTCGTTTACGGCGGTGAAAGGGGGTTGCTTGGCCTAGCATTCCACCCGAACTACCGGCAGAATGGTTATTTCTTTGTTAATTATATTGGCGAGAACGATAGTACTCATATTTCGAGATTTTCAGTCAGCAGGGATAATCCCAACCATGCAGACCCTTCAAGCGAAGTCAAGCTGCTAACTCTCAAACAACCTTTTGAAAATCACAACGGTGGAAACCTGATTTTTGGCCCTGACGGAGATTTATATATAGGGTTGGGTGATGGAGGAAGTGCAGGGGATCCGGGAAACCGTGCCCAGAACCTGATGGAATATTTTGGGAAAATGCTCAGGATCAATGTTGATAGTGGTAATTCATACAGGATACCAGCATCCAATCCTTTTGTCCACTCACTGAATGCCCGTGGTGAGATCTGGGCACTTGGGCTAAGAAATCCCTGGAGATTCAGTTTCGATCGACTTACCGGTGATCTTTGGATTGCAGATGTCGGGCAGAATGAAATTGAAGAGATTGACTGCCAGCCTGCCTCAAGTAAAGGCGGCGAGAATTATGGCTGGAGAATTTATGAAGGGAATAAGAGCTACAAACCAGAGAAAGCAAAGGAAGGTTCAAACTTTGTATTCCCGGTTTACACCTATCCGCACGGGCCTGAATGCTCCATTACGGGAGGCTTTGTTTACAGGGGGTCAGATAAATCACCTTATTATGGCCACTATTTCTTTGCCGATTATTGCTCAGATAAGATATGGACGCTCTACAAGCAAAATGGAGTATGGGCATCGGAGGAATTCGGCCATTATGACGGAAATCATTTCAGTACTTTCGGAGAAGACTCAAAAGGTCGTCTCTATGTTGCAGGGCTGACTACAGGAACGATTTACAGGATAAATGATCTGCCAACCGGCCCAGGCAAATAATAATCCATTTCTTGTAACCTTCACTGATCATTTCTCGTCATAATCGCTCCCAATACTGGTAATTACAGTTATGAAGAAGAGCATATCAGCCCTGTCACTCTATCTTATTCATTTTTATTGCATTCTATTATTGCTGCCTTCATGCAGCGATCTTCACTGTAAGGAAGGCAACAATGAAATGACCATTCAGTCCAGGCAGACTGACACAATGCTGGAATCGGTATGCCTTAATTCCGATTTCACCGTTTTTATAAGCAGGAGCTCAAAAGACAGCATTTCCATTGAATCCGAATCCAATCTAATCAAAGATATTATTACAGAAACTATCAATGGTAAGTTGGTTATAAAGACAGCTGACAATGCATGCCTGAATCCACGAAAACCTATCATCATAAGGGTTTTCGCAAGTAACTTAAAGGAACTGGAATTAAACGGATCGGGAAGCATTACCTCCGATACTCTTATTTCAGAAGCCCTTGCTCTAAACATATCAGGTTCGGGCAATATCAGATCGGCAGTCAAAACACAAAATCTCAAGGTCGTTATGAGCGGGTCAGGAAATTTGGAGTTATGGGGTAAAGCAGGTGAAGCCAGGATGGACAATTCAGGTTCAGGGAGTATCGAATCCTATGGCCTGGACCTTGACACCTGTCATACCCGTTTAACAGGCTCAGGAAATGTTTTCACCTATGTTAAAGAAAAATTATATGCCTCAATTGCTGGTTCAGGATCAGTATACTACAAAGGAAAACCTGAATTGGAACAGAATATTTCGGGCAGCGGTAAGGTTATGAATCAGTTGAAACGCACACTTCAATCCTATTCAGGCAGGGGTAGCTATAATAGCTCTTCCCCCAGGTCGCTCTATACAATCTATTGAACCGTTTTGTTTTGATTACTGCATTATTGCAGGGAAGATTCTTTTGTACTTTCGTACAAAAATCCTTTTCCTATGAAATCCTTCCTGTTATTCCTGCTCATTCTTTGCACATTCACTGTCAAGGCAACTTATAATGACTGGTTTTATGCAAGAGCCCTTAGAATTGATCTTTACCATACCGGCAATTCAACGGATGAGATTTATTCCATCGATGAGCTAATCAATGAACCGCTTTGGGGAGGATCGCATGTTAACCTGGTTGACTCGATGAATTTGGGTCAGTTCTATTTCAAGGCTTTTGATTTGGAAACAAATACGCTGATATTCAGTCATGGCTTCTGTTCACTTTTCGATGAGTGGAAGTTTACAGAAGAAGCAAAGCATACCCGGCGCAGTTTTTCAGAAACCGTTCAGATGCCGTTGCCTAAGAAAGATATTCGGATTGAACTCTACAGCAGGAATTCCAAGGGAGTGTATGAGAAAAAATTTGAATACCAGGTTGATGTAAAAAGTTATTTTATCAAGACTCAGAGTCGAATGATCCACAGTGCTTTAACCATATTGAAAAACGGGGATCCTTCAAACAAGATTGACATCGTGATACTACCTGAAGGATATACCCAGGCAGAATTGGAAAAATTCAAAGCGGATTGCCAGAAATTCACCTCTGATCTGTTTTCCTTCTCTCCTTATAAGGAAAATCAGGATAAATTCAATGTTTCGGCTGTCCTGGCCCCTTCTGAAGAGAGCGGAACAGATATTCCCGGAACAGGTACCTGGAAGTCTACTGTTCTAAACAGCAGTTTTTACACCTTTGACTCTGAGCGCTATCTTATGACCACTGATAACAAAAGTGTGCGTGATCTGGCTGCAAATGTACCCTATGACCAGATTTACCTCCTGGTGAACAGTAGCAAGTATGGAGGCGGATCTATCTATAACCTTTACAGCACTTCTGTTAACAGCAATACCTATTCTGCAAAGATCTATGTTCATGAGTTTGGGCATGGTTTTGCCGGACTTGCCGATGAGTATGACGATGGCTCAACTTCTTACAATGATATGTATCCCTTAGGTATTGAGCCTTGGGAGCCAAACCTTACAACATTGGTTAATTTCTCTTCCAAATGGAAGAAAATGCTTCCGGCACATACCAAAATACCATCAGAGCCTGATCATGATAATCCTCTAAAACTTGGAGTTTTTGAGGGGGGTGGTTATGTGAGCAAAGGGATTTACCGTCCTTCAACAGATTGCCTTATGCGGTCGTTTTCGGGAAACGAATTTTGCCCGGTTTGCCGAAAAGCGATACAGGAAATGATAGATTACCAGTCACAATAATTCTTTTAATACCTGAATAGGTAACGATTTTTTACTTAATATATTTATCTGTCTATCAGCGCATAGACTGGATTACTATATGTTTATCAATGCCATAGCTAAGATTCAGTATAAATAATCGGTAATTTGTTAAATGCCTTTCATTCTTGCTGGGCAATTATCTAATTTTGCACTCTATTTTCTTGATAACTACCACTATTCTGATGTTATCGCTTTAACAACACTTAAACCAATTATACAATGTCTATTACCAAGCTCGACCAGATTTTCGAAGTATTGAAAACCAAAACAAAAAAGCGCCTTGTTGCTGCTTTTGCCAACGATGCCCATACTATTGAAGCTGTTTATGCTGCAGTTGAGAAGGGGATAATTGATGCAACCCTTACAGGCGACGAGTCTAACATCAGGAAAATATGCCAGGAATGTGGTTTTGATATCAATAAGTTCGAAATTGTTAATGAACCCAATGAAATAAAAGCTGCCATGATGGCGGTTCAGCTCATTAATGATGGTAAGGCTAACTTGCTGATGAAAGGTTCCCTTAGTACTGACAAGTACATGAGGGCTATCCTGAATAAGGAAAAGGGATTATGTTCCGAAGGATCTATACTTACACATATCACAGTGATGGAATTCCCAACCTATCATAAACTTCTTACAATTGGTGATGTAGCCATCATTCCACAACCTGACTTCAAACAAAAGATTAAAATTGTGGATTTCCTTGTCAAGACTGCCAGGGCTATAGGAGTTGAAAAGCCAAAAGTTGCTGTCATTGCAGCTACAGAACAAATGCTTGCAGGAATGCCGGCATGTGTAGAAGGAGCCATGCTTGCCAAGATGAGTGACCGCGGCCAGATTGCCGGATGTGTGATTGATGGCCCCTTAAGCCTGGATTGCGCCATTGACAAGGAATCTGTTGAAATCAAGAAAGTTTCTGGGCCAGTTGCAGGTGATGCTGACTGCCTTTTATTCCCAAATATTGAATCAGGTAATGTATTCTTCAAGGGAGGAACCAAACTTGCCGGTGCCGAGCTTGCTGCTTATGTAGCTGGTGCTCGCGTTCCTTGTGTATTGACCTCAAGGGGTGACAGTGCCCTTACCAAAACCTATTCCATCGCTTTAGCAGCGCTGATCGCTTAGAACATCGCTTTTCATTGTTATTCAGTCACTAACTGATCTCATTTTATGGAAGATTACCGCATTCTGGCGATTAATCCAGGTTCCACTTCTACCAAGATAGCGGTTTACCAGAATACGAACCCGGTATTTGTAAAGAACATTACACATCCTAGCGAGGAGATTGCAAAGTTTGAGCATGTTGCCGATCAGTTCCATTTCAGGAAGGAGATTATTTACCGTGAACTTGAAGAAGCAGAAATTCAACTTGATAAAATTCAAGCTGTTGTTGGAAGGGGAGGCATGCTTAAACCCATTGCATCCGGGGTATACCTGGTAAATGAGGCCATGAAGCGTGATCTTTATGAACATCCCATAAAAGAGCATGCCAGTAACCTGGGTGGGTTGATAGCAGATGAGATAGCAAACTCTCTTCCCAATGCCAAAGCCTATATTGCAGATCCTGTCGTAGTTGATGAATTGGATGATATTGCCCGAATTTCAGGTCATCCAGCCTTTAAGCGCATATCTATTTTTCATGCTTTGAACCAGAAGTCCATTGCACGCCAGCATGCCAAAAGCATTATGAAACGTTATGAGGACCTTAATCTCATTGTAGTTCATATGGGTGGGGGAATTACCGTCGGGGCCCATCAGAAAGGACGTGTAATTGATGTCAACCAGGGGTTGGATGGGGAAGGTCCTTTCTCGCCCGAACGCAGTGGTACCCTGCCGACAGGTGATCTTGTCCGATTTTGTTTCAGCGGGAAACTAACAGAAAAGGAAGTGATCAAGATGGTAGTGGGCAATGGTGGTATTGTAGCTCACCTTGGAACCAATAGCGCTTATGAAGCAGAACAGCGGGCTCAGAATGGAGACAAGGAAGCAAAGTTCATTCTGGAAGCACTTGCCTACCAGGTTGCAAAATCGATCGGATCCATGGTTCCTGTCCTCAGAGGCGAAGTTGATGCCATCCTGCTAACTGGAGGCGTAGCACATAGCAAATGGATCACCAATATGATCATTGAGCGCGTCTTCAAATTCGCACCGGTATATACCTATCCCGGGGAGGATGAAATGAGGGCTCTTGCCTTCAATGGCCTCATGGTACTAAAAGGGGAAGTTGAAGTGAAGGAATATATCTGAACAATCTCTTAAGCAAATTGCCATTTCTCTGCTCTACGTATTATTCATTGAAATAAGTTTGGCGACAACTTCAGGGAAGTGAGCCTGTTCCAAACCATGGATTTTATTGGCAAGAGTAATGGGAGTATCATCAGCTTCAATCTTACATTTTGCCTGGAATATGATTTGGCCCTCATCGTAATTTTCGTTCACAAAATGAATGGTAATGCCACTTTCCTTCACCCCGGAAGCGATAACAGCCTCATGAACCCTGGAACCGTACATGCCTTTGCCCCCGAAATTGGGAAGTAGAGCAGGGTGAATATTAACAATCCTATTCGGGAATTCTTTGAGCAGGTACCCGGGAATCAGCCATAAAAAGCCAGCCAGGATGATCCAATCTGTTTTTCGATTCCGAAGGTCATCCAGTATCCAACGCTCCTGGTAAAAGTTGTTCCTGCCAAATTGGACGGATGGGATGCCAAGAGATCTCGCCCTTTCAAGCACATAAGCATCAGGATTATTGCAATAAATAGCGGAAATATTGAGACTTTCCTTCCCCCGGGAATATTCAGCCAGGTTCTGAGCATTAGTTCCATTTCCGGAAGCAAATATGGCAATAGTGGGTGTTTCAGCCATTCAGCCAGGATTATTAGGGTAAAATTAATGATTGTACAAAGTAAGTGAAATTGCAGGAATGAAACCTTAGTTGTATTGTACACCTATGGCCTCCCGCAGGCAGCCAAGATTAAGATATCAATTCATACACTTCTAATTTACTGATAGTTATATCAGTAGAGACCAAAATATTTAAATCATTTTTTGTTTTGTTACGGTAAATGCTTTTTCTTTGCAGCCCAAAACCAATTAAAAGAGTTCAACAATGTCCGACATTGCAACAAGAGTTAAAGCTATTATCGTTGATAAGCTTGGAGTTGACGAAAAAGAAGTTACCCCAGAAGCAAGTTTCACCAACGACCTCGGTGCCGATTCACTGGATACCGTTGAGTTGATTATGGAATTCGAAAAAGAATTCAACATTGCTATTCCCGACGATCAAGCCGAGAAGATCGGTACTGTAAGTGAAGCTGTTGCTTACATCGAAAACAACGCGAAATAAGTAAATCACGTTTGATGAAGTTAAGGCGAGTAGTAGTTACGGGCCTTGGCGCACTAACTCCGGTAGGCAATTCCGTTTCTGAATATTGGAATGGTTTGGTATCCGGGGTTAGTGGTGCTGGTCCTATCACGCGTTTCGATGCGTCAAAGTTCAAATCGCAATTTGCATGTGAGGTCAAGAATTTTGATCCTCTTAATTTCTTCGACCGCAAGGAAGTACGCAAGTATGACCCTTTCACTTTGTTTGGGCTTGTTGCAGCTGATGAAGCTGTTCTTAATTCTGGCATTGACTTAGAAAAAGTGGATCTTGACAGGGTTGGTGTTATATGGGCTTCTGGAATCGGCGGAATGTCATCATTTTACGATGAAGTTGCCGGTTTTGTGACCGGTGATGGCACTCCCAGGTTCACGCCTTTCCTTATCCCGAAAATGATTGCCGATATTGCGGCCGGTCATATTTCGATTAAATATGGATTCAGGGGGCCCAATTTTGCAACTATTTCTGCCTGTGCGTCTTCTGCAAATGCCTTGATTGATGCGTATAACTATATCAGGCTTGGAAAAGCAGATATGTTTATAACCGGCGGCTCTGAGGCTACGATCAACCCTGCCGGAATTGGCGGGTTCAACTCACTTCATGCCCTGTCAACCCGGAATGATGATGCTTTAACAGCATCCAGGCCTTTTGACAAGGATCGTGACGGTTTTGTTATGGGTGAAGGAGGTGCTGCCATTGTATTTGAAGAGATGGAGCATGCTCTTGCACGTGGTGCCCGCATTTACTGCGAAATGGCCGGTGCCGGCATGAGTGCTGATGCTCACCACATGACTGCTCCTCACCCTGAAGGATTAGGTGCTAAGAATGCCATGAAATACGCACTTGAGGATGCCGGAATGAAGCTAGAAGCTATTGATCATATCAATACTCACGGCACGTCTACCCCTCTTGGTGATATAGCAGAGATCAAAGCAATTACCGGGCTTTTTGGTGAGCACGCGAAAAAGATCGCCGTGAACTCAACAAAATCTATGACCGGGCATCTACTGGGAGCTGCAGGTGCTGCTGAAGCTGTAGCTTGCATCCTGGCAGTTCAGAATGATATTATCCCTCCTACCATCAACCATTTCACAGATGATGATGAAATTGACCAGAACGTTGACTTCGTATTTAATACTGCCTCCAAGCGAACCGTTAATGCTGCATTAAGTAATACTTTCGGCTTTGGCGGGCACAATGCTTCCATTATCTTCAAAAAATTCGAACAATAGCCTTGTCACCGTTCGACGTCATTAAGCCCATACGGGTTATCCTTTCAGAAGACAAAGAGTTATACTCATCCTTAAAGAATATTTTCGGGTTCTATCCTGGAAATATTTTTTTGTATAAACTCGCTTTCCGACATAAATCACTTGCCAAAGAGCTTAATAATGGTGCTAAAGTTAGCAATGAAAGGCTGGAGTATCTAGGTGATGCAATCCTGAGCGCTGTCGTGGCAGATCACCTGTTCAAGATGTTCCCGATCAAAGGCGAAGGATTCCTCACGGAGATGCGCTCCCGCATTGTGAGTCGGTCGGCATTGAACAAAGTATCACAAAAATTAGGGCTTGATAAACTTATCCAGGCTAATTCAGAAGGCAACAATGTTTACAAATCGATGAACGGAGACGCCTTTGAGGCTGTAATTGGCGCTATTTACCTGGATAAGGGATACCAATTCACAAGAAGGATTATTATTGAGAAAGTAATCCAGCAGCATTTCGACCTTGATGAACTCGAAAATAACGACACCAATTTTAAAAGCAGGCTGATAGAGTGGGCTCAAAGAGAAAAGAGGATAGTCGAGTTTCTCCTGTTGAGTGAGGTTGGACACGGATACACCAAACAGTATGTGGTTGAAGTCCTGATCGACAAACAAGCCCACGGTAAAGGTCGTGATTATTCGATCAAAGGTGCCGAGCAAAATGCTGCGATGAAAGCACTGATTGAGCTGGATATTTCGAAGGCATAGCGCGAAGAGCTTAGGGCGAAGGGTTGAGGGCGAAGGGCGGATAAGAGCTCACTCAATAGTCATTCGATGGTCATTCAATTGTCACTCATTAGTCATTCATTAGTCATTCAATTGTCATTCTGTTGTCATTCTATGGTCATTTCCGCCAGCTGGTGGATCACTCAATGGTTATTGATGATTGAATTGGTTTAGGGTGCATTATCATTTTAATTATTGATTTTTCTGACCGCAGTAATTTGTATTTTTAACAAAAGCCTTTCCTGATGAGCGCTCATGAATCTCCAAAAGCTGTTGTATTTGCCCTGGGGGGTAATTTGCTCATCGCTATCATTAAATTTCTCGTATCGTTTATTACTGGAAGCGCCGCTATGCTGGCAGAAGCTATTCATTCTACTGCAGATTCTTTCAATCAAATCCTGTTGCTTATTGGTAATAAAAGGGCTAAACGCACAGTTACCGAAATGCACAGTTTTGGCTACAGCAGGGAAATATTCTTCTGGTCGCTGATCGTGGCAGTGCTCCTGTTTTTCATTGGCGCACTTTTTTCAATCTATGAAGGGGTTGAGAAAGTGCTGCATCCGGAAGAAATTACGAACATTAAATGGATCTTCATAGTACTTGGATCTTCAGTTATCATAGAAGGCAAATCCTTCCAGGTTGCTTACAAGGAGTTCAGAAAAGGAACAAAAAAAAGACTCTTCAGGGCTATCCGGGACTCTCAGAACGTCAACCTGATTGTCGTGATCATGGAAGATGCAGCTGCATTAACAGGGCTGGTCATAGTATTAATCACTACATTTCTTGCCTGGCAGGTGAATCCTGTATTCGATGCAATAGGCAGTATTTCTGTTGGAGTCCTATTGCTCGTTATTTCATTGTTACTTATCATCGAAGTAAAAGGCCTTATCATAGGTGAAAGCATCCCCCGTGAGGAGCGAAGCCAAATGAAGGAAGTCATACGCTCATACAAACAGGTGAAACATATTAACAGGGTCCAGACCATGGTAATGGGTAACAACCAATACCTGGTTCTGCTTTCCCTGGACCTGGATGATGGACTTTCCGTATACCAGGCCGAGGATCTTGTTGAGCAGATTAAGGTGGATATCATTGCCAAAGTCAATGGAATAGAGAATATTTATATTGAAATTAAAGATTCCGTGAGGAACCAGAAAATATAGGAAAAATGAAAACTAAAATTGTTGCCACTATCGGGCCTGCATCCTCATCAGAAGAGATGCTCAGAAACCTCATCATAAATGGGGTTAGCGTATTCAGGCTGAATTTTTCACACAGTTCGTATGAAGATCACCAACTGGTAATTGACAGGATACATAAATTAAATACTGAACTTGGGACAAATATTGCAATCCTGGCAGATCTCCAGGGTCCCAAGCTAAGGATTGGCTTGATGGAAAACGGGCAGGCATTTATGGAGGATGGGCATGAACTTGTTTTTACCACTAACGAATGTACCTGCAATTCTGACCGGCTTTTTATCACCTACCCTGAATTTGCCAGGGATGTTAAACCAGGTGAAGATATTTTGCTTGACGACGGGAAACTCCTCTTCCGTGTTCTGGAGACTAATAAAATTGATGAAGTGAAAGCAAAGGTGATCCATGGAGGCATCCTTTCTTCTAAAAAAGGGGTTAACCTGCCAAACACAATAATTTCTTTACCATCCATGACTGAGAAAGATCTCAGGGATTTGCAATTTGCTCTAAAGAACAGGGTGAACTGGATTGCTCTTTCGTTTGTCAGAACAGCAAATGATATCATTGAACTTCGGAAGTCGATCAGTCAATATGCTGAAGAAGGCCTTAGCGTGCGAATCATTGCAAAGATTGAAAAACCTGAAGCGGTAAAAAACATGGATGCCATCGTGGAAGCAACAGATGGGATCATGGTGGCAAGAGGAGACCTGGGTGTTGAATTACCTCTGGAACAGGTTCCGCTTGTTCAAAAAACCCTGGTTAACAAATGTATTAAAGCCTGTAAGCCAGTCATCATTGCAACTCAAATGATGGAAGGCATGATCTCCAACATTCGCCCAACGCGTGCTGAGGTGAATGATGTAGCTAATTCTGTACTCGACGGAGCTGATGCATTAATGCTCAGTGGAGAAACCTCTATAGGTCAATATCCTGTGGAAGTGATTCAGACAATGAAGAAAATTATCCGCGAAGTGGAAGAATTCCAGGACATCTACAACAAACATCATGAAGCGAACCTGGAAAACAAGGAATATCTTATCAGTGATTCAATATTATTCTCGGCTTGCAATATAGCATGGGAAGCAAATGCAAAGGCAATTCTTGCCATGACGCACACGGGTTATTCTGCATTCAGGATCAGCAGCCAGCGGCCTAAAACGGATGTATATATTTTCTCCAACGACCATGAGCTGCTGTGCACGCTCAATCTAGTGTGGGGGATCAATGGGATATTCTTTGATGAGATTGAACATTCTACAACCCGAACCCTGAAAAAAATAACAGAAAAGCTGATTGCCTCCGGGTTGATTAAACAAGGTGATCTTTTGGTGAATGTTGCCAGTACGCCTATCTATATTTCGGGGAAAACGAATATGCTGAAGCTGAGCTTTGCGTGAGGGGATTGAGAAGTAGCAGGAAGCTGGAAGTCAGAAGCGGGAAGCCGGAAGCGGGAAGTCAGAAGTACGAAGTAGAAGTCGGAAGCTGGAAGCCGGAAGTAGAAAGTAGGTGTCATGTGTCAGTAATAGACTGGAGGCAGGTGACAGGTGGTTTGAGGAGTGAAGCGTAATTCAGGTAAAAGGAGACGTGATTGGGTCTAAAGTTAGTCAATAGTTAAAAATTAAATAAGAATTCGAAATTCCCGGGAATCTGAGGGATTGAGATTGCGGTTGCATTTTCAAACTATCTTTGTCTATTATAAAATTTCAAACGCATGGCAAAGAAAATCCGCCTGGAAGTTGCTTCCGGAGAAGCCAATGCTATTGTGGGCATTGCTACACAATTAAGGGATTACAGGTTAGTTCACTTTATCAATAAGTCTTTGAATACCGACCTGGCAAATGTTGAGAACCTGCCGGTATATAATGTCAAAACTGATTCATTTTCCTACTTTACCCTATTCCATTACCATCATCCTGATCTACGGACCGACATCTGCCTGGTTTCCAATACTAATGGGATAGGACCAATGGTAGCTTCACTCAAACAGATAAACTTTTTTCTTATTTTACAAGGAGCTGCTTACAGGCATCACATTGACGAAATGATCAGCCTGATCAGGAAAATCCAGGGGGTTCAGGCAGCAATTTCCATAAACCAATCCACCACAAAGGACTTTGGTCCTATCCTTGAAGATCTTGAACTGCATATCCTGGAACTAAAGCAGAAAGAAGACGGGCGCAAGGGCTGATATGCCTTTAAAAATTAGCAAATGAATAAGAAAATCCTGGAATATACACTTGTTGCTGTTCAGTTTTCAACGTTAGGATACCTGGTACTGGGCTCTTCCTGGCGAACGATGCCAGCCTGGGCCCTGATCATAGTAGCAATATCTGCGTCCCTGGCTTTTTGGGCTATCCTGAGCATGCAGCTTAATAACCTGAAAGTCACACCCAGCCCGGGTGAGAATGCCAGGTTAATCACTTCAGGACCATACAGGATCATTCGCCACCCGATGTATTCTTCGATCCTGCTTCTTGCAATCCCTTTGGTAATTCATGAATTCAGCCTGCTGAGACTTTTCCTGGCTATACTTCTGATTATAGACCTGTTGATTAAATTGAATTATGAAGAAAGGCTCCTGTTAACGAAGTTCTCACAATACAAAGGTTACCGGTCAGTTACCTACCGGATCTTACCTTTCATATACTAAAACAAGGATTTACAGGATTGAATCCTGACTTTCATTTAGAATGAGGACTCAAACTGCCTTAAGAACCTGATATCATTTTCGGAGAACATCCGCAGGTCCTTTACCTGGTATTTCAGGTTAGTTGTGCGCTCTATTCCCATACCGAAAGCAAATCCGCTGTAGACTTTGCTGTCTATACCACAATTCTCAAGCACGTTGGGATCAACCATACCGCAACCGAGAATTTCGACCCAGCCTGTGTACTTGCAGAACCCGCATCCTTTACCTCCGCATAAGTTGCATGATATATCCATTTCTGCAGAAGGTTCGGTAAAAGGAAAATAAGAAGGGCGAAGGCGGATCTGTGTATCAGCTGCAAACATTTCCTTTGCAAAATACAATAGAGTCTGCCTCAGGTCAGCAAAGGAAACATTCTTGTCGATATACAAACCTTCAACCTGGTGGAAAAAGCAATGTGCACGTGCTGATATAGCTTCATTCCTGTATACTCTTCCCGGGAAAATAGCCCTGATCGGTGGTTTGGTTGTTTCCATAGTCCGGATTTGCACAGAAGAGGTATGCGTACGCAATGCGATATCAGGATCCTTTTCAATGAAGAAAGTATCCTGCATGTCGCGGGCCGGATGCTCCGGCGGAAAGTTGAGGGCAGAGAAATTATGCCAGTCATCTTCTATCTCAGGGCCTTCACTAACAGTAAATCCCAGTCTTGCAAAAATCCTGATTATTTCGTTCCTGACCAGATTGATTGGATGGCGTGTACCGGCTTCACGAAACATCACCGGCTTGGTCAGATCTATGTCTGCTTGTTCAGAAGAAGCGCTGCCTTCAACGGATTCCTTTAGCTGATTTATTTTATCCTGAGCAGCATTTTTTAACTGGTTCAGCAATTGGCCAACCTCTTTTTTCTGATCATTCGAGAGTGTTTTAAATTCTTCAAACAGATCCTGTAAAAGTCCCTTCCGTCCGAGAAACCTGATCCTGAACTGCTCCAGGGCTTCGGAATTCTCAGTTGCAAATTGATTGATCTCTTCAAACAGGAGGTTGACTTTATTTTTCATTGCTTCGTATTTTGGTCGATTCTAGATTCTGATCTCTACACAGAACCAAGAAACACGTTTAGCGATTGAATGCTTCCGGTAAAAAAACAAACCTGCCGTTTTGTGCGACAGGTTTGCAAAGTTCGGAAAAAAAATGGTTCCTATCCTTTATGTTTAGGATATGGATTTACAGAACCTTTATAGTCATTGTGACTGGCTGGACCGGCCTGTCTCCAGGCCCTGTTTTGACTGCTGCGATTTTATCAACCACGTCCAGGCCGGAAACAACTTCACCAAATACCGTATATTCTCCGTCGAGATGAGGAGTACCTCCAACTGTAGTATAGGCAGATCTCTGCTCAGCCGAAAATTTAACACCTCTCTGTGCTTCGAACTGATTCAATTGTGCATCTGTAAATACCTGCCCCTGAACAAGGTAAAACTGTGAACCGCTGGATTCTTTTTTGGGATTATTGGTTCTGGCAGCAGCCAAAGCACCTTTCTTATGAATATGATTGGGGAGGATTTCGGCCGGGATGAGGTAATCTTTCTCTGATTTACCGGCTGGGGCTCCCCCACCCTGGATCATAAATCCGTTTATGACACGATGAAAGACAGAGCCATTAAAGAAGGCTTCATTGGCAAGCTTAATGAAGTTATCCCTGTGCAGAGGAGTGTCATTGTAAAGTTCAACGGTGATATCACCGTAATCGGTATGAATTTGCACCTTGGTTTGATTTTGAGCATCTATTTCCATTGAGAAGAAGAATAAGAGTATGATTGAAATGAATGTTACTTTTTTCATGGTTAATATGGCTTTATCTAAAGTTGGTTAACAGTTCAGGAAGATATTTATTTCCCCTTTCGATGAATTATTTTCATGGACATAGGAATATCTTTCAAAGGGCGGTCGTTCGTATCTTTCTGAACAGAGGCAATCTTATCAACAACATCCATGCCACTGACCACTTCGCCAAATACTGTATAGGCACCATCAAGGTGCGGGGTCCCGCCAACAGTTGAGTAAACCTCGCGCTGGTAAACATCAAGTTTGAATGGCCTGGTCCTTAAATATTCTGCTTCTACTTCATCGTGAAAGCGGTTGATAATAACCCGTATATTGGCGGTATCCTTTTTATCAACGTAGGATTTGAATTCTTTGAGAAGTGTCGAATCTCCCTGTTTTTTAAGAAGACTCATCAGGATATATTGCTTGGTTCTGCGTTCAACCTTCAGTTCTACTGCGTCAAGCTCAGCATTCGTGAATCTCTTACCCTGGACAATATAAAACTGGGAACCGGATGAAGCTTTGGCTGGATTTACATCATCACTTTCGCGAGCTGCAGCCAGTACTCCCCTTTTGTGAATATATTCCGGGACGTATTCGAAAGGGATGGTATAATTTGTATCCCCTTCACCAAGCAGTTGGCCGGGTTTTGCATGCCTCGAAACCGGATCACCACCCTGGATCATGAACTTCTCGATAACCCGGTGAAAGAGTGTTCCGTTATAGTAGCCGGATTCAGCCAGTTTCATGAAGTTTCTATGGTGCAAAGGAGTCTTGTCATATAATTTTACAACGATATCACCATAAGGAGTTGATATCTGCACCAAATCCTCATCTGGTTTCTTATTACAAGCTACTACGACAATAATGAGTAGGAGGATAATCCCGGGGATAATCTTTTTCATTCTAACAGATTCTATTAATTGATTGATCAGTCTGCCCATCCTACTTTCTGATCCAGATAACATTTTCTGCACAGGGGCTCGTAACTTTCCTTTTCGCCAAGCATAACAAGTTTGTCACCCTGGACCGTTCGATGGGAATAGTGCGCCAGATCTCCGCATCGCATGCAAATAGCATGAACTTTCGTAACATATTCGGCGGCAGACATTATTGCAGGTATTGGCCCAAAAGGGTTTCCCTGGAAATCCATGTCGAGACCTGCCACAATAACACGAATACCCTGGTTGGCAATATAGTTACAGACAGCCGGAAGGTCGGCATCGAGGAATTGAGCTTCATCAATCCCGATAACATCACAACCCTCAATGAACATAAGTATTTGAGAAGAAGACTGAACAGGTATGGATCGGATGCTGTTTTCATTATGAGAAACAACATTGATCTCATCGTAACGTTTATCAATCTCGGGTTTGAATATCTCAACCCTTTGCTTGGCGATTCTGGCCCTGTTTAATCGACGAATAAGTTCCTCGGTTTTCCCTGAGAACATCGACCCACAGATCACTTCAATCCAACCAAGCCGTTTAGTTAGGTTTGCAGTATTTTCGAGAAACATACGTTACGAATGGCTTATCTTTACTACTTTTATCCATCAAATGATGACATTACAAACTTACTAATTTTTTACAAACAGGATGCAGGTAATGAGCCTGCTTCTGGAATAATTAAACCTAACATATAGATTGTTCTAACCATGGAAATGAACCGCCTCACCCGTGAAGCAGATGAACTGATCAGAAAAGTTGTTGCGAGGTACAATTCTCTATATTCTCCTGCCGGAGGAATCTCCCAGGTTGACCTCGACTTATTATTGGATGATTTGCGCCTGATGTATGAAAAATTTAAGACTATCGGCCACATTAACGTTCAGCATTTGGAACAGGAACACAAGAAAGTATCAATGCCCTCAGTTTCGCAATCTGAGAGTAAGCTGGAAACCTTAGCAAAAGCTTCTACAGAAAGTGAACCCAAAACAGATGCTCCACCCGTTTCAAGTCAGGAATTACCCAGAGAACCAGTAAAACAGGAGAAGGCAGTTGCTGATTCATCCCCTATTATCCGTCATGAACTTGTGACAGAAAATGAAGTTTCCGATGAGGTCGAATACCAGGCAGACGAAGAAGTAATTGAAGATAGCAAAGCAGTCATCAGCGGCGAAGACCATACCCGGGTAAAGCCTCAGGAACAGGAAGTAAAACAGGAAGATTCGGCGAATGCTGCCCCTCCCCTTTCAAGGAATGAAACCAATCCCGGATTTCATTCAAACACAGAACAAGCTTTCCCCAGGGAGGAATCTGTACAAACAATTGCCGATAAGTACAAAAACAGCCAAAAGTCGCTTGGAGAGATCATGTCGAGTGGAAATGATGATGCAAGTGTTGGATCCCGCCTTGGACACCAGCACATTACAGATCTTAAATCAGTAATCGGAATTGCCGAGAAATTCTCATTTATCAATGAATTATTCGGCGGAGATCCGCTTGCCTACGAAAAGGCTATCGTTCAATTAAACGGAGCCAGCAGGCTTACTGAAGCTGAAGCTTATCTCGGCACTCTGCGACTGAATCACAAATGGCCTGTTGAATCTCCGGCGGCCATACTTCTTACTGAAATTATCCGCAGGAAGTTTGGAGCCTGAGCCTGAATGATTATGATCAGGACCAGCAGCCAACGATATTATCCCTCTATGATAAAATACTGCATATTATTTTTGTTCCTGGTACAATCGATGTACTCTCATTCCCAGGATATCGCCTATGCACGTAGTATCATTGACACCCTTAGCTCTCCTTCTTTCGACGGTCGCGGATATGTAAATGATGGTGATAATAAAGCCGCTTCCTTCATCGCAGGCGAATTCTGCAAGTTCAGGCTGAAATCATTTTCCAGGGATTATTTTCAAGCCTACACATTCCCTATGAATACGTTCCCGGGAAAAGTTGAAGCTACCATAAACGGAAAGCCTCTGAAAGCCGGGGAACAGTTCCAGGTATGGTCTGCTGCTCCAACTATCAATAGCTTATTTAAACTGGAAGAGCTCAAAGGGAAGAACATCACTGATCCTAAAAGATTCAAGCGCTTTGTTGCAAGAAACCATGCTGGGAAATTTGTAATGGTTGACAAAAAGGGAATAACGGACAAACACCTTCTTTCCAGGCTTGATTCATTGAAATATACCAACTTCCTCAATGCTTCAGGGCTTATCTTTATAAGTGACCAGAAGCTTGTCTGGTCAGTAATGGCCGGGCAGCAAGCCAGGAACTATGCAGTACTGGATATCAGGCGTGAGGCAACCCCAAAAAAGCCCCGTAACATTGCCCTGGATATTCAAAGCTCATTCGTCAGGGTACATGAGGCAAGAAATGTAATCGGATATGTGAGCGGGAAAGTACAGCCGGATACATTCCTAGTTTTTTCAGCACATTTCGACCACTTAGGCAGAATGGGAAATACCGTCTATTACCCAGGTGCCAACGACAATGCCAGCGGCACCTCCATGGTGCTAGACCTCGCAAGATACTATTCCCAGCCCGTAAACCAGCCATATTATTCAATGATCTTCCTTTGCTTTAGCGGTGAAGAAGCCGGCCTCCTGGGATCTACATATTGTGCAGAGCATCCAATTTTCCCTCTTAAGCAGGTTAAATTCCTTCTGAATATTGATATGGTAGGAACCGGCAGCGAAGGAATAACGATGGTAAATGCCACTATCTTTAAGGATGCTTACCGGCGAATGGTGAAGATAAATGCTGACAATGAGTACCTTATGGCCGTGAAGGAGCGCGGAGAATCTTGCAACAGCGATCATTGCCCATTTTATAAACAGGGTGTACCGGCAGCTTTCATCTATTCCATGGGTAAGGAGTTTACAGAATATCATAACCCGGATGACAAAAGCAGCCTGTTACCATTGTCTGAGTATAAGGATATCTTCAGGCTTGTTAGGGATTTTATGGATGGGATGAAAGGGCAAGATAAAAGATAAAAGATAAAAGATAAGAGATAAAAGATAAAAGTCAAAAGTCAAATCCGTCAGCTGACGGAAAAGACAAAAGACAAAAGACAAAAGACAAAAGATAAAGGGATAAAGACAAAGGAATCGGAGGCCGGAGGTCAGAAGCAGGAAGGCAGGTGTTGCAAAAAGTAAAAACATCGCTGTGCGATTTGCCCTAAGCGCCATGCATTTATCAGAAATTGAAAATCGTTTAAAAATTCATCGCTATGCGCTATGCCCTAAGCGCTGAGCATTAAGATATAAATCATGAAACTATTCCTGGTCCCGACACCTATTGGCAATCTTGAGGATATTACCCTCCGGGCGTTGAGAATTCTGAAGGAAGTTGATATCATACTGGCAGAGGATACAAGGACTTCAGCGAAATTATTGAAGCATTATGAGATTGAAAAGAGGGTATTTGCACATCATCAGTTCAATGAACATAAGGCCCTTGATTCCATCGTCCGCCAAATAAATGAAGGGCAGAAATTTGCCTTGATTACCGATGCCGGTACTCCCGGTATTTCAGACCCGGGCTTTCTTCTTGTGAGAGCTTGTATTCAAGCCGGTATAGAGGTTGAGTGCCTGCCCGGGCCAACCGCTTTCGTTCCTGCGCTTGTGAATTCAGGGTTTCCATGTGACCGCTTCGTCTTTGAAGGGTTCCTTCCTCATAAAAAAGGAAGGCAGACCCGTTTAAAGGAATTGGCTCTAAATCCCTACACCTTAATCCTTTACGAATCGCCGTTCAGGCTGGTGAAAACATTGGAACAACTATTGGAATATTTAGGGCCATCAAGGAATGTAAGTGTTTCACGCGAGCTTACAAAGATCTATGAGGAAACCAGGAGAGGGCCTGTCGTAGAAGTCCTTGCCTGGTATAAATCACATCCTCCTAAGGGTGAAATAGTTATAGTTGTAGAAGCAACAGGTAAAGCAAATATGCACAATGACGATGAACCCGGGGAGGATGAAGAATGAAATACTGCTATGATTACCCAAGGCCGGCAGTAACTGTAGATGCAGCGGTTTTCAGGAAACTGGAAGGAAAATGGCAAATTCTTCTCATTCAACGTGGCAACGAACCCTTCAAGGGAATGTGGGCATTACCCGGTGGCTTTGTTGAAGAAACAGAAACCCTGGAAGAAGCCGTAATAAGGGAACTGAAGGAAGAAACCGGGCTTGAAACGGAAGGCCTGGAACAACTGCACACTTATAGCGCAATTAACCGCGACCCCAGGCACCGGACCATAAGTACAATCTTTTGGGGAACTGTTAGTCTTGAAAACAGCACTGCCTTTGCAGGAGATGATGCTCATGCAGTAAAATGGTTTAACTCAGAACAACTACCGGATCTGGCATTTGATCATGCAGAAATCATTAAATACGCTGTTAAGAAACCAGGCTGAGATATTTACATGCTTTCGAGCATTTTCTTAACGATATTTATGGCCCCATCCGCAATCTGGGTGACAGAGGCATCAAGCATATAGCATGGAGTTGTGAATATCCTGTGTTTCTCATCTATAACCACTTCACCATGCGTTGTTTCAACATGCTGGCCTCCCATATTCCTTATGGCTTGAATAGTACCAGCATCCTGGCCTATTGTGACTTTAACATCTCCCAGTAATTTAACCAGCAAAACAGGCGAAATACAAAGGGCTCCCAAAGGCTTACGAAGACTGACAACCTCGCGGATCAGACCTGCAATCTGCGGGTTTACAGAACAATTCTCTCCTTCAAAAGCAAAAGTGCAGAAGTTCTTGGCAACACCAAATCCGCCAGGGAAGATAACTGCGTCAAATGACCTGATATCCAGTTCAGTCAAAGATTTAATATTCCCTCTTGCTATGCGGGCACTTTCAATCAACACATTTCTTTCTTCGGGCATATCCTGGCCTGTAAGGTGATTCTTTACGTGATATTGCTTAATATCCGGCGCAAAGACCTCATAAGCAGCTCCATTCTTTTCAATAGCATAGAGAGTCATAACAGCTTCATGGATCTCGGCACCATCGTATACACCGCAACCAGCAAGTATAACTGCAAATTTTTTCATAAACCTATAGATTGGATAGTAGTAAACCTATTTCCGTACAAATATAATTTCCATTTGGGCATTTTGAGTATCTTTAAGGGAATAAATGCCGGAAGCCGGAAGCCGGAAGCCGGAAGCCGGAAGCCGGAAGCCGGAAGCCGGA
>JACAAZ010000005.1 GCA_013376995.1 Bacteroidota bacterium | reverse complement strand
ACTCATAACTCATACCCGGCTGAGAACCCGATAAACCGATTGCTACTCCAGCCGTACCTTCACAAAATACGCCGCCACTGGTCGTCGTGGTAGTGTATGGGTCTGGTAAAGGATCAATTGTCACTGATGCAAGCCCGAAAATTGAGTCATTAGGTACATTGCAATAGCTATCATGGGCGGATGTAACCCAATAGCTGGAAGTAACTGGTGGAGTCACTGTAAAGCTGTAGGGAGAACTCAAAATATTGTTGACAGTTACAGCAGAACTTCCGTTGGTATAGGTAACTGACCAGGGTGGTGTTCCCGTAAATGAAATACTGATTGGTGCTGAAGTAGCTTCACAAATATGAGTGGTACCGCTTATGGTTGCTGTTGGGTCAGGTCTGACTGTAAGCATCATAAAATCGTTACCGGTAAGGCTTTGACAGCCTGCAAGGCCAAGCGTCAGGAATACGTTGTTTCCAACATCATTCGGACCAGGCGTATAGGTAGGATTCAGGATATTTGGATTGCTGAATGTCCCGTCACCGGAGGTTGACCAGGTAATAAGGGATTGGAACTGTGCAGTGGCATTCATCGGGAATTGACGTCGTCCGCAAATCTCTCCATCTGGCCCGGCATTGCTTACCGGGGTTGGATCAATCTGGAGGATAACATCATCACTCACAAAAATTCCGCTGCAATTTCCTGTACCCTGCAATTTAAGGGTAAACGTAACTGTACGGTTAACAGTACTAAGGTCGATCGGTCCTGCAAAATAAATAGGGTTTAACACATTGGGGTTGCTGAGCGTACCATCTCCCCCACTTACGGTCCACTGAATAGTTCCGAGGTTGAAATTGTTCCCTATCCCGCTTAACTGGTATTGGGTAGTATTGCTGCAGATGTAGTTGTCGTTACCGGCGTTGACCATTGGGTATTTTGAAACAGAAAACACCCTGGTATCGGTAACAGTGCGTGAAGCACAGGATAGCCTGCCGGTTGCTGAGAGTGTCAGAGTGACTAATCCTGTGTTGAGGTCAATAACTCCCGGAGTATAAACGGGGCCCAGGATGTTAGCATTGTTGAAGGTGCCATCCCCGGCTGACCAGGATATAGAAGAGAAATTCGAAGCCGTTGCGCCATTGACCGGAACGCTGTTTGACACACAAAATGCATCATCAGGGCCCGCATCAACTTTAGGCATCGGATCGATGGTTAAGGTGAACTGGTCAATATCATTCAACGCTGAACAGGCGCTCGAACCATTACCGGTGAGTGTAAGGATAACTGAACCTGTTAAAATATCATTAGGCCCTGGTGTATACACTGCATTCAAAAGCCCGGGATTGCTGAATGAGCCATCTCCGCTGCTGGTCCATGCAACAGTGTTGCAATTATTGGCTATTCCTGCCAGCGTCAGTGTGTTTGCAGCACAGATAGTTGTATTGCTTCCCGCAACTACATCCGGAACAGGGGTATACGTAAGCAGTCGGGTATCCGTTGCAGTTTGTCCTGAACAGGAAAATGCCCCGTTAACAGTTAATCGTAAAGTAACTGTTCCTGTTTCTCCCGGGACGGGAACATAGGTAGGGGTAATCGTATTCGCATTCATGAGGGTACCCGGGCCATTTTCGGTCCATGATATCCCACCAGCAGTTGTATTAAGTGCAGTAGCTCCGTTGATTACCACATTGTTTCCCTGGCATATTACGTCATCTGGCCCGGCATCAGCAACCGGCAAAGGATTAATGGTCAGGAACATATCATCCGTCACTCCGGAACAAGGTGCAATTGGATTTGAATGCAAGGTAAGGGTAATAGTACCACTCTCACCGGGCCCGGGTGTATATGTGGGATTTACCAGCGTTGCATCATTGAATGTACCAGTTCCTGTATGAGTCCAGCTAACAGAACTTGCAAACTGTGCCGTAGCTGAAGATAAGGTATAAGTTCCATTCTGACAGATGGATGCATCACTTCCTGCCCAAGCTGTGCATTGCCGGGTAATGTCGAGCCTTAAAGAAGAAACAACTGCCGGGCAGGGTGCATTGGCAGAAGCGGTAAGTGTCAGGTTAACAAAACCTGCGGCAATATCAGCCGCACTTGGCGTATAAACAGGATGGAGTGTCGTTGGATTATTAAAACTACCTGTACCTGAGCGGCTCCAGAGCAAAGAAACAGTATTTGTAACACTTGATCCTGCAAGGGTATAGCTGCTCCCTTCACATATTACAGCATTCGGGCCTGCAGCAGCTGTTGCAACCGGCTGAACAGTAAGCAGCATGGATTGGACGGCATTTGTGCAAGGATAACCTGCAATAGCGTGAATGGTAAGGGTAACAATCCCGCTTTCACCGGGTCCCGGAGTGTAGGTTGGATTTACAAGTGTAGGATCATTAAATGAACCAGTACCATTATGGGTCCAGTTGATTGAAGTGTAGTATTGTGCTGTAGCAGAACTCAGCGTATATGAACCACTCTGGCATATTGTTGCATTAGGGCCTGCACTTGAAATGGGTTGCCGCGTAATATGCAAAGTCATACTTGAAGATTCTGCCGGGCAAGGGGCATTCGCTGTAGCAGTCAGGGTTAATGTAACCGACCCGGCTGCAATATCAGCAGCACTTGGAGTATAAACAGGATGCAGATTGCCAGGAATATTGAAGGTTCCGCTACCTGACCGGCTCCATAACACAGAAATGGCATTTGAGACGGATGAGCCCAATAAACTATAGGTACTTCCTTCACAAATTGTGTCATTAGGGCCAGCTGAAACAACAGCAACGGGCTGAATGCCCAACTGTATGCCTGAGGTGGCATCAGTACATGGTGACGCTGCAAGAGCATGAAGGGTCAGGGTAATTGTACCGTTCTCACCTGGGCCAGGGGTATAGGTAGGTGAAATCAGCGTATCATTGTTGAATGATCCGGTCCCAGTGTGCGTCCAGTGTAGTGAAGTATAATATTGGGCTGTAGCTGATGACAAAGTATATGTACCGGTCTGGCAAATGGTTGCATTTGAACCTGCGTTCGCCAGGGGCTGCCTTGTAATGTGCAAAGTCATCGGGGCATTATTTGCCCCGCAGGGTAGAACACCTGTGGCTGTAAGTGTAAGTACGACTGTTCCGCTTGTAATATCCGAAAGGCCAGGTGTATAAGTAGGATGCAGGCTGGAAGCATTGTCAAAACTACCGGAACCGGAAGTAGTCCAGGCAAGGCTTGTATAATTTGAAGCAGTTGAAGCACTAAGAGTGTAGGTACTGCCTTCACAGATCGTAGCCGTTGCACCTGGAAATGCAGTTGACTGAGGCTGAATCGTGACAAGAAGGGTATCAATAGATTGCAGCGCATTGCAACTCAAGGCTCCATCACCTTTCAGTATCAGGAAAACACTTCCTGCTGAAACATCTGCTGCACTAGGTGTGTATACAGGATGCAGAATGGAGGAATTATCAAAAGACCCTGTTCCGGTACTGGTCCAATGCAGTCCCTGGCAGAAGTTTGCCATAGAATTTACCAGTGAATAGGTTGATCCCGCACAGATAGTTGCATCGGGGCCTGCTACAACATGAGGAGGAGGATTAACAGTAAGGATCATCACATCCTGAACCTGCTGGCTTGTACAAGCGCCGGTTCCGTTAACGGTAACCGTAAAATTCACATTCCCCGATTCGCCGGGCAAGGGTGTATAAACGGGATTGAGTGAATTTCCTCCAGTAATCGAACCCGGGCCATTTTCTGACCAGGATAGTGTTGACAGGTCGGTATTACTTGTTGTACCATTCAGAGTATAGGTGTTCACCTGGCACATATCTGCATCAGGACCGGCATTAACAAGCGGGTAAGGATCAACTGTAAGGTTGATGAGTGCCGGAGACGCTGCAGTACAGTTCGTCGGACCGGGACCTGAATAATTGACACTTACTGTCTTAGTGCCTGCAGTGGTCCAGGTTACAGTTGCGGTCGGATCATTAACTCCACCGCCTGCTGTAATTGTACCACCGGGTGAAACAACCCATTGATAATTATGATACCCCGAACCGGACTGGGTAGTGTAAACATTTCCTGTTGATCCGGCGCAGACAAGATTATTCCCGGTAACAGTTGGCACCGGCACGGTGTTTAATGTAATGGTTGCAACCCCGGATACCGTTCCAAGGCAGGCTCCGTTCCGTATCGAATCCAGTGTATAATTGCCGGCTGCATTGGTTGAGATAATATACGGGAATATGCCGTTATAACCCAATAACGGGGTTTGAGGTACGCCATCATGTGAATAATATATATTGAAAGGTCCAACCCCGATAACATCAATAGAGACATTGGCTGTAGTAGTGCCATCGTTGCAGATAATTCCGCCCCCGGAGATAGTAGCAATCGGGCAGATGGAGTTAGGAGCTTCCAGGTGCTGGCTCAGGGAACAGGTACCATTATCAGTAAAAAATGCCTGTATATCATGCTGAATTCCATCACAGGTAATATTGGTGAAAGAAAAGGGTTGCGGACTGTTAAAAGGAGCAGAAAAAGATTGTGATACAGGTGGATTGGCAGTATTGTCAATTACCTTAAGTACGCCAGTAGCGGGTGGGTTTGTGAACTCTACTTCGCCCGAAATGGAAAAGGTATTTGTGGCCGGATCGCAGGCAGTGGCTACAGGGGAAAGCGATAGTACTGAACAGTTTACAACAATGTTACAATTGGTAGTACCTGCCCCGGGATCTCCATAGTTGGTCTGAGAAAACGTAATTTCACAATTTTGATTTGAAAAATTCGTAATCATCAGCATGTAAAACTGACCTACAATAGCATTCGGTATGGTGCATGTTTCGGTAGAAGCACCAGAATAGCTGCAATCCACCACAGCTGACTGAGTTAATCCGGCAGTGCAGGCACCGGTAGGCGAAGTAAATGGACCCCAACAGATAAAATCGATATCATGAGAGGGACTGCTCCACATATTAATAACAATATTTCCGCCTGGTGGACCAATCTGCATAAAATACCAGGCAGGATTTGGGGTAGATCCCAGGCATCCATAGTAAGGTCCGGATTGTCCACTTCCATTATTTGTACCAGCTGTAAAGCCATATGCCGCTGACCCACAAAACACCTGGGCATCTTCACAGGTGGGGCTGGTTCCCATAGGGGCATCATTAGCAAGGTTGCGTGCCCGGCTTGGAGGAATTACTTCAAGTTCTGATTTAGTCTCCCGGTTTTTCTTATTACTTTCAAAAAGAAACCTCGTCATCATTACCTGCAGTGCCAGGGTATCCCTGTTGTCAGCATAAAACTGTGCCGTCTCAGTCTTTAGTTCATTCTTGTCAACGCAATAGATCTTCTGCTCATATGCAAGGTTATAGAACGTCATAAGAGCAAAAGGAGAATCCAGTTGAGTAAGGTCAATGGAAAATACTTCCTTATTTCCGGACACCTGGAAATTATGCGAGAATGGGGGTTTGCTGCTCATCTTCTCCTGTCCTGATACAGGATACGAATTCAGAATGAGCAGAGTAACCAATGGGAAGCAGAGGAGTATATTTCTGTACGACATTTCGGGGAGAACATTCTGGTTTACAGATCGTAAAAGTATATGTTTTTTCCACAAAAAAGCCAGTTTCAACCTCCAAATTGCGAAGTTTATAAAAAAAGTTATGAATTCAGTTACAACTCAATGCCAAAGCACTTTTGCACTTCATTTTATCGAAGTGAAAATATGAAATCTAATGAGGTAATTCTAAATTAGAAGTAGCAGGAGCAATTTAATTAGCTCGTCACCAATCAATAATTAAAAAAGCTGAAAATCATGGTGTAACAGCTAATAATTACCATCCCTGGGCCAATACATCAATAATGTGCATGGTTTTCAGCGGGAGCTTATGCTGGTCGATGTAAGCCTGCTGGTTCATCAGGCAGGAAGAATCCGTGCTGACAATGTATTCGGCACCGGTAGCAAGGGCATTTTCAATTTTCTGTTCCGACATAGCCGTTGAAATAGCCTCATGCTTAACAGCGAAAGTGCCGCCAAAACCACAGCAGGTATGGGTATCCTTCATTTCAAGGAGGGTAAGCCCTCTTACATGGTTCAGTAACTTTCTCGGTTGATCAGTGAGACCGTATTCTCTTAGGCCGGCACAGGAATCGTGGTAGGTTACATTATGCTCAAATGTGGCTCCCACATCTTCCACTTTTAATACATTTACCAGGAAATCAGTGAATTCGAAAATATTTCGCTTCAACTGGTGATATTCATTATGCAGAGCAGAATTATAGAACATCTCGTCATAATAATTTCGCACAAAACCAACACAGGAAGCTGATGGCCCAACAACCGGCCGGTTATGCGGGAAATCTTTTATGAACTTCTCCCCTACTGCTTTTGCTTCATCCCAGAAACCACTGTTAAAAGCCATTTGGCCGCAGCAGGTCTGGTTTTTATTGTAATTCACTTCAACGCCAAGTTTTTCGAGTATCTTAACCATGTTGAACCCCGTTTCAGGATACAACTGGTCAATAAAGCAGGGAATGAATATATCGACAATCATCAGGTATTCAGTTTATTAATTCAAAGAAATTATTCTGTTTAAGGTTTGGCGTTTGAAATGTTCTGCGTTTGGAATGTTCGATGATATCCGTTCAATGAAGTAGTGTTTAATCTTAATTCCACTTTTGTCTTTTTCCTTTTATCTTTTATCTTTTATCTTTTATCTTCCTTTATCCCGCTTCCTTCCTCCTACTTCCTTCCTCCTACCTCACCCACTCACGAAAAGAACCCGTACTCAATATTCACATAAAAGTGCATACTTTCCCGGATAAGCTTTTCACCGGGATATTGGTCAACAAGTCCTTTTCCAATGGACTGTAACAGTGAGAAATTGATTTTCCCGGGGCTATCGATCTTCTTATCCTTAAGCATCAAGGCAATAATATCATTACAAGCTGAAGGGTTCAGGCGGTAATGCGGGAAATGCCAGGTAACAAAGTTAGAAATGGATTGCAGGTCTGATTCCGGAAATCCGAGCAGGCGCATCGAAATAAATGCTTCGCAAACCAGCCCGGCAGCAACGGCTTCACCATGAAGCAGTGGTTCTGCATCGTGCTGAAGGGAGTATGACTCCAAAGCATGGCCAATGGTGTGGCCCAGGTTCAGGAGTTTACGCCTTCCCATTTCATGAGGATCACTTTCAACAACCCCTACCTTTATACTTGCTGAACGCAATATCAGGCTGTCCGCATCCGAGTCTTTCAGCAAATTACTCTGGATCAATTCATTATAATGTCCTTTATCACTGATAAGCCCATGCTTCAACATTTCAGAAAAACCGGAAATCAACTGCCGCTCTGGTAAGGTTTTGAGAAGGTCAGGAAAAAGGAACACACCCTTTGAAACTGTAAAAAGGCCGATCTGATTCTTTAATCCGTTAATATTCAGGGCAGTCTTACCACCAATGGCTGCATCTACCATTCCCAGCAGGGTTGTGGGTATAAGAGCGAAATCCATCCCTCTTTTAAATGTGGCAGCTACAAATCCTCCGATATCAGTAAGGACTCCACCACCTAAACAAAGTAAAAGGGAACTTCTTAATGCTCCATGTTCATTTAACTCTTTCCATATGTGGGTAGCCGTTTCAAGATTTTTATGCTCTTCTCCGGCTTTTATCCTGATTAACACAGAATTAAGAAGCAAGGGCAGGCGATCTTTCACAAATGGCAGGCAGTACTTTTCAGTATTTTCATCAACTAAAATGAAAATCCCTTCAGCAGGATAAGATTCCAGTAAGGTAGCCAGTTTGGCCCATCCATCCTTGCCTGTGTAAATGAGACCTCTAAGATTCATGCAGATTCAGTGATTTCCAAAGATAATACATTTCGAAATGATAGTAATTGGATTATTTATTATTCAATTACCGGTGAACCTATCTTATAATCTACAGTCTTAAACTGCTGAGCTATTATTCTGTTCATATCAGGATGCAAATTTCAGATTAATTCCTTTTAATAAGATGATTTGTAAAAATTTAAGAAAATTGCCAATCATACAGGTCTTTGCTCAATTGCACCTGATATTCTTACTTTTGCGCTAAATAAATTTTGAATGGTCGAATTTAACAATACGGAAATCGCATTTCGATATAAAACGAATGCCGGGATGCGAAGGGCCTACTGGCTTTTCAGGATGATCTCCAATCCGGGCCTGGTAAAGTTCATCAAAAAATTCACCCTGATCGCCTTAAAATTAAGGCTCCCGGTTGCCTGGGCTATTAAACCAACCTTGTACAGGCATTTTGTTGGTGGCGAAACTATAGAAGAATGCTTAGCTACAACGGAATTGCTTGGAAAGTATCATGTCAGGACTATCCTGGACTATTCTGTTGAAGGTGGCAAAGACATCGCAACAATGGAGCGTACTCTTGCAGAAACGCTCAGGACTGTTGAAAATGCAGCTAACAACCCGAATATTCCTTTTGCTGTTTTCAAACCAACGGCATTTGCTTCTGCTGAAGTATTAACAATGGCTTCAGAAGGAAAAACCCTGAATAACGAAGTCGTGCAAGGAATCATCCGCTTCAGGCAATATGTTGATGTACTCTGCAATTCTGCATGGGAAAAAGGCATTCCTATTATGATTGATGCTGAGGATTCCTGGTACCAGGATTTTATTGATGAAGTGGTTACAGAAATGATGCAGAAATACAACAAAGAAAAAGCCATTGTATTTAACACTCTCCAAATGTACCGGACTGACAGGATTGACTTCCTGAAGAAGTCAATCGGGAAAGCAAGAACCGGCAACTATTTCCTGGGAATCAAGTTTGTGAGAGGAGCTTACATGGAAAAAGAAAGGAAAAGAGCCTCAGAAATGGGGTACCCCTCTCCTATCCAACCCGACAAAGCTGCAACTGATCAATCTTATGATGAAGCCCTAAGGATATCCATTTCAAACCTGGATCAAATGATGCTTTTCAACGGTTCACACAATGAAAATAGTAATATGCTCCTGGTGGAACTCATGGAATCCAATGGAATCAGAAAGGATGATCCAAGAGTATGGTTCTCACAGCTTTATGGTATGAGTGACCATATCAGTTTCAATCTTGCCAACGCCGGATACAATGTTGCAAAGTATGTTCCCTATGGACCAATTCATAATATTCTCCCTTACCTCTTAAGGCGTGCTGAAGAAAACACTGCCATTGCAGGCCAAACAGGCAGGGAACTCTCCCTTATACTGGCTGAACAGAAAAGGAGAAAGATGTAAGTATGGGAATTTCTGCCAAAATATCTTAATTACTGCGGCAACCTCTAACTCTGGAATACTAAAAAACACAGCAGGCCGTTATACTCAGTCGCGGCAAAATGACATTCAACTCAAGTTTGCCTTAAAGCACGAAAAAGATAAGAATCTTAAACAAAGAAGGATCTCTTCATGGACAGTTCAATCTTGTACCTTTGCAAAATCGAATCCAACAAAAACAAGATCATCCTACAAACAACCTTTGAAATCTTAACTATCAAATAAAAATCAAACATTGCCAATGAAAAAATTGTTTTTTGCATTACTCTCAATCATTATTGTATTTCCCTCCCTCCTGCTTGCACAAAAGAATCTTCCGACAGCGGAAGAAAAAACCACAATGGCAGCAAGCCAGGTATTGATGAGGGTGATCGGGATCAAATCCAATAATTTCACTTTCGAAACTATAACTTCCGACAAAGGCCTTGATGAATTCGAGGTTATTGCCCTCGATGGAAAGGTTCTGGTAAAAGGAACCAGCACGCTGGCCATGACACGTGGTGCATATGAATACCTGCGCACTGCCTGCAATGTTCAGTATACCTGGAGCACCGATAAGATCACCCCTCCGGCCAAGTTCCCCAACCTTACAATCCCACGGACTGTCTCCCCTTACAAATTGAGAGAATATTATAATGTATGCGCATATGGCTATTCAACTGTTTACTGGAAATGGGAAGACTGGCAGCGCGAACTGGATTGGATGGCTTTGCACGGGATCAATATGCCTGTTGCAATGGCAGGACAGGAAGCAATCTGGCAAAAAGTTTATAAATCGATGGGAATGACAGATGCAGAATTAAGGAACTATTTTACCGGCCCGGCATTCCTTCCATGGCAACGTATGGGAAATGTGAATAAACACAATGGGCCACTGCCCCAAACTTATATTGACGAGTCGGCAAAACTACAGAAACTCATCATTGAGCGTATGAACCAGTTGGGAATGCAACCAATTGTACCTACTTTTTCCGGCTTTGTCCCTGAAGCATACAAACGTCTCCACCCTGAAACCAAACTCCTCACAGTTAAAGGCTGGGCCAATTTTTCCGATACATGCCAATCCTACATGCTTACTCCGGGATCACCCGACTTTAACAACATCGGGAAAAAATTTATTGAAGAATACCAGAATGCTTACGGCAAGGTACATTATTATCTTGCAGACCTCTTCAACGAAAATGAAGTCCCTGTCTCAAAAGAAAACAGGTATGAAGAACTCGCCGGTTTTGGAAAATCTGTCTATGACGCTATCAATTCAGCTGACCCCCAGGGAACCTGGGTGATGCAGGGCTGGTTGTTCTTCAACGACAGCAAATTCTGGGACAAGGAATCAGTTAAGGCATTCCTCAGCAATGTACCGGATGACCGTATGCTGATCATTGACCTGGCTAATGAATCTTTCCATGGATGGGAAAAACTGGACGGTTTTAATGGAAAACCCTGGATATATAGTATTATACATAACTATGGTGGCAATTCCCAGATGATCGGGAACCTTCCGTTATATGCAACTGATGCTGCTGCCATGCTTTCCAATCCCAAAAAAGGCAAGATCACCGGGTTTGGAATTTCGCCGGAAGGAATTCAGAACAATGAAGTGGTTTATGAACTCCTCACCGATGTTTCCTGGTCATCCAAACCGATTGACATCAAATTATGGCTTAAGAATTATGCTAAACAGCGATATGGCATTGAAAATGAAAATCTCTTTTTAGCATGGACATCGCTGCTCGAATCGGTTTACAGTGTTCCAACCGCTTTTATTCGTAATGCATACCAGCAAAGGCCTTCGGCTAATCCGGAGACTAACATGATTGATCAGCCTGCGTTTGATCAGGCAGTTGCCAGTTTCCTGAACAATGCTGAACCGTTTATGGGGAACTTAAGGTTTAAGCATGACCTTGTGCAACTTGTAGTCCAGTATGCCGGCTACAAGGTGGATATGCTTATCAACAGGGCTATCCAATTGCATGAACAAGGCAATAACACCGAAAGCCAGGTGATTTTCGAAAAAGTGAAGGAACTGATGATCATGATGGATGGCATGACCTATTCTCTGCCTGATCAGCGCCTGGAAACCTGGATAGATCATGCCCGAAAATGGGGAAAAACCAAGGAAGAATCCGATTATTTCGAAGCAGATGCCAAAAGGCAGGTTACAGTTTGGGGAAATTCAGGAACCTGGTTGTCCGAATATGCCTGCAAGGTATGGAGCGGATTATTGCGCGATTATTACTTGCCCCGCTGGATGAAATATGCATCATCATTAAATAAAGAGAATGATCCTGATTTAAATCAATGGGAAGAAGCATGGATAACCACTCCGGGCCTTCGCACATTAGCTCCCATCACCGGCGACCTGCTCACTTACGCAAAAAAACTTTACAGTATCGCCGGACAGTATGCAGTAGAATATGTGCAGGTGGTTTCAATAGAAGCTAAAGGCAAGGAAAACAAGGCGGAAATCAACTTAACCCCGCTTATCTCTGACCCTTCCAGTATTTATGCACCGGTAAGGACTGAGCCTGTCCAACCCAGGCAAACCGGATCAGGAAATTCAAAGACTAAGCCAGCCAATGCAAAGCAAATAACCGATGATAATTCAAAAGGCCTGAAGATATACTATACGACAGATGGTACTTCCCCAATGACTACCTCTCTGCTTTACAGCAAGCCATTTGATGTTGAACTTCCTCTTACTATAAAAGCCGCTGCTTTCTACGACAACAAATCATTTGGAGGCGCCTCAATCATCAGGCTCCCGGTTTCTTTTGGCAAAACTGTGGATGTAAGTCCTGTCCCTTCGATCAAGTACCCTGAGCATAACGAATGTCTCACTGACGGACTTTTCGGGACCACCGATTTCCATGCAGGGCATTGGCTTTCTTTTGAAGGCGAAAATATGAATGCTACCATCGACCTTATGAGTTCCCTGAAGGTGAAGAAGGTGACCATCAACTATCTTGAAAATGCCAGCAGTTGCATTTATGGCCCTACTGCTGTTGTGATCCTCACTTCAACAGATGGAAAGTCCTTTACACAGGCATATTCCTACGATCTTCCAAATCAGTACAATACATCAGCTACCCTGAAGAACTTTACAGCCCCGATTCCCATTACAGATGCCCGGTTCATCAGGGTTACCCTGTACAACATGGGCACTTGTCCTGAAAAATCTAACTGTGCAGGTCGCAAAGCATGGCTTTTCGTCGACGAGATCACAGTTGAATAGGTAACAAACATTAAATTTAAGCCCTGCCAGATTTGGCGGGGCTTTTTGTTATACAGAATTTCGCCGCATTTATTTCTAATCACTGCAGATAGGTAATCCGGATAAAACCATCTGCGAAAATCTGATTTCAACCCGGTACGAATTTTTGAAAATCTGCAAGAAAACTTTTTTACCCTATCTATTCATTTGTTTTTCAAGGTTTTAATGCATCATATTTATTCTTCACCGTCATTTTCTTCAATTTCCATACCTTTATAAAGCAACCATTTCAGCAATGCTGTGTCTTGCACAATACAGGTATGGAGCAGGAGCAAAAGATCATAGAAGGCTGTATTTCGGGTAGGCGAAAGGCTCAGAATGAGCTCTATTCCCGCTATTCAGGCCTCTTCTATGGGATTTGCCTACGGTATGCCGGCAACCGTACTGAAGCCCAGGACATACTCCAGGATAGTTTTGTCAAAATCTTTACAAAGATCAGCAGTTTCAACAAACTGGGATCTTTTGAAGGCTGGATGAGGAGAATTGTAGTGAATACTGCCCTGAACTACCTGCGTGATCATGCCAGGGAAAGGATCAACCTTTCACTCTCTGAGCAATATGATCTGGTTGCCGATGAAGAATCGTCCGACGAACTCCCTGAACCCCTTCCTGCAGAAATGATGATCAAACTTATCCAGTCATTGCCCGAAGGTTACCGGATGGTGTTTAACCTCTATGTTTTTGAACAGAATACGCATAAACAGATCGCTGAAATATTGTCGATCAGTGAAAATACTTCCAAAACTCAATTGATGCGGGCTCGTTTGATGCTGCGAAAATTAATAACCGAGCATTCCTCGGTAACTGTTAACTCATGATGAAAGAAAATAAGGATATGAAACCCTTTGATGATCTTTTCAGGCAAACGCTTGAGGGATACACGCCTCCTCCCCCGGCCGGAGCGTGGAAAAACATCAGGCGCTCGCTTGCAAAAAGCAAACGTTCCAGGTGGCATTTCCTTTTCAGTTTGCCGGTAATCATCCTCGTTTCAGTTGTTATGTTCAGTATTATAGGAATCCTGGTTTTTTCCCGCATGCATTCTGCTTATCATAGTAATCTGACGGCCCAAAAAGCAAATCGATCCCTTCGTGAAGCAGGCAGAAATGAAAATGCCAGTGATGCAAAATCCAAATCGTCAATGCCTAATCCCCAAATAAATCCTTTAGTTACAGATCAAGCATCAATAACAGAAACACAAAATCATTCTCCCTTAAGACCGAACATCCGGAATGAGCAAAGCAAGGTGCCGGCCATTAGTTCCGGGCATTTGTCTGACCGGCCGGAAAAACAGGGATCCCCGAAATTGCATGCGGGTTATTCAGCAACTTCTAATTCTCAGGAAAAGGGTAAAAGTTCTAATACAGTTTCCATAAAGAAAAAGAGTTCAGCAACGAGCCTTTCAAAATCAGTTCAACCTTTACCAGTGGAGTTGCTAGCTGAAACAGAAGCTGGAGAAACCATGATTTCCTGGGTAAATAAAACAACTTCCGCCCGGGAAACAGAAATAGCTGCTAAAACAAATGAGCCTTCGTTCAAAGATCCATCAAATGCAAACAATAAAGGTAAGGACAGCCTCTTAACTTCCAACCCCAATACAGTATCGGCTGCTATTCCTGATCAGGCAACAAATAATTCCGCAAGATCTCCATCAGGTAAGCAGTTGAACAATGACAGTTCACTTTTTAAGGCAGTAACCTTGCCCAATACTGTAGCTGTAAAAAAGCGGGAAACTAAAACAAGAGCAGGAAACCGGTTTGAATCCTTTGCATCCCTGGGGGGAAACTTCGGACAGGTTGTTATCAGTGGATTGGACCCTCAACCCTTCTACTCTGCAGCCGCCACCTTTGGTTTAAACCTTGCAAAATACAGAACTAGTGTTGAAACTGGCTTGGGATTCAGCCAATACCGGGATAAAGGCCTTTATGAATTTGAGTTCAGGAAAATAGATACAAGCGGGTATACAGGATATACCTATTTTAATCCCCTCGATTCATCCTACCTTATCATTTTCAGGGCAAATGTCGACACCCAGCAAATATTCCGGGAGGTTACAACCCGGTCCACTTTTACCTACCTGGACATCCCGTTTTATCTCACCCACGAACTATTCAGGTTTGGCAAATTGACAATTGGGATTAAAGCCGGTCCTGAGGTCAGCTTTCTTGTTACCAGGAAGGAAGTTCTGCCTGAGTTAATATTGGAAGGGGCCGAATTTGTTAATCTGAAAAATATGAGCTACTCGCGTCTTTCCATGAATTGGCAGGTTTTGGTGGCAACCAGGTTCTCCTGGCAATTCAATGAACACCTTTCTCTCATCCTACAGCCATCTGCCAATTTGTACCTTAAAAACCTTTACGATAAGAATAACAAGCCAAAATCTGTTCCTTTTGGGATTAGCGTCTATGGCGGACTTCAGTACAAATTTTGAATAAATTACATTTTCCTGTGCAACCCTTTCAAGGTTGTCAGGTCTTCACAATGCTAACTAAAAACTATTCTATATGAAAACCTTACAAAGACTCTTAATCATTCTCTTTGTGCTTTCCGCTCCCTGCCTGATGGCTCAGACCGTCTCTCTTTACATTAGAGGCATAATCACACAAACACCAGCATATCAACCCTATCCATTTCATTATGTTCAGGTGGAAGTTTACCCCGACTCAACCAATCCTGCCCTTACCATTATTGACTCCACTCTGACTGATGTCGCCGGACACTACAGTTTCAATATAACTGCCCCCTGGGTTCCGGGTAATGTCATTCCTATCGTTGTTTCCACCTGGGATTGCCAGCAGTTTGTCCATAGTCAGTTCTATTACTATATAAGTGGCTCTACCCAATTTACCGCTAACTTTTCCATTTGCAGTAACAGTGTCCCGGCCGAATGCAGCAATTATTTCAATGTTGCAGGAAGTACAGGGCTTACTGCATCTTTATGGGGTCATATGCTTACGGCGCAACCAGCTACTTATTCCTGGAATTTTGGCGATGGAACTACGGGTTCAGGGGAATACATCACCCACACGTTTCCGGCAAGTGGAACCTACAATGTAACCCTCTCCACTATTACCCCCGACAGTTGCATGGATAACACCATACAGTCAGTAACTGTATATGACAGCATTCCTCCGTCAACTTGTGACAATTATATCAGTATCAGCAATGTCAATGGACTGCTCATTTCTGCTTACGGAGGAATGATCAACCAGCAAAGCGCTTCTTATTCCTGGAATTTCGGGGATGGGTCAACAGCTGGCGGGATCAATGTCGAACATACTTATGCTTCCTCCGGAACTTACACTATATCCCTTACAACGGTTACTACGGCTAATTGTACTGATATAACCTACATGCCGGTCACTGTAATAGATTCACTGCCAGCTCCCTGTGTAAATAACTTCAATTCATACCCTAACCAGTTGTCAGTAAATTTCTCAGGCTGGTTTCCAAATCAACAAACCGGCACCTTTTCCTGGAGTTTTGGAGATGGCACTTCCGGTTCAGGACAAAATGTGAATCATGTATATGCTGGCTACGGAAGTTATAATGTTACCCTTTCAACCCTTACAACAGATAGCTGTGCAGATGTGACAACAAAAACTATTACCCTGATCGATTCAACCACAATATGTTCAACTTACTTTATCGCCCAGGCAGGAACAAACCTGCTGGAGGTTAATTTCCAGGGGTTCCATTTCCCCCAGATCCCGTCAACCTATACCTGGGGGTTTGGTGATGGCTCGTCAGGAACCGGGCAAACAATCAACCATACCTATTCTGTGGCAGGGAATTACCTGGTAACACTTACTTCAACCGACACCTCCGGTTGTACAAGCCAGTCTATGCTCCAGGTGATGGTTGGAACATATAATTATTCTTTACTGCAGGGCAGGATATTTGCAAACGGTCAATCTATTACAGCATGCCAGGTTCAGTTATATAGCCAGGACCCGGCAGGGGGAATAGCTTTGATCCAGACTACAGTGCCTGACTCTGCTAATTACTATTTCTTCCAGCAGGTACCATCAGGCATTTACTATATACTTGCCACACCTTTTGCAGGAAGCACCTGTGCATCACAATTCCTGCCCACTTATTTTGGCGATGAGTATCTCTGGGAAAACTCCACCGCTATTATGCTTGGTGTTGCCAATAATCCATATGATATTAACCTTGCCCCCTACGACAGCATTGGTGGAGGCGCCGGGACCATTAACGGTCAGATCAATACCGGTGGCAAGTCAGTGCTTTTGGCTAACGAGGAAGTATTGTTAATTGATAATGCAGGTAATGTGGTTAGGATAACATACACCGACAGTCAGGGTAATTATTCATTTGAATCTCTTCCCTTGGGTGATTACCAGGTTTATCCAAATATTACCGGTATAACAACTGTTCCGGCCAATGTGCAGCTGACTGCAACATCACCCATGGCTACTGTAAATATGACCATAAGCGGCGGAACAATAACAGGATTAGCAAATGAGTACCGTATATCGGCAATTGCCCGCATCTATCCTAACCCAGTAATTGACAATCTTTCTGTCGAATTCAATATGCATTCCAATATCGTAATGATTGAGGTCCTTGATGCCTATGGCAGGATAATTCTGCAGCAAATCATCTCAGATCAATGCTCCCGAAAACTTGAACTGAGTGTCAGGAACATTGGAACAGGAATGTATATCTTACGCTCAATTGATATTGAAGGTAATGTATCAAACATGAAATTCCTGAAGAAATAGTTAAAATTGTTCTGCTACGAAAGCGCCTTTCAGGGCGCTTTTTTTTATTTGCCAATGACCACTAAAAGGCTAATTATAACTGCTATTGAGTACAAAATTGAATCTCCATGGCAATCATTTTTTTTCCTAATTTAGTTGCTTCAAGAGGGAATTAATAATCAATTGCATATTTTTCCATGAAAGCATTATCCAGGTTATTCGTCATTATTGGATTCCTCGGATTTAATGCCCTTTCCTCCTTTTCTCAGCCTTCCTTTCTTGTAACAAATTACGGGAAAACAGATTATTCAGCAGGCAACCAGAATTGGTCCATCGATACGGATAATGAAGGAATTACCTATGTAGCCAATAACAATGGCCTGCTAGTCCATGATGGGACTCATTGGAAGACCTTAAGCATACCGGGTCAGACAATTATCAGATCGGTTCATGTCAGTCCCGACAAACGAATCTATGTGGGTTCCTTTGAAGAATTCGGATACTGGCAAAAGAACATGGCGGGTGACTTCCGGTATCATTCCCTTAAACCTTTGATGAAGGACTTCAAACTTCATAACAATGAGATATGGAAGATCGTTCAGCTCGGATCTAAAATTTATTTCCAGAGCTTTTCCTCGCTTTTTATATATGATCAATCTTCAATAAAGTCAATTCGTACACCCGGCAATATTGTGCTTCTTCTCAAAGCTGGCAACAGGTTATTTGTGCAGGCGGTAGATGCCTTACTGTATGAAATCATTAATGATCAATTTGTTCCGGTTCAGGGCAGTGAAGTGTTTTCAGGTACTGAAATTAAAACCATACTTCCACTTGATGAGCGCAACTATGTTTTAGGCACAAGTTCACAAGGAGTCTACCTATGGGATGGCAAGACATTTGCGCCCTGGAACATTCCGGTTAACCAGGATCTTAAAGTATTTCAGATCAACAATGGGGTTATCTCCGATAATAAAATCATACTCGGTACTATTGTCAAAGGTGTTTTCATTCTTGACAAAAAAGGGAACCTCCTGGAACACTTTCATACCGAAAACAACCTTCAGAACAATACAGTCCTTTCCCTTTGTCCTGACCAGGGCCAGAGTGTATGGATTGGCCTGGATAAAGGCATCAGCAATATTTCGTTTCATCAGCCGATAACAATCTACCAGGAGAAATTAGACCAACTTGGAGCTGTTTATGCAGCTTCCATGGTAAAAAACACTTTGTATATCGGAACAAACCGGGGGGTGTTCCGATATACAATGGAATCTGGAAAATTTGCATACAAGGGAATGGTTGATAATTCTCAGGGACAAGTATGGGAATTGACCAGCCAGGATGGTTCATTATTGTGCGGACATACCAATGGGACTTACCAGATTACTGATGAGGAATTCAGGAAAATCTCAGGGATAAGCGGAGGATATTGCCTTCAGAAAATCATTCATAACGGGCAGGAATTTCTTGTACAAAGCACCTATACATCGCTGGTTTTCTACAAAAAATCAGGCAGTCAATGGATATTCAGTCATACTGTAAAAGGATTTATTGAACCTTGCAGGTTCCTGCAATATGACCATTTGGGGTATTTCTGGCTGGGACATTCCGTGAAGGGATTATACAGGCTGAAATTGAACGATGCAATGGATTCAGTTATTGAGAACAGGCAGTTCGGCGAAAAGGACGGACTTCCTTCCGATTTCAATATAAGGGTGTTCCGTCTTGACAACCGGGTTGTTTTTCTATGCGGTTCAAGGATCTTTACCTGGGATGACCTTCATCAGAAAATAATCCCGCTGGATATCATTAACAAACAACTTCAAGGATTTGAAGCTTCCAGTTCAGTGACAGATATTGGGAATAACAAGTATTGGTTTCTTCGTAAAAACGATGCAGCACTTTTCACCATCAGGGAGAACCGGGCAACCATGGAATACCGATTGTTATTGTCCCTTTATTCTGTAAACCTTGTAGATCAATATGAAAACGTCGTTCAACTAAATGACAGTTTGCAACTTTTTTGCCTGGATAATGGGTTTGCCATTTTCAATAAAAAAGACCTGCTCAGGGGATTCAGTGATGATTCAAGGCTTGTGTGGAGCGATATATATTGTTTCAATGCCGAAGGGGATAGCCGCACCATACTTCCTGGAAATAAGCCGATCCAGGTACCATTCAGCTTTAATAACCTGTCATTTTCTTTTTCAGTAGCCAACAGCCCCGGTGTTGTAAAATTATTTCAGTACAAACTGGAGGGAATTGATGCAAACTGGAGTGATTGGAGCGACCGTTCAGAGCTTAAATATACCCGTTTACCCAAGGGGAAATACCATTTATTTGTCAGAACTATCACAAGCATTGGGAAGATTTCAAATCCCATTGATCTAATAATCATCATCCAGGCTCCATGGTATTCCTCCACTCCTGCCTATTTTGTTTACACCCTGCTGTTACTTGGAATAATCCTGTTGTTGCAGAGAATGTCGCAATCAAGGATCGAAAAGAAGCATGAACGGCTTCGGAATGAGGACCTTGCCAGGAGAAATTTTGAAAAGCAGCAGGCTGAGCAGGCTATTATCACCCTGCAAAACCAAAACCTTCAATCCCAGATATCCCATAAGAATATTCAGCTTGCTGATTCAACAATGGCTATCATCAAGAAGAATGAAGTTTTGATTGCAATAAAGAATGAATTAGCCCGGCAGAAAGAGGAACTGGGCACCCGGTACCCGACTCGTTACCTCGAAAGACTGGTTACTCTCATCGATCGCAATATTGCGGATGACCATGACTGGAAACTCTTTGAATCCCTTTTCGACCAGGCCCACGAAAACTTCTTTCAGCGACTAAAACAAGCTTATCCATACCTTACTCAAAGTGACCTAAAACTTTGTGCCTACCTGAAATTAAATTTATCCTCCAAGGAAATAGCACCATTGCTGAACATCAGCCTTAGGGGTGTGGAAATACGAAGATACAGGTTAAGGAAGCGGCTGTCACTTGCCAGTGATGAGAACCTTGTTAAAGCTATTATGCAGTTCTGACAAGCGAAAAAACGCTATTTAGCTTTCTCGGATACAACTTTTGAATAAATAATTTGTTTAAATATCTCAAAATTCAACTCGCTGAATCATTGATTTTTACAGTTAATAATTATCCTCATGATGAACCATTGTGAAGTAGCCTGATTTCTTCTTCACACCCTTGTAGTAATCATGTTGAGGTCATAAGCTTTGTGATGTATCACCTTTAGGCTTTTTTTTGTATTTTTATAATTGAATCAAAGCCTTTTTAACAGCATTTTAACACGAACCAAGTCACTATTTTAAGACAACACCTCAAACAATCATTACTAACTTAATTATCCTGTTATGAAACAAATTTTACGCTTGAAAAAGAAGGTGTGCCTCGCGCTGATTTTCCTCCTCCTGGGAAGTCTGGCAATGGCACAGGTTCGGTCGATCGTTGGGACTGTATCAGATGCACAGACCCATGAAACTCTTCCGGGAGCTTCCGTTCTGATCAAAGGAACAACCACAGGTGTTTCCACTGACGTGAACGGCAATTTCAATCTTGGCGTTGCAACCGGACAAAACATCCTTGTTGTGTCATCCATTGGGTATGAAAGCCAGGAAATTGTCGTGGGAAATCAATCAAACATTTATGTCAGGCTCAAAACAAAGCAGACTAACCTTAATGAATTGGTGGTTGTTGGTTATGGATCGAGCAAAGTGAAGGACTTGACTTCTTCCATAACAACAATTAAATCAGAAGAGCTGCAGAAAACTCCCGCAAGTCAGCCAATGCAGGCTCTCCAGGGCAAAATTGCAGGTATGCAGGTAGTTGCAAAGGGAAGCCCTGGTGAATCACCTACTATCCGCATCAGGGGTATTGGCTCTTTCCCTGGCAGCAATAATGAAAGGCCTTTATACGTAGTTGATGGAATGTTCTACGACAATATCGACTTCCTTAATATGTCGGATGTTGCAACGATCTCTGTCCTTAAAGATGCTTCTGCATGTGCAATCTTCGGTGTAAGAGCTGCTAACGGGGTTGTACTGATTGAAACTAAATCAGGTTCCTTCAACCAAAAGCCGGAAATTACCTATAGTGGGTATGAAGGATACCAGGTTGCTCAAAATGTTGTGAAAATGGCCAATGCAGAGCAATTTACAAATATGGCCAATGAATCCGGTTCAGCTGCCGATGCTTCCTTCATCCTTAATGCCATGCAGAGATATGGCCGTAGCAGGGTCAATCCAAATGTACCTGATGTAAATACCGATTGGTATAAGGAAGTTCTGCGCCCGGGAAAAATCTCCAGCCATAGCCTTACTTTCGAAGGTGGGAATGACAAAGCCAAATATGCTCTGGGAACCAATTACTTCTATCAGCAGGGTATTCTCAAGATGAAGAATGACTATGAACGTCTGAACCTTCATACAAAAGTGGATTTCAAAGCATCAGACTGGCTGACTATTGGTGGAAATTTCATCTACAGTAATGCTATCAGGTTCCTGGCTTCAGAGGGGGCCTGGAATGATGCCTATTTTGCAGTTCCCATTATGCCGGTTATGGACGAATCGAACGTTGATGCCTGGCCAACCAAATATGCGAATGCCCAGGATCTGGGTTACAGGAGCGGACAAAATCCTTTCGCAGCATTGGATTATTCAAAAGACCGCCAAAAAATCAGTAAAATCCTGGCCAACATGTATATGGATTTTACACTCATTCCAAAGATGTTGACATTCAAAAGCTCCTTTAACAATAGTTATGAAGTAGTAGATCAGCGTACTGTTCAGCTTCCCTATTACATAGGCCTGAACTTCCAGAATAATACTTCGAACCTTACCAAGACCGTTTCAACTTACGATAATAAGTCCTGGGACAATGTGTTGACCTTCAATGAGAAGTTTGGTTCACATTTCATTACTGTTATGGCAGGTACCTCTTATAAGGATGAGACTTACCAGATGCTTAAAGCTCAGGCTACCGGATTTGATGCCACCAATGAAAAATCATGGTATCTCGACCAGGGAACAATATATAACCAGGGCGTTAGCGATGATGGAACACATCAATACGGCATGTCCTATTTTGGCAGGGTTTCCTATAACTACAATGAGAAATACCTTATTTACGGGACCATGCGCGCTGACGGATCTTCCAAATACCAGGAAAAATGGGGCTATTTCCCATCTGTTGGCCTTGGCTGGGTCGTTTCTGAAGAAAAATTCCTGAAAGGAAACAGTGTAATCCCATTCCTTAAGTTACGCGCCAGCTGGGGAAAACTTGGCAATGAACATATCCCTGCATCAGATGGACAACGCAGCACCGATATCATTAACTGGCCTCTCGGAGGAACCATCTATACCGGATCAGTTGCCAAGAATTACTTTGACTACCTGAAATGGGAAGTAACTGAAGAAACCAATTATGGATTAACAGCTAAATTCCTCAGCAGCCGTTTGTCTGCTGATCTTGATTATTATACCCGCGATACTAAAAATGCTGCAATTCCGGTCAATATCCCAATGATAGGCGGAAGCGTTCTCAGGCCTGTTGGAGTAATCAGGAATTCAGGTTTGGAAGTTGCTCTTGAATGGTCGGATAAGTTAATGGATAAAATAAAATATACCATTGGCGTAAACCTCGCATCACTTAAGAATAAAGTTATGGATCTCTACGGTCAGCAATACCTCGATGGTGGTACAGCAGAGTTCAGGCAACGCAGTTATGTTGGCGAACCCCTGATGGCATTCTATGGCCGTGAAGTCATTGGTGTTTACCAGACTGCAGATGAATGTCTGCATGATCCTATTGCTGTTGCTAATGGACTAGTACCCGGCGACCTTAAATATAAGGATCAGAATGGAGATGGAAAAATTAATGATGATGACAGGGTATTACTTGGATCTTATTTCCCAAATTTCACCTATGGATGCAACGTTGCTCTGAATTACATGAATTTCGACCTCTCTGCTAATCTTTACGGACAATCCGGCAATAAGGTTCTCAACCGTAAACGGGGTGAATTGATCTGGACTGCTGACGGTAACTTGGATGCTGACCTTGCTACTAATCGCTGGCATGGTGAAGGAACATCCAATTTCTACCCATCCTCAGCCGGACTGAGGAAAGGTTGGAACCAGAAGATGAGCAATTATTTCGTTGAAGATGGTTCATTCTTCCGGATTCAGAATATACAGCTTGGCTACACTCTGAAAAACAATCAATGGCTGGGTGGCAAATTCCCCGAAACCAGGATAACGTTAACTGCTGACCGACCACTAACTGTCTTCAAGTATCATGGCTTTACTCCTGAAGTGGATAATGGATGGGATACCCAGACATATCCTGTTCCTGCTACCTACACGATTGGACTTAATGTTAAATTCTAAATCCATGAGAACTATGAAAACACTTCGATATATTTTACCCTTTTCAATTATTGCTCTGCTTATAGTTGCCTCCGGTTGTAATAAAAAGCTGGATTCACTGGCAGAGAATCGTACCTATACTGGTGGCACTGATTATACCATCACCAGCAACATGATCCAACCACTTATCGGAACCTATTACGAACTGAACAGTACGGAATGGGAAGATTTTCCATTGATCTCCGTCCGCGGTGATGATGTGAATGCCGGTGGCCTTGGTGACCAGCAGGATTTTGCTGGAACCGATAAATACAGTTACAATAAGGACTATTGGATGTACAATTCCCTCTGGCAGAATTATCATCAGAATATCTTCAGCGCTAATTCAGCAATCGAACAAATCGCTTTGTATAAGGAACATGCGACCAACACAGCTTTGGCTGACCAATACACTTCTGAGGTAAAGGTTCTCAGGGCATGGTGGCTTTTCCAGCTTAGCCGTGTTTGGGGAAGTTTATTCATTCCGATGACTTCTAATCCTTCTGAGTTATATGTGGCTAAGTTATCAACCAAGGATGAAGTAATGCAGCACATTTCAGACCAGATGACGGAAGCTATTCCTAACCTCCCTGATATGAGGCCTAATGAAAGGACTGATATCCCCGGTGGTGTAACCAAGTATACTGCTTATGCCATTAAGGCACTGGCCAACCTGGAATTGAAGAAATACCAGGAAGTTGCAGATGCAACCGGCGAGATTATTAAATCAGGTAAATTCACCCTGGAATCAGACTATTACAAACTATTCAAGACCAAGGGAAAATTGAATAGCGAAAACCTCTTGGAAATGCAATACTCTGACCTGGGTAAAGGTTCCGGCGATAACTATTCTTATCTCTTTGCCTTCTTCGGACCCCAGGGATGGACACCAAAAGTCAATGGATCAGGAGATGGATGGGGATTCTGGGAGCCCAGCCTGAAATATATTAAATTCATGCTCGACAGGGGTGAAACAACCCGTTTGCAAACTACCGTGATCTTCACCAACAGGGGAATTGCCGAGATCAAGAAAGATCCTAAATATGCAAATTTACCAGCATGGATTACAAATACTACCCCATCTGGCGATATATTTAACGATTACGCCAGGGCCATGTTTGCAGGAGGTAAGTTCTACCTGCCTTCCGATGAACTAACACCAGGGCGTACAGATTATGGCACTAACAAAAATTTCACCTGTATCCGTTATGCTGAAATCCTCCTCATGTATGCTGAAGCCCTTACCCAGGGAGCTACCGGTTCAGCAGGTACTGCAGATGCTGCTGTGAACCTGGTACGTACCCGTGCCGGACTTACTTCATTAACAGGGGTAACAAATGCCCAGGTGATGGATGAGAAATTTGCTGAATTAGCAACAGAATGGGGCACACGTTTCTATGATATGGTCAGGCTAGGAAAAACGGATGAATTGAGCTATGACGGAAGAACTTATACTTCTGATAAGGCATTCCTGCCATATCCGCAGGCCCAGATCGACCTTCTTCCAGCACTTAAGCCTTAAGTTGATTCATTCACAAAAAATAATACGAATATGAAAATCCTGAAATATATAATCATTTCTTCACTGATGATGGCGTTGGCTGTATCATGTGAAAAAGGAATTGACCCAATAAATGCTGTTACACCAGGTGCTGATACATCAGCCCCCGTTATTAACATCAGTTATCCACTGGAAGGCACGCTTGTAAGGGTGCCTGAAACTGTTGCCAGCATAGTGATCTTGTGTTCTGCATCTGATGATATTGAACTCAAAAAAGTTGTGCTGCAAATGGATGGTGCTGACATAGCTTCCTTCGATTCTTTCAAGGACTACAGGCGTGCAGCGCTCTCCTATACATACGACAATGTTACCGATGGCGACCATGTGCTGACAGTTGTTGCAACCGACCTGTCTGGAAAGACCTCAACGAGCTCTGTTAACTTCAAGAAAGTAGCTCCTTACAACCCGCTTCCGGGTGAAGTATTCTATATGCCTTTTGATGGAGATAACAACGACCTTGTTTCAATGGTCGCTGCCAAGAAAGTGGGTTCTCCTACTTTCGGTCCCGGAAAAACCGGCCAGGCCTATCAGGGTGCTACAGACGCCTACCTAACTTTCCCCGCAACTGCACTTACAAATCCTGAATTCAGTGCTACGTTCTGGTATAAATTGAATGGGACTCCTGATCGGGCCGGGATATTGGCCATTTGCCGTCCTTACGCGGTTTACAATGACACAACCCGCTTCAAAGGGCTAAGGGTGGCTCGCGAAAACAACGGAGCTAAACAAAATCTCTTTGTTAACTTTGGGATCTCAGCCGCTGAAGTATGGATGAATCCATTCATCACAGTTACTCCATCTGACACCTGGATGCATATAGCTATCACTATTTCAGCAACAAAAGCTACAATATACGTTGACGGAGCTGTTGTTAAAGAAGCACCCATGGATCATGCCATCGACTGGAGCGGATGTACCTCTATGTCTCTAATGTCAGGCAAACCTAACTTTGATTACTGGAACCATTTTTCAGACCTAAGTATGATGGATGAACTTCGTATCTTCAATAAGGCACTTTCTGCCGAAGAAGTTACTTCCATCTACCAGATGAAAAAATAAGCTTACCCGATGCGGCTGTCTCAAAGGTTGAATCCTTTTGCTTCTTCACCTGTTGAAATTTCTATGGATTACAGAATATTCGTAGAAAACTATTCAAAAGAACATTTAAGCAGGGAAACTTTTGAGACAGCCTTCTTTTTACTATTTAGCTAAGGGTTTGAATTCCAACGCATTCCGGTCTCATTCACATCCTCGCTGAACTTCTTTAACCATTGATTTACCTACTTATTACTACCATGAACCTGAGTTACCATCAAATAAACAAAAGATTGGTAGAATATGCGCTAGGTATAATCTTCCTGCTGGCATTAGTCCTGTCTTCATGTAAAAAAGACCCTTCCGGTTCAGCTGCAGCATTTGATCTGGATTCCTGCTGGGTTGGAAATGTGCAGCTTCAGCTTGCTGCCGAGGTTACCGGTGTACCCCTGAACCAGGACATCAGGCTTGTATTTTCATCAGCCGTTGATACTGCACTTGCAGTTAAGTACATTTACCTGAAAGACCAGTATGGCAGCGTCATTTCAGGCACACATATGTCATTTACCAACAGTTATAAAACTATCCTGATCAAACACACACAAAACCTCGCTAAATCTTCTCATTATTCTATTGAAATAACAGCTTTATTCAAAGGAAACTCTAACCAATCCTTCAAAAGGACAGAATTCAAATTTGTAACAACTTCCGGAGTCTTCACCCTTAAATCAATTATTCTTGAGGGGCAGGATTTTCGTACCAACCCGAAAATCTGGAATGTAAAAAGACAGGGCGCTATCCTTGAAATGGAGTTTTCGGAATCCCTGGACACAGCAAAAATTGCTAATAAATTCACCCTGGCAAGCAATGCAGTATTCGATGTAACACTAAGCAACAATAATAAATCAGTGCACCTGGTTTGCAAACCGGAACTTGAAGGTTACAAACACTATACTTTTTCAATATCTCCGGCCCTGAGATCTGTCCTTGGAAACTCCTTTGCAGGGTTTAGCAATACTTTCATAACTGCTTTGGATTCAACCTTAAAATTCCAGCAAATATCGGATGATGAACTACTAACCCTCGTTCAGCAGCAGACTTTCAGGTATTTTTATGATTTTGGCCATCCCGGCAGCGGAATGGCACGCGAAAGGAACACTTCAGGTGATATAGTCACAACCGGAGGTTCCGGATTTGGAGTGATGGCACTGATTGTCGGCATGGAAAGAGGTTTCATTACGCGTTCGGAAGGTGTTACACGCCTGGCCAAAATAATTGGTTTTCTTGAAACCTGTGATCGATTTCACGGCGCCTGGTCACATTGGATCAATGGCAGTAATGGCCATGTAGTTCCTTTCGGGGATCAGGATAATGGAGGGGATCTTGTCGAAACAGCTTATATGGCGCAGGGACTGATCACCATGAGGCAATATCTTGATCCTTCAAGTTCTGTTGAAAATGACCTTATTAATCGTATTAACGCATTATATAATGGAATTGAATGGGATTGGTACAGGCAAGGATCTCAAAATGTCCTCTATTGGCATTGGTCCCCTAGTTATGGCTGGGCTATGAATTTCAAGATACAGGGATATAATGAGACATTGATCACTTATATCATGGCTGCGGCATCAACAACTCATACCATCCCGGCAATTGTCTATAAAACTGGTTTTGCCCGGAATGGAGGCATCATCAATGGAAAATCTTTCTATAATTATGTGTTACCGGTAGGTTACGATTATGGAGGCCCGCTATTCTTTGCTCATTATTCTTTCCTGGGGCTTGACCCAAGGAACCTTTCAGATGCATATGCGAATTACTGGACACAGAATGTAAACCATTCTCTTATTAATTGGGCCTATTGCAAGGATAATCCAAAAAAATGGCCTGATTACAGCGAACATTGCTGGGGATTAACTGCCAGCGATATACCCAACGGATATGCAGCATCTGAGCCCACCAATGACCTGGGTGTTATCACCCCTACAGCAGCAATCTCTTCTTTGCCCTATACTTCGGAGCAATCCATGAAGGCGATTCGCTTCTTCTATTATATACTTGGTGATAAGCTTTGGGGCTCTTATGGATTTTATGATGCTTTTGACGTTCATTCCGGTTGGTGGGCTGATTCGTACCTGGCTATTGACCAGGGCCCGGAAATCTGCATGATAGAAAATTATCGGAGTGGCTTATTGTGGAATTTGTTTATGTCAGCGCCTGAAGTACAGGCTGGATTGACAAAATTAGGCTTCACCTATTCAAAAAAGAAATGAGCGTGCAAAAAAAATCGAAACTTAGTTTAGTTGCAGTGATTTTGATTACTGCTCAAAGCATGACAGCTCAAAATCTTGAAAATTTTCGTACTCCTTGGTTTGACCCTTCATATCCTGCTCACACATATTGCAATCCATTGAACATTGACTATGCCTTTGAATATTTCAATGGAAATTCGAAGGAGACTCCTTTTCGTTCGACAGCAGATCCATTGATTGTAGTATACAAAAATGAGTATTACTTATTTTGCACCAATCAATCGGGCTTCTATTGGTCAAAAGACCTGGGGCAATGGAATTATGTTTACTCTTCATTTCAGCGCCTTCCTGACCAGGATGACCTCTGCGCTCCTGCAGCAGTTGTCCTGGGAGACACACTGGTCCTTATGGGCTCAACTTATGAAAGCCTGCCCATTTGGTTTTCGACCAATCCCAAATCCGGGCGCTGGAAGCATTTAGTCGATGCCTCTCACTTGCCTGCATGGGATCCAGGCTTATTTCTGGATGATGACAATCGTTTATACCTGTATTATGGATCTTCAGGTTCATTGCCTGTCAGAGGTGTTGAATTGGACAGAAAAACCTTCCTGCCTATTGGAGACCAGGGCCAATACCAGGAAGTGTACAATTCGAATGACATCATGGTAAAACAAAAGGCAGTAGGCAATATCAGGGAATTGGTGGGATTGAAGCCCGAAATCCACGGGTGGGAACGTTTTGGGATGAACAACGATGACCCGGATCCAAAATGGGGAAACTTCATTGAAGGATCATGGATGAACAAACATAACGGGACATATTACTTACAATACGGAGCTCCCGGTACCGAGTTTAAAGTTTATGCTGATGGGGTCTGGGTATCGGATCATCCATTGGGCCCTTTCCATTATCAGAAGCACAACCCGGTTTCGTATAAACCCGGTGGATTTATAAAAGGAGCCGGGCATGGAGGTACATTCAGCGATCTATATGGTAATTACTGGCATACAGCTACTTGTATGCTTTCAGTTAAATACAAGTTCGAAAGGAGGATCGGGCTTTATCCTTCAGGATTTGATCCTGAAGGCGTAATGTATTGCAATACCTCCTTCGGTGATTATCCTACTACGTTGCCCTCTGCAGTTTCCGATCACAGAAAAGGCCGGTTTACAGGCTGGATGCTACTTTCCTACAAAAAGGAAGCTACAGCATCAACTATTGATAGTAGCTATAAACCAGAAAATGCTTTCGATGAAGATATTTCAACATGGTGGAGTGCATCATCAGACAAACCTGGTGAATGGCTTCAGGTAGACCTTGCCGGAATAAAAGAGGTACACGCTATCCAGGTAAATTATGCAGATCATAAATCAAATCAACATGGTGTTGCCATGGACCTTTATCATCAGTATAAAATCTTTCAATCATCTGATGGCAAAAACTGGGAGCTTCTTGTTGATAAGAGCTACAATGATAAAAACACTCCACACGACTACATTGAATTAGCTAAACCAACCAAGACCCGTTTCCTCCGTTTAGTAAACGTCCATATGGCTACAGGGTATTTTGCGATATGCGGATTTCGTGTTTTTGGAATTGGAGAAGGAAACGCGCCGCCAATTGTAGAAGGATTTAAAGTTGACAGACAAAAGGATGATTCACGAAACTGCATTATCAGCTGGCAGTCATCAGGTAATTCGTATGGATACAACATTTATTACGGCGTTGAACCCGGTAAACTTTACAATTGTATCACTGTAAACGGAGCTACATCGTACGACTTCAGGGGGTTGGATATTGGCACAACCTATTATTTCAGTATTGAAGCCCTGAATGAACGCGGTATCTCTGAAAGGATTCCAACTATACGTGTAGATTAACTTTTTAACCGTCTATGGATCAGCCATGAGCCATAGCAAAAACCTATAGATTGCAAATAATATATAGCGGAAAGCTTGTAAATAAAAATCAAAGCGATGAAAAAAACGACCTTCTTCAGTACATTGATTCTCCTTATATTAATAGCTTGTTCTGCCAGGACACAGACAGCAGGTAATCACCAGCCATCAGTTAAAATAACGGATGACTCCTTGCTCAACCTGGTTGAGTATCAAACTTTTCAATATTTCTGGAAAGGAGCTGAACCGAATTCCGGGATGGCTTGTGAAAGGATACACATGGATGGAGTTTATCCTGAAAATGATCAGCACATAGTTACGACAGGAGGTTCAGGATTTGGATTCATGGCTATCATTGCCGGAATAGAACGAAATTATATTAGCCGTGAACAAGGCCTGACTCGTTTTGAACAAATTGTAAGCTTCCTTGAGAAAGCGGACAGATTCCATGGAGCATGGCCACACTGGCTGGATGGTGAAACAGGAAAAGTTAAGCCATTTGGCACGAAAGACAATGGTGCCGACCTGGTTGAAACCTCATACTTATTACAGGGTTTACTTACAGTAAGGCAATACTTCATAAATGGTGACAGCAGGGAGCAGGAACTGGCTAATCGAATTGACAAACTCTGGACTGGAGTTGAATATGACTGGTTTACAAGGGGAAAGGATGTTATATACTGGCATTGGTCACCTGATTATGGTTGGGAAATGAATTTCCCCGTTGAAGGGTACAATGAATGCCTGATCCTCTATATTCTTGGTGCCTCCTCTCCTACTCATGCAGTTCCTCCTTCTGCTTATCATAATGGATGGGCAAGAAACGGAGCAATAAATGGGCTAACCAGTAAATATGGCTATACACTTCACCTAAAACATAATGGGGCATTAGAATATGGCGGTCCTTTATTCTGGGCACATTATTCCTACCTGGGTCTTGATCCAAGGGGACTGAAGGATAATTATGCAAACTATTGGGATGAAAACAAAAACCAAACACTTATTAACAGGCAGTGGTGCATAGAGAATCCTAAGAAATTCAAAGGTTATAGTAAGGATTGCTGGGGCTTGACTGCCAGCTATTCTATAAATGGCTATGCAGCACATGCACCTGGAAAAGATAATGATCTTGGCGTTATTTCTCCAACTGCTGCAATTTCTTCTATCCCTTACACCCCTGAATATTCACTTGAGGCTATCAGGTATTTCTATTCTACTCTTAGAGGTAAGATCTGGGGGAATTACGGCTTTTACGATGCTTTCAGTATTCAGAATAATTGGTATCCGACACAATACCTGGCTATTGACCAGGGTCCGGCTGCTGTAATGATTGAAAACTACAGATCCGGCCTTTTGTGGAAGTTATTTATGTCATGTCCTGAAATTCAAAAGGGATTGCAAAAGCTTGGATTTCAAAGTCCTTCAATAATAAATTAAATAGATCGAGTAATCCTGGCTGGAATGGACAATCTGAAATATTCAATTCTATTATTGATTCTGCTTTGTGGGGTTCAACTTGTTGCTCAGCATTCTAAGGCTGTTATTACCTCAAATGGAAAAGAGATTCCGGTAGTTGGTGTTATTAAAGGATTAAGTGACTCTGCCCTTTTGGATGTTATTCAACGTCAAACATTCCGCTTCTTTTGGAATGATGCGCATCCTGTGAGTGGCCTTGCAAGAGAGCGAAGCAACACTGTACTTGCCGAACATTATTGGGACTATATCAACGAAGCCTGGGATGAACCTAACCTGAGCAAAACACCATTTGGCCCGGATGCATGTGCCATAGGCGGAACCGGCTTTGGGATCATGAGTACGATTGTTGCCGTAAGCCGTGGATGGATAAAACGGGATGCTGCTGTTACCCGCCTGATAAAAATCGCTGATTTCCTTGCTAATGCAGACTGTTTCCATGGTATCTACCCTCATTTTATGGATGGGAATACCGGGAAAACCATCAAATTCGACAGGCTGGACGATGGGGCCGATCTGGTTGAAACATCCTACCTCATGATGGGTTTCCTCTGTGCACGGGAATATTTCAAGGCTGATAATACCGCTGAAAAGTACCTTCGTAAGCGCATCGACCAGATGTGGAATGTTGCTAACTGGAATTGGCACACCAAAGGAGAGAATAAACTTTACTGGCATTGGAGCCCCAATAACGGATTCGATATGAATTTCCCGATCTGGGGTTGGAACGAATGCCTGATTACCTATATAATGGCTGCATCTTCACCTTACCATTCAATTTCAAAGGCAGTTTATGAAGGCGGATGGGCAGGTAGCAGTGGTTTCAGAAATGGCAAATCCTACTATGGATATATCCTTCCCCTCGGAAACTATGATAAGGGCGGGCCACTGTTTTTCGAACAATACACGTTTCAGGGCATTGATCCACGCGGGCTTAAAGATTCTCTTGGTATTGATTACTGGGAACAGGTTCGAAACCATACTCTTATTAACAGGGCTTACTGTATTGAAAACCCCAAACATTATAAAGGTTATGGCGAAAATTGCTGGGGATTGACTGCAGGCGACAGCTATAAAGGGTATGTTGCTCATTGTCCCGAAGTTGATATGGGTGTGATACAACCAACAGCTGCTATTTCGTCCTTTCCTTATACACCTGAATATTCTATGCAAGCACTCCGGCACTTTTATTATGACCTCGGAGGTAAAATATGGAGCCAGTATGGCTTTGTCGATGGGTTTAGTGAATCCCATAATTGGTACGCTAAAAGCCACCTGGCAATTGACCAGGGGCCGATAGTAGTCATGATCGAGAATTACCGCTCAGGCTTGCTGTGGAACTTATTTATGCAAATTCCGGATATTCAGAATGGTCTCAAGAAACTTGGATTTGAAAGTCCATGGTTAAAGAAATAATTAATCTTCAGGCTATGAAAACTTTTCTATTATTAATTTACTGCCTGTTCTTTACTTTAATTTCACAAGCGCAGGAGTATGAATATTTCTACAATTTCTTCACCAATAGCCCAATGCAGGGCAATTTCTATTTCAGTCGAACCAGTAGTAGTGGAGGATCTTCTGTTAAGAACGAAAACAACAAGTTGCCTGTAAGTGAAACTCAATTCCACACTCCCGGCAATGCATTGGAATTGCAGTATATCAATTCAGCAGGGGGCAAATGGCAATCTGTTATCTATCATCATGACCTTCGGGGTGTTGATCATTTCAAGAAAACAACCTTCCTTTCTTTTTGGGTAATGAGCCCAGCAGCCATTACTCCATCTGAAGAACTGCCTGCCCTTCAGCTAATGCGCAAGGATAGCAGCCTGACTGCTATTCTTAAATTCCAGCCAGGTGATCCTAATGAATGGAAACAAGTTGTTATCCCCCTGGGAACCATAAAGGATTTAGATTACAAAACCCCTGGCAGTTGCATAGCTATAGTCTTTTCGCAAAATAAGGGAACAGACGGAAAAGAACATACTCTTTTCGTGGATGACATGGAATTTATCTCCTCCAATGTTGCAAATGAGCCCGAAATATCTCCTGAGATAATGTCGGCCAAGGGATATGCAATGCATGTTGATATTGCATGGGAAAAAATTACCGACAGGAATGTCCGTATGGTAAAGATCTACAGGTCGGAGAACGGCAAGAACTATATTCCGGTTGGTATACAACAGCCATATATCAACAGGTATGCTGACTTTACAGGTGAAACCGGAAAAAAATATCATTATAAGATATCATTCCTGAACATGAAATATCAGGAAACCAAGCTTTCCTCATCTGTTTCTGTTTCTACCCATACCTTGAGCGACGAGGAATTGCTTACCATGGTGCAGGAAGCTTCCTTCCGGTATTATTGGGAAGGTGCTGAAGCGAAAAGCGGGCTGTCAAAGGAAGATATTCCGGGGCGGCAGAACATGATTGCTACCGGGGCCTCCGGTTTTGGTATCATGGCATTACTTGTTGGGGCTGACCGGGAGTTTGTTTCCAGGGATGAAGCTGCAACCCGCCTTGTTAAGATTTTGAATTTTCTTGAGAAGGCTGAGACTTTTCATGGAGCTTACCCTCATTTCATCAACGGGCTAAATGCCAAAGTGGAACCTTTTTTCGGTTCACTGGATAATGGAGCCGATCTTGTCGAAACATCTTTCCTGATGGAAGGTCTGCTAGCCGCAAAGGAATATTTCTCAGGCATCACACCCAAGGAACAGATTATCAGGAAAAAAATAACAGGGCTCTGGGAGAAGGTTGAATGGGATTGGTTCAGGCAAAACCCGGACAGTAAATTTCTTTATTGGCACTGGTCACCGGATCAAGGGTGGGTGATAAACCATAACCTGATAGGCTGGAATGAAACCATGGTTACCTACCTGCTGGGTATTGCATCTCCTACACACCCCATACCTCCAGGCATGTATTACAGCGGATGGGCAAACCAGGATAGTGTTGGCCAAAAATACCGTATAGCCTGGGGTGGAACTACGGACGGATCCATGTACACCAATGGTAACACTTACTATGGTTACTCCCTTGATGTAGGAGTATCGAATGGCGGGCCTTTGTTTTTTACACATTACTCATATATGGGATACGATCCGCATGCCATCACTGATAAATACACAAACTATTTCACAAATAACCAGAAAATCGCCAAGATCAATTACTGCTACTGCCTGAAGAATCCAAAACAATTCAAGGGCTATAATGAGAACTCATGGGGATTATCAGCCAGTGACGGCCCATATGATTATTCAGCTGATGAACCAATACCTGCCAGGGATTGCGGGAAGATTACTCCAACAGCAGCAATCAGTTCCTATCCCTATACTCCTGAAGAATCCCTGAAAGCACTGAAAACATTCTATTTCACCTATGGCAAATTCTTATGGGGCGAATATGGGTTCAGGGATGCTTTTAACCTTACAGATAACTGGTGTTCAGAAATCTATATGGGGCTTAACCAGGCACCAATGGCTGTTATGATCGAAAACTACCGAACGGGATTGATATGGAATATGTTCATGATTAATAAGGATATTCTAAACGGATTGAAGAAGAATTTGAACGGAGGAAAATGAAAAAGCGATTGTCTTTCCTGGTAATGTTTGGTTTAGTAATCCTCATGCATGGATCCTTTGCCCAGGTTACCAATATAGGGAAGGTAATTTCGTGGAAAAAGATAACTTCAGGAATAGAAGGACGCTCGGAAAGAGCTTTTTTCAGGATACAGATTTATGACCCAAACATAATAAGGGTCCGTGTTTCTCTATCGCAAATCATGCCGGAATTCTCGTATGTTCTACCTGATTTAATGTCGTTCCCAAAAGCCCAGTTTGATTTAAGTGAATCAAACAACCAAATTGAAATTCGTACTTCCGCCATCGATCTTACAATTGAGAAGCAGCCTGCTTTCAGGCTGATCTTCAGGAATAAATCAGGAAAAATTATAAGCGAAGATGTCGCCGGGCAAGGATTTGGAACAAGTTTTATCGGGTTACGTTCAACGCTTTACAAGAAAATGCAACCAGGAGAGCGCTTCGTCGGTTTAGGCGAAGTTCTTGGCAACCTGGACAAAAGAGGAAATGCATATACGTTGAACAATACGGATACCTATAAATACGGTGATCCAAGATTATCAATGTACTGCAGCATTCCTTTCTATATTGGAATTCATGAAAAGGAAGTTTACGGTATCTACTATAACAATACACATAAGACATTTTTCAACTTCGGCCTGTCTACACCCGGGTTTACTTCAATTACTTCAGAAGGTGGCGATGCAGATTATTTCATGATCTATGACTCTGATATTCCCGGCATACTGTTTCATTACACTTCTTTAACCGGCAGGATGCCCCTTCCTCCACTTTGGAGCCTCGGGTACCATCAGAGCCGGTGCAGTTATTATCCACAGGATAAGGTGGAATGGCTGGCAAAGACATTTCGCCAAAAAAAACTACCGGTTGATTGCATCGTGCTCGATGCAGATTACCTGAAAGATTATGAACCTTTCCGGATCAATAGCCTGAGATTTCCGGATATGATCGGGCTTTCAGCCCGGCTTAAAGATATGGGAATCGAGTTGACAGCGTCAGTAAATCCAGGAATAAAAGTAGATACTACTTATAATGCTTACCTGGATGGATTGCAGAAGGACGTTTTCATAAAATACTCTGACGGCTCCAATTACACTGCAGATATTGCTCCCAGCCTCGACAATTTCGTTGATTTTACAAATCCTAAGGCTCGGAACTGGTGGATAAATAACATGAAATTTCTTCCTGACCACGGCATTCATGGTTACTGGAACGACATGAATGAACCGGCAGTTGGTGGGAGCTACCTCCCGGATAATCTCTCGTTTGATTTTGATGGGAGAAAAGCTAATGCACTTGAAGCTAAAAATCTCTATGGTATGCTGATGGCCAGGAGCAGCTATGAGTCAGGCCTTAAATTCGAACAAGGCAAACGTCCCTTTGTCCTCACACGCTCAGGTTTTGCAGGAGTCCAGCGTTATGCAGCTGTATGGACAGGCGATAACACGGCAAGGGACGAATACTTACCGGGAGGTGTTCTGCTCAATATTCAAATGGGAATTTCAGGTGTCCCATTTGTAGGAGATGATATTGGTGGTTATATTGGAAACACGAGCCCTGAACTTTTCTCCCGCTGGATGGAAGTTGGGATGTTTGCACCCTATGCACGTAACCATAAACAAGCCTATTCACATTCGAATGAACCCTGGAGTTATGGAGAGGAATCAGAAGCCATTTCAAGGGAATATCTTGGATTCCGTTACAGGATGCTCCCCTATCTGTATTCAGCATTCTATGAAGCCAGCACAACGGGAATACCCGTCGCCAGGAGCCTTTGTATTACAGACCCCTTTGATGACAAGGTTTATGAACCTTCGTTTCAGTCTCAGTTTACATGTGGCAGGGCATTCATGGTTGTTCCGGTAACAAGCATCGAAACCCGGAAATCCGTTTATTTGCCAAAAGGAGATTGGTATGATCTTTACACTGAAGAAAAACTAAATGGCTGTCAAACAATTTCCAGCCCTTGTCCCATTTACCAGATCCCGGTCTTTGTCAGGGCATCATCCATAATTCCTATGCAAAGCCTGGTACAATCAACCAAAGAAAAACCTTCCGATACGCTCATTGTCCACATATATTTTGGCAATGAGAAAAGCACATTTATATACTATGAAGACGATGGTGAGTCATTCGGATTCAAAGAAGGCAAGTATTTTAAGCGTAACATTGCATTCAATCCTGAGGATCACTCTTTGCTCTTCAGCAAAGCAGAAGGGAACTATCAGAGCAAATTTCCTGTTACAGAATGCATCTTTCACGGATTTCCCGCCGGGATGGATTCAATCTCTGTTAATGGGCAGTTGGTGAATGAACGGAATTTGAAATTGAAGCTAATTGATGGCCTTAAATACCTCGATGAAGTTTACGATGTCTCATCTTATGAAAGGCTGAGGATGGCAGAAACGAGTGTATACCAGAAGTCGGTGATAATTCAAAATTCACCTGAAGAAATTCATATTAATTGGAATTAATAAATTATAAATAATGGCATTAATTTAAAAACTGAAACTATGACAAAGATGATTGCAAGGGCACTCTTATCGCTGTTGCTGGCAGTTGGAATCCTGATTTCGGCCCGGGCTCAGCAGAAAGCCGTGAATCCCGAAAAGGCTAAAATGGATATTTACATTACAAACCTTATGAGCAAGATGACACTGGACGAAAAGATCGGCCAGCTGAATCTTCCTTCCATAGGATTTGACATTACTGGTCCATTGGTAAGCGTGGATGTTGATAAAAAAATTAAGAACGGCATGGTTGGGGGAGTCTTCAACACATTCACTCCCGAAGCAGTCAGGAAGCTTCAGGACATGGCTGTAAAAGAAACGCGCCTGAAGATCCCTCTCCTGTTTGGATATGATGTTATCCATGGCCATAAGACCATTTTTCCTATTCCGCTTGCTTTAGCCTGCACATGGGATATGAACCTGGTTGAACAAAGTGCCAGGGTGGCAGCCCAGGAAGCGTCAGCTGACGGACTTTGCTGGACTTTCAGCCCGATGGTTGACATCTCACGTGATCCAAGATGGGGCCGCTCAGCTGAAGGATCCGGTGAAGATCCATGGCTTGGATCGCAAATTGCGAGGGCCATGGTAAAAGGTTACCAGGGTGATGACCTTTCGAAACCTAATACCATAATGGCATGTGTTAAACACTTTGCTCTTTATGGAGGAGCGGAAGCAGGCAGGGATTATAATACAGTTGATATGAGCATGGTTAAAATGTATAACGATTATCTCCCTCCCTATAAAGCTGCGTTTGATGCTGGTGCCGGCAGCGCTATGAGTTCTTTCAATGAAATCAACGGAGTGCCCGCAACTGCTAATAAATGGCTGATGACAGATCTTCTCCGCGGTCAATGGGGATTCAAGGGAATGGTTTGCACTGATTACACTGCAGTTAACGAATTGATTGAGCACGGGATTGGAAAAGACCTGAAGGATGTTTCGCGACTGGCCCTGAATGCCGGGATTGATATGGACATGGTAGGTGAAGGATTTATCCTTTATGCCAGGGAATTGGTAAAAGAAGGCAAAGTAACCCAAAAGACCATTGATGATGCCTGCCGCAGGATACTGGAAGCCAAATACAAACTTGGACTTTTCGACGACCCTTACAGGTATATCAACGAGAGCAGGCCTGCAAAAGAGATTTTGACCCCGGCCAACCGTAAAATTGCTAAAGAGATCGCTGAGCAATCTATGGTCCTTCTCAAAAATGACAACCAGCTACTTCCGCTCAAACCCCAGGGCACAATTGCCCTTATCGGCCCACTGGCAGATAATCAAAGAGAAATGATAGGAACCTGGAGTGGTGCAGGAGATTGGCAACGTTCCATTACTGTTAGAAGCGGAATTCGCAATTTATTCGGCGAAAACCCTGTTTTACTTACAGCTAAAGGATGTAACCTTTTGACTGACAGAAAGTACTTAGCTGAAATCAGTGGTGACAAATCCGTTGATCCCAGGACAGATGATGAAATGATAAAGGAAGCCGTCGAAACTGCCGGGAAGGCGGACGTGGTAGTTGCAGTTCTCGGAGAGCCCAGTGGTTTAAGCGGTGAAGCAGCATCCAGGAGTGATATCGGACTCCCCGGCCGTCAGCTGGATCTCCTCAAAGCACTTGTAGCAACCGGGAAACCAGTAGTCCTGGTATTGATGAATGGAAGGCCACTCACCCTAGAATGGGAAAATGAGCATGTACCAGCCATTCTTGAAGCATGGCACCCGGGAACCGAAGCCGGTGATGCTGTTGCCAGTATCCTCTTTGGTATACGCAACCCGGCCGGTAAACTTACCATGACATTTCCAAGGAATGTTGGCCAGATTCCCATTTATTACAATCACAAGCATACAGGTCGGCCATATGCAGGTAACCCGGACGATAAATATAAAAGCCGTTACCTGGATGTCAGCAATGATCCGCTCTATCCATTCGGCTATGGTTTAAGTTATACTACATTCAACTACTCAGACCTGAAACTCGACAAGAGTACTATGAACATGAACGGAACTCTCAAGGTCAGTGTCACCCTAACAAACACTGGTAAAGTTGATGGTGCTGAAGTTGCTCAGCTGTACATCCACGATTTGGTTGGAAGCATTACAAGGCCCGTTAAGGAACTGAAAGGTTATCAAAAAGTTTTCCTGAAGGCTGGTGAAAGTAAAACTCTTACTTTTGCCCTGACTTCAGAAGACCTGGCTTTTTATAATGAAAAATTGGAACATAAGGCAGAGCCTGGTATGTTCATTGTTTTTGTTGGAGGCAGCTCCGATAAAGGATTGGAAGCTTCCTTTGAACTGACTAAATAAAATCTGATAATTGGCCCTTTACCATAAACAAATGGAATTTGGGGATAATTTCTTAAATCGGTTTTTGCTCTCGTAAAGCTCGTCAAACGCAAAATGCTCTGGTGGTGAAACCCCTGTTGCCAAAAGCTTCAGGGGTTTTAATTAATTCATTATTAACATTTTGCCATAACATTAGGAACATTTGTGGCTAAATTGTTATTCTTTAGTGAAGTACTAATAAAAACGGATTTATACAGCAAACTTATAACGGGAGTGAACAAGATTCCGCATCTCATGGTAGCAGATGGCAAAAGTTATTCAGATTTGAATCCGGTTTCAGATTTTTTCGTGAACAAACGAATTTCCTGTCTTTATGGCTCGGATTTTGTAAGACTGGGAGCTTTCTGCTGATAGTTTTAGAAATGTTCCTTAATTTTAAGATGGTGAAAGTATATCCCATATTACCAGGTATGAAAAAGCGGTTATTCCTGATTGTATCACTTACTATAATTTGCCTGCATTCATTTTCGCAAGAAACCAATGTGAAGATGATCCTTTCAGATTCAAACAGCAGTTGCAGCGAAATTCAGTATGCATGTATGCAATTGATCCCATTATATTACCAGGATGGAATTATCGATACAGCCAGCATTTTGCTGGATTTCTGGGAGAAGCATTGTGGTTTGGATGAGACAATTTATCGTACCAAGGCACTTTGGGCCATTGATGCCGGGACTTTTACTGATACTCTTGTGACTAATTCAATGATCGGTTACCTGGATCTTTACCAATGGCTTTCGCAAGATACTTCAGGGCGTTGCCTGAAAGAGTACAATTACTACACGCCTGAATTTGAACTACTTAAATGGTATAAAACATTTACTGACAGTATAGCAAGCCGTGCCCTCTCCTATTCTGACCTCTCAGCTGAAGAACGGTTTTTCGCCACTTTCTACCTGCATCCGGCTGATAGCCTTTACGAGGGTTTGTTAAAAGAGCCCTTAAGCTTTACCAAACTTGGCAAGACATATCAGCAAAACGTAGGTGGCGAATTGTCAGAATGGCTTCAGAATTGGGGAGAAACGTTGGGAGCCTGGATACCTTATGATAAGTTAAATACAATTGGGCCTCATCCTTCAGTAGGCGTTTTTATTGCTGTACGGAACAAAAAAATGATCTACAGCGGAGCTGCATCCCTGCGATTTTTCCGCTCATGGAACGACTTCCAGGTAATGTACAAGGATTCATTATATACAACACATAATTTCATGGGATTAAATTTCATGCTGGAGACAGGCAGGCAACTTATCGACTGGCGGCGACACGAACTCGATCTCTTAGGTGGAATCGACCTGGAATTGATGGATGTGCTTAACCTCAAGAATGATCCTGCTACAGCTGATGACAATGAATCTAAATACCTTGCATCCCCAGCCATTCATTTCGGACTTGGATACAGGTATTACACGAAAAGTGACCATTTTTTCGGTATAAGCAGCCGCTATCACCTTATGAACTTTAATAATAAACAGGGTTCAAACCTTAGGGGGAATGCACTGACCATAAACCTGGAGTACGGTTTCGGTGAGAACCGCTGGCTCCATGAGAAAAACACTTACCTAAACCAACGACTTCCACTAAAATAGTTTATGCTGATAATTAAACGTCACTCAACTGAGCCCTGGTTTAACCTGGCTACTGAAGAATATGTCCTCAAACATTTCAATGACGACAGTTTCATGCTTTGGAGGAATGAACCCTCTATCATAGTTGGAAAACACCAGAATACCCTTGCTGAAATCAACCTTGATTTTGTAGAACAGAACAAGATAAAAGTTGTAAGAAGGCTATCGGGCGGTGGGGCAGTTTTTCATGACCTGGGGAATATAAATTTCACCTTTATCAGCCATGGTGAGCCTGGTAGTCTTGTTGATTTCCGCAAGTTCACGGAACCGATACTGGAAGTTATGCAGAAGTTGGGAATTGAAGCCCGCTTCGAAGGGAGGAATGACCTTACCATTGATGGAAGGAAGTTTTCCGGGAATGCTGAGCATGTATTCAGGAATAAGGTTTTACATCATGGTACTCTCCTGTTCTCTTCAATCATGGCCGACCTGACAGGCGCACTGAAAGTAGACCCTTCAAAATTTACCGATAAGGCTGTAAAATCTGTTCGCAGCAGGGTGACAAACATCAGCGAACATCTAAGGGAACCTCTGGAAATAGAGAAGTTCATGGAGATGGTACGTTCGCATGTCAATGAAAAATATCCTGATGCCATCACCATTGAGTTGTCGGAAGCCGATCACCAGAATATCCACAAACTGGTTGAAGACAAGTACTCTACCTGGAATTGGAATTTCGGTTATTCCCCTGCTTACAATTTCAAAAAGCAAATCAAAACTGAAAAAGGCGGGCATATTGAAATGAACTTACAGGTTGAAGCCGGTGTTATCAGGGCTGCAAGGATTTATGGCGACTATTTCAACCTTCTTGAAACATCAGAACTGGAGGATTCTCTGATTGGAGTTCCCCATTCTCTGGATTCAATTCAGGAATTGACATTAAGAATGAAAATTGATGAATATTTTTCACATGTTACACCAGAAGAATTCATATCTCTCTTCTTTTAGTATAATAATTTATTCGATAAATACTAAATTTGAATGCCCAAATGATTGATCAATGGAAGAATTACCTACCTACCGGTACCGGCGTGTATTAGTAAATTCAGTTATCCTTTTTATTATTGCAAATATTCTGGAAACTACGCTTCATGAGTGCGGACATTTTCTGACTGCTATCGCATTGAATGCTCAGGATGTGACGCTTCATCATAATTATGTTGATTACAAAGAAGCAATTCTACCCCTGGAAGCCAAATTATGGATAAGTGCTGCCGGGCCTATAACCAGCCTGTTCATTGGAATTCTCTTCCAGGTTCTCTGCTATATCAGGTACCAAAAAGACCAGGTTTTCCTGTTCGAAAATTATATGGCTATTTTCGGATATATTGGATTCTTCGGATATATGATGATAGCGCCCTTTTTTGCCAGTGGTGATACCGGTTATTTTTTCCAGGCGTTGCGATTCCCGCTATGGTCAGTCATCCTGATGGCAATAATTGCCTTTATCACGCTCTACATCCTCATGGCCAGCCTCACAAGGAACTTTGTGCAGGTTTGTCCCTATGAGTCACTCGAGATAAGGCATGCGAGGGCAATGTTCATGAAACAACTGGTGTTGTATCCAGTGATGATTGGAATAGTTTTAACCACCTTACTAAATCTTCCGGTAATAACCTTTTTGAGCCTATTTGCTCCATTCTGCATTCCATTCACCATTCTTTGGACTTACCCGCTTGCTGTCAGGAAAGACTATCCTGGATTGATCTCAAATCCTGAATTTGAGGATATTAACCGGTACAGTCCATATGCCATTACTTCACTGGTGGTTATTATCCTTATGAACCGTCTGTTGGTTTTCGGGCTTCATTTTTAACCGAAAGGTCCTTATCACTTCTTAATAGTTTTCCATACCCGTCCATCCTGGCGGATGTGCCAGCTTCCCTTATTATCTGAAGTGGGGATTGAAGCTTCATAACCGGATGGAGTTAAAATAATCAACGGGTGAAAAGCGCTCCCTCCTGTTTTGAAATTATCCAACTTTAGCGGGTTTAGATCTTGTGTGTATTTACCCTTCTTTTCGAAATAAGAGCTTTCACGATAGTATAACATCCTCAAAGCCCACTTCAGGGGATTTTCAGGACTCTCGAGATAGTTATCGGCATCAGTGCCAACAGTATTGCCGGAGAATTGTAAAAATCCCCATGTTTCTGGCTGATGCATGGCGATCACTCCCTGGGGTGACCATACCCAATTGTTTTCCGGAAGCATCTTCTCTCTTCCTCCGACCATCTGCGTGCGCTTCTTATATTTTCCATCTATAACATCAACAGTCCATTCTACCCTGGAGAAGTTAATACGGTATTGTTCTCCTGGCACGGGATTCTTTCCTGTAGAACTCAACTCAGCAAGCGCATCCAGCGGGAATGCAATCTCCACTGTCCATCCCAGATCGCGATCATTTGAGTTGTTCAATGTTCCGTTCACATATACTGCAGATTTCATCCCATTGTAGTTCCAATTGTCAATGGCAACATTTTGAACTATATCATCCCGGTAGGGCTTAATGAGAAGGAGATCCCATTGAGTGTTGAGGGCATTCATCTCATATTCGGCATAATGATGAGTATCCCCGTCAGGATCTATAAAAACCTCAAAATCAGGATCGTTAAAAATCACTGATTCCCTTTCGGTAAGAGTTGCCCATACATTCGGCTCCTGCAACTGGGCAAGAACATAAAGGTATTTATCATCCCATAACATTTTAGCCCTGGTCCAGTAAGTGGGTTCCGGTTTTTGGCCACCTTCAATATCCACAAATTTTTCTGTCCATGCCGCTTGCTGCCAGTCAGGATCCGTCTGCAAACCGTCAATCGTAATGGGATTACTTGCCCTATAACAGACATAATGCCGCGGATTGATTGCTATTTGGGGCTCCTGAGCCATTCCAATAAGACTTACAAGGGCTAAAAATCCCAGTATACTGTACTTATTCATGATCATAATAATCATTCAAGGATATGATGAAAACAGGCTGAATTATCTATTCAAAAACAAAGTAACATAATTCTATTTTTCCTGTAACCACTTCATAAAGAAATTTAAAAAGAGCTTACATTTACCGTATTTCCAAAGGTATCGGTTATCAGGATTAATATTCTCACTCCTATGCAAAAGAATTGGCTTTCGCTTAGTTTACTAAGTGTTATTCTTCTTATCAGCATGAAAGTTCTGGCTCAAAAAAATGCTGCAGATTATGTCAACCCATTTATCGGAACAGGAGGCCATGGCCATACCTACCCTGGAGCTACCCTGCCCTACGGGATGGTTCAATTAAGTCCCGATACCCGGCTAGAGGGCTGGGATGGCTGTGGTGGCTATCATTATGATGATGAGTTTATCTATGGGTTTAGTCATACTCATCTGAATGGGACGGGCGTACCAGACCTTTGCGATATCCTCCTGATGCCGGGCACGGGAGAGTGCCGTTGGAATAACGGAGCCAATAATAAACCCGGGTACAGATCAAGATTCCATCATAACAATGAACAGGCTGAACCAGGTTATTACAGGGTCTTCCTGGATGATTATAAGATAAAGGCTGAAATGACAGCCACCACAAGGGTAGGATTTCACCAATATACATTTTCGAATGCCGGGCAGGTTCATATACTGCTCGACCTGCTCCACAGGGATAATATTATTGAATCATCCCTTCACGTTATCAGTAATACGGAAATAGAAGGACTGCGAAGATCGGGTTCCTGGGCTGAGGACCAGTACGTTTATTTTGTTGCCCAGTTTTCAAAACCATTTGATTCCTGTATGCTGGCAATAGATGATGCTGCTCATCCGGCAATGAAAGTCGCCGATAAGAAGAAAAATGTGAAATCCTGTTTTTGGTTCAGCACACATGAAGAAGAAAAGATCCAGGTAAAAGTCGGAATTTCTGCCGTTAGCTATGAAGGGGCTAGAAAAAACCTTCGGCAGGAACTCCCGGGCTGGGATTTTGAAGCCACCCGTAAACAAGCACATGAAACATGGAAGCAGGCTTTATCCAAGATTGATGTCAGCGGCGAAAATGAAACCCAAAAGACAGTGTTTTATACAGCTCTTTATCACTGTATGGTTCAACCTAATACATTTACGGATGTTGATGGAAATTACAGGGGGCTTGACAAGCAAATCCACCTGGCAAAGGGATATACACAATACACTGTATTCTCCCTCTGGGATACCTACCGGGCATGGCACCCGTTGATGACAATCATTGACCAGGCAAGGACTTTAGATTATATAAAGACCTTCCTGGCTCAATACGAACAAGGAGGTTATCTCCCGGTTTGGGAACTCGATGGAAATGAAACAAATTGCATGATAGGTTACCACAGCATCCCTGTAATTGTTGACGCCTACCTGAAAGGGATCAAAGACTTTGATGCAGGAAAGGCACTTGAAGCTATGAAAAAGAGTGCTAACAGGGACAATGCAGGCCTCAGGTCCGTTTCCCAACTTGGGTATATTCCATCCGACAAGGAATCAGAAAGTGCTTCAAAAACCCTGGAGTATGCTTACGATGACTGGTGTATAGCCCAATTTGCAAAGTCTACGGGTCACCTGGATGATTACAAACTCTTCATTCGCAGGGCACAGAATTACAAAAACCTGTTCGACCCGTCCAGCAAGCATATGCGTGCAAGAATTAACGGAGGCTGGTATTCTCCTTTTGATCCGATGGAAGTAAATTATAACTGGACAGAAGCAAATTCGTGGCAATACAGTTTTACCGCAACACAAGATATTTCCGGACTGATTTCTCTGCATGGGGGTAAGGAAAACTTTGCAGGAAAACTGGATGAACTTTTTCATACAACATCCCAGACCAGCGGCCGCAATCAGAGTGATATTACAGGAATGATAGGACAATATGCACATGGAAATGAACCCAGCCATCACCTTGCCTACCTGTTTCCTTTTGCAGGACAGGCATGGAAAACACAGGAACTGGTTCACCGGATCATGAACGATTTTTATAAGGACTTGCCGGATGGCCTGATTGGAAACGAGGACTGCGGACAGATGTCGGCCTGGGCTGTGATGAGTGCAATGGGATTTTACCCGGTGAATCCCGGAAGTGACTTTTATGTAATTGGCACTCCTATGTTCAATAAAGTGACTGTCCATCTTGAAAATGGAAAAACATTCGTAATACAGGCCCTGGGTCTGCAGAAAGATAATTTCTACATCCAGTCAGCCCGATTGAATGGGAAAAAGCACAACGCATCTTTCATCAGGCAGCAGGATATTATGAAAGGTGGGGAACTCATTTTTGAAATGGGAAGTACCCCCAATAAATCATGGGGTACAGGGAAAAAGAATGAACCCGTAACTTCCATCGATGATAACCTGATAGTACCTGTGCCATTTGTAGATGATCCAACAAAAACTTTCAGTGATAAAAAGTCTGTAACTATTCTAGGGATTGAAGGGACCAAACTGTTCTACCTATCTGACAAGGGGAACCAGGAATTTCAGGGTCCGATCCAAATTACGGAATCCGGCAAGCTAAGGTTTTATGCTCAGTTAAAAGGGACTGCCAGCCAATGGGTAACCTCTGAATTCATTAAAATCAGGGATGACAGGGATATTACTTTAAGCAACCCTCCTGCCCCGCAGTATTCTGCAAGCGGACCAGGCACACTGGTAGATGGATTAAGAGGAAATGACGATTACAGGGTAGGTGGCTGGCTTGGATTCGAAAAAGTAAATCTCGAAGCCATCATAGACCTGCGAAAAGAAAAGAAAATCTCAACCTTGTCAACGGGATTCCTACAGGACGAAAATTCCTGGATATTCATGCCGAAACAAGTGGAATATTTTTCCTCAACGGATGGAAAGAACTTCAATTCCCTGGGGATTGTGAAGAATGATATCCCAACTGACCGAAAGGGAACCCAGCTTAAGAATTTCGACCTTGCTATATCACCCCTACAAGCACGGTACATTAAGGTAATTGCAACCAGCCCTGGTACATGCCCTGAAGGGCATAAAGGGTTCCCCAATCCTTGCTGGATCTTCTGCGATGAAATTGATCTTGAATAGCAAAAACATCTCAATCAATGTTTTACAATTCACATTCATCTATTTCAAATTGTAATAAAAAGCTCACCATGCGAACCTTTTCCAGCACTGTCATAACATTCCTTTTCCTGCTCCTTGCTACAAGCATCCAGGCACAATTGATAAAGGATAAGGCAATATTGGCGAATATGGCAGCCTCACTGTCAAAACAGAAATTGCTTGCCGGTGGACGGAGCCATCAACTGTTTGATGTACTCAGCAGGCCCATGAAACCTGATGAGAAACAAGCGCTGGAATATCTTTATGCTTATATGCCTTTAAGCGACCTCGCTGATTACAATGGCGATTTTTTTGACAGCCAAGTAACGAAAACTCTCCAGGCCAGGTATGAAATGCCTTGGGGATCAAAGGTTCCGGAGGATGTCTTTCTTCATTTTGTTCTGCCTATCAGGGTAAACAATGAGAACCTGGATAATTTCAGGGTGCTGATGTATGATGAACTCAAAGAACGGATCAAAGGGAAGAATATGCATGATGCTGCCCTGGAAATCAACCATTGGTGTCATGAAAAAGTTACCTATAAAGCGTCTGATGAAAGGACAAGTTCCCCTCTTGCCACCATCAAAACCTCATTCGGACGTTGCGGTGAAGAATCTACATTTACTGTTTCAGCTATGCGAATGATGGGAATACCTGCCCGCCAGGTTTATACCCCCCGCTGGGCGCATTGCGATGATAATCATGCCTGGGTTGAAGTTTGGGTTGACGGAAAATGGTTTTTCCTTGGAGCCTGTGAACCCGAACCGGAACTCAATATGGGTTGGTTTGCCGGACCTGCTATGCGTGCCATGTTGGTCCATACCCGCGCCTTTGGCTGGTACAATGGTACAGAACCCGTTATCGACAGGGAAGAAAAGTTCTCGGAACTTAACCTGATAAGGAATTATGCTGAGACCAAAACGATTTACATCCGGGTACTTAATGAGTCAGGTAAACCGGTTAAGGATGCAACGGTTGAATACCAGCTCTATAATTATGCTGAATTCTACCCGATTGCCAAAGGCAAGACCAATGAACAGGGAGTGAATTCAATAACAACCGGTTTGGGGGACTTGCTGATCTGGGCTAATAGCGGAGATTCCTGGGGCTATCGGAAAATCACCGTCGAAGAAACAGATACCTTGACGCTCAATCTCAGCAGTCATCATGAGAATGTGAAAACGGAGAATTTCGATCTCGTACCACCTGTTGAAAAAGCGCCACCTGTTACCGGTCTAAGTAAAGAAATAAGGGAGCACAATAACTTGATGCTTCAGAAGGAAGATTCCATTCGCACTGCCTATATGACTTCTTTCAAGGATTCAGCATGGGCAGTTGAATTGGCAAAAAAGCTTAACCTGGATCCCGGACAAACAGTAACTTTCATAAGGGAGTCTTATGGAAACTGGAAGGAAATTTCCTCATTCCTCGAATCTGCACTCCCTGCTCAACGTGTTTGGGCAATGAATCTCCTGGCTTCTGTCAGTGAAAAGGATTTAAGGGATGCTCCGGCTGAGACCCTGCTGGATCATCTTACCAATTCTGTTCCTTTTGAATCATTAAGCCCGGGAGTTGACTCGATAACTTACAGCAATTATGTGCTTTCAGGGCGCATCTCCAATGAGATGATGCTTCCATGGAGAGGTTTTCTGCAGCAACAATTGACAACAGAATTTATCACATCCGTGCATAAAGACATACACTCACTCATTAGCTGGATTAAAGACAATATTGCATTAAACGATACAGCCAACCTTCATTCAAGGTCTCCGCTTTCACCCAGGGGCGTTTATGAGCTCAGGGTTGCCGACAGCCGGTCAAGGGATATCTTCTTTGTAGCTATCTGCCATTGCCTTGGAATACCGGCAAGGATAAACCCTGCAACCTATCTGCCACAATATTGGAGTAAGGGTGAATGGATCAATGTGAACTTTAAACAAGCAAGCAAGCAGCTGCTTGAATCGGGTCATATTCATTTCGTGAATCTCAATCCCCATTTCGATCCAAAATATGCTATCAATTTTACAATTGCACGTTTCCAGGATGGAGTATACCGGACTGTAGACCTTGATTTTGGCAAAGGCCTTTCAGAATTCCCGGCAAGGATTGAAGTGAATACTGGCTCATACTACCTGGTAACCGGAAACAGGCAAGCAGATGGATCCGTGCTGTCATCTCTCAGCTTTTTCTCAGTTCCGGTCGGCCAGGATGTGGAGGTTGATGTAAATATCAGGGAGGATTATGTATCCGAAAAACCCTTGGGACAGATAGACCTGAAATCAATACAACTTGAAAAGTTCAACTCTTCAGAGAAGCTGCTTGCATCTAAAATAGCACAAACCAAAGGAGCTATTTTTATCTGGCTTGACCCTGATAAAGAACCTTCGAAACACATATTGGCAGATTTGCCTGCTGTTGCTTCATTATTACAAAAATGGAATGGTGAACTGATCTTTATTCTCAACAAAGCAACCTTAAGCAGCTCTTTCAATCCTTCTGACATCAGCAGGCTTTCATTTCCGCACAGCTTCTGTTTTGATGCCAGTGGGAAATTCCTGAAAGATATCAGCAAAATAAAAGGGTATGAATTAATGAACAACCTGCCTGTTGTCGTAGTAAGTGATCCAAAAGGAAACCTGCTTTATGTTTCAGAAGGCTACAAGATTGGAATTGGAGAACAACTGGCAAAGGTAATTGCAAGGATGAAGCAGACAGAAGAAAGATAAAAGATAAAAGTAAAAAGATAAAAGATAAAAGTAAAAAGTAAAGAGTTAAAAGTAGAAAGTTGAAATTGTAAGACGAGAGAGTGGGAGAGCGAGAGGTCGGGTGAGCAAAACAAAGTAAAGCCGGAAAAGCTGTTTTTAATCGTTTGGCTCACGGCACACGGCATCAGGGACATCAATCAAATAAAACCCAATATTCCTGTAAAATAGAATGAAAGCGTTTACCTATTCATATGGAAGCATTATCGGGCTCAAGCCTGAATTTGAGGAAAGGTATAAAGCACTTCACCGCAACACTTTTCCAGGGGTCCTCGAAAGGATTAAGCTATCTAACATTAGCAGTTACACCATATTCTACAGAAATGGCCTGCTTTTCAGTCACATGGAATATTGCGGGAATGAGTTTGAAGCCGACATGAAAGCCATGGGTTCGGATGCAACCACCCGCGATTGGTGGAAGCTAACAGATCCCATGCAGGAACCTGTTCCAGGAAGGAAAGAAGGAGAATGGTGGTTACAACTTAAATTGGAAGCAGATTTCTCAGGGGTTGCAAATGAACACCCCATTGTTGAGCGCTCTGCCTTCATTCTTGATTCAAATCAAACGAATGACCAGGTTCTTTTAACACCTGCTAAGCTATTAGGATCATCTGAGCTAAAGGACCTTAAGCAAATAAAGATTTACAGTAATGCAGGCAGGTATTTCATCTACCTTGAATCTTGTCCTGGCACAAATATGAATCTCATCCTGGAACAGTTTCTTACGGCAGAAGCAATGAAGAGAATACCTGCTCCACTCGAAGAAGTCTTTCACACCGACTCTCACGCATGCTCATATGTTGCCTCCGGGAAAAAGGTGTTTGTTACGGGTTGCTTTGATATGCTTCATAGCGGACATGTGGCATTTCTCGAAGAAGCTGCTGCATATGGTGATGTATATGCCTGTATTGGTTCAGATGCCAATGTTGAACAACTGAAAGGCCGCTATCCGGTTAACTCCCAGGATGAAAGGAAATACATGCTTGAAGCACTTTCATGTGTTAAAGAATGCCGGGTGAATTCTGGCTGGGGAATTATGGATTTCCTGGAAGAGTTCAGAGATATTAACCCGGATATTTTCATTGTGAACGAGGATGGCCATGCCCCTGCCAAGGAAATCCTGTGCAGGAACAACGGGATTGATTATAAAGTACTTAAAAGGATCCCGCATGCTGATCTTCCTGTGCGATCTACCACCTCATTGAGGATGGAATGCACAATCCCGTTCCGTATCGATCTTGCCGGTGGATGGCTTGACCAGCCTTTTGTTTCGAAGTTTCATCCCGGGGCTGTGCTTACTGTAAGTATTGAGCCAACAGTCTCATTCAATGAACGTTCCGGCATGGCTTCCAGCACCAGGAGAAAGGCTATTGAACTTTGGAAGAACGAAATTCCGCATGGTGATGCCGAGCAACTGGCCAGGGTGCTTTTTAGTTTTGAAAATCCACCCGGAACAAAGGATGTTTCAGGCTCGCAGGATTCACTTGGAATCGTTCTGCCAGGCCTGAACAAGCTTGAATATAACGGAGGTTACTGGCCATATAACATAAATTCCGTTCTTGAAGAAGATACGCTGGTATGGCTAGAAAAACATCTTTTTCTTGTTACCCTGGGGCCCAGATTCAGCAGTTACAGTGTGGTGGGAAATACCCGGATAGACAAGGAAAGTGCTGAAAAACTAGCCATGGCAGCTGAAAACTGCTGGAATGCCATAGTTAACAAGGATCTGTTGTCTTTCGGACAATCATTCAGACGCTCCTTTGAAGCCCAGGTTGCAATGTTCCCCAATATGGTAGATAAGGATATCATGGACACCATTGATGAATACAAGGCGGATTCATTGGGATGGAAATTGTCAGGAGCCGGAGGTGGCGGATATCTTATCCTGGTATCTGATAAGGCTGTCAGGGATGCAATCCAGGTAAAGATCAGGAGAAAGAATAATTTCTGATCGTAAACTCATCCTCTAAAAATAAAGCTTCTTCAAGCAGGGTCCACATGTAATCACTCTAAAACCTTATTATGAAATACTTTACGATTATCATTGGGTTTTTCATGTTTATGTTTCTTAACTCTTATAGCCAGGAACATGAAAAATCTTATATCCGTCCCACTGATCCTTTGGTTCAGTCGAATATTGAGGCCTGGCAAGATCTTAAGTTCGGCCTGTTGATGCATTGGGGGACATACAGCCAATGGGGAATTGTTGAATCCTGGAGCATTTGCCCTGAAGATGAGGGTTGGACACAAAGAACCGGGGCCTACTCAAAAGACTATTTTGGTTATAAAAAAGCATACGAGGATCTGCAGGCCACCTTCAATCCCATAAACTTTAACCCTGAAAAGTGGGCTAAAGCTGCGCAGGAAGCAGGTTTCAAATATGTTGTCTTTACCTTCAAGCATCATGATGGCTTCTGCATGTTCGATACAAAATACACGGACTATAAGGTCACCTCGGCTAAGACCCCTTTCCACACAAATCCCAAAGCCAATATAGCCCGGGAAATTACGACTGCTTTCAGACAGGAGGGTTTCAAGGTAGGTGCTTACTTCAGCAAGCCCGACTGGCATTGCCCTGATTATTGGTGGCCCTATTTCCCTCCTAAAGACCGTAACGTGAATTACGATCCGGCTAAATATCCTGAACGATGGAAGTCGTATAAAGATTTCACCTACAACCAGATAAAAGAAATCCTAACTGATTATGGGAAAATTGATATCCTGTGGCTTGATGGTGGCTGGGTTTGTCCCAAGAATATTAATGATCCCAGGGATCCGGGCTATTCTAAGCTTATTGATCAGGATATTGATATGGCCGGAATTGCTGCCATGGGCAGGCAACAACAACCTGGATTAATTGTGGTTGACAGGGCCGAAGGCACTGAATTTGAGAATTATCGCACCCCGGAACAGCAAATACCTGAAAAACCATTGGACTATCCGTGGGAAACCTGCATGACCATGGCAGGTTCATGGAGTTACGTTCCGGGTGACACCTACAAACCAGCATCTGTTATCATTCATAACCTGGTTGATATTGTTGCCAAAGGAGGCAATTACCTTCTCAATATCGGTCCGAGCCCGCTTGGTGAATTTGATGAGGATGCATACGCCCGCTTGAAGGACATCGGAGACTGGATGAAGGTGAATGGAGATGCCATTTATAACACCCGGCCTGTTGCACCATACAAGGAAGGTAACATCTGCTTTACGAGAAATAAGACCGGGGAGGTCAATGCGATATACCTGGCCGCTCAGAATGAAGTTTCGATTCCAACAATCATTGCAATGAGAGGAATAAGACCGGCAAAAGATGCGACGATAACGCTACTCGGCTTCACTGGCAAATTGAAATGGAAAATGGATGGAGGAGAACTGAAGATCAATCTCCCAAAACCAGCGGTTGCCAAACCCCCGTGTAAGTATGCATGGGTATTCAGGATTTCGAAAGTCAGCCAGGAAAATTAATTCCGGCAAATGTTCATTTAAACAACACGGAATCAAGCAAGTTTAAGCCTCCAGCTGGCATGGATTTTCCCTGCTTTCATTAATCTTAAAAGTTTCAGGATACCAATATTTTTAAAGAGGTATTTCATAGAACTTATCGATTTTCGATTAACGCTTGCCTCAGCCTCAACAACAAAACCCATTTCCCTGAAGAAAGCCCGGGCATCTTCAAAGCTATCGAACTTATTCTCCTCTATGCGGTGATACTCGAAAAACGCTTCAGTTTGTTTGTCCAGTTTTAAACCTGCCTTCTCATTCCTTCCTTTTACATAAATATCAGCTGTAATCCAGTATCCTCCCCTCTTTTCCAGGACCTTACGGATAATTGAACAAAGTTTCATCTTTTCCCTGGTATCAAGGTACATAAGCAATCCTTCATTCACGATCGTCACCTCCCCTCCAGGAAAGTGGCTCACTACTTCAAGAAAGTTCACCTCCTCAAGTGCATTTAAGGCAATGAGTTCCAATTTGCCCGGCTGTTCATTATCACTCCTCAATGCCGTAATAAATTCTTTTTTGAGGGTAATAACCTCCGGCAGGTCAGTATCGATATAATGACATTCGGATTTCTGAACTGCTTCCAGTCCCCGGAATGAAAATCCTGAAGAAAGTTCAAGCACATTCCGGGCATCCAAGCCAGCCAAAAGCTGATCAACAGCCCTGTACCGGCTTTCGAAATGCACAAGCCTCGCCCAAAAAGTAACATCCTTTTTTGAGTAGTCAGGTTCATATGGAACTGGAGAGAGCATCCATTCAGCTGCCTGGCGGGCGAACGGGATAGGAGTATATCCTTTCATCAGCAGTAAGGACTTTGCTGAAGGGCTAATGGTTGTGAAATCCCGTGGAATAGTCATTCCTAAATCTTTATGAACTTTTTAAAAATAGTGTTCATTTCATCCTGAATGCATAGCAGGTACATGCCATTTTCCAGGGTTGAAATATCGATAAAACCAGCATTGTTTAAGTGTATGTCCGAACAAATGAGCCTGCCTGTTATGCTTAATAGTGATATCTTCGGGTTTGCAGTGACCGGGTAATTAATTCCCAATAAGTTATGAGCTGGATTGGGATAAAGTAAAATTTCAGTATTGACAAGTCTTAGGGTGCCTGAAGAAGCAGTTGAAGGCACATGAACTGAACTTATCACCAGTTCTGCATCCTTCAGATTAGAAGGAGCCTGACCCTGGAAAAGCCAGAAATTAATGTGCAGCCTTTCATTTCCAACCGGTGGATTATGAGTCCCGGTATAGGTCCACTTATGGATTAGAGAGTCCATGGGCGGAACTGTCAGGACAAAAGGGCGATAACTTTGAAAGACAATACTATCGCTGCTCCATTTAAAAAGATGGCGTGATGGTTGCCCACTCAGGCCCAGTTCAAAACCCGATTGATTCGTACTATTGTATGGATAGGGTTGCACCGTATACCAGCCAGGCAATCCATTTAGGTCACCCCAGCGTGCAAATTCAATATCAATTTCCTTATCGTCAGTTTCATAAGTAAAAAGCCCTACCACAACCTTCGGATCATAATGTTCCAGGTCGCTGGAGACTTCAAACTTGTATTCACCATACCCATAGGATTTTAATGCATATATTTCTGAACAGTACCAGGTACCCCCTTCCCTCCTGATTTTCATATGAAGATTTCCCTGAGCATCCACCTGAACACTGGCCGTATCATCTGACCATTGGTTAGGGCCCGGTCCACCGCCACCTGATCTGACAAACCATTCCATTCCGGAGAAAGATATTTTCTTCTGAGCATTCGTGTTCCGGATGAATCCTGTTAAAACAATTAAGGCCAGGAAAATCCGAAAGTATTTTGAGAATAAATGCCTGTTAATCATTGTATAAGAAAATTGAGGCAAATACGAAGTGAGTTACAAAAGTTCAGTTCCTGCTTAAATTGAACATTAAAGAAAGCCATATGTTTTATTATAGACAAAGCTAACCGAAAATTCTCTTCAGCGGAAATGATTGATATGGAAACAGCTGTTGGCCTGGCTATCAGATGTACCTCAACTCTTAAATAAGCTTTTGTTCTTTCTGGTACAACCACCATTTCTTTTCAACAAGGTTTCCATGCATTTGTTCCCTGGATAATTAAGTGATGAATGCTTTAGTACTAACCCTTAAATCCTACAACTATGAAGAAAGTAGTTTTTTCACTGCTGGTTTTGTTTGTAGGTCTTGGTGCCTGTAAAAAGGACCTTAACTCTACAACGCCCAGTGATCAGTTAAACGCGAAGTCCGCGTTGCCTCTCAAAATATCTGACTATATCAGCCAGAATTACCCTTCCCAGAGCATAACTTCCACTCTTGAAGTGGATAATGGAACCCAGGGTTATGTGGTCTCTTTAAATAATTCAGAAACACTTTCATTCGATCCCCAGGGAAACCTGTTGAGCGTAAACTCTGATATTGATAAAAGTGTGGTTGGTTACCCGGGACCAGATGTATATCCAGGCTGGCTAAGGAACCTTGGTTCCGGTTTCCTGTCCGGCCGCTTAACAGGAATTTCGAATTCCACTGGCATCTTACCTTCTTATATTGGCAATTTTATTGCTTCCAATTATTCCGGGTATCAAATCCTGATGATCGGATCGGATAATGTTTGCCAAATGGGCAAAGTACACGAAGTGATAATCTCTGAATCAAAAACAAACGCCTTGATGTTACTCTTTAATACGAGTGGCTATTACCTGGCTAAGGCGGAGATGGATTATTTTTCAAGTGTGCCTGAAGCTGTCAAAAATTCAATTGCCGGCAGCTTTTCAGGTTGGACACCGAGCCAGCGTATGATTAAAATAACAATGGAAGATGGAAGGCTTGAATACGACATCTTCCTCTCAAAAGGAGAAGGTACTTCAAGAACTATAAAAGCTGTAATAATTTCTGCCAGCGGGCAGATTCTCTGTGAATCTGAGGGCTAAAATTACAATCGGGACATTGGCCGGTAACGAAAAGTTTATTCTTACCGGCCAATTCTTTTATCTGACTCAGTTTGCCCGAAGCCCAAAGAAAAAGTTGCTACTGGTTGACAAACTTCTCAAACCTCCACTCACACAATTGTTTGAACCGATTCATGATATTCCTGGTAACTCGGTTGTGAATTGCTTCCCAGGTCTTATTGATGACATTCAGTTTAGTCAGATTTTTATTCCCATAAAAGTTAAACCCTACCAGTATAAATAGTTGAGACACTTCCTTCTCCCCTCTTTCGGGGATTGATGAGCGAACATACATGGAGAACACTCCTATAGGATAACCTCCGCTGCACTTATACAACAGGTAACGTGCATTGTCAAAATCGAACGGGGCCGGAGTTTTCTGAATCCTTATAGCATGAAGGTTGAACAGGTGAAAGATATCAAGTTTCATCAGGCCTTTTTGCTTTGAGAAAGGATCCCGGGGCCATCCAAAAAGGTTAACCTTTATAGTGTCGAGTCTGCCATTTAACAAGGTGACCTTTGCAATATGGTTTGGCCAGCAACTTGAATCTCCATTCCATTTAAGTAATTCTTCGAAAACAAAGGTTGCTGGTACTTCGATTCCAATCCGGTGAATATTCAATACACTATAGCTGTCAACTCCAATACCGGTTCGTTGAAGAATACTGGTTGAGTACAATGCCCTTTCCTCTTCTGAATTAAATCGAATATACGTTGCATCAGCAGGTTTCTTAAAGAGAAACTGCCTGATATCTGAAAATATCCCCCTGCTTATTTCTGGAGGTTCAAGCATTATGAGTGGTATTCTAAATAAGTTATTCCGAAAAGAAAAGATTCTGTTGATCTGAAACTTTAATCGTTTGGCATACACAAATAAACGAAAAATCATATAGTTTATGACAAGCCAGAAGGATTAAATACCTTATGAACATAAGAATCCCGGAACTTTTTTTTGCATTAAACCCTTATTTTGGAGTCATTGACCAAATATATCCGGCATCAGCCGATTTTCATATTTAGCCAAGGAAAAACGAACTTATCTTTGTAAAAAAACAATTATATGCAAACTATTTTAGGATCCGGAGGTATCATTGCAACTCATCTTGCTTCTTCCCTGCCGGCATATTCAGACAAAGTTAGGCTTGTAAGCCGCAATCCAAAACATGTTACCGGCAATGAACAGCTGATGTCGTCAGATCTTACACAAAGGGATTCTGTAATGAAAGCCGTGGAAGGTTCCAACGTTGTTTACCTTACAGCCGGGCTGGTTTACAATATCAAAGTCTGGCAAAGTGAATGGCCCGGACTCATGCAAAACGTTATTGATGCATGCGAGAAGCATGGTGCAAAACTGGTCTTTTTCGACAATGTATATATGTATGGCAAGGTCAATGGCTGGATGACAGAAGAGACTGCCTACAATCCATGCAGTCGTAAAGGTGAAATCAGAGCTAAAATCGCAAGTATGATTCTCGATGAAGTAAAGAAAGGTAACTTAACTGCGTTAATAGCAAGAGCAGCAGACTTTTACGGGCCTCATACAGCAAACAGCTTTCTTAATGCGATGGTATTTGATAACATAGCTAAAGGGAAGAATGCTCAATTGATGATCAGCAAAAACCTGAAACACTCTTTCTCTTATACTCCAGATGCTGGAAAGGCCACAGCATTACTGGGAAATACCGCTGCTGCCTTCAACCAGACATGGCATTTGCCTGCAGACCGGAACGTTATTACAACTGGAGAAATTGTGAAAATAGCTGCTGATTCCATTGGCAAAGAGGCTAAAATAACCATACTTCCCAAATGGATGATACAGGCTGTTGGTATCTTTAATCCCATTATTCGCGAGAGCGTCGAAATGCTCTATCAGTATGATTCTGATTACCTTTTTGATTCAACAAAATTCGACAAGGCATTCAAATTTGAAAAAACGCCTTACCCGGATGGAATAAAGACAGTAATGAGTACTTACAGCAATAAGTAATTTCAAGTGATAAAAGAGAAAAGCCCGGCATTACCCGGGCTTTTTTGGTATATAGTATTGCGTCAAAAAGCTATTTATTATCTACCACCAAAAGATCAACTTCAAAGATCAGGGTTGAGCCGGCAGGTATTTTTCCCATCTTCTTATCACCATATCCAAGGTCAGCGGGGATATAGAACATGTATGTTGCTCCTGGTTTCATAAGTTTCAATCCTTCTGTCCATCCAGGAATAACACCATTTACAGCGAACTCAATTGGTTCACCACGATCCTTCGAAGAGTCAAAGACAGTTCCGTCAATGAGTTTACCTGTATAATCCACTTCAACCATGCTGGTATCAACTGGAGAAACACCGGTTCCTTCTTTAATGATCTTATATTGCAAGCCGGATGGGAGTTCGATTACACCTTCTTTTTTCTTGTTTTCAGCAAGGAATTCTGCACCTTTTTGCCTGTTGGAGGTACATTCCTGCTTGGTCTTTTCCTGCTTGGTCTTCATCATTTCCTGGTTCCAGGCCATCATGATCTGCTGGATCTGTTCTGGTTTGAAGACAGAATCACAACCTTTTAACCCGTCAGTTAATCCTTGATTAAAAATATCGTAATTGATCTCTATCTCGTTTGATTTGAAGCTGTGGGCTATATCTGCACCAATAATATAGCTGATCGTATCAGTTTTGGTCACTAAAACAGGTTTGCCGGAGACTTCCTTCTTATCCGATTTGTTCTTTTTTCTGAACTGTGCATTTGAAGTAAAAGGAATGATCAGCAAAGCTGAAAACAGGATAAGGATGAATTGCGTTCTTTTCATGTGTTTATTGTTTTACGATGGCAAAAATAGGAAATCAGGTCATCAAAGGCTATTAAAAGTTGTTAAATCACCCGATTCCTGGAATTCATTTGAATTTAATAGGAAGTTCCTGACAGCTATCTGTTCAGGCATCAGTGATGACCACCTTTTCATCTGGAATAAGAGGCTCTCCCCTGTATCGCCTGATAATCTGCGCTACAGTCAGCACATCCTTACAGCAGTAAGAAATAATTCTTTTCAGATCATGCTCTTCCCAATAGACTTTACCAACCATACTCCCGTCGATATCATCCTTAGGGGTTTGAATATTGAAGATAGCAGCAAGCAGGTCAAGTGAGGTATAATTCTTAAAATCACCAAACTTCCACAATTCCATCGTGTCCAGATGATTCACCTCCCAGGGCTTTTTACCTGAAAGGTCCAGTATGGAAGGAATCCTGACCCCATTCACCAGCATACGACGTGCAATAAAGGGAAAATCGAACTCTTTCCCATTGTGAGCACAAAGCAAATGTTCCTGCCTGTTAAAATAGGTAGTAAGCATCTGGGCAAAATTACTTAGCAATACTCGCTCATCCTCATCAGCAAACGACTTGATCCTGAATTCTTCTTTTCGGAATGAGCCTACTGAAATACAGATAATCTTCCCAAATTCCGCATAAATCCCTGCTCGCATATAGAGTGAACCAGGGGTATCGGACTCCATTTGCCGAATCCGTTCAGACTTCTTGTCCCAAAGCTTTGCCATTCTTGAATCCAGGGATTCGTAGGCAGGCTGTTCAGGAACCGTTTCAATATCCAAAAACAGGATATTATCAAGCAAAATAGTATCTAACATAGTATATAGAATTTATTGGGTTAAATTTATGTAATCATTAGGCTTTTTCAAAATGCAAGATGTAATTTTATAGCATGCTTACGGTTGTAAATAAATCCCATGGCCTACACTTCTGTTTTGTCACTCTTCTGCTATTTAACCTATTAGCATGCAGGAAGGAATCCGACCGTGAGATTCCGATTATCCTTGTAAATAAGCCATTGGCCGGAACCGCATACCAGGTTGGTGACAGCATTCATATCCTTGCAGTGTTCAGTGATAATAAAGATCTGAAATCACTCCAGGTAGTCCTGACAGATATGGAGGATCGCCCGGTCCTTCCTCCAATTTACATAGAAATACCTGGCAATCCTTTTACCCTGGACGCTCTCTATCCAATAAATGATTCATTGTTGGCATCAGGTGAATACAACCTTCATTTCCAGGCATCTGATGGAATTAATGTTGCCAATGCCTTTGTTAAAATCCAGATAACTTCGATCCAGAGGGCTTTTTTGTACCCTATTGCTATAACAGGTAAGGGGCTCAATACAATCACTGCACTTGCACTTGATTCCGGCATCAAGTGGAATAATATCTATTCTTTACCAGCTGATTACGGAGGCTCTGCAATTGATTCCAGGTATGGTCATCTGTTTTTATCCGGCACATACCAGTCAGATGTGGTAGCATTGAATGTGAAGAATCATAAAATCGACTGGAGAATTCCTGTTCAACAACTATCTGTAAACCATTGGTTTGAGTCCATTTCCGAGGTCAATTCACAACTTTTGGTTTCCTATTATGAAGGATATGTAAAGACCTTTGACCATGCAGGCACCCCCCTTTACACAAGCGAAGTGTTGCAAAACTATTACCCGAAAAATGCTACCTTTTTCAATAACAGGCTTGTTACCTGCCTGAACCAGGTATCAAACACAAAGCATTCACTGGCATTTTATGCCATGCCCGGGGGGCTAATGGTACTTTCTCTAAGTCCGACTCCTGAAATAGTTAAGATGTTTCCAGTCGATAGCAAACATCTGATCGCCTTCGGGAACCAGGATGGTAAAGCTGTTATTTATATTTACCTGGATTACAATGAAACATTCAGTATGTTAAAAGAGATTGCAGATGACAGCATTGTATGTGTTGCTGCCATTGACCGGCAGAATTATGTTTTTTCAACCAAATCACGTCTGTATTGGTATAATTTCCCGAATAACAGTATGATAGAATTTAAGTCAGGCGTGGACATGGCCCACCTGGCTTATGAAGATATTGGAGAAATAGTGTATGCTGCTTCCGGGCACGAAATATACCTTTACTCCTACCCTGAAGGCATCCTCAAGGAAACTTACAGTCTTGGTGATCCTATCCTGGATATTCAATTACTCTATAACAAATGAAACAGGGAGATCATAAAATGCAGGAGGGGATTTCACTGGTAATGAGCGAGGATGGCTCGCATACCCTCTTTCATAAAGGATTACAGGAACATTATCATTCCATTCATGGTGCAATCCAGGAGTCGAAGCACATATTCATTGAAGCTGGTTTCCGCTTTGCTGAAAGCAGTAACAATCATATCAATGTTTTGGAAATCGGGTTTGGAACCGGGCTGAATGCGATGCTAACCTGCCTGGCAGCTATGGAAACCAGCCTTCAGGTTTATTATCATGGGATAGAAGCCTTTCCGCTCAAGGCACCTGTCTGGTCATCCCTGAATTATGACATCCGGCTGAATTCTTCAATGGCTAAATCAGTTTTTGGAGAAATCCATGGATCTGAATGGAATATTATCAATAAACTGCTCCCTGGATTTACCCTGCTGAAAACGGCTTCCCGATTGCAAGAGGTCCAGTTGCAGACTTCTTATTATAACCTTGTTTATTTCGATGCATTTTCGCCGGAAGTTCAGCCCGAAATGTGGACAGGGGAAATATTTGCCAGGATTTCCGATAGTCTGGTAACCGGCGGAATTCTGGTGACCTATTGCTGCAAAGGTATTGTAAAACGAGCACTGAAATCAGCCGGTTTCCTGATTGAAAAGTTACCGGGGCCTCCTGGGAAAAGGGAGATACTGAGAGCGGTGAAAAAATGATATAACATTATCTTGCTTCATGTAAATGCCATCGTTCAGAATTGAGTTAGAATTTTCTTACATAGAAGGAAGTTTATCCCCACAATTCTTTCAGACATTGTACTTCCAATTGCCAATAACTAATAACTTATGACTGGTAACCATTAATATCAATTAATTCGTGTATTCGTGGCATCAATAATTATATTTCGATAATTTACCTTCCAAAAACCAGGTAGAGCTTCTTATAAAAGACTCTATTTTACTGTAAAACCATCATAATTCCGCAAATCCAGCTCTTTCAGCTCAACAGATTCAACACTTGCCCATCGGGGACCCTGGCGACACCAGTCTATAAAGGTTTCAAGGAGAACGCCATCTCCTTCAGCTTCAATGTAAACAGTACCGTCAGCCTGGTTTCTCACAAATCCACGTATATCTAATTCGCTCGCCTTATTAAGTGTGTGGTACCTGAATCCAACTCCCTGAACCCGGCCAAAAACAACGATGGCAAAACTCTTTTTCATCTCAGGCATTAAGGCGTTTCATCATCAATGACTCTACAATCTGGAAGAATTTCCTCGGATCAGCAATCCTCCATGGTAAACTGTTTAACTTGCCACCCATCGCCAAATAATAATCCAGGGAAGCTGCCTCAAAATCCCGAATTACATGCTCCCTGAAATTGACACAGGCAATCCAACCCTCTTCTATTTCATCAAACCATTCCTGGTAATAGGAATCATCATCAAAATGAAAGTTGAGGACATTCTCGCCGATCAGGATAAACTTATTTATACCCTGTTCCTGCAGGAATTCAATTACATTCCTTTTCAGGTACATAATATCATTGTATAAACAGTCATTCCACTCACCAATCAATTCGATTATACAGAAATGCTCCTCATAGCCTGCATAAAGAATTTTACAATATAGTGTAGCTGATCCAAACTGATCCCATTGAGGATGGATGAAATAGTTGTAAATGCTGCTGCTGAACTCAAATTCGCTGTATTCCCTCTGGTAAAATGGAGAGAGTTCATCTTCTGAAGCAATGTAAAGATGCCGCCAGTTATAATATGGCTCAAGATCATGCATAGGCCGTAAGAAATTTAACGTGAAGGCGTAATGGTAGATTTGCGGGTAAGATCAAAGGTTGAAAAGAATCCTATGGCGCCGTTGGAAATATTCCCTTTTACGTTGGCCGGTGGCCCACCGAAGAGCGGGTTTGTACCCTGGACCTCAGTCTGGACTTCCAGTACATAATTGTAGTACTCTTTTGTAATATTATCAGCTTCTACGGTAATCGTATCACCGGCATTAAGTATTTCGTGCTCATTATCCTGCCTGAAATAGGATACTGTAGCTCCTTTAGCATAAACTCCATTGAAAAATTTATCATCCGTAACAAACCAATAGCGTATGATCTTAGTAAACAACTCATGGTTCTTATAGATGAGGAAACGATAATAATCTACAGTTGGAGGTTCCATTACATAACATTTAACATCCCAAACTCCTTTGGATCCCCAATCCCCATGAAACTGCATTCCAATGCTATCAAGTGGTGCAACCGGGTGAAGGAAAGATTGTGCTGAATAATCTGAATGTCCACCAATAGGCTCCCTAAGGCGAATATTCAATGTGTAGTTTTTGCCCGGTACACCATAAAAATCAGGTTCAGTCATGTAATATCCCGGTCTCGTTTCTGTCAGATAAGTAGTGTCCTTCCCATCGAACAGGGTAACAGTTGCACCTTGTACCGGAGGGGGTGCCTGCGGATCATAATAACTCGTTGTTGTTGTCAGAACTACTGCATGGGCCATGGTATCTGTTGAAAGCTGGCCTTCGACCACAAGACGGGTATAGCTATCATCAAGCTTGATATCAATACGCTCTGTACAGGAAACCGCAGTCATCAATAGCATCAACATTAAAGGAAGCAGGGATAACTTCCTGAATAATCTTCCGTTGACCCGATTCTCCGCTTTAAAAATATCTTTTACCATGCTAAAAGCTAATATTATAGGTTATGGCAGGAATTATAGAGAATAAGTAGGTCTTAACCGCATAGGTGGTGTAAATGTCCTTGGGATCATACTCAAAGTTTATTGTCCATGCGTTTTTGCGGTTGTAAGCATTGTAAATGGATATATTCCATTCACCTTTCCATTTCTTCCAGTGTTTGTCCTTTTCCTTAATGCTAACCGCAAGGTCCAGGCGATGATATGCAGGCATACGGTAAGCATTTCTGTCAGAATAAATAGGAAGGATAGCATTACCAATTACAGCCCTGCCAGTAGGAAAAGTAACAGGAAGCCCGCTTGCATAAACCCAGGTGGTTGATGCCTCAATTCGTTTATTCACAGTGTAATTAAGAACAACATTCACAGAGTTTGGTTTATCATATGGCGCAGGATAGCGGTTCCCGTCATTGATATCTTTAAGTATCCTCCAGCTTCTTGAATAACAGTAACTTACCCAACCATTAAGCTTACCTTTATCTTTACGGATCATCAATTCAACTCCATACGAATATCCTTTCCCAATTCTCAACTCACCTTCCATATATTGATTCAGCAATAGTTGTGCGTGATCCCGGAAATCTATAACATTCCCGACTTTTTTGTAGTAAACTTCAACCGAGGTTTCAATAGAATTATCCAACAGATTTCTGAAATAGCCAAGGGAGAACTGATCCGCTACCTGGGGGGCAATGTTGGGAGTTGATGGGAACCAGATATCAAGTGGTGTCCCGGCAGTTGAGTTCTGAGCTAGAGCAACATACTGACGGGTATGAGAATAGTGGCCTTTGATGGAAGAGTATTCATCCAGAAGGTAAACGAAAGCAAACCTGGGTTCAAGTCCCTTGTAGGTATGAAAAAAGTCAAGCTTACCATAAACCACGCTATCAATAGGATTGAAAAGGCTATCAAAACGATAGTAAGTCCCTGAACCCACATTTTGAAAAGCTGTAATCCGAAGGCCATATTTCAGGGTGAGATTGGCCCCGATCTTTTGTTCGTTGCTGAGGTAAATCCCATGTTCCAATGCATACTCAGCAGGTAGTTTGAATTCGGTAAAGATGCTTGCACTACTTGTCCCCCTGGCGGTACCCGGCTCAAATTCATGAAATGTGGTTATCCATCCGTATTTTAAGGTATTATTGGAATTCATGTAGTAGGTGAAATCAAGTCGGATGTTATGATCCCGCATATTGGAAAACCAGTTGAATGCATTAGCATCACCGGTAGGGGAACCCAGGTTGTAATCAAACTTGGAGTAGATAGCACTTACATTCAGGAATAGCTTGCTCGAAAATAAATGGTTCCAACGAAATGAACCCGTTGTATTCCCAAAACCCATTTCAGCAAACTGATTTTTGAAAATATCTCTTCCAAGGTATCCTGAGAAGTAAATCCGGTTTTTCTCGTTGATAATATCTGTTACTTTCAAATTCAGGTCATAAAAAAATAATTTGTTGTCCCTGACCTGCTTATCCTTTGCAAAGGGAAGAAAAAGATCAGCATAGGTCCGCCTCCCGGACACAACAAAAGTTGTCCGGTCTTTGATAATAGGCCCTTCAAGGGTAAGCCTGCTTGAAACAGTCCCCACTCCGCCGGTTGCCTTGAACTTCTTGGCATTCCCATCTTTCATCCTCACATCGAGCAGGGATGAAAGCCGCCCGCCGTATGCTGCCGGGATATCTCCCTTATAAAGTGTAACATCCTTTAGAGCATCATTATTAAATACAGAAAAGAAACCCATAAGATGAGAGGCATTATAAACCGTTGCTTCATCGAGGATGATGAGATTCTGGTCTGAATTGCCACCCCTGACACTAAACCCGGTAGATCCTTCGCTGGTCGATTGAACTCCAGGCAATAACTGGATGGCTTTAATAATATCTACTTCACCCAGCAGGGCAGGAATATGTTTTATCGTATTCACATCAAGGCGGATGGTACCCATCTCAGGCTTGATCACGTTATCGTTTGTACGCTCACTCCTGATCTCCACTTCTCCCAATTCGGAATTTTCTGGCAGCAGGGCAATATCAATTGTCACATCATTAGTTAGGTCAATTTCTTTGTTCTGAGTCTTGTAACCAAGGAATGAAAAACGCAGGGTATGGCTACCGGATGGCAGGTTCAACGAATAAAAACCATAAGGGTTGGTTGCAACCCCTGATTTCAGTGACGTTTCAAAAACTGTAGCACCTATAAGCACTTCCCCTGTGGCTGCATCCTTCACATGCCCGCTAATAGTAAAACGTCCAGTCTCGCCGGGATTAGCGCTAATACTGCCCGTAAAGGCAAAAATCCAGAAACTGTATAAAAGTAAAATGTGGTATCTTTTCATACTATTCAATTCCGACTGCAAAGGTAAGAAGCGTTTTTCACTTAGCTTCTACCTGGCAGACATAGCTACAAGAAACAACAATAAATTAATGGAAGGCAGCCATTAAAAGGTTAATATCCTGAAACGGAAGATGATAGGAGTCACTCAGAAACTTATTGGTACAGGTCCCATTGAAAAGGTATACACCCTGCCTTACGCCAAAATCCGAACGAAGCGCATTTTCAATACCCCCCTTTTCACCTATATCCAAAAGAATTGGTGTAAGGAAATTGCTGAAAGCGTAGGATGCGGTATTGGGAACCTTTGATGGAATATTAGGAACACAGTAGTGGGTTACTCCATATTTCTTAAAAACAGGGTTTTTATGATCTGTCAGCCTTGAGGTTTCAAAACATCCACCCTGATCTATACTAACATCAATAATAACAGCACCTTCCTTCATTTGACTAACCATATCTTCACTTACTATACAGGGTGTCCTTCCATAGGCGGAATGAACAGCGCCTATCACTACATCAGCAGTCTGCAATGCGGCAAGAAGGCTCCTTGGATGTAACATCGAGGTATAAACCCTTGTATTGAGGTTGTTTTGCAGCCTGCGAAGCTTATAAACAGAATTATCGAAGATCTTTACAAATGCGCCCATCCCGAGAGCTGCCCTTGCTGCATATTCGCCAACAGTTCCTGCTCCGAGAATAACTACCTCTGTAGGAGAAATTCCGGAAAATCCGCCAAGCATTTTTCCCCTTCCATATTCAGGGTGGCTCATATATTCGGCGGCAACGAGCATGGAGGTATTTCCGGCAATCTCACTCATGGCTCTGATCACCGGGAAAGTGCCGGCCTTGTCCTGTATAAATTCAAAAGCAATGGAAGTGGTCCGCTTGTTAAGCAACCTTCTAAAATACTCTTCTGTGATGCCGGAGGTATGCAGGGAAGAAATAAGGGCCTGCTTGTTACCAAGCATTTCGGTTTCTTCAGCTGTAATAGGGGCTACCTTCAGGATGATTTCAGCAGAAAATACCTTGCGTGTATCATAAACAATCTCGGCACCCATTTCGCTGAATTCATGATCAGTGAAATGAGCGGCCTTACCAGCATCTGTTTCAATCATAATATGGTGACCATGTTGCACAAGCAAGGCAACTGCATCAGGAACGAGAGAGATCCGGTTCTCAAGAAAAGCGCATTCACGGGGCACTCCAATCACAAGTTTCCTGTTTTCAGGTTTAACAACCAGCATTTCTTCAAGCGGGCTGAATTGTCCACCATGAAACAATTCGGAATAGTTGTTTTGTGACAGGTCCATAGTTCAAGCAAAATTAGAAAGTTATAATCCGACGATCCGTTTCCTCTGTCAATTCAATCTTCACCCTGATCGTGGATTCAGGCAAGAGGTTCTCAATTTTTTCCGGCCATTCAAGAAGACAGTGATTCCCGCTGTAAAAATAATCCTCATAACCAATATCAAGCATCTCCTGCCAGGATTTCAGCCGGTAAAGGTCAAAATGAAATACACTTCCTCCATCCTTGAGAAGGTATTCGTTGACAATAGCGAACGTAGGACTATTAACAACATCCCCAACAAAAAGTTGATTGCAGATGGCTTTGATAAAGGTAGTCTTTCCAGCACCCATACCACCATAAAAGGCAAAAATCCGGTCTGAAGGATATTTCTCCAACAGCTTTTGAGCTACAATTTCAAGCTGATCCCTGCTGCAATTAACAGACTCCTGCATCTGATCCTATTTTGCCTTCAAATATACGATAGGAACCATCATCTCTTCCATGGATAATCCACCATGCTGAAATGTATTTTTGTAATAGTTTACGTAGTAGTTGTAATTATTGGGATAGGCGAAAAACTCATCTCTCCTGCAAAAGATAAAAGAGGAGCTAACACCCGAGCGGGGAAGGAAAGCATCTGAAGAATTCCGAATCTCAAAAACTTCCCGTTTGTCATAATTCAGGCTTTTGCCAATCTTATACCTTAGGTTGGTATTGGTATTCCTGTCGCCTATCACTTTTACCGGGTTGTTAACCCTTACTGAACCATGATCTGTAGTAAGCATTATGTTGATCTTCTTATCAGCCAGGAACTTAATGATATCCATAAGAGGTGAATGTTCAAACCATGAAAGGGTAAGTGAGCGATATGCAGGTTCATCATCAGCCAGTTCACGGATTACTTCCATCTCAGTACGTGCATGGGATAGCATATCAACGAAATTGTATACTATCACGTTGAATTTATTTCCAAGCAGATTGGGAAGTGTTTCAACAAGTTTCCTGCCAGCTGTAAGGTTCAGGATTTTTGTATAGGAGTACTTTACATCCTTTCCAAACCGTTTAAGCTGTTCACCGAGTAGTTCGCTTTCATATTGGTTCTTGGTACCTTCTTCATCTTCATTTACCCAGTATTTTGGGTATTTCTTTTCGATTTCAGAGGGCATCAGGCCTGAAAACAGGCTGTTCCTGGCATATTGGGTGGTTGTTGGAAGTATGGAATAATACAATTCATCCTTTTCAACCCTGTAATATTCCTCAATGATTGGCTGCAATATTTTCCACTGATCATAACGCATATTATCGATGAGGATCATGAACATCTGCTGGTTCTCCTGGAAGAGTGGGAAAACTTTCTCGCGCAGGAGGCTTTGGGATTGAACCGGCTTATTCTGTGATTTTCCATTTACCCAGTCGACATAGTTGTTTTCAACGAATTTGCAGAAAACCTGGTTTGCTTCATTTTTCTGCTGCAACAGGACTTCCGAGATACTTGAATCAGTAGACTTCTCCAGTTCAAGTTCCCAAAATACCAGGTTCTTGTAAACCTCGGTCCATTCCTCATGATTAAGCCTGTTCGAAATTTCCATGCCGATATTCCGGAATTGCTGCTGGTAGGCATGGGTAGTCTTTTCACTGATCAATCGCTTGTTATCAAGGTTCTTCTTGACGCTCAGCAATATTTGCTTTGGATTTACAGGTTTGATAAGGTAATCGGAAATGCTGGATCCGATGGCATCTTCCATAATGTGCTCTTCCTCACTTTTAGTGATCATGATCACTGGAAGATTAGGATAGCTTTTCTTGATGAGTGACAGGGTCTCGATACCGGATAAACCCGGCATATTTTCATCCAGGAAAACAATATCAAAAGGCCTGGTCTTTAAAATATCAATGGCTTCATCACCATTATTGGTGGTTACAACCTCGTAACCTTTATCGCGTAAAAATAAGATGTGAGGTTTAAGAAGATCAATCTCATCATCTGCCCAAAGAATAATTCCGCTTTCCATTCTGTTTTATTAAATTGTTAAAATTCACAGGAAACTGCCCGGCAGAATGACTGGAAACGACCTCAACCATAATCTCTTTAGGTAACTGTCAAATTCAATAACCTGAATAAGCAGGGTATGTGTACCTTTGTGAGTAAATATACCAAGAATGGATGTGGGTTCCGGCCAATTAGTACCGACAGTTCTTGATTAATGCATAACTGTTGATTTTATTGTTAACCGTACCTGTTATTACAGCCATTTAAACAAATTTAACATTTTTTCAGCCTCATGCCATGGCATTTAAGCGAAAAATATTCAATGATCCCTTATACGGGTTTATCACCATACCTGATGAACTAACCTTTTCGCTGATTGAGCATCCGATGTTCCAGCGGCTCAGGCGAATTTCACAGTTGGGCCTTACTTCGATGGTTTATCCAGGGGCTCTGCACACCCGCTTTCAGCATGCGCTGGGTGCAATGCACTTAATGACCCAGGCAATTGAGACCTTAAAGATCAAAGGAGTCAATATTACAGATCATGAGACACAAGGTGCCATTATTGCTATCCTGCTTCATGACATCGGGCATGGGCCATTTTCGCATGCACTGGAGAATTGCATTGTCCAGGACCTTGGGCACGAAGAGATATCCAAGTATTTTATCTCTCATCTTAACCAGGAATTCAACAACAGCTTGAAAACAGCCATTGAGGTATTCAACAATACTTACCCGGTTCCATTCCTTCATCAGCTTGTATCTGGTCAATTGGATATGGACCGCATGGATTATCTTATGCGGGATAGTTTTTATACCGGGGTTAGTGAAGGTGTTATCAATACCGACCGGATTCTGAAAATGATAACCATAGCCGGAGATTCGCTGGCAGTTGAGGCAAAAGGAATCTATTCAATAGAGAAATTTATTGTAGCAAGGCGCCTTATGTACTGGCAGGTGTATTTTCACAAAACAGTTCTTTCTGCTGAGTACATGCTTGTAAATGTTCTGAAGAGGGCAAAATTTCTGGCCAATACCGGTGAAAAACTCTTTGCCTCACCCAATTTCGCCTATTTCCTTGATAACCAGTTTACCAAGTTCAATTTCATGGACAAAAGTGAAACGCTGGAAGTTTTTGCTGAGCTTGATGATGCCGAAATCATGACCTCCATCAAGAACTGGGTCAATCACCCCGATGTTGTGTTATCCACTATAAGCAAATCTCTCATTGAAAGAAGACTTTTCAGGGTGATCATTTCAAATACTCCTTTTGAAGAATCTTACCTGGAATCTATTCGTCAAAAAATTGTCTTCAAGTTGAACATTCCTCAAAGTGAAGCCGAATACCTCCTTACTATCGGGACTATATCGAACAATGCTTATGATCCGCTTAGCCATAAAATTAATATTGTTGACAAAGCGGGAGTTATCAGGGATATATCAGAGTTTTCCGACCAATTGAACATTTCTGTCTATTCTGGTACTGTGGAGCGACATTTTGTCTGCTTTCCGAAATGGGCGGAATAGCCGGAAAGCTCATATTAAATACTTTAGGGTAAATAACAACACTTTTTCGGCTTAATGCCAATTTGCCTATATTTGCAGATTCTTTAAGCAACCGACTTAATAAACCATTACTTTTTCCTGATGGAGTTTACCGCAAAAGACATAGCCAGCCTGCTTGGCGGCAGAGTAGATGGAAATCCCGATGCCAAAGTGAACAAGTTAGCCAAGATTGAGGACGGCGAATCTGAAGCCCTGAGTTTCCTGGCAAATCCCAAATACACGCAATATATTTACTCAACTCAATCCTCCATCGTGATTGTTAAGAGTGATTTTGAGCCTGAGATGCCTATCTCAGCTACTCTCATACGTGTAGATGACCCGTATTCAGCATTTGCCAAGTTACTTGAGATCTATGACAGCATTCAGAAATCGAAGGTAGGAGTTTCGGCTCAGGCTTTTGTTGCTGCCAATGCGAGGATAGGGAAGAATGTATATATTGGAGAATTTTCCTATGTAGGCGATAATGCTGAGATCGGTGATAATGCAAAAATTTATCCCCAATCCTTTATTGGTGACAACGTAAAAGTTGGAGCAAATACTACCCTTTACCAGGGAGTTAAAATTTATCATGATTGCAATATCGGGAAGGATTGTATGATCCATGCCGGAGCAGTAATAGGCGCCGACGGATTTGGATTTGCAGTACAAAGCGACAATAACTATAAAAAAGTTGCCCAGATTGGTAATGTTGTAATTGAAGACAGGGTTGAGATTGGTGCCAATACTACCATCGACCGTGCAACCCTTGGTTCAACAATTATCCGCCAGGGAGTGAAACTCGACAACCTGATCCAGGTTGGGCATAATGTAGAAATTGGCGAGAATACTGTAATAGCTGCTCAGACAGGGATTTCAGGTTCCACCAAGATCGGAAGGAATTGTATGATCGGTGGGCAGGTTGGAATCGTTGGCCATATTGTTATAGCTGATGAAGTTAAGATTGGTGCCCAGGCAGGTGTCGGAGGAAGCATAACAAAACCAGGAAGTGTCGTGCTGGGAGCTCCAGCTATCGATATCGGAAGGTTCAAACGTAGTATTGCAGTCTTTAATAACTTAGATAAATTATCAGCCAGGGTATCAGATTTGGAAAGAAATATGAAGAATACAATGGCAGAAGAACGGAAGTAATCTTTTACTTGCCACTATTCATTTTAAAGAAGGAAATTTAATGTCAGAAAAACAACGTACAATACAGAATCCCAAGAGTATATCAGGAGCTGGCCTCCATTCAGGAAAGGAAGCAACGATCACTTTCAAACCTGCTCCAATTGATCATGGTATTAAGTTCAGCAGGATCGATATTGAAGGTCATCCGGTTGTCGACGCCATTGCTGATTATGTAGTGGATACTGCCCGTGGAACTACCATTCAGCACCAGGGTGTAAGGTTGGCCACCATTGAACATACCCTTGCGGCAGTTTCAGGGCTAGGGATCGACAATATTCTCATTGAAGTGGATGCTGAAGAGATGCCAATCATGGATGGCAGTTCCAGGTTCTTTTGTGAAGCGCTTGAAGAGGCAGGAATTGTTGAACAGGAAGCCGACAGGGTTTACTTCGAGATCCGATCTACCTTGTCATTTACTGACCCCAAACGTAAAAGTGAACTTATCCTGGTACCTGAAGAAACATTCAGGCTATCAGTAATGATCGACTTTGAAACCCGGGTATTAGGTACACAATATGCTTCTATCTCACAAATCGAAGATTTCAGGAGAGAAATATCCACCTGCCGCACTTTCGTATTCCTTCATGAACTGGAATACCTCATCAACAATAACCTGATCAAGGGCGGAGATGTAAGCAATGCTATCGTTTTCGTTGACCGGTTGCTATCAGAGACCGAGCTTGATAACCTGGCAAGGCATTTTAACAAGCCGCAGGTAACAGTGATGAAAGAAGGCATTCTCAACAACCTTGAATTGCATTACCACAATGAACCTGCCCGTCACAAACTGCTTGACGTAATTGGTGACCTTGCCCTCATCGGTGTGCCCATCAAAGGCCATATCATTGCCACCCGTCCCGGGCATGAAGTAAATACCAACTTTGCCAAGCTGATCCGCCAGCACATTAAGGAATCACAGGTTCAGCCAAATGTGGATGTATTAAAAACGCCTGTTTTCGATATTAACCAGATCAAGAAGATCCTCCCCCATCGCCCTCCCTTCCTCCTTGTTGATAAGATACTGGAACTGAGCGAAAAGCATGTGGTTGGATTGAAGAATGTCACCATGAATGAAGGCTATTTTGTTGGTCATTTCCCTGATGAGCCCGTAATGCCGGGAGTGCTCCAGGTTGAGGCTATGGCCCAGACCGGAGGTATTTTTGCTCTATCATCGGTCCCGGATCCCGAGAACTATATTACTTATTTCATGAAAATGGAAAATGTAAGGTTCAGACAAAAAGTAGTTCCCGGTGACACATTGGTTTTTATCCTTGAACTAATAACTCCATTCCGCAGGGGTATTTGTCACATGAAAGGAACGGCTTATGTCGGTAACAAAGTCGTAACAGAAGCTGAGCTCATGGCCCAGATCGTAAGAAAAAAGAATATTTAAAGGTATCCAACAATGAATCAACCGCTTGCATATGTTCATCCCCAGGCGAGGATAGCAAAAAATGTAGTAATTGAGCCTTTTGTCAATATTGAAAAGAATGTAGAAATTGGCGAAGGAACCTGGATTGGCTCCAGTGTAACTATTATGGAAGGTGCCCGAATAGGGAAGAACTGCCGTATTTTCCCGGGAGCCGTTATTGCTGCCATTCCCCAGGATTTGAAATATGCCGGTGAAGATACATTGGTCAAAATAGGCGATAATACCACAATCCGTGAATTTGTCACCATCAACAGGGGAACTAAGGCTAACATGGAAACGGTTGTTGGCAATAACTGCCTCATCATGGCCTATGTTCATATCGCCCATGACTGCATTGTCGGGAACAACTGTATCCTTGCAAATGCTGTAACCCTTGCCGGGCATATTATGGTTGAAGATTTTGCATTTATTGGCGGTGTTACAGCTGTTCACCAGTTTGTCAATATCGGACAGCATAGTATGATTTCGGGAGGATCTCTTGTAAGAAAAGATGTTCCGCCTTATACAAAGGCTGCCCGCGAGCCGCTATCCTATGTTGGGATTAACTCCATCGGTCTGCGCAGGCGCGGGTTCACCTCAGAGAAAATCAACGAGATCCAGGAAATCTACCGCTATATTTACCTGAAAGGCCATAATGTAAGCCAGGCTCTGGAAATGATTGAAGCAACCATGCCTGCCACAGCCGAAAGGGATGAGATCATCTCTTTCATCTCAGGCTCAGCCCGCGGTATCATGCGTGGTTATTCCGCTTCCAGAGATAAAGCGGAACTATAGCAAATCTTTACTGATCCATTGTATATGAAGATCATCCTGGAGAATATAGGCCGGAAATACAATTATGAATGGATCTTTCGGAGCCTTGACTTTGAATTTGAAAGCGGTAATGCATATGCCATCCTCGGTTCCAATGGCTCTGGCAAATCCACATTGCTACAGATCATTTCAGGCCATCTTCATCCCAGTACCGGTAAAATAAATTATCATCTGGATGGCAAAGTGCTTGAGCCTGATGATTTCTTTCGCCATGTTTCTTACAGCGGCCCCTACCTTGAACTGCTGGAAGAATTTACTCTTTCTGAGATGGTCCGTTTCCACCATCAGTTCAAGAAATTCCGGAATAACATGGATGAAGAGGCGGTGATAAAGGCTACAACCCTGACAGGAAGCCGCAACAAGCCTATCAAATACTTTTCCTCAGGCATGAAACAGAGAGTTAAGCTTGCCCTGGCTATCCTAAGCAACACCCCTCTTGTTCTTCTTGATGAACCCACCTCAAACCTGGATCAGCAAGGAATAGACTGGTTCAGGGAACTACTTCTGTCAAACCGGGAAGACAGGATAGTAATTGTTTGCTCAAACTCCCAGGCAGCAGAACATGATTTCTGTAAACAGGAAATTGTGATCAACGATTATAAGAAATAAGAAAGAAAATTCAATCTAACTCTTTCTATATCTGCAACTTTCTGCAAATTTCCCTATAAATTTTTGAAACTAACAGTGCCTTACTCTTCCAAGTGCGATAGTGATGCCACGAAGACACGAAGGCACAAAGTAACACAAAGGTTAAAGAACAATTCGGGTTACACCTTCCTTAATTCTTGGAACATCAAAATTGATTAGAAATCCTAAGCGTATTCCTGTAAGCTTAAGATGACTTAAAACTTGTGCCTTCCAAACCGGATTAACTGTTTCTATTGCTTTGAGCTCACAAATGATGCTATCTTCGATAATTACATCAAGCCTTAACCCCTCCTTAAATACCAAATTATCATAGGTTATTGGAATATCAACCTGTCTCTGAAAGTTCAAGCCTTTCTTCTGTAATTCATAGCAAAAGCAAGCTTCATACACTTTCTCAAGGAGACCAGGCCCAAGATTATAATGCACTTTGAAGGCGGCATCAATTACCTGCTTTGCAAGATTGTCAACAAATTCAGGAATAGGGAGATGTTCCTTACCCCGTTTACCATCGTGTTTTTCTGATGTTTCCATAATAATTGAAATAGAATAATTTAACATATAAAAAAGAAATGTAAAATTAGGAAAATCTTTGTGAATCTTAGTGTCTTTGTGCCTTTGTGGCATTTATTTTATAAACACCGGCGACGGCCTTGAAAACATGAAAGCCACATTGTTATCGTTTGCTCAAACTCACAGGCAGCAGAACAGGATTTCTGCAAACAGGAAATTGTGATTAATGATTATAAGAAGTAAGTTATTGGTTATTGGATTCTGCTTACTGCCTACTGCCTACCGCCTACTGCCTGCTGCTTACTTGAACTCAATTCTTACGGATCCACTCCTGCCAATCTGCAGCAACCTTATCCCAATTTAATATTTCCTGATTAGCACGGCCTTGCTTATCCAGCGGAAAAAAATTGTGCTCCAGTCCGATATAGGCTTTGAATGTAAAATTCTTCTTCTTTTGCCTGATCATCTCGAACCTTAAATAATCATTAAAAGGAGCGCTCCAGTCTTTGGTTCCATAACAAACCAGGACAGGTATCTTTAATTCACGGAGGTAGTTAATCGGAGGATATGAAAAGTCATATGTCGCCTTAAAGGTATCTCCATATGAATCATCCATATTTTCCTTATTACCTGCTATACTTTCCCAGTAATCAAAATCTGATTCGGCAAAACGGGTAGAATCAGTATCCTCCTCCATCGACCTGTCTCTCTCAACAATAGATAGCATTCGGCCCACCGGGCAACCACTGGCATAAATCAAGTGAGTAACCCGCTTTGATTTCATTGCCAGTTTAGCCGCAATTGTACTACCTTCGGAATGTCCTGCTACTGTTAGTGCAGTATTGGCAACAAAGGGCAATTTTAACAAAAATCCTATCACTGCCTCATCCCGGTCAACATAGTAATCCAGCAAGTTGAGTTCTGAATAAGCCCTGGGAAATTTCCCAGTAGCAGGGTCCAGGTAAACGAAGTTAGTTCCAAGCGAATTAACATCGGCAATAATCGGGATATTTGGCTTGCTTATGATTACCAGGTGAAAATCTTTCACAAGACTATCTGTGTTGAAAGGGAAAACCGAATAAGCCTGGTTGCCATCGGTCTTGATCAAAGGTTGGGGCAGGCTCCCCTGGCAAAACAAGAATAACGGTTTTCTTATAAACTCCTCTCCTGCTTTCGATTTTAATAAAATATCGACAGAATCACCCTTATACATCATTTGCAGGTGCCTGAATCCAAAATCTTCAGGCCTTGGATTCTGGGCAAGGAACTGCAAACTCAGAATTATCAAAAAAATAGTGAGTAGTATCTTCATTTGTTCAAGCTACTTATTATGCTTCACAATTATTTTCTGTTGAAATATTCCTTTATCGCATTTGAGTGTCAAAAGGTAAATCCCTTCATCAAGATTTGAAACATTCAACCTGTAAAATTCTTTTAATTCAGTTTTAATGTAAAATACATACTGCCCTAACATATTACTTAAAATCAATTCAAAACATCCGGCTGAATTCATCTTTGTGCCTATGTTCAACTCATTATTTGCAGGATTCGGATATATAACTGGAACAATCGAATTAACTTCAGGATTTACACCTACAACCTGTCCCAGCACTTCAACGGCATCCAGGTCAAACCCTGCATCAGCAATGTTAGCCACACCGTCACCATCATCCTTGATCTTGATATATCTGATTGAATTAAGCGTGGCAAGGTCAAATTCTTTTGATCCCAACCCCGTTCCCAAATTGCTCCAAAGCCCTTCCATCGATTGTGATACCATACACGTATAACCTTCGGGTGTTGCATCACCTTCATAAATCTTAAAATCGTTTCCATTGATATTTAAAACAGGTTGCAACATATCTAAAATAATCCAGCCGCTCCTCCCCAACGAATAGTTCACATTATCTGCAGCACCAATAACCGCCGGAGTATTGGCTTCATCAGCCGGATTGTTATCAGGGATTACAACACAGGCTACTTTGGCGACATGACTTCCATTAGCTGGTTTCATCAAAACATTCGTAAAAGTCGACGTTCCCGATGTAACCATAACTCCACTTATAACCCGGGTTTCATAATTGTTAGCCTTGACCGTAAGCGTATAGGTTCCGGGCAATACAAACTTGTGAAAATCGCCCACCAGGGTATCGGAAAAAACCGGGTAAAAATTATCGATGAATATTGCAGCTGCGACTGGTTTTCCTGTAATACTGTCTGTTATCAATCCTTCCAACCCATAACCTGCATTTTTGATCATATTTACCATAGGAGTAATATTCTTTTGATAATAGCCTAAAATATCCGTCGGCTGTTTATCATAGGAGATCTCCACCGTAAGGCTTACCGGGCCATTTAAGCCATAACTGTCATCGATCAGTTCACCATTGGTTGGATAATCAGCATAAGACTGAAGATAAGGCAGATTGGAATAACCCGATGATGATGAGTACAAAGCTGACAGGTAAGTAAAGTTGTTATAATCCGGGGCATGGCTTGCCCTGTAGCACCAGGGAAATATCACTTCTTCTATTCCGCTGTGGTAGGTAACGTGGATGCTAAAAGGATGTGCATTCATGAAGTCACGCATTACCCTCGTTTCGATCTGTGAAAAAGGATTGATACTACTACCCTCCCCATTCCACATATAGCCGAAGTCGCGGTTGCAATCCACTCCATGGGCATTGGTCCTGGACATGTTCACCCTTCCGTCAGGATTGACCATGGGGTAGATGTAGATTTCGCGTGAATTAATCAAATCAGTGTATTGGGTGTTGGAACCATAACCTGTGCAAAGGTCCCTGGCAAAACGGATAAGATTCTCAGGGCCACCGATTTCATCCCCATGAATTCCGCCATCAAAGGCAACTTCTGCTTCGTTTTCATCAATATCAACATTGTCACTTATCTTGAGACAAGCGATCTGCCTTCCCTGTAATGATGTTCCTAAAATGATTTTCTTACAGATACCTGGAAAAGCGGTAGCCAGGCTGTCCATAAGCGAAATAATCTGGTCATAGCTATGGTACTGCTCATTGGCTGGATTCCAAAAATTATTGTAATAAGCATTGAGGTCCGATATCAACAGTTCATATCTCAACTGACTGTCTTTGATTCTTTCAAGTTCATCAGGGACAACATACATCAGGGCAAAGCCACCATTCATATGAATGTCACCACTAAGATGCAGGTCATGCAATACTTTTGCTTCTGACTGGTTGTTCAGAAATACCTTAATTTCCATTTCACTATCTCTCCATCCTTTTTGGGCAAATGACGAAAGTAAAAACAGGAAAAAGCAGCAACCGAAGAGGAATTTCTTCATGAGATTGAGATAAAAAACGAAGTTTAATGAATCATAGATATTTTAAGAACCTATTGCAGCAGGATCTTCTTTACTTCTATGATGTTGTTTTGGGAATCTAAGATATAGATTAAATATAAGCCATTGCCTGTCCAGCTAGTCAAATCCATCTGGAATTGCTGCTTATTGATAATAGATGAGAACATGGTTTCCCCCGCTGAATTCGCTATTTTGATGCTATTCATTGATAGCATGGGATAGTTTACACCGCAATCAATGGTAAGATACTTATTTGTCGGATTGGGATAGACTTTAATCGAATTTTGATAGATAACCGGATTAGAGCCGAGCAGATTCATATTAATGATCAAAGTATCAGTAACGCTAACATAACTGGTAACAGCACCTTCATGATAGATCTGGTCGATCTCTCTTTCGTACAATGCCCTGTTATAGATCCGGATATCATCAATGATTCCGTCAAAAAAGTTAGCTGATAAAATCCTGTTTGCACCAATAATCGTAGTATTTTCAATTCCGTTGTACGATGTAATAAAGGGTGAAAATGTCTTTGTTTTCAGAAAAGAACCATCCAGGTAATAATTGATTTCCTGGTTTTCAGTAACAACAATAGCCACATTGTACCAGGTATTGGGATTAATATCTATAGTATCCGAAACCGCAGATATTGTCAGCAGCAACTTTTTTTGTCCATCTATCTCAATTACAGCAATACCAGAATTACCATAGTGCAGGTTTGGATTATCCGACTGGTAAATAGATCCGTATCCCTGGCTATAATCCGCCATTGCTGTATTGAACCATAAGTCAATAGTCCTTGGAAAAACGTCGAAGGATGTTGGCAGGATGATATACGAAGATTCACCATCGAATGCATATGCTTTATTGGCTAAACCAAAGCGGTCTGATACAGGCATGATATTGTATCCACTTCCGTGAAACTGGTTTCCACTTTCATCATTTGCATTTCCATTGAACGGATAATATCCGATCAGGCCGGCAGTAGGAGCTTGTGGATAAGCATTCAATAAAATAACAAATAACAAAGTGGTGGTGCAGAGGATTCTGATTATCGAAATTGTTTTCATCCTAAAGTCTTTAAATAATTTGAAATATGCCTCTTAACTTTTGAATAGATCAACTCAATGATAATTCTAAATGACAGCTACAGAGCTTTTCAGGAGCTCCAGGAAACACTGTAGAGCTAATTATATATCAAATATACATATAATTGATAGGAGTGTGCTAATGCATCTCCATTTATTATTTATAAGGAAATAAGAACCCAAATAAATGAAAACAATTGATACTATTTCAAATTCAGGTTTTACAAGTATAAGTGTTAAGGTTCATTGTTATCTGAAACTGACAGCGATCAAAAGAGAAGCAGTAGTATGTTAATATACTGAATTTTATTACTTTTGCACCCGATTTTAACTAACCCCATCACCCCAATTCATTTATGGCAAATACTTCTGATTTCCGCAACGGACTCTGCATTGAATTTAAGAATGACCTGTTTAAAATTGTTGATTTCCAACATGTAAAGCCCGGGAAAGGCGCTGCTTATGTCCGCACGAAACTCAAAAATCTCAAAACAGGTAAAGTAATCGATAATACTTTTGATGCTGGTGAAAAGATTGATATTGCACGTATTGAACGCAGGCAGTACCAGTTCCTCTATAAGGATGAAAACGGCTACAATTTCATGAACTCAGAAACCTTTGACCAGATCAATATCGAAGAAAATATGATTGAAGGATATGAATTTCTGAAAGAAGGAATTACCTGTGACCTCGTTTTCCATGCTGATAATGAAGTATTGCTTAGCTGTGAACTTCCCACATCTGTTGAACTTGAAATTACCTATACTGAACCTGGTCTGCGTGGAGATACTGCTACCAATACACTAAAACCTGCAACTGTTGAAACAGGTGCAACTGTGAGGGTTCCTCTTTTCCTCGATGCTGGTGCACGTATCAAGGTAGATACCCGCACTGGTGCCTATGTGGAACGCGTAAAATAACCCTTTTCTATATTCCAGCTGATGAAGCTCCCCCACCCTGTTACATTACAGGAAATAGCCACTTTTTTAGGGGCTCAATACTCCGGGCCATCCGATTTCCCGGTAACAGGGATTAATGAAATTCATATGGTTACAGCGGGTGATCTAACTTTTGTTGATCACCCCAAGTATTATTCTAAAGCCCTTACTTCTAAAGCAACAACCATTCTTATCAACCAAAGGGTGGAAGCGCCCGATGGCAAATCCCTGATATTCTGCGATGACCCTTTCGCTGACTTTGTCAAGCTTGGCAGGAAATATAACCCATTTATGGCTTGCAATTCAGCTATCAGCCCAACTGCTTCAATCGGGGAAAACACTGTTATCCAGCCGGGAGCCTTTATCGGGAACAAGGTGAGCATTGGGAAAAACTGCATTATCCATTCCAATGTTAGCATCTACGACGGCTGTATTCTAGGTGATAATGTGATAATACATGCAAACAGTGTTATCGGTGCAGACGCATATTACTTTCAAAGGAAACCTGAGGGGTACCGCAAATTAGAATCCTGCGGTACAGTTGTAATTGCAGATAATGTGGAAATTGGCGCCCTCTGTTCTATCGATCGTGGTGTATCAGGTGATACTTATATCGGCCATGGAACCAAGTTCGATAATCATGTCCAGGTGGGCCATGATACCCAGATAGGCAATAATTGCCTTATCGGGGCGCATTCAGCTATTGCCGGAGTTACGAGAATAGAAGATGATGTGATCCTCTGGGCACGGGTAGTTATCAATAAGGATATAGTCATTGGCAAAGGAGCCATTATACTGGCAACTTCCGGGCTTGATAAATCAGTGCCGGGTGGTAAAACCTATTTCGGTTCACCAGCCGAAGAAGCCTGGAAAAAATGGAGGGAGATGGTTGCCGTTAAGCAATTGCCGGGAATCCTTCAGAAAATTGATAATAAAGGCAAATAGCCGATTCTTCTCCTATTATTATCTCTTTTAACCCGGGCACAATGATAAATTGTGCAGGAAGTCTACATACTATTCAATCTGGAAATTTTACTTTGATGAATTAAGGAGATCAATCAATATCCTCAGCAATTTCAGAGGATGCTACCTCCTGTCTCCTGCCTGTGTGATAAAGGTCAAGAACAACGAGTATCGAGATAAAGCCCCAGAAAGGAACGCTGGCCTTATCCGTATTCAGGAAGTTATTCATGGTACCATGCACAAAATAGGTGATCAAACCCAGTGTGATTACTAATGCAAAAAGCTTTACCTGTTTGTTGTCAGCTCTTCTGTATACCCTCAGCCCAGTATAAATAACGGTGATCATCATAAATAAAACACTCAGCAATCCGACAATACCAGATTCTGCTAAAGGGCCAATGTATTCAGAGTGAGCATTCCCCATATCTCCAAGATCAGTGCTGATGATGGTTTTTTCCTTTGTACGCTGGAAAGGCGCATATTCAAATTGGTAAGTGCCAGGTCCCCATCCGAAAAGCGGGCGTTCGTGGTACATCCTCAGAGCAGATTGCCATCGGTTGATCCTTTCCAGGTTTGATGCATCAGTTGAGATATTCGATATGGATTCTATATGCTCAATTACATTGGCAGATGAATCCTGCTTGTTCTTTTCCAGTTTATCGAGTATTTCAAATTTGAAAAGAAAGAAGACCAGTAATAAAGAAGCAACAGACATGAGAATCCAGGTAAACCGGATACGGAAAATTACAAGGAACATAACCAGGATGGCGAAAGCAAAGCTTACCCATGCAGCCCTGCTGGCTGAAAGGAAAAGTGCCACCATGATTATTGCAGTGACAATGAAAGCAAGAACCCTGGATGTTGATCTGGAAGAACGATCAAATCCAAAACCTGCTATAATTGGCAGGTATAATGCCAATATGGCCCCATAGGCAGTATGATCGTTATAAAATGGTGTCATTACCCAATGCCCGGCCTTTTCACTGAATCCGAATTTTGAATGGTTATAGGTGGCGTAGGCAATTACAACCAATAATGAAATAATATAGAGCCAGACAAAAGGTTTGATATTGGAAGTTTTTTTGAAAAGGATGGATCCGGCAAAATACATGGGTATAATGAACCACAACCTGGCTAAGAGAAATTTGAAAGATACGACAGGCATATCTGATGTGCAGGATGTTATAAAGATCCAGCCAAGATTTATCAGAATGGCAATAGTGACCGGATGTTTAAATAGCTGTTTATCAAGACCCCCTTCCAGGCTTAGTTTGAGCAGGAAAATCAGCATTACACCAAAAAGGAGTGGCTCTGATGGAACAGATATACTGGCCCCCAATTCATAATATCCAAGATCAATAGCTAAAGGAGTGGCAAGTACTGCAAGGAAAATTACCTTATCAAGAGAAAAAATATACAGGAGGATCAGGAAAATAGCTAGCGGAACGAGTATTCCCCAATAAAATTCCTTCATCACAAGGTATGTATTCAGCAAAATGAATACTGCCGTAATGAAATAGACAATTGATATTTTTAGTCTTTCAGTCAAACTATTGATTTGCTAGCTGAATCAATTGATAGGATTCTTTTCGCTGAGTGCAAAGGCTCTCCTTTGTTCGATGATTGCAATGGTTATCAGGCTGATAAGAAGAGTTCCTGCAACAAAATAGAACATAATAAGCAGTCGCTTCGGATAGGATTTCTTATCTGCAACTTTGGCAGGTGAAACAGTATTTATGAATGTATATTCCTTATTGGCATCATAAACGGCCAGGTCATCCTTTAGCATCACCGCACTGTATTCTGTAGCAATATCCTTTACACGGTTCGAGAGAAACAGGAGGTCAGCGCCTTTTTCGCGCATTCCTTTTCTCAGGTTCTCAACATTGTTCTTGTCAATGCCTGCTCCTCCACCCTGAACGGTGCGCAACTCACCACGAGTAATTTCCTGGCTCTGGCCAAGTATTTCGTAGATTCCATATGTTGAAGTGATCTTATGCATTTCTTCTTTCACCGAATCAATTTCGCGACGCTTTATGGCAAGAAATTTATTCATACTTGATTCTACTTCAGCATACTTAATGTGGTGTGTTGCCCTGATCTTGGAATCCGTATATTTAATTACCGCGTTAACAATATCCCTGGCCATAACCGGATCATGATCCATCACGGTGATCTCGATACTTTCAAACTGGGTTTTTGTAATCTTAACATATTTGTCGTACAAGTATGCCATGGTAGATTCAAAATACTTGTAGCTTGAATCGATCCCATAATGTTTCGGCAGGTTGAAGTGAATCATAACGCTGTCGCGTACATCCTTTGAATTGAGCCATTGCAGCATCTGCTCAGTCTCACTCTCATCTGAGTACGGTGCAATATTGGAAGGGTAAATTACCGCGACAGACTTAAACCTGGGGGGCGTTATCCATGGACTTGAAACCACAAATGAGACAATGGCAGCAATAACACTCAATACCAACAGATGCCATTTCCACTTCCCTATGATACGAAGCAGGTTTGTGTTGTTAAAGAAATTTTCCATAATTTGTTACTTATATTAAGTCGTATGAATGCAATTTGAATTACGAGGCAATCACTGATGATCAGGTGGAAATCTGTGTGATTTTCCTGAGTTTCTGCAAAACACCAGGAATTCTTTCTACCATTAAAATGACAAGAATACACATAAATAAAGCGCTCAGAGTAGATATTGTGACTATTACCCACCTAATGGGGTAAGCCTTACGTTCAGATTTATAAGCATTTTCAACCACAAACTTCTGAGGTAGGTTTTCAGTTGCATCAATCTTTGCCTCTTCGTATTTACCTTTGATAAAACTAAGTTGCTTTTTCTCATATTCCAGAGCATCCCTGAGAGATACATATGGTCCCCCATATTGAGCTAAAATCTTGAGTTTATTGTCCAGGGCATCAATCCCTCTTTTGTTTCCTTTGGCAATTTCAATGGCAAGTTGCTGATTGATCATTTCTGCCTGGGTTTCATAATCATGAACCCCTAATTTCCTAAGTTCGGTAAGGGAATCCTCCATAGTCCTTATCTCAGACTTAAGATTTGCATATTCCGATTCTACAATTCTATATCCTTTAATTGCCCTTTCCTTTTGCATATCATTTTTCACAGTATCAAGAAGAGCTGCAATCGTATTGGCAATATCAGCAGCTTCCTGGGGATCCTTATCCAGAACAGATATTTTGACAGCCATGAACTCAGTCCGCTTGAAAGTGATATTAGATTCGTAACGTTTGTAAAGCCGAAGGTTCTTAACTTTTGAAGAGGTATCTATTCCATAATGCACCGCTAACTTGAATTTGTCAATAATCCTGTCCTTGATCTTGTTGGAATTGAGTATTTGAAGCATTTGTTCAGTTTGTTCATCTTCGCCAAACTCAAGAATATCCTGCTTGGCACCGGCATTATCATTGAGCAGTGCTTTTGATATTGAATTGCTGGAAGCAGGATACATTATTACTGTCGACCTGTATAAAGGATCGATAAAAAGGGATGAAGAAAACAACATCGAAAGCAATGCAGCAGAAATGCCCGTAATCAGGAGTACCTTACGCCAACGGTAGATAAACACCAGTAATTTCGATGTGTCGAATTCGGGGTGATTTGAATTATCTGACATAAATAAGCCTTCAGGCTATTTTAGAATAGCAGCAAAATTAGGAATTTTACTCGGAATTCCAAGTCAGCAATTATTCAATCCGTTCATTACTGCGCAGTAAAATACGTATCGATTTGAAATTAATTAGGCGGAGGAGAACAGCTATAAGTAAACTGCCAGTGCAGGAAGCAATGAATCCTGCCTTCCACTCTATACCAGTATATTTTGCCAAAATCGAAAGCACTATTGTACCTATTGAGAATAACAGTAAACTTATCAGATAAGTATGGTTAACTTTGAATTTGAAAAGTCGTTGGACCATAACTATTTGCAAAATAGCAGTAAAAAATTGTGTTATTAGGCTTGCATATGCTGAGCCGACAGCCATCATAACAGGGATAAGGAAATAATTGAGGGAGATATTCAGGATCATTCCTGAAAAAGCAATGATATTCAGCCATTTAAGATTCCCATTAGCCGTCAGCAAGGTGCCAAAAATATAGGTTGTTGATATTGGAATGAAACCCAGGATCAGGAACCTGAATACTGCTGCAGAATCATTAATATGCTTCGTGTACAGGAAGTCCATAAACTCATGGTTGTATATGCACAGAGCTACGGAAGCTGTAATTGCCAGCGTAAAAATCAATGTGAATGCCAACTTGACAAGACTTTCGACCGGTTTACGATCCTTTATCAACCTGGCAAACATAGGCAGCAGGATGACCGAAAACAGGTATGCGATCATATTTATCGCATCAAGGAGCCTGTACGCGGAAGCATACACTCCTGCCTGAACATCTCCCTTTTCTCCCGGAAGCATACGTTCGAGCATAACTGAGTCAATCCTGTTATAAAATGTCATTAGCAGCACAAGCACAGCAAAAGGGTAGCTCTGCTTGATTATCAGAATAAAAAATGCCGGGTTCCATTGCAATCGCTTGAAAGCTGCCTTCTTCATCACAATAAGCATAGCGACCATGGCAGTGATTATATATGCAGCTGTCTGGGCATATACAAACCATTCTATCCTGAAAGCATGATTGGTAAAGCCTCCCCACAGAAGCAAACTGCAAATAAGGATCATGAGCAGACGATCAAGGACAGAGACTAGGCTATCGGTCTTAAAATGAAGTAAACCTGAGATATTTGAACGAAGGTAAAGGATTAATGAGATCAATATCTGGTTAAACCCGAGTACCAGCAGGAAGAACATTTGTCTTGAATCATACCCCCATATGAAACCAACAGCCATGGTTACAATGATATATATGATGGCAAGGATAAACTTGAAGATGACTATCCCGGAAAAGTGCTTATTGAGCAGATGGTTATTCTGGGCAATGTTCTTATTGTTAAAATTGGTAATACCGAAATCCAGTAATATATTGAACAGGAAGGTAAAGTTCATCAGGGATGAATACCAGCCATATTCTCCGGAGCCAACCAGGTTCTGAACAGTTCGGTCAATACCAAATATCCAGAACGGCTTCACCAGGAGGTTCAGGAATAAAAGGAGTGACAGGTTGGTCAGAAACTTGCGCTGCATCAGGTAAGCGCTGTTGGTTGGTAAATACTGCTCATAATTGCTAAATGGCCAAAATTAACCAATTCCATGGAATTGTGGAGAAGTCAACACCTTATTCAATCCAGATTCAGGCTAAATTGTATATTTTTGCTGGAAAAAGGACTTGAAGATCGCAGTAAATACCCGCTTATTGATTCACAACCGTCTCGATGGGATCGGCCGATTTGCATGCGAAACGTTAAAAGAGATTACCTGCACTCATCCTGAACACCAGTTTTATTTCATTTTTGACAGGAAATACGATGAGCGTTATATTTTTTCCAAAAACGTCACACCGATAGTTATTTCTCCCCAGGCAAGGCATCCTCTTCTTTACCTGCTCTGGTTTGAAATATCAATTCCACTTCTTTTTTCAAAGCTTAAACCTGATCTTTTTCTATCACCAGACGGCTATTTGTCATTGGGCACCTCTGTTCCATCTGTTGATGTTATTCATGATCTGAATTTTGAACACTACCCTGCTGACCTTCCCTGGGCAGACAGGCTTTATTACCAGAAAATGTTCCCCAGGTTTGCCCGCAAAGCTACCCGGCTGGCAACGGTTTCAGAATTTTCGAGGAACGATATCTCAACACGCTATGGCATAGACCCCGCTAAGATAGACGTGGTTTATAACGGTGCCAATGACTTATTCAAGCCAATATCGGAATCAGAAAAAGCGAATGTTCTGAAAAGATTCTCACAGGGCTTACCCTACTTTTTCTTTGTGGGCACACTGCATCCCAGGAAAAACCTTGTAAATCTTTTCAAAGCATTTGACCTTTTCAAGGAAACTGATTCGAATAGCCAGAAGCTACTCATTTCAGGTGCAAAAATGTGGTGGACGGAAGAAATCCGGCTGGCATATGAAACCATGAAATATAGATCAGACGTTATTTTCACCGGCAGAGTAAGCGATGAAGAGTTGGCCCAATTGATGGCTTCCGCAATGGCTTTAACTTACGTTTCCTACTTCGAAGGGTTTGGAATTCCAATTTTGGAGGCATTTCAATGCGAAACGGCTGTAATCACTTCCAACCTTACTTCCATGCCTGAAGTTGCAGGGGAAGCTGCTCTGCTTGTTGATCCTTTCTCTGTCGAATCAATTAGAGATGCGATGAAGGTGATATCTTCAGATGAGAAATTACGCAAATCACTTATAAACAAAGGGATAAAACAAAAAGAACTTTTTTCCTGGCGATCATCAGCAGAAAAACTGTATAAGACCATGGAACTTGCCTACTCAGAATCTGTCAGAAAATAAACCTCAAAATCCGAAAATTCTATTGAATTCTTCCAATCGTGTTTACGGCCTTGATATCCTCCGGGCATTCGCCATACTGTTTGTGATCTATTCTCATAGTTTTTTCCTCATTGTTGATCATATTAACGAAAGGGAATACAATCTTTTTTCGCTGGATGGAGTTACTATCTTCTTCGTACTCAGCGGATTCCTTATTGGAGGTATCTTATTGAAAACTATTGAAAAGACGAGTTTCACCTTCAATGACCTGCTCCAGTTCTGGATACGGCGCTGGTTCAGGACATTGCCCAATTATTTCTTTATGCTTCTGTTGCTGGTTGTCCTGGCGCTAATCACAGGCAAAATACTGCCAGGCAACCTTACTTCCTATTTCTTTTTCCTGCAAAACTTTGCTTCTCCTCACCCACCCTTCTTTCCGGAGGCATGGAGCCTATCGGTTGAAGAATGGTTCTACCTTTCAGTTCCGCTAGGGCTCTGCATCTCCCTGTATTTCTTACCCAAATTCAGAAAAAATGTTATACTGGTTTGGATCGCAAGCATTATCCTTCTGGTTTTTATCCTCAGGATTTACAGGTCTATCCACCTGGGAATTAACGACTTTGAAAGTTGGGATAACCTGCAGAGAAAATTAGTCATTACGCGTATCGATAGCATTATGTTCGGTTTCCTGGGCGCCTGGCTTGCCTTTTACTTTAAAACTGCATGGCTGAAATGGAAAAAGATAATGCTGATTCTAGGGCTAATCCTGTTGTTTACTCCGCAACTTATTGGTTTTATGCAGGGTATCAACATGAATTTCAACAATTACTTAACCCTTTCAGTCACCTCAGCAGGCACATTTCTGATGCTACCCTTTCTCTCGGAACTCAGGAAAGGAAAAGGCTTTATCTACCGCTTCCTGACTTTTGTGAGCATTGTTTCCTATAGCATGTACCTTGTGAATTTCTCTCTTATTCAATTAACCATAATTCCCTCATTAACAGGTATAATGGTCTCCATTTCCCATGACCACCTTACTATCAGTATAATGAGGTATATTATTTACTGGGGCCTCACATTTGGTTTTTCATACCTTCTTTACAGGTTCTATGAAAAGCCCATGATGTTGTTAAGGGAAAAATTCAGGAAGGATGATAGGTTAGTAGTTGATCCATCCTAATGGCGTGCCATCGGTTTGTTTGTACTTATTCTTCCGAAATGCATGAAAAGTCTCTTGAATGTCCTTAGTGAAACCTTTGTGCCTTAGTGCCTTAGTGGCGTTTTCTTGACACAAAGGCACGAAAACACGAAGGAACACAAAGAAAAATATAGGTGGCTTTCAAATAGATGTATACGGATACAAACTTGTCACCCATAGTTAAATAACATTCACCTCCATATCTAGCAGAACATCGAATTGCTCCAGCACCGATTGCTGAATATCCTCTGCCAGTTCAAGTATTTCAGAGCCTGTCGCATTCCCGTAATTTACGATGCAAAGGGCCTGCTTTGGATGGACTCCGGCATCTCCCCTTCTAATGCCTTTCCACCGGCATTGCTCGATTAACCAACCGGCAGCCAGTTTTACATTCCCATCCGGCAATTGGTAAGAAACCAGTCCGGGAAAAGCAGTCTTCAACAAAAGTGAACGTTCTGCAGAAATAGTCGGATTTTTAAAAAAGCTTCCCGCATTTCCGGTTTCATTCGGGTCGGGCAACTTTGATCGCCTGATATTACACACAGCGTCACTCACATCCTTTATCCCCGGGTTCAGTCTACCCATCCGGTTCAGTTCTTCACGTATGGCACCATATTCAAGCTGTATTAAAGGGTTTTTCAAAAGTTTGAAAGTAACACTCCAAACCATGACTTTTCCCTTCAGTTCCTGTTTAAAGATACTATCGCGATAACCAAACCTGCATGCCTCACGGTCAATGGGGTAAAGGATAGCGGACTTGAGATCAATTAACTCAGCTGAATCGAATACATCCTTTACCTCAACTCCATAAGCCCCGATATTCTGGATCGGGCTGCTTCCGACAGTTCCTGGAATTAAAGACAGGTTTTCGATGCCTCCATATCCTTTTTCAAGGCACCAGAGTACAAACTCATGCCAGTTTTCCCCGGCTGCAACCCTCACGAAAACTTCATCCTCATCTTCACGAAGTACCCGAATCCCGGAATTTTGGACATGGATTACCATTCCATCGAAATCTTTACAGAAAAGCAGGTTACTGCCCCCTCCTAAAATCAAGAGTTGCTTTCCGGCCAGTTTATCCGAAACAATAAGTTCCTGGACTTCATCAAGCGTTCTGACCGTGCAAAAGGATGAAGCAATAACATCCATCCTGAAGGTATTATAACTGGTAAGAGGCTGGTTGTATTTAATTGTGACCATAGGCAGTGATTATTTGTCAAAAGTAGGCAAATTTCAGCGGGAGGCAGTAAGTTGATAGGGAAGTGACGGGGTGACTAAAGTCACCCCGTCACTTCCCTACCCACTTGCTGCCGGGAGGAAAAAAACTTACCTTCGCAAATCATTCCCATCCGGATGCCTGGAAAGAAAGCCATTATTTCTGTCATAAATGACCTTGTCACAGACCAGAGGGTCGAAAAATCCGCACAGGTCCTGATGGATATGGGTTATGAGGTCCTGATGGTAGGAAGACAGAAAAGTGACAGCCTGCGGATGCCGGATCGCAGGTACACGGTCAACCGTATGCGCCTGCTATGGGAAAAGGGGCCCTTTTTTTATGCAGAATACAACCTTAGGCTCTTCTTTTTCCTCCTGTTTCAAAAATGTGACCTGCTATTCAGCAATGACCTTGATACATTATTACCAAACTACCTGATCCATAAGCTAAAACGAATCCCGGTTATATACGACAGCCACGAGTATTTCACAGAAACTCCTGAAGTGATCCACCGTCCATTTGTGAGGAATTTCTGGAAAAGGATCGAGAAATCCATAGTTCCAAAACTGAAATACTGCATAACAGTGAATCCTTCCATTGCAGAACTTTTCAAAAAGGAATATTCTGTTGATTTTAAGGTTATAAGAAATATTCCAGGCAGGAAGATCAAAGACTCGGTTCCTTCCAGAAAAGAATTGGGATTACCTGAAGACCAAAAGATTATACTTCTCCAGGGAGCAGGAATAAATATTCAGCGCGGTGCAGAAGAACTTGTTGAAGCCATGAAATACCTGGATGGATTGCTGCTGCTCATTATTGGCAGCGGTGATGTATTCCCTGTCCTGAAAGAATTAGCAGCCGAATTCAAGGTCGACCAGAAGATCATGTTCATTCCCAAGCAACTTCCGGATAAGCTATTCTTTTATACTTCAGCAGCCGACCTGGGCCTCACTCTCGATAAGGACACAAATATCAACTACCACTTTTCCCTCCCAAACAAACTTTTCGATTATATACATGCAGGCATCCCAATCCTCGCATCTCCGCTTCCGGAAATCAAAGCAATCATTGAAAAATATGAGATAGGAGGATTCATCGATTCGCATCAGCCTGAACACATTGCATCTAAAATACAGCAAGCCCTGAACGATGAAATAACCTATGCCAGGTGGAAGGAAAACCTGAAGCTGGCTGCTGCCGAATTGAACTGGGAAAATGAACGAAAGGTGCTTTGCAAGATTATTGAAGAAGTAGAAAAGAGTCATCAGACAAACAAAATGTCAAAGTAGTTATCTGAATGTCCGGTCAGTACCTGAATATTGTCTCCTTCACGATTCCCTTTCCGGCAAATTACGGGGGTGTTATAGATGTATACTACAAACTTCTCGCTTTGAAGAATCATGGCATAAAGGTCATCCTGCATTGTTATCAATACGACAGGGAACCTGCGCCTCAATTGGAACCTCTTTGTGAGAAGGTTTACTACTATGCTAGGAATACGGGATTTACGGCTCAGCTTTCATTCAAACCTTATATTGTTAAAAGCCGACAGTCCAGCGAATTACTCCGGAATCTCCTATCCAACTCCTACCCCATCCTCTTCGAAGGACTCCACTCATGCTACTTCCTTGATCATCCGGCTCTTAAGAATCATTTGAAAATCTATCGTGAAAGCAATATTGAGCACCAATATTATTTAAACCTGGCCAAATCGGAAAGGAAGCTTTCACATCGGATATTCTTCCTTATCGAGAGCCTAAAGTTGAAATTCTTTCAACAGGTACTGGCTAATGCTGACCTGATGCTTGTTGTTTCTGAACAGGATACAAAATACCTTCAGAAGAAATTTCCCGGTAAAAAAATCATCTATCTACCAAGCTTTCATGGAAATACAGAAGTGAAGAGTCTAAGCGGCATAGGAAAATATGTGCTTTACCACGGAAATCTATCGGTTGCTGAAAATGAGCGGGTTGCAGAATTCCTTATCCGGGAAGTTTTCGAAGGCCAGGACATTCCACTTATCATAGCCGGGCTTAACCCATCTTTGCAATTGAAAAACCTGGCATCAGCCAAAGGAATTAAGCTGACTGAAAACCCATCCGACCAGGAAATGTCAAAGCTGATCCAGGATGCACAAATCAACCTTCTGGTCACATTCCAGGCTACCGGTTTGAAATTGAAATTGCTCAACACCCTGTTTAACGGAAGATTCTGCCTGGTAAACCGGCAAATGCTATCGGGAACGGGTTTGGAAGATCTTTGCGTGATTGCCGAATCGGCAACGGAAATAAGAAATAAGGTTGAGCAACTATTCATTTCGGAATTTGAAGCTCAGCTGCTTGAAAAAAGAAGGTCGATTTTGCAGGAACGTTATTCGGATGAGGTTAATGTTTCAAAAATGCTGGAACTCATTCAAAATACCCAACCCACCTGAGATTTATTCTTCAAGAACAATATTTGAAGGTGTAATTACCTCCAGCACTTTCCCCATTTCACATTTAACAGTTCTTGACGGGAACTTTTTGATAACACTGTAGTTATGAGTGGCCATGAAAACGGCCCTTCCGGTCCGGCTGATATCAATCAACAGCTGCATAATCCCTTCGGATGTTTCAGGGTCAAGGTTACCGGTAGGTTCATCGGCAAGGATCAGTTCAGGATCATTGATCAGGGCACGGGCAATACATACCCTTTGCTGCTCTCCGCCTGAAAGTTCATGGGGCATTTTGAATCCTTTTGTAATAAGCCCAACTTTATCGAGCACTTCATTCATACGGTGGCGCATGGCATCCGAATCCTTCCATCCAGTTGCCTTCATCACAAAAAGCAGATTGTCATTAACACTCCTGTCGTTCAGCAATTGGAAATCCTGGAAAACGATTCCCAACTTCCTTCTGAGGTAAGGAATATCCTTTGTCTTGATATCCTTGAGATTATAGCCTGCAACTTCAATTTCTCCTTCAACAAGCTGTAGTTCGGAGTAAAGTGTTTTTAACAGGCTGCTTTTGCCGGAACCGGTTTTCCCGATCAGGTAAACAAATTCACCCTTATCAATATTAAGATTGACATTTGAAAGGATCAATACATTTTTTTGAAAAACAGATGCGTTTGAAATATGAATGATCGGCTCAAGTCCCATGAGTATTCAATTTTGAAATAATAACGCGTTAAAAATACAGGAATCAAAATTAGGTTTTTTCAGCATGACCTCAATTGGTGATCAGAGATAATCAGCAGAATGAACATTCAATTGAGTGAAAGGTGCTACTGCCCGATTGTAAATTCCATGTGCGTAGGCAATGGCCATTCCATAATTGGTAACCGGAATTCCGGCATCAATAGCGGGTTTCAGGCGGTTTATCAATTGCTTCCGCGTGATCATGCACCCTCCGCACTGTATCACCATGGCATAGTCAGTAATACTGCCTGGTATTTTACTCAGGCCGGCAACGGTTTCAAATTCAAGTTTTTTCCCAGTAAAATTGCTAAGCCAGCGGGGGATCTTGACCCTACCGATATCATCACAGGACACATGATGGCTGCAGGATTCAAGTACCAACACCTTATCCCCATCTTTCAATTCTGATATGTAAGGAGTCCCCTTGAGATAATTCTGAAAATCACCTTTTTGCCGGGCAAGGATAATGCTGAAACTTGTTAGTGGAATATCCTTGGGAATGGATGCATCGGCTTTGAGGAACACCTGGCTATCTGTAACAACCAGTTTCGGTTTTGGGTTCATCTTACGTATGTAGGTATCAATCTCTCTTTCCTTGCAAATCACAACAATTCCATCATTATCAAGCACATCGCGGATTACCTGTACCTGGGGCAGTATCAGCCTTCCTTCAGGAGCTTCAATATCAATTGGCGTGATCAGGAGAACTGTATCACCATAGGAAATGAGATCACCAACCAATGTGACCGGCCGCCAGGCTGTTTCCGGCATGTATTTCTTTATGAGCTCGAGTAAGCGAGGTATTCCGGAAGAATTGGCCACGCTGCAATCCGCAACATCAGTCTGATAGGAAGCCTGGATCAGCCGCCTGGTTTCAGGGTAAATAGCTGCCAGGTCAGATTTGTTGTGAACAACAAAGAAAGGTATATCAAACTCCCGGAAATCAGCAACCAGGTTCTTTTCGAATTCCCCGAAAGTATTACGGGTAATGATAAGAATGGCAAGATCGATAGATTTGATGATCTCCTGGGTCCTGGCAACCCGTTTTTCACCCAGGTCGCCGATATCGTCAATTCCGGCAGTATCAATAAAAATAACAGGCCCAAGCCCTCCTATCTCTATGGTCTTTTTCACAGGATCAGTGGTAGTACCGGCAACTTCTGACACAATGGAAATTTCCTGACCGGCAAAGGCATTCAGTAATGAACTTTTACCGTTGTTCCTCCTGCCAAATACACCAATATGCGGGGTGGATGCTTTACCTTTTGACATCTGTGAGTAAGTTATTGATTGCAAGTTCAATCCAAAATATCATTCAGGGAAAAACCCGTCTTCAGCAGGTTTTCGGGCTTCAGGGCATTTACCAGCTTCGTCTCATCCATGATCTTAAGCTTACGATTTGCTTCAAAAACATCTATTCCTGAGCTTTTCATTTCCTTAGCGATCAAGGCAGCCTTGTTGTAGCCAACAAATGGGCTTAACGCAGTGGTTATGGCAGGACTTCTGAATAACTGTTCATTTCCTGCGCCTTGATTAATGCGGATACCGGAAATCATGTTCATATGTAATGTCCTGTTCGAAGAGATAAGCAACTTAAGGCTTTCAAGAATGGCATGACCTATGACAGGCAAATAAGCATTGAGGTCCAGGCACCCCTGGGCACAGAGAGAACTCACCAGCATATCATTGCTGTAGACTTTGTGAGCGACACTTACAACGTATTCAGGGATTACCGGGTTCACTTTTCCCGGCATGATGGAACTACCAACCTGTTGCTGCGGAATGCTGATGGTCCGCGAACCGGCAACATCTGATGCAAGCAGCCTAAGGTCCGAAACCATTTTTTCAAGATTAACCGCATGCGATTTCATGATGGCATGGACCTCAACAAAAGAATCCAGGTTATTGGTAGCATCTGAAAGATTTTCACTCCTGGTAATAGGTTGATTGGTAAGCCGTTGTAGGGCAGGAAGCACTTCCATGATGAAAAACCTCGGAACACCTATACCTGTACCGATAGCGCTGCCACCAAGATTAACAACCTTTATGCGTTCAAAACATTTGGAGACTCTCCACCAGTCACGGGACAAGGCTTCACTGTAAGTACTGAAAAGCATTCCAAGAGAAGAAGGCACTGCCTCCTGCATCTGGGTATAAGCTATACGCAATTCATTCCTGGATGCGCTTTCGCATTTTTCAATCTCTTGCCTGAGAAAGTTTATCTCTTCCTCCAGTTCAGTAAGTAACTTAATAATAGCCACTTTCAGGGAGGTAGGGATTACATCGTTTGTTGATTGATATATATTGGCAGATTCAATCGGATCAATGAATGAATACTCTCCTTTGGATTTTCCGAGTGATTCAAGCGCTACATTTGCAATGATCTCGTTGATATTCATATTGATGGAAGTTCCGGCACCCCCGCTGATGGCTGGCACTATGAATTCATCAAAATACTGCCCATCCGAAACCTTTGTTGCCGCCTCAACCAGGGCATCCAAAACCTCTTCAGGAAGCAATGAAAAAGCTAATTGCTTTTCTGAATGCTTTTCAAGGACTGCCTTCCTGAAACTTTTCGCTGTAATATAGCAGGCCAGTTTCACCGTTCCCAGTGACTGGTACCATTCCTTGTGAAATCGTGTTTGATCAGGAAAATTCAGTTTTGCCCTCAGGGAATGAATTCCGTAATAAGCATCAGATGGCACCATCAGGGTACCCAGTGAATCCTTTTCCTCTCTTTCTTTCAGTTTATTTGTCATACAAAGAAAATTCACTTCAAAAGCATGAAAAGGCAATGATATGCCTGATGATTGATGTGCAGCAAACAAAGGTAGTAAAGGAAAAATCATTAAATGATGAATCTTGCCAAAAATGCTATCCTATTTTCAGCCCAGGATAAACATAAGTATAGCCTTCATCATCATCATATTCAACCTAGGTTTAACATTATCGGTATATTGAACAGTTTAATTAGAGCAAATCGCCACTTGACTGCCAATTGAACAATTTTATCCCTAATTAGCTTACTTTTATACAACATTCCTTAAAATGGAAGTGGAGCTAGAATGGCTTCTTAATTTCGAATAGTAATTCACATAAAATTGAGATAAATTGAAATACAGGTATTTAGGAAATTCAGGACTCAAAGTCTCTGAAATTTGCCTCGGCGTAATGACTTTCAATGGCGGCAAACAGTCTGAAATCGGTTCTGTTGATCAGCATGAAGCCAATGAGATTGTTGAAGTTGCGCTGGATAATGGTATTAATTTCTTCGACACTGCAGATGTTTATTCTAACGGTATCTCTGAGGAAATCCTTGGAAAGGCACTTGGAAAACGAAGGAATGAAGCAATCCTTGCAACTAAGGTCAGGTTCCCGATGGACAAAGGTGTTAATAACACAGGTCTATCAAGGTATCATATTATTGAGAGCTGTGAGGCAAGTCTGAAGCGGCTTGGAACAGACCATATCGATCTTTACCAGATCCACGGATATGACAAGGGAACTCCCCTGGAAGAGACTCTCCGTGCACTTGATGAACTTCTTAGCAGCGGTAAAGTTCGGTATATTGGTTGTTCCAACCTTTCAGCCTGGCACACCATGAAAGCATTAGCCATCTCAGAGAAACTGGGCCTCGAAAAATTCATTACCACCCAACTCTATTATTCAATCGGCGTAAGGGATATTGAGCATGAACTGGTTCCTTTATGCCTTGACCAGCACCTTGGAATTTTATGCTGGAGCCCATTATCAGGAGGATTTTTCACCGGCAAATTCCGAAGGGAAAGCGATGGCCCGGCAAATGCCAGGAGAAGTCACAAAGATGCTTACAGCCTTAAATTTTGGGCATTGGATGAAGAAAAAGGGTATCAGATCCTGGATGCCCTTGATGTAGTTGCGGGACGAATGGAAAAATCCGTGTCACAACTTGCATTAGGATGGCTCCTCCACCAACCGGCAGTTACTTCTGTAATTGTTGGCGCCAGGAACAAGAAACAATTACTGGAGAACTTGTCTGCCAGTGGTTTGATGATAGCAGCATCTGACATAGCACTGCTGAATTCAGCCAGTGCTCCGGTAATACCATACCCCCAAAGTCATCAACTGACCTCAGATCCCAGGTAAAAGCTATTTAATCTTTGAATTTACCAGCTGCAGTATTTCCTGTTCTGCAGAAATAACTTTTTTCTCTATTTCGTCTGATTCACTCATAATCTTATTGAGGAAATCCTGGTCTTTAAGCCCGGAAGCATTGATCTTAACATTCAGGTAAGCTCCCATTACAGCAGATCTTGCTGCAAGTGCACCAACTCCGGCATCACTGACTGAATTGGGATTTCCAATTTCTGCCATTGCTTTGATTATTCCCATGCTTTCCAGGGAACATTTCATTACCTTGAAAGGAATTTCGATAGCATACTTAGTAGCCTCCTGTATAGCCAAGTCACGGGCAGCTTTTTCATCATCATTTCCCTTAGGTAATCCAAAAGCATCCATGATCTTGTTAAATGCCCGGGTATCTTCGTCCACAAGGTAAAGGAGTTCATCTTTCAGTTTCTGGCCTTTTTCAGCCCATGCGCTGAATTCCTCCCAACGTTCATCCCAACCTGCCTTGTGGCTGGATAAGTTGGCTACCATAGTTGCCAGGGAAACTCCAAAAGCGCCCATAGCTGCTGATACAGAGCCTCCACCAGGAGCGGGGGATTCCGAAGCGGTTTCATTAGCAAATCCTTCAACAGAGAGACTAACAAGTTTTTTATCACCCGGGTTGCTTAACAGATATTCTATGATTTTCTCTTTCGGATTGAATGGCTTCAGGTCATCCAACCCAAGAGATTTCACTGCAATTTTTATGAGTTCTTCTTCTGAAACTCCCAGTGAGCGCTGTTGCTTTGCCAGGAAGAATTTTCCTGCATCCAGCAAAGCCTGCAGAGGAATAAGTCCAACGAGCTCTGACCCTGTAACGCGCATTCCTCTATCAAGGGCTTTCTGACAGGCTTCTTCAAATGCAATATGCACGGGGGTTATGCTGATGTTGGTAAGGTTGATGGATACCTGCGCAATTCCGTACTCCTCAATAAACCAGCCTATTGCCTTGCATGCCTTCAATGAACCTGGTGTCCAGATTTCTTTACCATTTTCATCCTTCTTGATCTTACCTGTAACGGGATTTCCTTCCCTAACGGGCCTTCCTTTTTCGCGTATATCAAAAGCTACGGCATTTGCACGGCGGGTGGATGTAGTATTGAGGTTTACATTATAGGCTACCAGGAAATCACGGGCTCCAACAGCTGTAGCTCCTGTAGTAGCAACCCTCTCATTGAATTCAGCTGGCCCGAAATCAGGTTTCCAGTGAGGATCGGCCAATTTCTTCGGCAAGCCTTCATATTCGCCTGAACGGTTATTTGCAAGGTTCCTTCTTTCATTTGTAAATGCAGCATTTTCATAACAATAGATAGGAATACCCAACTCCTTTCCAATGCGTTCCGCAAGCTTTCGGGCATAAGCAGCAACTTCTTCCATGGTAATTCCGGCAATTGGCACCAAAGGACATACATCGGTCGCACCGAATCGCGGGTGTTCGCCTTTATGGTAGCGCATATCGATCACTTCGGCGGCCTTTTTAACAGCCTGAAATGCTGCCTCAAGAACGGCTTCAGGTTCACCAACAAATGTTACAACCGTGCGGTTGGTTGCAGCCCCGGGGTCTACATCCAGTAAACGGACTCCTTCAACGGATTCTACCTGGTCAGTGATCTGTTTGATAATAGCCATGTTCCGGCCTTCACTGAAATTGGGCACACATTCGATAAGCTGTTTCATATTAACTTGTTATTCTGTTACTTAGGAATAATTAGGTTGACAATTAAGGTGCAAAAGTAGTAATTCACCTCATTAGCACAAGGGCAAATGACTGAATTAAATCGAGTTGATCAATCAGAAAAATAAAATGTCGGAAAATCAATGGTATAAGTACCTCTTGATACTTCGCTTAGGAGTCTTGATGAATTCTGCAGCCTGTATATCAATACCGGATATACTCATATACTTTGGAAAGCGGTGATTCACCACTTTTATGTGGCGCTCAAAGAGCTTTTTCAGCATCTCAGGAGTAATGTTATGTTTCTCGATAGTCTCCGGATCTGGATAAATCAAAGCAACCAATTTTCCATTCCGTTGCACGATCAACGATTCACTTACCGCGAACTGGTTATTCAGCAGAGATTCAATTTCATCAGGGTAAATATTCTTACCGCTAGCCCCGAGGATCATACTCTTGCTCCTGCCCTTAATGAAAAGATTGCCCTGCTTATCCATCAGTCCCAGATCACCTGTATGCAACCACCCTTCTTCATCGATCATCTCCCGGGTCAAGTCTTCATTTTTATAATATCCCCTCATTACATTTTCCCCTCTCACCAGTATCTCACCCGGTATCCTGGCAGGATTAGCGGAATTGATCTTCATTTCAAGTGTATCAACTGCAATTCCTGAAGATCCAATTTTAAGTTTATTCCAACTTACATATGAGATCAAAGGACCACATTCGGTCATTCCATAACCGACAGTGAATGGAAATTTCAACTTCCTGAAAAACATTTCCGCTTCAAGATTGAAGGGAGCTCCGCCAACAACGATCTCCCTGAAATTACCACCAAAAACCGTTACCAGTTTCTCCCGAATCTTTTTTAAAAGCACTCGATTTACAATTGGAATATGGAGAAGAGCCCGCATGTAGAACTTACCAATGACAGGAATTAGTTGTTTTTTGAAGATTTTTTCAATAACTAATGGAACTGACAATATCAAAGCCGGTCGGATCTCCTGGAAGGCACCCATAATAATCTGAGGTGTAGGTGTCTTGGTTAGTATAGTTACTTTACATCCCAAAGTGAAAGGAAACAGGAACTCAAAGGCACAACCGAAGGCATGGGCTAAAGGCAGGAATGATACTATCTGATCTCCTGCATTCAGGGGCATATTTCGGTGAGCATACCGTATATTTGCTGAAAGACTGTTATGTTCAAGCATCACACCCTTAATAAAACCAGAAGTACCTGAAGTGTAGCTGATTACAGCCAATTTATCATTATCTACTTTTGGCAAGCTAAATCCTTCCCTTGTAACCTGCATTTCACTTTTCAAACCAGCTGAAAAGAAGTTTTTTGCCTCAGCCGATATCTCATCCGACCTTGAGTAGAGCAACTGGAAATCAGTGATCGAAAGTATGCACATTACTTCGTGCATTAGCGCAGGATCAAGTTTTTGAAAAACCGGCTCATCCGCAAAAATAACCCTGGCATCTGAATGGTTAATAATCTGGTGTGTATCAGCAGGTTTGAATTCAGGAAGAACAGGAACAACTACAGCCCCGTATGATGTAATGGATAAGTAAAGGATCCCCCAGCGGGAAGAGTTTTTACCAACCAGGGCTATCTTGTCCTGTTTCCCAACTCCTGCCTCTTTCAGGAAGCCATGAATCCTGCAAATCTGGTAAGCTACCTCTCCGTAAGTGAAGGATTCTCCTTTGTAATCAGCTAATGCATCCGTATCCCAATTTTTACGAATACTATCCTGGATGTATTCAACGAAATTTTCCTGTAACATTTAATTTTAGCTGAGAAGATAGGATGAGAGTTTATCTGTAAACAAATTTAATCCATTTACACTGACATATTATTATATATTCGATGTTTTTATATCTGAATGGTAAAGATTACCGCCAGGTTTGCAACCTGAAAATGCATACCATGAAATATAGATATAACCACACAAAGGGATCATCATAGCAATTGCCATACTCTTCATTGACTCAGCTATAAGTCCCATAACCGGGGTCCAGAATGCTCCTCCGATGATTGCCATAACAATCATTGACCCGCCTATCTTGGTGTAAGGTCCAAGTCCTTTTAATCCCAATGCAAAGATGGTTGGGAACATCAACGACATGAAAAAACTTGTCAAAAATATTGACCATACTCCGATCCATCCGGGTAAAAGGATAGCCAACCCTACAAGAAGAATATTAGTCAGGCTGTAAATTCCCATAAGCTTGCTTGGTTTGATAAACCTCATCAAAAATGTAGCGGAGAATCTGCCAAGCATAAAGGCAACCAAAGTTCCTGTTAGAAAATAGCCGGCAATTTTCTCATTTTGCCCTGTATAATCCTGTACATACTGGATGAAATAACTCCAGGTCCCTACCTGTGCTCCTACATAAAAGAATTGGGCAACAACACCTTTAACAAAATGTGGGAACCTGAATAAAGCGCTGAATTTCTGAGGGCCTGGATGTGCCCGGTCATCCCTTCCCTCTTCAATTCGTGGAAAATGCACCAGCATGATCAACAGGGCCATAAGTATTGTAACAGCAGCAAGCACAAGATAAGGTGTTACCACTCGCATGGTTTCATGATGCAGGTATGTCAGGTACTCACCGCTAAGTTTCATAGTCGCAATCCTTGCAGAATCGTGTTCTATTCCGGAGAAAATGAATAGTGTCCCAATCAGCACACCGGTTATAGATCCTATTGGATTGAATGCCTGGGAAAAATTAAGCCTCCTTTCAGAAGAACCCGGATCGCCCAGGAGTGTGATAAAAGGATTTGCCCCTGTTTCAAGAAATGCCAGTCCTGAAGCAATTACAAACAAAGCAAGGAGAAAGACTTCATACTTGCCAACAACAGCTGCCGGCCAGAAAAGCAAACAGCCAATACTGTATAAAAGTAATCCGCAAACCAGGCCTGTTTTATAGCCGTATTTCTTCATCACCAATGCCGCTGGCATAGCTAGGATGAAGTACCCCATATAAAAAGCTGATTGAATCAAACCCGCCTGGAAACGTGACAGCTCGAACGATTTCATAAACTGCTTGATAAGCACATCGTTCAGGTTGTTAGGTATACCCCATAGGAAAAATAAAGCTGTAACCAGGATAAAAGGAAGCAGCAAGCCTTTCGAAATGAGTCGATGATTTGATTCTGGTAGGTTTGCCATAAAATCAGTTTTAAACACAAATATATCAGGATATTCAATCAAAAAAATAAGCCCACCCTGGAATCAAGGCGGGCTTAAATATTAATTTATTGGACTTATTTTTTGATCAGGCAACGGTTAACAACTGATTTCTGGCCATTCATCCATATTTCCATCGAAACAATGTACATTCCCGGAATAAGATGGCTTGCATCTAACCGGAGCATCTGGCTGCCTGAGGGAATTTCGCTGACAACCTCAGGAATAACGAGGATCCCTACTGAATTAAGTACCCTTATCTTAACATTCAGTTTATCCGGGCTATTCAGATTGATGGTACAAACATCATTCGAAGGATTAGGCCATAACTTACCTACCTCGAGCTTAGCCCCCGGCGACTCCGGTAAACCAACATGGCAAACAGAACATTGATTTAAGCATACTGCATCGGTCACGGTATCCGAAACAGGAACAGTGAGGAATCGGTTAAACCCGCCATTCCCATCATCCATCCCACAATCAGAAGGTACGATTTCTGCATCAGTCCAGGCATTGCCATTGATGAACTTGTATTGAGAAAGGTAACCCTCATTGATCAGAACACTAACCTCATAAATGCCATCTGCAATGAGTGTCATAGGGGTTGCATGAGTATCCCATCCCTGGAAATTTCCTGCTAGGTGCACTCCTGAGTCGGAAACAATAACTTCTTTCATATCGACACGGAAAGTAACAACTGAAGTAGCCGGAGGGGCTGCACATGGAGCACAGCTTGCAAAACATACTGCATCCATAATGGTATCGTTAGTCGACAATGTAAAGAAACGGTTGTATCCTCCATTTCCATCATCAACTCCACATTCGGTCGGCACTGATTCCTCTTCAGCCCAGGTTGTACCATTGATGAATTTATATTCGTGGTAAGAACCTTGCCCCATAGGAAGTGTAACCGTATAGATTCCATTTCCCATTAGGGTCATTTCAGTGGTATCTGGATTCCAGTTCTGGAAATCGCCTACCAGGTGGATTCCATTAGGAGAAACAGTCTGTTCAGACATATTCACTTTGAAAGTTACATTTTTCAATTCTGCTGGCGGAGCACAGGCTGAACAACTTGAAAAACAAACAAACGGAAGTTCCATATTGGTAGACTCTACATTCACTGAACGATTGTACCCACCGTTTCCATCATCAACACCGCATGTAGCAGGCACTGATTCTTTTCCGTCCCAGGTTATACCATTAATAAATTTATACTGATGCACTGAATTTGCCTCAAGAGTAACAGTGGTATAATATACCTTATCAGCAAGCAAAGTCATGGGCGTACCTGCCGGATTCCAGCCCTGGAAATCACCGGCAAGATGAACGCCATCAGCTGAGACAGTTTCATTAGCCATGTCAACATAAAAGGTTACATTAACCTGAGGCAGGCATGCTGTACAACTTGAAAAACAAACGGCTCCAAGCACTGAATCAGACTGGGGGATAGTAATAAAACGGTTAAAACCACCTGAGCCATTATCTGCTCCACAGGCAGCGGGAACCGTCTCTTCGCCAACATAGCTGTTACCATTGAGGAATTTGTATTCCTGGTAGCTTTGGCTCATAAGAGGGAGAGTAACTGAATAAATACCTGCCCCTGCATTGGTCATAGGTGTAGCAGTGGTATTCCAACCCTGGAAGTCTCCAACAAGATGCACTCCGTCAGGAGATACTGTTTGTTGCGACATGTTTACCCTGAAGGTAACATTCGTATTACTGGTATTATAATAGAAACTGTAATTTGTTCCGGCATTATTATTAACCTTTAGTGCATACATATCATAATCGGCAGTGGGATTTGCCACTGTAGTTGAAAATATATAATAACTTACTGTACCCGTTGTAGCAGGGATAACAGCTGAACCCGCGGTCCCGGTTGGAATAATAGGCAACAGGTGAGTGGTTGTGAAACCATCGTTTGAATACCTCAGGTAGAATAATTCTTCTGCACAAGGAGCAGCCGAAAGAGTGATACTCACGGTAACATTTTGTCCAACTGCCACCTGTCCGGGAAGTGGAGACTGTGATACTGTAGAAATATCAACGGGGTTTCCCGATGTTTCCATGAAAATAGCATTGGTAGCTGAATAACCGTTATCCTGCCAGTTAGCTGTATACCATTTCCCATTGACTACAGTAATCTGATCATCAGCAGCTCCATTATAACTGTAATTCTGAATGGTATTCATAACTACACTAACATCCTTCCAGGTATTCTGCCAGGGATTCGAAGTTGGCCCGCTTGTGAACAGAAAAGGATAAGAACCGCCAATAACATCGCCCCCTGTAGCAGCTACCTTGATAGTAGTATGCCATCTAACAGTGCCAGAAGTTATTTTTGTAACCAAACCACCGGGGACCTGAGTTGAACTGGCAAGAGCAAGGACATTTACTGGTGGATTAGTCCAGCCGTTCCAAAGACCGGGCATACTGATACCTTCCGGTTCCCAGATTTGTGCTTTCAAGCGTTGATACGGATAGCACATAGTCAATAAAATAATAATGGTTACTCCCAAAACTTGTTTTACACTGTTTAGTTTCATCTGATTTTTCATGTTTAGATAAATGTAATTGACTTTTCTTCGTACCCGGAATAAAAAAGAAAAAGGATACAATATACTCCTTATTTATTACCTGATTATCAGGTTACTTATTTTCATTTCAAAATCAGGGCTTCAGGAGAAACCAAACTAGCGGGTTTCTCCTGAATTCCGATTGCGTTTTCTTTATTTGGCAGAAGGTCTTTGAACCTGAACAACGGAGGTCGAATTATTATCAACCATTGCCATATCTGTTCCATCAACGATTCCGTCTCCATTCACATCCTCAGTCAAATAGCCTTGTAGAAGCGCTGTACTTGCATTATCTACATTCGCCATGTCTGACCCATCAACCACTCCATCAGCTGTTGCATCCCCGCCATAGATTACCCATGCTGTACCAACAGATTTCAGGTTGCTCATATATGCTTTGGCAGCATCCGTTGTAAAATCAAAACTTACTGCGCCGGGCAAATCAAAAGCAATGGCTGAGTTGCTCCAGGTTTCAATGCTGTTACGATGTTTGACAACAATATAATATGAGCCTGATATATTCCCCGGAATCGTGCTGATTGAAACTGATCCATCTGTTAGCAAATCAACATTGGAAAAAGTATAGGCAGTAGCATAGGGCGTTGATGCATTATGCAATTCAATGGTAACCTGGTCTGCAATCCCGGTTCCAAATTTTGGCAATGGACCAACATCCATAGCTTGCTTCATAGTGCCACTAACACCATCATATAACTCTTCAATAAAGATTTTCAGGTAACAGGTTTTAGTTGCTGGAGGTAATACGGTCAGAACTCCTGAAATATTATTTGTTCCATCCCAGTAACCGCCATAATATCCACCATAAACATAACTTCCATTTCCAAACCTGAATCTGCTTGCATAATAATAGGTGCCCGGAGTGGTGAGGACAATACCCAGGTTAGCTTTAAATTCATCGTTATCCGATGACTGACTTGAAAAGTCTGCAGGAATCCAGTTTGTCCATGTAGAAGGATCTGTCGGGTTGGTGCTGTATCCAATCCATGCATGTAATCCGAAGGTTCCACCAACAGCAGCGGTAATTCCATTAGGAATATAAGCCTGCGCGTAAACATCGTATGAATCACCAATGTTCATTGAACCAGTTCCGGGATATTGAAGATTAGCCCAATTGATGCTACCACCCCAGGTATTGTTATAAGTGTCATTGCCTGATACTATAACTGAACGGTTACCTCCGGCAATCCATTCACCCCCTGCCCATGTAGCGTTAAGGAAGTGCTTGAATTCATATGTTCCGGCAGGTAAATCCAAAGTAAGTGAATGTATTGGACCAGCAGAAAACTTCAAATTCTGGTTTGTACCTGGCTCATGCCAGAAAGCAGATGGAAAACCTCCTGCAATGTAAACAGAATCAACCCCTTCTACAAAACTGCTGCAGGTTGACATATCAATGTTGAAAGTAACATGATAATAAGTAGTAAACTGGATATCCGAACCATAAATTGTTCCCGTGGAATTCGTTGCATATGCCCTCGCATGGTATGTTGTTCCTGGAAGAAGGGATGTTAGATTAACTGTGAATTCCCCTAAGCCAGCCCCTGATTGAACAAAACTGTTTGCCAGAGTTGGGTCAGCTGATGTGCCATAGCAAATTCCCCTGTCAGTAACTGCATTACCGCCATCTGCAAGAACATTCCCGTTCACAGTTACACTGGTACCCGATAATGAAGAAACAGCACCGGTGGTAACAGTAAATGTAAAGCTGTTTACAATGTTCAGAGTACCTGAAATGTTAGTGGTACCATTCCATATTCCAGAATTATATCCACCATACAAATAATTGCCTGCGCCCAATTTAAACCTGCTGGCATAATAATAAGTTCCGGATGCGGCGATACCTGATCCGATATTCGCTACAAATTCATCATTTGCATTATTAAATGCTGAGCTGTAACTAGCAGGCACCCAATGTGTCCATGTACTTGGGTCAGATTGGGATGTACTGTAACCAATCCAACACTGTAAGCTTGGGTCTCCACCAACTATACCGGTCTTTCCATGGGAGACAAATGCCTGGGCTGAAACGTTGAAATCGCCAGATGGCAGTATTGTCCCGCTCAGCGGCCACTGAAGGTTAACCCACTCAAGGTCACCTCCCCAACTGCTATTAACTACCATATTTCCTGAAACAACCACACTACGGTCTGTTCCTCCGGTCCATTCTCCTCCGTTCCATCCGGCATTATGGAAATGCTTGAAAGGATAGGTTCCTGCAGGAAGGGAAATTGAAACAGTATAAGTCAAACTTGATCCTACCTGAGTCATCGACAGATCCGGATTTGACCCGGGAACATTCCATGACAGTGCATTCGGAAATCCTCCGGCGATATAAACTAAGTCCACTCCGGGAACAAATGTCCCAATGAACGTTGACATATCAACATAAAAAGTCACAGTATAAAGTGTGGTAAAGGTTACCTCATCACCATAAGAAGTACCATAGGAGTTTGTTGCGTAAGCTTTTGCATAATAGGTAGTGCCTGGAGTAAGAGAAGTAAGAGAACCACTGAAAGAACCAATTCCGGTGCCATCACTGGTATGTGAATTAAGGATTGTAGGCGATGGCGCTGTACTCCAACAGATACCCCTTGAAGTAACGGTTGCACCACCATCACTTACCACTGTTCCGCCGATGCTTGCTGTTGCTGAAGTAACCGATGAAACTGATCCTGTTGTAACTGCGGGCGGTGCTCCAGATACTGTTAAAACACCCGAAATATTCGTTGTTCCATCCCAGTATCCTCCATTGTATCCCCCATAAACATAAGCACCGGCACCGAGTTTAAATCGACTGGCATAATAATAGGCTCCTGGAGCAAGACTTGAGCCGATTGTAGCCTTATACTTGTCATTAACACCTGAGGCACTTACATAGGAAGCTGCTACCCAATCTGTCCATGTATTAGGATTCGTATTACTTAAACTGTAACCTATCCAAGCTTGAACTCCCGGCGCAGCAGTTGATTGTCCGGTCGCGCCTGCAATGTATACCTGTGAATAAACGTTAACTGTTTGACCAGGATTTATTGTGGCTGAAGCAGGACTATCAAGATTAGCCCAGCTAATAGGAGGTGCCCCTACAGGATACGAATAATTGACACCACCGTTGTTATTGATCTTAATGCTCACCATGTCGTAATTACCCGTGACACTTGAGAGCGTTGAAGAAAAAGCATAACAGGCAACTGTAGTGCCGTCAGGTTGTCCGGGAATAATTACAGTTCCCGTGGTGCCCGTCATACTTACTGGCAACACTGAAGATGAAGTCCAGTTATTGGTGGTATAACGAAGATAAATGATCTCTTCTGCGCATTTAGCAGCAGACAAAGTTACCGTTACAGTTACGGGAACTCCTGCAGTAGCAGTGACCGGTACTGAAACAGCTTGAATATTTACAGGCTGGGCACTTGTTTCCATATAAATGGCCTGTGTATTTGCATACCCGTTATCCTGCCAATTCATGGTATACCATTTACCATTGGATATGGTAATACCGTTATTTGCACCGCCCAGATTGTAATTCTGAAGAGTGTTCATTGTAACATTAGTAACACCCCCCCATTTATTTCCCCAGGGGCTGGAGGTAGCTCCACTCGTAAAAAGCCATTGATAAGTGCCTCCTGTTAAATCTCCGCCTGATGCGGCAACAGAAAAAATGGTCTGCCATCGTGGTGTTCCTGTTAACATTTTTGTCACCCTCCCATTGGTAACCTGGGTATAACTGGCAAGAGCAAGATTATTGGCCGGTGGGTTCGTCCACCCGTTCCAAACACCAGGCATATTTAAGCCTTCAGGCTGGTAGATATCTGCATAAGCAGAATAATTTCCTGAAAATACTCCAGAGAAGAAGAGTATCAACACAACAAGAAAATGTTGAAGGAATTTTGGTTTGTAGAAAGTTTTCATAGCGTAAAAAAGTTGGGTTTTTGGGTTTTTGATTATGATTTATTCCGTGTTTTAAGATGAATAAATAGTTGATCAATAAAATTGATCTTATTATACAGCAATTTGAAAGTGATCAGGTGAATCGCGGCCCCGGGCTATTCAACAATTAATTTCCTGCTGAAACGCTCTTGTCCTGAAACAGCAGTTAATGCATATACACCAGCCTTCCCCCTGAGGTCGACTTGTGTAATTTTTCCAGCCTTGATAGGTATTTCTGTAATGAGTCTGCCAGTTATATCATATACATAAGCAGTCCCGCTAAAAGAATTATCAGAACATATCAACTTTACGATTCCATCTGTAAACTGAACTAGAAATTTCTCTGACTTAATTGAAGGTTCCTTCACTGCTGTGAGCCCTTCAAAATGAAGAATCAATCGGTCAGGATCATCCTGAGGAGAACTCAGAAATGAATAAACTGGATTTGCTACCATATCCTGGTTTACGCCTGCCGTTTTATCCTCAAGCACTATAGTCGGAGGGATAACGAAGGATTGGATTCCACTGATTCCAAATGAATAACTGCCTTCAGATGGAATGTACATCCTAACTGGTACTGAAAATGCTTCTGTACTGAAAGGCAATGAATTGATAGTTAGTTCAGTATTATCATCAGCCAAAGTACCCAACTGCGGTATACTGGCATCCAGGCTAAACATCTTGAAAGCATCATAAAAATCACGGGAACTTGTGCCGGTATTTTCAAAAACCAGGTACGCTTCATCGTAGTTGATTGTGTCATGCAAGGAAAGAACAAGCTGGTCAACGGGATCTGTAGCAGGAGATTTCATCCAATTATTGTCATGCACCCTGGCGCTATTGGGAAGTACTATTGAAGTACCACTTGCTTTAACGAAGAAACCTTGTGAAGAAGATATTTTCCCATTCGCTCCTGAGGTCTTATGAGTTGCGTCCAGGTATGATTCATAACCAGACCCGCCTGATTTGGCTGCATTATATACATAGTAGTAGCCCCCATCGAGTGAGGTCTTGGTTACCCCATCCCAGTTGATTGCTGAAGCAAATGGATTGCCAATGAGGTTCCAGCTGGTACCTGTATTTCCAAGTGAAATAGTTTGATTGCCGGAATTAAGTGAACCTGCAAAGGTCTTGGTAGTACTTCCGGAAAAAGAAGAAGAATAGGCCACCAGGTATCCACTGCCCACTCCGAATTGAGGATTAATTCCATAACTACCCGTATTCAAAGTCCAATCTGAATTTTTTAGGTTTATCCAATTCTTATTACCACTGACAGTGGGTTCGCTCCATTTGTAAAAATCGAAGGTCGCTCCGGTTGTAGAATTAAAGTTAGCAGGTAAAGGAGCAAAATTGCCGTCACAAATATTTTGACCTGAAACCGGAGCAGATAGGAAATGCCAGTTATTATCGGAACTTATAACTCGCTTTACAGTTGCAGATCCGGAAACGCCGCCACTGGTAATCAATGATCCTCCATTTTCAATTACCATGGAAGCTGCAGAACCACTATTGGTAAACGAACCATTTACCGAAAGACTGCCTGTTGATGAAACACTTAAAACTGCACCGCTCTCAATTGTTAATGCATTTGCTGTTTCAGCGGTGCTGATAGTTACTGTATGAGGGTTCTTTACAATTGTAGAATTGGCACTGCTGGTTGGTACCAGGGTTGCATCAGCCCAGTTAGAGTTATTATTTGAGGATTGCCAGGTAGAGGCAGAATTCCAGCTTCCTGTAGATTTTGACCTGAAATAATCAGTAGCGGCAGAAGCGGTATAAACTGTAGCAGTTGTCACTCCTGAGCTGTAAAAAGTAAAATTTTCTGAATATACCTTGTAATCATAACCTGTTGATGAAGTTAGCCCTGTATTGGTATAACTGCTGCCATTTGAAAAATAAACAACTACCCCGCTTCCGATAGAAGCCCCAACAGTGTAAGCAGTGCCTTGCGCTGGCTCTGTCCATGAATCTGTGACCTTTTTGCGGACAATCATAACATAATGGCTCTGTGGATCTAAACTCCAGGTCAGATTGATGGAACTTGACGGACTACCGCTGTTGAGCGTGGCGGATGGAGCAGAAGGGTTATTAAGTGCAGTTACTGTAAAATAATAGATGGGGGAAAATGTTGTAGTATGATCCCAACTATCAGAATTTGCATAATGAAATGCATCACCTGCATCACTCTTGGCACGACCTGCAAAATACCAGTTACCTGTAGCTGTAAAACGGAAACTCCCAAAATCAGATCTTACTCTTTTGTTGCTCCCCGACCCATTTTCATACCAGTTAGCAGTCTGCCATGTCCATCCTGAGGGATCGGTATTGCTAAGCCCAACCCCGGCATCAGTAAGGTTCCAGCTTGCCTGGCCAACTTCAAAATTGATGAACCAGGAACTACCCCCATTGAGTTGATCACCCAGAAATTTAGTAGCTGCAGGTTGACCTGTTGTTAACATATGAAGCCATATGTCACCGTTCGGGGATTTCTGAGCGAAAGTACTTAAGGTTAGGAACGAAAGTAAAAAAGAAATCAAGGGTAAAAAATACTTCTTCATAAGTGGTAGTTAATTCAGGATAAGTGTTTCATTTACAAGGTTAATGCGGTAAATTTATAGTATTAACTATTTCCAGTCAAGTGGCATTCTGCATGCAAACGTTTGCAGAGAAAACTTTTTTTTTCGCAATCGATTGCAAAGATATTTTCACTGCATAAACCAAATTAGAATCTGGTCTCAAATAATAACGGACTTCACCTGATAGGTAAATAGAGTCATAATTAGAAAAACATCAATCAAAGTACTTTTTTCAGCAAAATTCCCGAGCTTTACTTCTACTTTTGACACTTTAGGACTGAAATCGGAGTGTCTTCCTGGCGTAAAGAAATCTTAGCAGTATTGTCATTGATAAGGATTTACGGGTTTTCACAAGTAAATGGCTTCATCAATCTTGCAAAGAATGATTTTTTAAAATACATGAAATGCTGATCGAAATAGCAACTTTCTCTGTTGAAGCAGCAGTTATCGCCCAAAAATCTGGTGCCGACAGGATTGAACTATGCAGTTCTCCTCTTGAAGGCGGACTAACACCCTCATCGGGATGCATACAAACGGTCAGGAAATTGTTAAATATCCCTCTAAATGTTATGATCAGGCCAAGGGAGGGGGATTTTTACTATTCAAGCCGAGAATTTGAAACAATGTTAACAGATATTGAAATACTTAAAAACGAAGGGGTTGATGGAATTGTAACCGGTGTACTACATAGTAATGGTTCTATCGATTCTACAAGAATGCAACTAATTTTAAAGCAAGCAGGATCAATGGAAATCACATTTCACAGGGCTTTTGATATGACCAGGGATCCTCTTAATGCTTTGGATACTCTAATAGGGTTAGGAATAAAGCGGATTTTGACCTCCGGCTGCAGAGCTTCCGCTATGGATGGACTTGAAAAAATAAAGGAACTGCAACAAGCAGCAGGAAACCAAATAGTCATAATGCCAGGTGGTGGAATAAATGAGACTAATATTTTGGAAATCATTCAATCAACCGGAGTTAGCGAAGTCCATATGACTGCAAAAAAAATAACAGAAGGTAGAATGGAATACAGGAATCCAGCAGTTTCTATGGGCAGCCCAAATATCCTTACTGAATACAACTTGCTCATGCCGGATGGAAATGTTATCAGCAGGATCAAAAAACTGTTCAACTGATTCTATTTTTTGTCAAAACATAGCCTGTCAGGATAATTTATTATTTTCGACAAATGGTTTTCACAGAAACAACCCTCAAAGATCCTAGGAACACCTGCTTTCATATCAGGGAATGGATCCCTGATACAAAGCCTGTTGCGCTTATATTTCTAATCCATGGACTATCGGACCATGGAGGCAGATTCATTCACTTTGGTGAAAGCGCTGCAAATAACGGCTTTATCTTTTTTGCTCCTGATTTGAGGGGTAACGGAAAAAGCCAGGGAAAACCAGGCCATTTCAATTCCTTTGGGGAACTGTTGGATGACATTGGTTTCTTGCTGAACCATGCCATGGAAAAGCATCAATCCCTGCCTGTTATTCTATATGGGCAAAGTATGGGTGGTAACCTTGTACTAAGCTATTGCCTGAATAGAAAACCATCGGTTGCCGCTGTTGTTTCTTCAAGCCCATGGTTAAGGTTGGCAAAACCACCGGGAGCTCCGGCCAGGATTTTGGGAAGACTTTTCAGTTCGTTTATGCCTGCTTTGTCATTGTCAAATGGCATCAATGCGGATGACCTTACCCACGACAGCCTGATCAGCGATGCATACCGAAATGACCCTTTAGTACATGGCAGAATTACATTAGGCACTTTCAATATTATCAGCAATTCAGGGGAATCTGTCCTGGAAAAAGCCGGAGAATGGACTTTGCCTTTACTACTCCTCCACGGATCTTCTGATAAAATAACATCGCATTCCGCCAGCCAGCAATTTGCAGCAGCCTGTCCTTCAGGATGCAAATTTGTAACTTACCAGGGTTTATTTCATGAACTACACAATGAGTTCGAAAAAAATGAAATTATAAAAGGCATTTTGGAGTGGATGAAATCACAGAAATAACCCAGGAAAAATGAAACTTAAGCAATTCAGAATCAATAAATACGGAAGCATGAACAGAGCCAGGCCCCTTGCCATATATGCCTTAATTACAGGTTCCTTTTTATTGGGACTTTGGGTGTTTTTTCTTGTTAATCATTTAATACCTGAAGTTTCTTCCCGACCGACTGAATCCCGTTTTCATATTGCAGTAGAGCTCTGCACGTCCCTCATGCTTATCATCAGTGGCATTAGAGTACTATACACCAAAGGCCAGGGGGAAGGCATGCTGCTCATGTCAATTGGTATGCTCTTTTATACTTTATTGAATACTTCTGGCTATTATGCAGAAAAAGCCAGTGTAGGATTTATAACGATATTCGTACTCTTGCTGATAACTGCCATTTACCTGACATGGCAGGCTTTTCATGGCACCCAGAGATGATCATGGAGTCATTATCTGCCTTATCAGGTGGCAATGTGGTAGCTTCTGAAATTATGCCTGCTGCTTCATTACAGTATTTTTCCGTTTAAAATCACAGTATCAACCTTATTACTTCCGAATGCATAAGGAAGAAACTCTATAGAAGGTATTGGCTTTGTGATAAATACGTTTGCCTTTTTACCAATAGCAATACTTCCCATCTCCTCGCTAACCCCCATTGCATAGGCTGAGTTAAGCGTCGTTGCATGGATAGCTTCTTCAGGTGTCATCCTGTATTGAATGCACCCCATTGAAAGGATCAATTGCATATTTCCTGAAGGTGAAGACCCTGGATTAAAATCACTTGCCAGAGCTACCGGCAAACCGGCATCAATCATTTTTCGTACAGGAGCATGAACCATCCCAAGAAAAAAAGCTGCACCCGGCAATACAGTGGGCATGGTCTCACTCCCCCTGAGAACCTCTATTTGTTTTTCGCCCGTATACTCCAGGTGGTCGACGGAAAGAGCATTGTACTTCACTCCAACTTCGATTCCTCCTGAATAATCCAGTTCATTTGCGTGGATCTTGGGCCTGAGGCCATATTTCATCCCAGCCATCAGGATTCGTTCAGTATCTTCAATTGTAAAAAATCCTTTATCGCAAAAAACATCAATAAAGTCGGCTAGTTCTTCAGAAGCAACCAATGGAATCATTTCATTGATCACCCGTTCAACATAATCTCCCTGCCGGCCTTTAAATTCAAGCGGAACAGCATGAGCACCAAGAAAAGTTGATTTAATTGTAAGCGGTGATAATTCTTTGAGTTTCCGTATAACCCGGAGCATTTTCAATTCATCCTCAGTAGTTAATCCATAACCGCTCTTGATCTCAACTGCACCCGTTCCCAGCCAGGTAATTTCCTCAAGTCGCTCAAGTGCCTGGGCGATGAGTTCTGTTTCAGAAGTGTTGTGCAGCCGTTTGGCTGAATTGAGTATCCCACCCCCTCTTTTTGCAATCTCTTCGTAGGATAGTCCTTTAATCTTATCCACATATTCTATCTCCCTGCTACCGGCATATACCAGGTGAGTATGGGAATCACAGAATGATGGGAAAACCATTTTACCGCTGGCATCGACTTTCTTCAGCCTTTTATTTTCTTCAGTGGGCATGAATAATTCCTCCATCCTGCCATATTCAGAAATCTTCCCCTTGTCAATCAGCAGGAAGGCATTATTTATGGTCGAAAGGCTGGCCATTTCTGAACCTGCAACATAAGCACGTTGTGTATCCTCTACAAGAACCAATTCCTTAATATTTTCAATCAGTATTTTCATATCAGCCCAATGATTTAAATATCGAACAAAGGTATTAAAAAGGCATACAGCCACATGAGCACACCGCCCGAAGAGTATCAGTAATTTATGCCTCGAATTTGAACGATTTAATATTATGTTTGTTCTTTTATTACTTTTGGTTCCTTCAAATATCAACTGATGGTAAAACTTACATGTTAAACATTTTTTTCATCAGTAATTTGCTTAAGTAAACGAGTTCAAACCCAAAATCAACCTTTAATAATCCTTACCTGCCCAAAGGCAGGCAACAGATCAGAAAACAAATAAAAACTTAACATGAAAACTCGCTCCTTATTCTTCACACTGGTATTGCTGCTTTCGGCTTTCCCATCCTTGTTTGCAAAAGTTGTCGAGAAAGATATGGCTCGCATGGTTGCTACAAACTTCCTTATGGAACGCATTGTGAACCATCAGCTTCCTCTTTCGGCAAGTTCACTGAATCTCATCGAATTAACAAGCAAGGAAGTAAATGGCAAACCTGCATACTTCGTATTTTCAAATAATGGGAACGGCTTTATTATTATTTCTGCTGAAGATCAGCTGGTTCCAGTCATCGGTTACTCTTTCCCAGGGTCTTTCCCGGCTCCAGGTGTTTCAGCTGAATTTGATTATTACCTGCAGAATTTTGCAGATCAGGTTGAATTTGTCCGCAATCACCCGGAAACCTCTGTTCCTGAGATTCAAAATCAATGGAATTCCTACAATAATGTAAAAGGAGATTACTCTGTTCAATCAACCAACGATATTGGCCCGCTCATCACGGCAACCTGGGATCAACCGACACCTTACAATGTTGAATGCCCAGTTGATGCCAGTAGCTCTGATGGCCATGTCTTAACAGGTTGTGTTGCAACAGCCATGAGTATGATAATGTATTATTATCGTTACCCTGTTCATGGTATAGGTACACATACATATAATTGCCCTCCTTATGGAACTTTATCCGTTAATTATGGTACAACCTATTATGACTGGGATGGCATGATTGACCAGTTGAATTCCAACAGTGGACAATGTATTCCTGCAGTAGCACAGTTAATATACCATGCCGGTGTTTCTGTCAATATGTCTTATGGCCCGCAGGCTTCCGGCGCATATAGTACAGATGTTCCCAATGCCCTTATCTCACATTTTGGATATTCAACATCAACTCAATACCTCGGCAGAAGCAGCTATTCCGCTACAACCTGGGAAAACATGGTAGTTGAACAACTTGACGCCCTCAAACCAATATATTATTCCGGTGTTGACCCAACTCCTGTTACCGGAGGCGGCCATGCCTGGATTTGTGATGGTTACCAGGTTACAGGTTCTACAAAAATGTTCCATTTTAATTTTGGATGGAGTGGATACGGAAACGGCTATTACACACTGGCCAATCCTTATGGTTTCACCACACAGCAGGCAATGATCAGGAACATCATCCCCAATGTAAATTATCCTTACGGATGCAGCAGCAGGGTAATCACCGATGCTAATGGAAGCTTTGAAGATGGCAGTAGCCTGCGCATTAATTATGACCCTAATTCAAGTTGCACCTGGCTACTGAATCCCACCGATTCCGTAAGCTATTTAACGCTTGCGTTCACTGCATTCAATGTTGATCCTTCCGACACCTTGTATATTTACGATGGTGCAAATGAAAATGCTCCTTTAATAAACAAATTTACTGGTGCTTCCATCCCACCCTCAGTTTCTTCAACTGCTGGCAAGATGTTCCTGAAGTTTATAACTGATGCAAGTGGAGAATCAGCTGGCTGGACAGCAGAATATCACTCCGTTTATCCTTCCTTCTGTGCCGGATCAACAATATTAACAGCACCTTATGGTGACTTTTCTGATGGCAGTGGTTCTAATAATTATAATAACAATGCAACCTGCAAATGGAAAATCCAGCCACCTTATGCTACCGATCTTACACTTTCCTTCAGCAGTTTCGACCTGGAAGAAAATGACCAGTTGCTGGTTTATTCCATTGGAACACCTAGTACCTTACTTGCTACCTTAACTGGAAACCAGATACCAGATCCTATCGTATCTCCCACAAGCGGGCTTCTGGTCATGTTCAAAGCCAACGGTTACAATACTGCAGGAGGTTTTAATGCTCATTATACAACATCGAATGTTGGTGTTGACAAACTTACCGGAATTTCAGGGCTTTCACTTTCTCCCAACCCCGCAAAAAGTTATACTGTTCTAAGGTTGGCTTCATCGGAATCATCTGACGTAAATCTATCAATCAGTGATATGACAGGCAAGCAGATATATGCAGAACCTTTGTCAGTTCAACAAGGCAGCTTTGAAAAGAATATCTCTCTTACTCAAATGAAGCCGGGAATATATATGCTCACACTTACCTCTGAAAAAGGGAAAATCAGCAGGAAATTACTTGTTGAATAAGTGCTGAATAAGTTATTTATTCAAGCTATCTTCGAAAGGAGATAGCTTTTTTTTTACGTATTTGTAACCATGCTTTTTAGGTAGCGTCATAAATGGCACAAAGAAAAGTTAAACGATATACGATTTGCCCTCAAACCATCTGATTGTAAATGTGTATATTTAGATTTAGAAACAAAACAACCCAAACCATGGCACAGCTTTATCAAATTCTTCCTGAACTGGAATTCCAGGAAATGACTTATGTCCAGTCCCTAGTCAATAATTTTGACGAACAACAACTGGTGAATTTTGCAAATATCTATCGCAGCAGGAGGAGAGATCCACAGATCATCCTGCTTACAGCATTACTCGGATTTGTCGGAATTTCCGGGGTACACCGCTTTCTGATCGACCAGGTAGGAATGGGCATCCTTTACCTGTTTACAGGAGGATTGTGCATTATTGGTACGGTCGTCGACCTGGTTAATCACAAGCAACTTGCTTTTGATTACAACGTCCGCATTGCCAACGAAGTAGCAAGAATGCTGTCAAGGCAATAACCATAAGTAACAGGTTGGCTTTCAGATTGCTTCAAAAGAGTAATATTTCTTTTACTAAAAACCGGGATAAATTGTATCCCGGGATTATTTTTTAGTACTTTTGAAGCAAAATCAAAGCGTATGCGATTCAAAATCAATCTCTTTATCATTCTTGTATTATTCTCTTCCGCCCTGTATGCAAAGCATGTTACAGTCGCAGAGGCAAGATTAACTGCAAAATCAGTAATTTCTGAACATTTCAGTAATTCAGATGCTGCTCTTCAGGACAATCTGGATCCTATAACATTGCGTTCCAATGGACTGGAGTTGATTTATGTTTTCCAGCTTCATCCAACCGGATTTATCCTGATTTCTGCAGATGATGCATCATACCCGGTTTTGGCCTATTCCGCCGAGAGTGATTATCCAGATACAGATATGCCGGAAAACTTCTCTGCCTGGCTCAAGGGATATAAGGACCAGATTGAATTCGGCATAGGACATTCAGTCAATCCTGATCAGAAAACCACGTTGGCATGGCAATCCTATTTGTCTGGTACTTCACCGGTAACAAAGAATGCCAATACTGCCGTTTCCCCAATGCTTTCAACTACATGGGACCAGGGCTTTCCTTATAATTATTTATGCCCTGTGGATGCAGGAGGATCAGGCGGACACGTTTGGGCCGGTTGTGTTGCCACAGCCATGTCACAGGTTGTTAACTACTGGCGATGGCCTTTGCAGGGAACAGGATCGCATGGCTACTATTCAAGCTATGGTTACCTTTCTGCAGATTATGGGGCAACCCGGTATAAATGGGAAGAAATGACCAATTCAACCAGTGTCCAAAACTTCCAGATGGCTCAGCTTCAATCTCACCTTGGAATTTCTGTTGATATGATGTATTCTCCAAGTGGATCCGGAGCTTACAGTGATGATGCTGCAAATGCCCTTAAAACCTATTTTGGTTATGATTCTAACCTCCATCTTGAATATGCACCTTCACCTATAGATGAAACCTGGAAATCTACGTTGAGAACTGAGCTGGAAGCTGGTCACCCTCTCTATTACCATGGGTTCGGAACCGGAGGTCATGCATTTAATGTTGATGGATATCAGGGCACAGACTATTTCCATTTCAACTGGGGTTGGAGTGGCTCTTATAATGGATATTTCTATCTTGATAACCTTAACCCCGGCGGATACAGTTTCACTGAAGGTCAAGGTGCCATTGTTGGTATTGTTCCTACCGGAAACTACCCGTATTATTGTTCATCAACCGATACACTAAGGGCAACAGCCGGTACCATTGAGGATGGAAGCGGGCCATTAGCTCCTTACCTTGGTAATACACATTGCGGCTGGCTCATAGCACCAAACGATTCAATCTCATCAGTAAGCATCAATTTTCACCGTTTTGACCTTGAAAACAACGTGGATTTCCTCAGTATTTATGATGGAGAAGATACCACAGCCAATTTGCTTGGTAGCTTTACAGGATCAAACCTGCCAGGAACTGTCACTTCTACTGGCGGAAAGATGTTCATCAAATTCACTACAAGTTCTACAGGGAATGCAGGAGGATGGTTTGCTTCATACAACTGCGCAAAAGCTGTTTTCTGCACCGGGGTTACTACCCTTACTGCCCCTTATGGATCAGTTTCAGATGGTAGCGGATCCTTCAACTATCACGAGAATACTCTCTGCAAATTCAAGATTGTACCCGATAGTGTAAAAGCAATCTCAATTACTTTTGATCAATTTGACACTTACGATCAAAATGACATCCTGATGATCTTTAACCAGGAAAATAATGATCTTTTGTATAAGCTTTATGGTAACCAGAATCCCGGTACACTATATTTCAATACCGGCAAACTGCTGCTGATGTTCCACTCCAATAATTCTGACAATGCCCAGGGTTGGAGCTTCCACTATTCCTCTTCCATTACTACAGGAACTGATGACTTCTCTAAACAGGCTGTCGCACAGATATTTCCTGATCCTGCAGACCAGAATTTGAATATCAGGTTGCAAAGTCAGAAAGATATCCCGGTTTCATTGGAATTGTATTCATTACAAGGTACCAAGGTTTACCAGAATTCATACAAAATCCAAAAAGGCGAATTTGCCGGTCAGATCGATGTTTCAACGTATCCCAATGGCATCTACCTGCTTCGGATTGCCTCATCAGATGGAGTTTTGACTCACAGGGTAATAGTAAATCATTGATCTCCTGCCTTTAGATAGCATAGTATTGAGCCATTGCAGTTTGCGATGGCTTTTTTTATTTTTGTAAAAAATAGCACATATGAAGAAGATCATAATCATACAATTGATATCCATACTTCCATTCTTTCTTGCAGGTAAAACTGTTAGCAAGGATATTGCCAAGGCTGTTGCCAGGAACTTCTTCATTGAAAGGCTGGAAATGGCAAACATAATTTCTACTGAGCCATCAGAAGTTAATGCTGCAACCATGGTTTATTCCAAATCAGGTGAAGCGCTTTACTACAATATGGAAATGAAGGAAGGTGGATTTGTACTGGTTTCGGCCAACGATAATATTATTCCGGTTTTAGCTTACTCTTTCCAGGGTTCCTTTGATCAAAACTATTGCAATGTTGCCTCATGGATGAATCATTACGAAGATCAGATTTTATTTGCAATTTCGAAATCAATCCAACCGGATTCGAAAGTGAAAGCCAAATGGGAGCATTATCTTTCCAATATACCCGCTAAAGATGTTAATAAACTTAGCATTACAGCTGTATTCCCCCTGCTGGTTTCTCACTGGAACCAGGATGCTTATTACAACGGGAAATGCCCCCAGGATCCGGGCGGGCCCGATGGCCGTTGCTATGCTGGCTGTGTTGCAACAGCCATGGGACAACTGATGTACTATTACCGTTTCCCGGAACAGGGTCAGGGAAGCTATACCTATGTCCATCCAACCTATGGGACACTTACTGCCAATTTCGATACAACAACATACAATTGGACCGGAATGCCCTCATTCATATACAGGCCTAATGACCCGATAGCATTGATGTTGTTTCACCTCGGTGTTTCAGTAGATATGGATTATGGCCCTCAGGGCAGCGGAATGTGGAATCATAAAGCAGCTTTCTCCCTTAAAAACTATTTCAGGTATGGGCCTGAAACCCGCTACTATTTCAGGGATAGTATTTCAATAAATTGGGACAGCATACTGATTGCCAACCTGGATCAACGCAAGCCCTTGTATTATGCAGGCTGGGCGGGCGTCCAGTCCACAGAAGGCCATGCATTCGTCTGTGATGGATACCAGACAGCAGAATATTTCCACTTTAACTGGGGGTGGGGAGGCCAATCCGATGGTTATTTCTATCTGGATAACCTCACTCCGGGAGGAAATAACTTTAATTATGCACAGGAAGTAATCCCATTGTTTCCTGATACCTTGCAGAACACCTATCCATCCTATTGCCAGGGCACAACAATGGTAACAGATTTTCGCGGATCTATTGAAGATGGCAGCGGATGGGGCATGTATCATCCAAATTCCGAATGTAAATGGCTGATTTCACCACAAAATTCGGAATTTGACTCTATCCGGGCTATCAAATTGACATTTACCAAAATTGATACAGAAGAAGGAAATGACATTGTTTCTGTGTATGATGGGGATACCATTACAGCTCCGTTATTAGGAACTTTCTCAGGAAATACACTGCCTGCTGCAATCACCTCATCAGGGAATAAGCTGCTCATCGTATTTCAAACCAATAATTCTGACAACAGGGATGGCTGGATAGCAGATTATGAATCACTATTCCCGGTTTATTGCTCAGGTACTACAACCCTTACTGATCAGTCGGGAGTTATTGAAGATGGGAGCGGCAACAAGAACTACAATGACAATACCGTTTGCAAATGGCGTATTCAACCTACCGGAGCCGGTTCTGTAACACTAAGTTTCAACGCATTCGACCTTGCTGACAGCCTCGATGTCCTCAGAATTTTTGACCAGGCTACTTCTCAAATGCTGGCAAATTATACCGGGAACCAGATACCGGAGCCGGTAACCTCATACAGTGGAAAGATGCTGATAATATTCAGCACAAATAAGAATAATGTCGGTCAGGGATGGCAGGGTACTTACTCAAGTTCCCTTGTAGATATTCCCGAAAACGGGAAGGAATGTATGGACTTCAATGTTCAGCCTAATCCTGCTCATGATATGTTAACTATTGAAGCCTTTTCTCAAGGCGAAGATGACCTGGAAGTCGGAATTCTTACTTCAACAGGGACCAGCATTTTAACTAAGAATTTCAGGATGATTCAGGGAATAAATCAATTTTCGATAGATATTTCGAAGCTCCCATCTTCGGTATATGTTGTAAAACTAGCGACCAGTAAAGAAAATTCATCAAAAATCATCCTAATTCATTGAGTTCTAAGCTAATATTATAAACCTGATATTCAACTAATTAAAAAGTAATCAGAACTGTTTTAGACTTTTTGTTTCATTTTGCCTTGTATATTTGTATATTTAACACGAAATTTGCACTGCTTGTAAAGGTGTATTATCAGTAATAGCAAGCTATTACCTATTGGCTGATTTACGATTAACAAGCGGGCACTTTAACAAACAAGCAAAAAACAAGCAAAAAAAATTCAATTAAAAACAAAATCAAATAGCTATGAAGAAGCTTACATTTGTTTCAATTATTGTCTTACTTATGGCAACTTTCAGTGTGCCGGCCCAGAATTCCGATTACAAGTGGGCAGTTGGACTCAACTGGAATTGGGAGGACTTCCATACCGTACACCGTTCGGTTCCTGATCAGTTCAAATATACCAAATGGCAAGGATACCAGTTCCCATCTGCATTAACTGTAGGTCGTTTCTTAAATCCTTCCTTTAACGTATTAGGAGAATTTGGAGTTAGTAAGCTTGAAAAAGAAACCATGAGCAGTATTGGCCAGCCTTTGTCTGATGGCAAATTCTGGACTGGTGACCTTAGCCTGGCATATAAATTTGCCAATGGCTATATCCTCAAACAATCTTCCTGGTTCGATCCTTATATCTATTTGGGTTTAGGTGCCAACAGCATCAAGGATGATAAAGCTGTAAACAAAACCACTTATTTCAAGCAAATCACAGGTATTGGATTCAATTTCTGGGTATTGGAAAAAGTTGGACTTAATTTTCAAGGATCATACGATTATAACATTGCGCCGAAACTTGAAGTTGAAGGATCCGGAAAATCAGCCAAACGTGATGACTATATGCATTATACCATGGGCGTGAAATTCCGCATTGGAGTTAAAGATACTGATAAGGACGGTGTTCCTGACAAAACTGACCTCTGCCCGGATGTACCAGGTAAGGTTGAATTAGCCGGTTGCCCGGATAAAGATAACGACGGTATTGCCGATAAGGATGATGCTTGTCCTGATGTAGCTGGAAAACCAGAATTCAAAGGATGTCCTGACACCGACGGTGATGGCATTATAGATAAAGATGATAAATGTCCTACCGAAGCTGGTAAGAAAGAACTAAACGGTTGCCCGGATAAAGACAACGACGGTATTACCGACAAAGAAGATGCTTGTCCGGATGTAGCTGGCTTACCAGAATTCAAGGGTTGTCCCGATACTGACAAGGATGGCATACCTGACAAGGATGACAGATGTCCAAAAGATTTTGGAAAGAAAGAACTCAAAGGTTGCCCTGATAAGGATAATGACGGTGTAGCTGACATAGATGATAAGTGCCCGGATGTTGCCGGAACTGTTGCCAACAACGGATGTCCTGAAATTCCTAAGTTCGAACTCTACAAGGTTGTTTATTTCGGTTCAGATAAGACTGTTGTTATCACCAAGTACACCAAGGATCTGGATGAAGTAGCCAGCCTGATGAAAGAACACGCTGATGTTCAAGTTACAGTTGATGGTTATGCTGACTCACAGGGTAACGATAAATACAACATGAAACTTTCTGAAAAACGTGCTGATTACGTTGTTAACTACCTTGTAAAGAAGGGTGGAATCGACAAGGCACGTTTGGTAAAAGCTTTCTACGGTGAAGCCAAACCTGCTGCTGATAACAAAACTGCTGAGGGCCGCGCTCAGAATCGTAGAGTTGAAATCAAATCGATAAATAAATAAGATTACGATAGCTCTTTGATTGAAGAGGCTGTCCATCGGACAGCCTCTTTTTTTATTTCCACTTATCGAACAGGTATATACCAGGGAAAAAGTAAATGAAAACTTACCAGGCAAAATAGTTGCTGCAAACAGGATGTTGCTGAAAAAGCAGCTGATTAATGAAAAAAGAAGTAATAATCTTTAGTTCAGCCCACTCTGTCAAGAAAAGACCTGTTCCTAATGAAACAAACCAATTGCAATATAAAAGAAGGTTAGTCCTTTGAGTTGCGGGCAAAGTCTCCATGTGTAGTTATACACTCCAGAATCTTCTTTTTGAACTTAAGACAGGTCATGTGCCTGGAATCAAGAATTTGGGCCAATTCTGATGCCGGCATCTCCGGTGATCCGCACACCCTGTATGCCAATTCGAATGCTAAAGGCAATTCAATCCGGCAATGATGAAAAATTGTGTGTGCCGTAGCTGATTCCTCTGTCTTGCATGAGGTACACCTCCTCGAATACTCCGACTTTCCCTTGCCATATCGCACTCCACCACATTTCCGGCAGATAAAACCATTGGTCCATTTTGCTACTGCCAAAACAGAATGACACTTTTCCGGAGTATCAAATGTATTCAGGAATTTTTCAATATCCATTGACTTGAATATGTTCCGCAGGTCCAGGGCCTTTTCTACCATATGAAATATTGCTCGGAATAATTTATTGACAAATATATAATATAAAAGTGATATTTATGCGATATATATAAAATTTTATATATCTTTGCCTCAACATTAAATTGAATACGATGAAAACACGAACACTAATACTCAGCTTAATTGCTTCTGTTTGGATTGTCGCTTGTTCATCCAATGCAAAAGGCGATAAGTTTAATGCATCCGGAAACTCTGAAGATGCAATTCAAACAAGTAATACCTCTTCTAACGCATCTTCAGCCGGTGAACCCATCCACATAAACAAAGCGGTCTTCCTTGAGAAAGTTTATAATTTTGAAAACAATCCAAACGAATGGTCTTACGCCGGAACCAAGCCTTGTATTGTTGATTTTTATGCAGACTGGTGCAGGCCATGTAAAATGATCGCACCATATATGGCTGAACTTGCTTCTACTTACAAGGATCAGATCGTTGTTTACAAGATTAATATAGATGAAGAACGGGAAATCGCTCAATTCTTTGGTATACAGAGCATTCCGACAGTTCTGTTTTGTCCTATGAAAGGGAAACCGCAAATGACCCAGGGAGCATTACCTAAGGAAGACTTTGAAAAAGCCGTCAGGGAGATACTACTAAAATCTCAATCGAATTAACCACGAAATATCAACAATTAATATTCGTCAGAAATGGAACATCTTAATAAAGAAACATTCCTTTCAAAGGTTTTCAACTTTGAAACAAATGCCGAATGGAAGTTTGAAGGCAACTTGCCATGCCTTATTGACTTTTATGCTGATTGGTGCGGTCCCTGCAAAATGGTGGCACCTATCCTTGAAGAGCTTTCCGAAGAATATAAAGGCAAGATCAATATTTATAAGGTTGACACAGAAGTTGAGCTGGAACTTGCAGCAGCATTTGGTATAAGGAGCATCCCTTCCCTGCTGTTCTGTCCAATGGACGGTAAGCCCCAGATGGCTATGGGCGCATTGCCAAAGCAAGCCATGAAGGATGCCATCAATGATGTACTTCTTGTCGTCAATTGATTTCAATGACCAACACTATATAAGGCAGCAAATGGCTGCCTTTTTTGATTCTTTAGGTACCTTTGCCCCGCAATCGCATTTCAATGCCAGATCCTGTTATTTTTCCCAATGCATATTTTCCTCCAATTTACTGGTGGTCACTTGCACTGCATCATAAGAACTTTCTGATCGAGAATAGGGAGACCTATCCGAAGCAGACTTACCGGAATCGCTGCTATATATACTCTGCCAATGGTCCTATGCAACTAAACATCCCGGTCAGGAAAACTATGGGAAACCACACTCCCATCTCTGAAATAGAGATTGATCACACGAAAAACTGGAAGTTGGTTCACTGGCGGTCCATAGAATCATCCTATAGTAAAACGCCTTATTTTTTATTCTACAAAGACATTTTTAGCAGGTATTTTGACTATGATCATCAGTTCCTGCATGAATATACATTTTCTATAATCCAAACCTGCATAGTTGCGCTAAAGGCAAAATCCATTGAGCCTTCGTTTACTACGGAGTATATAAAGGATCCCAATGATCTCAGGGAAATGCTGAATCCAAAAATAGCGCCCCGTCAACTGGGCTTCAGAACCTTCCCAAGGTATATCCAGCCCTTTGAAGAAAGGCATGGTTTCATCGAGAACTTAAGTATACTGGATTTACTCTTTAACCTGGGACCAGATGCTCAGAATTACCTTGAAATGCTTTACAAGGTAAACTTTAATGAGCTGAACGTAACCTGACCGGGTATTCAACCCGTATATGATTGATGCTCAAAAGTTTGTTTTTGATGATTTTCCTGATAGATGATATATCTTTCAATGTTAGATCTGAGTTCCGGAACTGATTCCCCTTCATTTGCTCTTCAATAATCCGGTCTACAAGTTCCTCAATCTGCTGCTCACTGGGTGCTATCAAAGAACGGGATGCAGCTTCTACGGCATCAGCCATCATCAGGATCGAAGTTTCCTTAGAAAACGGTTTCGGGCCTTTGTATCTAAAAGCTGACTCATCCACAGGTTCCCCTTGCGATTGCTCAAGATGTTTGTCATAAAAATAGCGTGTATGCCTTGTACCATGATGAGTCCTTATAAAATCAATCAAAGACTCAGGAAGCTTATATAACCTGGCTTTTTCAACACCTTGCAGTACATGGCTTGTAATGATCCTTGCACTTTCTTCATAGGAAAGCTCATTATGAGGATTGAATCCTCCGGCCTGGTTCTCAATGAAATACTGTGGCATATCCATCTTGCCAATATCATGGTACAATGCACCTGTGCGGGCAAGCAAAGCATTAGCTCCAATAGCCCTGGCTGACTCCTCGGCAATATTGGAAACAATTAATGAGTGCTGGAAAGTGCCCGGTGCTTTAACAGAAAGTTCTCTTAATATCTTGCTGTTAGTGTCAGAATATTCAATTAAAGAAACATCTGTTACAAGGCCGAAAATCTTTTCGAACAGAAAGATGAGCGGGTATGAAAACAAAGTTAACAATGCACTGATGCCGAAAAGTACAATATTGAACCTGCTCATCTCAGCCAGGCTTCCTTCCTGCAAAAGAGTCATCCCTAAATAAATAGCAGTATATGAACAAAATATCATCAGTGAAGCAAAGAAAAACTGTGACCTCCTGGTAAGGTTCACAACCGAAATGATGGCAATAATCCCAGTAATGAGCTGCATATATAAGAACTCAAAACTATTTGGAACAAGGAAACCCAGAATAATGATAGTAATGATGTGAACGAATAAAGCCAGGCGTGTATCATAAAACGTTCTGACTATGATAGGAACCAGACAAAGCGGAATAGCATTCAGATAGGCAACATTCGAATTGATAACCAGTGTTGTCGAAGATACCATCAATGTTATCAGCATCAGCAAGAGCACTATATTCCGGTTTTCTACAAATATATCATGCCTGAAGGTATACATGAACAGGGCAAACACCATAAGTGAAATGGCAACAAGAATAATCCTCCCGATGAGAATAAGTGTGTGGTTGGAAGTTGCTCCTAACCTTTCTTCGTACTCATTCCTGAAAGAAAGCAAAACCTGGTATTTGGCATCCGTTACCAACTCCCCTTTCGAAATGATACGCTCTCCGCGTTGCAGCATCCCCCTGGTTGTTGAGATACTTCGCATAAGTTGGTCACGTTGATTATTGGTAAAGGCTTCATCATAGAAAATATTATGGATGATAGATTGCTGCAACTGGTGTAAAAGGAAAGGCTGATCAATACCTGAAACATTGGCTGTAGCATTCAGGATAAATTCATTGGCTGATTTTACAGTAAAATAATGCTGTAGCTCCTGGATATCAGCAACATTGTCTTTAATCACTGCAATCATCGTCTTACCTGACATCTTTTCCAGTTCAGGAGACAATTCGATAATTCCTCTTTTAAATAGGCTATCCATAATAATCTGGCCTGATTCCAGTGTTTTCTGCTTCTTTGAGGCGGGCTCGGATGCTTCTCCTTTAAGCTGCTTCCAGTTTACTTCGAATTGTGCCAGGTATTGATCATGAACGGTCTTGTAAATGCCAGTATCATAGCGGAAAAAGAGGTAGGATTCACCAAGTGCCTCCTGCTGCTCCCTTTGTATCTCAGAATTTGTTTTATGAATGGCAAAATCGAAAGGTGCTATCAGGTCATCATGCTGCCAGGGCTTCCCTCGCTGTATTTCATACTTGAATTTACCTTCCCTGGGAAAAAGACTAACCAGGATTACTAAAACCGCAATGAAATAAACGCCCTTGTTTATATTATAATAATGCCTCCAGTATCCTAAAAGATGGCGCTTCATAAATGATTAATTAATCTTACGAATATAATAAAATTTGATCGCTGGGACCCAACTTATTAACTTTGTCACCCAACATGCAACAAAGGATTCCTAATATTTTCCACGAATATTTCAAGTTAGCCATCAATTTCCATTTATCGTTTAACAACTTTACCCTGTAAATATGAAAGGTATTATATGCAAATCAATCGTTCCGGTTTGGTCAGAACCTTCTTGGCGTTCGGAGATGGTCACTCAATTATTGTTTGGGGAATCCTACGAAATAATGGATGAGAAAGATGGCTGGCTTCTTGTTTCAGGAACTGCTGATCATTATGAAGGCTGGATCAATGGGGGTATGTCCTCACTTATCGATACATCCTATTATGAAAAAATGATTTCAAAAGATGCATTCAAGGTGGATGAGATAGTGGCCAAAGCGACCAATCTTAAAGACAATACCACTATTCATTTGGTTAAGGGCAGCCTGTTGCCATTGTTGAATGAAGGGATTGTTGATCTAGGAAGTAATACATTTCAGTTCCATGGCAGTTATTCTGCCTTTCCAAAACAACCGGATATCTCAAAGCTTGAATCAGAAGCCTTATCCTACCTGAATGCTCCTTACCTATGGGGAGGAAGATCCCCTTTTGGCATTGACTGTTCAGGTTTTGTCCAGATGGTTTACAGGAATTGTGGAATAAATTTACCACGCGATGCACGCCAGCAGGTTGAACTTGGGGATATTATCAGCTTCATTTCAGAGACCGTTAAAGGTGATCTGGCCTTCTTTGAAAATACCGCAGGAACTATTATCCATGTAGGTATTTTATTGGGGGACAACAAAATAATACATGCATCCGGTTCTGTAAGAATTGATGCTATCGATCACCAGGGAATTTTCAATAGGGAGCTTGGGAAATACACTCATCAGCTGCGAATCATCAAGCGACTATCCTGATATTACCATTCAGCACTCCACCCTTCATTCTGCCAGGGTCTTAGAAGCAGCTTCCAGCTCAGCTTTCCTGCTTTTGAGCAGAAAACTGAGTGCCATTACCATAAAAGCCAATACACTTATCACAACATAAGCTGTATCGTATCCCTCAAGTTTATTCAATTTTGAAGCTACAATAATTCCGATCAAAGTAGCTCCACTCATCTGTCCGACACTGGTGAACAAGGTAATGATGCCTTGGCCGAGGGCCCTGTCTTCTGGCCGGACTTCGTTAAGCATGATATACCGCATCGAAGATCCCTGTAACATGGATGTTCCTAATCCCATTAAAACACCTCCTGCATAGAACAGCATGAGTACATTGCCGGCCAGGAAAAGCATGAACAGACCCGTAGCTGAAAAGAATAAACCAGCAATAACAATAGCCCTGGATCCAACCTTGTCAATCATTCTGCCGGCAACAGGCGCCCCTATGGCAACTGCAACAACGAAAGGGACAAGCATGAAAGCAGCTTTTGAGCTGGTAACTTTAAAAACAAATACTGCCATTTCCGGAACAAATATAGTAACTGACTGGAGCATGCCTGCACCCAGAGCAACTGCGCCAACAATGCGGATCTGGCGAACATCAAACAGCTGAATTTTGACCACAGGAGCTGGTGAGCGTTTTTCGAGATAAATAAAAACGAACAGGGAGATGAAGGTGATCACAAAAAATGGCAGCACATGAGTTGAGAGTATCCCGGCAACTCCTCTTTCAAGCTCAATCGAGTTTATCCCGTATGCAAAGGATGATAAGAGTATGGCAATTATAACCATGCCAGGCCAGTCAAAATGGGGAATTACCTTGGCCTTATGTGAAGGCAATAACCTTATACTGAAGACAATGATAATCATTGCAATTGGGAGATTTATAAGAAACAGGGAGTTCCATGTAAAAAACTTAAGCATCAACCCGGCTATTACAGGACCAATCAGGAAGGCCATGCCAAAAACTGCACCTATCATTCCCAGCGCTTTACCTCGCTTTGCAGCGGGAAAGATATCTCCTATTGTTGCAGAAGCAACCGGGAAAATACCGCTCGATCCGAATCCTTGTATTGCCCTTCCCAACAAGAGTACAGAAATATTGTCAGACATTGCTACAACCAGGGAACCGATAGCAAATATGCTCACAGAAAGAATGTAAATGGACCTGCGCCCGTACAAGTCGGATAATTTGGCAAGGAGGGATACTCCAATCAGGTTGAACAGCACATAAATACTGAATATCCAGGATAAGGATTTATGATCCACCAAAATGGTTTGTTCAATGGAAGGAATTGCTGGACCGACAATTGATATGTCGAGCGCCCCCATAAGTACACCAGTAAAAAGCAGGGCAAGGATTTTGCCATTGCGATGTTTTTCCATGCTATAAATTCAATTTTGTCTTAGTTGTAAATTTAAATATTTATCAAAACGCTATTCATTCAGCCGGGGATTTTGAATGGCATTTGTCATCCTTCATAAACGGATATCGAAAATCAGTCGGTGGAATCAGCGTTTCTTTAATGGTACGCGGATTAGTCCATCGCTGCAAGTTCAAATGGCTTCCAGATTTATCATTTGTTCCCGATTGCCTGGAACCACCAAAAGGTTGCTGACCTACAACCGCACCGGTAGGTTTATCATTAAAATACAGGTTGCCTGCTGCATACTTTAATTTTTCAGCTGCTGCAGTCAGGACGTAACGATCCTGTGCAAAAATGGAACCTGTTAAACCATAAGGTGAGGTTTCATCTACCAACTTAAGTGTTTCATCAAATTCATTGTCTTTATAAACAAATATTGAGAGCACAGGACCAAAGATTTCTTCTTCCATTGTAACAAAATGAGGGTCCTTAACCCTAATGACCGTAGGTTCCACAAAATATCCTTTCGTTTTGTCAGACTTACCACCAAAAATCACCTCTGCATCTGTTGATTTTTCTGCATGTGAAATATATTTGCCTATGTTGTCAAACGAGGTCTCGTCAATTACTGCATTCATAAAATGACTCAGATCCCTCACATCCCCTACCGTGACCTGGGACAGCATATCTCCCATTTGTTCTTTCACGGCAGGCCAGAGGGATTCCGGGATATAAGCCCGCGAGGCAGCTGAACATTTCTGTCCCTGGTACTCAAAGGCTCCACGCACCAATGCGGTAGCAACTTCCTCGCTGTTAGCAGAAGAGTGTACAAGTACAAAGTCCTTCCCTCCTGTCTCACCAACTATCCTTGGGTAGGAACGATAATGACCCAGGTGCTGTGCCGCATTCATCCACAATTTGTTAAAAGTCGAATTGGAACCCGTAAAATGTAAACCTGCAAAATCCCTGTTACTCATGATTGCGTTTCCAATAACTGAACCCTGGCCAGGTATAAAATTTATTACTCCATCGGGAAGCCCCGCCTCTTTGTAGATCTTCATCAGTATATAATTCGAAAGAATCGAGGTTGTTGCCGGTTTCCATAATGTTACATTGCCCATAAGAACCGGGGCCATATTCAGGTTAGAAGCTATAGCGGTAAAATTAAACGGGCTTAAAGAAAACACGAATCCTTCAAGCGGGCGATATTCCAGGCGGTTGATGATTCCCGGATCGCTATGGGGTTGCTCATTATAAATATCAGAAATATAATGTGCATTAAATCGAAGAAAATCAATAGTCTCGCAGGCTGCATCAATTTCTGCCTGGAAGGCACTTTTTCCTTGCCCCAGCATAGTCGCTGAATTAAGCAAATACCTGTACTTCTTCGAAATAAGCTCAGCTGCCTTAATGGTAACTGAAGCTCTTTCAAACCAGGAAAAACTCTCCCATTCTTCATGTGCTTTTTTAGCAGAATCAATTGCCATGAGGACTTCCTTTTCACTTGCTTTATGATAACGGGCAATAACATGGGAGTGATCATGCGGCATCCTGATGGATTCTATATTTCCGGTAAAAATCTCCTTTCCTCCAATAATCAATGGAATTTCTTCTATGGACGATGACATCCTTTCCAATTCATTTACAAGTTCTTTCCTGTCGCGGGTACCAGGAGCATAAGTCCGGACAGTTTCATTAGAAGGGTAATCAAAAATAAATACTGAGTTATTCATAGTCTGAGGAATGTATCTTTTTGTTTAAAGTATGTATATAAATAATGAACATATCAGTCTTTGCCTTTGTTCATTTAACGTGTATTTGTTTGGTCAAAATCAGGTGAATATTGGAGCCTGAAAGGTTCAGGAAAAAACTCATCGTTAGAAATTTGTACCTTTACTCAATTCATTTGCATACCATATGAATATTTATATAATTACTGGAGTTTCAAGGGGGATTGGAGAAGCCATTGCGAGGAAACTGTTGGTGCATGGGAATACCCTTTTTTGTGCGTCCCGGACAATGAATGAAGACCTTGTGGAAAGAGCCTCTTCTATGCATGTTCCATTGTTTTACGACGAAGTTGATCTTTCTGAAAGGAAGACCGCTGAGCAATTCATGCATGATGTTTTTCAGAGAATTGATCCTGATAAAGTATCCAATATTGCCCTCATTAACAATGCGGGGATGCTTGAACCAATAGCACCTGTTGAAAAAGCACCGGCAAACCTGATGGAAAAGCACTTAATGCTGAATCTTCTGGCTCCGGCAATCCTGACATCCTTATTCATTGCCGGGACCAAAGAATTGAAAATACCCAAGGTAGTTCTGAATATTTCTTCCGGTGCCGCTAAATACCCCTATTCCGGCTGGTCGATGTACTGCACTTCAAAAGCCGGCCTCGACATGTTTACACGTACTATAGGTCTTGAGCAATCAACGCAGAAGCACCCTGTAAAAATCATGTCCCTTGCTCCCGGAATTGTGGATACTGCAATGCAAACACAGATCCGCCACACTGATATAAACCTGTTCCCTGAAAAAGACAAGTTTTTGGAACTTCATTCGGAAGGAAGACTATCAACCCCGGAGTCTGTTGCCTCAGTGATAGCAGGTTCCATATTCAATCCAGAAATTGAAAACGGAGTTAATTTGACGATTGAACAATTGAAAGAGTTTGCAAAGGGTTCTTCATAAGTATTAATTATCCATAGATTATCATTGAATTGACCATCCATATGATAGAGTTTCTGAAATCTGTTGATCTCAAGCTTTTCCTACTAATAAACGGGGCACACAGCCATTTCCTGGATACTATTATGTGGCTTGCCAGCGACAGGTTTTTCTGGATCCCGCTCTATTTGTTCTTCCTATGGGTGCTTTACAGATCTGAGAAGAAAAGATTCTGGCTTACCTTGATATTTGTTGTATTGATAATCCTGCTTAGCGACCAGTTTTGCAACCTCATCAAGAATTCCGTAATGCGACTTCGCCCTTCCAATGACCCTTCTGTCAAAGATATGGTTCACCTAGTGGATGGTTATGCCGGGGGAACCTTTGGTTTCTACTCTGCTCATGCATCAAATTCCATAGCTCTTGCGACTTTTATATACTTAACAATTAAAAACCGCCAGGTATATTTACTTCCTATTCTGGCAATCTACACTTCACTGATCTGCTATAGCAGGATTTACTTAGGTGTGCATTACCCAAGTGATGTTTTTACCGGCATAATTACAGGTGCAGCAATCGGCATACTCGCATCCCTGACCTACCGGCAGGCAGCAAAAAGAATTATTAAGACAGTAGGTAACAATGGCAATAAAAAGCCTCTTCCGAAGGCTTAGTTCAGGATAAGCTTCTATTTCACATAGCCGAATATCTTCCCGGAAAATCTTTTTACCTTAACTTTGAAAGTGCAAACCTCCCTTAGAGAGGGCTCGTTATAGGTAAATTCCTTATCCGTATAATTTGCCATCAGAATATTCAGAATCCCGATCTTCTCTTCTCTTTCATCAACAAATTCTATGTTCCCGAATGCCTGTACAGAGCGGTAATGCATACTGTAACTACAGGCAACCTGCTCGCTCTGAGACCTGAGCATATGATCGGCGCTGAATACAACACAAACCTCAGGGTGCTGCTTTAAAATGTCAATTTTTAATCCCTTGTGCGATGAATGCAGGAAGATGATACCATCTTTGTATCCAAAGTTAAACGGCAATACATAAGGTAATCCGGAATCATCCACCATGCCTACATAACAAACATTGCATTTTGAAATGATTTCATCAATGTCCCTTTGCAATAATACCGGTTTTGCTCGCATGAAATGAGATGTTTATATAGGTTTCAATTTCTCTTTTCTTCCTTCTTACCAGCAAGAGCTTCCAGGAAGGCTGTTACCAGGGTTACAATGATGCTGAAAAATAGCGCTGACCAGAATCCGCTGACGGAGAATCCAGCAAGCAATTGATCTACAATCAGGATCAGGAATGCATTTATGACAAGCAGGAAAAGCCCGAAAGAAAAAATGGTCACAGGAATTGTAAGCAATATAAGCAATGGCTTAAGGAAAGCATTTAACAGTCCTAACACTACAGCAACTAAAACGGCAGTCGGGAACCCGTCAAGATAAACACCAGGCAAAATATAAGCAGAGAAAAAAACCGCCAATGATGATACCAATATTTTCAGCAGAAGCTTCATGGATTACAAAGTTAAATATTCAGATTTATCAAGAACAGGAAATCAGTAAACCAGCCTTTTTCAATGGGACGGTAACCTTGTCGCACACCTATGTCGAATGGCAGCAGGAACCTCAAGAAATGCGCATCAGTTGTCAGCTCGGCTCCCATACTGTCAAATTGCTTCATTCCACCATTTCTCCAGGCATAAGCATGATCATAAAAGAGGTTAGCCTTAAGTCTTTTAAAATAAGCTATTGAACCCAATGATAAATCAGGATAAAGAAAAGGAAACTTATAGTTAAACCTGAAACTCATCATTTGTTCATTGGCTCGTGCAAGGGTTCCTCGCGGATAAGCTATAAGGTCAGTATAATACTTGTCTGAATTCCAATTTTTCTGATATGCTGCATACAGCCTGATACCATTATGCCTGAAAATTCCAGGAAAGTAGAGTGTTGATTCAATTGAACCATAGCTGTATTTTACGGATTCTGTAAATGGCGTATGGCTATAATTTAGATTCAGCACCTGTCCCCACTTAGGATAAACGTCTTTTACAGCTTGCTTGATATAATGATAGACCAGGATTTTATATGATGCTGAGTTTAGCAATCCTTCAAATTTTCCAGGCGCCCTGGATTCATTATGGGTTCTTTTTTCAAAGCTGGACCTGGCCACCAGCTGAACTCCGGTATAATACTTACCCTGGTTAAAAATCAAAGGTAAGGAAATACCTCCGCTAATTTTTGAAACATCAATAGTATAGCGGTAACTTTCTGCTGAATCATTTGCTGGTGCCTGGAAGGCTATTTTTCCATAGGTTGCATCAACATCCAGCACCGGATACCATCCAGAATACGTATAGGATAAGCGGAATAAACCTGTTTTGCCTGCATAATCCCAATCATAACCGGCAATGGTAGTTGCCGTACTTAGCTGGTTTTGTGACATAAATGAAACACCTGTTGAAGCTTCAGACTTGTCATAGTTAAAATATACCGGGGCCCAACTGTGGAAATTGAACAGATGAAGTGCTTTGTGATAAGGTGTTGAATTATAAACGTTATGAGTCAAAGTGGTAGAATCAACCATCCCGGGTTCTTCTTTTGATAAACTTTTGTAAAGGGCGATTGAATGATCGGTAACTTCGGTCAATGGCTGCCATGCAACAGGATCGAATGGAGCTTCTACAAGCCTGTACCCTGAAGATGAATAATCAGAAAATACAAGTTTATTATGAATAGCTGAGTAATCAGCATCAATAGCTCCAAATGCTGAGGATGTGACCTGGAATATTTTCAAATTATTGGTATCCAGCGCATAAATATTATCAATACCTGAAAACCCTCCGTTAAAGAATACGTATTTACCAACAAACTTTGGATTGGATATTTCAGAAAACGTTGGTGCCATCAATTGCCTGGCATGGCTGAAATCAAGGTCAGAGCTCCAAATGCTTTTTCCATTCTTATTCAGGATCATATAAACAATCATTTTCCCATCTGCAGACCAGGAAGGAGTAAGATAAAGGTCGACATCCGAGGAAGCTAGTGATCTTATTTCTTTACCTGAGTTAACATCTATCAGCACCAGGCTGTATTTGTTCTGTTCCGAAACCTTAACTGCAATAAGGGATTTTCCATCCGGAGAAATGCATGGAACAAATAGCCTGCTTTGCCTTGTAAGAGTTTTGGTTTTACCAGAGCTAAAATCATATAACTTGATTACCGAGTAATTCCTGTTCTGCCAACGCGGGTCAGCAACCCTTTCTGTCCAGGCCATGAGCCCACTCTCAATGGAAAGATTGTCAATTGTCAGGACACCTGGTTTGTTTGTCCCCCTGCTTCTGAATCCGGTTCCAATATTCACCGAAAATATGTCTGTTGAAAAGAACCCGGGAGTACATAATATCTTTTCATTTCCATCTGGATCAATCATAACGAACCGGCTGATATCATCAAGGGTCGTCCGCTCGGCAATCAGGAGGGAATCATTTACATAGTGAGGATATTTGTACCTCGAATATGCAGACTTAGCTCCTTTTGTTATTACATGTAAGTTCATGCCATGAGTGTAAGATGCCTGGATTCTCCATGAACTGTCAAGCTCCTTGAAAGTCCTGTTATATAGAGCAACTTTGCCTATCCCGACAGTCTTCTTTAATCCGTGGTTGAGCGGAGTAATCATATAAGGTTTCCTGGCAACAAAATCCATTGCCTTTACCCAGGTTTTGTAACCGTAATTCTTTCGGACGGTAGCTACAAGGTTGTAACCCAGAACATACTGGTCAGGCACATGATCTTTGTATGATCCCAACACAGCCTTGTCATAGCTGAAAACCCCCTTTTGAAGTACCTGGGCCCTCATCTCCATTTCAAAAGCAGGTACCCGTCCCCTGCCGGAATGACTCATTGCTGTCTCCGTGCATACAGCATCACCTTCCATGAACCACATCGGTATATAGAACCCAGTTATGGCAGCTGTTGCTTGCTCACCAACTATCCAGGTTAAGCCTTTCATGAATCCATGATTTACCATATCCATCTGAACTATGTGCCGGTATTCGTGGATAGCTAGTTGCTGAAGCCAATCCTGTGAATAGGTGTTTTGCGGCGGGCAGGTATATAGCTCAATGCGCCTGGGAGCCCATAAGGTAAATGCGTTGGGAACAATATCCCTGTTGTGCATGATGATTGGAACCCGCGAAGGCTTATTGTCGAGAGTAATAGTGCCATACTTGTACACATACTGAAAGAGGTTTGCCAGGTATTGGGCATTCTGCTCAAAATCAGATGGGTAAATAAATTTAAAGTGATCAGTTTTTATTTGCCTCCATCGGATCGAAGCAGGGTCTTGTCCTAAATTGTAGTATTGACTGTGGACATTGGACAAGTGCATTAAAAAAACAAGCATTAAGCCTGTTCGGAATATAAAAAGACGAAATTGAAGAAAAAAATGTGCCATATCCCCGGGTGCTAAACGCACCAAAATTACCGAAAAAAATTAGCACAATCGGAAAATACAGTATTACTGGTATAAGTAAGTATTAATAAGTATTATTAGCATTAAAGGAATTCAGACGAGGATCAAACCAGATTAAACTGATAGAAAAGTGAATTAAACTCTTCAAAGCTGAAAGGCTTTTGGGCATAACCGTCAACACCAGCCTCAATACATTCTTCCTTATTGGGATTTGTAGTTATGGCAATGATTGTGGTATGTCCTATCTTCCGGTAGTTCTCCTCAATCTTACGGATTTCTTTTACTGCCTGCAAACCATCCATCTCAGGCATTTGAATATCCATTAGTATCAAATCATATTGCCTGTTTTGGAACATTGATATAGCTTCATTTCCGTTTTTAGCTACATCAACCTCGTGTCCAATTCTTCGAAGATAGAAAGAAGTAATCTTCTCGATCATTTCATCATCTTCTGCAAGCAGAATGTTTAGTTTTTTCATGTTCTCAGGCATATATGATTTAAATTCCTTTAGTTTTTTAGGGATGGCAGAAAAGCTAGTCTGCATAAATTTTTTGAGCATATGTAGCAGTATTAGTAGTAATCGTAACGAGATAAATTCCATGATTGCCCTGGAAAGGGATAGTCATAGCAGGAGACAAGGTTCCAACATTGTGGACAATAAGCCTTCCATCCAATCCAAAAACATCAACCCTCGTATTGTGATTATTGTCGCCGGTGAGCCTAATGTTTCCATCTACAACGGTTATTAAGGGATGGCTGGAAAGCGGTTCAGTTGTACCTGCAATTACATCAAAATGCAGGATAAACCGATTTGGATCTGAGCTGGGTGAGCTAAGAAATGAGTAGGTGGAGTCACTGCGAAGGTCAACGAATGTATTCGTTAGCCTATCCTCGAGTGTGAGTGGATAGCGGTATTCAAAGTTGGAAATTCCGTTGACGATGAGTTTGTATTCAGCATTATTGTTGCAAGTCATTCCGACAGGAACAAGCAGGTCTGAACTAACTGAAGGTAATGTATTGATGGCTAACTGTGTTCCGTCGCTGAGAGCAGAGTAGATTGCGGGAGCATCCTTTGCCCCGGTCATCTTATATGCATCATAGGAATCATCAAAATCTACAGAGGATCCGGAATTGAATCTTATTAAAGCTTCATCACTGTATCCGCCACCTTCAACTCTAAATTTAAGGGCTGTAGAATGTAATGAGATATCTGAGGAGACAGAACTTGCAAAAGCACTAGGATTAACCTGTACTGCTCCATTCTGCCTGGCCTTTACGAAGAACCCTTGCATAGGGGCAATATATCTGCTTCCATGATTTAAAGATGCATCATCAGAGCCGGGAATATATACCGAATAATTTCCAGAGCCCGAAGGATCCGGGTAATAAATGGCTGTATTAATGGAGTTGCGTGACCAGCCTGAAACATTTTTTGAATCCGACTGCCAATCCAGATAACAGGGATAAGGATTTCCAATCAGGTTCCAGCCTTCATTATCAGCAGTAACTACCTGTGAAAACTCGCCTGTGTTAGGCATGCCTTCAAAATAACGTGTTGAAGGAAACGCCGAATATAATCCATAACCAAGCATGGGAGTCATCTGAACATCGGTAGGAACTATATAATTCCCCCAATCATTGGATGATTCATTGAATTGATGCAGATACATATTGATGAAAACTCCGGATTGAGCCTCCGCAACTGGTGAAGAAACCAATGTATTGGAGTTCTGGTCTATATGAATCTCAGAACGAATCTTACCGCTAACAGTTCCTTTATTCAATAAGGAAGCATACTGTGAAGAAGTGCTTTTAAGCAAAAGGGTTGCAGCAGGGTCAATGGAAAGGTTACCATCAACAGTTAAGATGGAGGTTGGAAGCAGATCCAATTTGGAACCGGGACTCAGGTAAAGATTGTGACAGAATCCCGATCCTGATAGTTCAAGTGTGTGACCTGAATTCAGAATGGAAATATTTGTTTGGGTAGTAGGTATGATTGAGCCGGTCCAATTCATGGGATCATTCCAATCAGCACTGTTAATACCTGTCCAATTGTTCTCTGTAAGTAAAGATCCTTGTGGTACAGAACTGCATGGACTATAAGTCATAATTTCACCTGACCCATTGAAATTTGAGCTGCTGACAATACCTGACCCAATGATAGAAGCCTGCTGGTTAACTAAATCGCCACAACTCAACATACCGGAAACAAGCAGTTTGCCTGCAACCTGGACAGGAACAAGTGAATTATTCTGAAATCCTTCTAATACAGCAAGAACCCCTCCAGCCTGAATGTCTAGACTTGAATTCCCGTCAATTTGAAGATGAGAAATCATGATTTCACCCTGGCAGGATAAAAATGAATTACCGGACAGGGAAAGTGAAAAATTATTGCCTTTTAAATTACCGGTTGGAGTAACCTCAACTCTTCCATAACCAAAGATTACAAAATCGGTATTGAGAATAACCGAATTCCTGATAACCAGGGTATCATTTGATTGAGGGGTAATGCTGCTGCCTGGCCCACTTACTGAGGTTGACCAGGTATTTGGCTGATTCCACACCAGGTTGTTTCCAGCTGTATATAACTTTGCACCCTCCCTGCCAGTGGCGAAAAGCCCCATCAAGAGAAGGAAGATGCTGAAGGTTATATGTTTTAAAATCGAAAACATGGATGCGGCAATGTCAAATTAATTACTGTTTGTTTTTGGGAAGTAAACAGAAGTGTTCTGAGTTGTGTGCAAAAATTTTAATAGGCTGGTAAACAGAAACTTAAACAATTACTTTGCTCAGGTTATATCTAATCGTGCCAGTGCAGTAATTTTCACGCAAAGATGTTAGCAAAATACATGCCTTAAATATCTTTTCACTGAATATCAAACAATTATGCTAAAGTGACAATTTCTAATAATCTAATTTTTGTCCGTTTTTGGGAATGTTTTCCCAAATTATGCCTGAAATGGAACAATTTTCCAACTTTTTACCTATCAGAAATAAATAATATGAAAAATTCAGAAAAAATGTTAATAAAATCTAGCTATTTGTGAGAAAAAAATTCCAAACCGGATCATTGGGAGGATCGGCAATTACAGAAATCAATTCTTTTTTCACCGGATGGACAAAAATAATTTTTCTTGCATGTAAATGAATGGAACCATCCGGATTTGAACGAGCAAATCCATATTTCAGGTCCCCCTTTATGGGACAACCTATAGCCGATAGTTGTGCCCGGATTTGGTGATGCCTGCCTGTCATAAGATCAATCTCAAGCAGGTAGAAGGAATCACTTTTCCCAACAATTCGATATTTTAGTTCTGCCCTTTGTGAATTCCTTTTGTTTTCAGGGACTATGAAAGATTTATTTTTGGATTCATCCCTAAGCAAATAATGCACTAAAGTCCCTTGATCATCAGGAGGTTGATTTTTAACAACGGCCCAGTATCTTTTGTTGATTTCCCGGTTTTTGAGCATCTCATTAAGCCTGCTTAATGCCTTGCTTGTACGAGCAAAAATTGTGGCCCCGCTTACCGGACGGTCAAGCCGGTGAACAACCCCAAGGAAAACCTCCCCTGGTTTTGAATATTTTTCTTTGATATAACTCTTCAGCAAATCCGATAATGGAGCATCACCGGTTTTGTCACCCTGAACTATCTGGGAAGGTAATTTATTGACAACAATAATGTGGTTGTCTTCGAACAGAACCTGAGAATCTACCCTGATAATCCCGGTAGGTTTAATATTGTTCGCGTTCATTAGGGAAATCCAGAAGTTTTACATCTGAGATGTATCTTTCAACAGAATGAATGATTTCGTCACTCAGGTTGAGATACCTGCGGAGGAACCGCGGAGAGAATTCTGTTGTAATCCCAAGCATATCATGAAGCACCAATACCTGCCCGTCAACATGCCCGCCTGCTCCAATTCCTATCACAGGGATCTTGGCATTCCTGGCAACCTCTTCTCCCAATTTAGCTGGAATCTTCTCCAAAACAAGGGAAAAGCAACCAGCTTTCTCAAGAAGACGAGAATCATCAACGAGTTTCCTGGCTTCAATTTCATCAGTTGCGCGAACCACGTAAGTACCAAACTTATGAATGGATTGAGGCGTAAGTCCAAGGTGACCCATCACAGGTATGCCGGCAGACAATATCCTCTCTACCGATTCAATAACCTCAATGCCACCTTCAAGTTTCACGGCATCAGCCCCTGATTCTTTCATTATGCGTATTGCAGATTGCAGTGCTTCTTTCCAATTACCCTGGTAGGTACCAAATGGCATGTCTACAACTACCAATGCCCTGCTTACACCTCTTACCACCGAAGAAGCATGGTAGATCATCTGGTCAAGAGTTATGGGCAATGTGCTGGTATGCCCTGCCATGACATTGGATGCGGAATCTCCAACCAGGATGATATCTATCCCGGCCCTATCAAGAAGCCGTGCCATCGAAAAATCATAGGCAGTAAGCATAGCGATTTTGACGCCTTTGAGCTTCATCTCCTGCAATACATGCGTGGTAACTTTTGTAACACTTCCTGTTTTTGCCATATCTCGCTTTATTTCTTGCAGTTCAGTATTGATCATGAATTGTCGTTTTCTGCTTCTCTAAGCCATTTACCAGGATACAAAACTACAAAGATTTGAAAGCTTAACTGAAATTATCGTTAAGAATGAGATGAAACCCTTTGTAATATTGGCTATTTTTGCAAGGTTGTTTTGAATTCCCTTCCATGAAATCACTTTTGAAGATTTTCTTATTCTTTCTCATTCTGCCCGTATTTTCATGCAAGACGGATTTTGATGTTACAGCCAGCTATAAAGAAATTGCCGTAGTTTATGGACTCCTGGATCAAACAGATTCCATTCACTACCTGCGTATCACCAAGGCTTTCCTTGGCAAGGGAAATGCGTTGGTATATGCCCAGCAGGCAGATTCAAGTGCATTTGGACCAGAAGTAAAGGTTTGGATGCAGGATGTTGATTCAGCCGGGAAATTCAGCACAATCACAATGGATACTGCCAGTATCTATGATAAGGATACCGGGGTATTCTATTCCCCTAATCAAAAAATGTATGCTACCTCTGTAAAGCTTAACAAATATCATACTTACAATTTATTTGTTGAAGATACCATTAGCAAAAACCTGGTTACTTCCAGGACTAATCTGATCCAGGATTTCTCGATCATAAAACCATCTTCCCTGAAAATCGGCTTTGACCGGAAGATTACCACTACTCAGGAACTGAAATGGAGATCTGCAGTTAATGGCCGTCTTTACCTTCCAGTTATCAGGTTTTATTTCAAGGAAAGTTCAAGTCCCAATGATACTCTTATGCGAGTTATTGACTGGGTGTTCCCCTCGACTGTTTCTGCCGATGTGGAAGGAGGCAAGGAAATGTCGATTGGATACAAAAACGAGCAGTTCTATAACCTTTGTGAAACCCAGATACCCTATACTGACCAAGCTAAAGAAGAAGCGGTTCTTGTCAGGATACCTGATCATTTCGATATATCCTTCACCGTTGTAGGGGATGAATTTAATACCTATCTTGAATTGAACGGTCCTACTACTGGCCTTCTGCTTGAAAAACCGGTTTATTCAAATATCAATAATGGTATAGGAGTATTTTCCTGCCACTTCATCAAGCACAGTGTAGCGAAGGTAAATGATATAACAAAGGCAGAACTTCAGAACACCACTAACCTGCACTTCTTTGCCAATTAACAGAATTCTTTTCTCCCCAGGCCTTCGTTTCTTGAATCATGACGTTTTGTCATAATTCAATGGGTGCTGCACATGCAGCCTGTCATCATTCCACAAGTACAATACAAAATAGGTTCATTGATTCAATGAATTGATTATTAATTACTTGTATACATAACTAAATCATCAGGAATCCGGAAATTTCAAAAAACATCCGGGAACTCAGGATAAGTTAGACTATTGGCATAGTGATTGACTGCTCAAACATGACAAAGAATTTAAACACTTTACAATAACTTTAATTACCTATCAATAATGGGAAAAATAATTGGAATTGATCTTGGAACTACCAATTCGTGCGTTGCTGTCATGGAAGGCAACGAACCTGTTGTTATCCCCAACAGCGAAGGAAGACGTACAACTCCATCAGTAGTTGCATTTACAGAAAACGGTGAACGCAAAGTCGGTGATCCCGCCAAACGACAGGCAATCACGAATCCTACCAAGACTATATTCTCCATCAAGCGGTTTATGGGTGAAACTTTCGACCGGGTAACTACTGAAACTGGCAGAGTCCCTTTCAAAGTAGTAAAGGGGGATAATAACACGCCAAGGGTGCGGATTGATGACAGGAATTATACACCGCAGGAAATATCTGCCATGATTCTTCAAAAAATGAAGAAAACGGCTGAAGATTACCTGGGTCAAACTGTTTCAGAAGCAGTTATCACAGTCCCTGCTTATTTCAGCGATTCACAGCGTCAGGCTACTAAAGAAGCCGGCGAGATAGCAGGCCTTACAGTGAAGAGAATTATCAATGAGCCGACGGCTGCAGCTCTTGCGTACGGCCTTGACAAAAAACATAAAGACATCAAAGTAGCCGTTTATGACCTCGGCGGAGGAACCTTTGACATTTCAATCCTTGAATTGGGTGAAGGGGTATTCGAAGTTAAATCAACCAACGGTAATACTCACCTTGGAGGTGATGATTTTGACCAGCGGATCATTGACTGGTTGGCTGAAGAATTCAAAAAAGATGAAGGCATTGATCTTCACAAAGATCCAATGGCATTGCAACGCCTTAAAGAAGCCGCTGAGAAGGCTAAGATCGAGTTGTCAAGCTCATCTTCTACTGAAATCAATCTCCCGTACATCATGCCTGTGGATGGAATTCCAAAACACCTTGTCCGTACACTAAGCAGGGCAAAATTTGAACAACTTATAGATGACCTTGTGCGTTCCACCATTGATCCATGCAGGAATGCAATGAAAGACGCAGGTTTATCACCTTCGGACATCAATGAAGTAATTCTTGTTGGTGGATCGACCCGTATCCCTATCATTCAGAAGACCGTTGAAGATTTCTTTGGCAAAGTTCCGTCAAAGGGCGTTAACCCGGATGAGGTAGTTGCAGTTGGTGCAGCAATCCAGGGTGGTGTTTTAACTGGTGAAGTAAAAGATGTATTGTTGCTTGATGTTACTCCATTATCGCTGGGAATCGAAACCTTAGGCGGTGTTATGACAAAACTTATTGAATCCAATACTACAATACCGACCCGCAAATCAGAAACATTTTCAACAGCATCCGATAGCCAGCCTTCTGTAGAGATTCACATTCTACAGGGCGAGAGGCCAATGGCAAACGGCAACAAGAGTATTGGACGGTTCCATCTTGACGGAATACCACCGGCTCCAAGGGGAATTCCCCAGATTGAAGTTACCTTCGATATAGATGCTAACGGAATTCTGCACGTTTCTGCTAAGGACAAGGGAACCGGAAAAATGCAACAGATCAGGATCGAAGCTTCATCAGGCCTTACCGATGCCGAAATTAAAAAGATGAAAGAAGAAGCAGAATTAAATGCTGAATCTGATCGCAAGATGAAGGAGGAAGTAGATAAGGTTAACAGCGCTGATGCCTTGATTTTCCAGACTGAAAAACAATTGAAAGAGTTTGGAGATAAATTGCCGGCCGATAAAAAAGCTCCGATTGAACAGGCTCTGACTGAACTCAAGGAAGCACATAAGAATAGGGACATCGCTGGTATTGATACAGCTATGGCTTCTCTGAACACAGCATGGCAGGCTGCAAGTGAAGAAATGTACAAAGCTTCACAGCAAGCTGGCCCCGAAACAGAAAATCAACAATCACAACCTGAAGGTCAACCCGGTAAATCTCCTGACCAGGAAGTTACAGATGTGGATTTCGAGGAAGTAAAATAGTGGTTTTCAATTTATTACAGAAGAGGCTGCTATAGAAATATGACAGCCTCTTTTATTTCTACTCATACCCCTAGATTTTCATTTATTAATCGTTCAGTACAAGGATTGATAGGTGTTCTTTTTTTTAAACATACACCTGAAATGGGCTCAAAAGGCTTACTAAAAATATTATCTTTGTCCTCCTTTTACGATTTGCCGTCCGACAATCCAACCACGATGTAAATTTTTGACACTCAATTAATCAATAAACCCACACAAATGAAAAAAATCATTACCCATTTACTCCTTTGCACATTATTCGTTTTTGCAGGGCTAGGTGTTTTTGCCCAGGGATTGGAAGATTTTACGAATTTTCCTGAAAATACAAATTCATACCATACTGGTTCATTCACCGGCAATGATGGTTCAACCTGGAATTATATTTCCTGCCGCGGTGACTCTGCAATTTCTCTCCCAACTCCTACCCTTGCTAAAGGCAAAACCCCATCTGCTGAAATGGCTTCAGGAAGTATTGCAAATGGAATTGGAACGATCAGCTTCGACTACAAACAAGTATTTTCCACAGCAGTTGCACTTGATATTTTGGTGAACGGCACACTTATTACAACAGTTACTTCATCAGCCGAACAAGGAATCATCAAACATGCTTCCGCTATTGCTGTCAACGTTTCCGGAACTTTCACGCTCACCTTCAGGCAGAACAGTTTAACTTCCGGACAGGTAGCTATTGACAACGTCAGCTGGACAAGTTTTGGCGGTGGAACCCCGGATCCGGAACCAAGCAATTATCCTACTGCTTTTACAGTAAACGGTGCCGGACTTAACATTATTACTTCATGGACAGATGCCACCGGGACACAACTTCCTTCAGGTTACCTCGTTAAAATATCCACATCAAACAATATCACAGCTCCAGTTGATGGAACCTATATTGGCGATGACCTTAACTTAAGCGATGGCAGCGGCTCCAAAAACGTTCAACAAGGTGTTCAGGGTTATACATTTGCAGGCCTTAATTCAGCCAGTGATTATTATGTAAAAATTTACCCTTATACAAATGCTGGATCTACTGTTGACTATAAGACAGATGGAACTGCTCCTTCAGGATCAGGCAGAACTCAAGCCATTTTGTACGAACAGAATTTCAACAATGGTCTTGCACCTTGGACTCAATTCAGCGTACTGGGAGACCAGGTTTGGGTACTTGACAGTATTCATGGTGTTGATGGTAGCATGTGTATGAAAATCACTGGTTTTGTAAGTGCAACTTCTACTGTTGCAAATGAAGACTGGCTCATTTCACCAAGCATGAATATCCCTGGCGGAAGTTCGCCTAAACTTGAATTCTATACTGCAATGAATTATGGAACAGGCAGTTCTGGAATCAGTGCATTTGTTTCTACTGATTATACTACAGGAGCACCATCCACTGCTACCTGGACAGCTGTTCCGGGCACAATTAATTATTCAGCAGGCGGCTGGGTATGGACATCTTCAGGATTCTCTGACCTCAGTTCTTACACAGGCTCCAATGTACACGTAGCTTTCAAGTATACCTGCGATGCTGTTTCAGCTCCAACCTGGGAAGTTGATAACTTTAGAATTACCAACAATTCAGGAGTTGGATTTAATGAAAACCCTAAGAACTCAGCTATTTCATTCTATCCAAATCCTTGCACAAGCGGTTTCAACACTTTGTACACCGGAAATGAGAAGTTCCATATGACAGTATTCAATGTTGACGGATCAAAACTTCTCGAAAAAAATATCAGCCAGTCAGGTGAATTTACCTCAACTGAAAAATTGAAGGAAGGCATTTACCTGGTTAGATTGGCAAACCAGAATACGAACGCAATAGAGGTTCTCAAACTCATTGTGAAATAGTTATCCGGTATTAGATTTTAAAAAAGCAGCTATTCCAGCTGCTTTTTTTATTTTGCCATACTAAGAGCATCGTTATTTTGTTATATTTTTGAATCCCATCTACGATTTACACTAATGAAAACTTCGTTCATCATAGTATTAATCCTGATTTCCCATTTCGTATTCTGCCAATCCAACCAGCCATTAAGGGTTGAAATGGAAGTGAGAACTGGCGCCAATCCTTTCAATTATGTCTCCTTTGGCGATAAGGGGCTCTGCCTCTTTTACCCTACCAGCAATGATGTAGGCAAGGACAGCATAAACTGGTCGTTTGTCATGCTGGATAGAAACCTGAAAGAACAATGGCACAAACTCATTCCAATGCATGAGGATGTAACCTATTTAAAAGGCCTAAGCCGTAATAATGTAATCTACCTTCTTTTTCATGATACAAGGCGGAATAAGGATGGCAATTTGTTTGTTTTCTTCGTTTATCCCGACAAACAAATAATTACGGAACACAGCAGTTCAATTCCTGACAAGGCAGAGGTGGTTGATTTTGATATCTGGAATGAATTTGCCCTAATAGGTTACAACCAGCGAAAAGGCCGACCAGGTATACTTGGATTTTCTTTAATCAATGGAGAAAAACGAAACTTTGATTTCCCCGGAAAAGAAGATGCTCTATTACTGAATGTTACTGCTGACAGCATTCATAAAGATATTTATGCAGTATATAAAGTCCAGCCATCATCATCCCGCAACCAGTTGATGATCAATGTTTATGATGGATCCTCTGCACTACGTAATACTATCACTTTTCACAATGAGCAGGAGAAAAGAATACTCAATTCCGCTCAACTCGTAATAACAGGCGAGAAGACCGGATTTGTTGCTGGTACATATGGACCAGGCAGCCGAAACAGGAAAAATTATGATTATTACAACGACTTCTATAACTATTATTACTTCAATAATTTCTACAGGCGGCAAAACAACTACGATGCAAACCAGGATAATACTCCTGTGTCCGATGGATATTACACTGCTTCTTTAAATCCTCTCGACACTGGAACCATGAAATATTTCTCATTCCTTGAATTTGAAAATGCCTATCATTATATCAGTGACCCTGAAGCTTTGAAAACCAGGAAAAGAGCTGATAAAAACAAGCAGGAACCAGGTACAGACCATGATTACTCTCTTGACTACAGGCTGCTGATCCATCCACTCCTGGCCTCCGGAGGCTCATATATCTTCCTTTCCGAAGCTTACACACCTGAATACCATACAATGACACAAATGGTATATGACTATTATGGCAGGGCAATTCCTTCGTCGTATTCAGTTTTTGATGGGTACAGGTATAACAATGCCTTTGTTGCAGGCTTTGATGCTATGGGAAATATGAAATGGAACAATGGGATGGAAATGAGAGATGTCCTCACTACCTATCTGAACAAGAAAATGAATGTCTATTCTGACTCAACGAATGAATTACTTTTTTATAATGCCAATAACAAGATTGCTTTCAAGGTTATAGATGGTAATAATATCATTGAAAATACTGAATTTACGCCTCTTGCCCCGAGCAAAATGACAGATCAATATGTTGGGGAATACCTGGGAAATATTGAACCCTGGTATGGAGATTATTTCATCGCGAGCGGTTACGTATCCTTAAGGAATAACAATATGGAGGATACAAAAAGGAATGTCTTCTACCTGAGTAAACTTCAATTCAGGTAAAACCGGGATTGGATTTACTTAACAGAGGCTATTTCAACCCTGCGGTTCAATGTCATCCCTTCTGGCGTCATATTAGAAGCAGCTGGCCTTGTTTCCCCATAATACCTTTTCACCAGGCGCTGAGGATCAATTCCTCTGTCGGTAAAGAATTTGATAACATATTCAGCCCGGTTCTCCGATAACTGCATATTGTATCCTTCACTTTCGCGAGAGTCGGTGTGACCGTCTACAGTTACCCTGATCCCGGGATTATCCCGCATGGTTTCAGCAATCCTGTTAAGCAACTGGTTGTATTTATCGATTACAATCCATTCATCTGTATCAAAATAAACAACCTCTTTTACCAGGACATTTGATTCCTCTGGACAACCGAAATTTCTAACAGAACCAGGAACACCAGGGCATCGGTCAAGGTTATCAGGAACGCTGTCGGCATCCTTATCGGGACATCCATGAAATTTTGCGAGGCCGCTAACATCCGGACATTCGTCATCCTTATCGGCAACTTCATCGCCATCCCTGTCAGGACATCCCTGGAATGCAGCTTTACCAGCCTGCTCTGGACACTTATCATCAATATCAGCGATTCCATCATTATCCTTATCCGGACATCCCAGTAATTCTTTTTTACCACTAACCTTCGGGCACTTATCCTTTGTATCCGGTATCCCATCTCCGTCTGTATCAGGACATCCCTTGAATTCCTGCACACCTGCCAGTTTTGGACAATCATCTTCATTGTCAGCTATCCCGTCATTGTCAGCATCCGGGCATCCGGCCAGCTCGATTTTACCGGCAACATCCGGGCATTTGTCCTTCTTATCAATTATTGCATCTTTGTCTTTATCCCGGGGGCCGCCAAACCTGAACCCTAGCCCAACTGATGCGTAGCTGTACTGGTCACGCTTACTGCCGCCATCATAGAAGTCCAGCAAGCTGTCGCTGAAAGTAAGCCGGTCACCGTATTCTATATTTAAATTGGCATGTTTTGAAAGCCGAAACTGGGCCCCAATTCCCATCGGGACAACTAATTCACTTTGGCGGGATGAACTTTCCCGAATCAGGTAGTTGGAAGAAAAATCATTTAAACGGGAAGTATAGGAGCTGACTCCTGCCCCTCCAAACAAGTAAAAGTTCACAAAGCGTTTTTCATTGTACCTGGCAAAAATCTCGTTAATATTAAGAGTAAGCTGCATACTGGCATCCCAGAAATCAGAATTCAGTTTTACTTCCTTCTTAACATAAACAGAATAGAGTGTCCCCTTTACATATTGTGCCCTCAACCCGAACAAAGGGCTGAACTGATATCCTAAAGCTCCGCCAAATCCATTCCTTACATTCTGATTGAAGAAATTATCCTTGTTAAGATCGCCAAAATACTGGGTGAGTCCACCATTCAGTTGCAGAGTGATATGACTTTTGAAAATGTTGGATGCGGTGAGCTGGGTAGTTTTTTGAGCTTGAGTAAGCAGGGAAATCAGGACGCAGACCACCAGGATGGCTGTTTTCAAAAGATATTTCATTTTGACTGGATTAGAATGTCAAACTTGAGGTGAACGAAAGGAAAAAATAGAAGTGGACTATAGGTAGATATGCAAATATAACCCTAAACGAGCCAAAATGCCTAGAGGAAAATATACAGACTTATCAACAATTTAAATACTTCTGAATGCCAATCAGGAAGACCTTAACATGAGCGAAAGATGCCATAAAACTATCCCTGCAGCAATTGAAACATTCAGTGAATGCTTTGTCCCGAACTGAGGTATCTCAATGCATGCATCAATATCTTCCATTACTTCCTCACTAACACCATTTACTTCATTCCCAAATACCAGAGCAATTGCAATCCCCGGATCAGGACGGTATTGTTCAAGAGGAATACTGCCTTCTGCCTGTTCTATAGCAATAATCCTGTAACCTGATGCCTTTAATTCCCGGATTGCATCTGCCACATCAGGATAGTAGGACCATTCAATGGATTCGGTTGCACCCAGAGCAGTTTTCTGAATTTCACGGTTTGGCGGGGTTGCAGTAATCCCGCATAGAATAATCTTGTTAATAAGGAACGCGTCAGCTGTCCTGAAGACTGAACCAATATTATGCTGGCTCCTGATATTGTCCAATATACAAACTATCGGAAGCTTACGTAGCCCCTTGAATTCAGGGACAGTTACCCTGTTCATTTCATCAATCTGGAGTTTTCGCATGGAAAGTAAATGACCAGCAAAAGTAAAAATTATCAACACATCCCCAGGTTTGTAACAAGGATGAAGAGATAATCCTAAATTTGTGGATACAGATTTATTTAAGACGTGGCAAAGGAAAAGGATCAGCAAGGAGTAGTTCTTACACCGTTAATGAAGCAGTACAATGCTATTAAGGCAAAGTACCCGGATGCACTCCTGCTTTTCAGGGTAGGTGACTTTTATGAAACCTTTGGCGAAGATGCCATTAAAGCTTCTGAGATACTTGGAATCATCCTTACCAGGCGGGCCAATGGTTCGGCTCAATATGTAGAACTGGCAGGCTTCCCTCACCATTCGCTTGACACCTATCTCCCCAAATTGGTCAGAGCGGGCTACAGGGTAGCAATCTGCGATCAGCTCGAAGATCCTAAACTTACCAAGACCATTGTCAAACGTGGAGTAACAGAATTGGTAACTCCCGGGGTCTCCTATAATGACAAGATCCTTGAAAACAAGGAGAACAATTTCCTGGCTGCAATACACTTTCTGCCAAAAGCCTCAGGAGTATCTTTCCTTGACATTTCAACGGGGGAATTCATGATCGCCCAGGGCAGCAATGAATACATAGATAAACTGCTGCAGACCTTCAAACCATCAGAGGTTGTTGTCCAGAAAAATAAACGTCAGCAGTTCTCAGAGCTCTTCGGAGAGCAATTCTATTTGTCCTACTTCGAAGACTGGGTTTTTACAAGTGATTTTGCTAATGACCTGCTCCTCAAGCATTTTGGCACTGCATCCCTGAAAGGATTTGGCATCAATGAGATGGAAAACGGGATCATTGCAGCAGGGGTTGCTTTGCATTATCTTTCGGAAACCCAGCACGATAAGGTTCAGCATATCTGTAAGATCTCGCGGATTGAAGAAGATCACTTCGTATGGCTTGACAGGTTTACCATCAGGAACCTGGAACTTATACATTCATCGAATGATAATGCTTCTACGCTTTTGTCGGTACTTGATAAGACCATTTCCCCTATGGGTTCACGCCTTATGAGGAGGTGGCTGCTGCTGCCGCTTAAAGACCGGAAACCTATTACCGAGAGGCATGATGCAGTTGAATACCTGATCCAGAATGAAGCATTTGCTTTCGAGTTGGAACATCAGTTAAAGATCATCGGGGACCTGGAACGCCTGATCTCAAAAGTCGCTGTGGCGAGGGTAACCCCCAGGGAAATCCTGCAAATCAGAAGGGCATTGCTTGCTATTGTCCCAATCCGGACAGCATGCAGCAACACTTCGTTCGAAGCTATGCAACACCTGGCCGATCAACTGAATCCCTGTGAGCATATAGCCGAACAAATCGGAAGGACGATCAAACCTGATCCACCAGCCACCGTTTCCAAAGGGATGGTGATCGAACAAGGAATTTCAGAAGAACTGGATGAATTGCGGAAACTTGCGTTTTCCGGTAAAGATTACCTTATTCAGCTTCAGCAGAGGGAAATAGAGAGGACAGGGATAAGTTCCCTTAAAGTAGCCTTTAACAATGTATTCGGTTATTACCTCGAAGTAACAAATTCCCATAAAGATAAGGTACCCCAGGAATGGATGCGAAAGCAAACGCTTGTAAATGCTGAACGCTATATTACAGAAGAACTCAAGGAATACGAACAAAAGATCCTGGGTGCTGAAGAGAAGATACTTGAAATTGAAAGCAGGCTGTTTAATGAATTGGTACTTAACCTGTCCGAGTATGTGCAGCCTATACAGTTGAATTCTCAACTCATTGCCCGGATCGACTGTCTTTTATCCTTTGCCAGGGTAGCTGTGCAAAATCGCTATGCAAGGCCAGTGATGAATGACTCATTCTGTATTGAGATCAACCAGGGCAGGCACCCTGTAATAGAGAAATTCCTCCCGACCGGAGAAGACTACATTGCAAACGATGTCAGGCTGGATAATGAAAACCAGCAGATAATCATGCTCACTGGCCCCAATATGTCCGGGAAATCAGCTTTGCTAAGGCAAACTGCCTTGATCGTCCTGATGGCCCAGACGGGTAGTTTTGTCCCGGCCAAGTCTGCAAATCTCGGCGTTGTAGATAAAGTATTTACCCGTGTTGGGGCTTCCGATAATATTACTTCAGGTGAATCAACCTTTATGGTTGAAATGAATGAAACTGCCAGCATCTTAAATAACATATCCAATAGGAGTCTTATCCTGCTGGATGAGATCGGAAGAGGAACCAGCACTTATGATGGGATCTCAATAGCATGGGCCATTGCAGAATATCTTCACGACCACCCGCTCTACCGCGCGAAAGTTCTGTTTGCTACCCATTACCATGAGTTGAATGAAATGGCTCAGTCCAACCCCAGGATCAAAAATTATCACATTGCAGTAAAGGAGATCGGGAATAAAGTGATTTTCCTGCGAAAGCTAACGCCGGGGGGAAGTGAACACAGCTTTGGAATTCATGTTGCCAGGATGGCAGGGATGCCAGGTACCTTGCTGCAACGAGCCGAAAGTCTTCTCTCCCAACTGGAAAAGAAGCATAGCAGCGAGGAGCTTAACCCGGGGAATGATAAAGAAAAACCAGGGAGAAAACCGAAAGATGAGTTCCAGCTCAGTTTCTTCCAGTTGGATGATCCCTTGCTGGAGCGCATCCGGGATGATATCAAAACCCTGGATATAGATACGCTTACACCGGTCGAAGCCTTGATGAAATTGAATGAAATCAAAAAAATGTTGCAAAAATATTGAGGTGATTATTGCAATTTAAAAATAGTTGTATATTTGCACCTCCTTAAGGTTCTGCGGAAGTAGCTCAGTTGGTAGAGCATAACCTTGCCAAGGTTAGGGTCGCGAGTTCGAGTCTCGTTTTCCGCTCAAAAAAAAGAATTCTTGGTTATCGCCAAGATTTTTTTTTGCCTGTTGTTTAATATATTTGCAGGCGTATTCAGTTCTTTATTCGACTTTTGCAGAAGTCTACTGCCCGGATGGTGAAACTGGTAGACACGAAGGACTTAAAATCCTTTGGCCATTGCGGCCATGCCGGTTCGATTCCGGCTCCGGGTACCACCCATTACTCCTCACCAAAACCGGTGGGGAGTTTTTATTTCCGCCTTCGTATATCTTTGATAATTAATAATTTTAGTAAACCATACAAATAATCTATTGGTTAGATATTTCTATGTCCAAGGGTCGAAAAAAATGAAAAGCTCTGAAAAAACACATCTCCCGGAACCCATCCGGACAGTATTAAACTGAAACTTCACGTGTAAAGTGCATAGGAAATCTGCACCATCATGATTTTATTCACGTGGACTTTATGCCGGGCACTATGTGCCACACGATGTCCTATTTGTTAAGCCTGGTCTTTGATCTGTAATTCTCCTGTAACATTTTAACAAACGCTGCTTTATCGCTTTTCATAATTTCAATTTCAGGACTCTCTTTCATTATTTTATTGAGTGCTCTCACGTTTTCATCACTCCATATGGACAACTCCACGATGATGGGTGTTAAGGCTAAACCCTTTTCAGTCAAGAGGTAAAGGTTTGTTTTCTTATTACCTGGAAGCTGTGTTTTAGTTATAATCCCGAATTCCTCCAAATATTTTAGCTTAGAAGAAAGAATATTAGTGGCAATGGCTTCATCACTTTCGGTGAAGTCTTTGAACGTCTTTTTGTCTTGTGTCAGCATCAGTTTGATGATAACCAATATCCATTTGTCCCCCAAAATATCAAGGGCTGATGTGATAGGACATTCGCATCGAAATTTATACTCCATAGTAAATCCATATAAATTTTACTTGCAAAAGGCAATTTATTTTATTTTTTGCTTGCATATTGAAAGTTATTATCTATTTTTGCTTGCGAAACAAAAGTAATAATTTTAAATTGACAAAAATGGAAAATAAAAAAAATACTGAAAGTACTAATGGAGCAAAGCCAGCCTATATTATGGTTCAAATGAAAGTTGAAAGCCTTGAAGCTCTTACCCAACGTTATGCACAATTTGCAATTCCAATTTTGCATAAGTATGAAGGACAAATGATTGCGGGGTCTGCAACTCCAAAAATAAAAGAGGGGGATTGGGACGGAAACTGGGCTGCTGTACTCCGCTTTCCAAGTATGGAGGCAGCCGAAGGATGGTACAACTCAGAGGAGTATCAACCATATAAAAACCTTCGCATCAATGAATTACAATCTGAGGCAGGTAGGGTTGTAATAATAGAAGGACTTTAGTTCTTAGTCTACATTCAAAAACCTAACTCAGTAAATGTTACTGAGTTGGGTTTATTATTTTAAAATTAATAAAACTTCAAAAAAATGAAAAAAGTATTAGTAACAGGAATAGCAGGCTTTGTTGGACAACATTGTGCTGCCGAACTATTAAAAAAGGGCTACGCTGTCAAAGGTTCTGTGAGAAGTTTGTCTAAAACCGGGGAAGTCGTAAAAGGGATTGAAAAAGAAATAGACCCTAAAGGAAACTTAGAGTTATGCGAACTTGACCTTATGAAAGATGAAGGTTGGGACAAAGCCATGGAAGGATGTGATTTTGTATTACACGTTGCATCACCTTTTGTGGTGAAAGTTCCGAAAGATGAAAATGAATTAATAAGACCTGCGGTTGATGGTACGCTCAGGGCCTTGAAAGCGGCAAAAAAGGCTGGTGTAAAGCGGGTCGTGATTACCTCTTCAACTGTGGCCATGCATGGAGGGGAACATGGCTTCATCAAAATCAATCAGGACAGCTGGACAAATGTGAATGGAAAAAATGTAACCGCCTATTTTAAAAGTAAAACGCTGGCTGAAAAAAGTGCCTGGGATTTTATAAAAAATCAAACTGGAACACCAAAATTGGAATTGGTCGTTGTTAATCCCGGACCTATTTATGGGCCAACTCTGACAGGAAATTTAGCAACTGAAGCGATGGATTTTTTTAAAAAATTAATCACAGGAAAACTACCAATGTTACCGAGAACCTATTCTGTTATGTCTGATGTAAGAGATGTTGCAGCCATTCATGTCCAGGCCTTGGAAAATGAAAAAGCAATCGGCCAACGATTCATTGTAACCTCTGAAAAACCTCATGCTATCAGGGAAATTGCGCAAATTTTGAAATCAAACGGATATGATAAAGTAAGCACTCAATTAGCACCTACTTTTTTATTGAAATTGATGGCCAAATTCAATGACGAAATGAAGGGGATGTTACCATTTGTTGGAAACACCATAGAAGCTGATGTAAGTTATACGATGAAAACATTTAGTTGGAAACCTATTCCGTTTGAAAAAACTGTTCTTGACACGGCAAAGTCTGTGAAGCAAGCGATTGAGAAATAAAGTAAAGAGCATCTTCATCGTTTCTTTCATTAGACTTTTAAAATTAAAATAAACCAAAATGCCGGTCGCTAAGAGCAGTTTGGGATAATGGCGGGTGAAGTGCTTCCATTTCCTCAAAAAAATCAAGCACTTTCGCAAAATCTACGATGAACTGACGGTTAGATATTTCGTCAGAGTAGTGTACCACTCAAATCCTTGCTCATTTCAGCAGGGATTTTTTGTTTTCAGTCATAGCGGGATGTTAAATTATATCTTCCTACTCCCACTAAGATAGTATTCTTTATGAATCCAAGACTTTGGAAAATTACTGCTTCAACACTGGTTTTTATGTTAACCATATTTGACCTCATATTACGAAATTAGGAATGCCAAAGACTTCAATCTGCGCGATAATGATGTATTAGACGTACCTTTGATCTATTCCCAACAACCTGATGATACAAAAAATACTGGAAAACCTGAAAATTGCTTCCCTGAATGATATGCAACTGGCTTCGCTCGAAGCAAATAAAAAAGGAAATGATATTGTGCTTCTTTCACCGACAGGATCCGGAAAAACACTTGCATTCCTTTTACCAATTGTAAATCAGCTTGATAGCACTATTCAAAAGGTACAGGTCCTCATCCTGGCTCCTTCGAGGGAACTCGCGATCCAGATTGAGCAGGTATTCCGTTCTATGGGGACGGAATTCAAAGTGAATTGCTGTTACGGCGGGCACCCAATGAAAGTTGAAATAAATAACCTGAAACATCCACCGGCAGTACTGATCGGAACACCGGGTAGACTCGCGGATCATTTGAGGCGTGAGACTTTTGACACAGAATCCATTACTACTATTATCCTGGACGAGTTTGACAAATCACTGGAATTCGGATTCCAGGAAGAGATGTCTTATATAATCAGCGAATTGCACCAGTTGAAGAAGCGTTTCCTAACTTCTGCCTCTGATGCTATTGCCATTCCGGATTTTGCAGGTGTAACCTCACCAATAAGAATTAATTTTCTGTCGGAAACGCAACCTGCCGGATTGAAATTGAAAGCAGTAGTGAGTGAAGGGCGTGACAAGCTTGATGCGCTCTTTTCCCTAATCTGTAAATTGGGCCATTCAACAACACTGGTATTTTGTAACCATCGTGAAGCTGTTGAACGTATAAGCGAACTCCTTGATGACAAAGGATTGGTGCATGGTATCTACCATGGCGGACTGGAGCAGGAAGAACGTGAACGTGCCCTGATCAAGTTCCGGAATGGGAGCCACCGGATACTGATTACCACTGACCTGGCATCACGAGGGCTGGATATACCAGAAATTGAAAATGTTATCCATTACCAGTTCCCCACAACCGCCGATTCTTTTATGCACCGCAACGGCCGGACTGCAAGAATGCATGCCCGGGGGACAGCCTACCTGATCATGGGTGAAGGAGATCATTTACCGGTTTTTCTCAAAGAAAAACCTGAATATGTAGATTTAACTTTAAATCCAAGTTTACCCGGCAATTCCGAATGGGATACCTTATTTGTTGCTGCCGGGAAGAAAGATAAGATCAATAAAACAGATATTGTTGGATTGTTGATACAGAAAGGGAAACTTCATAAGGATGAAATCGGCTTGATTGAAGTACTGGATTATTCTTCATTCGTAGCCGTGAAAAGAGATAAAATCGACAAGGTAGTGCAATTGCTGCGCTTTGAAAAAATAAAAAAGAAATCTGTAAAATTTGAAGTTTCAATATAGAACAACTCTCCATTGTTGAAAGGTTGCCGGAGGCAGCTTTAAACTATCGAAAAAATCTATCCCTGTTCAAATTTTAATGTTTCAAGTAAAGAGTTGCCAAGGTTATGGCCAAATTCATGGATGAGGAATATTCTTTCTGCAGGGAAGCAACAATATCATACGTTTTCAATTCGTCAGCCCTTTTTTCATCAAGGATTTGATTCAATTCTCTGAAGGTTTGTGAGTCTTTTTAAAGAGCTGTTCTTTTGGAACATCCCAATATTCTTATTCATTATTTTTTAATTTTCAGATCACTCCAGTACTCCCTGATAATTGGATGCAACAAAGCAATCTAAAGTCTGGCGGCAACAATGTGGAGCATAATAGTTGCTAAAATTCACAATTTTTTAAAAAATAGAGATTCGGGAATTAACCTTTTTTCCTGCAATTTGTTAGAAAATAATCTGCTTAAATTATCAGATATTAAAAACTATCCGGGTTGTTAGCCTGGTGCTAAAATAATAGACTTATCAAAAATAGATTTACAATTTAAAATCACATAATTTACATTCCCATGAACCCATTATTAAGTTCCAAAATAGTTTCCCTCAAAAAAAGGAGTTTAGTTGGTCTATCTGTTTCTATGTCATTTCTTGTCCTTTTACTTATGAATTCCTGCAAAAAAGATGACAGCAGCAGCCAGGGTTTACCAGTCCTTTCGACATCCTCCATTAATAATATAAGTATCAATTCAGCGATCAGCGGAGGAGATGTAACAGAACAGGGAAGTTCAGCAATTATTTCAAAAGGTATTGTGTGGGGAACATCAAGCCAACCCACCACTTCACTTTCAACGAAAACTGACGAAGGCCCCGGTACAGGCATTTATACCAGCCATTTAGCAGGGTTAATACCTTCAACAAAATATTATGTAAGAGCTTATGCAACTAATGCTGCGGGGACTGCCTACGGCAATGAACTGAACTTCACGACCGATTCAGTTATGCAAGTTGATATTCCTGAATTGGATGCAAAAATCACCGCTTTTATGACAGCATATGATATTGCTGGTGCCTCCCTTGCAGTTAGCAAAAACGGCAAACTGGTATATATGAAAGGATATGGGCTCGCAGATAAGTCAACAAATGAGCCGGTAAGCCCGGATAATATTTTTAGGCTGGCCAGTGTTTCCAAGACATATACCGCTGTGGCAATTATGAAATTGTACCAGGACGGCAAGTTGGACCTGGATGCCAAGGTTTTTGGAAGCGGATCCATTCTGGGGGAAGATTATGGAACACCACCTTATAAACCAAACCTCACCGCCTTAACCATCAGGGAACTTCTCCAGCATACCTCAGGTGCCTGGGGCGCATCCACCGGTGGAGATGTGATAGATTATAATCCCGACTACACAAACAAACAGATGCTGGACTGGATCATAGATACACGCCCTATGCCAAGTCCTCCGGGAACTGTATTCGATTATAGCAACATAAATTACTTTATCCTGGGACGAATTATTGAAAAAGTGTCTGGTAAGAGCTATACAGACTTCCTGAAAACCATTTTTACAGCAATTGGAGCTGCAAATACTGGTTTTGCCGGCAAGACCCTATCAGAAAGAAAACCATCAGAAGTGGCTTATTATGGCCAGGGTACTGATGCACAATATGTCTATAACATAGCTTTCCCCAGGAGAGATGCTGATGCCGGGATCATTGCTACAGCAAAGGATTTACTAAAACTGGTCACGGCAATTGATGGATTTGACAGCAGGCCTGACATTCTCAATGCAGCTACCATCAGCCAGTTTATAACCCCTTCTTCAGTTTTTCCCGGCTACGCCTGTGGAATTGGAAGGTGGCAGGCTCAGAACCTGTGGTTTAACGATGGTTCACTTCCCGGTACACGAACATGGTTTATGCGCGGAGATAATGGAATGTGCGCTGCACTCCTATTAAATTCCAGGCCGGATACCGATGTGAATTACGTTTTCTCTTATGCAATGCAGGATGTAGTCCTGGATGTGATAAAAAATACTTCTTACAGCTGGCAGGATATTGATCAGTTTTAGAGAATATCTGACGATACTATTACTTCAATAGCTGCTGATTGCCTTTCTTTTCATCTCCATGCTAACTGCTTTCATCTTTAGGAAGCCGGAATTATTATCTCAACCGTTCAATCCACTATAGGGAAAAACGAGTAAGATACCATGCTTCGTTTTTTGAAGAACAGATCAATTAAATATGGTATTTATTATAGATTTCTTTCCTGACGGGACAAATGCAGTAATGTCGTTCATCCTCAGAAATACGATAACTGCATCCAGGGCCGGCTTTCAATTCAATCCCCATTAATTTATTATTTACACAAAAAACAACCTCACACATATCACCCTCTTCCTTACTTAAGCAAGAGCACTCTTTCCGACATTTTTGAGCAGCATTTAAAGTTCGAGGATCAACAATTATTTTTACTCCCATTACATGTGAGGTTATTACATATTTAGATATCTGCTTATTTCTATCTACTTTTGCAAATATTTGAAGCGAATTAACTCCTAAAAGTATGCCAAAACTACAACTACTTATTTTGCTCTTATCTTTACTTTACTGCTCCTGCCAGTTCAGCCAGACATCGCCTCAACCTATTGCAGAACTAAGTGATATGCACAAGGTTATTGTCAGGGAGGTTCACCAAACGAGCAATTACACTTATCTCCTTGTACTTGAAGGTGCTGCGGAAAACTGGCTAGCTCTTCCTAAAATGGATGCCAGGGTAGGTGACACATATTATTATAAGAATGGTTTCAGGATGACAGACTTCGAAAGCAAGGAGTTAAACAGGAAATTCCCCGTCATCTATTTCCTTGAATCCATCAGTAAAACTCCTGAACAAATTGTAATGGATTCTTCCGCTAATCCGCACCGCATTCCAAAGCAAGATACTGCTATAAATCCGGGAACATACCGGTCGGATATCAGGGTAAGAAATGAAAATGTTAAACTTGAACCAGCGAACGGTGGAATAACAATTTCAGAACTCCTGGGCAATAAGGAAAAATATTCCGGCAAAATGGTGAGGATCAAGGGGAAAGTAACAAAATACAATGCCTCGATTATGAGCCGAAACTGGTTTCACCTGCAGGATGGGACTGAATACTCAGGAAAGTTCGACATTACCGGGACAACCAACCTTTCCTTCGGTTTAGGGGATGTTATAACTATAGAAGGCAAGGTAACCCTGAATAAGGATTTTGGATATGGCTATTCTTATGAACTTTTGATTGAAGATGCCATAACCATTGATAATCAGAAGTAATCTAACTTCTTTTAAAAACCGGTTTAACTTGTAATAAATGAATTCCAAAGCAAAAAAAGAACAAAGCTATGGCTTAATTGAAGCTAGAACGGCATATATTCTACTGGGCTTGTGTTTAACACTGGGCTTCCTGATCTCGTGTTCCCAGGATAAAACTTCATCAAAACCAAGCAATGAGCAGACTCGGACAACAGGAATCCAAACTCAGCCTCTTTCGCTGGACGATCATACTACCTATGAAAAAATCCTTGCGAAAGATTCTCTCAATACTGATGCAAGGCTGAAACTGGCTGCATATTATTATCTCAATAAAGATTACAACAAGGCATTATACCATTTTCTGATCGTTCATACTATCGATAAGAACAATATGGCAGCGCTCTTCAACCTTGGAAACATAAATTATGATCTTGAGCAGAATGAAGAAGCTATCCCCTATTATGAAAAGTTCCTGGCAAAAGATAAATCCAACTACAATGTCAGGTGTGATCTAGCTACCTGTTATATCAGGCTGAACAAATATGATAAGGCTATTAACCTGCTAAAGGAGAATATACAGGCAAATTATAACCACCTCCAGTCACATTTCAATTTATCATATGCACTAAAGCAATCAGGCAAAATAACAGAAGCAAATGAGGAAATGAATGTTTATCAAAAGTTGAAATCGAAACAATAGAAAATAATATTTCACGTAAACGACTGAAAACCTATTATTTATATATGCTAAATATTTACATAATTAGATGTAGCATGAATTTTGCTGTATATATCTGCCTAAAAGATTGCTGTTGATTTTCTTCCTGCCTTACTTGTAATTCTATGCCCTATTTTACCAGATACACGCATATATCCACCGGCACTGTCCTGGTTATGATTTTGATATCTGTAGCTATTAAAGGACAATCGCAAGGAATTGAGGATGGATCAAAGCAACATGAAGAAAGGCGCTTCAGTGTAGAGTGGATCAGGAATTGGCCTGATACTTATAAACCTAAAAAATCGAGAAAGTTTAGAAAACAGTTTAATGCTATTGTTTTTGGCATCCATCCGGCTGTTTTGACAACCCCAGTAAGTATAGCCGCAATTGATACCTCTAATTTCCTGGTGCTGGACCAGGCGAATAGGGGAATATTTATTATCAAGGATGATGTGGGTGAAATCCCCCACCCTTTTACAACTACTTCTTTCGACCTCTCGTCCCTCGTAGGAATTTGCCAGGGTCCGGGATCAACAATACTCTTTACTGACTCCCACGCGGACAAGGTATACCAATATTTGCCTAAGAAAAAGTCAATCAAAGTGTTGAATGATTCCCTGGGTTTGGAACAACCAACCGGAATTGCTTATTCTTCGGTTAACCAGGAGATATGGATTCTTGAAACCAAGGCTCATCGTATCACTGTTTTGGATGCAAAAGGAAATTTCCTGAAGCACCTGGGGTCGAGAGGTATTAATCCGGGAGAATTTAATTATCCAACCCATCTTTGGATTGATCGTACCGGGAAAATATTCGTTAATGATGCCATGAATTTCAGGATACAAATTCTGGGACCTGGAGGAGAATTTATTTCATCATTTGGTGAAGCTGGTGATGCAACAGGTTACCTGGCCCGGCCTAAAGGAATCGCAACTGACTCATATGGAAATATTTATATAGTTGACGCCCTTTTCCATGTGGTTCAGGTTTTTGATTCAAATGGAACCTTTCTCTATAAATTCGGAAGCCAGGGACGCGGGAATTCGGAATTCTGGATGCCATCAGGCATATTCATTGACCAAATGGACTACATCTACATAGCTGATACTTATAATTCAAGGATCCAGGTATTCAAACTTACTCAAACAGCAAGCAAATGAAAAGACTGAGGATACTTTCTTGTGTACTCATAATATTGTGGTTACCCTCCACATTACCGTCACAATCCATTGTTAATACAAAGCATAATCTGTCAGTCAGCGGGCCAGGAACTGTCAAGGCAACCAGTGAGACCGAGATATGCCTTTTCTGCCATACACCGCACAACAGCAGGCCTGTAGCGCCATTATGGAACAGGAATGATCCTGGTTCAAACTATACCCTCTATACGAGTTCTACTCTGCAGGCTGTTCCTGGTCAACCAGACGGCACATCTATTCTTTGCCTGTCATGCCATGACGGTACAGTAGCCCTGGGAAATGTTCTCAGCAGGACATCGAATATCAATATGGCTACAGGAAACTTCATGCCTTCAGGAGTTAGTAACCTGGGCACCAATCTCAGGAATGACCACCCTGTTTCTTTCCTCTATAATGCTGCCTTGGCAGCAGCTGATGGACAGTTGAGAAATCCATCCACCATTCCTCCACCTGTTACATTGAAAAGTGGAAAAGTTCAATGCACATCTTGTCATGATCCTCATAAAAACATCAATGCTGATTTTTTATGGGTAACTTCTCAAAACTCTAACCTTTGTAACAGCTGCCACCAGCGGACTTATTGGACAACAAGCAGTCACAATACTTCAATCAAGACCTGGAATGGAACTGCCCCAAATCCCTGGCCATATACTCCATGGACAACTGTAGCTCAGAATGCATGTGAAAACTGTCACAATCCACACAATTCAGGCGGGAATAAAATGCTCCTGCAATACCAGACTGAAGAGAATAATTGCCTGAATTGTCATAACGGGAACGTTGCAACTAAGAACATTTCTGCCCAGTTCGCTAAAGCATATAAACATAATATTTCAGGTTACCTGGATGTTCATGATGCCAATGAAGCTGCACAAGTAACAACTATGCATGTTGAATGTGTAGACTGCCATAATCCTCACGCAGCTAAAAACCTGGCTGCCACTGCTCCTTCTGTTAATGGTTTTCTGACTGGCGTTAAAGGAATTGATCAAAATGGAGTTGCTGTCAATCCTGCAGTTAACTCATATGAGATCTGTTACCGATGTCATGCAGGAAGCCCCGGATCTCCAGCAGCTGCTACCCCGAGGGTTATTGTTCAGAATAATGTCAGGATGGAATTCGCACCGGGTAATCCTTCCTACCATTCCGTAGCTGCAGCAGGGGTCAATACCAATGTACCAAGCCTGATTGCACCCTGGACGACATCGAGCAGGATGTATTGCACAGATTGTCATGCAAGCGATGGTACCGGTTCTCCTGCTGGACCACATGGATCAATCTACCCACATATTCTTAAAAGGCAATATTCTACAACGGATAATACTACAGAATCGGCAGCTGCGTATGCTTTATGCTATGGATGCCATAACCGTACTTCAATAATCGGGGATGTTTCTTTTAAGGAACACAGCAAGCACATTGTCGGGGAGAAAACACCATGCAACACCTGCCATGATCCTCATGGAATCAACAGTACCCAGGGAAACAGTACCAATAACACGAACCTTATCAATTTCTGGACAACCATAGTTTCCAATAGTTCAGGTGGTATCAGGCGGTTCGATGACCAGGGCTTGTACAAAGGTCGCTGCTATTTAACCTGCCATGGAACAAACCACAATCCTTATTCTTATTAACGCTTCCTTCGAAATTAATCAATGAAGATATTCAGTTTCCGGGTAAAGATTATATGGACTATTGTGATCGTGGTTTCATTGTTTTCTGTTATCTCTTTTACAGTTTTCAATATTTTTCTGAGGGATAAACTCATAAGTCAGACTGAAGAAGTATACAACCAGATGAACCTGTTAAGGGACCAGTATTATTTTACCATCAGCCAGCACGACGGGAGGATTATTAAATCAATGCTCCAAATTCTTGAAAATGATAAAGATGTCTTAAAAACTTACCTGGTAAATTCACAGTCGAAGGTGGTTTATCCGAATGCTTATGCTTCGCTGAAAGGGGATACAAACATGTTTCGAAAGCTTTATAGCCAGCCTAAGGATATTTCCATCAAAGCCTATCATAAAGAGCCTGTACCCTTCTACAGGGTATTTATCCGGCTTGAAAATTCTCAGAGGTGCTATTCTTGCCATAATCCTTCGCAGAAGCATCTGGGTTTGATCATTATGGATCTATCCAGCGATGAAACACAGGGAATTATTACCCTTACCAAGCAATTCAGTTTCTATTACACCATCCTGATCCTCCTATCCATCTTTATCCTTGTAGCCTACCTGCATTATAAATACATCCGTAAGTCATTGAAGCAGTTCAAGTCTACCATAGCAATGGTAAACAATGGTAAACTTGAAACCAGGCTTGTGATTCCGGAAGTGAGAGAACTGGGTAAATTAGGAAAAGATTTTAACGAGATGCTGGCGACTTTTGACCGCACTCAGAAAGAACTCCAGGTGTACCATCAAAAGGAATTGCAGAATTCGCAAAAGCTTGCAACGATCGGAGAAATGTCTGCCCGTATTGCACATGAAATAAGGAACCCGCTTACCGGCATTTCAAGGGCCCTTGAGGTAATCGTTTCGGAAGCACAGGATTCAGGCAACAAGCCAATTTTGGAAGAAATACAGCGCCAGGCCAACCGTGTAAACCAGGCTATCTCCAACTTACTAAAATACTCGCGATCAAAAGACCTGGTGCTTGAAAGCGGCAGTATTAATGGACTCATCCAGTCGTTGGTGTTTTTCCTTCGAAACCAGGCTCATGAGAAATCAATTACATTTGAAATGAACTTGCAGGAATCAATCCCGGAAATCCAATTTGACCATGAGCTAATTGAGAATGTTTTACTCAACCTAAGTTTCAACGCAATAGAGGCTTGCAAGGAAACCGGCGAAATTCATTTTACCAGTCAGTACCAGGATCAATCGCATAAGATATTAATTTCGGTTGCTGACAATGGCATAGGGATACCTCCTGAAGTTGGCTCAGAGATCTTTAAACCGTTTTATACAACCCGGACAAAGGGAACCGGGTTAGGGCTTGCTATCACAAAGGATATTATTGATAAACATAATGGTGAAATCTGGTATGAAAACGGAGAGAATGGAGGTTGCACTTTTTTTATTTTACTACCCGCATAAATAGTTACCTTCGAATATTAAACCTTAATAATTGATGAAACAGCTAAAGATCCTGGTAATTGAAGATGAAAAACTTATCCGCTGGTCGCTTCAGAAACACTTGACTTCCAAAGGGTATACAGTTTTTACAGCTGAATCAGGAGAAGAAGGGATTAAGATATTTGAAGAGAATCACCCTGAGGTAGTTTTTGTCGATAACAAACTGCCGAATATGCAGGGCCTGGACGTTATACTCCGGTTAAAATCAATTGATGATGAAGCCGTTATCGTTTTCATGACCGCTTATGGATCCATTGAGACAGCTGTTAGTGCTATGAAAGCCGGAGCAACCGAATACATCAATAAGCCATTTGCATTTGAAGAAATTGAGGTTATACTTGAGAATATTAAGTCCAAGATAAGCATTATCAAAGAAATTCAGCTACTCAGAAGGCAACAGAAGGATATCGTAACATTCGATCATATCATTGGTGAGACTTCAGTATTCAAGCAGATCATTCAATTATCCAAAAAGATATCCAGGACTAAGACAACGACAATACTTTTACTGGGTGAAAGCGGGACAGGTAAAGACATGTTCGCACATGCAATTCACAATGATAGTACAAGGAATGAGAAGCCATTTGTTACTATCAACTGCTCCTCACTACCTGAAACACTGCTTGAAAGTGAACTGTTCGGTCACGAGAAAGGTGCATTTACGGATGCTAAACAATTAAAAAAAGGCCTATTTGAAATTGCAGATGGTGGAACCGTATTCCTCGATGAGATTGGTGAAATAAACCAGGCGACGCAGATCAAATTATTGGGAGTACTGGAGAACAGGGTAGTAAGGCGGCTAGGCGGCTCTGCAAATATTCCTGTTGATATTCGCATCATTGCCGCAACCAACAGAGATCTTAAAAAAGCAGTAGATGAAAAATTGTTCAGGGAGGATCTTTACTACAGGCTGAAGGTCTTTCAGATCACCTTGCCACCTTTAAGGGAAAGGGCTAAGGACATTCCAATTCTGGCTGAATATTTTATCAAACATTATAATCATCAGTTTCAAAAAAACATCAACGGCGTTGGTGATTCCGTAAGAAGTTTGTTGATGAATTACAACTGGCCAGGTAATATCCGCGAATTGCGGAATGTCATTGAGAGAGCTGTGATACTTGAATCAATGAACACCTTACAGGCAGAAAGCCTTCCGGGGGAAATCGTTTTACCTGGAGAGCATGAGAGGACGGCATCTGCAGAATCTAAGCCAAATGAAGAGGTTGATATTCCTAGATCATTACCTTACAATATGCAAATCCCAATGCAGGGTATATCCCTTTATGAGATTGAGAAGCAACTTATTAAAAATGCTTTGGAACAAACAGGATACAATCAAACCCTTACAGCAAAATTATTGGGTATTTCCAGGGATACCCTAAGATATAAAGCTAAAAAATACAAACTCTAATTTAGACCTGGGTTATATAACCCACCTACCTTGGGTTATTTCACCCAGAAGTTATTATTAATTATAATTTACAGGAATTTATTTTTTCATATACACTAATCTCCATATATCCATCTATTCATAACCCTTGCAAGATATTATCATCTATTTCATCCAGGGATATTGAACCCATGATAATTAGTGCCTTATCCCCTCATTTTACAAATTGCCGCCTCAGCTCTTCAGACTCTAGGTATTGCATTTCAACTACTTATGAGGTTGTATAGAGTGTATCTCCTTCAATATTCCTTATATAGTGATATTAGTCTAAACAGTAAGAACCAGATCATATGAAATGTTTCAATATGTTTCATAAAATTTACATGTACCTGTTATCCAGCTAATTACTCATTTTGGCATAAACTTTGACTTTTGTAGGCAGTTCAAACACACTCCCATAAAATAAACTGCCATGAAGAAACTTAGACTGCTACTATTTATCTCAATTATTCTTGTATCCTCGAAATTTGGATACTCACAAATTACTGGTTCATCGCACGACTTCTCAGGTCAAAGCTGGAACACAACTACTGAAATCTGCGTTGTTTGCCATACGCCTCACAACGCAAACACGAGTGTACTGAATGCACCTCTGTGGAACCACGGCCTTTCAAATGTTGCATCTTACACCATGTACACCTCGGCTACCATGAATTCAACAGCGGGTCAGCCAGATGGAAGTTCCAAACTCTGCCTCAGTTGCCATGATGGTACAGTTGCACTCGAAAATTTCGGAGGGGTAACTACTGGCACGCACCTTATGACAGGTGGTGCTTTGATGGGCACCGACCTTAGCAACGATCACCCGATCTCTATCACCTATGATGCTGCTTTAGCTGCAGCTGATGGAGGTTTGTTCAACCCTACTACCACTCAGTCAGGTTTAGGTGGAACAATTACCAACACCATGTTGATTGGTGGCAAAATGCAGTGTTCTTCCTGCCATGATGTACACAACAGTGCCGGTATCAATGGCCTTTTACTGAAATCTAATTCAGCTAGTGCCCTGTGTTTGACTTGTCATAACAAGTAAGGATCCTGATGGTTCTTTTTTTTGCTTGAACAGGAGAAGGGGGCGAAATGAATCTCGCCCTCTTTTTCTGTAAAGAAGCAGGAGAATCCCATTACAGTTGAACCTAACAGCCTGTGCAACTGTTCAAATTTCATTAGAACAAGAAATTCAACAAAATGGCGCTTCGCTTTCTACTCCTTGCTTTGGTCACTGCCCTGCTTGTATCTTGTGCCAGATCCATTTATCAAGATCCTGCTACCGACAACCTGGTCATTTATCCTTCCCCTCCTGATACTGCCAGGATCCAGTTCCTTACACATATCAGCAGTTCACGCGATGTTACAGGAAACAGGAAATCGTTCTCAACCTTTATACTTGGTGAGAAAGAAGATATCCCAGTTAACAAACCATATGGAATTGCTGCAACTAAAGGCAAAATGTACGTGTGTGATACCCGTATACATGGGTTGGATATTATCGATATGCAGAAAAACTCCTTTCAGCAATTTATCCCTTCCGGCAGAGGTGAGTTGAAAGTCCCAATAAATTGCTTTATCGATTCACAAGGGTATCTCTACGTAGCTGATGCAGAGAGAAAACAAATTGTCATTTTTGACGAAAACCTGAAATACATGTCCAGTTTCGGTGAAGGAGAAAATTTTAAACCCACTGATGTTTTTGTTAATAACGGTAAGATATGGGTTTCAAATATTGCAGGACACCAGGTTAATGTTTTCAGCAACGACACCTCCTATTCCCTCTTGAATTCATTTCCTGAAGTTGACAAATCAGTTGAAGGCTGTCTATTCTCTCCCACCAACATCTTTGTGACTGACAGCAATGTCTATGTTACAGATTTTGGAGATTTCAAGATTAAAATCTATTCGCAGGAAGGTGTATACAAACGATCTATTGGTTCCTACGGACAGGGATTAGGACAGTTTGTCCGCCCGAAAGGCATTGCCGTCGACAATGAATCCAACTTGTTCGTAGTTGATGCAGGATTTGAAAACACGCAAATATTTAGCAAGCAAGGAGAGCTTTTGATGTTCTTCGGCGGAAGCTATAAAGGTCCTGGTGACATGTGGTTACCCGCCAAAGTTATTTTAGATTATGATAACATGAAATACCTGGAGAAATATGTTGACCCGGGATTTAAGTTGAAATACCTGATTTATGTAACTAACCAGTTTGGCCCGGATAAAATCAACATCTACGGTGCTGTGGAGCCACAAAAAACCAATAAGAAAACTTCAAAAACCGGAAAGAAGAATAAGTCGCTTAAAACCGGCCCCATGTTTAACTAGGATTACTTAACTAACTATATATCAGCATGCTTGACAATTTTTCCAGGCGAAGGTTGAAAGCAATAAAGAAGTTCTGCTTACTTCTGCTTGGAGTATTGTTCCTGTTTTACTTTTCCGGATGCTCATCGGTAAAACATTATAAAGTCCTCTCATTTTTCTTCGATGGGGTTCCAGATCCTGATAAAAAGGATCTATCTCATTTAAATGATTCCATTATAGGCAAGGATTCGACGCTTTTAGCCCTGAACCATTTAAAGGATGCAGGCCCAAAGACATTCACACATACTCCATATCAGGATAAACAATGCAATGCGTGTCATGACCCTGGCAGCATGGGGAAGCTCATAAAATCAATGCCCGAGCTATGTTATGACTGCCATGAGGACTTCGGTAAAAAGTATACTTTTCTGCATGGCCCGGTTGGCGGAGGGCAATGCACAATGTGTCACAATACACACACCTCCCCAAATGCAAATCTGCTCATCCGGACAGGCCAGAAACTTTGCACACACTGCCATGATGATGAGAGCCTTAGCTTACTGGAACCTCACAGGCAAAATAAAGATGAGAATTGCACTGAATGTCACAATCCACATGGCGGAGAAAATTTGAATCTTACTAGATGAATCAGCTTTGAGAACAATAACCTATATTCTGCTTCTATTTGTCATACTGGGGATGTCATTACATGCCATTTCTCAGAATGACTCAAAGATGTATGGCTGGAGATTGAACTCTATAAACGGGGAAGTTGACGCAGATGGCCATTACAGGGAGATGCAAAGAATTGGTTCAGGAATAGACGAATACCTGAAAAGCTCCTATCTCTCCGGTGGCTTAATCCTGAGAACCCAATCTACCATCCTGCATCCAAATTTTTTAACCCTGAATATTGATGCAGGTTATGTCCCTGAAACCAGGCGCGACAACTATCTCGTTATACCTGACCAATCCGAAATTAGTACTCTGAAAAAGCTTGGTGGAATCACTGCTTCATTTTTCAAACATAAAGATGTATCCCTCAACCTGTTTGGCAATTACGATCAAAGTTATTCATCCAGGGAAAACCTTACAAGCATACGATCAACAGATAAGCGCTGGGGAGCTGCTTTCGGGTACAACAACAAGATTCTTCCCTTTACGGTTGAGTTTCATAATAAAAAATGGGAAGAAGAGGAAATTGAAAACAGCCGAACTTATAAGATGGATCAGAAGCAATTTGTTGGACGCGCCAGCAAGTCCTTCAGCAAAAGGGACAGGAATGAGCTAAGTTTCTCTCACGATAATACAGTGAGCATCAACCAGAATCAATTAAGCATTACCAACAGGACTGACAATCTTGACCTGGTAAGTTATATTAACCTCGACGCCGGTCAGAAATATAAGCTAACAACGATGATTTCAGACTATATCCAACAAGGAAATCTGAATATGAAACGGGTGCAGGCATCCGAAAATATCACCCTTCTTCTCCCCTTTTCCCTTTCGTTTAATGGTAATTACAATTATTACAACATCCATCAGAATTCCTATACACTGAATCAAAATTCAGTAAGTACCAGCCTGGCTCACCAATTGTTCAAAAGCCTTCAATCCAGGTTAAATATTGATTTTAATTCCATCAATCATAGCGTATATGGTGAGAGCAATACCAAAACCGGTGTTGAATTCAATTATACAAAAGCAATTCCGGGTGGACAACTGTTAATCGCATACAAATATGACAGGTACCATCAGAAATACAGTTCTGATCCAGTCTCGCTGCAAATCAGCAATGAGCAATATACACTTTCTGATTCAAAAATCACCTTACTTCGATTACCAGATATAGAACTTTCATCCATAATAGTTAAAGATATTACCGGGACTTTAATTTACCAGGCAGGAGTTGACTACATCCTGATTGATAGGGGAAGGTACTTTGAAATCAGGCGGATACCTGGAGGTTCTATTAATAATGATGTGGCAGTATTGATAGATTATCAGGCAAATCAACCTGGCAAATATCAATACAATGCAAATGCTCATGTCCTATCGGCCAATTTATACCTGTTTAATAACCTCTTATCTTTTTCGTACCGCTTTTCCACCCAGGATTATTTCAACCTCGAAAGTACCGAATTCATAACCCTGAACTACTACACCCAGCATGTCCTGGGTTGCCGGGTAGAATACAAATTTATAAGTGCAGGTGCTGAATATGAAGATTACAAGAGCACTATCTTACCTTACAGGATGAGCAGGTATTACCTGAATTTCCAAAAATCCCTCGGAATGAAAGTCATGCTGATGCTCAATGGTAACTTCCAGGACTATACGATGTTGAGTGATACGTCATCCAGGAATCAGAAATACTCAGATATTACAGGAAAACTCACCTATAACATCTTACGTCAGACAAACCTGAATTTTGACCTGATGTACCGCAAGCAAACAGGCCGTGGAATTGATCTTGACCTGCTGACTTCCAAGGCTGAGATTACTTCTACAATTAACCGACTCAATCTCTCAGTTGGGTTTGAGCTATACAGAAGAAATTATGTCGGAGAGAAGATTAATTTCAAAGGAACCTATTTCAAAATTGTAAGAAAATTTTAAACATGAAGGTATCCCTGATTTTATATTCATTCATTCCGTTTTTCTCCTTGCTGCTGCTATTGGATCAGCAGGTAGTTAGGACGGAATCCAATAGTCGACCTTATTTACAGGGATATGAGACAAAAGAGGAACCAAAATGCATGGATTGCCATAGCGATTTGGTTGAAAGCACCCTTCAACACGCTCCTGCAGCTGAATCATGCAGTAATTGTCACCAGGTAAATATAATTGAACACACGAAAAATGGGGCAAGGGGATTAAATCTGATTAAGGAGGTGCCACAGCTTTGCTATTCATGCCATGATGATATAAAACAAGACCTTGACACTCTCCGGAATTTACATATGGCTGTAACTATGGATAACAAATGTTCAAACTGCCATTCACCTCACTCTTCAGATGAAAAGAAACTCCTTGTTTCTGCACAAAAGAAATTGTGCAGCAGTTGCCATAACAAGGACATAAAAAGCGATGGCAAACTTGCCATAAATATTAAGAAACTTCTTGCCAATAGCAAGGTTATCCATCCACCCGTCGAGAAAGCTGGATGTGTGGTTTGTCACCAGCCTCATGGTTCGCAAAACAACTACCTGCTCATATGTGCATTCCCCAAGGGTATGTATGCAGCGGCTGTCAGGGATACATTTGCTCTTTGCTGGGAATGCCATGACAGTGATCTTCTGGAAGTATCGACGACCACAACGGCAACGAACTTCAGGAATGGGGATAAAAACCTACATTTTGTGCATATGAATACCAAAAAAGGCAGATCCTGTGTGATGTGTCACGATGTACATGCCTCCAACAACCCACACCTGATTAAAGACAAGATTCCCTATGGAGAATGGGAACTGCCTATCAATTATTTATCTTCTGAAGAAGGCGGCAGTTGTTTTCCAGGCTGTCACTCAAAGAAGGTCTACGCCCGATAGTTCCCAATTCAACACTGAATCTCATGAAAGTAATATGTACCTGATGTTTAGCAGATGTTCCATGAGAACAGGAATCGTATACCGGGCATGCAGGAGTCTATTTTTCATTCTCCTGCTTTTTGCATTTTTGAAGGTTCAGGCTCAACAACAGAAAGTTCCATTTTCGAATACCGAATATACTTCTACTTTAAAATCTGCAGATAACCTTCTACAAAAAGGTGATTATCTTCACGCTATCCTCGAATATGAAAATGCCTGGGATTTATATCCCCGACAGGTATATACTGAGAAAAAACTGGAACAGATCTATAAAACACTCGAAAATACAGAAACTAAAAACATCCTCTACAAAAGTGCTGTTCACCTAGGTGATAGCTTATTCGAGCAAAAAAACTACTCAAAGGCAAATATTGAATATTATCTTGCGCTTCGCCTGCATCCGGATGAACAATATCCTAAGGATCAGCTGATCCGGATCATGGCCAGTTTCGACGATCCAGCCAATGATAAAAGATACAGGATTGTTATCACCCATGCATTGAAATCCTTCGACAAGAAAAAGTATGACAGGTCAATCGGTTTCTACAGGCAGGCACTTCTGATGAAGCCCACTGAAATATGGATAAATAAAAGGATTGAAGACATTCAGGCTGAAAAAACAAAAGCATACTCTTCAATGGATGCTTATGATAAACAGATTGTTGATGCGGACTTCCAGATGGATCAAAAAAAATGGTCCGACGCACGTTCTTCCTATTCAAAGGCACTTGAAATACACCCTGAGAAGCCTTATCCGGCTGCCAGGATTTACATGATCGATCAATTGCTAAGATACCAGTCCGGTGGTGTTTTACAATACGATACGCTGGTGAATATTGCAAGCAGGTTCTATAAGATTAAAGACTATGAAAATGCTTACATCTATTTCCAGCAGGCCCTTAGTATTAACCCGGATGGTCAGTATCCGAAAACAATGGCCAAGAGGCTGGGAAATCCCAGGTTCCAGGACAATATTCTGGTTAAAAATTACGATGCTGAAGTACAGAATGCTGATTATCTTTCACTTGCGGGAAACTCAGAAGCTGCCATGATTGGTTATCAAAGATGCCTTTCAATGCAACCCGGGGATGATTATGTCACTTCGAGAGTTAGAGAACTTTCTTCAACCATCACAACGAGTGCAAACACTCGCAAAGCTTATCAGCTTGCAATTTCGAATGGTGACATCTCGATGGAAGCGTACAATTATTCAAAAGCTTTATCAGAATATAAATATGCCCTGATATTAAGGCCTGAAGAAAGTTATCCGAAAAATAAAATTGAAGAGGTTTCCAGGCTGATGGCAACACAAGGCACTGTTGCTGCCAATTCCCAAAAAGAGAACAGTAAACCCGAAAAAACAGTACAGCCCAACCTTGCTCCGGAAAAAAGTAATAAAAAAGTATCCGGCAAAGAAGATTTATTAGCAGGTAAAACTGTAAACTCAAAACAAGCTGATTCAAGAAAAACAGCAACTGAAGCTGAGGCGGAGCCGGAAAAAACAAACCATCCGGCAGATGCAAAGGAATTGAAACTTGTCGAAATTGCGGATAAAACAAATTCACCAGCTGCTACTGATTTGAAAATGCAATCAAAGTTGCAGGTAGAAAAACAAGCGAAGAAACCGGCATCTAAGATAGAGCCATCTATTAATGAAATTAAGTATAAAGATGCGATTGACTTTGCAGAAAAATCGCTTGCGGATAACAACAATGCTGCTGCAACAAATGGTTTCAAAGCTGCATTGAAATACAAGCCGGGCGATAAATATGCGAATGAAAAAATTAAATCATTGAGCACTAAAAATGTGTCGAATAATCAGCTATCTGATAGTTATACAAAGCTGATCACTGCAGCTGATCATTCCTTTGACTCAAAAAAACTAAAGGAAGCCCTTCAGGGATACAAACAAGCATTGGATATCCGTCCGGCAGAATCCTATCCAAAAGAGAGAATTGCCCTTATCAACTCTATTTCAGGCCAGGCAAAAAAAAAAGAGGATCTATATAAACGAGTAATCAAGGAAGCAGATGTTGCTTTTGATGCGAATGAGCTAATAAAAGCTGAATTAAAATATAAGGAAGCTCTTGAATCTGCACCGGATGCACTTTATCCGAAACAACGTTTAGCAGCCCTGCAAGTTGCTTTGGGCAAGAAGTCGGCATTGAATTCACGTTATGAAGAATCAATTGCTAAAGCAGATCAGGCTGCAGAGGAAAAAGACTATGTTTCTGCAGCAAGGGAATATAAAAATGTTGCAGGTTTGCTTCCCGAAAAAACATATCCTAAAGAAAGGCTGTCAGAGATAAACAAGCTTATAGCTGATTTAAAAGAAAAGCAGGAAGAGTATAAGAAAGTGGTAATGACTGCTGAAAAGGCTTATGCCGCAAAGAATTATACAATAGCTATAAATGAATTTGACAGGGCAGGCAAACTGAATCCGGATGACCCATATCCTTCGCAAAGAATTGGAGAGATTAACAGGATTATCGCCCTGGATAAGGAACAAAGAGATAATCAGTACCTTGGTTATCTGAATCAGGCGGATGCACTTTTCAAAGAAGGGAATGACCTGCCTGAAGCTCAGAAACAATACCAAAGGGCTTCTTCAATAAAACCTGAAGAATCATATCCCAGGAATAAAGCAGATGAAATTGCAGCCATTCTTATTTCTACTGCCCGGAATGAAAAAGCAGCTTATGACCTGGCTGTTTCAGAGGCCGATTATGCCTACGGAGCAGGAACCTTCGATCTGGCATTGGCTGCTTATGCAAAAGCACTAAAAATTAAACCAGGTGAAATTTACCCGGGACAAATGATCGCCAGGATCCGTAAGTTTATGATAGACAATGCCATGGTCGTAGTTAATTCGGATAATTTCATACTTAAAAGTGATACTGAAAAACGTTTCGGGTTCAAACCGGTTGCTGTAAATCAGCGAAAGAACAATTACCTGCTGATCAGGGCCAGGACTTCAGGTGATGTGCAACCCAAACTCTACCTGAATTACGGGGTTGATAAGCTCAAAAATGGTGGTATAGTAATTAAGAACATTGAAGGTGGACTGCTGACTGATTTTGTGATCAATATCAGTCTTCAGGATAAGTGGTTCCGGGAAGACAATAACTGGCTCTCCCTTTACTCTGAAAATGGAGACGTTGAAGTTGGTTCCGTAAGGATCTCACATGGCAAATGATTATCTTAAATCAAACCTCAGAACTTTCCATATACTTTGAAGAGCACCCCTGGCGTATACAAGAGTATCCCTTCAGGAGTTCCTTTTGACTTGTAAGGCGAGAATCCTGCCTTAAGATTCACTGATACTCCAAAGTATTTCATGTCAAAGGCCGGGCCTGCAAGCATACCAAAATCAACACCATGCAGATCATTCCAGTGGCTTGCCTTAATAAGGCCATATCCGAAATACCCTCCTAGCTCGAGGTGTAACCTTGTTTTGGGGTACTCGGAAATCCATTCCAATCCCAGTAAACTCCTGTTAAAGGAATGTGCGTTTTCATTCGTTTGATCTGTAAACCTATTTGACCCTGATTCAAGGTAAGCACCAAGCCTGAACGATTCATTCATCTGCCTTGCGTAGAAGATTCTGGTAATTGCTGATGGTTCATTGTTTGGCCAGAAATCGAATGGTGAATCGAAGTAAATTCCTTTCGACATATAAGGAAAATAGGAAACTCCAATTCCGGCAATATTCTTCTTATCTGTCGGTTGGGCATAAACATGATCCATCATTACAATAACAAGGATCAGTAATACTAAACTTAACTTTTTCATAATACGGATCTATTAATACTGAAATACCCTATAAATATAGTACATATTCATAAAATATAAATGTATATAAACACAAAAATACCCCAAAAATAAGACAATCCTTCTCTCATCCCTTCTTGCCGGTCAGTGAGCAAAGCTATCAGAAATCAGGAAAAACCCCAATACTTCAATTTATCAGAATCCTCTCAGAAAGGGCCTGTTGGCTAAGGGCGAAAAAGGCCAGGGAATAGCAATTAAAATGATCAACAATCCCAGACAGAACCAAAGTGCAATTGACCTATGACGATCTGTATCCGATTTCTTCCGTTTTGACCTGATAGTTCCAATTGTTATAAAAGCAACGGCCAAAATCATTAAAGTACTGTGTTCCATAGAGAAAAAACGCGTCTCACCATTGCTCATTGCAGATTTGAAATCGTTAAGCAAATAGGTGAGAGTGTTACCAGTAATATAAAGCATTATACCAACAAGCAACTGCAGATGCGCAAAAATCGTAGCCACTTTCCTGCTGAGTGCATCAAAAGGAGTAAAACTCCTGCTGTTCTTCCATCCACGAAATGACATAATAATAGAACTCAGAAGTGCAATCAATAAGATCCAGCGAAGTAAGGAATGTAATACCAATAAAGCGATGTCCATAATAATATGTTAGAATATATAAATGCAATAATGGCACTGAATGTTCAATTCCTGCCGCTATAATCTGAAAAGGATTTTAAGCAATTATATAGGTAAAGAAAGCAACCAAGCTACCGGGAAGTATCAGGGAATGTGCAGGTACTTATGTGTTTGAAGGGAAACTTTCCATCGGGGATGTTGCATCACATAATCAATGATTCCCGGGGTTACCTGTTTCATCCTGCTCCATTCCGGTTGAAGGAACAGAATGCAGTCAGGACTTACCAAACTTGCATTCTCTTCTGCCCATGCATAGTCAGATTCATCGAAAATGATCACCTTAAGCTCATTGGCTTTGGGGTAAATTTCCCGTATGGGTGGGCTCTTCTTTTTGGGAGAGAGGCAAATCCAGTCAAATTGTCCACTGAACGGATGTGAACCTGAAGTTTCCAGGTGTATGCTCATCCCTTTCTCTTTCAGTCCTTTGCAAAGAGGATCCAGGTTATAGATAAGTGGCTCACCTCCAGTCAGAACTACTGTTTTAGCGGAATGTTCAAGAGTGCGGTTCACAATATTTTCTATTGCAGTTAGCGGATGTAGCTTAGGATCCCATGATTCCTTTACATCGCACCAGTAACAACCCACGTCGCAACCCCCGACTCTCAGAAAATAAGCTGCTTTACCCGTATGAGCTCCTTCACCCTGCAAGGTGTAGAAATCTTCCATGAGAGGAAGAAAAAGGCCATTCTGGGTTGGATCAGGCATTGGGGAAGATGTTGGTGGAGAGGGTTAGAAGTTGGAAGTAGGATTATAAAGTCAAATGTAAAATTGCAAATTGCAAAATTCTATGATGCAATAAATAGAATTTAATAGCTGTTAGAATACTACTAAACGTTAAATTTTGCATTTTGAACTTTGCACTTAAAATTCGCTACCTTTTTGCATTCTCCTCGTATGCTTTCATGGTATTCATCAGAAGCGATATAACCGTCATCACCCCTACTCCCCCGGGAACTGGAGTTATATAGCTGCATTTAGGAGCTACCTCATCGAACTTAACATCCCCGATGATGTGATATCCTTTAGGAGAATCATCAACTATCCGATGTATACCAACATCTACCACAACAGCTCCATCCTTAACCATATCGGCGGTCACAGATCCGGGTTGTCCCATGGCTGCGATCAGGATATCAGCTGAAGCAGAAATCTCTTTCAGATTAACGGTCTTGGTATGGCAAAGCGTGACTGTACAATTCCCCGGGGATGACTTCCTGGAAAGCATAATGCTGATCGGTGTACCAACAATATTCGAACGGCCTAGAACAACACAATGTTTACCTTCAGTTTCTATTTTGTAACGCTCCAGAAGTTGGAGTATGCCATAAGGGGTTGCAGGCAGAAAAGAAGGTTTTCCCAGCATCATTTTCCCAAGGTTGACAGGGTGGAAACCATCCACATCCTTCGATGGGTCAATTGCTGCAATCACCCTGTCGACTGAAATATGCGCCGGCAATGGAATTTGAACGATGAAACCATCAACTTCTTCATCCTTATTAAGAAAGTCTATGATCTCAAGGAGTTTTTTTTCAGAAGTGCTTTCCTCTAAACGATAAATAGTTGAAGTAATGCCAACTTCCCGGCATGCCCTTTCTTTCCCGTTAATATAGGAAAGACTTGCCGGATCTTCACCTACAAGAATAGCTGCCAGGTGAGGAGCACGTTCACCTTTATCTATCAAAGCAACTGACTTTGCAGCCAGTTCTTTCTTTATTTCAACAGCAACCTGCTTTCCGTCAATAAGTTTCATGATCGAAATATTTGATGCTACAAGGATGGAATGAATGGATTATAATTCGAACTTATGAAGATCAAAGGTGCTTCCTTCTATTTTCTCCTGGCACTTTTCATTTGTTGAGCCATTTGCCTGGCCCCGCCGGTAGAAAGCATTTTCATCATCTTCCGTGTATCTTCAAACTGCTTTACAAGACGGTTTACTTCCTGAATATCAGTGCCGCTTCCCTGGGCAATTCGTTTACGCCGGCTTCCGTTCAGCAAAATTGGATTTTCTCGCTCAGCCGGTGTCATTGAATGAATAATCGCTTCAATGCCTTTAAATGCATTATCATCAATATCAACATCTTTCAGAGCCTTCCCCATGCCCGGGATCATTCCCATGAGATCCTTGACGTTACCCATTTTCTTGATCTGCTTGATCTGGGATAAGAAGTCATTGAAATTGAATTGATCCTTTGCCAGTTTTTTCTGCAGTTTCCTTGCTTCTTCTTCATCGAACTGCTCCTGGGCACGCTCAACGAGGGAAACGATATCACCCATCCCCAATATCCTGTCTGCCATACGCTCAGGGTAGAAAACATCAATGGCATCCATCTTTTCACCAATCCCGACAAACTTGATAGGCTTGTTAACTACAGACCTGATCGTCAAGGCAGCACCACCACGCGTATCGCCATCCAATTTGGTAAGGATTACTCCTTCAAAATCCAGGCGGTCATTAAACGTCTTCGCAGTATTTACGGCATCCTGGCCAGTCATGGAGTCCACAACGAATAGTGTTTCGTGCGGATTCAGGTTTTGTTTGATAGCAGAGATCTCGTTCATCATCTGCTCATCGATCGCCAAACGTCCTGCTGTATCAATGATTACTACATTGAAGCCTCTTTCTTTGGCATGGTTGAGAGCATTCTTGGCAATCTTGACAGGATCTTTTGTATCAGGTTCAGAATAAACAGGTATTTCAATTTGTTCTCCAAGAACCTTCAGCTGGTCGATAGCAGCAGGACGGTATATGTCGCAAGCTACAAGAAGTGGACTCTTTCCTTTTTTTGTATGAAGATAATGTGCAAGTTTAGCTGAAAATGTAGTTTTACCAGACCCCTGCAAACCGGCCATCAGAAATATGGCCGGACTTCCTTTCAGGTTAAGTTCTACCTTCTCTCCACCCATGAGTTCTGCGAGCTCATCATGTACAATCTTGACCATTAACTGGCCTGGTGATACAGATGTAAGCACATTCTGACCCAAAGCCTTTGTTTTGACCTGGTCAGTGAACTCTTTAGCAACCTTATAACTAACGTCAGCATCCAGCAACGCCTTACGGACATCCTTAAGAGTCTCGGCAACGTTGATTTCAGTGATGTATCCGTGTCCTTTCAGCAGCTTGAACGCCCTGTCAAGCCTGTCACTTAAACTTTCAAACATAATGTGTATTCCGGTTTCAGAAAATGAGGTGCAAAGGTAGAAAATTTTCAGATGCTATATTTCAGAAGCTAAATCGGGCAGGAATGTACTTTGGACGAAGATCATATCAGAAAGCCCGGTTGATGTGTCAACTAACACACCTGAGTTCATTCAGCATTTGAATTCTCCTCTCCATTTTTACGAATAAACTAATCCTTGTACATTTCTTCTGTTAAAGAAAAAAATAGCACACGGATGACACTGATCCGTGTTCTATTTCATTCTGCTGATCAGGTTCAATCTCTTGTTTTTCAGGGAAACTCCAGGAATAAAAGGAATTGACATCTGAATATCACCTTATGACTGATCTCTCGATAATTACATTAAGATCATCTGTTAACAAGGTTGTTTTACCCTTATTCCAGAGATACATCTTCAGTTTGGTACCTGGTTTAGAAATCATTTCAGGCGTAAGGGGAAGAAAGTTGCAGGCGTAATTCCATTCACCTTTTTCAAGATTGAATTTATCCAGTTCTACCGCTTTCCATTCAATTGACTTTTCCTCCCGTTCAATAGATATGACAAGGAAAGCATCCAGCCGTTCCTGAGCTTTCACCCAGGCGGACGCCCTTATTAGGAAATTCGAATCAGGAAATAGGCCGGCTATAGAGTCCAGGTCCATTTGAAATGAGAGAGAATAGGATTCAGCGCCAACAAAACAGCAGGTGCTGCCTGAATGTGCCTTACCGGATTTGACCGGGTTATGGTTCTGGGACCAGGAGGTAAAATCCGATTCCAGGTTATTGGTTGAGTTCAGGATTATATTGTGTGAATCATCGATAGTTTCACCAAACATCAGATCAGTAGTCTGGAATTGAGCATTTGAGACCGCTCCTGATCGATAGACATCAGGGAAGGATAGTTGTTCCCACCGAACCCGGATTTCTCCTTTCATCAATGCTGGATTAGTACATTTGAACATGACCCTTTTTACCGGTTGTTCAATTCGATTCTTCTCCGGATTCAAAATGAGAGGATTAATCCATAAGCCTTCAGCAGCATTTTTTGGGACTATCCGGTACATCCTGATTTCTCCATTTGCCAGCTCATAGTATATAAAGCAAGCTTCATCCTTATATACAAAGCTTTTCACATTACCCGGAAAATTACGTCTGATTTCCGAACTGGCACGTAAAATACCATCCTGAATTTCCGGAACCTTTATCCAGTTGTTCCAGTTTCCAGACACTTGCCCTATAAACTTCTTTTGGATTGAAAGAGGATTTCTTCTCTTTTTAAAAATCATTAAAGGGAAAGTACCTTCCTGCTTCCTGACCAGCTTATAATTGGATAGCATTGACAGTATGGCTTCCGGCTGATCATTAAGCAGGTATCGGCCATCAATGCTTTCCATTGTTCCATTATGTATATCATGCGTGATTTTCCTTAACTCCCAAATGAGAAATTCCGGCGCTTTAGATGAATTGTAGTGAAGTGCATTCTCACGGTCAAGCCAGGGAGTATAGCTAGCGTAGGACTGGAGAACCGGTCTTGGAACCCAATTGAGATTGTTTGCCGGAATAAAGGAATAATCCCAGGGAAATACATCCACCGTTGAATTGCCTATCATTGTCCTGATATCATTATCAAGCCTGTTACGCTGGCAATTTCTAAATGAAGCCTGCTGGCAGGTATCAGCAATATATGAATATCGAAAAAAATAATCGCTTAAATTTTTCAGCCCGGACACAGAAAAAACTGGGGGCTCAAAATAGAAGGAGTTTCTTAAGTTCTGATAACTGAGGATAATTATAGCCGCACCGGCAAGAATGGTTATCATCCTAAACTTACTTATCGTAAGATTGAATAGCAAGATAAACAAAACTAAAAATAGGAAGTACATGCCTTCGTGAAGGTAATCCTCCCTTGCCATGCCATATTTCCATACGGCAAAGAAACAAGGAAGAACCAGCAGAAATAATTTGAATGGCTCCTTCATCCGGAAATGAAGAACTATCAAAAGAGAAAGTAGCAAAAAGCTTAAGCCAATGTATATCCAGTTATTGTATGGATAATAGGATACTGCAGCCGAATTATCGCCCGCCAATTGAATCATTCCAACAAAATACCGGGGTAAACCATTCAGACTACCATACATGATCAGCCAAACCGAAATCAGTAACAGAACCGGGATCAATGAGAACAAAAGATGCAACCGGGAGGATTCTTTACGAATTACTTCAATGAACAGAATACAGAAAAATGCCAGCGTAGCCAATCCGCAAACAATTCCCACAAAGGCCTTAACATAGATTGCAAATGCAGTAAGAGCAAAAGAAACAAAAAGCCAGGCTGATTGCCTTGATTGGAGATACTTCATGTAACCCAGCAAAACCAACCCAATCATTATCAATAAAATGTCCAGGACTGCAAGCAAAATAAATGCATACACAACACTTTCCAGGTAATTCTGCTTATTGGTAATCGGGCGTAAGCAAATTATGCCAAATGCAAATGTTATCCTGATTAAAATGTGTAAACCCAGGGTAAGAAATACATTACTTCCAACAGGCAGAGGATACATTACAAAAGCGAGTGGGCCATGGGGAAAAATAATATCCTTTCCCAAAAACAACTTCCCTCTGATCAGGAAATTGAATACCCATGACAGCGGTGGATCTATCCCGTTGGCGTATACCAGGATAAAGGCGGGAAATGTGACGCAGACCATTAATATGGAAATCGTCAGAATTCCTCTTCTATTAGTAAGCTTTTCAAAAGAAATGTTCATCTGTGTTTCCAGTCCTGAATTCAATTCATCTAAGAATGTCCAAAAATACACAAGTGCTTAAAAAATTAACTTAAAATAACTTATTCAATAAGATTAATTATAAATTTGCAATCGAGGCATGTGGAATGATATTTCATGTGAATCAGTCTTCAACAAGCAAATAAGAACCTAATCAAAATCAACCAATAATCCACCAACATGAGAAAACTTTCTACCCTGTTGCTCAGTTTACTAGTGAGCTGCGTGGTTTTCGGAACTTCCGTTACCAAGGATCGCGCACGTCAGGCAGCTGACAATTATTTCCAGCATTTTTCAGGAATGAGCAATCTGAAGATCATGGACTCTTTCAGCCATGATTATAATGGCATTACTACTTATTACGTGTTCAACTACGATGCAGGTGGTTTTGTTGTAATCTCCGCTGATGACGCCATTACCCCGGTTCTGGCCGAGTCAAATACCGGGTACTTCAATATGAATATTGATATTCCTGCCGTTAAGTATTGGTTTGACAATTACGATAAAGATATTGCTCATATTATCGCTGCCAAATACGATAACAATAAGACTTTAGCTGAATGGAATCAGCTGATTCAGAATGATTTTCCTCATTCGCCAAACGATGTAACTCCGCTTCTTACCACAACCTGGGACCAGGGATGTTACTATAATGCACAGTGTCCTGCTGCTACTGCACCTATGACATGTAACCACGTTTACACAGGATGTGTAGCAACTACAATGAGCCAGATTGAAAAATTCTGGGCATTCCCAGCTCAGGGTTACCTTTCTCATACATATACTGATCCTACATACGGACAACAAACTGCAAATTTTGGAGCTACAACCTATAACTGGGCAGGTATGCCTAACAATGTTTCCGGGGCAAACGCCAATGTTGCAACCATCATGTATCATAATGGAGTAGCCGTTAACATGACTTATGGTGTAAACGGTTCAGGTGCTTTTTCAGAAGATGTTCCCGCTGCACTCGTTACTTATTATAACTATGATCCCGCTACTATATCCATGAAGGATATTACAAATTACTCTACAACTGGTTGGAGTAACCTGCTAAAAGCCGAATTGGATCTGCATCGCCCGATTTATTATTCTGGTGACGATGGAACTACCGGGCACGCTTGGGTTTGTGATGGATACAGGAGTTCAGACAATAAATTCCACATGAACTGGGGTTGGTCAGGATCCTATAATGCATATTATGCAATTGGATCTCTCAATGCCGGTGGCTATACACCTAACCAAAATAATAAAGCTATTATTGGTATCAAACCGGGAAATCCGGACCTCGTGGTTCGCTTTACCAATGTTTTAAATAATCAACAAATTGGATTCGGAGGCACTTTTGATATTAATGCTTCTGTTTTGACAGGAACTGCAACCTCTGTTAGCATTTTAATTGATGGATCACAGGTATATACTTCACCTAATGGCACAATATCCTATCCATGGGCTACAGGACAATCAACCGAAGGCGATCACGTTCTGAAGGTTTTAGCAATTAACGCTACAGATACAGCATACCAGGAAGTAACAGTTGCTTTAAGCCAGTGGATTCCTCAAGCCAGTGCTTTTACAACAGCTTCACGTGGTATTAACTGTATTCATGCCGTTGATTCACTTGTATGCTGGGCATCAGCATACGACGGATCAGGTGGAGCAGCCACAATCAATGAGTTCACAAAAACCACAAATGGTGGTGAAACCTGGACAGCCGGACAGATTATCGGCGGAACAACCTACGGCATTGGTAATATCTGTGGCCTCAGCGGCACAGTTGCCTATGTTGACGTATATAATGGAGTTGGTAACCAGGATAATACCTGCGGCGTTTATAAAACCTCAAACGGCGGTACAACATGGACTCACCTCGTTGGTGCATTGCAAGGATCAACCTCATTTGCTGATAACGTATGGTTCTGGAATGAAAATGAAGGTATGTGCCATGGTGACGTAAAGGACAACTATTTTGAAATCTATACAACCTCTAATGGTGGAACTACCTGGACAAGGGTACCTAAAGCCAACATCGGTGGTGGTGCCAATCCAACTTCTGGTGAAGGTGGATGGACATCTGTTATCCAGGCTGTAGGTGATAGCACTATAATGTTTGGCTCAAACAAAGCTAAACTATACATCTCGTTTGACCGTGGTCACAACTGGGTCATAAAGCCGACTGGTATTACCCCGATTACTGATGGTATCAACAAGATTGCTTTCAAGGATAAATTGAATGGTTTGGTTGCACAGACAAATACAACTGTTGTGCTCCGCGAAACCCATGATGGCGGTAGCACCTGGACAACGATTACTCCAACCGGAAGCTTCTTTACCAATGACATAACTTTTGTTGAAGGCACAGACAATACATTTGTATGTACCGGGGCTGATGTTACCAATGCTCTCAATGGAGCTGCATACAGCTTTGATGGTGGTCACTCCTGGGCTTTGTTCAACGGTACAGATCTGCAGCAGTATTTAGCAGTTGACTTTGTAAATAGCCATTGCGGCTGGGCCGGTGGATTTAATGTTGGTGTCGCTGAAGGTGGAATGTTCAAATATGTAGGTGTACTAGAGCCTTCATCTACACTGGCAACAGTTTCAGGTCTCAATGCACAGGTAACTGACAATAGTGTTCATCTCTCCTGGCTTGCTCCAGGTAAAGTTCTGGCAGGATATAACATTTACCGAAATGACACTCTGCTGAATTCATCTCCAATACCTGTAACATTCTATCATGATGCTCCTGTTGCCAATGGCAAGCAAACTTATTGCGTCACCGCAGTATATGATAACGGAGAATCAACCGCAGTTTGTGTTGATGCATGGATCACTGTAGGTATTCCTAATTCAGATCCTGCCGCATTTAACGTATATCCTAACCCTGCAACAGAAGTGATTAACCTGATCACCCCTACTCCTTTCCAACAGGTTCGCATATTAACAATGCAAGGACAGGAAGTCTACAATTACAACACGCCCGGAAACAACCTCAGGATTCTTACTGAAGGAATTAAACCAGGTATGTACCTCATGCAGATCACTTCAGAAGACAAACTGATTACCAAAAAGATTTCGATCAGGTAATTCTGAACCTATAGACTTGAAAAAGCTCCCTCATCCAGGGAGCTTTTTTTTATATCTGCCTTTACCTATTACATTTCAGTAATACTTGAATAAATTATAGGGCAATTCAATGCTATTGCTCCAGGAGTGCGCGTTGAATTTTCATCCCATACTTTCCCGGGAACTTCTTCGCACACTGACACTTAATTATACTGACCAATTTGATCCCTATGAAAAAACCCAGGCTGGAAAAACTCGAAGCTGTGCGAGGGTTTGCCGCTTTATATGTAGTTTTCTTTCACGCACTTCCACAAAAGATCTACCTTTTTGGAATTAATGTTGGGACTCTTTTCAGGTTTGGGCCCGAATCTGTCATCGTATTTTTCGTACTGTCTGGCTTTGTTATTAAATACACGTACGAAAAATCGAAGGATAAATCATTTAAACATTATTTTGTCCGACGCTTTATCCGTCTTTACGTTCCCCTCATATTTATCTTCATACTCGGATACACACTAAAATGTTTCAGGGAAGGCACTCTGGCAAACCCTGAAATTACAACATTGATTGGCAATCTTTTCATGTTACAGGATGTAATAACACAGAAACCCGGTGTGGTAGTTGGCTCCTATATGGGTGACGGAGTATTGTGGTCCCTATCTTATGAATGGTGGTTCTACATGCTCTTCTTCCTACTAACATCAAAAATTAGTGATGACAAACTAAACAAGTGGGTCAGCATCATAACAATAACAGCTGCAGCATCTTACCTGGTATACCCGTTCATAGTGAACCGCCTGGCCATGTACTTTGCAATCTGGTGGACAGGTGTAATATTTGCCAAGCATTACCTCGCAGGGGAAAGATCTACCTTAAAAAAAATGATGCCACAGGCTTATGTGCTCTTTGCGATTACCGGTATTTTACTTATTAATTATTTACTGCACCGCTCAGCTTCGAGTACCTATGCTTTTCCCCTTGCTGCTTACCCGATTATTGAGTTAAGGCATTTTGGATTTGCAATTCTGGTAATGTTTGGAGCATTACTCTGGCAGGAATTAAGATGGCGTGGTTTCGACCCCTTACTAGGAATTTTCAAATACCTTGCACCCTGTTCATACGTGATCTATATTTCACATGCATACCTTGTAGTGGATGCGACTTATCTAAAGTTCATCAATAATAAGGTAATAGAATATGGTATCTATATCCTGCTTATGATTGCTTTCTCCTATCTATTGGAGGTAGTTGTGTATAACAGGATTCGGAAAAAGCTGATAGGGTAAGGAGAAGCCCGGAACATCCAGACTTACATTCTTTGTGGAACGTCGATCCCCAGCAACCACATTGCATTTTTAATCACATTGCCCGTGAAGGTACATAAGCCAAGGCGGAAATTTCGCCTGACTAAATCAGTTTCCTTCAGAATTGTGATATCGTGGTAAAACCTGTTAAACTCACAGGCAAGTTCATAGATATAGTTCGCAATCAATGCTGGGCTAAGTGAATCTCCTGCTTCATTCACAATTCCAGGAAATTGATGCAGGATGCGTAGCACTTCCTTTTCCTGGGGCAGGAGTTCAACATTATCAATTTGTAAAGCACCAATTTCATTCGGCAGGAAATCTTTCTGAACCGCATTCCTTAATACTGATTGAATCCGGGCATACGTGTATTGAATAAAGGGACCTGTATTGCCATTGAAATCAATCGATTCTGTAGGATTGAACAACATATTTTTTTTAGGGTCCACTTTAAGGATAAAATATTTTAGGGCTCCCAATCCAATGATTCTGAATAATTGTACAGCTTCTTCAGATGAAAAATCATCTACTTTTCCCAATTCACGGGTGGTTATTTCTGCCGTCCTGAACATCTCTTCCATAAGATCATCGGCATCTACAACTGTCCCCTCCCTGGATTTCATCTTTCCTTCAGGTAATTCAACCATTCCATACGATAGATGAAAGATACTGTCATACCATGGCTTGCCCATGTGTTTGAAGACCTTGGCCAAAACCTGGAAATGATATTCCTGCTCATTTCCTACTACATATACCAGTTTTTCGGGAGTGAACTCATTATAGCGCTGTTGAGCGGTTCCAAGGTCCTGGGTCATATACACCGAAGTACCATCTGATCGAAGCAATAACTTCTCATCCAATCCATCACTACTAAGATCAATCCAAACAGAACCATCTGCCCTGCGATGCAATGCCCCTGCCTGAAGGCCTTCGTCAACAAGACTTTTACCAAGGAGATAGGTTTTTGATTCATAGTAAGTTTTGTCAAAACTAATCCCCATAGTCTGATAGGTTTGTTCAAAACCTTCATATACCCACCCATTCATCAGCTTCCATAAACTGATGATTTCATCATCATTAGCTTCCCATTTCCTAAGCATTTCCTGTGCCTCAAGAATAAGAGGTGCTGATTTGGCAGCTTCATCCTTAGAAATTCCCAGGCTGATCAGTTTCTCTATTTCCTTTTTGTACTGTTGGTCGAATATAACATAGTATTTACCTACCAGGTGATCGCCTTTGATTCCTGAACTGGAGGGAGTTTCTCCATCTCCCCACCTCTTCCAGGCAAGCATACTTTTACAAATATGGATTCCCCTGTCGTTAACAAGATTAACCCTAATGACTTTGTGACCATTGGCTTCCAGAATCCTGGCAACTGAAAATCCCAGGAGGTTATTCCGAATATGTCCCAGATGAAGAGGCTTATTGGTATTTGGCGAAGAATATTCAACTACAAAAGGATTAGAATCCATTTGAGGAACGAAACCAAACTTATTATTGCTAAAGTTCCTGGCATAGAAGCCATTCCAATAACTCCCGGAAATAACAAGGTTAAGAAATCCTTTGATAACATTAAACGCTGAAACCTGCTCCATATGCTCAACCAGGTATGTGCCAATATCATTTGCAGTGGTTTCCGGAGATTTCCGGGATGATTTCGTGAATGGAAATACAACAATAGTATAGTCTCCATCAAAATCCTTTCTTGTCTTTTGCAACTGCACCTGTGTGGGCAATATTTCAGTTGAGTACAGGGCCCTAACAGCTTCAATAATCTTGATCTCAAGCAATTTTTCTATCATTTCCAGCAAATTAAGTCATGCAAAAGTACGTTTTTTGAGTGTCGGCTCAGGCTCAAAATACAAAATCAATGCATCTAGATATCATCATAATATGCAACCCAAGCGACTTATAGAGCTTTCATTTTGAGGTACCCTTTTCCACAGTGACTTATAAGAAGTTTATACTCCAAAAGACTTGTCAAATAAAGGATTGCGAAATCAATAAAAAATTTTGCCAGCAAGTTTAAACCACTAACTTTGCCCAAATTCTACTGCTGAAAAATTTACAATCTTTATACAGTTTAACTTAAAAATTAAAGTTTATGCGACGAAACGTAATCATTATCGGAGCAGCTGGACGTGATTTCCACAATTTCAACACGTTCTTCAGGGGAAAGGCAGAATACAATGTTGTAGCCTTTACCGCAGCTCAGATCCCCGACATCGATGGTAGAAAGTATCCTAAAGAATTAGCCGGTGCAGACCTTTACCCAAATGGAATTCCCATTTATGCTGAATCCGACCTTCCCAAGCTGATCAAAGACCTGGATGTGGTTGATTGCGTATTTTCTTACAGCGATGTACCTTACCAGAGAGTTATGAATATGAGCGCCATGGTTAATGCAGCCGGTGCCAATTTCATGCTTCTCGGTCCTGGTGAAACGATGGTAAAGAGCACTAAGCCAGTTATTGCCGTTGGTGCAACCCGCACAGGATGTGGAAAAAGCCAGACTTCACGCCGCATTATCGAGATCCTTATGGCCAAAGGCCTGAAGGTAGTAGCAGTTCGCCACCCGATGCCTTATGGCGACCTCAATGCTCAGAAGGTTCAGCGTTTTGCAAAGGTTGAAGACCTTGCCAAGCACAAATGCACTATTGAAGAAATGGAAGAATATGAGCCACACGTAGTTCGTGGAAACGTGATTTATGCTGGTGTTGATTATGAAGCTATCCTTCGCGCAGCAGAAAACGATCCTGATGGTTGTGACGTAGTTCTTTGGGATGGTGGGAATAACGATTTCCCATTCTACAAGCCAGATCTTACCGTAGGTGTAGCTGACCCTCATCGTCCCGGAGCTGAAGTAAGCTATTATCCGGGTGAAGTAGTTGCCCGTATCAGCGACGTTATCGTTATCAATAAAATTGACTCTGCAGATATCGCAAATATTCAGAAAGTTCGTGATAATATCGCCAAGATCAACCCGAATGCAAAGGTTATTGATGGCGCTTCACCTTTAACTGTAGATAAACCTGAACTGATCCGCGGCAAACGCGTATTGGTGGTTGAAGACGGCCCAACTCTTACCCACGGTGAAATGAAGATCGGCGCTGGTACAGTTGCTGCCAATAAATATGGTGCTGCTGAATTGGTTGACCCACGTCCTTATGCAGTTGGTAAACTTGCTGAAACATTCAGGATCTATCCAAACATTGGCACTCTTCTGCCAGCAATGGGTTATGGTGACGAACAAACCCGCGACCTGGAGAAGACTATTGCCAATACACCCTGTGATGCAGTTGTCATTGCCACTCCAATCGACCTGAACCGTATTGTAAAAATCAATCAGCCTTGTGTAAAGGTTGGATACGACCTCCAGGAAATTGGCAAACCGGATCTTACCGAAATTCTCGACGAATTCGTTAAGAAACATAACCTGGTTAAATAAAAATACCTTTTTAAAAAGCGGTCCGTGAGGGCCGCTTTTTTTATGCAATTCATTCCTTACACCCCTGGATAAGTTCGTATATTTAAAGTCCATAACAATTCATCATATATGAAAGGTAAAAGCCTGATTTCCATCACTGATTTCAACAAGGAGCAACAACTCCGCATACTTGAAATTGCCGCAGGATTCGAAAAAAATCCGAATCAGAAACTTCTCAATGATCATGTAGTTGCCTCATTGTTTTTTGAACCCAGTACAAGAACGCGGCTAAGCTTCGAAACTGCCGCTAATCGTTTGGGGGCAAGAGTCATCGGGTTCAGTGACAGTGGCTCAACCTCTGTCAAAAAAGGTGAATCGTTGAAAGATACGATCATCATGGTTAGCGGATACGCTGATATTATTGTTATGCGACATCCCCGCGAAGGCGCAGCCCGCTGGGCAAGCGAAGTTTCAACTGTTCCTGTGATAAATGCCGGCGACGGAGCCAATCAGCATCCGACACAATGCTTGCTTGATATGTACAGCATAATGCAGACCCAGGGAAAGCTTGAAGATCTTAATATTGCTTTTGTGGGTGACCTGAAATACGGTAGGACAGTGCATTCGCTTGTCCAGGCTATGTGCAATTTCAATGCTACCTTTCACCTGGTCTCACCTGAAGAATTGAAACTACCCAGTTCTGTTAAGATGCATATTAAGAATGCAAAGCTTGAATATCATCAATATACTGAATTACAAGATATTATGCACATTGCGGACATTATTTACATGACCCGCATTCAGAAAGAGCGCTTCAGTGATCCGATGGAGTATGAGAAAGTTAAAAATTCATATGTCCTTAATAAATCCATGCTTGAAACAAGTAAACAAAACATGAAAATCCTGCATCCTTTGCCACGTGTTAACGAGATCAGCGAAGATGTAGATAACATGCCCCAGGCATTCTATTTCAAGCAGGCTGAAAACGGCGTCTATGTCCGTCAGGCTCTACTGGCCGCTATTGCCGGTGTTAAATAATACATTACAATTTCTAACCAGGTTTCAACCATGGAAAATAAAACACACCTTAGTGTAACTGCAATCGAAAACGGTACAGTGATTGACCACATCCCTGCAAATAATGTTTTCAAAGTCCTTCATATTCTCGGCCTTGAAAACAACAAAAATCTTGTATTGATAGGTGATAACCTTGAAAGCCGGAAATACGGCAAAAAAGGGCTTATCAAAGTGAGTAATACCTTTTTTGAAATCAGTGATGTCAACAAGATAGCACTTGCTGCTCCGACTGCGACAATCATAGAGATCAGGAATTTTGAAGTTGTTTCAAAAAAGAAAGTTGAAGTACCCGATACTGTGCAAAACATTGTTAAATGCTTTAACCCCAATTGTATTACAAATGTGGAGTCAATACCTACACGGTTCACCATAGTAGATAAGGATAACCTGAGACTTCAATGCCATTACTGTGAGAAAATGACAGTAAAGAATAACATCGTTTTTCTTTAATTCTATATTTGCTCAACCGAGATCATTTCAACTAATGTTTCTCCACCTAAATACTTAATCCGGATTTGCCCACAAAACACCTCATGATGAAAAAAATTCTGAGCCTAATCTTTTCTGTTCTCTTAACCCTGATAGCCTTTGCACAGCAACCCTCGCACAATAAGGGTACTTTCAAAACCTATGAACCCGGGTATTTTCAAAACACAATCCTTAAGGGGATCGAAGCATACGACGCTTCAAAGGATATTCCAAAAGCCAAGGCAACGTTCAAGGCAGATGCATCTGATTTTGATATTCCCAATAACAAGGAGACTTTCAAACAATACTGGCACAATGAACCTGTTTCACAGGGAAATACCAATACCTGCTGGAGCTTCTCTACAACTTCTTATCTCGAATCAGAAGTATTGAGGATCACCGGTAATAAGGTCAGAATTTCCGAGATGTATACAGTGTATTGTGAATACCTTGAACGTGCACATGCCTTCGTCCAATCGCATGGAAACATTTATTTCGGAGAAGGATCTGAAGCCAATGCTGTGACCAAGATATGGAAGAAGTACGGATGCCTTCCTTACGAATCCTATACCGGGTTTTTGCCCGGACAAACATTCTATGCACACGACAAAATGTTCGAGGAGCTTAAGAACTATACAGAGTTCATCAAGAAGAACAGCATTTGGGATGAATCTGCTGTTATCAGCAACTTCAAAAGTATCCTGAACCATTATATGGGTGAACCTCCTCTTAATGTTACTGTTAATGGATCAGATTATAATCCGGTGGAATACCTCCGTTCTATACTCAGGATCAACCCTGATGATTATTGCGACGTTTTGAGCTATATGCAGAAACCTTATTGGAACCAGGTGGAATATGAAGTTCCGGATAACTGGTGGCACAATGCTGATTATTACAATATTCCATTGGATGATTTCATGAATGTATTGAAAACAGCACTTAAGAAAGGTTATACAGTTGCAATCGGAGGAGATGTATCTGAACCTGGTTTCCTTGCCAGGGAAGCAAATGCAGCAGTAGTTCCTGATTTTGACATTCCTTCTGCAGCCATAAATGAAAACTCTCGTCAGTTCAGGTTTAGCAACGAAACAACAACTGACGACCATGGGATGCATGTAGTTGGTTATATGGAAAAGAATGGAGTTACCTGGTTCCTCGTAAAAGACTCAGGATCAGGAAGCAGGACTGGCGGGAAGGAGAAAAATCCGAATTTTGGCTATTATTTCTTTCACGAAGATTATGTCAAGCTGAAAATGATGGATTTTATGGTACATAAAGATATGATGAAGGATCTGCTTCCAAAATTTAAGAAACAGGAAGTTAAGTAAATAACTTTTTATATTTGATTTAGTTGATACAAGAAGCTGCCGGAAGGTGGCTTCTTTTTGATTACCTTACCAAAAACATGATTACATTTGTTTTCGCGACAATTTACAACTTATGACAGAACAGCATTCCCGAATAACACACCAGGCAGAACCTGGCGAAGGTTATATCCGAAAGCTGATTGCCAGGGGGGAACATCAGCAATTGGATTTCAAATTTGGTATAACGGATTCCAGGAAAATAGCCCGGACTCTTTCTGCTTTTGCCAATACAGATGGAGGATGCCTGTTAATCGGTATCAAGGATAATGGCGCCATCGCAGGCGTAAGGAGCGAAGAAGAATTCTATATGGTCCAGGCCGCTTCAGAACTTTACACAAAGCCTTCTGTCAAATTTGATGTAAAAGAATGGACCATCGATGGAAAAACAGTCCTTGAAATAAAAGTCCCTAAAGACAGGAAAGAATTACACCTGGCACCAGATAAGCAAAATGAATACCTTGCATATATCCGTGTTAAAGACGAGAATTTCCCGGTTAATAGTGTATGGATCAAGGCATACAGATGGAAAAACAATGCCCAGGGCGTTTTTATCAGCTATTCCAATAATGAGATGTTTCTGCTTAAATATCTTGAAGAAAACAGCTCGATAACTCTTACAAGGTATTGTAAACTAACCGGTTTACCCCGAAGGAATGCCGAAAACATCCTGGCCGGCTTTGTTGCCATTGATATGATCAGCATTGTATTTAGTGAATCTGGAACATCCTATAGCCTTACCGACAGCTATATGTCAATGTCACAAAAAGAAAGGGAGGAGAAACTCCTGCAGGTAAGTTCTAAAACTCATAAACCCTAATTTATTCAAACTAATTCCTGCTTCAGATGATTCTAATTGCAGATGGAGGATCCACCAAAACTGATTGGAGATTGTTAAAAGGTGGACAAGAATATAAACGAATTCAAACTACAGGGTTCAACCCTTACCTTCAAAGCGGAGCTGAAATAGAGGAGATATTGTGGAAAGAACTGCAGCCCTATGTCGATAATAAAGGTGTTGCAAAAATCTATTATTATGGTTCCGGTTGTTCAACGATTACCAAAAACCAGGTTGTAGAACTTGCTTTCGAAAGAGTATTTCCAAATGCCAGGATATCCATTGACCATGATCTCCTTGGAGCTGCAAAAGCTCTTTGCAGGAATAATCCCGGTATTGCTGCTATCCTGGGCACCGGCTCTAATTCCTGCCTTTATGACGGGGATCAAATAACCGATCACATTTTTTCACTAGGATATTTTTTCGGAGATGAAGGAAGCGGTGCTTATATGGGTAAAAAACTGATTTCATCATACCTGCATGGAGAATTACCCACTGAACTAAGTGAATTTTTACTTGCTCAATATCCCATGACCAGGGAAAGTATTCTGGATTCTATTTATTGTAAGCCTGCACCTAGTCGGTTCCTTGCCTCTTTCAGCACTTTTATACTCGAAAACAGGAAGCATCCATTCATCTATCAACTGATTATGGATAATTTCAGGCTGTTTTTCAAATACCAGGTCTGCTACTATAAAGATTATAAGGATTTCAAAATCAACCTGGTTGGATCTGTAGCTTTTCATTACCAGGATCTCCTGGCAATTATTTGTGAAGAATACGGAATACAAATGGGGACTATATTGCAGGCTCCAATAGATGGCTTGATTGAATACCATAAAGAAGAGTCAGGATTCTAAGACCCTTTTGACGAATTAATTCATCTTTTCTTACCTATAGTCAGTCCAGGCTTTGGCCTGGTGAGTTCTATTTATTATTGCACCAGGTGGAATAATAAACAAATTAAGTGTTTCATCAGTTGTACTATTGAAAGGTATAGAATTGTCCACGTCTGACACTTAATTTCGATTTGAATAGCTGCAATATACTTGAATAAAAGCTCAAATAGGATGCAAGACTACACCAGTTTTTACCGGCTCGACGGAATACATATATCAATTTTTGGTTAACCTGTGAATCAACAACCTAAACTCTGAATGATGGAAAAAGGACAAGGAACAAAAGAAAATCCGTGGAAACTACAAACTCCGCCATTATCATCTGAATATGAAATGTATAAGGATTTTAAAGATGACAGGGAAGTAATTGTGTGTGTAGTTGGCAAAACAACCCTGCTTTACGATTTTCGCTGCATAGAAGATTTACATTCTATGCTTAAGAAACACGGCGATTGGATGGAACTTGGAAGTGCAGATGAACAAAAACCCGCCAAAGACGGAACTGTTGAATATTGGGGCAGATCTCCGAATAATCCTGTTGGAGGCTGGTATGGATTGAAGAAAGGATTAAGGGGCCGTTTTGGAATGTATATCCCTCCATTAATGGAAGCATTAGGCCTTGCTGAGTTGACACATGACCCTAAAGGAAATAAAATGAAAGCAAAGTAAAGGGTTTAGTCATTCAATGGTCATTTCCGCCAGCTGGCGGATCATTCAATTGTCATTCAATTGTCAGAAAATGGTGATTCAATAGTCAGACAATGGTCATTCAATAGTCAGACAATGGTCATTCAATAGTCAGACAATGGTCATTCAATAGTCAGACAATGGTCATTGGAAAGTTATAGCATTGGGCTTTGGGCTTGGCGTATCAGAAGTAAGTATCAGATTGATTATCAGTTAAATCAGTCCGTCAGCTGACGGATCCCTCTCTGCCGATAGGCAGGTGCGTTAAAAAGTTTCCAGTTAAAGTAAGTCCAAATTGGCAAATTGTGTTCACACAAATAACTGCTCCGATCTTATTTCTTCTTAAATACCAGCGAAGCAGAGTTAATACAATACCGCTTGCCGGTGGGTTCAGGTCCGTCATCGAATACATGCCCCAGGTGTCCTCCACATTTTGAACAGACTACCTCCATGCGCATCATCCCGTGGCTGGAATCAGGAATTTCCTTAACGTTGTGTGGCTTTGCAGGATCATAAAAGGAAGGCCATCCACATCCCGCATCAAACTTGGTACTTGATTCAAAAAGCTCTTCCCCGCAGGCAGCACAATAATAGGTTCCTTTTTCAAAAAATTTATCATAAAGCCCGGTAAATGGCCGTTCGGTTGCCTTCTCCCTAAGTACACTGTATTGCGTGGGAGTCAAACTGTTCTTCCATTCAGTTTCCGATTTTTTCACTTCGTATTCCATAGTCTTTCCATCCTGTTTTATAGTGTTGTCATTCTTCTGTGCGCATGAATTCAGGCTAATGCATGAAAATAGAATCAGCATCCAGCCAGTGAGTTTTTGCATACTATGTTGAGGTGTTCTCATTGCTTCCCTTTGGTAAATAAACAAAATGGGATGTCAAAAGTTTAGGAAAGGGAGTAAGAGAGGTTGAAATCACGTTTGCATTATTGCAATACGTTGGATTTTCAGAACAAATCTTCATTCTGGATAATGAACCCCGGGTAACTACAAAACTGCCTGGGAAGCAAAATATAGCCTATTGCAAATGTTCTTTCAGTGGTTCGCTTTTCTCACTATGGACTCTCTGTACGTGAAATTTTACTAAATACAAAGAAAGCAGCGTCATCCATGTCCAACCAATCGAAATACATAGTCGTTGGAATATCCCTGCATAATTTACAAAACCTGATAGTTGTTTAAATCCCATGCTTGTAATTATTAAGGCTGCAATCATAGCGTAGCCGGTGAAAGCTGAATAATTGGCCCATTTTTTCTTGTAATTGGCAGTAAAATACTTTCGAAAAGCAAAACACGCCCAAGGCAAACAAATAAAAACGAACATTGAAAATCCGTCATGCAAATGTCCGTGAAGTGTAAACTGTCTTAATATAAGAGGTTTATCATTAGGATAACCGTAAACAGGGTCGGTAATAAATATTCCTGCTCCAATAAGTCCGAAACCAACCAATCTTATAAGCAATGGTCCACGAAATTTTTCATTATTGGATTTACAAACTTGTTTTAAGCCAAATGAAAAAACAACTAATAAAATACCTGTAAAAATAAAATTTAAAATTTGCGTCCAGCCGGTGTCTCCAATAGAAAGTGAACTTAAGGGATACAAGAATGAATCGTAATCAGGCCGCAAAGCGCCTTCTGCAATCACCACAATAAGGAATAACGGACAGGCAATTGCTCCACAAAGTAAAAAATGTGGACTAGTTACAATACCCTTCTTCATTTGTTTTTTCTTAAAAAACCAAAATAAAATGTCAATAAAAACAAAACAAAATGAATGAAACCGCGAATCATCAGAAATTGATGTGACATCGTAGTTCCCATAACAGGAACATCAATTTCTAGATAGGAGAAATACCAGCTTGCCCCTGCGGTAACAAAAAATGCACCTGATAGGAATTTACTTACTTCCTTCCAATTAATTTTAATCATTGGGGATTCCTTAAAATGTTTAAAGAGTTTACTATGGGTTGATGACAGTATACCTTAAATAGAAACGTTCAATTGCATAACAGCTATTTCATCTGCTCCTTTAGCAGCAACTCATCCGATTTCCTCTTATACAATTCATCCGAATAATGCCTGGCTTTACCAATATGATATTCCTTCATAGCCTTGTCAGCCCATGAAATAGCAGCCTCAATATCTCCCTTCTGCTCAGCAGCAACAGCCATATTGAAACAAGCCCTGCCTGCAATTTTTGGATCTGCATTCCTTGTTAGCTCTTTCCAACTTGCAATAGCTGCATCCCAGTTCCTGTATTTTACCTGCTTCTTTGCATCCTTGAATTCTTTGCCCCTGACAAAATAAGGCCTGTTCACCGTATGCCAGTTAGGTGTGATCCTATCTGCAATGCGGATTCCGGAATAATTTCCCGACTCATTGATTGTATGCCGCTTGGATGGCAGGTTATTTAAAGCAGCTTTCTCATTGTCCCCGGTTCCTTCCCATTCCTTGCTGTCAGCAAAGTTTACCTGGTCAATGAGTTTCCTATGGATATTGTCATATAATCTCCACCCGGAATTGACATTTACCCTCAGTTTTGCATGGTATTCCGTTTTTTCAACCTCTCTCCCGTTAACCTTGGTTTTGTACTTTGAGGTATTCTTATGCAGGGAGAAATCTGAGTCAAAGGTTTCCAATGCCAGGATTGCATCCACCTTGTACTGGGCACAGAGTGAATTTACAGTTTCCCAATCCAGTTGTTCAGGGAACTGCCGTGTACCGGTACCCCTGTATGTATCCGTTTCGAGTGCAAATGCTTTTAACCTTGGAGAGGTATTAACACGTGATTCGACACCCCGTATGCAGTTGAAGGATCCTTCCCTGTCCGCCATAACTGATTCTCCCGTGATAAATCCTTCAAGCACATTAATAAATTCCGCATCCTTGCCCGGAAGTGAACGGTTCAGGATAGCAATAGAATTAATATCCTGTGGAATTGTAATTGCTGCCGGGACAAGAACTTGCATAGACACACTTCTTGTGCTGCATGAATGCAGGATAGCAATTGATGCTATTAAGACAATACCTGCAATGGTTCGAATAGTCTTCATGATTATAGTTAAGAAATTAATAATACGTAGTTTATTAATTATTCAGATTCACTCTCTATGCTGTTCATTTTCAAAACTTTCCGAGTAGTAGCATCCCGCTCAGCCAGAAGGTTCACTTCCTGGAACCTTTCAGGCTCCTTGACAAAAAGATATTCAGGATAGTTAACATCGGTTAAACTGAGTCCTTTTGCTGGCACAGACCTACCCGCTCTTCTCCTGTCATGACTTAGCAGTATGTTTTGCAACTCCCCCAGGTCAATCCTTCCTCTTCCAACGTCCAGAAGAGTACCAACTATCGACCTCACCATATTCCTCAGGAACCGGTCAGCACGAATGTTAAATAATAGCTCGCTCCCATTCTGTTTCCACTCAGCAAATTCCAGTTTGCAATTGAAATTTGCAACCTGGGTCTTAACCTTACTGAAGCATTCAAAATCCGAATGATTTAACAACAATCTTGCTCCGGTGTTCATTGCATCAAGGTTGAAGTTTCCATGTAAATAATAGGAATCCTGAATCCTGAAAGGATTCTTCTGGGTTTGTATGGAATAGGTGTATTCTCTGGATATCGCGCTGAACCGGGCATGAGCATCAGCCTTTACCGGTACTATATCTTTAACAGCTATTGAGTCGGGTAAAAACCTGTTCAGCTTAAAAACCATGTCAGCAGGTTTTGAAATTGCATCCTCAACGTCCATATGAGCATAGAATACCCTGGCATGAACCCCGGTATCAGTTCTGCCGCAGCCAATGATCCCGGTTTTGAGCCCGCAAGTGAAAAATAATGCTTTCTCCATTACGGATTGAACCGTAACATCATTGGGCTGGATCTGCCATCCTTTGAAATCTCGCCCGTTGTAGGAAAGCTTAATAAAGTATCTATATGGCATTGCATGAAATTACGCATAAAAATACGGACTTATTCCAAATTTGATGAAGATATGGCATGACTCGATGTGAATATGTGCTATCCTTTAACAGGCCTGCATTTTAGACCGATTATAAATTACATAATATAAGCAAAATTTCTCGCTCTGTTATTTTTATAACAATGAAAATAACTAAATTTGCTTACTGTATTGTTATTCCATTAACAATCTAAATCACTGTAATTCTTTTAATTAAAATAAATCATGGAGGTCTAAATGACAAATACTGAGAACTTAATTCTGGATCTTGTAGAGAAGCATGGAAGGGAACGTAATTCCTTGATGCCAATTTTGCAGGGTGTTGTATCACAGGAAAAATTCCTTTCGGAAGAAGCCATGATCGCCATAGCCAGGGAGCTCGATCTTTCAGCGGCAGATGTGTATGGCACAGCATCCTTTTATACATTTCTGGATACAGTCCCACGTGGAAAGAACATTATCAGGGTATGTAAAACCATTTCCTGCCATATGCGCAACAAGGATGAGATCATTGGCGTATTGGAAGATCAATTGAAAATCAAGGTTGGTGAAACTACCCATGATAAGCGTTTCACGCTGCTAACCGCCAACTGCCTGGGATGGTGCCACAAGGGGCCTGTTATGCTTGTTAACGATGAAGTTTATCCCGAGGTTACACCTCAGAAAGCTATAGAGATCGTTGAAGAATTTATGAAGAAAAATAATTAGTACTTGTATAAAACCATACAACATGGAACAGTTACAACTGAAGAAAGTTGACATCATATTTGGATGGGACGAAAAATTAACCCCAATTGATGTATACGATAAAACGATTAAGAAATCGCCCGACAGCGTTATTCTTGATATGATCGATTCCGGCCTGAAAGGTCGTGGTGGCGCCGGATTCCCTACCGGGCTCAAATGGAAATTCACCAGGAACGAAGATTCTGCCGAAAAGTACGTGATCTGCAATGCTGACGAAGGCGAACCCGGTACTTTCAAGGACCGTGAAATCCTTGACAGGGTCCCTGAAAAAGTTTTGGCAGGTATGGCTATCTGTGCTTATGTTATAGGTGCAAAGGAAGGATACATCTATGTCAGGGGTGAATATAACTTCCTGCTGAAAGGACTGCAAAAGAAGGTTGATATCTTCAACAAACAACTGCAGGAACGTAAGGTTGATTTTACAATCTATCTCCGTTCCGGAAGTGGGGCTTATGTTTGTGGTGAAGAAAGTGCATTGTTTGAATCCATGGAAGGAAAACGTGGAGAACCACGTAATAAACCTCCTTATCCAACAGTTGCAGGGTACAATAGCAAACCTACAGTAATAAATAACGTTGAAACCCTCGTGTACACATCCGAGATTTGCCGGATGGGCCCTGAAAAATTCAAAGCTCTCGGCACATTCGATTCACGCGGATCAAAAGTATTCTCGGTTTCAGGAGATACACCTATAGCCGGGATCTATGAACTTGAACTTGGAATGCAGTTAAAGGATTTTGTCGAAGAATTTGCTGATGGTGACGCCAAAGCTGTTCAAATTGGAGGAGCCTCCGGACATTGTGTACCCAGGAAGAAATTCAACGAAACCGTTATTGGATTTGAAGGTATTCCAACAGGCGGATCGATGATGATCTTCAATTCTACCCGTTCCATGTATAATGTACTCCACGATTACCTCGAATTCTTCACTGAAGAATCCTGTGGACAGTGCACTCCTTGCAGGGTAGGTTGCCAGCAATTGCTCAAAGGCATAGAAGCCGTCAAAAAAGGTGAAAAACCACCCAGTTACCTTGAAGACCTCAAGAAACTTACTCTTACCATGAAGATCGCAGCAAAATGTGGCCTTGGCCAATCGGTTGCCAATCCGTTTATCTCGATTGTTGATAACTTCAAGGAAGAAATTATTTACTAATCAAGTAGTTATACTAACAAACGAATAGGAGAACCCGCCATGAGTAAATATATGGTCAACCTTAAAATAAATAATATTGCCATTTCGGTTGAAGAAGGCACTACTGTGCTGGATGCAGCGAAAAGGCTCAATTTCCGAATACCAACTCTTTGTAATCACCCTGACCTTAGCGTAGCCGGTAACTGCCGGGTTTGCGTGGTTGAGATCAAAGGTGCAAGGTTATTGGCAGCTTCCTGCGCTACTCCCGTTTCGGAAGGCATGGAAGTATTCACCAATAGTGAAAAAGTCCGCATCGCACGTAAACACGTTGTTGAGCTTCTGCTTTCGGAGCACAATAGCGATTGTACCAAGTGCTTTAAGAACGGTCATTGTGAATTACAGGAACTGGCAAGTGAATACCGCATCGGAGATCATGTTTTCCTTGACCTGGTAAAATCAAAAGATAAGATCCAGGACATCTCCTCTCCTTCCATTGTAAAGGATAACAGCAAATGTATCCGTTGCCAGCGTTGTGTCAGGACTTGTGCCGAACTCCAGGCTGTAAGCGCACTAGCAGTTGTTCATAAAGGAAATCACCAGTCAATCAGTACATTCCTCAACAAACCTATGAATGATGTGGTTTGTACCAATTGCGGACAATGCATCAACCGCTGCCCGACCGGCGCACTGACTGAACGCAACTACATTGAGGAAGTATGGAATGCCATCTATGATCCAAAGAAATTTGTCGTTGTTGAAACAGCACCTGCTACCCGTGTTGCTTTAGGTGAAGACCTGGGAATTGACGTAGGATCCAGGGTAACAGGAAAGATGGTTTCCGCACTCAAGAAAATGGGATTCAACAAGGTACTGGATACCGACTTCACAGCTGACCTTACCATCATGGAAGAAGGCACTGAATTGCTTACCCGCTTGAAGAAAGTCATTGTGGATAAAGATGAGACCGTTAAACTTCCGATGATGACATCCTGTTCCCCGGGTTGGATCAAGTTCCAGGAACATATGTTCCCCGGAATGCTTGACAATCTTTCGACCTGCAAATCACCACAGCAGATGTTCGGCGCATTGGCTAAAACTTACTATGCTGATAAAGTAAATATCAAGGCTGAAAATATGGTGGTTGTATCAATTATGCCTTGCACTGCTAAAAAATTCGAGTGCAACCGCCCGGAAATGCGGGATAGTGGATTCAAGGATGTAGATTACGTTCTGACAACCCGTGAGCTTGCCATGATGGTTAAGCAAGCAGGTATTGATTTCGATAAGCTCGAAGATGATCACTATGACAGTATTCTAGGTGAATCAACCGGTGCAGCTGTTATCTTCGGCGCAACCGGAGGAGTAATGGAAGCCGCCTTACGAACCGCATACGAATTGGTTACTGGCCATGAGGTTCCATTCACTAATCTGAATATCAAACCAGTCAGGGGTATTGAAGGTGTGAAAGAAGCCTCCATCAAGATCAAGAATACTGTTCCTGCATGGAGTTTCCTGGAAGGTGTAGAACTTAATGTAGCTGTTGCTCATGGTCTTGCGAACGCCAAGAAACTGATGGAATCCATTGAAAAGGGTGAAACCAACTATCATTTCATCGAGATAATGGGCTGCCCGGGTGGCTGTATTGGAGGGGGTGGACAACCTATTCCTACTTCTCCTGAGATCAGGCGCAAACGTACAGATGCGATTTATGCTGAAGATATGGGTATGACCCTGCGTAAATCACACGAAAACCCTGAAGTAACCGAAGTATACAAAGATTACCTGGGCGCACCGCTTGGTCATAAATCCCATGAGCTCCTGCATACTCATTATAAAGCAAGAAAACGTTACTAATATTTAATTCAAAGCACAAAAGGAGCCGTTTATAAGCGGCTCTTTTTTTTATAAAACCCATAATAACTTAATCTTAACAAGCTGCTATTTAGACTTCTTATAAATTGATTGTTATTTAATTAACATTGTGAAATTAATAACAAATAACTTGTTTGGCAATTTTAAGTGATTTACTTTTGCAAAGTGAAAAACAAGCTGTTCAGATTTCTTAAATGACTGATTACCTGAGCAATCGAACAGAAATAAACTGGAAGACAAGCAATGAAGATTAAGGATATCGCCGAAATATTGAATGCAAAAGTGGTTTGCGGTGAGCAGTTCCTGAATCGTGAGATCAGCCACGTATTTGCTTCAGACCTGATGAGCGATGTATTAACCATCGACACAGAGAATCTTTTACTGTTGACAGGACTCACAAATATCCAGACGATCCGGACATCGGAAATGGCAGATGTTACCAATATCGTTTTAGTGAGAAATAAGGCTGCCAGTGAAGAAATGATTACACTAGCCAAAGAGAACAGGATTGTTATGCTTGAATGCAGCTATTCGATGTTCAAATCATGTGGACTGCTCTACCAGGCAGGACTTCAACCGGTCTATTAAAAGCTTGAGGTGATGAATTTTAACTATTCAGTTGAAGGTGGAAATTTCTCAAAAGCTGGCACAGCATCAAGCCAGTTCAAGAAAGTTCTTAAGCAACTGAATGTTGACCCGATTACCATAAAACGCATAGTAGTTGCCTTATACGAAGCAGAAGTGAACATTGTGGCCCACGCCTGGGAAGGAAAGATCGATATTGAAGTGGACATGGAAAAGGTATACATCAACCTGGCAGATAAAGGTCCCGGAATAGCTGATATTAACCAGGCAATGAAACCCGGTTTTTCAACAGCTTCTCCTTCAGTCCGTGAGATGGGTTTTGGTGCAGGCATGGGACTGATGAACATCAAGAATAACGTGGATTCCCTCCACATCAGCAGTGAAGTCGGAAAAGGAACAGAATTGGAAATGACAATTAACCTGAGTTCAATTATTTCTAAATAAATGGAAAACAGGCATTTTCATCATGCATTACGTATTAGCGAAGAACTATGTTATGGTTGTTCACATTGCATGAATGTCTGTCCAACCGAAGCCATCAGGATCAGGAATGGTAAAGCCCTCCTATATGAAAATCGCTGTGTCGACTGTGGTAAATGCTTTATGGCATGCCCGGTCAAAGCTATTTATATAGACCAGGATGACTTTAGCAGACTGGAAGCTTTTAAGTACCGGATAGCACTGGTACCATCTATTTTTACGGGTCAATTTCCTGAAGCTATTAGCCGTGAGCAGGTGTATGAAGCGATCCTTGCATCCGGGTTCACTCACATTTACGAAGTAGAACTTGGAACCGGATTGCTTTTGGATGCGATCAAAGGATATGCTCAACAGCATCCCGGAAAGAAGCCCCTAATTTCTTCTTTCTGCCCAGCGGTTATCCGCCTGATACAGGTTAAATTCCCCGCATTGGTTGGGAACATTATGTTGCTTAAACCTCCTCTGGATATCACAGCTCTGTATTGCAGAAAACAACTTACAGATCAGGGGATTAATCCTGCTGAGGTCGGAGTTTTTTATTTTACTCCATGTGCAGCTAAGATTGCAGCTATTAAGAGCCCTGTAGGTGAGGACTATTCAATGATTACAGGGGTAATCAACATGGATTTCATCTATAACAAGGTTAAATTGCAGATAATGAAAGACAGGAATACAGAATCAATAACAACCAATCCTCCTCTTTCCGGGCTTGCTGAACGCTGGACACTCACCCATGGTGAAGCAGATCATGTAGAAGGCCGCTCACTTGCCATTGACGAGATCCACAATGTTATGGAATTCCTTGAAAGGCTTGAAAATGAAGAGATCACGGATGTTGATTTCCTGGAACTTCGCGCTTGCGATGAAAGCTGTGCCGGGGGTGTCCTGGTAACAACAAACCGTTTCCTGGTCACAGAAAGACTCAATAATGAAGCTGCACTGTCAGCCACCAAAGAAGGCCAGTTGGGAGGAATTGAAGAGTATTATCCTTACCTCCGCCGCCGAATATCTATACAGGAAATCAAGCCCCGCTCAATGATGAAACTGGATGAAAACATGGGGGAAGCAATGATTAAAATGGATAAGGCCAGGAAGATCATGCAAATACTGCCTCTTACAGATTGCGGTGCATGCGGGGCTCCCAATTGCCAGGCTTTTTCAAATGACATTGTGCAGGGGCAAGCCTCGATCAAACAGTGCATTTTTGTCCAGAAAAGCCGCGAAAGAACCGGAGAACTCAGTTCAGAAGAATCACTCTCCATCCTCAAAGAGATTTGGGGTGAGGAAAAATTTTAAGAAAAGCTCAAGCCATGAAAGTAATAGAAATACAAGATGCATTGAACCTGAAAGTCCTGGGTGGTGAGGAAGGTCTCCAAAAAGATATTCTTGGGGGTTATACCAGCGATCTGCTTAGTGATGTAATGGGCCATGCTGAACAGGGATATATCTGGATTACATTGCAGACCCATAAGAATGTAATGGCTGTTGCATCCCTTAAAGAATTGGCAGCCGTAGTACTAATAAAAAACAATGTACCTGACGAAGATATGCTTGAACAAGCGAATGAAGAAGGAATTCCGGTTCTTGTAACAAATCTATCGGCATTCGATATATCAGGAAAACTCTTTAACTTGCTAACGAAATAACAATGAAAGAATTCCGGGCTGATTTACATATTCATACGGTCCTGTCTCCATGCGGACAACTTGATATGAGCCCGGATAAAATAGTAAAACAGGCGTCAGACAGGAAATTACACATAATCGGAATAACGGATCACAACAGCACCCATCATTGCAAACTGATCCGGAAAATTGCAGAACCGCTTGGAATTTTTGTCATGATGGGAGCGGAAATTACAACAAAAGAGGAAGTTCACTGCCTCGCGTTCTTTGAAACGGATGAACTATTGGATAAGTTCCAGGAATACCTGGATGAACATCTCCCCCACATCCCAAATGATCCTGAACGATTTGGATACCAGGTAATTGTTGACGAAAATGAAATAATTCTGAAAACAGAAGAATGGCTATTGATATCGGCACTGGATCAGTCGATTGAACAGGTTGAAAGTATGGTGCATGAGTTAGGCGGGATCTTCATTCCTGCCCATATTGATAAAGGAAGTTTCAGCCTGTTTAGCCAATTGGGATTTATACCGAAAGGACTTAAGGCTGATGCATTTGAAATTAGTCCCAGGGCAAATAGCCAGGCAATAACCCCCTTGATTACAGGAAGTGCCAGCAAAACGCTAATCCGGAATTCCGATGCACATCTGCTTGAGCTAATCGGCTCAGTTTGCAGCATCTTCCGGATGGAATACTGCTCCTTCAAACAGATCAGGACTGCAATTGAAACCATGAATATCAGCATTTAAAATCAGGATGAAAGACCTCTCTCTACATATACTCGATATCGCTCAGAATTCAATTTCTGCAGGTGCTGGCCAGGTTGAGATCACCATTGAAGAACAGCCGTCAGAGAATCTATACTCTCTTAGCATTTCGGATGATGGCAAGGGAATGGATGAAGAAATGAGGAATAAGGTGACAGATCCTTTTTTTACTACCAGAACCAGCAGGAAGGTTGGAATGGGAATCCCATTATTAAAGTTAAATGCTGAACGAACCGGAGGAAGTTTTGAAATAGACTCAAAAAAAGGAAACGGAACCCTGATCAAAGCTACGTTTGTCTTTAATCATATTGACCGGCTTCCTGAAGGTGATCTTGCAGGGACTATTGTAATGATGGCTTCAGCAAATCCATCCATACAGTTCATCTATACCCACCGCACTCCGGCTGGCAAATACACATTTGACAGCAGGGAGGTACAGGAGGTGCTTGGGGAGATTCCAATATCGGAACTAAGCATTTATCCTTACCTGAAAGAAATGATCAACGAGAATTTAAAAGACATAAGAATACATTAAAAATAACCAAACAAAAAGAAAATGACAACGATCAAATCATTGGATGATTTACGTAAAATCAAATCCAGCGTTCAATCAAAACTGGCACTTAGGGAACGCAGTGACCATCCTGACCAGCTTGTCCAGGTCAGGGTTGCAATGGCGACCTGTGGAATTGCCTCCGGAGCTAAAATTGTCATGGATTACATGATGGTGGAGCTTGAAAAAAGAAACATTGAATCCATTGTTACCCAGACAGGATGCATGGGATATTGCTATGCAGAACCAACCATTGAAGTTACTGTTCCTGGCAAGGACCCTATTGTTTTTGGTTATGTTGATACCAAAAAGGCAGACCAGATCATCGAGAAGTACATAAAGAATGGCGAACTCGTTGAAGGGATCATTCCTGTGAACTATGAATCCATTGATGAAAAGTAAACCAAGGAGGAAAATATTATGGCAAAATTCAAAATTCATTTGCTGGTTTGCGGAGGCACCGGGTGCAGGGCCTCTGAAAGCGAAGCATTGTTTCATAATCTGAAAGCGACAATAAGTGAAAAAGGACTTGAAAATGAAGTCCAGGTGATTACGACAGGTTGTTTCGGATTTTGTGAAAAGGGCCCTATTGTCAAGGTTATGCCGGACAATACTTTTTACACCCAGGTAACCCCTGCCGATGCTATTGAAATTATTGAAGAACATGTGATCAAAGGGCGTAAGGTTCAGCGATTGTTATACGAAAACCCTGAGACAAAAGAGAAAGTGGTAGATTCCAAGAAAATGGGATTTTACCGCAAACAACTTAGAATTGCATTGCGGAACTGCGGTTTTATTGATCCTGAAAATATCGATGAATATATCGGTAGAGATGGCTATATGGCGCTTGGTAAATGTCTCACTGAACTCACCCCTGAACAGGTGATTGAGATCATGAAAAAGAGTGGATTGCGCGGACGCGGTGGTGGTGGATTTCCTGCCGGCCTCAAATGGGAAATCACCCGTGCCTCCAAGGCTGACCAAAAATATGTTGTGTGCAATGCTGATGAGGGAGACCCCGGAGCATTTATGGACCGTTCCATTCTGGAAGGAGACCCTCATTCAGTGATTGAAGCCATGGCTATATGTGGTTACTGTATTGACGCATCAAAAGGACTTGTTTATATACGCGCTGAATATCCGCTTGCAATCGAACGTTTGAAAACTGCCATCAAACAAGCACGTGAATATGGCCTTTTAGGGGAAAACGTACTTGGAACTGGATTCTCATTTGATATCGAACTTCGTTATGGTGCGGGTGCATTTGTCTGCGGTGAAGAAACAGCACTCATCCATTCGATGGAAGGCTTGCGTGGTGAACCTACAGTGAAACCTCCATTCCCTTCTGTTTCTGGGTACCTTGGCAAACCTACCAATGTCAATAATGTCGAAACTTTTGCAAATGTCCCTGTTATTATCAACCGCGGCGCTGAATGGTTTGCCAGCATTGGCACTGAGAAATCCCGTGGAACGAAGGTGTTTGCCCTGGCAGGAAAAATTAATAACGTAGGGCTAATTGAAGTACCTATGGGCATAACCCTCCGGGAAGTCATTTACGAGATCGGTGGTGGAATAAAAGATGGGAAAGAGTTTAAGGCAGTACAGACCGGTGGCCCTTCAGGCGGATGCTTAACCCAGAGGCACCTGGATACTCCAATCGATTATGATAATCTTATTGCAGCTGGATCCATGATGGGATCAGGCGGGATGATCGTAATGGATGAGGATGATTGCATGGTATCCATTGCAAAATTCTATCTCGATTTCACGGTTGAAGAATCCTGTGGCCGATGCGCTCCCTGTCGGATAGGTAACAAGAGGCTCATTGAGATCCTCGAGAAGATATGTAAAGGCGAAGGGACAATGGATGACCTCGACAACCTGCGAAACCTCAGCCAGGTAATCAAGGACACTTCTCTGTGCGGGCTTGGACAAACCTCTCCAAATCCTGTACTATCGACTATGGAGAACTTCTATGAAGAGTACATAGCTCACGTGATGGATAAGAAGTGCCCAAGTGGTCAGTGTAAATCCCTGCTGCAGTATATTATTGATGCTGAAAATTGCGTAGGATGTACTGCTTGTGCACGTAACTGTCCTGTAAACGCCATTATTGGCGAACGCAAGGGTGTACATGTGATTGACCAGGCAGTTTGTATCAAATGCGGTGCATGCATGGAGAAATGTAAGTTCAATGCTGTGTTCATCAAATAATTAGAGAGGAACGTACAATGGAAATGATAAAATTAACAATCGATAATAAAACAGTCGAGGTACAAAAAGGAGCCAGTATCCTGGATGCAGCTAAAACAGTAGGAATCAATATTCCCACCCTCTGTTACCTCCATCTTCATGATCTTAATATAACCAATAAACCTGCCGGATGCAGGGTTTGCGTTGTCGAAGTCAAAGGCCGCAGAAACCTGGCACCCGCATGTGTTACTGAATGTACTGAAGGAATGGTTGTAAATACCCATAATATCCGGGTTCTCAATTCACGGAAGACCGTCCTTGAGCTCATTCTCAGTGACCATCCTACTGATTGCCTTATTTGCTCCAAGAGCGGGAATTGTGATCTTCAGACACTTGCCCAGGAGATGGGAATCAGGCAGATCCGTTACCAGGGAGAACAATCGCATTATCGTGAAGACACCTCCCCTGCTATTATCCGCGATGTGGATAAGTGCATTATGTGCCGCCGTTGCGAGATGATGTGCAACGATGTTCAAACTGTAGGCGTTCTATCAGCTGTAAATCGTGGATTCATGTCAGTAGTAGCCCCTGCTTTTGAAAGGAACCTTGACCATTCTGAATGTACCTATTGCGGGCAGTGTGTAGCTGTTTGTCCAACCGGCGCCCTCACCGAAGTGGATCATACAAATAAAGTAATCCGCGCCCTTGCTGATCCATCGAAGACAGTAATTGTACAGACAGCTCCTGCTGTTCGAGCTGCCCTCGGGGAAGAATTTGGCTTGGAACCCGGTACCCTGGTAACAGGTAAGATGGTTTCTGCCTTAAAAGGCCTGGGCTTTGACTATGTTTTTGACACAGACTTCGCGGCTGACCTTACCATCATGGAAGAAGGCACTGAACTTCTTGACCGACTATCCCGCTTTATGAATGGTGATAAAACCGTAAAAATGCCTATCCTTACTTCCTGCTGCCCGGGTTGGGTGAATTTCTTTGAACACCAGTTCCCGGATATGCTTGACATACCTTCAACCGCCCGTTCCCCTCAGCAGATGTTTGGTTCAATAGCTAAAACCTATTTTGCTGAGAAACTTGGGATCAAGCGCGAGAATATGGTTGTAGTATCCATTATGCCTTGTCTTGCCAAGAAATATGAATGTTCAAGAGAGGAGTTCAAGGTGGATGGAAACCCCGATGTTGATTTTGCAGTTTCTACCCGCGAGCTTGCACACCTGATCAAACAGGCAAATATTGATTTTAACGGGCTTCCGGAAGAAGATTTTGACCGTCCGCTTGGAGAATCAACAGGAGCTTCGGTAATCTTTGGGGCTACAGGTGGAGTAATTGAAGCAGCAACGCGCACTGCTTATGAAGTATTCACAGGCAAAAAACTTGAAAAAGTTGATTTCGAGCAACTACGTGGAATGGAGTGGATCAGGAGAGCTGAAGTTGACTTTGATGGAACTCCCATTAAGATTGGCATAGCTCATGGATTAGGCAATGCCCGGAAATTACTGGAAGAGATCAGGGATGGAAAAGCTGATTTTCATGCCATTGAGATCATGGCATGCCCCGGTGGTTGCATCGGTGGCGGTGGACAACCGCTTCATCATGGAGATTCATCCATTCTTAAATCAAGAACTGCTGCACTTTATCGCGAAGATGCCGGAAAACCAATCCGTAAATCCCACGAAAATCCATTCATCCAGAAATTATACGAGGAATTCCTTGGCAAACCTTGTGGACATAAATCGCATCACCTTCTTCACACTCATTATTTTGATAAGAGTAATCCTATTGAAGTCGATTAGTAATGTATAGCGATGAATAAATTAACATCATAAAGTAGAATCAATATGGCAAGCATTAATATAAAACTCAACCAGGAAAAGGTGAGCCAATTGCAGGATATCTGCAAAGAATTCAACAACGATAAAGGTGAGTTGATCAATGTACTTCACAAGGCGCAGCATTTGTTCGGCTATTTGCCGGCAGAAGTACAGGAAGTAATTGCACATGAACTCAAAACTTCAGCTGCCCATGTTTATGGAGTAGTTACCTTCTATTCATTCTTTACCATGACCCCAAAAGGTGAACATCCCATCAGCATTTGTATGGGAACCGCCTGTTATGTTCGTGGTGCTGAGAAGGTACTGGATGAATTCAAAAGAATACTCAAAGTAAAAGTTGGTGAAACCACCCCCGATGGAAAATTCTCACTGAGTTGCCTGCGCTGTGTAGGGGCTTGTGGCTTAGCTCCTGTTGTGATGGTTGGTGAAAAGGTATTCGGCAGAGTTTCTCCGGATGGAGTTAAGGACATCATTGGTGAATACACCAAGTAAATAATTGCACCATTAGAAAATTTCTTTGGATTTGAGGCTTCCATCCTGATGGATAGATGTTCAATTCTGAAAATCTTTCCTTGTAATACTTGTTTTTTTCTGACTTTGGTTTAGACTGCCCTCAACAATGAGGGCAGTTTTTCGTTATATACACAGTTTCCATTGTGAAAGTATTATCCTGATTACTAAAATTGCTTAGTTTTACTAAAAACTGATCTCCTTGAATTCAGTTATTAATTCATATATTTGCTTGAATAATTGTCAACTCCATTTTGCATGATATCCGAACCAAATGACACCTTCCGCTTACAGCAAGAATTAGAACAGCTGGGAGCTGAAAACAGGACTTTGAAAGAACAGTTGGAGAAACTGAAAGATATTGAAGCACTTGAAAAAGAAGCGGATGAAATAAGGGCACAAGCCGAGAGAGCCAATCGGATCAAAAGTGATTTTCTCTCCATGATGAGCCACGAAATCCGTACTCCAATGAATGGAGTTGTTGGGATGACCAGTCTCCTGATGGATACCAAGCTCACCCCCGAGCAGCATAATTACCTTGAAACATTAAGGGTAAGTGCAGACAACCTGATGGGTATCATCAATGATATTCTAGATTTTTCAAAGATTGAGTCCGATAAACTCACTCTTGACGAAAGCTCTTTCGAATTGAGGCGCTGCATTGAAGAGTCCCTTGATGTATATGCCCAGAAAGCCATCGATAAAGGGGTTGACCTGCTGTATATGTTGCAGCCGGATGTCCCTCCGTATCTTGTCGGGGACATGAAAAGACTTCGCCAGGTTATTGGTAATCTTGTTAATAATGCAATCAAGTTTACAGACGAAGGAGAAATCTTTATTTCTGCTGAAAAAGGAGCCGAGACCAAGGAATATTGCGAATTACTAATATCCGTTAAGGATAGTGGAATCGGAATACCGAAGGATAAGTTATCACAGATATTTGAAGCCTTTACCCAGGGTGAATCTTTTGCTAACCGCCGTTATGGCGGAACAGGCCTTGGATTGGCGATCGGACGTCACGTTGTTGGCCTGATGGGCGGGAAAATGTGGGCTGAAAGCACTCCCGGTAAAGGAAGCACTTTTTACTTCACAGTAAGGCTTAAGATTGCTGAAACACCTACTACCAAATTATATATCAGGGGCCAGATTCCCGAATTAAAGAACAACAGGGTTTTGGTTGTTGACAGTGATCCAACCACACGTCAGATCTTCAGCGTACAGTTTGATTCCTGGGGAATGAAAGCTTATAATGCCGCCTCTGCGAAGGAAGCCATACGTGTGATTGAGAGCGAAGAAGCTTATTTTGACCTCGGCATTATCGATATGCAGTTGCCAGAAATGAGTGGTGTTGACCTGGCTAAAGCCATACGCGAAATCCCGTTTAAAGGTGATATTCCTTTCGTGCTCGTTTCTTCCGTTGGAAAGGTAAGCAACCTTCCACAGGATCTGTTTGATGCACAGCTTACCAAGCCTGTTAAACTAGCAGAATTGTTCGACCTGGTGCTAAGTGTAATTGCGGAAGCACGCAATCGCAAAAAGCAGGAAGCTGACCATAATTTCGACAAGAAATTGTCAGATAAACTTCCATTGAATATTTTGCTCGCTGAAGATAATTTCACCAACCAGGAACTCGTTATAACCCTGATGAGAAAAATGGGTTATGATATTGACTCTGTAGACAATGGCCGCAAGGTTCTGGACATGATGGAAACAAAGAAGTATGATATCATTCTGATGGACGTTCAAATGCCAATCATGAACGGTATGGAGGCCACAGCAGCTATTATTGACCAGTACCCTGAAGAAGAAAGGCCTTATATCATAGCTATCACTGCCAATGCAATGCCTGGTGACCGGGAACGATTCCTTGAATCAGGTATGGTTGATTATCTTTCAAAACCCATCCGTTTTAAAGATGTTCAGGAAGTCCTGGTTCGTTGGGGCAGGAAAGTGCATGCTAAAAATACCAACTAAGCAATTCTCAATTTCAGGTTTATGAATGATTCATTTATGGCTTCTGATGATTATGAAGCAGCTAGTGGCAGGATCCTTACTGATAAGGACTACCAGGCTTTTCTAAATGTTTACATTCAACAGAATAACAAGAAAGAATACCTGAAATACATCTATGGATTGTTTAAGGATAATAATGAGAATTTCCTGGGATACTTCTATAAAACCGCTAACGATCGCCTGAGTAAAGAATATAAGCGGTTGCAGGATATTATGACCAACCAGCCTGATATGGGAAGCAGCGAGCTAATTTTCGTTACTGAACTTAAGCAACTGGTTAATGATGTGCTTCGCGACGCTACACTCATCCAGGATGAAGAAGAGAGGATGTTGGGAAATTAATTCCCGTATCAGCCTTTAATCATCCTCACATTAATAGGTCTTCACTTCAACATTATCCTTGGTTGGAAACTTTCCAGTTTTCACAAGTAAGATCCCATTCCTGTCATTTACATCCATATACCATCCTGAGGTGGCAGCATCAAAATCGGATTTTTTCCTGAATTTCCGGCAACGCTCACCCTGAATTGTTACTCTTCCTGGAACGGTTTTCTGATGGACCAGCAGCAAATAAGACCGAGAAGCAAGCATTTCCTTATACGAACTTTTAGAAGGGTGAATCCGGATCTCACATTTTTGATTTATGAGGTCATCCGACTTCATTTCGATGCGGGTTTTGGTAAATGCCCCATTCCTGTAATCCCGCGTAGAGCCTTGATCTTCATATAGTTCAAAACTTGCATCTGCACCCGGATACAGATCCAGTGTCAATGTATCGGCAGGCCTTTCTCCATCATAATTCATTTGCGGATACATCGGTAATATTGAACCGGCCCTTACGAAAAGTGGTAATTTATCAAGAGGTGCAGGATAGTTGTTAAGCATTGTACCACCAGTGATCATAGTACCATCCCAGTAATCAAACCATTGTCCGGAGGGCAAATAAATACTGTCGCGTTTTGCCTCATCCTTATAAACCGGGGCCACCAGTAAACTTTTCCCCAGCATAAACTCGTATTGGGTTGTAGTCCCAAAACAAACAGGATCAGATGGAAATTCCAGGACCATTGCCCTTACTGCCGGAACTCCCGTTTCAAAAGCCTCGTTGCACAATGTGTACATGTAAGGCGTAAGTTGAAGCTTTAATGAAAGATATTTCCGGTTAATAGATGTATAGGGCTCTCCATAAACATAAGGCTGTTTGTCCTTTGGTGCCCAGCCTGACATAGCCATGAAGACAGGGGTAAAACACTTCCACTGAAGATCACGCGTATAGGTTTTGTCACTTCCACCAAAGATTCCATCTACATCACCCGTCGCGCAATTTTGTGCTGATAAACCGGCGCCAATTACTGTAGGAATATGCCAGCGAATATAATTCCATGAACCACTTTGATCACCGGTCCAGACCACTGAATTACGATGTGTTCCTGCCCATCCACAGACTGACCAGATAAATCCGCGGGCATCAGAGTTATTTTCAATTCCTTCATAGGCAGCCTTGCAACCGTCAATTGCAAACTTGTAGCCATTTCCGATCCAGGCTACATCAAGCTTACAAAGCCGGGTTCCGTATTCAGCGACTTCTCGTGCGATCTTCTCAACGCCGTTTTCGGTCCACAATCCGGTATGAAAACCTCTTTTGCTCAATTCTTTCACAACGGAGTCCAACTTTGTATATCCACATCCATATCCATCATTCGGTAGAATCCAACCTCTCGGGATATTATTTGAGATATACTGATCAGCTATGAGTGGGATTACATCAGGAGTAGTTCCTTTAAAACCTGTAGTGTTCCTTGATTTATTTGTACCACGGTTGTAACAGTTAGCATCCCCCATACCCAATGCCCAACGGGGAGGTAAGAAAGGCCTGCCAGTAAGAAGGGTATAATCACCCAATAAGTCTTTAAGTGATTCACCTGTAAAATAATAGCAGTCGAAACGTGGTTCAGAATGCTGAAGCATCACCGTATCCTTAAATGAATATTCACCGGGAGCATAGGTATTTCTTAAAGCTGCATACCCCTGTGTACTCATAAAAAACGGGGCTGGATTTGGATTACCGCCATCTTCCCAATTCCAATCAATCTTCATTGCAATTGTCTTATCCCTGTGAGAAAACCTGCCATTTTGCATACCTCCGCCATAAAAATTCTCTGATTCTCCCCGTTGGAGGTACTGAACCGTTTCTTGACCATAGGTTATACCTTTAGCTTCTTTCCATACAAGAGTTGAATTATCTGATTTATATAATTCAAAGCGCATTGGATGCTTGTAGACCCTCAGAGCTAAATTATTGGTCTTCAATAGATAATAATCGCCTAGCACTGAATACTTTACATTCACAAAGGCCACAGGTTTGCTGATAACGATATCATTCCCGGCAGGATCTGTAAACTCTCCATTGTAGGCCATTTGTATCCGAAAGATATCATCTCTGCAGAAATTAATCCTGATCCTGGCATGGTGACAATCAAATATAAAATCACTTCCGGTGGTAGAGAATCCGGTGATCTCGCCTAGTTCATAAGCTTTCGAAAACAATTGCACATTAAGTGTATCATTCTCTTTCCTGCTATCATCAGGCAGGCTGGTAATGAACCTTATGTTATGAATTCCATAATCAGTCATATCGACCGGTGGAAACTCGACCCTGACTGTATCAACAATACCCAGGGGGAATGATTTACTGAATGGTACTGTAACCTTCAAAGGTTGGCGCTTATCAAGCTGAAGGTAACAATCAAAAGGTTCCGTGATCTTAACGGCACTCAGATTAACAACATTGAAGCGAAACACATCCCTGTCAGTAAATGAATTACCGGATTCTTTATGCGAAATCAGGGAGGATGCAGAAATATCCCTGTCAGGAGCCTCGGAAAGATTTATATCATCCACCATCCAGTACCATGCAAATATTCCGCGCCAGTAAAATCTCAGGTAGACCGTTTTTTGCTGAGCAGCATAAGCTGAAATATTAAGTTCAACATTCATGGGATTCGGGCAATCTGCTTCTGAACCCACCTGGTTCCTCACTTCATATTCATGCCAATGTTCGCCATCATTTGACACACCGGCAAATAGCCCAGCATCTGCCCTCACTCCACCCCAATCGTTCCACATAAAATTCTGACTGAATCGGAGAACCACTGAGTTTTTCCCGGAGCAATCAATAGCTGAAGTCATGATGTAACCATCGGCCCACTTTCCAGCCTTGAACCACTTCCTGTAGTTTTTATCAACTTTCACCCCGGGCGAAAATTGCAAGTGATAACCACCACTTTTTGAAGCGAGTGGAGGAGCCTGCTGATCATGGCCAAATGAGCCGGGATAAGGTTGATTTGTGCATTCCCACGAAACGCTGCTATCGTTGAGCGTTTTTACGATCCATCCTGCAGGGATCTGCCCTTCGGAGAAATCTTCCTGCCAGAATGATTTATGTGAATTTGGTTCTGAAATCTGAGCCTGCATTTGCACAACTATAAACATGCAGGCAATTATCTTGCATAATCTACTCATACTGATCCAATTGAAATGGCATTTCGAAAAGATGAGCTGTTCATTAAATCCTGAAGTTGTCTGTAATCAAGCCCTTGCTCAACTTGATAAAATTAGATTTAAAAGTTAAGTTTTGCAACTCACTTTTACCAATCAAATTATTCCTTTAACTCAAATAGTTAGCTATAATAATTAAAAAGACAGCATTTCTTCCAGATAACTCAGGTTTGCGTTTACTAAGAGCACACAGGGTTATCCTGGAAAAGCAATATTGAAATTAAACTATTTTGACACATTCGGATGCATCCCTGGTTATTGATCAGTAAGTTGCATAATTACATTCATCATCAGCTTTAGAAGAAAAGCTGGACCCCGATTGTGAAGAAAACCCTGGCTTGAAATCGATGGATGAACCTTTGAAAGCAACAAGGTTACCGGTTGGTAAAATGTTAACGGTACAGTTATTCGACACTATCAATGCCTTAGCAGTTGTAAGAGTATAAGGAGTTGAACCATAATTGACATTGCAGATTGTCATACTTTGTGCTGGAGGGCCTAAACCAACCGCATACCAGGCTCTTCCGGTTTGAATTGCTTCAAAGGAACATTCCCCATACAGATCAGCAGCGGCATGGACCCAGGCATTACGACTATCAAAGTAATTTGAATTTGATCCCAGGTAATAGGATAATGCCCTGTAAGCAATTCTTCCTGCTTTATCAATTCCAATGGACGAAACTGTCCAGGTGTAAGGATTGACTCCTGTAGCACTGGTTGCTGTTGAGGTTGCATCATTTGTCCATCCGGATCCCCCTGAACTAAGTAAATAATACATCCGGTTCTGCACGCCACTGTTTGTATGAACTCCACAAAAGTCATTATAACCAGGCAATGTAGGATCCCCAACAGGTGTACAGTTACTGGATGCATCTACCCACATGGTACCCAGGTATCGATCGGGTTGATTATAAATTTGAGGGGAAGCTAAACTCCTGAATGGGTGATTCGCACCATTTTCGATTCTATCCCATCCCATCAGCCAATTATTGGAACCAAACACCTTGTTCTCCACATATTTTCCCATGACATCCGAAAAAGATTCATTCAAAGCGCCAGGTTCTTTCTCATAAATGAGTTGGGCTGTATACTGTGTAACGCCATGTGTAAATTCATGTGCTAAAATATCCAAAGCTCCGAAGTCATCATCAATGGCCACAGGGTCATTCCCTCGGCCTACATTCATTTCATCATCACCGATAGGGTCATAGTGATAAGAAGCATTATAGGTACTTCCACCCGGAAAAATATAGTCAAAATAGATATCCAGATTCCCATTATTACCATCATGTCCGTTCCTGCCAAGCTGGCTGCTATAAACATCATGGGTATGCCTAACACTCCACAGGCAAGTTGCGGCACTACGCTGACGAGGTGAATTCCATTGATTGTTGAAACTATTGAATATATCGTTGAATGTCGTGGAATAATCGAAGACTTTGTAAGTAGAAGAGGTGCATGCATCTTCAAGGTCCCAGCCGCTGGTTAAAAAATCAGTATACCCATTAACTGTCTGGTTACCATACCAAACCGTATTAACGGTTGTTGGATCGCATGTAGCTATCTCAACAGGATTCCACCATAATACTTTACCATCTTCAGCATCGATATAAACATAACCGGATTTCCCAGGATCAAAAGCTTGAATAAGAATTATATATGAAAGATGAAGTTGCTGATCACCAGATACATAGTAATAACATAAATCCGGCTTAGGGAAATAGGTGCTCGATTGATTCTTAGTTTTTGCTTTCAATTTGTTTTCTTTCAAGGAATCCTGCCACCAATATTTTTGAGCCCCCACAAACTGCAATGCTTTGGCCAGAGCATTCTCTTCACTGATATTGTTCTGGTTATGAATAGTTGAGGATGTATAAATTTTACCGTTACCTGAAAACAGACTACCATTTTTTACCTGTATAAAGAATTCCCCTCCGCTAATGTCTTTTCCTGCATACGTTTCCTGGTAGCGGTAGTGGGTAAAACCCAACTCATCAGTTTGTGTAAGTTTCAGTCGCATAGCATACTCAGCTGCCAGGCCAAAGGATTTTTTATTTAGGGTAAAGAACTCTTTTGGATTAATTGACAATCCATCTACAAATTTTACCCAGCCGAAAACATTTGCACTTTTAAAAAGAGTTGAATCCGGGTTCTTAGTAAAATCGTTTACCTGCGCATTGATATCAATCGAGGAAACCAAGACGAAACCAAACAGGAAAAGAAGCTTTATTAACGATTTCATAGACTTTGAGTAATATTAAATTCATACCGTTTAATCTCTATTTTGAACCTATTTTAGCTTCCAGGCTTTTTATTCTTTTGTCCTGTTCGATGATATACAAAGTCAGTTCTTCGATTTTCTGCATCATTATTTTTTGCATTTCTCCTACCTGCACTCCTTCTTGATCAATAACTGCAGCCTCCGGGATATCTGGCAGGTGCTTATTTTTTTGAATATAATTTTCAAGGTCTGGTAATGAAGCAAGATGATACTTATTACCAAAAACATAATCAGGCCAGGAGGCTCTTAACCGGACAGTAAGCTCTTCACAAATAGCCTTACCACCTACATTGAGCAAATAGCCGGTAGCCGGTGTAGTTGTACCTATTGAAACCCGGCCATCTCCTCCAATTCGCATGCTTTCAGCTAGCGTTATGCTTACATTAGAGCCTGAATTGGGTGTTGGAAAGTTCAGAAAATCGATGGAACCATCATCCTGGTTAAAATTAATTGCTGAAGAAAACCCAGCACCACTCATTGTTTTAACTCCACCGTTAAAATAGCAATTAGCGTAAATACCAGGCCAGTCACTAATAAATGATAAACCTTGTGAAGCAGAACTCTTTTTGAACATCGCAACAGTATTCCCTTCACTTCCCTGAACTAAAAGTTTGGCCTTAGGAGCACTTCTTGTTCCAATGGAAACATCTCCTGCAGGAAGTTGAAAGATTCCAACTGAGCCGTCTGCCTGTAAAATAAGATTACCTTTCGGAGTTGAACCATCACTTAAACGTGCGGAAATTTCAGCATTATTACCGGATGTATTTATCGATCCTGACAAGGTTCCATTATCATACAATCCGATCCCTCCTAAATTTGAGTTTATGGCCAGCCTTTCCCCTGAAGCCGCTGATGGCAGTAAACCTAAAGCAAGATTCCCGTATTGGCTGAAAGTAGCTATTTTCTGATATCCTGTTATACTTCCGAATGCTGAAGCAGATTGATTGTTATTGAAATTACCTATATAAAGATCTCCGTTTCCAGGGTCCATTCCAAAAACAGAAGCATAGCCAGCTTTAATTGTTTTTGTTCCCCCATTGTAAAAGTAATTGAACCCTATTTCAGGGTTATCGGCTTCAATAGCAACTCCACATTTATCTGCACCAAAAATTGCAACAGCGGCTCCAATGCTGCCATTGATCTCAAGTCGGGAATGAACGGGGCTGACAGTCCCGATACCAACATTGCCAATATTGTTATTGTAAATGTCATTTCCTGCAACATTCCATGAGTTAGTTGCTGAACCCGTACTTAATTGGTTCCATGCTATGCCTGTATGATAGAAGAAGGCACTTAATGTTGTATCATAAACTATTAACCCCTTAGCAGGAGAGACAATACCCGTCCTGCCTGACGTACTCAGCCTGGGAATCAAAAGACCTTTGTTGCTGCTGCTGATATCAAGCATGGCGCTTGGATGAGGTGCAGCATTATTAGAGTTAATGGCAACCTGGGCATGAGGTCTTGTCAGGAATACTATAATGCAGATGAATAGTAGCAACTTTTTCATGGTAGAAAATTTGATTAAAGCCGGAATTTCTTACTACAACGTTCATTTTCAAGTTAGTTTAACATTCAAATTACATTTATGTTTTTTGAGAACCTGTATTAATATTTAAATTCCAAATGCCTAATAGTCTTATTGTTTCAGAAAATTTCACACTGATTGCAAATCCTGTTCATATTCCCAGGATGTTAATTCAATTAGAACTCTCCGAAAAAACGAAAGGCAGCATCTAACTAATGGAATTCAGAAAAAAACACTCAAATGGAGAACTTGAGATAAAAACAACAAAACATTAAGAATCAAGACGGAAACAAATGGAAGGCAAAAAAAGAAATAATAAAAATGAACCTAATAAAATAAAAAAAGCCCCAAGGGGCTTTGAAGTGTAGCGGGATCGAGAATTGAACTCGAGACCTCCGGGTTATGAATCCGACGCTCTAACCAACTGAGCTACCCCGCCAAACAGGGGTGCAAAATTAGAAATTAATCTGAAAGATGCAACCCACTATCACAATTTTAAACAATTTCCTCTTCCTTAAACTGATAAATAACACCCCGATCAGCCAGCCCTTTTAAGATAAAAGGCACAGCGTTGTCAGAATATGCCAGGTTCTCAGGAGGGTTTATCCCCGGATTGGTATAATATCCACCTGCCAGAAACCTGGCTGCCATCGTTGCGGCATAACCCGTCGTCCTGGCCATTGAATGGACCTTTGTTATAACATCATACCTGTCAATCAGGGAATAGGTAAGTTTTTTCAGTTTATCATCCTTTTTACCAGTTACCTGTATTGACATTACAGTTATATCTTCTTCACCTTCTCCCAGTTTGATCATGGGGAATAATAACTTTGCAGTTACATCAATAGGCCTGATAGAAATTCCATTCACCATCACAGGATCGGTCCTGAAAAAGCCGGTTTCCCTGAGCATCAGCATCTTTTCAATATGCCCCGGATAGCGTAGGGTTTTTTCGATCATATTCGGCACATCCAAAGATGTCAATAAAGACCTCAGCCCGTCACTGTTAAACGATTCTACCTGGCCAAATCCTTCAAACTCCATCAATTCAACATCAGACAGGGCAGGCATGACCACTTCCTTCCCATTTTTCCTGAATCTTGCCGGACGTGTATATTCTTCAATTACATCAATTGGAGAGAAGACAGCTTTATACTCATAAGGCCAGGGGCGCTCAACGGGAAGCCCCCCTACATAGATCTTAACATCCTGTGGTTCATCCATCATGCGAACGCAGTGGGCTGCTAATAAATGGCTCATCCCTGGTGCAACACCCATATCACAGATAGCTGTAACATTTTTCGATTTTGCCAAACTATCCAAAACCTGGAAATCCTCAGGCGCAAAAGTTATATCTACAACATTAGTTCCAGCCTCCAAAATGGCCCGAAGCGTCTGGTGACCTAAAAAACCAGGGACTGCGCTTACAACCAGGCCATATCCTGAGGCAAGTTTCTTTACCAGTTTACTGTCAGATAGATCAACCCGGAGTGTGGCTAATTTATGTGATTCCGATAACTTATCAAGAGCTAAGGGATCAATATCTGCAACCGTAACACTATATTCCGGATCGCCGGCCAGGTCAGCTGCAATCGGGCCTCCAACAAGCCCGGCACCAAGTACGAGGATTCTCATGGTAATTGTTTAGTTATATTAATTTTCAGATGCTAATAAATCAGGCCTTTAATTTATTCTCCTGTTCATCATGAGCTTAATGCTTTTGTACTGAGAAATAACAATACCTGACATAACGATTGCCATTCCGATAACCTTAGCAATCGTAAACCGTTCTGCAAGTACAAAGAAAGAAAAAACAGCAGTAAAAATGGGTATCAGATTCGTAAGTATATTGGACTTCACAACGCCTATTTCTTTTATTGCAATTATATAAAACAAATACGAGAATGTTGAAGCAAAGAACGAAAGTTCAAGCAAGGCAAATAAAACATCCTTTCCAGGATGAATCAACATGAACCCTTTCAGATCAAAGACCAGGAAAAGTGGAAGAAAATAAATTGCTCCGATTAGGTTTTGCAACATGATAATTGTAGCAGGGTGATACTTAAAAGCCAACTTCCTAATGACCACTGAATAAGCTACAGCAGAGAAAACTGCAAGAAAAAGAAACAAGACTCCTTTCGGATTGCTAGTGAAAGACAAATCTGGGTTAATCAGCATGATCATGATGCCAAGGAAGGAAAACAGTATTCCAGTAAGGACATCAGATGTTATCCTCTCCCTGAACGCCATGTAGGCAGCTATAGGGCTGAATAAGGGTATTGTTGAAATGATAACAGATGATACTGTAGAAGAAACCAATCTAAGTCCAAAACTTTCTCCCATGAAATAGCAAAAAGGCTGAGTGAAAGCAAGAAGCAGAAACCACTTTAAATCATCCCATTTTATTCGTTGAAAGTTCCTGGTAATTAGTTGAAAAACAGCTAACAGGAATGAAGAGATAAGCAGGCGAAGAAAAATGATAGTAATAGGATCATATGCGACAATAACCAGCTTGAACCAAACAAATGACAATCCCCAGAACAGCATTGCAAGAACAGCATAGGTATATACGGTAAGGGTCCTAAAGCCAGTCTTGGTTACCATTTAAAGGAGCGCCGTTAGTTTGAGATGGTCAATTTCTTGAACATCTGATCATTATTGATAACTTTAACAGCACTTTTTATATCGTCATCGGTAACGCCAATCACTTCAAAATACGCATTGATATTGTATAATGTTCGCGCCAGCAGTGCTTTTAATACAAGTTTAATCTGACTGCCAGAGGCCTCAATATCCTTATCATTCTTAGGCACATCTTTGGTTGCAGCATAATCAATAAAATCTCTCAGCAATTTATCTTCCTGGTTATATCCTGAAAGGAAACTTTTATCATCCGGGAATGAGGCCAACATGTCTTTCCTGTGCAATTCAACATACTGCAATATATATTCATTCAGCAACCCTTTCCTGAAAACATCCGTATAGTATTTTGTAACAAAAGAGGTATCATAAGGTATGAACATATCCGGCATAATTCCACCTCCTCCATATACAACGCGCTTGTTATGTGTATAATACTTTAATGAATCCGGGAACTTAATGCTATCAGCATGAATCATCTCCCCATGCTGGTAACGGTTGAAAATATCGCTGAAATATTCTTCAGTTCCATGTTCATAGGACTTCTGTATACAACGTCCGGAAGGAGTATAATAACGAGCAGTAGTAAGCCGGATCATGGAACTGTCGGGCAACATGAAAGGACGCTGCACCAATCCCTTGCCAAAGGAACGCCGACCCATAATAACTCCCCTATCCCAATCCTGCATAGCTCCTGATACAATCTCGCTGGCTGAAGCAGAAGCTTCATCAATCAATACTACCAGTTTACCCTCTTCAAAAGACCCTCTGTTTGTAGCAATATAATCTTGTTTCGGGCTTCGTACCCCCTGAGTGTAAACGATCATCTTACCTGCAGGAAGAAATTCATCGGCAAGTTCAAAGGCGATATCCAGGTAACCACCGGAATTGCTTCGCAGGTCGAGGATAAGGTTTTTCATTCCTTCTTTTTTCAGTTGATTAACACTTTCCCTGAACTCATCAGCGGAAGAACGGGCAAACCTTGCGAGTTTTATATAACCAATCCCGGGGGCAGGCATATAGGTTGCATCGATGCTATTCAACGGAATTTTATCACGTGTTATCGTATAGTCAATGAGCTCTTTATTTCCTTTTCGATAAATACCTACTGTAACCTTAGAACCTTTTGGGCCTCTAAGGTGATCCAGCACATACTGGTTATTAATTTTGCTTCCATATGCAGCTTCTCCATTAATCTTTATGATTTTATCACCTGCAAGTATTCCAAGCTTGTCAGACGGGCCACCAGGGACAGGCGAAACTACGAGGATAGTATCATGAAAGAGCTGGAATTGAATGCCTACACCTTCAAAATTTCCCACCAATGGCTCATTGGTCTTTTCTATGTCTTTTTTAGAAATATAAGTGGAGTGCGGATCCAACTCCTTCAAAACATCGATGACTGCATCTTCCACTATTTTAGCCTGGTCAACATTTTCAACGTAGGCATAGTCAATAATCTGCATTAACCTGTCGAATTTCTCGTAAGTAGAACTGGGATCGACGGCATTGTTCAATACCTGTGCCTTTGATGGAAGTGCCAGTACAGCAGCAGTTATCAATAAAAATAAGGTTCTGAAACCAAACCAGCTATTCTTCATAATTCCAAGATATTTAGGGACTTCAAAAATAGGATATTCTGGGGCCCGACAATTCAAATTGATACGAGTAACCCTGTTTATTTAACAAATTTTATCATGCAGGGTTTGAAGCATTATAACAGATGGAAGGCCTGTTTTTTGCAAAGAAAGTACTCATTTCGTGAAATACTTATATCTTTGTTGCAAATATACATTGCATATTAAGCGTTATGCTCCTAACTTAACTCTTAAGCTACAACTTACTTCCAAAATAATTTTTGTATAGGCACTATGATAACAAAAAATGTATCCCGGTTCCCTCTCCTGGCAATTACGTTCATCCTTTTAATTTCACTTTCTTCATGCAGGCATGATGCCGAATTACCCCCTATTATAGCTAATGTAGGTGATTCCATAATGTTTGACAGCCAGGTTTTGCCGATCATTGTCTCAAATTGTTCCATGGCAGGATGCCATGATGGTAGCGGGGAAAAGTTCCCCCTTCTCAACTATGAACAAGTCAGCAGAAGGGTAAAGGCAGGAAATCCAAACAAGAGCAGCCTATACCAAGTCATTACCACTAAGGGGCTGGCTGGAAACCCGATGCCGCCTTCACCTTACCCTTCGCTTACCAATGCGCAAATCACTGTTATTCAGCTTTGGATCATGGAAGGAGCAAAGAATACCTCATCCGTGAATTACTGCGATTCCATTCATGTGAACTATTCAGGGACGATCCGTTCAATCCTTGATAATAATTGCGTCAGTTGTCATAATACAGCCTTGGCTTCAGGCAACCTAAGCCTGCTCACTTATGATGAGGTCAAAAATGCTACAGATCCTTCCAGCGCAACATTCATGAATCTTCTGGACCATATTGAGGGAAACGGTTATTCACAGATGCCTCAAAACGGGTCGTTATCTACCTGCAATATTGCTCAAATCAAAAAATGGATAAATGATGGCTTTCCAAAAAACTAAAATGAATACTACCCTGCTTCCCCGCCTTCTGGCCTGCTCCTCTTTTGTCTTGTTAATCAGCTTAAGCAGTTGCTATTACGATAATGAGGAAGCCCTGTATCCTGTTAGACCCGGTACCAGCAGTTGTGATACAGCCAACCCTACTTATGCTCTCACCATTCAGCCCATCATGCAGAATAACTGCCAGGGTTGCCACAGTGGAAGTGCTCCTTCTGGCAATCTTGACCTGACCACACTTGATAACGTTATTGCAGGGGTTAACAATCATCACCTGATGGGACATGTTATGGGAAACAGTTACTCGCTAATGCCTACAACAGGATCACTTTCTGATTGCAATATAGCTGAATTAAACGCTTGGATTATTAAAGGAATGCCTGCCAAATAAATAGCAGGATTAAAAATTCTGAATTCAATCTGGATATAATACCGATCTCTGCTTATTTGAACTTAGAAATTGACCTTAATATTGATAAAACTAATTCTTCCGTTAATATAATAAATCGAAAAGATGAAAAAGTGGATCATGATTATAGTTATACTGGCTGTTGTTGGTGTAATTGCTGCTTTCCTGGTAAACAAATTTTATATCAACAAGCCACATGCTGATATTGAGCACGCTACTCCTGCTTACACAATGACGGCAAATGAATTATGGAAACAATTCAACAGCAACCTAAAACTTGCAGATTCACTTTACACAGGAAAAGTTATCGAGGTCACTGGAAATATGAATAAGCTTGAAAAGGCAGACACTGTCGAATATGCTGTTTTTGTGATGGAACAAGATAGCATGTTCGGAGATAAATCCATTCGTTGTGAGTTGTTACAAAATTATTTTGAAGAAGCCTCCAAAATAGCGATTGGTAGCTCTGTAAAGGTTAAGGGATTCTGCAATGGGTTTGACCAGACCGATGTTAAATTCAGTAAATGTTCGTTCGTCAAATAACAGCTATTCCAAGAAATACAAGTAACATCCTAAAATATTCCCGATGAGCAGAATAACCTATCTCCTTCTCATACTAGTTTCCTTGTTCCCTTTCTCTACTCTTGTTGCGCAGGACCTGATGGACCTTCTGAAAGACGATAAGCCAAAAACCGAGTATGCATATGCAACCTTTAAAACGACTCGTCTTGTTCTTGGTCAATCTGTCGAAAACCCGGCTAAGGGTACACTACAGTTTTTGATTGAACATAATTTTGGCCGCGTAAACCAGGGTGCATATGAATTCTTTGGCCTTGATCAGTCAACAATAAGAATCGGGATTGAGTATGGGATCAATGATTGGCTGAGCGTTTCAGCCGGAAGGAGTAGTTATGAGAAAACCGTAGATGGCGCAATAAAGGCTAAGATCCTGAAACAAAGTACCGGAGCAAGGCGAATGCCTTTATCTGTTTCATTTTATTCGGATATGACCTGTAATTCACTTAAGTGGGCTAATCCTGACAGGAAGAATTATTTTACTTCCAGGCTTGCATTTACAAGCCAGCTCCTCATTGCCCGGAAATTTTCGAATGCTTTGTCTTTCCAGTTGTCACCTACATATGTTCATAAGAACCTTGTTGCCAAGCGCACTGATCCAAACGACGTTTTTGCACTAGGTGCAGGTGGTAGAGTAAAAATAACACAGCGAACATCTATTAATGCTGAATACTTCTATTTATTTAATGGTAATAAAAATAACAGCATACAAAATGCTCTTTCTGCAGGCGTTGATATTGAAACCGGTGGGCATGTATTCCAGTTCCGGATCACGAATGCCCAACCTATGTTTGACAGGGCATTTATTACCGAAACCAAAGGAAAGTGGTCAAAAGGCGATATCTATATTGGTTTTACAATCAATAGGGTATTTACTATCCTCCAGCCTAAGATCGATCAAAAGAATTAATTTTCTGCCAGATTGTCAGGATTTCCATCTTGGATAAGGGTTTGTTGTATAGAAGCCAATTCTGCAATCAATGGATCCACTAGAAAAGAAAAAAGTCCTTCACAGCCTGGTATTTCCAAGCATTCTTCTTGCTATTATCTGGATTGTCAAATTGGTTGAAGTTGCATTCAACATTGATTTTTCCGGATTTGGTATCTATCCTCAGCATGCGGCCGGGCTTATTGGAATAATCCTTTCCCCCTTGCTTCATGCCGGATTTGCTCATTTATCAGCTAATTCTGTTCCTCTTTTTGTGCTGACTGCCGGCCTCTTCTATTTTTACGGCCGTAAATCTGCCTGGATATTTAGTCTTTTGTGGCTGGTAACTGGATTTTGGGTTTGGGTTTTCGCCAAGGATACTGGCATTCATATAGGGGCATCTGGTGTTGTTTATGCCCTTGCGGCTTTCCACTTTACAGGCGGGGTCATACGTAAAGAGCCCAGGCTAATGGCCTTTTCCCTGCTGGTTGTTTTTCTCTATGGAGGACTTATTTGGGGAATAATACCTAATTTCCTCCCGGAAAAGAATATCTCATGGGAATCACATCTTATGGGACTTTTAGCTGGAGCTGTCATAGCAGTATTTTATAAGAATGTTGGTCCCACAAGAAAGGAATATTCCTGGGAAGAGGATGAAGATGAACCAGATGAAGAACCACCAGCTGAAGAGATCAACTTTTCAGAGCCCGCAACTACAAAAGAAGATACCACGAATAACCCTAGCGATAATTCCATTCAAATTATCTATCACATCAGGAACGATAATAATTCTGAGCCACCCCCTAATTCCAAATAATTGGAAAGTTTCCGATAATAAGATATTCACTGGCAATCCTTACTTTTATCTCCTGAATAAACCATCTTTACTGTATGCACCTGATTCAGAAAACAGCCAATTCTCGAATAAAATTCTTTTTACTTGCTTTTTTTCTTACCTCTTTTGTTTTTGCTTACCCTCAACACCGGAAAGTTCAGAAAGCTACCAGAGAGCGCTCCCCTGTTGTTTTTTGCCAGAAGATAATTAAGGCTTTTGCCGGCCAAAGGTTCGCAATTGTAAATAATGGAAATAAAAGCAATCTGAACAGACTAGTGCTAACCGATTCAACAATTAGCAGAGTCTCTGATTTTCAGAACATCAATGCCACTATCCAGGAATTGAACACTCATAAGCAGATAATCATAGATTTCAATTTTATGGATAATGACCGCAAGCAACCAATGACAGTTCTTCTGGTGCATAATCCTACCCATTCTGTGCTTTTTTATAAGGCTGAAATATACTCAGTTGAAAAACACAAATTTATTAAGGTAAAAGTTCTGCCAGTTATGCCCGGATTGACGGGAGTAGAAACCTGGAACTTTTATTCACCCTCTGTTATACTCTATAAATTTCGGGTAAAAAAGATTGAATTTGATTAGTCCCGGCCATGCATCAAAAAGAGTAGGTTTTTGGAAATGAAAAGAGTAATGATGCCAATTATGGTGACGAAAACTGCAACAAACCCGAAGATATAGGACGCTCCAAGAGAAGGAACGACACTTGCAATTATGCCCCCAAGCAAGTTTGCAATAGCCATACTACCAAACCAAACCCCCATGAACATTCCGACCATATGGGATGGAGCTAGTTTTGATACCATGGAAAAGCCGATAGGAGATAACATCAATTCACCCAATGTGCTGAAAAGGTAGGCCACGAGCAGCCAACCCATCCCTGCTTTAATCCGGGTATCAGCAATATCCCCGCCTCGTTGGGCTACTGCACCAACCATAAAGAGAAATCCTACTCCAAGCAAAATCATACCTATTCCCATTTTAACCGGGGTAGAAAGGCCCTTCCTGCGCATACTCAACCATCCAAGGACAGATGTTATTGGAAAGCCCAAAATAAAGACCAGCAAAGGATTTACAGACTGGAACCAGGTGGTAGGTATGGTTATTCCAAGGATTGACCGGTTAATATATTTTTCCGTATACAGGCTCATAGAACTCCCTGCTTGCTCATATCCTGACCAGAAGAAAATGACAGTGAACATAAGTATGAAAATCACCAGGATACGATCGCGTTCTTCTTTGTTCAGAGGGTTCCTGGGTAGAGATGCATTGGAATTACGCAAAATAGCGGAGGGAAATTTACCAACATCCTTTAAAATTCCCGGAGCCAGTATCCAGTATATAAGCATACTTATTCCAACGGCAAGCGCTGCGGCAGCAAATCCAGCCCTATATCCCCACTCAATTGCAATTCCGCCGCAAACTATCGGAGCAAGAAAAACAGATCCGTTAAACAATTGATAGTACAAGGTATATGCAGAATCTCTCCTTTGATCGCCCTGTTCATAAAGCTTTCCAATCATGGTAACAATGGTAGGTTTAAAAAAGCCATTGCCAGCCGCAATAAGAGAAAGACCGGCAAAGAATGGCATAATCATATTGGATGAAGCAAGTACCAGCAAACCGATGAGAATAATAACAGCACCAATGCTTAATGATTTTCTATCACCTAATTTCCTGTCAGCCAGCAAACCTCCAAAAAAGGGGAACAGGTAACAGGCGGATGTGAAGAAACCATAGATTAAGCCCGATGAGGACTCTGTAAATCCCATTCCACTTATGTTCCCTGGTACAGACGCAACCATGTACAATATCAGTAGTGCACGCATCCCATAGTACGAGAATCGCTCCCCGGCTGCCGCCGTGATCAGGATGTACAATGCGGTAGGATGTTTCCTCTGAACCGGCCCTTCCATGATAGTTCTTTTTCGCTGCAAATTAGCAAAAGAAACGTATCATCTTAGTGGTCCTATTCAATAATCAAATAGTTATGAATCTTTTCAAAAAGTTCATCTGTAATTTGAGGTATCATTTTCAATTCATCGATTGAATTGTAATGCCCTCTAGTTATTCTGGCATCAACAATTGCTTTGGCGAGAGAATAGTTCAGGTACGGATGTTTCCTGAGATCGGCAGTACTCACCGTATTCAGGTTCATCAATCTGATCGGGCCTTTCCCAACATTGCAATCCGGGGCAATTAACCGGTACCTTTCCTGGTCAAATCCATAAACCTCCAGCAGTTGTTCGACTTTATAATAACCGCCTAACAAGTCCCTGTATTTAACAATGCGCCTGGCAAAGGCAGGTCCGATGCCTTTTAATTCCTGGAGTGCAGTTGTATCAGCTGAATTTATGTCAATACAAAGTTTTTTGGGAATAAATGGCAATTTCTTTTGCAATGCATTTTGCTTGCTGATTGTGTCAATGGGAATACGGATAAAAGGTTCCAGTTTTTTGTACAATTCAGGTTTTATTCCGTAGATTTTCCCAACATCCTCCTTTGACCTGAACTTCCCCCCTTTCAACCTGTAATTCATAATAATCCTTACCTGCCAGTCTTTTAAGCCCAGTGCATTCCACTCTTTAGCGCCAATTAAGTTCGGATCAAAAGGGGTTAAATGAATTGCAATATCCTCCTTATCAATTGCAACTCTCCTGACCTGTTCATGGTATTCCTTCTCGGCAGGTGCCTGTGCCTGTTTATCAAAGGCTTTTATCTCTGCCTGAAATGCAGATAAATCCATCTCATCAGGTTTACTAATCAACCTGTAAATACGTGGAAGGAAAGCAATTAAAACAATTAATATGAACAAAACGATTATGCCATTTCGTTCAGTAGCATTGAAATTAAAAAAATCTCTCAATTTGGTTAACATCTTGAATAGAATTTAAGTGAATAATAAAATACAAATGCATGGCACCCAGGCCAGAGATAAAAAACAATACCTATAAGCTATTTTAAGCTTTTCTTAAGCTTTCCAGTGTACCAATTCCAGACATAATAGACAGGGATACCCAGGAGGACAATCATTAATCCCCGTGTTGTAAATACAGGCTTATAGAGAAGCAGGATTGTCATAATGAGGATTGCAGTCACTATATAAACGGCGGGCAATATCGGATATCCAAAAGCTTTATAGGGGCGCTCGGCTTCAGGTTTTTTCCATCGCAAAACATAGATACCTCCGATAGTTAATACATAGAATATTAGTACGGCAAATACCACGTAGTCAAGCAGATCAGAATAGGTCCCGGACAAACAAAGCAAGCAAGCCCAAATGGCCTGGAATTTTAAACCATTGGCAGGCACACCATGCTTATTTAATTTGGAAGCACCTTCAAAAAAGAGCTTGTCCTTTGCCATTGCGTAGTAAACCCTAGCTCCGGAAAGGATCAGCCCATTATTGCACCCAAACGTTGAGACGACAATAAAAACAGCCATTATTATCGCTGCTGAAGCACCAAAGATCCCTGAAATTGTGGCTGTTCCAAGCCTGTCATTTGTTGCGAACTGCATTCCTCTTTCCACTACAGTCGCACCATCCTTTATCCCCCTTAATGGTAAAACATTGAGATAAACGAGGTTCGCCAACATAAACATCACAATAACTATTGTCACACCCAAAGCAAGGCTGAGAGGCACATTCCTCTTTGGATTCTTAACCTCAGCTGCAGCAAATGTTATATTATTCCATGCATCAGCCGAAAATAAAGAACCAACCAGGGAAACGCCAATTGCCGCAATGAGTGCCCATCCACTAAGTGATTCACCGGTTAATGAGACCGGTTTCCAGTAAATAAGCCTGTTGGCTTCAATTGCATTGGTATTATGAGCAATAAGAAGGCCTATCAGGATAAATCCAACAAGCATTATGACCTTAATCAGTGTAAAGAAGTTTTGAACCACTTTTCCGTTCCTAACGCCCTTAATATTATTAAAGGTCAGGATAAGAATGCAAGCGATAGCCATAAGATGCACGGTGGTAATTTTCAAGAAACCAAGGTCAAGCAACATATTGGTTTCAGAGAACCAGGGAACCAGGACACCCATAAATTTTGAGAAAGCCATTGCTACTGCTGCAATGGTTCCGGTTTGAATAACTGTGAATAATGTCCATCCATAAAGGAATCCGCTCAGCGGATTAAAGGCTTCACGCAGGTAAACATATTGGCCGCCGGCATGAGGCATCATAGATGCAAGTTCACCGTAGCTCAGGGCAGCAATGATGGTAAGAATTCCTGTGATGAGCCAGGCAATCATCAGCCATCCTGGTGAACCAAGGTTTCTTGCCATATCGGCACTAACGATGAAGATTCCAGATCCTATCATTGATCCGGCTACGATAGCCGTTGAATCAATAAGGCCCAGGCTCCTGACAAAGCCTGGATTTCCATCAAGTGTTTTATCCTGTTTCATAAGCAAGAATTTCCTCAACAGATTCTTATAACCTTGACTAATAGATTATTTCTTGTTCTGAGCTCTCAATTTACTATGAGTCACTCCATATGTGAAATAAAGAACAAAGCCTATTGCCATCCATATGAACAGGCGAATCCAGTTTGCCCAGCCCAGTCCGAAAATCATTGCACCGCAGACCAAGATTCCTAAAATCGGGACAAGTGGAACCCAAGGTGTTCTGAAACCTCTCTGCAATCCAGGGTTCTTGACACGCATAATCCACACGCCTGCAGATACAAGCATAAATGCAAACAGAGTACCTATACTTGTCATGTCGCCCACTATATCCTGCGGAATGAAACAGGCAAACACACCAACAAAAAGGAAAAATGTCATATTGGACTTATACGGAGTCCTGAATTTAGGATGAAGATCAGAAAACATCCCAGGGACAAGGCCATCCCGGCTCATAGAATAGAACACCCTTGACTGTCCATAAAGCATAACAAGAATTACAGATGAAAAACCAGCCAATATTGCTACTGTAACCAGTTTCGCAAGCCATCCAAAGCCTGTCATATAGGTTTGGATTGCGTAGGTGACCGAGGCTTCCTTCCCTGCTGTACGGAAATCATTAAGAGATGCTACTCCTGTTAATACATAAGAAAAAAGGATGTAAAGGACGGTGCAGATGGCAAGTGAACCAAGAATACCTATTGGTAATGCTTTTTTGGGATTCTTCGTTTCCTGGGCTGCTGTGGATACCGCATCAAATCCTATGAACGCAAAGAACACTACTCCGGCAGCCCCCAATATACCCATAAGACCGCCAAAATTATGCGGAACACCCTGAGCATCAATAAATGTAGTGGCTTTCGGAATAAAAGGAGTGTGATTTACAGGGTTAATAAAAGACCAGCCAAAAACGATGAACAGTATGACAATACTAACTTTTGTAATAACTATTATTGAGTTTACCAGGGCTGATTCCCGGGCGCCCCGGATAAGAAGGACTGACAGCAAAAACAGGATAAACAAGGCAGGAATATTCATTATTCCATGCACTCCCGCCGTGCTGACCTCCAGGGGGGAATGGCTCCACTGATATGGAATGCTTGTGTCAAAATAACCCAGTAATTTATTTAGGTATTCACTCCACGCAATGCTCACAGTTGCAGCACCTAAGGCATATTCAAGTACCAGGTCCCAGCCAATAATCCAGGCTACCAATTCGCCCATCGTGGCATAAGAATATGTATATGCACTGCCTGCCACAGGTATCATCGATGCAAATTCTGCATAGCAAAGACCTGCAAAAGCGCAACCTATACCAGCTACAATAAAACCAAGAGTTACTGAAGGCCCGGCATTATTTGCAGCAGCAGCAGCTGTACGCACGAACAAACCGGCACCTATGATAGCTCCAATTCCCAATCCAATTAAACTAAATGCAGTTAATGATCGCTTTAGTCCCTGGGAACTGTCTCCGGCTTCCTCCATGAGCTGCCGCATTGGTTTTACCGTGAAAAGATGATTCGCCATAGTTGATTGATTTTGAAGTTCCGGCTTGCTGAAATCTGGAAATTTGATTATTTCAACAGGCTCAATCCAATCCTGCAAGTTAAACATTTTTTTTGATCGCAATAATTGCTTTTAAGTTCCAGTAGCGCCTGTGTTTGAGATGCCCTGGATACATCTATACCGTGTTTAGCCCAGGAACGGGTTATTGAATTATTTTCACCTTTGGTTATTTCGAGCAGCTGAACTGACCTTTCAACCAACTCAGGTTTATTCTTTGTTTTCCCGTATACAAACATGAAGGGTGTTACAAGATTGATCAGCAGAAGGTTAACAGACATTATACCCAGCTTTCGCAGGGACGGAGCAGTAATAGAATCAAAGCGGTAATGAGTTTTCCAGTATTCAGAAGCCTCACAGGATAGCAATTCATGCAGGCTGCTGACATCGGTGCTATCTATGAATTTCATCATAAAACCATTAGACCGGTGAATGATCTGAGCGAACTGTGAAAGCCTGAAGGTTGGAAAATTCCCCGGGTGCAACCGCATAAACCTCCATTGATGTTCATCCATTGTTTGAAGGGAGTATTTCTTGCTCAGAAATTTAAATTCCTTCCTCAGCGCCAGGGGATAGCTATCCTTAAAATTGCCTTGAAGTAATCCTGCCTGCCCGAATATCAGTGCCTCAAGCTGGAACAACTTATCTGAATGACGCGCAAGTTGCTTGTAGGATAAGATGAGTGCAAGCTGTTCGAAAGCATCATTGTTCAACTTAAATCCCATATTGCGGGCCAGGAGCCGAAAAAAAGCAGCATTCCAGTCATTTCCAGACTGAATCAGTGCATCTCCCACCCGCTTCGCTTTACGTTCAATCCGGTTGACCAGGAGTGCATCCAGCCAGGATACAAACACTACAGGATCAGCACCTGTAATAAGATTTTCGCATGGGATCCAGTTTTTCGAACCCATAAATAGCAGATATCTTTGCCATGCGTGCTGATCAATTAACGATTTCAGTTCTAGTTCGGGAAGATAATTCCCATCCTTTAATGCAATCTGCCGGTCAGAATGATAAACAACGTGCAGGATCACATTCCCATAAGCCTTATCCAAATGATGATGATGCCGGAACCAATCCGAAGAATTAATGTGAATTTCTATATTACCTGCCCAGGTCGTTTCGTCTATCCGTATCCTGGCATTAAAGAAATCAGGCCCGGAATCCAGATTGTGCACCCCGGGATGTAATATTTCCAGTGGTTCTCCAGAAACAAGGGACAGGTTAGCTTTGTAAAGCCTGAATTGCCAGACATAATGGAGGAATTCTTCAGTCATAATAAAAGGAAATCAAATAATCAAAACCGCATATAAAAGCGATTTAAAGATACAAAAATGCCAAGCTTGAAATGCAAGTATTTCATAAAAAAATCTTACAAATAAGTAAAGGTTAACCAGGATCCTATTTCCTGGCTCAAATGAACTCATTTTATTTATTTTTGCTTCAAAAGGCAATTACATACTCATTCCTATATGGATAAGACATCATCCTCATCCTCCTGATATGCTCAAAAAATCCGTCATTCTCTTACTATTCATTTTTTACTTTTTCCCGGGGTTACGAGCTCAGATATTTACCGAGAGCAATCTCCCTATCATAGTGATCAACACTTTTGGCATCCCAATTCCGGATGAGCCTAAAATTCCCGGCCTGATGAAAATCATAGACAACGGGCCAGGCCAGGTAAACCATATCTATGATTCAGGGAATGTATATTCGGGTAATATCGGAATTGAAATCCGGGGCCATTATTCTTCTATTTTACCCCAAAAGCCCTACGCTATCGAAACACGGGATACTGCCCAGAATAATCTCAATGTTCCCTTATTTGGATTCCCGGCTGAAAATGATTGGGTCCTATTAGCAAATTACAATGACAAAGTTTTCATGCGTAACACACTGGCCTTCAAACTCTTTAATGAAATGGGGCAATATGCTTCCCGGACCAGGTTTTGCGAAGTAACAATTAACGGGAGCTATGAAGGCATCTATATTTTTGGTGAAAAAATCAAAAGGGATGATAGCAGGGTAAATATTGCCAAACTCACGGAAAATGAAAACTCAGGCGAGCCTCTTACCGGTGGATATATTTTTAAAATGGATTATTGGGATAATGGAAATAGCTGGTTATCAAACTATCACCCAATAGACCATCCAAATTTTGATATTCATTACGTGTACGATTATCCCGATTATGATGTAATCACCCCTAGCCAAAAAGAGTACATCAAAGACTACATCAACTCATTTGAAGCAGCTCTCTATAGCAACAATTTCAAAGATCCTGTCTTTGGATATTCACCCTTCATAGACAAGGGGGCTTTCATAGACTATTTCTTAGTGAATGAGGTCTCCAGGAACAACGATGGTTTCAAAAAAAGCTTTTATTTTCATAAGAATCGCGATGGAATTGACAGGAGAATTAAAACCGGGCCGGTTTGGGATTTCGATTGGGCATGGAAAAATATAGATGAATGTGATATCTTCAGGAGTACAGATGGAAGTGGTTGGGCTTATAAAGTGAATGATTGTAACCCGGATATTAATTCTCCGGGCTGGCATATAAGGCTGCTTCAGGATCCTGCCTTTACAGCCCAATTAAAATGTCGCTATTTATACCTTCGTTCTAATGTTCTGAGCGATGACAGTCTTTTCCAGTACATTGACAGCTGTGCTGCTTTTCTTGACGCTGCCCAGCAAAGGCATTACCAGCGCTGGCCAATACTTGGCTTAAATGTAGGCGCCCCTGTGGTTGGTCCGATACCGACTACTTTCCAGGGTGAAATAGATGGATTTAAGGGGTGGATATCTCTCAGGCTGTCCTGGCTTGACGCCAATATGCCGGGAACATGCCAAAGTGTAAACCTGGAGGAAAATAAAGCATCAATCCCTTTTATATTCCCTAACCCAGCCAGGGATCTGGCCTACCTGGAAATTCCGGCTGGTATTGACATTAAAAAACTTGAGTTCCATACTCTTACGGGGCAACAGGTATTTGTCTCATATAATTCCAATGGACAAGTATTTAGTATTGATCTTCGCTTCCTTGAAGCAGGCATTTACATTTGCACCCCCTATACTGGCAAAGGACAACAGATTTCACCTTTAAGACTCATAGTTTCGAAATAAGAAATCCCAACAATTACTGATGAAAATCCTGTTTGCATTCTTCATCCTAATGCAGTGTTTCGTTTCATCGGCATTGTTATATGGGCAGGAATCATATTCAGATATCCGGCTTCCTTCGAACGGACAAAAAGCCCTGTTGAATAGAAATTGGTATGCGATTAAAGCTTCGAAGGTCTCAGCAGATGGTATTGCGCTGACATCTATTGATATGCATTTGGATGATTTAATACCAGCCGAAGTTCCGGGGACAGTGCTGAAAACACTTCTACTGAACAGGATCTACCCGAATCCCTATTTTTCTTCCAACAACGATAGTATTCCCGACATAAATGTTACCGGCACTGACTTTTACACATACTGGTTTATCAGCAGTTTCAGGACTTCCAACTTTAAGAAAGGAAAAAATTACTGGCTGAATTTCAGGGGAATAAATTATAAAGCAGAGATCTATCTGAATGGTAAAAAGATCAATAAAGAGACACATGTCGGAATGTTTTTACGGGAATCATACAATATCACTCAATACCTGAATACTGACGGAACATTGAATAAACTTGCCGTGCTCGTGCTGCCTCCTGATCCACCAGGCAACGATAATGGAGGGCAAGGCGGAGATGGAGCAATAGGCAGTAACGTAACCAATCAATTCTCAGCTGGCTGGGATTGGATTCCAGCAGTACACGACAGGAACACAGGTATTTGGGATGAAGTTTCAATAACCTGCACAGGGAATGTCCGGATCAAGGACCCACTTGTATTAACAGATGTGCCGGGTGTTCGGGTACCCGGAGGCAAGCAGGCAGATGCATATATCAGGATAAGTACAGGATTGATAAATGAAAGCAATCAAGCTATCAAAGGAACCTTGAATTGTCTACTGAACAATTCTCAACAGGTATCGAAAACTGTCACGCTCGGGCCCCATGAACTAAGGAGATTCACAATGAATAGTTTGCGCGTTCATAATCCGCGATTATGGTGGCCTAACGGCATTGGAAGCCAGGATTTGAATGACATTGAGATTCGCTTTACAAGCCAGGGGGTGTTGTCAGATTCAATGTTGCTGAAAACAGGAATCCGATCCATCAAATCATCAGTTGATACGAACACGAAAAGCCGGTTATTTTACGTAAACGGGCAGAAGATCTTTATCAGGGGCGGGAATTGGATTGCAACTGACTGGATGCTGACAACTCCTGAATTACGCTATGAACAGGAAATCAGGATGCATAAAGAGATGAACCTGAACCTGATCAGGGTTTGGGGTGGTTCTATAACCGAACGGCCTGAATTTTATGACGCCTGCGACCAGAATGGCATACTGGTTATGCAGGACCTCTGGGTAACAGGAGATTGCAATGGGGCATGGAATGATCCAATGAAGAAAGATTCCCGTGATCAACGAAGGAAATATCCAGATGACCATAATTTATTCATTTCTTCCGCTATCGACCAGGTACTTATGCTGAGAAATCACCCGAGTCTATGTTTCTGGTGCGGTGGAAATGAATTTCATCCCCCTGCAGATATCGACACTGTACTACAACATTTTGTTTTCCCAACCTATGATCCATCAAGAGTTTATGTCAATAGCTCATTTTCAAGGGATCTGACACTGAAGCTGCCTATGATGGCAGGAGATGGCCCCTACGGCATACAGGAACCTGAATGGTTTTACTTTCCCCAGGCTAATCCATTCAACCCGGAAATGGGATCTGTGGGACTGCCTGAAATTGAATCACTGAAAGAAATTTTACCTGAGAAAGAGTGGATTCCGCCATTTATTTCTGAACAAATCCCGAATTGGCGTTACCATCGATTTGCTTCCTACGGAGACCATACCGAAAGATACGGGCCTGTTAAGTCCCTTGAAGAGTATTGTTCGGAGGCTCAATTAGCTAATTATCTCCAATACAAATCATTTCTTGAGGGAGAAACTTCGAGGATGTTTGAAACTTACACAGGGGTTGTTATCTGGAGGACACAGAACCCCTGGACTGCACTGGGGGGTCAAATGTATGACTGGTTCCTGGCCCAGAACGCTTGTTTCTACGGACTGAAATCTGCCTGTGAGCCGGTCCATATCCAGTTGAACCTTGATGATTCAACTATTGCAGTGACCAATACCACACCCGAAAAGTTAAGGAGATACTCTTACTCAATCAAATCATTTGAAGCAGATGGCAAGCTAATCAGCCAGGAAGAAGGAGTTGTGGATATTGACAAACAATCTGTAAAGGAAATCTGTCGATTACCTGTTCCCCTGGCTATTGGGAATTTATTTTTCCTCAGCCTTGAGCTAAAGGATCCCGCAGGAAAACCGGTTTCTCATAACCTGCTTTGGCTTAACAAAAAAGGAAAGGATTACTCAGAACTAAGGAAACTTCCAAACAGTGTAATAGTCGGCCAGGCAAAGATAGAAACCGGGCAGGGAAAAAGCAGGATACAGCTGACCCTGACCAATAATGGCGGGCACATATCATTCTTCAACCGCCTGTTGCTCAAAGATTTGAAAACAGGTAAACGAATATTGCCAGCATTTTATTCAGACAATTATGTTAGTTTGCTCCCCGGGGCAACCAGGTTCTTAACCATTGAATTTGCATCAGACGAAAACCTGGAACCTGTTCTTGAGTTGAATGGATGGAATACTGGTTTTCAAAGGATTGCAATTTCAAGCGCCATAAACAAATAAAATAAAAAGCTCCTCGCACCAACTGAAAGCCTGAACCAGGCAATCCCCGGATTTGAAAAGCAACCTCCGCATTATGCATACGGTGATATGCTTTCTCTGGAATTAATTGTTCCGAGCTATTACTATTCAGGCAAAGTGTGATAAATAATAAATTTGCTTGTCACTTTCACAATCATTATTTTTGCCGTTGATGGTTCAGTTATCAAAAGATTTTTATGCAGCAGATTGGCACCCTTGCAAAAGGTATAGAGTTTAAGGTCAGGCAATTAACCGACAAACTCAAAACGCTGAATGAAGCATATAAAGTCCTCGAAGAACGAATTTATCAACTTGAAAAAAATAACGAACAATACAAACAAACTAACCAGGAACTCGAACTAAAACTTCAGGCACTTAAAATTGCAAAAGCAATCCCAAAAGGCAAGGAATCAGCTGATGCACGGAAGAAAATAAATGAACTATTGCGGGAACTTGACAGTTGTATTGATCTTTTAAACAACCATCCGATATAGAAAGCGCATGGCGGATGAAATTGGAGTGACCATTCACGTTGCAGGCAGGCCATATCCCCTGCGTATAAAACGGGAAGAAGAAGAAGAGATCCGCAAGGCGGCAAAACTTGTTGATGAGCAATTAAACTACTACGCCAAGAATTACAGGCACAATGATAAACAGGACCTGTTGGCTATGGTAGCCCTGCATTACGCAACTATTGGCATGAATGCTGAAGAAGAATCGGGATTTATAAAGAAAGAGTTGCAGGGAACTTTGAATGAGATTGACAACCTTCTAACGGTAGCTTTAAAAGATTGATACACAGCGTTCTTTGAAAATATTTAAGATAAACCCGCATCTATCCATTTCGTTTGGAAACTCAACACTTTTCAATAAGGGAAAGCCTCCACGAAATAACAGGACAGGCCTCAGCCACGCAAGTGGTACCCGTCAGCTGACGGGATAACAGTGGAAGCCCGACGATTTCCGGCAACCCTAATCATGTCGTTTTGGGGTTTCCCAAAACACTGGATCGATAGCGGGTTTTTTTTATTTTCCCCACAGCATTCTTGCCCATATATGTTTCACTCTTAACCAATACGCAATGGGCAGTATATTAATGGCGGCTGTTGCGGCTATCGTAGGAATAGGAATAGGTGTGGCTATAGCTACAACTCTCCTTAGGAAAGCTATAGAGAAAAAAAGCATCCACCTGCTCGAAGAAGCCGAAACCAAAGCCGAGGTCATCCGAAAGGAGAAAATTCTCCAGGCTAAAGAAAAATTTCTTCAACTAAAATCAGAACACGAAAAGGAGTTCAATGAGAAAGACAACCTGATAAACAAAGCTGAAAACAGGATTAAACAAAAAGAACAACAAATTCAGCAAAAGGAGCAATCCCTTTCCCAAAAGATTGAAGAATCCCAGAAAAAGATCAAAGAAGCAAGCGACCTGAAATCCACCCTTGAGCAGCAGCTTGAGATCGTGAACCGTAAGCAGATTGAAGTAGAAAAGGCTCATAAAATTCACATTGAGCAACTTGAACTTATCTCAGGGATGTCAGCTGAACAAGCGAAAAGTCAAATTATTGAAAGTTTGAAAGATGTCGCTAAAAGCGAAGCTATAGTTCAGATCAATGAAATTATTGAAGAAGCTAAACTTAAGGCTAACAACGAAGCAAAGAAAATCATCGTTGAAACCATTCAGCGCACTGCCGCTGAGCAAGCCATTGAGAACACAGTCTCCGTATTCAACATAGAAAGCGAAGAGATCAAAGGCCGTATCATTGGCCGTGAAGGAAGAAATATCCGAACTCTGGAGGCACTTACAGGTATTGAAATTATCATCGATGATTCTCCTGATGCCATTATCCTTTCAGGATTTGATCCTATCCGTCGTGAGATAGCACGCCTTTCTTTACATAAACTTGTAACCGACGGTCGAATACATCCTGCACGCATTGAAGAAGTGGTCGCAAAAACCAAAAAACAGGTTGAGCAGGAGATTATCGAGACCGGGAAGAGAACTACCATCGACCTCGGGATCCACGGCCTGCACCCTGAACTTGTAAGATTGATCGGGAAAATGAAATACCGCTCATCCTATGGGCAGAATTTGTTGCAACACTCCCGTGAAGTTGCTAATCTCTGTGCCACAATGGCCGCAGAACTTGGCCTTAACGTCAAAAAAGCCAAGCGTGCCGGGCTTCTCCATGATATAGGTAAAGTTGCTGAAAATGAGGCTGAACTTCCTCATGCTATACTTGGAATGAAGATAGCGGAGAAGCACAAAGAATTGCCGGATATCTGCAACGCTATCGGAGCCCACCATGATGAAGTTGAAATGGAAACCCTGATAGCTCCGATTGTGCAGGTCTGCGACGCCATTTCGGGAGCACGCCCCGGAGCACGTCGTGAAGTGGTTGAAGCCTACATTCAAAGGTTGAACAAACTGGAAGAACTGGCCCTCTCCTACCCTGGTGTGGTTAAAACCTATGCAATCCAGGCAGGTCGTGAATTAAGGGTTATTGTTGGTGCAGACAAGGTTACTGACGAAGAGTCGAACCAGATATCCTACGACCTTTCCAAAAAGATCCAGGAAGAGATGACATACCCTGGTCAGATTAAGATCACGGTTATTCGTGAAACCAGAGCCATTAGTTACGCTAAATAATGGAATACCTGGAAAGGAGACTGATTTTCAGCCTCCTTTTCTTTTTTGGGAATACAGATACAGCGATGAATTCACAACTTATTCAACTGCTGAAAAAACTGCTTCCCGGGCTTCTACCTCTCATCATATTTATCATAGTTGATGAAGTGTGGGGTACCCGGGCGGGGCTTATAGTTGCCATCATTTTTGGCTTCACCGAATTGATTGTTATCCTTCTCAAGGAACGAAGGCTGGATTGGTTCATTATCTTTGATACAGCATTGCTCATGATGCTGGGTGCAGTTTCTCTACTATCCGATAATGATATCTTTTTTAAGCTCAAACCTGCCTTCATCAATGTGATCTTTTGCGTGATCATAGGACTGTCTGCCTTTTCAAACAGCAACCTTATCATGCTATATTCGAAACGTTACCTCAAGGACCTTCCGGATGACCCGAATCTTCAGAAAGAAATGCGCCGGACCTTCCGTTCAATTTTCTGGATTTTCTTCCTCCACACTGTTCTGATTGTATATTCTGCATTCTATTTGTCTAAACCGGCCTGGGCTTTTATCAGTGGTGGCTTATTGTATATTCTCTTCATATTGTTTTTCGGCTGGCAATTTCTAAACCGGTGGATACATGATCGCAAAATGCGGGATGAAGAATGGTTTCCACTGGTTAACGATGAAGGGGCAGTCATTGGGAAAGCTACAAGGTCGCAGGTTCACAGTACTCCCGGAATGCTTCACCCGGTAGTTCATTTGCATGTGATTAACCGAAAATCTGAAATATACCTGCAGAAAAGAGCTGCTAATAAAGACATTCAGCCCGGGAAATGGGACAGTTCTGTCGGAGGTCATGTAGGTATCGACGAAACCATTGAGCATGCCCTTGTCAGGGAAGCACAGGAAGAATTAAACCTGACAGGTTTTGATCCTGCTCCACTCTGCAAATACAGGTGGGACTCAGAATTAGAATCAGAATTGGTATTCTCTTTCATAGCCCTTGTGGAACATCCTATATCCCATAATCCATCAGAAATTGCTGATGGCAGGTTCTGGAAGATCAGCGATATAGATCTTTTGATCGGCAAAAATATACTTACTCCCAATTTTGAAAATGAATACAACTTGTTGAAACAGGCTATACTTTCCTTTCATCTCTAGCTGAACTAACAGATAATTTTCCGGAGTTCACCTTTAAAATACAAGCCTGAAAATACCCATAACTATTTCAAATTGAACTTGCTTGATTTTATCATCTAGATATTTTGTTTCCAGTCTTATTTTTATTTATTTTCTTTTCTTATCACGGATAGTCCTTCTACTCGTATAACCAATCCTTAGTGTGCTATATAAATAAGTCAGGCATTGCAACTTTTTTAAAAAGTTAGTGAAGTCTACACATAACATAGTCGATATCTAAGACAAAGTTTACATGAACTAATATATTCTTCTGATTATTAATTAATTGTAAATATAATTGGAAGTAAATTAATTTAAAGTAAATATACCAAATACAAATCTGCGAATCTTGGTTCTATTTAATTGCGGTTTCAAGGTCAGTTTACTATTATATAATTTTATTTATATCGATTATAATTTCATATGTGACTTACTTAGTTGACAAGCAATTTAATCCCACTACATTTCAAAATATTTTGACTTGTAAATATTTGGATTTATTTAAAACTTACCTTACCTTTAATAAGATTATTATATCAGGCCCTATCTAAATTTCATTTAAACCCAAGCTCTATGAAATCATATTTAAGAAAAGAATTGTTAGCCTTTTCAAACTTTACTCTGAAATTGTTAGCCTTAATTGTTATCGGCTCTGGTATCAGTATAAATCTCTCTGCCCAGGTAGCGATCAATACGGATGGTACAGCTCCAAATTCCGCAGCCATGCTGGATGTTAAAGCTACCGGGAAAGGAATCCTGGCCCCCAGGATGACCCTAGCCCAACGACCGGCTTCGCCTGTAGCAGGCCTTATTATCTACCAGACCGATGGGATTGCCGGATTTTATTATTATGATGGAGCAACCTGGCAAAAATTTGGCAGCTCTTCAAGTGATTACTGGCAATCAAACGGTTCAGATATTTATTTCAATACAGGTAGAGTTGGAATAGGACTGATCAATCCCGATTTCTATGGATTGAATGTTTCAAATTATTACAGTGGCAGAGCGGCTATAAAAGGGAACGATGAATCTTTAAACATTTATGCCACAGGTATGCTGGGGGTCCTGGAGCCTACTGCCATGGGCATACCCTTGTCAGTGACGAATGCCGGGGTCCTTGGTATTAAGCCAGCTGCAGGCGGAAATGGGGCCGCAATATATGGCTGGAACAATGATGTAAACACGGATAACTATGCAGGCATATTGTTTTCCGATGGGATCAGTTCGAATACTAATTATGGACTCTTTGCTGCGGCAAAAGGTGGATTAACCAACTATGCAGGCCGGTATAAGGGTCGAGTGCTGATTGAGGGATATAAAGGAGGAGAAGGAGCAGCAGACTCCCTGTATACGCTATTTTCCTCCCAGGTTTCAAATAATTCTTATACTGACACCAGGGCAATTGAAGGGATCTCAAAGCCCAGGCCGGGATATGGAATTGCATTGTATGGTGAGGGAGGATACATGGGTACGTATGCGTATGCTAATGCAACAACTTATACAGGCTTTGCCTATGGCGTATATGGCGCTGCTACGGGCTCTTCGGGAACCCGGATCGGGATTTATGGCTATGCCTATGGCGGAACCGCAAACTGGGCAGGTTACTTCAGTTCCGGCAGTGTATACATGGCAAACGATCTGAGAATAGGTACAACCCAACAGGCGACCGGTTATTCAGTTTCTGTTAATGGCAAGATCGCCTGTACGGAGGTTCTTGTCCAGGCTCCTTCCGGTTGGCCTGATTATGTGTTCAGTAGTGATTATAAACTGATGAGCCTACCTGAACTTGAAAGAAGTATAAAAGCTGAAAAACATCTGCCTGGTATTCCATCATCGCTGGAGGTAAAAAATACAGGTGTCCAGCTGGGAGATTTACAGAAGAAACTACTTGAGAAATTGGAGGAACTTACCTTACATGTTATTGACCAGGATAAACAAATTAAGATTCTCCAGGATAAGATCAATGCCCTGAATCCGGCACATGATAAAATCAGGAGTGAAATCAAAAATTAAACTGGTCCTTTGGATTTAATTACAGACAAAATGAAAAAAAAACCAAAATATATATTCCTAATCCTGGCAATGATGATGTGCATTTCCATCCAGGCCCAGGAAGTGCAACGAAATGAACAAACGGTAAAAGCGAGTGCTGAATTCGACAAATTTCCATCTATTGACCCTAAACTCCCAAAGATTGAAGGAATTTCATCCCAGGCTTCATCGATTAATCCAACAAGGCCTCCAGCTATTTTGCCGGACCCAAAACTACCCAATATGGAACTACCTGGAATGCATGAAATTTCAAACGGGAATTCAAGTCTTTCAAAAGGATCCACTTTTGACGCTAAGCTTCAACCAGACGGAACATTACCACCCCTGAATGAGCCAACCCCAATAATCAAAATTGAAAGCAAGCCTGGAATTTCAGCTGTTAAAACTTCACATGATCAAGTCATCGGAAATGCGCCAAAGAACAGTATCAATTTCAGGAACATCAAGGGTCCGGTATCTCAACCAACTCCTGTTCATTCAGTTAAGACCTTCAATTATCGCTCAATTAAGGGCCCTTCTTCTCAGCCAACCGGTGCAAAACCCGGGCGATAACACACTGGATTCGATTTACCAACTATTAGTTTTGTCTTATTTCTTTCAAAGATCGTATTAAAGCTTATGAAACATACATCAGGCATCTTGCTGATTTTGCTCTTGATAACATTAAAGTCATTGGGGCAACAGGATTCACCCTCCGAATTGTGGCTGAACCCGGGTACGGACGACTTTGTAAAGATCCAGGGCAATGTGGAAAGCTACTATTCAGGAAAATCCAAAGGACAAGGCTCAGGATACAAACAATGGAAACGTTGGGAATACTATAACCAGAGCCGTCTTACCCGGGAAGGGAAAATAACCAATGTTACAGCAAGGAACTGGGAAGCATACCTGGATTACCAGCAACGTTACAGCGGGAATAACGGGGACAATCCGACTGCCACGAATGGATACTGGGCTTCAATAGGACCTTTCGGGTATACGAATGGAGCCGGGTGGAACCCCGGTGTAGGCCGTATCAATGTAATAGCGTTTCATCCAACTGACCCCAATATATTCTGGGTAGGGATGCCGGCAGGCGGGTTATGGAAGACCACCACTGGCGGAACTTCCTGGTCTCCTTTAACGGATGGAATGCCAAGGATCGGGGTTTCCGGGCTTGCCGTTGACTATACTAATACCAATGTGATGTATTTGTTATCCGGCGATGGCGATGGCGGCGATACTCAATCGATCGGTGTATTGAAAACTACGGATGGTGGCGTTACCTGGCAAAGTACCGGCTTAACCTGGACAGTCAATCAGTCCATAAGAGGATATAAGCTGATCATGCATCCAGTCAATAACAATATGCTTTTTGCAGTAACTACCGATGGTGTATATAAGACTTCGAATGGTGGTTACAGTTGGATAAAAGTTCTTGCCGGAAGTTACCGTGACATCGAATTTAAACCGGGTGACCCCACTTACGTTTACGTTTCAGGAACTTCATCATTTTACAGGTCAACAGATTCAGGAGATAGCTGGACACAGATCTCTACTGGTATACCCACTGGTTGTTCCCGCATTGCAATAGGAGTTACACCCAATGCCACCTCATACGTTTATCTGTTTGCAGGGCCACCGACAGCAGTTGGTTCATTTAAAGGATTTTATCTTTCAACAAACAGCGGTGCAAGTTTTTCGGTGCGTTCAACCAGCCCGAATATACTGGGTTATTCATCTACCGGAAATGACAATTCCAGTCAAACTACTTATGACCTTTCCATGGCAGTTTCGTTGACAAATAACTCCCAGGTAATTGTTGGCGGAATAAACACCTGGACTTCCGCTAACTGGGGATCAACCTGGGCAATCTCCTCCATGTGGAATGACAATGGTGGTACGATTGGTTATACGCATGCCGACATCCATGACCTGGCAATCAATCCCCTGAACAATTACCTTTATTGCTGCAGTGACGGAGGAATCTTCCGTTCCACTGACTTTGGAAGCAACTGGACTGACCTCACAGCCGGTATTGCCAACACCCAGTGGTACAGGATTGCCGGAATTGAGAGTAATGTTAACCTCATAATTGGCGGTGCACAGGATAATGGTTGTAATAAATGGACCGGAGGTTCTGCAATGCAGCATATTTATGGTGCAGATGGAATGGATTGCATGATTGACTATGGAAATGCAAATACCATGTATTACGGTAGCCAGTCAGGAGACCTGGTAAGATCGACAAACGGCGGCACCACCTACACTAGTATTCAACCAGCAGGTTCAACTGGTGCATGGGTTACTCCCTATATTATGAACCCTGGGAATTCCAGTATCATTTATGGCGGTTATAACAATGCTATCTATAAAAGCACCAACCAAGGCACAACCTGGACAAATATGGGAGTTAGCGGAAGCAGTGCGATGGCTATTGGCACCAATTTTACTGACAGAGTTTATGCTGCGAACGGAACTTCCATCTGGAGATCTGATAACGGAGGCACTTCGTGGGCCAGCATTTCTTTCGGCCTGCCAGGAATAGGGATAACTTCAATTGCCGTAAACCCGGATAACTCCCTTGATGTATTTGTTTCGGTTGGCGATTATTATTCCGGTTTAAAGGTATATTCTTCTACCACTGGTGGCGCATCCTGGACAAATATCTCCGGAACACTTCCTAATGTAGTGGTAAATTGCATTGCCTATGAAGATAACAATAGTTCACCTGATGATGCGCTTTATATAGGCACTGATATTGGTGTTTATTACAGGAATGCGACCATTGGAGATTGGATTCCGTTTATGAACGGTCTGCCACATGTCCCTGTATTTGACCTCGAAATCAATAAGACAAGTGGGCTTATCAGGGCTGGAACCTACGGAAGGGGAATATGGTCTTCAGGCCTCTTTACAGCTTGCCCTTATGGATATTTACTCACTACCGCCAATGACCCCAGCAATCCCAATTATACGGGTTACCAGTTTTATGAAGCAAGTAACTACATCTCTTCTTCCAGAATTATTACCGGAGGGATAGGAACTGATGTTACATACAAAGCGGCAAACTATGTTCAGCTCACTACCGGGTTCAATGCAAAGCAAGAAAATTTGTTTAAAGCAACTTTGGGACCTTGCGGTGCTGCCAAGGCTCCTGTTTCCGGGACCTATGTAAACAAAACGATAAGAACGGTCAGATGAACAATGTTTTTGAACAAATAAAAACGAATGGTGTGTTAGTAAACTGAAAAATCATAAACATTGAATTATACTGAGAAATCCCCTCACAAAAAAAAATATAGTGTGCATTCCCTTATAAAAAGTAGAGGAAGTTATCATCATAAAAATAGCCACCTCATGAGTGGGATATAACTTTTTTTACTCCGGAATACTACAATTTCTCAAAAAAAAATCGGAGCTAGTTCTCTATCAATTCGGCAAAACTTTTCATACATCAATGATTTATTGCTCACAAAATCAATACAATAAAAATACTTACTTATTTATCTAACAAAATACATCCTCTATATTACATGTAAACCTGAACATTCGGCTTGCTGTTGTGTTAATAAAAGTGCTTAGAATTTCAACAGTAATTTGAGGATTTTAAGAAAATTTGCTTAACTTGCATGCAGAAATCTAAATATGATTAATATATCCTGAAATATACCTGACCCCATGGAAACAAAACCCAAAAACCCGATATTCAGTTTTGTGATAATTAGCATCCTATTGCTGGCATATCCTTTTCAGCATATACTCGCTGAAAATATTATCACTTCCGGAGCCAAAGTAAAAGTATCTGCGGGAACAATGTTAGTCTCCCTGGAAAGCCTTACCATCAAAAGTGGCGGCACGCTTGATAATTCCGGCATTGTAATCCTCAAGAAAGACCTGACAAACGAAAATGCAGGTAGCAATTCCCTGGGTGTTGGAACAGTTGTTTTTTCAGGATCTGTGAACCAAAATATCAATGGGAGTAATTTATTCCAAAACCTGACCATCAACAATGCCACTGGTGTCACAAACGGAGGAGATAACAAGGTTAACGGCGTGCTTACACTCACTTCAGGGCAGTTAACTTTAGGCGCAAATAACCTTACTTTAGGACCTGCTGCAACCATTGCAGGCTCACCTTCCTCCACCTCCATGATTGTTCCTACCGGAAGTGGTGAAATTCGTAAATCATTCAGTGCCGCCGGAAACTTTACTTTTCCTGTAGGTGACAATTCGGGCACTGCTGAATATTCACCTGTTACTTTGAATTACACTTCCGGAACTTTCCCGGGAGGAAATTATACAGGTGTAAGCCTCGCTAATACTCAGTACCCTGGAAGTCCTGCCGCAAGCAATTACCTAAAACGCTATTGGAAACTCACTCAGAATGGTGCTTCAGGATTCAGTTGCACTGCTTTGTTCCAATATCTCCCTTCTGATGTTGTAGGAAGCGAAAATCAACTTTTATGTACTGAGATAAGCCCATCATCAGTTATCAATTATAACGCTGCTAATCCTGCAACTCACCAGTTGACTGCAACCGGAGTGACTTCATTTGGAACATTTACAGGCTTTCAGCTTCTGGCTGACAAGAGTTTGAACCTTACTGTTATGCTTGAGTCACTTTATAATGGAGGTGGTTTGATGCGTAAAGCACAGAATATTGGAGGGCCCCAATTCCCGGGAACTACAGCTGACCAGATCTCCGTTGAACTGCACAATGCAGCTTCCTATTCTTCCATTGCATATATGCTGAATAACCTTAACCTGAGTACCACCGGTACTTGTACCTCAGCGGTGCCTGGAATCCTGAGCGGATCCTATTATATCACTATTCACCATAGAAATTCCATTGTTACAACAACTGCATTGCCTGTATCATTTTCAGGAAGCACACCGAGCTACAATTTTTCAAGCAGTGCTTCACAGGCTTTTGGAAGTAATCTTAAGTCGATGGGTGGCGGTTATTATGCAATCTATGGAGGTGATCCTTCACAAGATGGATCAGTTGACGGTTCAGACATGGCATTGGTTGAAAATGCGAGCACCGGCCTCCTGCAGGGCTACAATGCGCAGGATGTCAACGGTGATGGTATTGTTGACGGTTCTGACATGCAGATAGTTGATAATAACAGTACAAATATTATTCACTCCTATCTACCCTAACAGAATTCTTACAATTGTACAGTACTATTTTAGAAACATCTGATTTCCTCCGCGATAAAGGGATCACAACTCCTGAAATAGGAATTGTGCTTGGAACAGGTCTAGGTAAACTGGTGAATGAAATTGAAATCATTCTTGAGTTGGATTATAGCGAAATCCCTCACTTCCCGGTTTCAACCGTTGAATTTCATAAAGGCAAGCTAATCTTCGGTTTACTGCATGGCAAGAAAGTTCTGGCCATGCAAGGCCGCTTTCATCTTTATGAAGGCTACACTTTACGCCAGGTAACTTTCCCGATAAGGGTCATGAAATTATTGGGCGTTAAATGGCTGCTTCTCTCGAACGCAGCCGGAGCTATGAACCCGGCATACAAGAAAGGGGAATTAATGCTATTAAATGACCACATTAATCTTCTCCCCGATAATCCGCTTACCGGTAGAAATATTGACGAGATGGGTCCCCGGTTTCCTGATATGAGTCAGCCCTATTCGAATATTCTTAATTCAATTCTCAGGAAAATTGCTTTTGATCTGAACATCAAACTTCATGAAGGAGTGTATGTTGCAGTGTCAGGCCCTAACCTAGAAACTCGCGCCGAATACAGGTTTCTTCGCCTTATCGGTGCTGATGCCGTTGGTATGTCAACTGTTCCTGAAGTAATTATTGCCAACCATATGGGCTTGCCTTGTGCTGCAATTTCAGTGCTAACTGATGAATGTGATCCTGATAACCTCATCCCTGCAGATATAGACGATATAATAAGAACAGCCGGCATAGCTGAAGAAAAGCTAATCCGGCTGTTCAGTAATCTTGCGGCCACACTCTGATCCTTATTTCTTTTTATAGGTATCAACCGTGTTTGTGAAAAAATAACTGTTCTCTTTATTTTTCGCAATAAATCCTTTTAATTCTGTGGATGAAGAAAAGGTTTCCTTAATATAATCAGAAACCTCATAGGTAGTAACATCACCGCTACTTTCATCAAAGTTAAATTTGAACAGCGAATAGGTAGATCCCCCGTCTTCCATAGCATTCATGAACATATCACCATTAACATCCGAAAAAGTCAGCTGGTAACGGGTACTCTGGTAAGTGGAGTCAGAACTTGAATATTCATATTTCAGGGCTGTTGCTTTCGATGCATTGCTCTCGTCAATGCTGATCTCAAAATATGTAGGATTCTCGGTTTGATCGTCAGATGATTTGACCCATTTACCTACAAGGCTTTTAGGTATCTTGATACTGCCCTGGTCTATAGGCACCGAACTTGAATATGGACAACCGGCAAGCAGAATTACCAGGCCCAAAAGTGCAACTGATACACTTATTTTGTTAACTAATGTGAACTTCATAAAAGGAGATTTAGTGAATTAAAGATTTAGCGGTGCTGACTTTATCCGGATCACACTCTATCAAAGATTTACCTGATTAATATGCTTAATGATCACTAAAAATCAGGAATAAGTATAGGTTAGCCGGACTATTATTACAAATTTAGAAAATCCTTTCCAATAATTGAGCAGGGAAATAGAATTTACTTACTTTTATGCTTCCAATCTCTCAATACATTCATCAACCAATTCATCCTCATTAATTCACCATGTTTATTCTTTATCCTCAATTAAAGACGATAATTAATCTAACATGGTTATTCCATTCCACCATAAATAACTAAACAATTAAAAGATGAAAAGAACCATACCCTATTCTTTCTTGCTGGTTCTCCTGTTTTTTTCACTTTCCGTGGTCCGTTTGTTTGCACAACCGGCTACCGTTGATAAGAACAAGAACAAAGACCCGATGATCATGCAGCCTGGTTATATAATGCCGGCCAATGATCAATTGGAATCAACCGTTATTACAATCGATGATTATGACAATTTCAAATTGGGTGTTGATTTTGCAGAATGCAGCATTGCAGGGAACCCCCTGAACCCCCTTCAATATTATGCAGTATGGAATTCTTCAGGTACTGCCGGCGGAAAGGGATATTATACAAATGACGGTTATACATGGACAGCAGGAAATCCTAACTGGACAGGTATGTGGGGTGATGTTGTTGTTACCTATGACAGTCTAGGGCACCTGGCCTATCAAAATATGTACGGGTCTTCAAACGTCCAGGGTACAAAAGTAGCCATGTCTTCCAATAATGGCCAGAGCTGGGATTCTCCTGTCACCTCAATGTCAGGCAGTGATAAAAACTGGATGTTTGCTGATCAGACTGCGGGTCCATATGCCAATTATATTTATGGTACTATGACCAACACAGCCGGTAGTGGCCAAAGTTATTCCCGTACTATTGACCTGGGAGCAACCTGGACTTCCCCAACCAGTTTCAACCCCGGAGGTGCCATTCCAGGTACATCCGTTTGTGTAGGTCCAGATGGAAATACATCCGGTGGTGCAGTATATGTGGTCACTAATTCAGGGAGTTCTTTCAGCTCTACTTACACTTTCTACAAATCAACCAATGGTGGATCCACTTTCGCCATGAAGTCCGCCCAGCAGTTCTCAAATACCGTTGGCACCCAGGTTGGCGGCCGAAATGCCGTTCTCAACATGAGGACCCGCCCTTATCCTTTTATCGCTTGTGATAACAGTTTTGGCCCTCACCGTGGCAGGTTGTACCTTGTATATGCTTCAAATAATCCAACCGGAAACGGAAACAAGCCTGATATCTTCTGTCGTTATTCTGATGATGGAGCTAGCACCTGGTCATCAGCCAAGGTAGTTAATGACGATCCTAACTCACAATCAAACCATAACTGGTTTCCAGCTGTATGGTGTGAAAAAAATACAGGAAGGCTCTATATTTCATGGATGGATACACGCGATACGCCTACAAGCGACAGTTGCATGATCTATGCAAGTTATACAGATGACGGTGTAACATTCGCTCCCAACAAACGCATCTCCAACAAAAAGATGAAAATCAACTGTACAAGTTGCGGCGGTGGTGGTACACCAATGTACCTGGGCGACTATAATGGGATCGCAGCCAACAAGGTTACTTCCCTGCTTGCATGGACTGATTTCCGTGAAAATAGCTTTGGGAGCTATGTAGCTTATTTCCCGGACTTTGGACTAAGGGCTACTCCTGCTATTGACACTTTATCGCCTGTTGCTACCATCAATGCAATGGTGCCAAGTGTTAAGGCATACCAGGATACTGTGGTTGTAAGTGCTACAATTTCCGGCAACCCGGGATTGTTCACCATCTCTTATCCTAATGGAAATAAGCTTTGGTCGTATCCAGGTTCAGTTCCCATCCAAATCAGCCAGAATGGCTCAGTCCCTCTTGGAGATTACACCCTGAATATTGTGGCTACCGGAAGCAATGGTACCCCTGTTCATAAAAGGACTGCAACTGTAAGGGCATTGACCCCGGTTGCTCCGACTGCAAACTTTATAGTAAATGACACATCTGCCTGTGTTGGGCAACCGCTCAACTTCACTGATGTTTCAGCAGGGCCTCCTACCAGCTGGGATTGGTCATTTCCGGGAGGAACACCTTCAACATCGAACGTTCAAAACCCAAGCGGTATTGTTTACAACGAACCAGGTCAGTATGATGTTACCCTGACTGTAACAAATCAGTCCGGTTCCAATTCCATCACCCTCTCCAACTATGTTCATGTATACCCGGTTCCGGAAATTCCGCTGGGAACAGACCAGGTTGCCTGTTTCGGACAAACAGTACCCGACCTGACTGCTGATGGAACAGGATTAAAATGGTATAAGGGCAATCTTTTGGTTGGAAATGGAAATTCGTTCGCTACCGGACAAACTCAACCCGGCACCTATAATTATTCCATCACCCAGACCGTTCATGGATGCGAAAGCGCAAAAGGAGGTGTTACCTTAACCATTAACCCCCTGCCTATTGTTTCCTTCATTATGGCAGATTCTATATGCGGCAATACTCCGGCATTTAATCTCACCGGTGGTGATCCGGTTGGAGGTGTTTATTCCGGAGCCGGAGTTTCAACCAATGGCCTCAGCTTTGACCCTACTACCCTTGCACCCAACAACTATACGCTTACATATACCTATACTGATGTTAACGGATGCTCCGACTCGGCATTCCATATTATTTCTGTCAGCCCTGTACCAACTGTTACTTTTGATGCTTTAGCACCAGTTTGTAGTAACGCAGCTGCAATAACACTGAATGGTACACCAGCGGGGGGAACCTTCACTGGTACAGCTGTTAGCGGAAATATATTTGATCCAGCCGTTTCAGGGGCCGGTGATTTTACCCTCAGCTATACATACCAGGATCCGGTTACCCACTGCCTTATAACTTCAAGCCAGGTTATGAAAGTAAATCCGCTTCCGACAATTGCCGTCAATGATACTTCACTATGCGGAAACCGTGTACTGCTGCTGGATGCTACATCACCAAACATCAGCACTTATCTTTGGACCCCCGGCAACCTCACAACTCCTGCAATCAGTGTTGACACGATCGGAAAGGGACTCGGGGTGCTGAATTATACCATTGCCTTAACCGATGCCAACAGCTGTGCTGCAACCAAATCATTCAAAGTGACATTCTTTGATTGCACCGGGTTGGAAGAAGCTGCTAATTCTACAGAGATCGAAATCTACCCGAATCCAAACCAGGGGCTGTTTGAGATCCGCAGCAATTCGCTACCGGATGGGAAATACAGCATCAAAGTTTACAATGTCCAGAGTAAGGTAGTTTACAGCGATGATAACCTTATTGTAAATGGTGAGTTACATAAGACCATGAACATTAAGAATCTATCAAATGGCATGTACCTGCTAAGGATTGAGAATACAACCTCCGGATGGAGCAAACAAGTTCTGATTAACCGCTAGACGTTTTTTTGGAACGCTGACAACGCAGATTAAACGCGGATAACCACGGAGATTAATTCCGTGATTATCCGCGTTCCATTTTTATAATTATCTGACGGGGGAATTGATCTCGACTCCTTCTTTATAATTTGCCCGGTATTCGGTGGGGGTAATCCCCGTACTCTTCTTAAAGGCTGTATAGAAGGATGATTTGGACTGAAAACCTACCATCCTGGCAATACCTTCAATGGAGAAGGTGACGTTTTCGCCGCTTTCCAGCATGGCCTTAGCTTTCCTTATCCTGTATTCATTAATATAATTAAAGAAATTCTTTTGATACACCTCGTTGATAGCCTGTGAGAGGTTTTTCGAGCTGATGCTCAATTTCATTGCAAGATCTTCAATGCTGATCTTTGAATCTGAATAAAGGTCTTCATCTTCCATTAGTTTTTCCAATTGCTGAAGAATTTGTTCCCTTGTATCCGTTTTCAAAGTTGAACGCTGGTACTTCTGAAGTTCCTGGGCCAGGAATAATTCCTGGTTTTCTGATTTTGGTGAGGTCATTTCCCTGTGAAGGGCGCAGTAATGTGTCATCCTGGCAATAATCTCATTCTCAACCAGTTCATTTTGTATCAGGCTGTGGTATCCTATAAAGAAATTGATCCCTATCATACCTATACTATAAAATACGATGGAGAACCAGGGAAATTCATCACGAAACAGGAAGATCAAATCATTCCCTACAAAAAACAGGAGTATCCCTATAAAAAGGAGTTTCATCCAACGCAAATCCACATTTTCCTTGTAGGAGAACATGAGTTCTATCCTCAACCTGTGCAATTTCAGGTTCGTCCTGAACTTAACAATGTAGAACAGGAACTGTAAGGTAAATACACCATAGAATGATATTCTTTCTGCCCATAAAAGGTATTGAGACAGCCATTCAAATTCAGCGGGAATTGGCTTCCGGGAAAGGAAATCAGAAGCGACCTGGGCCGGGAAGCTGAAAAAAGGTAAATGAAGTATGAGTACAAGCACTGATGGCAAGAGATGGTAATATTGCTTACCTCTTACCCTGTATTTCAAGGTAGTAAGTGACCGGAAATAATAATAGAATAATGGGAGGAAACTTATGAGCAAAGGCATGGCCAATGGGAAAATAAACCTCAATATGCCGGTATATCCAAAAGATTCCATCCAAACCATCGAAAAATATGCAGCATTGGAAGCCATGTACCAGGCTATGAATTTTTTGGGGTAATGCTTTGTTTTATTGTAAATACCTCCAAAAAGGGCCGCAAATAATAATGCCTGCCAAATAAGTATTACAGATACAAATTCTAAACTATTACCACTCATACGTATAATTCGTAATGATCATTCCTGATCCTTTACTGTTACCCATTTTTTATTAATAGGCAAGGCCATGAAATGTAACCCAGCCAAGCAAATTTTCAGTAATCTGCTGATTTTAATGTTAAAGGTAGGATATTTCTCAACTACTATTTGTTTGTCCGAAAAAAGTTGTATTTTTAGCAGACTAAAAGTCGAACACACAAAATGTGTCCGACTTCCTGAACTCGGACATCTTTTCTCATTGTTTTCTTGCATTTTCTTACGAAGTTTGTCTATACAATATCTCTGCTACTCGTTTCCGCTACCCATTTTTCTCGGAGCCTCTTCCTCGTTACCCACAACTATCTGAATTGCAACGATTTGAAACTGAGTATCCTGCATGCTACACAATGCTTGTTTATCCTTCATTAACTTGTACACTTACCAGGACATGGCTTCATCAGTCCTTGTACATGTTTATTTGACAGCATTTCCGATCAACTGCCATGCAGATTGAGCGGAAGTTGTTGTATGTAGGTGAATTTTGAATTTTTTGACCCAAACCATACATTTATTAACCAAAACCCAACTCTCTATGAAACATTTCCTACTGTTTCTTATTGCACTTGCAATAAGTAGTATGAGTTTTGCGACTCCATTGACAGGGACGAAAACCGTTGGCGCAGGCCAGGATTACGCCACCCTTGCATTGGCAATTGCAGACCTCAACTTGAACGGTGTAGGTGCGAATGGTGTTACCTTCAACGTTGTTGCAGGACACACTGAAACGCTTACCGCGCCCTTGTCCATTACTGCGACAGGGACAGCCTCCGACCAAATCGTCTTTCAGAAATTTGGATCCGGGGCAAATCCTCTGATCACTGCCTATGTGGGTACCAATACCCCGGGTACGGCTGTTCAGGATGGTATGTGGAACCTTGTTGGTTCCGATTATGTAACCATTGACGGGATTGACCTTTATGATCCTAACACAACGAACCCCGCAACCATGGAATATGGATATGCCATGTTCAAAGTTGATGGAACCAATGGTTGTCAGTACAATACCATTAAGAACTGCGTTGTTACCCTAAGCAGGAATAACAATGCTTCCGGAACTGCACCAGCAGTCGATGGTTCACGTGCAATTAACGTGATGAACTCCACAGTGGCAGCCCAAACAACTGTCATTACTCCTACTACCGCAGGTGGTACTAACTCTTATAACAAGTTCTACACCAATACGTTACAGAACTGCAACATCGGTATTGCCATTATTGGTTATGCTGCTGCAACTCCTTTCACTCTTGGTGATACCGGGAATGATATTGGGGGTACATCCTCCTTTACAGGAAATACTGTTATTAACTTTGGTGGAGCTGCTGCAGCATTAAATCCTGCAGCCGGTATCCGTGTAAATAACCAGTGGGGGATTAACATTTCCTATAATACCATTAATAACAATAATGGTTCAGGTGTCAATCACCCATTAACTCTTCGTGGAATCTATGCTGCAGCTGGTACAAGCGCAAGCGCAACCATTAACTATAATACTATCACTCTTGCATGCGGTGCTACCAGCAGCTCAGTTTATGGTATTGATAATGGTATTGGTTCTACAGCCGCATCCAATACTGTAGATATTAAGAATAACATTGTTTCAGGTGCATATACTACAGCTACTTCAGGTGCTTGGTATGGGATTCAGAATACTGGTGGTCCTGCTAACCTGAATATTTCTTACAACACTGTTCAGACTGTAACCACACCTGGAACTGGTGGTCTCTACGGTATATATAGCACAGGTGTTCCTACGAACAATAACATTTCTAACAATACTGTTACAGGTCTTACTAAAACTGGTATTGGTTTAATCTATGGTATTTATCCTGGTTCAGGAATACTTACTATTGCAAGTAATACTGTTGATGGCCTAACTTGTTCCGCTGCTGCAAGTACTGCAGCCATTTACGCTATCTATACTTTTAACGCAGCGACTGAATCGTTCACTAATAATATTGTTCGCAATTTATCCACTACAGGTACAGCAACTGTCTGCGGATTATATTTCAATTCAGCAACTGGAAATAAGACTGTACAGAATAATCAGTTCTATAACTTCACAGTAGCTGGTGGTGGAACCATTTATGGTATCAGAAAAGGCTATGGTGGCACTGATGATGTTAGTGGCAACCAGCTTTATAACTTTAGCATTACCGGAGCTACTTCAGGTACAATCTACGGTATATATAATTCTGCCACTACAACGCTCAACCTTTACAACAACAGTGTATATGGTTTTAGTGTTGCTGGAGGAACAGGTGGAACCATGTATGGTATTTATCTGGGGGCTGGTATTACCAACGCCTATAAGAACAAGATATACAATCTTGCTACAGCCAGTACAGGTCCAACCCTTTACGGTGCATATCTTTCTGGAGGTACAACAACAAATTTCTACAATAACTTTATAAGTGACCTTCGCACAACCGCCGCTAACTCTGGGATACCTCTGGTAGGTATTTATGTTGGTGGCGCATCTTCTGCAAACAATGTGTTCTACAATTCAGTTTATCTGAATGCAACCAGCACAGGTGCAATTTTTGGTAGTGCAGCGCTTTATGCTTCAACTACATATAATCTCGACCTAAGGGATAATGTGCTGGTTAATGTTTCAACTCCAAATTCAACTGGAATAACTGCAGCTTATCGCCGCAGTTCGACTACATTGACAAGTTATTCAGCCAATTCCAATGCAAACTGCTTTTATGCAGGTGCACCTGGTACTAATAACCTGATTATGTACGATGGAACAAATTCCTACCAGACTATGGCAGCTTATCAGACTGCTGTAGGTCCATCAAGGGATGCTGTTTCCTTCCGTGAACTTCCGCCTTTTGTAAACGTTATTACAGCTCCGTTTGATCTGCATATGCAGACAACAATTGCTACATTATGCGAAAGCGGCGGTATTTCTATATCAACACCCATTGCTGTTACTGACGACTTTGACGGCAATACCAGGGGTGCAACTCCAGATGTTGGAGCTGACGAATTCGCAGGCCTTGCCGGTGGTGTCATCAACCCGGGCGGAGTTACTGCAACAGCCATCAGTTCACAGCAGGTCAATATTGCTTTCACACCGAACTTATCGAGCAATAACGTTGTAATCGTTTACAACGCTACCGGTACTTTCACAGCACCCACAGGGGCTCCTACCGTTGGTAATGCTCTCGCAGGCGGAACCGTATTATATGTAGGAACCACTTCACCTTATAGCCATACAGGCCTTACCTATAATGTGCCTGCATATTATAAAGTGTTCTCCTATGATGGCGCAGCTTACTCAAGCGGAATCGGCGCAACTGCCACTCCTTCCGTAGCTCCTCCGACAGCCCTCGCAGCCACTGCATTCAGTGCCGCCCAGATCAACACGACCTGGACAAACAATGCAGCCGGTAATAACGTTATCCTGGCCACTGCTTCCACCAGCTCCTTTGGCACGCCAAAGAATGGTAAAGCTTATATAGTTGGGGATACCATCGGCGCAAACCAGGGTACCATTATTTATATTGGTACACTTGCTGCATTTAACCATACAGGGCTATCTGCCAACACTGCCTATTACTATAAGGCATGGTCGACAGATGCATTCAACTATAAGTCCAGTACGGGTGCAACAGCCAATGCAACCACACCTTGTGCTTCTATCAGCACTTTCCCTTTCACCGAAAGTTTCTCTGCAACCCTGGGTTGCTGGTCCTATGGTGAAGGAGCTGCCGGGGCAACATCACATTGGGGTACAGCAACTTCCGATGCAACGCATGGAGTTACAACCGCTCAAAGTGGAACAGGAACCTATTTTGCCAGGCTGGATGTTTACAATGCACAAACGGCCTATAACCCATATTACTTCTATTCACCTGCTTTTGTGCTGGATGCAACAGCTAAACAGGTGAAGTATTATTACTGGTTAGGAACCGGCGGAAACCAGTTATCACCTGTTCCCCTGACTCTGCAGATCAGTACTAATAATGGAGCTACGTGGACTGACCTGTATGCACATACTTCAGCAAACTCTGTATTTGCTACAGCCACAACTTCACCCTGGACACTTAACGTTGTTAGTCTCGCAGCTTATGTTGGACAAACTGTTAAGTTCAGGTTTACTTCAAATTCCAACTATGGTTCAGGATTCTGCAACCAAGCTATTGACGAATTTGGAATTGAAAACGTTCCAAGCTGCCCTCCACCTACCACCCTTACTGCTACAAGTGTTACATCGACCACAGCATCACTGGGCTGGACCGGTACATCAACAAACTATGATGTAGCTGTTGGACTTGCAGGTTTCACACCTGGCACACCTACTGCAACGGGCGTCAGTGCACCATATGCAGCTAGCGGCCTTTCTCCGAACACAAGTTATGATTTCTACGTAAGAGGTAACTGTCCTGGTCCGCTTCAGAGCACCTGGGCCGGGCCTAAGAACTTCGTAACTCTTTGTGCATCCGTTTCTTCTCTTTCCGAGAATTTCGATGCCGTTGCCGTTCCTAATCTGCCTTCATGCTGGAACAAGTATACCTCACCTACTTATTCAGCGCAAACAGTTACAACAGTGACCACAACGCCTAATTCTTCACCTAACTGTGTTCAGTTGTATTCTTCAGGCGCTTCCGTTTCTACAGACGCCCCAATGCTGATTTCTCCCCCGATTTCCAACCTGAATGCCGGAACCTATCAATTGAGGTTCTTTGCAAAGGGAAACAGCACCAACCTGTCTGTTATTGTCGGTACAATGTCTGATCCTGCAAACAGCGCTACTTTCACTCCATTACAGACAGTGACCGGTTTGAATACCACATCCTGGACTGAAGTGACCGTTAGTTTCGCAAGTTATGCCGGTACCAATACCTACATTGCCATACAGCATCCATTAACAACCACATACGCCTACCTGTATATTGACAATGTTAACTGGGAACCCATTCCTTTGTGTCCTGCTCCTACTGCCCTAACGGCAACCAATATCACAACCAGCACGGCTCAACTAGGATGGACAGCCGGTGCCCTTAATTATGATATAGAGCTTGGAGCAAATGGATTTACACCTACAGGTACACCTACCTATACTGCTGTGACAAATCCTTATACAGTTTCCGGGCTTACCTCCAATACCGCTTATGCATATTATGTAAGAGGTCATTGTACAAGCGGAACCAGCACATGGTCAGGTCCCAAGTCGTTTACTACAGCTTGCAGTTCGACCACCATTCCTTATACTGAAACATTCGACACTTACACACCTCCTGCCACTGGATGTGGAACCGTACAGGATGTAAATGCCGACGGTAAATTCTGGGCAACCACTGCTGGAACTACCAATAGCGGGGCTAATAAACTATCTATTGGATACAGTGCTCTCGGAGTAAATATGGACGACTGGTATTTCACCCAGGGCTTACAGTTAACGGGTGGCGTCAGCTATGACCTTAAATTCTACCACAGGGTTGCCAGTTCAACCTGGTTTGAGAACCTTGAGGTTAAATATGGCACCACAGCTTCTGCCGCCGGTATGACCAGCGCTGCCGTGTTCACTGCTGCTAATTATAACAATGCAACCTATACATTGGTAAAACAATCATTTACACCCAGTACCACAGGTGTTTACTATATCGGTTTCCATTGCTACAGTGCCGGTGACCAGGATGGTATTTTCCTCGATGATATCAATGTAACTGCAACACCTTTGTGTCCTGCTCCTTATACCTTGCTTGCAACTCCTGGCAATACCTTTGCCAACCTTTCATGGACTGCTGGCGGAAGTGAAACCAGCTGGGATATTGAATGGGGACTCAACGGATTTACCCAGGGTACCGGCACAACGGTTCTCGGAGTAACCAATCCTTATACCCTTCATGGGCTAACGCCAACTACAACTTATGCATATTATGTCCGTGCCAATTGCGGTAGCGGAAGCCTGAGTTCATGGATTGGCCCCAAGAGCTTTACTACTCTTGTTGCTTGTCCTGCTCCTACCAACCTAGCAGCCACCAACCTTACCAAGACTTCAGCCGACCTTAACTGGACTGAGAATGGTACATCTACTACCTGGAACATTGAATGGGGTCCGCAAGGATATACCCACCTTGGAGCAGGGAGTACGTTGATTAGCGGCGTTACTTCAAAGCCATACAACCTTTCAGGGTTGACTGCAGGAACCAATTATTCGTTCTATGTTCAGTCAGATTGTGGCGGTGGAACAACCAGTACATGGGTAGGGCCCATCAGCTTTACTACTGTTTGCGGTACCATTTCTACTTTCCCATGGACTGAAGGATTTGAAAGCATGGTTACTGTTGGATCCAAGATCCTTCCTGCTTGCTGGTCGTATGAGAATGTATCCGGAACATCCGGTCCTTATTCAAGCGCAACCTCTTCAACCTATAGCGGCCCACGCACAGGTACCCATTACATTTATACCTACTATGGCAATACAACCTGGATTTTCACGCCATCGATGGACCTGGTAGCAGGTACTTCTTATGACTTCCAGTTCTACATGATGAATAAGGATCTTACACCTCCTGACTATTTCACCATGGATGTTGCTTACGGTACCTCAAACACTTCAGCCGGAATGACGAATGTTCTTGCTTCCGGAATTATATGTAATAATGCTACCTATACCGAATTCAAGTATACCTTTACTCCTGCAACGAGTGGTGTATACTATATGGGTATCAAATCAGATGAGCCAACGGGTTATCCCTGGTACCTGAGTTTCGACGACTTCAAGTTTGAACCGACTCCTGCATGTCCAGAACCTAGCGGATTGACTGTAGCAGGTGTAGGTACAACTGATGCCAGTCTTACATGGACAGGCGCCACAACCGTTAAATTTGATTACGGAGCAGTTGGACATGCAGCCGGAACAGGCACCATTACCGCCTCGACCACTTCAAATCCATATGTTATTTCAGGTTTAACACCAGCAACCTCATACGATGTTTACATCAAGAATGTTTGCTCTACATCATCACAGAGTCCATGGAATGGTCCTGTTACACTCACAACCAACTGTGTTGCAGCAACAGCTATCAACCAGAACTTTGATGCAGTTACAACACCGAACCTGCCAGTTTGCTGGTCGAAGTATGTTTCACCAACATATACATCGCAAACGGTTGTAACAACTACTTCAGTCCCGAATTCTTCGCCTAACTGCGTTCAGTTGTACAGTTCATATGCCACTGCATCTACTGATGCACCTATGCTGATCTCTCCGCAGCTATCGAACCTGAATTCCGGAAACCATTGGTTGAGATTTGCAGCCAAGGGAGCCAGCACCAATACATCTGTTATTGTCGGTACTATGTCAGATCCTACAAACAGTTCTACATTTACCCCATTCCAGACTGTTACAGGCCTGAGCATTACAAACTGGACGAATGAGATCATTGATTTCTCCGCATATGCAGGTTCAGACCAGTATATTGCGTTCCAGCATCCACAGACAACCACCTATTCTTACATTTACATTGATGATGTGGTTTGGGAACCTAAACAGCCTTTGCTGTCAGTAACTCCTACATCTCTTGCTTTAGGTTATGTAGCCAACGGTGGCAGTTCTGCTGAACAATCCTATTCACTTTCCGGTCTCAACCTGACAGGTTCAGGCAACCTGACTGTTACTGCTCCTGCCGGATTTGAGGTTTCTCTCACCAGCGGATCAGGATTTGGAAGTTCAGTGCTTGTACCTTATACAGGACCAGCACTTGTCGCTACTCCTATCTATGTGAAGTTTATGCCTACATTAGCCAACACTGATTACGCAGGAAACATCACGAATGCAGGCGCCAGTGCACTTACTGTAAATGTTGCAGTAACCGCTACTTCCAACCTCCTGAATTCCTATTGTACATCAAGTGCAACTAATGTTGCAGATGAGGATGTATTCAATGTTACTCTTGGTACACTGAATAATACCTCTGATTGTTTCACTACAGGTGGAACCGGTTCTACGCTGAACTTGTACAGTAATTACAAAGGCCTTGCTCCTACAAACCTGGAACAGGGTGCAACTGTACCTATCAGCCTGAGTGCCGGAACTTGCGGAACTTACAACTACAACAACGCTTTCGGAGTTTTCATCGACTTTGACCAGAGTGGTACTTTTGATGCAGGAGAACAGGTATATGTTTCTCCTACCTATACATTAGGAGCTCACACTGAGACCGGTACGATTACAATACCTGTAGGCGCTATTCCTGGGCATACCTTAATGCGCGTTATTTGTAAGGAAGGTACTACTCCTAGTTCTATTGTACCCTGCGGAACCTATTCATATGGTGAAACCGAAGATTACATAGTGAATATTACCCTGTCAACCACCCCGGCTCTTGGTGCATCTCCAACTGTACTCAATTTTGGTCAGTTGACACCTGGTTCAACCTCTGCTGAAAAGTCCTACCACGTCAGTGGTGTTCTTCTCACTCCGGCCTCCGGTAATGTGGTTGTTACGCCTCCTGCAGGATACAAGGTATCCCTTACTTCTGGTTCAGGTTATGCAAGCACGCTTAATATACCGTACACCGGAGGCGCTGTAAGTGCCAATGTTTACGTTGTTCTTGAAGCTGCTACTGCCAATCTGGATTATAGCGGTACAATTACCAATGTTGCAGGAAGCCTCACAGCCAGTGTTGCTGTTAGCGGGAACACCTTCCCAACAGATCCTTATTGTACAAGCACCTTAGGTGGTCTTGGTTCATGTCCGGGTGATATCACTAATGTTACCTTCCATAACCTGGTGAATACCAACCATAACCAATGCTCAACTGCTAATGGCAGCACTTTAGGTATCTACTACCCAACAGGTACAAATACAACAGCTCTTGTGCAGGGTACTACCTACCCGTTGAGTGTTACTACATCCACTTCTGATATCATTTCGGTATGGATCGACTTTAACCAGAACGGGATTTTTGAACCCACTGAATGGACGCAGATAACTACTACTTCCACTGTTGGAGTTGCTTCAACTGCTAATGTAGCTATTCCTTCAGGTGCACTTGCCGGGTTAACCGGTATGCGCATCCGCACGAGAGGTACAGGTAACCCGAATGGTTCAACAGATGCATGTACTCAATTCTATTCAGGTATTACAGAGGATTACTTTGTAACTATCACACCTCCTGTAAAGACCCTCAACGTGAAGGTATATCTGGAAGGTTTGTATAATGGAACTACTATGAACCAGGCTATGGACATCAATCCTACTCCTAAGTTCACAGCACCTGTTGCTGACCAGATGACCGTTGAGCTGCATAATTCAACCACTCCATATGCCATTGCACAATCATACACTAATGTAAATCTGAATGTCAATGGACTTATGAATATTACTACCATCCCAGGAAGCCTGTCAGGCAGTTATTATATCGTTGTTAAACATCGTAACAGTATGGAAACATGGAGCGCTGCACCAGTATCACTTACCGGTTCAGGTCCTTTCACTTACGATTTCACAACCTTTGCTACGCAAGCTTATGGAGATAACCTTAAACCAATTGGATCTGTATTTGTTATCTATGGAGGTGATGTTAACGTTGACGGTGTTGTTGACGGTTCTGACATGGCCAATGTAGATAATGCAAGCACATCTGTATTACAGGGTTACTTCGCTGAAGATGTTAATGGTGATGGTGTTGTTGACGGATCTGATATGGCAATTGTTGATAACAATGCAACAGCTGTCATCCAGGCTCAGAGACCTCCATTATAGTCTCTTAAACTCCCCGATTTTCCGTCTCGTTGTATAGCAACGAGACGGAAATTTCAGGGATTTCAAACTAAAAAAAATTAAAAAATGATAAGGTATATCCTACTCACTCTTACGGCGATCATCTTCATCTCACTTAGTAAAGTGTATGCTGATACTCCAACCTACAGTTGTGAGATTCGTAATTGCAGTTTTGTAAGTTCACAGGTTTTTGAATTTGATCTTTACCTTGTACAAAGCGGAACTACAGCTTTCGAACTTGCAGGATTTAATACAGGAATTCTGCTGAATACGGGATTTGTGAACGGTGGAACTATTACCCCTTCACTTCTTTCGGGTTCAGAGTTGAATGCCAGCCAGGTACCCCAGAACATTGCCTATGATGCAGCATACCGTTGCGTAAAAATCGCTCCGCGTACGCCTCCCCGTGACTATGTTTCCGGTCTTACTTCCGGCACCCTTATCAGTAGTACAACAGGAACCAAAGTCTGTCGTGTCCGGTTGACCAATAGTGTCGATTTCGGAAATGACCCGCTCAGTTATTCCTGGAGTATGAACCTGATGCCTTATCATACAGTTGTAGCTGCTTATATTCCAGGTACAACCCGCCCGGTTAATGTTGCTGTTACATCAGCTACATCACATTCAAAACCGGAAAACATTACCTTATTTCTCGAGGGCTTGTATGTTACAGGTACCGGTAATCACAAAGCGCTGGATGAATCCGGATATCATTTTCCCGGTCCTGTAGCTGATGTGATCACTGTTAAACTTGCACAGGCAATCTATCCTTTTTCAACGGCATACACATTCGCAAACACGATGCTGTATACCAACGGAAAATGTAGCCTGTCTGTTCCTGGTTCACTAAGCGGCTCCTACTTCATTGTAATTAATCACCGTAACAGCGTGGAAACCTGGAGTTCAAACCCTGTTTCATTTGCTTCTGGCACAGTGAATTACGATTTCAGTAATGCAGCATCACAAGCCTTTGGTAACAATCTCAAATCCCTGGGGAACGGATTATTTGCTATTTATGGCGGAGAAGTTACCCAGGATGGTGTGGTTGATGGTTCTGACATGGCTATCGTCGACAATGCCTCCACAGCCCTGATGCATGGTTATCTTGTATCGGATGTTAACGGAGATTCTGTTGTTGACGGATCGGACATGGCATTGGTCGATAATAATTCAACATCGATCATCAGTGTCCAGAAACCCTGATTCTATTCAACACTTGAAACATAAACTAAATAAATAACCCAAATATTCACTCTAACCCCATTTTATGATTAAAAAAAAGAACAGCAAAATTGTATTCAATGAAAGACCATTAATCCTTTTATAAACAAAAACCCAAACTATCATGAAAAGACAAAAACACTTATTTCTGTGGATTGTCGGGGCTTTTTTGATG
>JACAAZ010000043.1 GCA_013376995.1 Bacteroidota bacterium | reverse complement strand
AATAGCCGCATATTTTTACCTCACGGGTTCAATGCTGGGAAAGTATTGCTATAGTATTTCAGAGCTTTCTGAATAAACTGTGAGGTCCTTATACTATATTAAGATGATTTATGAAAAGTATTCTGCCATTTATTGTCGGTGCAACAATTATTACCGCTTATGCTTTACAGCAATTTTCCGATGAGAGCAAAAAAGGGATGGTAATCTCAGAGCAAAATCGAAGATTATGCTGTTAGTTAAAGATATCGACTATGCAAAGAGACTCATCCCCCTGACCATGCAAACGGCACTGTGAAGTCTTTTACAGTAGGGCAGGGCGTCAAGCGCTTTGACAAGATCAATCAAAATAATGTTGTCAAATCGACATACTCTGCGATGGCAGTAATAGATACGTTTAAATGAGCGGTCTCCATTCAGTATTCGCAGTTTGAGTATGGTCTGAAAATAATGGTATAGTCTCCAAAAAATCACAAATATGGAGACCGGAAAATTGAAGAAAATCAGGATTGCTTGGATAGCTGTACTGGCATTATTCATCATCACTACGATGCAGGGGTGCAGTTCATACTATTCTGTGAAGGACAGGAGCACTGGTGAGATTTACTATACAACCGGGATTGAGGAGTTTAGTGATGGGATAAGGCTGAAGGATGAAAAGACCTCTGCTCTGGTTACCATACGAAATTTTGATGTAACCCGGATAGAGAAGGAAGATTATCTTTACTTGCTCAATCAGCCGCGCATGAAGATGATAGCTCCGGTTATTCCACGAAGCCAGGATGAAACTGATCCTGATGTGTCTGTGAGAAGAAGGGAGTGATCTGGGTTTCAGTGCCTTGATTTGACATAAGTGGATTAGTGTATAGAATCAACGCAGATTTCTTACAAAAATTACAAACGGTCTGTAGTTATTGACGAGTTACTAAAAAAAAATGGGGGGGTGTTATGAACACACGCAAAATCAGATTGGCGGTGCTGTTTTCACTGGTGGCGTTACTTTCAGGCGGTTGTGTATCTTCAGGAACATATCAGGCAAAAGAACAGGAGAGTCTTCTTCTCAAGAAAACACTCGATGAGAAGATAACTGGATTAAGTGAACTTCAGGATAAAAACAAAAAGCTGAATGATGAAAATGAGTTGATCGCAAAGCAGTTCAAAAAGCTTGAATCTGAAATGGCAGATCTGAAAGCTGAAAATGAAAAGCTTGCGGAAAGGGTTAAACCTGAAAACCTGCTGAAAACACTGGTGAATTCATTTAATGCCCTTCAGGCTGAAAATCTAAAGCTTAAAGAAGCGATTTCTGTTACTGAGAAGGTTTCACAAAAACAGCTGTCCGAGCCTTCTGTGAAGCCAGTTCCTGTTATTACAAAGCCTGCTGCAACTCTGGATGCCACAGATAAGGTAATGGAAAAAACTGATGCGGCTGGTGAAAAGATCGATCAATCAGTTAAGGATTCATCTGAAAAGCCTGTCGAACAGAAGGTTGATGGGGATAAGCCTGCTGTTGAAAAGCTCTAAGATCGATAAGCCAATTATTTAAGGTTTCCGGGGCAGAATTTATGTTAGCGCGGCCCAGTCGCAGGGGCAAAAGGTCTCTGGAAATATGGTTCGGATCCAAACCCGTAGTTGTAAGGGTTGTATTGCGGGGAACTGACAGGATAAACACAACTGCTATCAGGGCCGGATCCAGGCCAGAGATACCACTCCTTGACTGCTACTACAGGATAGACATAATCCATCTCATCAAGTCTCATGGTTTTTTGTCCCTTGATTTCGCCGACAAGTGTAAGCAGCATTCCGCTTTTGAATATCAGCGGATCCATGTAATTGTTGTCAGTTGCCAGAAATCTTCCGTAAGAAATAAACCTTTCTTCAGGATAGCTCCGTGAGTTCAAGTCAAACTGCACAATCTCGATCTGTGCACCTTCACTGCTGTTTTTGATATTTACGATTCTGCCGCCAAGCATGATGTTTTTACCGACGTATTTCTCAGGGGTTTGCTTGACTGATTTGAAAGCCGCATCTGTATTGACAATGCTGCGTGACTGCTCACTTATAATCGTTGTACAGCCGGTGAACATGAGGCCAGACAGTAGGTAAATAATCAGACTGAATCGCATGGCTATCTCCTTTGCAGATGATTAGAATAAGTATAACCGGAAATTTTAGATTTTCCAGTGTCAGTTAATGAACAAGTCGTTAGATAATTGATGGTCAGGTTATGGGGCAAATAGTGGATTCTACATTGACAAAATCCTGAAATATTGTATACAGTATGCACCATTTTT
>JACAAZ010000042.1 GCA_013376995.1 Bacteroidota bacterium | reverse complement strand
GAAAAAGACAAAAGGAAAAAGACAAAAGACAAAAGGAAAAAGACAAAAGGAAAAATGTCAAAAGGGAAAGAGGAAGACAGCAATAGTCTGTAAGCGGTAAGTGGAAAAACGAACATGGATTTTACGCCAAACAGTTTCAATGTCTAACTTTTTAAACGTCGAACCTCATTAACGCCGAACCCTTTTAACCCTTCTAACCCCGAACCCTTCGAACATCAAACGCACGTTAACACTTTTTTTAATTTCATATATGTCAATTTGTAAATATTTTTATACTTTCGTTGTCATTCAACCGTATCGTAATCGCTAATGTCATCATGATGAAAAAAATCACTGTAATTGGTGCTGGAAATGTAGGGGCAACCTGCGCTAATGTTATTGCCAATAAAGATCTTGCACGTGAGGTAGTACTTGTTGATATCAAGGAAGGCACTGCTGAAGGCAAGGCACTGGATATCTGGCAGACTTCTTCAATCCTCAATTTTAATACAAGGGTTACTGGAGCTACCAATGATTATCTTAAAACCAAAGGATCAGGGATTGTAGTTATCACCTCCGGTCTTCCCCGTAAACCGGGTATGAGCCGCGATGATCTGATTAAGACTAACGCACTCATTGTTAAGGAGGTCACCGAGAAAGTGATTAAGTATTCTCCTGAAGCTATCATCATCATTGTTTCGAACCCTTTAGACGTGATGACCTACTGTGCCTATAAGGCAGCTCTGAAGGATGAACATAAGGTATTCGGGATGGCCGGTATTCTTGATACAGGCCGATACAAAGCATTTATTGCAGAAGCGCTGAAGATATCTCCAAAGGATATTCACTCCATGCTCCTGGGTGGTCATGGCGATACCATGGTTCCGCTTCCAAGATACACTTCGGTTGGAGGGATTCCTGTTACCGAACTTTTGAATAAGGAAGAAATCGACAAAATCGTTGACCGCACCCGTAAGGGAGGTGGTGAACTTGTTAACCTGATGGGAACCTCTGCCTGGTATGCTCCGGGTGCTGCTGCTGCCCAAATGGTTGAAGCCATTGTTGACGATCAGCAACGCATCTTCCCTGTATGTGCCAAACTGAACGGCGAATACGGAGTAAAGGATGTATTCCTTGGTGTTCCGGTTAAACTTGGTGCCAACGGAATTGAAGAGATTATCGAACTCAAGCTTACCAAGGAAGAAAAGAAAGCTGTTGAAGATTCTGCAGCTTCTGTAAAATCCATGATGGATGTTCTTGATGGAATGAATATCTTTGAATAAGACAGTACATATTGTATGGACAGGCATTCTGCAAAGGGTGCCTTTTTTTTTACCCGGTTCATCATTAAAAGTCCTGTTTTCATTTTTGAAGGACCTAGAATAAACACAAATAGTGAATGGGAAGGAAATTGGAATTTGTATCTTCGTTAGATTGCGAGCTTAATAATTTGTTGGATTTTCACTTTGATCCAGATATAAAGTTTCAACCAACCTCCGGATGGCTTTGGCAGTCACGGATGGAGGCCTGGATAAATTCAAAATTAATTAAGGATGAGAAAAAAGATCATTGTCCTGACCGGAGCAGGAATCAGCGCCGAAAGCGGGATACGTACGTTCCGTGATTCCGGAGGACTGTGGGAAGAACATCGTATTGAGGATGTTGCAACATTCGAAGCCTGGTCACGTAACCCGGCACTTGTCATGGATTTTTATAACCAAAGGCGGAAACAACTCTACGAGGTGAACCCAAATCCTGCTCATTTCGCCCTGGCCAGTCTTGAAGAGAAATTCGATGTAAGAATCATCACACAGAATGTCGATGATCTTCACGAAAGAGCTGGTTCCTCTGATATACTTCATCTTCACGGAGAACTTAAAAAAGCCCGCAGCACCGTAGATCCTGATTTGGTATATGATATTGAAGGCTGGGAACTTAAGCTGGGCCAGAAATGTGAAAAAGGGTCCCAGCTTCGGCCCCATATTGTCTGGTTTGGAGAAGCTGTACCCATGATAGAACCTGCAGCAGAACTTGCATCACAAGCCGACATTTTCATGGTCATTGGTACTTCAATGAATGTATATCCTGCTGCCGGGTTGATCCATTATGTGAAAGGGAAAGCAGATAAATACCTGGTAGATCCGAATGCTGTTGCCTTGCAGAGTGTAAGTAACCTGACGGTTATCAGGGAACTGGCCGGAACAGCTGTCCCTCAATTGGTTGAAAAACTGCTTCAAGAATCACGATAAACTCTTAACTTTGTTGCTTAAAATCAGTTTCATGTATAAGCTTGTTTTCTTTGCAGCTTTTCTTCTCGCCCTGGGTGCATGTAAGAAAGATAGTGGTGTCGACTACGCTGCTCAGGATAAAAAGATCATCGAAGACTATATTGCTGCCCATAGCCTGACAGCTCTTTCTACTACCGAGGGGATCTATTATGTAATAGAGACTGCCGGAAGCCCGCAGCATCCGAACCTATATTCAAAAGTTAAGGTTCATTATAAAGGATACCTGACTGATGGCTCAGTTTTCGACCAGACAGACCCGGGAGTACCCGCTTCATTTTATCTCTATTCAGCTATTAAAGGCTGGCAGATAGGTATCCCGATTTTTGGCAGGGGAGGAAAGGGAAAGTTGCTTATTCCTTCTGATTATGCTTACGGTTCAAGCAGTTATACTGGCATCCCGGCTCATTCCGTGCTGATTTTTGATATTGTCCTGTCAGATTTTGATTAGGAACTCCAATGGCCGTTTCAAAAAAGTTAAGCCCCGGCTTATCCCCTGATACTGCCGTCCTGTTCAGGAAAGCTGCTGATTATTGCGTAATCCAGGATAGATGCAGGCAGGAAATAATAACGAAGCTGACCTATTGGGGAGCTGACAGGGATGAATCCGACTCAATCCTGGAACGTCTCAATAAGGAAGGATTCCTTGATGAAAAAAGATTTGCAGTTGCATATGCCAGGGGAAAATTCAGAAACCTTAATTGGGGCAGGATCAGGATCATTATGGAGCTTAAGAGAAGAAATATCCCGCAGGGGTTTATTTCACTGGCAACGGAAGAAATTGATCAGGAAGAATACATTGAAACGATAGGAAAACTGTTTAGAAAAAAAATGAAAGAACTCCGTTCCGATACTAAACAAAACAGGTTAAAAGCTATGAGATTCCTTGCAGGTAAAGGGTTTGAGCTTGATTTGATCCGGAAGTTTGCGAAGGAAGAGTAGGCATTTGGGACAAGGGGACAAGGGGAAAAGGGGAGGTAGTAAGCAGGAGGCGGGGTGATGGTTAAAGTCATTCAGTAGTAATTCGATAGTCATACAATAGTCATTTACCTAAACTCTTCAACGCCAAACCCTTCCAATGCTGAACCTTTTAACACCGAACCCTTCAAACGCCGAACCCTTCAAACGCCAAACCCTTCAAACACCGAACCCTTCAAACGCCAAACCTTTCAAACGCCAAACCCTTCTAACGCCAAACCCTTCTAACGCCAAACCCTTCTGCCGCCAAACCAATAACTCATAACTGATAACCAATAACTAACAAATGATAAATTCTGATAACCTAAAAGATGTTGCAAAGCGGCTCGAAGCGCTGAGGAGGTTCCTTTGACATCGATAACAAGCTTGCTTTAATTGCCGAGGAAGAAAAAATTACTCACGAGCCTGACTTTTGGAATGATCCGAAGGGTGCGGAGGTTGTGCTGAAAGCTATCCAGGAAAAGAAAAGCTGGACGCAGGACTTCAGCGGGGCTACTGCTGCTTATGAAGACCTGGTGGTATTGTTTGATTTCTTCCAGGCAGGTGAATCTACCGAAGCAGAGATCGACATTCAGCATGCCCAGGTTATGAAACTTATTGATGCCCTGGAATTCAGGAATATGCTTAGCAATGAAGAAGATAAGCTAAGTGCCATCCTCCAGATCAACTCAGGTGCAGGAGGAACCGAAAGCCAGGATTGGGCCCAGATGCTGATGCGTATGTATATCCGCTGGGCAGAACGAAACAACTATAAAGTCAAGGAACTCGATTTCAATGAAGGGGATGGTGCCGGTTTAAAATCTGTTGCCCTGGAAATCGAAGGCGATCATGCTTTTGGCTACCTGAAAGGCGAGAATGGCGTTCACAGGCTTGTCAGGCTATCCCCGTTTGATGCGGCCAACAGGAGGCATACATCTTTTGCATCGGTCTATGTTTACCCTGTTGTGGATGAAAATATCAATATCCAGATCAACCCTGCGGATATTACATGGGATACCTTCAGGAGCAGCGGCCCGGGCGGACAGAATGTCAACAAAGTCGAAACGGCAGTCAGGCTCAGGCACGAACCGACAGGGATCATTATTGAATGCCAGGTCACCCGTTCCCAGTTACAGAATCGTGAAAAAGCACTGCAGATGCTTAAATCACAGCTTTATGAGATTGAGTTGAGGAAGAAGCGTGAAGCTATTTCTGAAATAGAAGGAAAAAAGAAGAAAATTGAATGGGGCTCCCAGATCAGGAGCTACGTGCTGCATCCTTATAAAATGGTTAAGGATCATCGCACTGACCTTGAAACTTCCAATGCTTTTGAAGTTCTGGACGGGGATTTGAATGAATTTATCAAAGCCTTCCTGATGGAGTTTGGTAGTGATACGGAATAACTATGAAAGCTTTTTCCTTCAAGAGACTTTCCAAAGATGATGTCATTGCAGGAGCCATTCTCTTGCTTCTCCTTGTTCCTGTTATTTATCTGGCATTCTTCAGGGCTTTTGAATGTGATGCCGGCGATAGCGTCATGCACTATTATTTCGCCCATTACGCTTTTAAACAACCTTCTCTTTTACTCGATCATTGGGCAAAACCTCTTTTTACCCTCCTGGCTATCCCTTTAGCAGGCTTTGGTTTTGGAGGGATGAAGTTCTTCAACGGGATGCTGGGATTACTCTCGGGATACGTTGCTTTCCTGGTTTCAAAGAAACTTGATTTGCGGTTTCCCTGGATGGCCATTATCCTGGTTCTTTTTTCGCCCTCATACTTTATTAACCTGTTTTCAGGCTATACCGAACCGCTCTTCGGCCTCATGCTGATATTTGCCATTTACCTTGTAATGGATGACAAGCCGATATCTTCATCTGTTGTTGTCTCGTTTCTTCCTTTTGTTCGTTCCGAAGGATTGATGATCATTATGGTTTTCGCCTTCTATTTTTTTATAGCGAAAAATTTCAAGCCCATCATCCTCCTGCTAACTGGTCATCTTGTATATGCTTTTATCGGCATGTTGGCAGGCAAGGATTTCCTTTGGGTTTTTACTGAAATCCCGTATAGCTTTGGAGGCAGGTATGGGCATGGGACTATCCAGGCCTATTCTGAAACGCTTTTGCTAACCATGGGAGTACCCATTTTCATCCTTTGTGTTTGTGGGATCATACTGCTCATTGCGGGAATTTTTTCCAGTAAGCTTCCTCCTGTCAATGCGTATCGAAAGGAAACCCAGGTCTTACTCCTGGGTAGTTTCATGGCTTATTTCCTTTTTCATTCCTTAGCCTGGGGGTTAGGTTTGTTTGGTTCTATGGGGTTATCAAGGATAATTATTGTTCTTGTTCCGTTAGGCGGGGTCATGGCCCTGGTAGCAATCAGTTTTTTCTATTCATGGCTACCCGGGCGGTATATATTAATAGGGAAAAGCTTGTTTGCCTTGATCCTGGCCTATATCCTCATCTTTCCATTCCTCCATAACCCTGCATCTTTTAATTTCAAAAAAGATTTCAGGCGATCTCCCGAAATGAATGTCATGCATCAGATAGCAAAAGATATCAATACTTCCTTTCCCGGTCGCTACCTGTATTATTCGAATCCTTATCTTAGCTATGCTTTGAATATCAACCATTTCGATGCGTCAAAGCACTTATGTTTTACCATCTGGAAAGGAAGGCATAAAACCCTTCCAAATTCATTGGTGATTTGGGATAGTTGGTTTTCGGTGGTAGAAGAAAGAACGGATTCAACATCCTTGCTATCTGATTCAACCCTCCGGCTTGTTAGAAGGTATAAGGATCCTGCCGATCCAAAATCACCGGTTTTCCTGCTGTTTTCACATGAATAATTAAACCACTAAATCCACATTAGCTGTTTCACTTCAAACTTGCAGAGCCATGATCACTGTCTATCACAATCCCAAATGCCGCAAATCACGCGAAGGACTTGAATACCTGAAACAAAAAGGCTGTGAGCATACGGTGGTCGAATACCTGAAAACACCCTATACCAGGGAGCAATTGAAAGATATCCTGATGAAGCTGAATATCAGTCCCCGTGAACTGGTCAGGACCCAGGAAGAGGTTTTCAAGGAAAGATTCAGGGGAAAGCAGTTCACAGATGAGGAATGGATCACCATCCTTCTAGAAAATCCAAAACTCATCCACCGCCCGATCATGGTAAAGGGGTATAAGGCTGTGATTGGGCAGTCTGGGGAAGAGGTGGAGAGGCTGTTGAAGTAGGAGAGGGGTTATTCAATTGTCATTCAATTGTCATTCAATTGTCATTCAATTGTCAATCAATTGTCAATCAATTGTTATTCGATAGTAACTCAATAGTCATTCGATTGTTATTTTTGCCTGAGCTGAATTATTCAATAGTTCTTCCGTAGTTGTTTGAAAGTCAAACGATAGTTATTCTATATTAATTTGGAATTCATTTATTAAGGAAATAATTCTTACCTGATTTTTATTCAAAAAGGAAAACTTTTTATTTTTAAGATAAGAGCCTACTCTAGCCTGTTTGTTTATATTATATGAAGCTTATTCAATTTATTTCTAACTATTATTAATCAATTTATTATGGATATTGACGACTTATTGGTGTATAAACTATCAATGGCTTTAGCTGAAAAAATTTGGAACATTGTTCAAAAATGGAATATCTTTGAGAGAAACACTGTTGGCAGACAGTGGGTTGATGCTGCTGATTCAATCGGAGCCAATATCAGTGAGGGTTATGGCAGGTATTATTATAAAGATTCAAAACTCTTTCTTTATTACTCCCGTGGGTCATTGAGTGAAACCACTACCTGGCTGAAAAAAGCTTCTAACAGAAACCTCATAACTGAAGAAGAATTTATTCAGTTGTCTGCCGAAACAAAAGATCTTTGGATCCGCCTAAATAATTATATCAATTCAATTGGTAAGAAATAACCCGCGAATAACCCCTGAATAACCCCTGAATAACCTCTGAATGGGTAGTGTTTAATTAACTGTGTAAAGGGGCCCGCGGCAGGCGCCCGAGAATAATT
>JACAAZ010000041.1 GCA_013376995.1 Bacteroidota bacterium | reverse complement strand
CATCGAATGACCATCGAATGACCATCGAATGACCATCGAATGACCATCGAATGACTATTGAATGACCATCGAATGACCATCGAATGACCATCGAATGACCATCGAATGACTATTGAATGACTATTGAATGACTATTGAATGATCATCACCTCCCCCCAGTCCCCTCCTGCCATTTTGTCGCTGTATTAAATTTGGCAGTACTTTTGCGCTGTATTCAACGCCCCGCATTCACGGGGTTATGTTATATTACATCAAACACAGGTACAATCATAAATCCGGCGAACGATGAAAATTAAAAAGGCGACTGGTAAAAACGAAAAGCAAGTGAAAACAGAAGAGAATACTGACAATGTAGCAGCAAAAAATCAAGGATCAGCTGATACTTCAGACGGAACTGCGGCAATTGAAGAAAAAAGCGGCCCCGTTGACCCCCAGCATAAGATTCTTGAGCTCAATGACAAATTGCTGAGATTATATTCTGAATTTGATAATTACAGGAAGAGGACCATCAAAGAGAAGATCGAAATGAGCAAGACAGCTTCTGAAGATTTGATCACTGACCTGTTGCCTGTAATGGATGACTTTGAAAGGGCAATCAAATCCTTTGAGACTGCTCAGAGCATGGATGCCATGATGGAAGGTGTCCAGCTTATTTACGCGAAATTCAAGAATGTTCTTAGTGCAAAAGGGCTGCAGGAATTACCCTCACTTGGTGAACCATTCGATACTGACCACCAGGAAGCCATTGCACATATCCCTGCTCCTACTGAAGATTTGAAGAATAAAGTTGTGGATGAACTTCAGAAGGGATATAAACTTAATGACAAGGTTATTCGTTTTGCCAAAGTAGTGGTTGGCAGTTAATTCATCTAAAATGTTCAATGCTTCGGGATTCTAAATTTTCTGAACCCTGGCAGCGCTACATGTGAAAAATAAATTCAATGGCTAAGAGAGATTATTACGAAATTCTGGGTGTCAACAAGAATGCCGATGAGGCCGAACTCAAAAAAGCATACCGGCAGATGGCACTTAAATTTCACCCTGATAAAAATCCCAACAATAAGGAAGCTGAAGACAAGTTCAAAGAGGCAGCAGAAGCTTATGAAGTCCTGAGTGATCCTGAAAAGCGGAGCAGGTATGACCAGTTTGGACATGATGGAGTCAGAAATGGCGGAGGTGGTTTTGGCGGGGGGATGAGCATGGATGATATCTTCAGCCATTTTGGCGATATATTCGGCGGCGCTTTTGGCGGCGGTTTCGGCGGTTTCAGCGGCGGTGGCCAGAGGCAGAGACGAGTTAACCGGGGTACAAACTTAAGGGTGAAGGTTCGTCTCACTCTTGAAGAAATTAATACTGGTGTTGAGAAAAAGCTTAAAGTCAGCAAATATGTTGGTTGCACTCATTGTAAGGGCACGGGTGCTGAAGGTGGTTCCGCTTACAATACCTGCACAACCTGCAGGGGAACCGGCCAGGTAACCAGGGTTACAAATACTTTCCTTGGTCAGATGCAAACCAGTTCAACCTGCCCTTCCTGTGGCGGAGAGGGCCAGACAATACAGCATAAATGCGTGCATTGTGCCGGAAACGGTGTCATCAAAGGAGAAGAGGTTATCCCGGTTAACATTCCTGCAGGGGTTTCAGAAGGCATCCAGCTTTCGGTCAGTAGTAAAGGAAATGCAGCAGCACGTTCGGGTGTTCCCGGCGACCTGATCATTCAGATTGAGGAAGCTCCTCATGATGAACTTCAAAGAGACGGGAATAACCTCATGTATGATCTTTACCTCAGTTTCCCGGATGCAGCCCTGGGAACATCCGTAGATATCCCAACACTGGATGGAAAAGCACGAATCAAGATCGAATCTGGTACCCAAGCCGGAAGATTGCTTCGACTTAAAGGAAAAGGATTGCCAATACTGAACTCTTACGGAAAAGGTGATCTTCTGATCACGATCAATGTCTGGACCCCACGGAATCTTAGTCGCCAGGAAAAAGAAGTTCTTGAAAATCTTCAAATGAGTGAGAATTTCAAGCCTGCTCCCAGTTCTAAGGATAAGAGCTTTTTTGACAGGATGAGAGAGTATTTTCAGTAGGCAGTTTGAGGAGATATGTGACTTGGGGACAGGGAGACAAGGGGAAAGGGAGACATGTGAGGAGATTTAAGATCTATTAACTAAAACCTGTCTTACGTTTTAAGTTAAAACCTTTAAGTTTGATAAACCAATTTCACCAGTATACTTGAATTAAAATTCCCATTCTATGGCAATGCTTACTGCTAAAAAGGTTACCAAGCGATTCGGCGAGTTTACTGCATTGAACGCTGTTAGCCTGCAGGTATCGGAACAAAGTATTTTCGGATTGCTCGGGCCCAATGGTGCAGGCAAAACAACTCTCATTCGCATCATCAACCAGATAACCGGCCCTGACGAAGGAGAAGTCCTTTTAAATGACAAACCTCTGAAACCTGATCATACTGCTATTATTGGTTACCTGCCTGAGGAACGTGGTTTATACAAGAAGATGAAGGTTGGTGAACAGGCTATCTACCTGGCACAGTTAAAAGGACTTAGCCATTTTGATGCAGTAAAAAGGTTGAAACATTGGTTTGAGAAGTTTGAGATAGAGGCATGGTGGGGAAAAAAAGTGGAAGAGCTTTCTAAGGGTATGCAGCAGAAAGTGCAGTTTATCATTACAGTTGTTCATGAACCTAAGCTTCTAATTTTTGATGAGCCATTCAGTGGCTTTGACCCTATTAATGTAAACCTGTTAAGGGATGAAATCCTGGAGTTGAGGAGAAATGGCTCTACTATCATTTTCTCCACTCATAACATGGCTTCTGTTGAAGAGTTGTGCGACGACATTGTCCTTATCAACAAAGCAAACAAAATTCTGGATGGGAATGTTAAGCAGATCCGCCAGCAGCATTTTGATAATACCTACAACCTTCGTTACCGAAATCACGATGGCGACCTCAAAACCTTGCTTGCTCCTGGTTTTGAATTAATCTCCAATTCATCCGATGATGAATTGTATTCGGCAACTATTCGTATACCAAAGGAATCGGGTTCCATGGAATTGCTTCAATCCGTCCTCCCTCATCTCAGCATTGCTTCATTTGAAGAAGTTATTCCTTCAATGAACGATATTTTCATTTCAAAGGTTAATGCAGTGAATGCCAATTCCATTCTTGAATCCTGATCAATTTCGTGATATGAATAAAATATTCCTCATTATCCGCCGTGAATATCTGACCCGGGTCAGGAAACGTTCATTTGTCGTCATGACCATACTTGGGCCTATTCTTATGGCACTTATTTTTATTCTGCCTGTTTACCTTGCAACACGGCAGGACGAGAAGAGGCAGATCCAGGTAATTGATGAAACCGGTTGGTTTGCTCCAAAATTTGAGAACACCGGCAATTACCAGTTCATTCCCATAAGCCTGAGCCTGGAAGAAGCCAAAAAGAACCTGGGTTCGGACCCAAATTCTGCAGTGCTGTATATACCTGCAACTCATCTCTCTGTTCCTGACAAGGCAGTAATTTACTCTGACGACCCTCCCACACTAAACCTCAAGGGATACATTACCAATACCATGAGCAGGGAGATTGAAAAGCACAAACTTGCAGCCGAGATAAGAAAAGAGATTCTTCATACCAGCCCGGGACTGCAAAGTGCATCAGATACTGCCCATGAGGATTTAATGAGCGAAACGATCCTTAAAAATATCCATACAGATGTCGACCTTACATCGATAAAAGTCTCTGAAGGTGGCACCGAGCAAAAGAGTTATACAGAAGCATACATGATTGCCGGCTGGTTTTTCAGCTTCCTGATCTACATGTTCATTTTCCTATTTGGGGCGCAGGTAATGCGAGGCGTGATAGAAGAAAAAACCAACAGGATTGTCGAAGTGATTGTTTCTTCAGTTAAGCCCTTCCAACTTATGTTGGGTAAAATAGTAGGTGTTGCCATGGTTGGGCTAACTCAATTTATCCTCTGGGTGCTCTTCACTGCGACAATTATAATTACTGTCCAGCAGGCTTTCCCTGAAAAGTTCAAAGTACAGGGAGCCAACAATGAAAGTAGTATTTCAAGCCAGGTGAATCCTCAGCAAGCGCCTAATGCTGCTGTTATCCAGGCACAGGAAAATGGGGATAAAGCCAATGTCGTTTTGGATGCCATCTCCTCTATTAATTTCCCTGTCTTGATTTCAGCCTTTATATTTTATTTCATAGGGGGGTACCTATTGTATGGGGCTCTTTTTGCGGCTATCGGTTCAGCTGTTGATAATGAAACAGATACACAACAATTCATGCTGCCAATAACAGTGCCTCTAATATTTGCCTTTGTGGTGGCACAGTCTGTTATTAATAACCCCCAGGGTTCAATGGCTATTTGGCTTTCGATGATCCCTTTTACCTCACCTGTGATTATGATGGTTCGAATTCCATTTGGTGTGCCCTATTGGCAGTTGGCAACATCTATGGTGCTCCTGATTGCCGGGTTCATGCTTACCACCTGGGTGGCATCTCGAATATATCGTACAGGAATCCTTATGTACGGAAAGAAGGTAAATTACCATGAGTTGTGGAAATGGATAAGATATAGGGGATAATTGTGATTAGGAGATGAGGGGACTGGGAGATAGGGAGATAGGGAGATTTGGTGACTGGGAGACTTGGGGACTGGGGGACAAGGGGCGGCTGCAGAAAGCAAGGAAGACAAAACTTGAAAGATAAAAGACAAAAGGAAAAAGACAAAAGTGGATTTAGTCGAGTACTCCTAACGCTTAAAACGAATGCCTCAGGCAGAAGTAACTAATAACTAATAACCTATAACCATTTCCCAAATAACATAGCCATGCCACGTATCCTTATAGTCGATGACGAAAGAGCAATCAGAAATACACTTCGTGAAATCCTGGAATATGAAAACTACCTGGTTGACGAAGCAGTTGATGGCCCGGCTGCACTGGAGCAAGTCGGCAAGGAAGCATATGATGTGATATTGTGTGACATCAAAATGCCACAGATGGATGGCATTGAGGTCCTTGAGCATGTACTTAAGATCGCTGACACCCCCGTGGTAATGATATCAGGACATGGTAACATTGAAACAGCTGTTGAAGCCATAAAAAAAGGAGCGTACGATTATATTTCAAAACCTCTTGACCTCAATCGTCTGTTAATCACCCTGCGAAATGCGATGGACAAGTCAAGGCTGGTTACTGAAACCAAAGCCCTAAAGCGGAAGGTAAGCAAGCAATATGATATGATTGGTGAATCTGTTGCAATCACCGGCATCAAGGATATGATTGAAAAAGTTGCTGCTACTGATGCAAGGGTGCTGATAACCGGTGAAAGCGGCACAGGCAAGGAACTTGTTGCCAGATGGCTGCATGAAAAAAGCAACCGTGCCGAAGGGCCTTTCGTTGAAGTCAACTGCGCGGCAATTCCATCTGAACTCATTGAATCTGTTCTATTCGGACACGAAAAGGGTTCTTTTACATCCGCCATCAAGCAGCGAAAGGGCGATTTTGAACAAGCAACTGACGGAACCTTGTTTCTGGATGAAATAGGAGATATGAGCCTTTCAGCCCAGGCAAAGGTTCTGAGGGCACTTCAGGAGAAAAAGATCATGCGTGTTGGAGGAGAAAAAGAAATCCCTGTAAATGTCAGGGTTGTAGCTGCCACCAATAAAAACCTGTTAGAGGAGGTCCAGAACAAGAACTTCAGGGAGGACCTGTATCATCGGCTTAGCGTTATCCTCATTCATGTGCCTACCCTTAATGAACGTTCGGAAGATATTCCCTTGCTGGCTGCGCATTTTATGGAAGATATCTGCGAATCGAACGGGAAACCTTTGATAACCTTCGAAGAGTCAGCAATGGATGCGCTAAAAAGCATTCAATGGAGTGGAAATATCAGGGAACTCAGAAATGTAGTTGAACGCCTCGCAATACTTTGTGATGGCAACATTACGGCAGGAGATGTCAGTCAATATGCCCAACCACTCAAGGGCTAGCCTGGAATTTACCCCAGGAATGACCTGATCTTTTGGAAAAGGTCATTTGGATCAAATGGTTTCAGGACATAATCATTCATGCCACTCTTCAATACCTTTTCATGTATCTCGTTACGTGATGAAGCAGTCAGGGCTATGATAGGTACTGAATGGTTGGCATTTAGCATATTGTCACGGATTGCTGCTGTAGTTTGGTATCCGTCCATTTCTGGCATTTGCAGGTCCATCAGTATAAGGTCAAAGTTGATCACTGATGTTTTCTCGACTGCTTCTACTCCATTATAGGCTGTTTCTACAATCAGGTTCCATTCTTCCATTAATTTCCTGGCAATGATCTCATTGATCTTGTTGTCCTCAACGAGCAATACTTTTTGTTGATTAAACCGATGCTGATCGTCGGGAACAAAATCTACTTTTTCTGACTCACTTTTACTTCCACCTTTTGCCATGTGAAGTATAAAAAAGAACTTGGTTCCTTTTCCAGGTTCAGAGAGTAATTCTATTCGGGTTCCAAGCATCGATGCCAGGTGATCCGAAATTGTAAGTCCTAAACCTGTCCCACCGTATTTACGACTGGTTTCAGAAGACGCCTGTGTAAAAGAATCAAATATTTTTGCATGCATCTCCAAAGGAATTCCGACACCGGTATCAGTCACGGAAAACTCAACTTCAAATTCATTTACTACATGCTTAAGCATCTTAACGGCAACTTCTACCCCACCCTGCGATGTAAATTTGATGGCATTGCCAACCAGGTTATTCAGGATTTGAGCTAACCGAAGAGGATCGCTAATTATGAAATCGGGCAAATTCGGATCACAATAGAAGTTTAGCTCGATGCCTTTTTCATTTGCCTTATAATGCAATGAACTTGTAATACCCTCAACCAGGTTTCGAAGATTGAAATCTATAAACTCCAGTTCCAGTTTACCTGCTTCAATTTTATTCAGATCCAGCACATCGTTGATGAGACCAAGAAGATTCTCAGCCGAGAACTTCAGTATTTTAAGGTCCTCCAATTGTTCCGGCCTGGGTTGATTTCGCATTAAAAGATGTGTGATACCGATAACGGCATTCATTGGAGTGCGAATCTCATGGCTCATAATAGAAAGGAACTGAGCTTTTGCTTTAACAGCTTCTTCCGCATAGTTTTTAGCCTGTTCAAGTTCGAGATTTTTAAGGCTGAGAGCTTCATTCTTATGGATAATATCCGCATTTTGAAATTCGATCTGTTCATTCTTCTGTAAGATCTCGTGTGTTCTCTGTCTTATCCCCTCTTCAAGCCGTTGATTGTCATTCCGGAGCTTCCTGGAATAGTAATACATGGTTACCCTGATAACACCAAAAAATGCAAGCAATATTATAGCAATTACCCACCACCGTTCATACCAGATAAGGTTTACTCTTATTGTGAACAGGACTGGTTCGCTATAACAGTAGTTCCCAACCTGCCTTGCTCTGATCTTCAACAGGTATTTACCAGGTGGAATTTCGGAGATTGTGACTATTGCATCGTTCTCGACCTTTATCCAGGTTCTGTCTATTCCTGTAATCCATCTTTCATAACGGATATTCTTTATTGGAAACTCGGGAGATGCAATTGTGATCTTTACAACATCCTTATTACAGATTTCCAGGGCTTCGTCAATCTTTGGGTCTACAAGATCATTATTTTTAAGTATAGAACGGATCCTTGGCTGCTGGGTTTTTGCCGGCTCTGTCAGTATGGGAGAAACTGCCAGGCCAGCAGAAGTTCCAGCCCATAAACGGCCCATCCCGTCAACCACAATACTTCTGTATCCAATGGCTTTTGCGGGAAGGCCATTTTTCTCATCGAAAGACATCAGGTCTCCATCTTTAAAACGATGTAAACCTTTGTTATTAGCAAACCATATATATCCCAATTTATCAATAGCAATGGCTTTGATTGAATTAGCTGTGTATTGCCGTAGATTTACCCTATCCATATTGCCCTGGCTAAAATGTACCAGGCCAAAAGAGGTTGCCAGCCATATCTCATTTTCATTCGGGCAGGCGATATCATTCAGATTGATATCAATATTTCGTTCGAAATGCAGAGGCTGACTAAGGTTCTCAAAACGATCAGTCTTTTCATCATAACGAAAAAGGAATGCAGAATCATGCATACCGCCCCCATAAATCTTGCCCTTTGGCGAAATACCCAGGGATATAATCCGTGATGTCAATCCCCTGGCAGGTCCATACGATTTTACCCTGAAATCAGGAGTAATACAAATAAGGTTATTATTGGCATCCTGGCAGGCCCAGATATTGCCTGAGTGATCCTGTAGCAAACGGAATACAGCATTTCCATTTTTACGGAAGTCAAAAGAATGAATTAACCTCCCTTTCTTGTCGCACAACCAAATACTACCATTTGCATCCGAAAGCCAATACCCGTTGGAAACTGGCAAAGCCTGCAAAACTAATGACTGACATTTGAGAAGTTCCTTTCCCGGGCTTGTGTTATTGGATTCAACACCAAAGACTTTTTGTCCATCGGTAAAAACGACTTCCGATTTAGTACATGCAACACTCTGAATATAAGAATTAGTCAGGTTTTTGAAGGGACTGCCAAACAAAGTTTCCTGGAGCAGCATTATGCCGTTGTCAGATGACACCCATATATTATCAACTTCGTCAATGAAAATGTGCGTTACATTCTTCTCGGTGTATTCCTCAATTTTCTGAATCCCATATTCTCCTTCCATTGTCCGTTCAATCCTGAATAACCCCTCAGCCCAAGTCCCAAAGTAAACGACTGATTTAGAATTTCTTGCAAAAAATGAAACTTCAAGGGAGCTTATATTTCTCATGGAAATGATCATTCCATTAGAACCCACTTTCATTTCAATGATACCGTCTTTTGCAGCAATGAGAATTGTTTCCTTACTAATATTAAAGGCGGCATGCACAGAAGAAAGCTTTTGAGGCATGCTCAGTTTAAGAAATCTATCGGTTGCAGGATCATATAGCAATACATACCCTGTCTCTGAAAAGGCATATAAATGTCCGGCACCATCAGATACAAAAGAAAATGACCTGTTATAATTGTTGGTCGACATCTCTGGCCCTAATTTGTAAGGCTTGAAGTGGTTATTGCTTAATCGGTAAATCCTGGAATTATCTCCCAGCCATGTATTACCCGATTGATCCAGGTAAAAGAGTTTTGGAAACCACATAAGTGAATCGACTCTATGCACTGAACCTTTACCAATTACCTGAAATTCATGATGAGCCGGGTTCCCGCTTACCCTTGTCACACCCTGGTCGGAAGAAACGAGGAGGCTGCCATCCGGCAGGCAGGTAACTGCTTTGCAGTAAGTACTCGGAAACTCTTCCTGGTAGATCCTGAACTCCCTTCCATCGAAACTGACCAAACCATCGTCAGTGGCAGCCCAAATAATTCCAAATTTGTCTCTTGTAATGGATTTAACCAGTGGGCTAGGCAAACCCTCTTCTTCTGCAAACCGGTTGACACTCAGAGATTGTGCATCGGTAAACAGGGTTACCAAACAGAATGATATGAGTAAAAAATAACAACGAATCATTAGGTAAGCTCACTCGTGATTGAAGATTCAGGAAATAATTTACTTTTTATTTATTGACCTCCAACCAAATAGTAACACTATTCATATGCAGAATGCTAATTAGAAAGGAATAAGACCGTGCTTTTTCGTAATTTTGCAGATCATAACATTGGGGCTGACCGGTTTTGACAGCAGTGACAGTGGGATGGTAAGCATGCCGGGACTTTGAGTGGATGGCCCGTTTAAACCAAACGCTCACGCCACATAAATGGCAACGATTATAATTACGCATTGGCCGCTTAATACCAAGTATTAACCTGCTGATTGCCCCCCAGGAAGCCCTGCCCTCCGGCGTCCTGTACCCGGGCATCAAAAATGGATGGATAAGGTTGTCAAGGTCCTGGTGACAATTCGAAAACCAAAGGGAATAAGGTAGCGGTTGGGTGGCTTTTTGCCGGCCGTTCCCCGACAATCAACTAAGAGCTAAGCATGTAGAAAGCGATTTTGCTGACTGTTTGGACCCGGGTTCGACTCCCGGCAGCTCCACAGATTTTGA
>JACAAZ010000040.1 GCA_013376995.1 Bacteroidota bacterium | reverse complement strand
CCCATTCCCTGTGACAAAAGTCCAGCTAAGATTACCGGTTGTAACATATTCCTGGGTCCAGCAATTCGGAATAGCTCCGGCATTCTCAAATGTTTCTGTCCATGGATAAGCTGTAATAATTCCGCAAGTAGTTGTAAAAGTTAAATCAGTACCGTAAAATGTTCCGTTTGCATTGGTTGCGTAAGCTCTAATATGATATATCGTGCTGGCACTCAGCCCGGTAATGGAACTGGTAAAAGTACCGGTTCCCGAGCCATCCGTTGTATGACTTCCTGCAATCGTAGGACTTGCTGCAGTTGACCAGCATACGCCACGGGCACTGACTGTTGAACCTCCGTCAGATGAAACTGTACCCCCCGAAGTAGCTGTTGTGTTTGTAATAGCGGAAGCAGCTGTAGTTGTAACTACTGCAGCTCCATCAGTTGTAAATGTGAGGTCAGAACCGTAATAGGTTCCGTTTGCATTGGTAGCATATGCCCTTATATGATAGAGTGTCACAGGCAGTAAACCAGTCAGAGAACTGGTAAACACTCCGGTTCCGGTTCCATCTGAAGTGTGGCTACCCGAAATTGTTGGGCTGGCAGAGGTAGACCAGCATACGCCGCGTGCAGTTATGGAATATCCCCCGTCTGAAGTAACCGTTCCTCCCGAAGTAGCAGTTGTCTGAGTTATTGAACTAGCAGCAGTTGTGGTAACCGTAGCTGCACCAAGAGCCGTAAAGCTCATGTCAACTCCATAATTTGTTCCATCCGTATTAGTCCCTGCAATCCGGTAATGATAGGTAGCACCGGCAGTTAAACCTGTCAGGGCAGCTGAAACCGCAACAGCTGTAGACCCGGAACCTGCGGAAGTACTGGTTGTTGTACTACCGTATGATGTAGTCAATCCATATTGAAAATAATACGTCGTTGCCAACCCGTTAGGATTAACTGTTCCATTCAAGGTTGCAGTAGTTGCTGTTATCGCCGAAGCAGCAATCGTGGCAACAGTAGGATCATTCCCGAATTTAAAAGAAGCTATTTTTGTTGCATGGCTGCTGGTACTGGCCATGTATTCAGTTGTATACCAGAATGTCTGGTCATCAGTAGGGTCAATTGACAAGTCAGAATAATCGCCCCAGCGGTTATAACCAGTTTGGGAATATGAACCTGATTGAATAGTCTGCTCTGATATATCCATTACCCCAAGACCAGCCGCATAGGCGGAGGCACTTTGTCCTGTATACCTGATACCTGGATTAATTGTTGAACTTGAGACTGAATATCCCAGTCCAATCTTACCTGTGCCATTTAACATTATACTCCCCATCCATCTGGAATTGGCGTCTGGTGCATATGTTCCAGTCTGCCGAACTGTCCAGTTACCAGATGTCTGTGTACCCCTTCTCAGCTCATACCAGCGGATACCGGCATGGTCCGTACCATCCACGTCAACTGTATGACAGCAAACGATGGTCTGGTAAGTTCCAAAATTCCTGTATTGCGGGGGATTCATAATAACCTGTGGGATTGCGTCAACTTTCATGGTTGTTCCTAATTGTGCAATGTTATTCCAGCCTGTGCCGAAATTGCTGTCGAAGGCTGTAACAGGTATTTGCTGAACCCGTGAAAAAGTAGAACTGGCAGGGGTTGTCCAGTCAGCGTGCAATTCATAAATCCAAAGTTGGTCAGCTCCTCCACCAATTGCATCATCATTGAAGGCAATAAAAGTTCCGGGTGCACCTGCGGGTGCAAAAGCACCATCATTATCCACAGGAGGAACGCACATAAAACCGTCAATAGATGTTGGCCTGTTTGGATTGGTAAAGCCTATCATACCAGGGCTGGCTCCACCTGCAACCATAACAGATCGTTGGAATACATAAATATCATTCCCGGCGCTATTATTCACACCCATGTAATATCCATCCTGCCAAATCCCGAATTTCTCATAGTCGGGGCCGTCAGCAACATCAAAAGAATATTTATTCCAGGTTCCCGTAGGATCGTTGGTTGTGGATACTGCTATTAGCATGTAATCATTCCCGGAACCAGCAACCATGCTCGGGACAGAGAATTCAACAGCCAACCAGCGATCAGCTTGTTCATCATAAAGTACAAGAGGGTCTCCGTCATTACGTGTTGCACCTGGTACGGATCCAAATAATGTATTGAAAGCTGTAGGACCTGCTAATTTTGTTCCTGTCTTGTTATAGATGGCATAAGTAACATTCACAGCTTGCATATAATGGTTTGGTCCCACTGCACCATTGCAGTCAGGAGGAAAAGAACTCGAAGTCTGCCCTGCAAAATTCTGAATCGGGGTGTTCGCGAGGGCACTTTTAGAACCCATACCTCTTTGCCATGCCTGATCAGGCCCCTTTGGTAAGGCAATATCCGAAAATGGATAAGAGCGGTGTGAAAGGCCTTCATTCATTTCTTTTTCTTCTGATCGTTTCCTGGTCAGTTCATCTACCTGGGCCTGGCTCAAAGCTGGCAAATCGCGTAAAGGAGGAGTTTCTCCCAGGAATACACCATGGCTTATCTTAACCGGATGAACAGGTTTATCCTGTGTTTGAGCATTTAATTGAAGTATGCAAAAACAAAATACAGTGATAAGGAGAAATGGAAGTAAAGCTTTCATCATGAGTTGGGTTTTTGGTGTTAATAGTATAATATGCAGGTTATTAGTAAGTTGTTATTCTTTGTATCATCAGAAAACTGATCTAGTTTATGTGATTTAGAAGAATTTCCCACTTGATAATTCAAGGATATTTTATATCTTGATTAATATCAACGAGCACTTTATTTTGACCTCTAATCCGGCCCTGTCTCTCAAAACCTATTTAAGATCACATTTAAAACACAAAGCCTTAAAAGAGATATAATTTCTCCTTAAAGGCCATATTTGTCCTAAATGAAATGAGGTTCTTATATAAACTAGCATCCGAGGCACTTATATAATCAATGATTTTTCCACTTAAGCGTAATTAAGATTGAAAATCATTTTGTCTTAATTCCATTCAAATCAAACGATTGTATTACCACCAGAATTGTCAATTGTTAAGAAAGAACAAATCTAGTACTTCATTTTCCCATAATTTTACTTCATTGCCACTTATCCCTATACTTCATGCAATCCATTCCAGGATTGCATTAGTAAATTAAATTTCAAATAGCTGAGGGAAGGCTTTTGAAACTTGCACGAATAGAAGAATACTATCCGCTAAATTTGTCTGGAAAACGTAAACTGTAAGATTATCGGTTATTATTTTTGTTGTTTACCATCTTTTCACCAGGATATTATCAGATTTATAAGACTGAATCATTCTTTGGCCTTGCAATCCGGTTACAAACTCTAATATTCAAGTGATTAACAGTAGATAATGCAGTTTTACATTTTACATAAGCAAATTTCTGAAAAAGTGCGTTAATATTTGTATCAAAACTGTCCGATTTCAGGAAGTCGGACATATTAGTTTCAAAAATAGAAAAATTTATTAAATATCCGACATCTGAATTTACATATATACCTTTATAGCTATGTGAAAATCAAAATCTTATTAAGTTTTATATTTGGAATATTTATATATATTATATATATTTGTATGTTGATTATTTCAATGTATTCCGGGTTTAATTTTACGATGGCTTACATTAAAAATTATACATTCTTGTAAATACAAATACTTTACGTCATGAAACCTTATCTAATTATCAGCGCTTTAATGATTTTGGTTTTTGCATCCTGTAACCCTTCAAAGGAGAAAGCAGGATCAAATCAAGCTACTTCCAAAGAATTAAAGGGGGAATTAAAAATATCTGGCGCCTATGCCCTTGCCCCCCTCATGAATTTGTGGGCGGAGAAATTCATGTCACTCAATCCGGGCTTAAAAATTGAGATAAATGCAAATGGAACAGGCGCTGGAATCACCGACCTTACCTCGGGCAATTCGAACCTGGCCATGGTTTCCATGAACCTCACTCCTGAGCAGGAGGATAATGGCCTCTGGCAGGTAGCTGTTTCTAGGGAAGCTGTAATTCCAATCATTAACAGGGAAAATCCTTCGGCAAATGAGTTAATCAAGAAAGGGGTAACCCGTAAAGAATTGGCTGATATCTTCTCTGCCAAATCAAACCTGACCTGGGGGACATTAACCGGCTCCAATGATAAATCCCCGGTAAATGTTTACATCAGGTCTGACAAATCAGGTGCAGCAGGTGTTTGGGCTGATTACCTTGAAATCTCTCTTAGTAAGCTGAAAGGAATTGGCATGGAGGGTGATACTGGACTGGTTAAAGCAATTGTCATGGATAAGAATGGCATAGGGTTCTGTAACGCTCATTTTGCATTTGATCCTACTTCTCTAAAGCAATTGAACGGAATCTGTGTATTACCTATTGATATTAACGGTAACAAGACAATTGACAATAAGGAGAATAATTACGAAACAGCTGTAAAACTTCATCATGCTGCATACCTGGGTACTTTCCCCTCACATCTTTGCCGTGATCTTAACCTGGTATGTCGCGGAAAACCAACTGACCCAAATTGCATTGAGTTTATCAAATGGGTTTTAACCGAAGGACAGATTACAGCCTTGCAGGCCGGATACTGTGAGATCAGGGGGTGTGATAAGGACGAAGTAATTAATGCGCTAGAAGCACCGCAAGAATAACTTATAAAAATCAGATTTGCAGGTACTTTGCAACTTCTTCAAAAACATGGGATGGAGTAAATCCGAATTTCTCATCCAGCACCTTTGCAGGGGCTGAATATCCAAAATGATCAAGGCCCCAAACGCGACCTTTGGTTCCAACAAGTCCAGCCAACGTCACTGGTAAACCTGCTGTTAAACCAAAGACAGGAATATCCGGATGTATAACAGCATGTTGATATTCAATAGCTTGCTTGCGGAATAATCCTTCTGAGATCACAGAAACGACTCTGGATTTTATCGACTTTTGAGTTAATAATAACTTAGCTCCTTCAACAAGAGTTGCAACTTCAGAACCACTTGCAACAAGTATTACATCAGGTTGTCCTTCGCAATCAGTAACAATATAGGCACCTTTGCCAGCTCTCATCGCAGAAGCAAATCTTGAGTCTCCCTTGATTGGCAAATCCGGGATATTTTGGCGTGAAAGTATAAGCGCTGTTGGTGTTGTTACATTTTCCATGGCCATTTTCCAGGCAACGGAAGTCTCGTAAGAATCCGCCGGACGGAGTGCCAGAAGGCTCATCTCACCGTGGTGATTTTTCAATTGCTCCATTAACCTGATTTGAGCTTCATGCTCTACAGGCTGATGAGTTGGGCCATCCTCTCCTACCCTGAATGCGTCGTGCGACCATATAAACTTAACAGGTAATCCCATTAAAGCCGACAGCCGTATAGCTGGCTTCATGTAATCACTGAATACAAAGAAAGTGGCACAGGCTGCCCAAACACCTCCATGCAAAGCTATTCCGTTACAGATAGCAGCCATAGTTAATTCACTCACACCTGCCTGCAGGAAGGCTCCGCTGAAATCACCCTTGACAAAGGGCTTGGTAAATTTCAGGAAACCGTCAGTCTTGTCGCTATTGGCAAGGTCGGCTGAAGAAACAATCATATTCTCAACATGTTGGGCAAGATATCCCAGAACAGTTGATGATGCTACACGGCTGGCAATATTTTCTTTATGGATAATAGATCCAAAATCAAGATCAGGAGCTTTTCCGGAAAGAAAACCATTCAATTTTGCAGAAAGTTCCGGATTATCTGTTGCCCATGCAGCCTGTTGGGATTTCCTGAGAGCCGCATCCTGAATCTTCGTGGCTCTATTTCTCTCATAATATTCTATAACCTCAGGAAAAATCACAAAAGGATTTGATGGGTCACCTCCCAGGTTCTCAATAGATTTTTCAAATGAAGCACCTGATTCGCCGAGCGGCATTCCATGAGTGGCGCAGAGACCTTCATAACTGCTTCCATCGGCTTTCCTGGCACCCTTGCCCATTATGGTTTTTCCAATGATCAGGGTTGGCCTATCCTTTTCCACTACGGCAGTACTTAGTGCTGAACGGATCTTTGCAGAATCATTGCCATTTATGGTGATGACATTCCATCCCCAGGCACGATATTTCATTGCTGTGTCTTCAAAAGTAACAGCACTGGTTTCTGTTGAAAGTTGAATATCATTAGAATCAAAGAACATTATCAGGTTGCTCAGACCAAGAAAGCCGGCAATACGGCCGGCTGACTGTGAAATCTCTTCCTGGATGCCGCCATCAGAAATATAAGCATATGTTTTATGAGCCATCCATTCCCCAAACCTTGCACACAGGAACCTCTCGGCAATTGCAGCTCCAATGGCCATTGCATGACCCTGGCCAAGCGGGCCGGAAGTATTTTCGACACCTCTGGCAACTTCCAGTTCCGGGTGGCCCGGCGTACAACTCCCCCACTGCCTGAAATTCTTGATATCATCAAGAGAATAGGATCCTGACAAAGTCAGGACAGCATACAACATAGGTGACATATGACCTGGATCAAGAAAGAACCTGTCACGCATGTGCCAGTTCATATCAGAAGGATCATTCCTGAGGAATTCTGTAAAAAGTATATTGATGAAATCAGCACCTCCCATGGCACCACCAGGATGTCCTGATTTTGCTTTTTCTACCATTGATGCAGCAAGAATTCTGATGTTGTCAGCAGCCCGATTAATTACTAATTCATTCATTTATTCAGTTTTATTAATAAGTCCAAATTGGTCATCCGTCAGGATTGTAAAATTCATTTTCAGGCTATAAAGATAGAAAATGACATCCAGATCAAGGTTTTCTTATTGTTCAGATTTACTATTTGACATGGTTCTAATTTAGGTCTCCATGTATTACACATAGTTTGATCACGCCTTATAAAATTCAGCCAAATAATTAACTCAATTACCGTCAGATTTTCACCTGAACCGGATTTCAGCCAGTTCACCTCCCATTTTCCGGCATTTACAGAATTCATTTTTCATATTAGTAACCCTGTATAGACATTTGCGTCACAACAATTGAAAAGTGCTCCTGAATCATTTGAAATTATTGAAAAAATCCATTAATCTAATTCAATCATAACCCTCCCATGAAATCCAATTCATCCCGAACATTTATGTTCATCTCATCGTTGCTTATCTTTCTTTCAATAAATGTTTTGGGTTCATCTATCAATTTTCCAGACCCTAAGGGTGGCACAATAACCGGAACCATCTTGGAAGCCGCAACAAATAAACCCATGGAATATGTGAATATTGCAGTATTTAACTGGAACGACTCCTCCATGTTAACAGGAACTATTACTTCTGAATCTGGTCAGTTCCGGATTGACAAATTACCATTGGGAGTGTATTACCTGAGAATCACTTTTTTGGGTTTTGATAATAAACTGACTGACAAAATTGAACTAGACCATACTAAACCAACAAAAGATATTGGAAATATCACCCTAAGCCCTTCAGCTTCAAAACTGGATGAAGTAACCATTGTTGGTGAAAAAGCAAAAGTCGAATACCAGATTGACAAGAGGGTTATCAATGTAGATGAAAGCACTGTTGCGAAAGGTGGTTCTGCTGTAAATGTGCTTGAAAACACGCCATCAATTCAAGTGGATCCCCAGGGAAATGTGACCTTAAGAGGAAGCTCCGACTATGTTGTTCTTGTTGATGGTAAACCTTCTGTACTGAAAGGCTCAGATGCACTTAAGCAGATCAATGCTGCATCCATAAAACAAATTGAAGTAATCACGAATCCGTCAGCCAGGTATGATGCTGATGGCACTGCAGGTATTATCAATGTTATACGAAAAAAAGATCAATTGCAGGGATTGAATGGCAATATTAACACATCCATTGGTACGACTGATAAATACACTGCAAATGCTCTCGTGAATTACCGGAAGGGGAAAGTAAATGTTTTTGCCGGAATCGATTTTGCAAAGAACAAATATCGCAATAGTATCGATATCAACAATATCAGCTATCTTACGGAAGGGACACAGCATATTGAAGAATCCGCAGATCAATATTATCACAATGACAATCTGAGTGGCAAAGCAGGTATTGATATTGACCTGAATGACAGGAATTCAATTAACCTGTCAGGTAGCTATGGTGAACAAGGATATGACCAGGGAACCGATACCCGCTATAATATGTTATGGTTTCCAGCAAACGGGAAAATCTTCAGTTTCAGCTCAAATTCACTGGATGTAACGGGCCGCGTCCCGGAAGTTACACTTGACTATACACATAAATTTGGCGAAAACCACAGCCTGTCAATTTCAAGCTATTATACATCCTGGGATGGAAGAGACATCAATAACCTTGTTGAGAAATCGGCAAATGATCTTTACCAGGATATGGGAACTAAATCAGCTTTGCATTTTATCAAGGATAACTTCAATTACCAGTACCGCGCAAATATTGATTACAAAAAGCCAATCAAAGAAGGTTCTCTTGAGGTTGGAGGGCAATTAAGGTATGAAAACCGCACGGATGACCTTAAATTTCAAAACCTTGATGTACAAACCAATACTTGGATTGTCAATCCTTTATATACATACAAACTGGATTACGTAAATAATATTTATTCCGGTTATGCCACTTTCTCCAATAAGGTTTTGGGTATCGGATATATGCTGGGCATCAGGAGTGAATATTTTACCCGTAAGATCTCATTCACCAATGATGGATCAAAATATGACTTTGACAAATTCATGCTCTATCCATCTGTGCATTTATCAAAGGACCTGAACGGGAAGCAACAGTTCCAGCTTAGCTACAGCCGAAGGATTAACCGTCCTCAGCCCTGGTTGTTAAACAAGCAGCCCGGTTACATTGACCCTTATAATGTTTTCCAGGGTAGCCCTATACTGGAACCGGAGTACACGGATGCCTTCGAATTTAATTACCGATTGATGTACAAGATCACCACACTCTCTGTTCAGACATATTTCAGAAATACGAGAAACAGTTTTAGCACGCTCAGATTATTACAGGATAGCGGAATTATGATTCATCAGCTGATAAATGCAAACAGTCAAAAATCATACGGAATTGAGGCCGGACTGGACTTAAATTTCACAAAGTGGTGGCAGGTAAGTACAGGGGCAAATCTTTATCACTCAACCATAAGTGCCCTGGTGAGTGGTTCTGAATCAAGCAAGGAAGCCTATTCATGGGATGCCCGTCTAATTTCCAACTTTTCCCTGAAATGGGGTACCAGATTACAGGCAGTAAGCTATTTCCAGGGTCCTGGAATCGATGCACAAGGAAATACTTCCGGATTTTACACAGTAAATATATCTGTAAATCAACCTTTTATGAAGGGCAAAGGCAATATAGGTTTCACGGCTCAAAATGTCTTCAATTCAATAAAGTTTGATTACACGGTTAAAAGTGTCAAATACAATAATGATTACCAGATCCAGGCAGAAGGCCCAATCTTAATGATCACAGCATCTTATTCCTTCAATAATTTTCAGAACAAGCAAAGAGGCCGGTCTGATGACGCAAGTTTCAAAGGTGGTGGAATGTTCTAATTCCTGAATCCTGGAAAAGAATATAGCAGATTGAGCATTAACCGGTATTTCCATTTTTAAACCGGGGCAGCTTAATCTGCTATTAGATTTTAGAAGCGAGGCCTTAAAGTCTTGCTTTCCTTATTTTGCTAGGCAACTTCCAATTTATTGTAAGGGACCCCAACCGTCTGAATCAGCTTAATTTCATTGCGGATTTCACGGATTGAAGCATAATAGGTTGAAAGAGATTTAAGATTGACAATTGGATACCTGTTTGAAAGGGCTATCAATTCAATAACATGTTTCATTGCATACTCCAGTCGTGCTTTCTTGTCATCCACATCAGGAGTTACCTTAGCGATTTCAATCGATTCACGGATTACCTCCAGTAATAGGTCGGCCCTTTTTAAGACTCGAACGCTTCTGCTTTGGGTATCAACTCTTTTACTCTTAAACAGGTTATTAAATAAGCCCATGGTGTAGTTATGTTAGTTAATCAAAGTCAATATTTTGGAAAGATTATTCAATTGTTAATGTATAATGAGGCAAAAAGTAATAGTACCTTACAAAGAAAACTGCTGGAAATTTTGATTTTAGAGGCTCAACACTAACAGAGTCGATGAAATTAATCCAACTTAAAGCGATAAATAATTGATTATCTTATATTTAATATAAATCATCTATTTTTTATCAAGCAACGAGACTAGAATTTGAAATATTATGTATCCAAAGGAGGCTTGATTATTGAGTATTCCTGTCATTTCGACTTGTCAATTCCACTCATTTGCCGGTTATGTATTCTAACCTTCTGAATTGAAGCCTATATTTCCCTGTTCAATTTCATTACCCGCTGATATGATCAATGATTCCAGCGATCTTTTATTCAACCGCTTAAGGCGCTTTTCTTCTATTGGCGCTTCACTTTTTGTGACGGCTGTTTTCAGATATACTAATCTCCATGGGCCTTTCCCATCGGAATATCGAGTTTTCCCTGAATTATGCTCATATAGTCGACGGCTAATGTTTTCGTCTATCCCTTTGTAATAGAGATCGTGGCTTTCTGAATACAAAATATAATTATAGTATAGCATAAATGAAAAAAGCCCTCATAATGAGAGCTTTTTGCGATCCGGACGGGACTCGAACCCGTCTCGTCACTCATGACGAGATGACAGGCACCTATGCTAACCAACGAAATGATTTCCCCAGAAAGCGTTAACCATATTGACGTCTGATTTAATCAATCTGTCAATTGAAGATTTGTTAAGTCTTTTGATTCTGATTTCTTCAATAAGAGCATCTCTTTTTGAATCAAATGGTTGCAAAAACACCATAATCCATGGCCCTTTTCCCTTTGTATGGTTGCTAAAACCGGCATTGTGTTCGAATAACCTGGAGACGGGATCCGAAGTGAACCCTTTATAAAATTGTGCAGATCTCTCTGATTTTAAGATATATACGTAAAACATTATATGAAAAATTATAAAAAAAAGAGGGAGCCAGGCTCCCTCTTAAGCGGTCCGGACGGGACTCGAACCCGCGACCCCGTGCGTGACAGGCACGTATTCTAACCAACTGAACTACCGAACCAATATTTTAAAGAACTAATTTTCAAACTTCATTTTCGATAACCCCAGGACTCGAACCCGTCTCGTCACTCGTGACGAGATGACAGGCACGTATTCTAACCAACTGAACTACCGAACCAATATTTTAAAGAACT